>JALYIP010000073.1 GCA_030775685.1 Bacteroidota bacterium
TTTTTATTAACATCGTGTACAAAACCTATTATTCCCCATTTTAGCAGCAATGGTTTTCTAAACAATGACTTCAACCTTATCCAAAATTTGGGTAAGGGGTAGCCTTTGGAGAGGGCAGGGTGAGGCCGGATAAGTTTGTGGGACTAATAGTTACTCCATGAACTCCTCCTCCAACATTTGAATTTCGCAAACAATGGATTGATACTTGCAAACTTCATGTTATTGATCCACTGATCTTTGTTAAAAAAATAACAAAATGGAAATCAGCAATAATACCATCTTAATAACCGGCGGCACAAGCGGCATAGGTCTTGAATTTGCCCGCCAATTAATAGCACTGGACAATACAGTAATAATCACCGGTCGCGACCAGCTAAAGCTTGAAGCAACCAAGCTAAAGCTCCCAAAAGTGCATACTTTTAAAAGCGACGTGAGCGATCCGGAGGCAATAAAGACTTTATACGTCCAGGTAATCAAACAATTCCCAAACCTCAACATTTTGATAAACAACGCGGGCGAAATGCGTAAACTTAACCTGCATGACAAATCTATTGACCTGGACAACATTACCCGCGAAATCGAAATCAACCTATCAGGGCCTGTAAGGATGGTGCAGCAATTTTTACCTCATTTGCAAAGTGTGCCCAACGCGGCAATTATGAATGTTACATCGGGTATTGCGTTTGTACCTTTTCCCCTTGCCCCTATTTATGGCGCAACAAAGTCAGGCCTGCAATCTTATACCCGGTCGCTCCGTAGCCAATTAAAAAAGGATAATATCAAAGTATTCGAGTTGGTAGCGCCGGGATCAAACACCCCCTTAAATGATAAATTTGCAGGCGACGTAGATCCTAAAACCATGATGGAACCTGATAAACTGGTTACTGCAGCCATCAAAGGATTAAAAAAAGACAAATACCAAATCTTTCCGGGGATAGCATTCATACTGGCATTGTTAGGCCGCTTTTTACCCGGCTTTATTTTTAATCAAATGAGTAAGATCGCCGAAAGATCGTTTGCGGGTAGCAACCTGTAAATTCACACACCAGCGATCGCCATAGCCCTAAAGATTTCATACTTTAGCCACATTGATTTTAAGTATGGGCTTCGGCAGTTGTGTAATATATTTCGTCCTTGTTGCAGGTATAGTATTCAGTATCGCTGCCAGTAAACTCACCATTCCCGCCGCATTGTTAGGCGGCGTAGTTGGCCTGTTAGCTTTTGAAGGCGGCGGATACCCCGGGATCATTATGCTGACATCGTTTTTCATCCTGGGCTCGGGCGCTACAAGTATTGGCCTGAATAAAAAACAAGCAATAGGCGCAGCCGAAGAGAATAAGGGTGGACGGACCGCCGGACAGGTAATGGCCAATGGCAGTATGGCAGCAATTCTCGGCGCAATTTCATGGTACAGGCCGGAGTATGCGAGTATACTGCAAGTGATGATGGCCGGCAGCCTGGCCGCCGCAACCGCCGATACGCTTTCGTCTGAATTGGGCACCATCCTTGGGCGGCGGTTTTATAATATTATCACATTCAAAAAAGATCAACGCGGGCTGGACGGTGTAATTAGTCTCGAAGGAACGTTAATTGGCATAGCCGGGGCAGTAATTATCTCTTGTATTTATTCCATTGGTCATGGTTGGAATATTAACTTTTTGTGGATAATTATTGCCGGTGTTATTGGAAATATTGTCGACTCACTTTTGGGTGCCACACTGGAACGCAGGCATTTAATAGGAAATAACCTGGTGAATTTTTTAAATACATTAACCGGGGCGATGGTTTGCTGGCTATTTTTCAGGGTCCGATAATTTATTTTTACCTATAAAATCGGCCTTAAGTCAATAAAAAGCCATGAAAAGAAAACAAGTGAGAATTAAACATGTTTATTCAATAATAAACGCTACTTTTGTGGCTATTTAAAATAAACATAATGCAAGAAGGAACAGTAAAATTTTTTAATGAAGAAAAGGGTTTTGGATTCATCACCCCATCTAATGGTGGCAAAGAAGTATTTGTTCACTCATCAGGCTTAATCGATCGTATCCGTGAAAACGATACCGTACAGTTTGAAGTGGAAGAAGGCAGAAAAGGCCCCAACGCAGTAAGAGTAAAAATAGCTTAACAATCTATATAATTATTCGCGAAGCATTTTCCGCCCAAAACGGAAAATGCTTTTATTTTTCTTAGCTGTTAATCAACAGCAGATTTCCCCTAACGAACGATTTAAAAAAATCATTCAAAGCCGTCTCTCTTTTTTGCGGCACAATTCATTTTCAATGAGACAACTTAAGATAAGTCAATCTATAACTAACCGCGAAACCCAATCGCTGGATAAATATTTAACAGAAATTGGCAAGGTAGACCTGATCACTGCACAGGAGGAAGTTATCCTTGCCCAGAAGATTCGTGATGGCGACCAGGCAGCTTTAGAGCGTTTAACCAAGGCAAATTTACGTTTCGTAGTATCGGTTGCAAAACAATACCAAAACCAGGGAATAACACTTGGCGATTTAATTAACGAAGGTAACCTTGGTTTAATTAAAGCTGCAAAACGTTTTGATGAAACCAAAGGCTTTAAATTTATATCATACGCTGTATGGTGGATCAGGCAATCGATCATATCTGCAATTTCTGATCAATCCCGTTCAGTACGCTTACCATTAAACCAGATTGGCACTTTAAGCAAGATCAGGAAGGTACAATCGCAATTGGAGCAGGAATTTGAGCGTGAACCAACACCTGAGGAACTGGCAGAAACGCTGGAAACAACAGTTGAAAAAATTGCCGATTCATTAAGAAACTCAGGTCGCCAGGTTTCTATCGATGCACCTTTTCAGCAAGGCGAAGAAGGAACATTGCTTGATGTAATGCAAAACAGCGATCCGTCAACCGATAGCATGCTGATCCATGATTCATTGGCTACCGAGCTAAACCGTTCCCTTTCTAAATTAGGTGAGCGTGATCGCGAAGTGCTGATTTTGTTTTATGGCCTGGGCAACAACCATACACATACTTTGGAAGAAATTGGCGAGAAATTCATTTTAACCCGTGAAAGAGTCCGCCAGATAAAAGATAAAGCGTTGCAACGGATCAAGCAGTCATCACGAAGTGGTGCTTTGCAATCATACTTGTAGCTAATATAAAAGAGCGATGATTCAAAACCATCGCTCTTTTGCTTTAATATGGCGACGGACTCATCGCCGTCCAGCCTCCATCGATCACCAAACTTTGGCCTGTAATATGTCTTGACGCCGGCGAAACAAAAAATAACGCTGCGTTAGCAATATCCTCAACCGTAGCCGGCTTCCCCATGGGTGTAATGCGCGACCACGTTTCCCTGTATTCTACATCCATTAAAGTTCGTTCAGTAAGCGTGGCGCCAGGCGCAATAGTATTTATGTTGACATTGAACGGCGACAACTCAATTACAAGGCTTTTTGCCAGCATATTCAGCCCCGCCTTGGTCATTCCATAAGCTGTTAAATTTTCATGCGCCTGGTGACCGGTAACCGATGACATTAACAATATGCTGCCGCCATTGCCTTGCTTTTTCATTTGCAGCGCAGCTTTTTGCGTTAAAAAGAAACTGCCATACAGGTTAAGATTCATGATTTGCTGCAGCGATTCCGGCTGATAATCCAAAAATTTCCCGAAGGTAGTTATACCTGCATTTGCTATCGCGATGGTAAGCCTGCCGAATTTAGTAACCGCCTCGTTAACCAGGTGCTGAATAAAATCAACATCAGAAGCATCCCCTGCCACGGGTAAGCAAATACCACTTTCTTTTTCGATTGCACCGGCAGCTTCAGCAGCCAAATCCTGGTCAATGTCATTAAGAATAACCGACGCGCCCTTAAGCGCAAGCTGCCGGGCAATTTCAAAACCTATGCCCTGCCCTGCGCCGGTTATTATTGCAACTTGTCCGCTAAAATTTTTATCCGCCATAAAAATGATGTATATAGATATGAACTAAGTTGGTTTTAAAAGCGTTTAGCCGAGCGACCTTTACTAGCCTCGCCGATCAATTCACTGCTTCTCAGTTTTTTCCGCCAGTCTTTTATATTTCGGTTTATGAATACCAAAGTTATATTTTTTAAACACACTGCAAATTAGAAACTACCCGCTTTATCAAATAGCATTTTATTGATGCCTCGAATACCATATTACCTGGTTTCAATTTTAATCCACATCTTAGTGCATGAAAAAGTATTACCTCCTTGTCATTTTATTTTTCGCGGCGCTTATTATTTCGGCCATAAACCCACATGATTATTTTACATAGACCCTGGAAGTCTTTCCAGCTATCATCGGCTTTTTCGTATTACTTTTCACCTTTAAGAAATTCCAGTTCACCTATTCTAACCTATTGCCTGATATTGGTTCATTGCTGCATTCTTTTTATAGGCGGTCACTATACGTATGCTTTGGTACCGGCATTTAATTGGATCAGGGACGTTTTTCATCAAAGCAGGAATAATTACGATAAGCTTGGCCATTTTGCGCAAGGCTTTATACCGGCGTTTATCATAAGGGAAATCTACATCCGTAAAAACATCATCCAAAAAAAATCGTGGACCCCGTTTTTAACTGTAGTGGTTTGCATGAGCATCAGCATGTGCTATGAATTTTTAGAATGGTTCGTTTCGGTTAGTTCCGGTTCATCGGGCGATTCATTTTTAGGCACACAGGGCGATGTTTGGGATACGCAATCAGACATGCTGTTTGCTACCATCGGCGCTATTTGCATGGTTACTTTTTTCTCCCAATTGCACGATAAAAAGATTAAAGCTTTACAGGCTGTTAGTTAGTTGCAAAACAAAAAACACCTTCTCCTTGTATTTAACTACGCATGCCTGAAGCTTCCGTTACATTAATTTTCCCGCACCAGCTATTTAAGCAACATCCTGCTATTCATGCTTCCCGAGCGGTTTACCTTGTTGAGGAGACCTTATTTTTCAATCAATATAATTTCAATAAAAAGAAATTACTACTTCATCACGCCTCGATGAATTGGTATGCAGATTACCTCATGCAACAGGGCATCTCTGTAAATTATATTGAAGCAACTGATAGCTTATCAGACGTAAGATTATTATTAAGGAAGTTGTCGATAGAAGGGATAACGCAAATCCACTATGCCGGCGTTGCTGATAACTGGCTGGGGAAAAGAATAAGAAGCACGTGTGAAAATATAAACATCAGCATAAAAAAATATAAGTCTCCGAATTTCTTAAATAGTATTTCAGATGTTGATGAGTTTTTTGATCAGCGAAAAACCTATTTCCAGACAGACTTTTACACCTGGCAGCGGAAGAAAAGAAACATTCTTCTGGAGGTTAATGATAAGCCCATTGGAGGTAAGTGGACTTTTGATACTGAAAACCGATTAAAGTTCCCAAAAACAGAAGCTGTTCCTATCCTTACCGTTCCAGCCGATAACCGATTTGTGGAGGAGGCCAAAATATGGGTGGATAAAAACTACCCTAATAATTATGGCAACACATCGTCCCCATTTGGCAACCTCGGTGGCTTCTATCCCATTAATTATGAAGATGCAGAAAAATGGCTGGATGAATTTTTACTCCAACGTTTTCAAAAATTCGGTATTTATGAAGATGCTATGGTAGCTAACGAAAGCTTCTTATATCATTCCATACTTACCCCAATGCTTAATATTGGTTTGTTAACACCACAGCAAATTATCGATAAAACTTTGGCAGCGGCTTCAGAAAATGAGGTACCGCTAAATTCATTGGAGGGGTTTATTCGTCAGGTTATGGGGTGGCGTGAGTTTATCCATATTGTATATGAACGTGAGGGATCCAAACAACGAACTAAAAACTATTGGGGCTTTAAAAGGAAGATCCCAAAATCTTTCTGGCTGGCAAAAACAGGCATTTATCCCGTTGATGTGGTGATAAAAAAAGTGCTGGCAACCAGCTACACCCATCATATTGAGCGGTTGATGGTGATGGGAAATTTTATGCTTTTATGTGAATTTGATCCTAACGACGTATACAAGTGGTTTATGGAAATGTACATTGACGCATACGATTGGGTAATGGTGCCCAACGTTTACGGGATGACACAATTTGCCGACGGTGGTTTAATGACCACCAAACCTTACATAAGCGGCAGCAACTATCTCTTAAAAATGGGTGATTGGAAGAAAGGCGCGTGGCAGGATGTTTGGGACGGATTATTTTGGAGATTTATGCACGTGCATCGCAATTTCTTTTTGCAAAACCCAAGGCTTGGGATGCTGATCAAAACTTTTGATAAAATGCCTGCCGAAAAACAAAAAACACATTTAAATAACGCAGAAAAGTTCTTATCTGACCTTGATGATCAAAATACCTAATAAGCACCGGTAACATTTCTTTTCATTTCTACTCTAAATTCAGCATACAAATAAACTTGTAGTTGTAAGCCTAATACCATAGTTTTAGCTATAAATTAACTGACTAAAAAATCATAACCACAAAACATGAAGCATTTATACTTTAAATCAGCCTTTGCTGCGTTGATGCTGACCAGCGCAAGCTTGTATGCACAGGAAACTGTTGATACAGCAGTGTTCAGCAGGATCAGGAAAGCGGAGATGACCAATTCGCACATCCCGTCAATTGCACATTACCTTACTGATGTATCCGGGCCAAGACTTACCAATTCGCCGGGTTTTACAAGGGCGGCTACATGGGCTGTTGAAACCATGAAAAAATGGGGCATGGCAAACGCCGCACTTGAACCGTGGGGTAATTTTGGCAAGGGTTGGGAGATCCAGGATTTTAGCATCTCGTTTAAAGCACCTTATTCGCAATCCATAACTGCGTATCCTGAACCATGGAGCGGCAACACAAAGGGCCCGATAAGCGGCGAAGTTGTTGTACTGCCGCAAGCAAATGCCATGGATACCGCCTACATCATAAAACATGCTGCTGATTTTAAAGGGAAATTTGTGTTGATAGCCGGGAAAGCGCCAAGCTATGAGCCTGACTTTAAACCATCAGCCGAGCGCCTGTCTGATACCGAGCTGGCCAACATGAAAGATACCTACATGCTAAGCAGGGAAGTACTGGAAGGCTACCTTAAATATTTTAACCTTATCGACAGGGTTCCGAAGCTGATCCAGCAATCAGGCGCATTGGCGATATTGACTGCCGGCGCTGAAGACAGGAACGGAACCGTTTTTGTACAGGGATTGATAGGCTACAAAACCAATACCAGCGAAAGCATAGTTAAAGTGGCTATCTCTTCGGAAGATGGTCAAAGAATAAAAAGATTAACCGAGTCCGGACACAAAGTTGAACTAAACCTGAACGTACAGGGCAAATTTAATGATGCTGATATTAAAGGCTACAATGTTGTAGGCGAGATTCCGGGTACTGATCCTAAGCTGAAATCGCAACTGGTAATGCTTGGCGGCCACATGGACGCATGGGCCTCCTCAACCGGCGCAACCGATAATGGTGCAGGCTGTATTGTAATGATGGAGGCTGTTCGTTTACTTGATTCTTTAGGCTTAAAACCAAAACGCACCATCCGCATTGCTTTATGGGGTGGTGAAGAACAGGGTTTATTAGGCTCATACGGTTACGTAAAAAATCACTTCAGGGGTGTTGATCTCACAGTTAAGCCAGAGCAGGCAAAAGTATCTGCTTACTTTAACCTTGACAACGGTACAGGTAAGATCCGGGGCATATTTGCACAGGGCAACACAGCCATAAAGCCGATATTTGAACAATGGTTTAAACCATTTGCCGATTTAGGCGCAAGCACCGTAACAATGGCGAATACCGGTTCAACTGACCACCTTTCATTCGACTGGGCAGGAATCCCGGGCTTCCAGTTCATCCAGGATCCTATAGATTACGAAACCCGCACGCACCACAGCAACATGGACAATTACGATCACCTGAAAATGGAGGATCTTAAACAGGCGGCTATTATTGTTGCATCGTTTGTTTACCAAACCAGCACCAGGGCTGACATGATGCCAAGGAAGCCCCTGGAAAAAGGAGGTTTTGTATTCGACGGCTTATAGAATTCAACTTATAACAAAAAAGCCGCCCTTCAAAATATTGGAGGGCGGCTTTCTTATTTCATGAAATTGGTTATTCGGCTGCGGCTGCTTCGTTAACCATACTTTCGGCAGCCTGGGTTAAGGCTTCATCTGTTGCCCTTTCATTGTCTAATGTCTGTTGCAGCAGATCGGCGACATCTGTATGGCCCATTGTTTGCGCAAAGGTACGTAATGAGCCGTAAGTGGCGATTTCGTAATGTTCAACTTTTTGAGCGGCAAGGATCAAACCCGCATCACGTGTGTGGGTTCCTTTTTCGGTATCTTCAATTATACTGGTTGCTTCTGCAAGCAACCCCTCCATTGCATCACATTTTTTAGCCACCGCTTTTTCATCAAGCAGCGAAAATACCCGTTCAAGGGTTTCGATATGCGTTTGGGTCTCGGCAGTATGCTTTTGAAACGCCGCAGCCAGGTCTTCGCTTGTTGCTGCCTTTTGCATTTTAGGCAGCGCCTTTACAAGGTGTTTTTCTGCCCAGTAAATGTCCTTAAGTTCGTCTACAAAGAATTTGTGAAACTCTGAGTCTTCCATTTTCCCGGTTAAACCGGCAGGTTTTCTGTTTGATGTTTTAGTTGCCATGTTATTTAGTTTTAAATAGATATTTATGTACTAGTAGAACCATTTAAAAGCAACCTTGTTTTAACTACTAAAACATATTTTATCTAATTAACTAAATAAATTACATGCTGATTTCCTTATATGTTAAGGCATCTTTTATAAAAATTCTTTTTTTTCCGCCGGGCGCTGTAGCGTTTGGTTTATTTCACCCGTTATGTAGTTATAATTACTCCATCAATAAAAATTTTTATTATGAAAAACTTTAAAAACATTTCAAAGGGATTAGTGGCGAAGATTGGTGCAGTTTGCATATTATCCGTTATGTTATCCTCGTGTCTAAAAGATCACACAAGTAACACACCATTACCGGCTGTGTCTGTGATGAGCGTGGTACAGGCCTCCCCTGGTCAACCTGTCCTTGACTTTTACCTGGATGGTACAAGAGTGAACGGAAGCGGCCTGGCGCTGGGTAATAACCTTGATTATTTCAGGGCATATTCAGGCAAAAGAACAGCAAGCTTTAGTCAAACAGGTACAAGTACACAAATTTTTAGCGACACCGTGAACCTTAAGGAAAACATTGCATATTCGTTATGCCTCGTAGGTAAATCGCCAACACTGTCATATCTTTTACTCACCGACTCGCTGTCACAACCTGCATCAGGTAGCGCCTATCTGCGTTTTGTTAACTTAAGCCCTGACGCGCCTGCTGTGGATCTTGCCGTAAAGGACGCATCGGTAATAGCTTCAAATAAAGGATTTAAAGGATTTACTTCGTTCTTTTCTATCACAGGTAAAACTTATTCGTTCGAGATAAGGCGGGCCGGCACCAGTACTGTTTTAGCAACGTTAAATAACGTAACCATTAGCAATGGTTATGTTTACACCATCTACCTTGAGGGCCTGGTAGCTTCAAGCGGAGCGGATAAACTAACACCTGTATTGGTAACCAACGCTCATCCGTAATTATCATTAACATATATAACTGACCTTACAGAAACCTGCTCAGTTGGGCAGGTTTTTTCTTTTACAGCTACTCCTTCCTGTAACTTTTTAGCTTCACTTTCAACAAATAAGCAGATTTTTTAGCATATTTAAGTGATATTAAATTGTATGAGGAAATTATTATTGCCAGCTGTCCTTTTATTCTTATATTTTTCAGCATCTGCCCAAAAGGTTTCCAAAAAGCCGCTGGATCATTCTGTTTATGATTCATGGGAAAGCGTCGAAAATGAACACATCAGTAATGATGGAAAATGGGTGTTATATGTAATTAAGCAACAGGAAGGCGATGCCAGCCTTGTTATAACCGATTCCAAAAACAGCAGTAAATTTACGGTGCCAAGAGCAGATACTGCCCGTTTCTCCCCCGATTCGAAATTTGCAGTAATGCTGATCAAGCCTTTTTTCAAAGATATCCGGCAGGCAAAAATAAAAAAGAAGAAACCGGCCGAATTCCCTAAGGATACGCTGGGTATCGTAGCACTTGGGAAAAACTATGTAGAAAAAATTCCGGCAATCCGTTCGTTTAAAATAGCTGAAAAGGCCCCTGTTGTGGCTTATTTGTCACCTGCCGATACAGTAAAGAAACCAGCAGCATCCGATACTTCAAAGAAAGCAATAGCAACAACCATCGCACCACCTATCCGGGATGGCGCCGAGCTTTCGATAAAACAATTGCTTACCGGTAAAACCAGATCGTTTGCATACGTTACCGAATACCAGCTTACTAAAAATGGCAAGCTGCTGGCGTATGCAGTAACTGCCCCAAAGAAATCAAAAACAGTTATTTCCGGTTTATATATTTACGACATTGACAAGGATACTATAAAGATGATCAGCACCGGCAGGGGAAACTACCGCAACCTGGTTTTCGATGATGCGGGCAAGCAACTCGCATTTACTGCCGAGAAAAATCCAGAAAAGGCACAGGTAAAGCCATTTAAGCTATATTATTATAGCACACTGAAGGATACCGCAGAGGCTATTGCCGCACCAAATTCTATAGGTATGCCCGATAAATGGGCAGTAAGCGGCGACGGCAAGGTGTATTTTAGCAAAACCGGCAGTAGTTTATTTTTCGGCACTGCTCCTATCCCAAAACCCGTTGATACGACAATTGTCGAATTCGAGGTAGCAAAACTGGACATCTGGAATTATAAGGATGATTACCTGCAGCCCCAACAATTAAAAAATTTGCAGCGTGATCTGAAGCGCAATTATCTTGCTGTGATCCGCCCGGCAAGTGGTGATAAAAAGCTTATTCAATTGGGAGATGATGATATGAGGGAGATCCTGGTGCCGGATAATACCGATGCAGGTTTTGTGTTAGGACTAACCGATACCGGTGCCCGCGTACAAAGCCAGTGGGAAGGCGGATCGAACCAGGAAGCTTACCTGATAAATACCCGAACAGGCGGCAGGGTACGGATTAACGAGCGCTTAAAGGCGCGCTACAGCATCTCGCCCGATGGAAGATATGTAGTTTGGTTTGATGTAAAGGATCAGAACTGGCACAGTTACTCGATTGCTACCGGTAAAAAAATAAATTTAACTGCCGCAACCCATGTAAAAATGGGCGAAGAGGAAAATGATGTCCCTGATGATCCTGCTCCCTATGGCATTTCGGGATGGGAGCAACACGATAAAAACGTTTTAATTTATGACCGTTACGATATCTGGAGCATCGATCCGGCTACTGGCAATGCAATTAATTTAACCAGCGGGATCGGCAGGAAAAACAAGATCATTTTCCGTTATACCAATTCAGATCCCGAGCAAAAGTTTATCCCATCAAAAAAAATGCTTTGGATAATTGCTCAAAATGAAAGGGATAAACAGTGGGGCTATTATAAAAAGGAACTGGGCAGCGAGGCCGTGCCAGAAAAAGTAGTAATAGCGCCGAATGGTTACAGCAGCCTGCAGAAGGCAAAAAACGAAACTGTGTTCATTTATACTAAATACAGCTATCAACAATCGCCTGATCTTTACCTATCCACTGACCTAAAAAAAGAAACCCGGCTGAGCACCATCAATCCGCAGCAGGCGAAATACAATTGGGGCACTGCCGAACTGGTGGAATGGACAACACCAAAGGGGTATCATTCAAAAGGCATCTTGTATAAGCCTGAAGACTTCGATCCAACAAAAAAATACCCGATGATCGCTTACTTTTATGAGAAGCTTTCCGATGGCTTGTACAATTATATTCCTCCTGCCCCTACGCCGTCGCGCCTGCCAATTTCATTTTTTGTGAGCAATGGTTATTTGGTTTTTGCGCCCGATATCAGCTATCAAACCGGGCATCCCGGCGCATCAGCTGTGGAGTTTGTGAACTCGGGGGTTGAAGCGCTGAAGAAGAATCCCTGGGTTGATGCTGCACACATCGGCATCCAGGGACAAAGCTGGGGCGGTTACCAGGTGGCCTACCTCATCACCCAAACAAACATGTATGCAGCTGCATGGGCTGGCGCGCCGGTGGCTAATATGACATCAGCCTATGGCGGCATTCGCTGGGAAAGCGGCGTAAACCGGCAGTTCCAGTACGAAAAAACGCAAAGCCGAATTGGAGCAACCTTGTGGGAAAAGCCTGAGCTTTATATTGAAAACTCACCACTGTTTCAGTTACCAAAGGTTCAAACCCCGGTTATGATCATGAGTAATGATGCAGACGGTGCTGTGCCATGGTACCAGGGCATCGAGATGTTTACCGCATTACGCCGGCTTGGCAAACCAGTTTGGCTGTTGGAGTATAATGGCGAAGCACATAACCTTGTTCAGCGTCAAAACCGCAAGGACATCTCTATCCGTGAACAACAGTTCTTCGATCACTTTTTAAAAGGCGCTCCGTTGCCGGTATGGCTGGACAAAGGCGTACCCGCTATAAATAAAGGACGGGATTGGGGATTTGAGTTGGAGAAGTAGTTTATGGACCATGGTCAACAGTCCATGGTCCATAGAAATATGTCAATTGATCGTCCCTCTATGGACTATCGACCATGTACTATCGACTTCCTTATTTATCCTCTTTTATAGCCTTCAATCCTTTCGTCCACCTAACCAATTGCTTAAGCATCACGCCCGCAGCAGTGGTTAACCTTTCGTCGGCCACAAACTGGTTTTCATCGTTGATGAACTGCTGTAAAGCCGGGATGTTCACCATCTCGTGAAGTGATATGGCCTTTAAGGAAAGCAGATCAGACTTCAGGCTCATTACCGCCCTTACACCTGCAAATGGACCTGCAGAATAGCTAACAATTCCTACTGGCTTGTAAGCCCACTCATGCACCAAATACTCCAACGCATTTTTTAACGATGCCGGGTAGCTGTAATCATATTCGGCAGTTACAAATATAAATGCATCAGCTTCCTCAATTTTTGCGCTCCATTGTTTGGTGTGTTCGTGTTCATATTGGCGCATAGTAGGGTGAACTGCCTCGTTCATCAACGGCAGGTTTATTTCGCCCAGGTCAAGAAACTCCACTTCAAATTCTCCATATTGTTTGGCAAACGCTGTTATCCATTCAGCAACTATTGGCCCTTTGCGGCCCGGCCTTACGGTTGACGATATTACTTTTAGCTTATACATGTTTCTTCATTTATCTAACAAAAATATTAGATGTTTAAACAAGTATCATCCTCTTAAAGTAATTTTTGTAATGCACCAATCAATTTTTATGTTATAATTTATTTTTCATCTAACATTATCAGTTATTGATTGTTAAACCTATAGTTTAATAATTTAATCAAAACAATATGAAAGCCCTAATTATCAATTGCACGCTAAAACCCTCACCCGAATTTTCGAATACCGGCGCCCTTATAAAGAAGGCGGAGCAGCAATTAAAGGATAGTGGCATACAAACAGAAGTTATCCGGCTGGTTGACTACGATGTAAAACCAGGCACAGAAACGGATATGGGCAAAGGCGATGAATGGCCAACTGTGTTAGATAAGATAAAAAAATGCGATATTCTTATAGTAGGCACGCCAATCTGGATGGGGCATCTTGCGTCGACTACCCAGCGTATGATAGAGCGGCTGGATGCAATTTTTCATGAGGATGGTTTTACCGATGAAGAAACAGGTCAGTATTTTACTTATAATAAAGTTGCCGGGTGTCTTATAACCGGAAACGAGGATGGGGCACATGCTTGTGCGGCACAAGTGCTTTGGGCCTTGCAGGAACTTGGCTTTACTATTCCGCCAAATGTAAATGCCTATTGGGTAGGAATGGCAGGTGGCGGCGAAGATTATGTAGAAGGCGGAGGCGAAAAATTCTATTATACCAACTACACATTGCGTTGGATGATAGCCAACCTTACCTACTTTGCCAGGCTGTTAAAAACTAATCCTATAGACAGTAACTTGAATGAGCTACAGGAAAAAGCGAAAAAGGACCAGGATTAAGGGATTTGAACGGCCTTTCAATCCGATGAATCTTTCGCGCGTTCAAGATTCCTATCCATGCTCAGATAGCAAACGACATCATCCGAATCTTTAAAGTTTCCTCTTCACCAAAAGCGACTCCTAAAACCTATCAAATCCACAAATCTTAGTTTGCCTTTAGAAACTCCCCGTCCTCTATCACGCTGCCTTTTTCCAGGCTCAAATCAATGTGATGCAGGATATCGTTCTTCAAATCTTCTGTCACTCTAGCGAACCCGAGCATTTTAGCGATAAATGATACCGCCGCTTCCGGCTGTATGCCGATGGCCTCTTCAACAACCTTCTGTATAGCCAGGTCAATTTCCTCCGGTGCAATATATTCCAGTTTCTTTGAAGTTGGCGGCAAAGCGCTCCTGTCTCGCAATATTGGCTGCTCCATATTCACCGGCCAAAGAAAATCGCCTTTGGCTTTTATCATCCGTTGGTCAAGCGCATATTGAGTGGCTTGGGTGATGGTATACTTAACCCGCGAATTTACTTTACTTATTCGTGCAGCATCGGCCATTCTACGGGTCATTTCTTCTAAGTGCACCGGGCCTTCTGTTTTTACTACATCCGTTATCCACCCGGCAAGTTTTGCAAACGAGTGCAGGTGCATTTCAGGCAGACCAACTTCCGCAGGTAATTTAGTTAGAACATAGGGCGGAAGTGAGCTTTTTACTTCGCCTCCCTTTTCGCGGTTTACAGTAATTATTTCGTGATCTTGTGCTTCGTCGTCAATATCATCTAGAGCGGTAAGTTCTTTCGCCTTTTCTATCGCTGATACAAGGCGCTCCAGTTCCTGTTTGGGGTTACGGAACCAATCAGTGCTCCAGATGCGGAAGATCTTCCAGCCCATGGTTTCCATTACCTGTTTGCGCAACCGGTCCCGGTCGCGGGCTGATTTTGCCGATGCATAAGCTTCTCCATCGCATTCTATCCCTAAAATGTACCTGCCCGGATTTTGCGGATCCACTATTGCCATATCGATATAAAAAGCTTCTGAACCTACTTTTTTGCGAACAGTATAACCTTGGGCAACAAGCTGATCTGCTACCTGATCTTCAAATGGTCGCTTTTGAGTAGTAATAACTTCATCAAGCGAGTCGAACCGCCCGTGTTGTGCAAAGTACAGGAAGCTTTTTAATGCCTTTATCCCAAACTTGGTGGATTCTGTAGGCTTTATATCTTCGGATGTGATATTGGTAAACACTTCGCACCTAAGTTTGGCGCGGGTTATCAATACATTCAACCGTCGTTCGCCGCCCTCGTTATTTAGCGGACCAAAGCTCATTGGGATCTTGCCCTCTTCTGTTTTACCATAGCCAATGCTGATAAAGATCACATCGCGCTCATCGCCCTGCACGTTTTCCAAGTTCTTCACAAAAAATGGTTCGTTGGGATGACTGCGAAAAAAGTTCTCCACTTCCGGGTGTTTTCTCCTCCGGCCTTCCAGCGTGTTTTGAATAGCCTGCATTTGTGCTGTGCTAAATGCCACAACACCCAGGCTTTGCTTCGGATTATTTAGCGCGTGATGGATCACCGCATCGGCAACGGCTTCCGCTTCTATCGGGTTGGTGCGGGTTTTTCCCCTATCGTATACGGCATCCTCTAAATAATGAAAAGCGAGGCCCATTTTCGTTCGTGAACCCGGGGTTGGGAATATCACCAGTTTGTTTTCATAAAACTCACGGTTCGAAAGACTAATCAGCGATTCATGTCGGCTTCGGTAATGCCACCTCAACATACGTTGCGGAGCACCTTGCGCATCGCACATACCCAAAATACTTTGCAAGTCGGCAGTCACATTATCCTCATCTTCGATATCCGTATTCATTTTATCGAAGAAGCTGGTAGGCGGCAATTGCTTTGAATCGCCCACAACAACCAATTGTTTAGCCCGCGCTATCGCGCCCAAAGCCTCAACCGGGCGTACCTGGCTGGCTTCGTCAAATATTACCAAATCAAACTCGATACTACCCGGCGCAAAAAAATTGGCAATAGACATCGGACTCATCATGATAACCGGCTTAATGGCCTGAATGGCAAGCCCGGCCTCCGAGATCAGCTTGCGGATCGGCATTAGTCTCGCCTTCTTATTAAATTCGTTACGCAGGATATTTACTTGTCCGCCGGCCTGTTGTCTTGGCACGCCTTCCCAGTGTTTTAAAGCAACACGGGCACGGTTATAATGCAGGTTCAGCAGGTCGAGTTTCCTGAATTTCTCAATTACTTCCTCGTGGCTGGCACGTTCGAATTTTATCAGTGCAGGGCTAAAGGCAAAGACCTGGTCAATCAAATATTCGTACCATGTTTTTTGTAATGTAGTTTTTAAATGTTCCCTTGCCCCCTCCCATTCCAACGACGAAGTTATCAATACTGACAACCCTTCCTCTTTGGCTGTCTTTGCCAGGTTGTTCCATGCGATCATCTTTTGCAGCTCCGGGAATTTACTGATCCAGCTTTCAAGCGTTTGCTGTTGAACCTCAAAAAATATTTGCTCAAATGATGCTCCGGGATAACGAACCGTTAAATCAACCTGCAATTTTTCTAAAACTGCTTGTAAGCTTTGCTGCTGTGCATTTAGTTTAGTGGTTAGCAAATTAAAACTTGCATTTGCCGCGTCGCCATTTTGTGTTTTGGCCAGGTATTCAATAATTTCCTTTGAAACGGTTCGGGAGGCGATGGTAGTTTGTAATTGCGCCAGGTACGTCGCCACCTTCATCAACCCATCCCAATCCGACCGCTGTTTTAGCCAACGGTTGCCAAATAACCTTATTGCCAGTGGCTCAAGCTCATTCAAAGTACCCTCTAATCTGCGCGAATCAGAAATAGCATCAACCATTCTTATCTTTTCGGCTGCGCCAGATGGCAGCGGCACTTTGCTCATGGCAGCTAACTGTTTCTTGCTTTTTCCATAAGCACCGACCGTAAACCTATACCATTTATCGCCATACGCCATGAAGTTCTGGCGCATCTCCAGCACGTTTTGATCCCATGCCTCAGGAATCAGGATGTCTTTATATTCCTGGCGAAGTGCGGCAAAGCGTTTACCAGTTTCCAGCAGTTCTGTAATATCGTGCTGATTAAGCAGCCATGCGTCATTGGTTACGCTTACCCCCTTCAGATCAGGACTTTGTGAAGCAAGCTTGCAAAAGTCTAAAAGCTGACTTGCACCCTGCCTGCTTTTGGGAGCGGCAATACCGAATTGGTTAGAAACATTTTCAACTTCCTGCTGTAAATCTTTTAACGATTGCAATGCCGCTGATAATAATTGCTGAACGGGTTGTTCTTCATGCGGCATCAATACATTAAGCCTGCTACCCCAAAAGAGTAATTTTGATGGAATCCCAATATCATTTAGCCGCGCCTGGATTCTGTCGGCCATGGCTTCGGCGGTGCTCATACGGTTGGCATCCCAATGTTCAATTTGTTCTATGGCGATCTTGGGTAGATGTACCTGTGATGCTGTTTTTGAAATATTCAGCAAAAAGCCGATTATTTTTTGTGCCGATAAGCCGCTGCCGACAATGGCATTGTTGACAGCGCTACAATATTCATTGAGTTCCTTCCGGTAAGCTTCCAGTAAAACCAGCTCCTGCTGCAAAGCTTCAAAAGTAGGTTTCCCCAATTCGAGCACGCGCTTCAATTCCTCGTGCAACTCCTTTTTGTTTGCCTTATGACTATGCAGCTCCAGGCAGGCTTCACCCAAATTAATGGCATCCAGGCGTCTTTTTACTACGTCGAGCGCAGCCATCTTCTCGGCCACAAATAAAACCTTTTTGCCCTGACCTATGGCATTGGCAATCATATTGGTAATGGTTTGCGATTTACCTGTTCCCGGCGGGCCCTGGATCACCATGTTCCGGCCCTCGTGTACAGCCAGCATAGCAAGCACTTGCGAGCTATCGGCATCCACCACCTGGAACAACTCATTGGCTACCGTATCTGTATCCAAATAGTCTTCTTCAGTAGCGGTCGGCTCCGCATCTTTAAATCCATCCGAAAAAAGTGCATTAATGTTAGGGTGAATAGCAGGCGCATCCTTTTCGGGCCATTTGCTGCTGTCAAGGTCATGATAGATCATGAACTTACCGAACGAGAAAAACCCCAGCTCCATGGCATCATCATCGATCTTCCATTTCGGATAACGGCTAACTCGGTCTTTTATATCGGCAAAATATTGTTCGATATTAAAATCATCTGTTTCAGGCAGATCGGGAATGGTGATGTTAAAATCAGCCATCATTTTGGCCTGCAAGGATAGGTTTGCACCAATTTCAACGCCGGTATACCGCAAGCGGAACCGTTCGTTGGCACTTGATCGTTCCAGTGAAACCGGGATCAGCAGTAATGGCGCTTGTCTTACGTCCTCATCGTTTCCCTCCTCGTACCAGTTCAGCATCCCCAGCGAAAGATACAACGTGTTTACACCCTGCTCCTCAATGCTGGTTTTGGAGAAATAATACGTGTTTAATAACTTTACCTGCAGCTTCAAATCAACCTCGCTGGTTTGCAGCTTGGTGTCCTGGTAAGCCTCCATTATTTCGGGCTGCGAAAGTTCAGGGAACAAAGCCTCCTGGTCGTCGCCAACTTTTTCGGGCAAGCCCAAAAATGTCATCGACTTATTTTGTTTTACCAGGATTTCATAAATATAAACCGACTTTTCCTGTATGATATGAAGCCCCCGGGCCTTTGAAGTTTTATAATTTAACAGCGGATTGCGTAAACCCAAATCCAAAAGCTCCTTGCGTGATGCCTCCAGGCGGGATAGAATAGTTTCCTGCATAGTTGTGTTTAAGAAATTATAAACATACGGATTTTTGTGAGGAGTTCATGGTTGATGGTTCATAGATGATGGCAAGAAGCTCCCTTGTTATAAACAATGAAGGCGACCTTATGGCCGCCTTTTACTATCAACTAAAAATAAATAAAGTCTTTATTAAATAGCCGACGGGCTTCTGATGATGCCGATCAGGAATGAAATAATTGCGATTACCAATAAAACATGGATAATTCCGCCTGCAGAGTAAGCAAATACTCCTATCGCCCAACCTATGATCAGGATGACTGCGATGATATAAAGTAGTGATCTCATGGTGTTTGTTTTTTAAGTTAAATGTATTAACCATGGTTTAAAAATCGTGCCAAAAGAATTTTTTGAGAAGATTTTATTTAGTTTGATATAAAATGTTCTATAAAGAATACGGTTGTATGGACAGATTGAAAAAGCCTTAATTTAACGTGATTTCGACTAAACAAATGGTTGCCTTATCTCAAACCCTTTTCCAACCATGTGCAGTCTCAGCGCCAGGTGAGACGAAGCGCAAGTTAGTGTGTCCAGCGCGGCAAAGCGTTACATTTTTATATGTGGAACAGCCGGAACAAAGTGAAATATACTGATTATCAAGAACTTTATTTTTAACAACTAATTAAGTACCCGATGATCAAGCACTATATTAGCAACATGGGATTAATTTAACCAAACGTTTCCACACATCAAACATCGTTATTACACCCTTTCGACTCAATAACAAATGACTTAATGACCCAATGACTATTCCCTAACCGGTTCAATAAAGATCTGTTTAAATCTCGGGAAGTCTTTTTGAATAGTTTTGGTGATGCGCTCAATGGCATCCGTTATTTGGCGGGTGGTCAGGTTATCCTTAAATACGGTATTCAATTGCAGCAAAACCTCCTCTGGCGACATATAGGTACTGAAATGCTTTTTAACTTTTATAACTGCTTCGTCGGCCTGGGTAAGTAATATCACTTTCTTCAACGTTTTGCGGCTGGTTGATTCGCCCAGCAGCAGGCTCTTACTTTCACGCACCAGCACGGCCGATATGGTTATCAATATCAAGCCTATCACCATGGAAGCAATACTATCATAATAGGCATTATGATAGTAATGTCCTAAAAATACGCCGAGAAAAGCTACCAGCAGGCCCAGCATATCGCCTAAATCTCCCAATAAAACAATAATAGTCGACGGGTCCTTTGTTTGAATTATAGCCTTCCAAAAATAGATGCGGCCACGCTGCCGGTTAAACTCCTTTGTAGCTGCATAAAGGGAGATTGACGTAAATATGAATGCTATCCCTAAAACGCTGTAATCCCACGCCTCATTACCGTCAAGTACCGGGTGCTGAATACGTACGATCCCCTGGTATACTGAAACACATCCACCTAAAACAAAGATCATCAACGATACGATGAACGACCAAAAGTAAAGTTCCTTACCGTAGCCAAACGGGCGGCTCAAATCTGCCTTGCGGTTACTGTTCTTTATTCCCCATATCAATAATAACTGGCTTACCGCATCAATAATTGAATGAATTCCCTCCGATATCATTGATGAGCTCCCCGTAAACGCTGCCGCAGTAAATTTCGACGCTGCAATAAGCAGGTCGACAGCAAGAGAGATGTAAATGAATACTTTTGATTTCATCCTTGCGGTATAACAACGTTTGTGGTAATTGGTTGTGTGAGAAGTAGATTATGACCAACAGCACACTAATGGCTAATGACTATTGACTAATCATCATCTTCACCCTTAACAAAAAACTGTTTATTGAAATTAACCAGGTACAGTTCACTTACGGCGCGCGTACAAGCGGTATAAAACCAGCGCAGAAAATCAGTGTTCACCATTTCATCGGTGAGGTAGCCCTGGTCGATAAATACCGCATCCCATTGCCCGCCCTGCGCCTTGTGACAGGTAATAGCATAGGCAAATTTTATTTGCAGGGCGTTATAGTACGGGTTTTGCTTCAACTCATTCCATTTAGCGCGCTTGTTTGGGATATGATCATAATCCTTCATTACCTCCAGGTAGAATTTCTTTTGATCATCGGGCGTTAGCGCCGGCGCTTCGGAATACAGCGGATCCATCATGATCTTGCAGTCTATTACAGGATCTTCCGCATAATCGATAAACTCCAGCTGCACATCGGCAAAGCGAAAACCGTACATATCTTCAAAGCGGCGCACCTTCTTTATACGGGCAATATCACCGTTGGCAATAAACCCGGTGCTGCTTTCCTCCTTTTCCTGCATCCAGTAATAGTTGTTCTTAACAACCATTACCTGGTCGCCGCCGGTAAGCTCCTCTTCTCGATAAAGGATTCTATTGCGGATCTGCCTGTTATAGGCGTTGGCGTTTTTGTTAGACCGGCAAATCACCAGCGTATTATCGTTACCGTATTTGTTATAGGCGTAGTTCAGCCCCTCTTCCAACATCTCACCGCCCATGCGGTAAACATCCTTATAGCCCTTGGTAATTATCTGGGGCATTTTCTCCTTACCCCGGCGAATAATGTCCCTAACCTTGGTTACGTTAAACAAAATGCCCGAATCCTTTTGCTGGCGCAGCACATCGGTAAGCTCGTAGCTGTGAACATCAAGTCCAAACCGATCTTTCATCAACTTTGGGTTCAAGGCCGGGCTATCATCCGAGCCTACCGGCGGCAGCTGCGCCGTATCGCCAACCAGCATCAGCTTACAGTTTTTAGTATTATAGGTAAAGTTTACCAGGTCGTATAATAGTGAAGACTTGTGGCCTATCCCGATATCATCAGAGATCATTGAAGCTTCATCAACAATAAACACGGTATTATTCGCAAGGTTGTCCCCTATTAAAAAGCCCTCATCCAGGTTCACTGCCGATTTTTTACGATAGATCTTTTTGTGAATGGTAAAAGCCTTTCTTCCGGAGTAAGCTGTAATAACCTTAGCCGCACGACCTGTTGGGGCCAGGAGTACATATTTAAAATTGTATGCCCGTAAGGCTTTTGTTAAAGCCCCTAAAATGGTAGTTTTTCCGGTACCCGCATAACCTTTCAAAATGAAACACTCATCCCCGTCATTACTTACCAAAAACTCATGCAGCTTGCCGAACAGCTCCAGTTGCTGCAGCGTTGCTTCATGCGGAAATGCTTTTTGGATGTGGTCGTTCAAGAGTTTACCGGGTTATCGACGCGGCAAATTTACGAATAATTGAACTGGGGCAATCTATTTCAGGAAAAGTGTTCAAAGCAGTCAAATTAAACGCAACAAAGTATCCTTTCTACCTGTAAAAGCCTTTTCAATTCACCTAAATGAAGAAACTTTACCTCGAATTTTTAAGGGTCACAGCTGCAATAATCGTATTGCTTTATCATTGCATCGAAATGCACCCGCAAGGAAAGGGTCCCAAACATTTTTATTTTTCAAACTGGGGTACCGATGCGGTCATCATATTTTTCATTCTATCAGGAATTGTAATCAATATTTCTCAATCACGTAATCCAAAAACCAAAAGCGCATTTATAAAAAACAGGCTATTACGGCTTTATCCGCAACTCATAGTTGGTTTGCTATTTGGTTTAATTGTTTTATATATAACCTCGGCCGCAATCCCCTCATTTTGGACAATCGCCGGCAACTTTTTAATGCTTAGTGCTTTAAAGGACTACATGAACAATATTGTGCCAAGTTTTGCAAGCAACAGCCCTTTATGGAGTTTGTCGTTCGAGATGTTCTTTTATCTGATTTTTGCCTTGACCATCGGCCGTTTTCAGAAAAAAGCAATTGCAATTTGGTTCCTGGTATCGTTACTGGCTTTGCCCCTTTACTATTCAAAACTTTCTGTTGGTGCATGGGGCCATTTGTTTGGAGTGATCACATTCTCGTCTATTTGGTTAATCGGTTATTATGTATACGAGTATCGAAATTATTTTTATGCCGATAAATATACCGCGTTGTTTAGTGTAGGGGTTTTGCCCCTAATTTCAAGATTGCATCTCTCAACAATCTATTACGATCCGGCTAAATATCTTCTTTTTGCAGTATTTGCAATTCCTTTTTTTCGGTATTGTTTACAGTTACCAAAACAAGGGAAACAGATCAGGTTACACTACCTGGCGATCCCTTATTTGGTTTTGGTTTACATTGTGTTCAATCAGCCGTTTTTAACCTTTACAAGTTTTGTTGCCTATAGCGGGTTGCCCGTTGTATTAATGGCAATATGTTTTATGCTGGGTCTATTAAAGCGAAAAGAAAAGGCCATTGCATTTATCAATAACACTGGTAAGACCCTGGGTAAATATTCCTATTCTATTTACATTATCCATTACCCGGTTCTGTTTGCTTGCGCTTACTTTTTCCACAGTTTGGGTTTGTATTTGCTGGTTAGTTTGCCTTGTATCGCCGTTATTACTTATGGCCTTGAAAACTGGTTGCAACCGGTTATGGTGAACTTTTTCAAGAAACAAAAAGCCCTATTCATACTTGAAGCTCCAGCCTGGATAGGCGTTGAAAAATTTGTAAATATTTCATGATTAAATTAATAGCACTCTGCTTTTCAGCGCACATAGTTTAACCATCAATTAACAAAACCAGGCTACAAACAACTGTAAATTAAAAACCCACCGATAACGAAACATTTAATTCAAGTCCTCGTAAAAAGGAATTAATAGTTTTTTGTTGTATAAATTTTAATCCAGGCTGCGTGAAAAAAATTTACCTCGAATTCCTAAGGGGAATCTCAACCGTATTTATTTTAGGTTGGCATATGGCTTTCCTTGCTCCCACGGGCCATCCTACTCACCTTACTGCCTATTGGGGCACAGATGCTTTGATAATGTTTTTTATGTTATCGGGCCTTGTAATTAACCTTTCTGAAAGCAAAAAGCCAAAACCAAGGAGAGAATTCATAAAAAACCGTTTTATAAGGATCTACCCGCAGTTTCTTGCAGGTATGCTATTGGCATTTATCGCATTGTATGTAACCAATACGGCATTTCCATCAATTAAGGATACCATTGGAAATTTCTTCATGGTAAGCACCATGAATGATTATATGGGTTATGTTGTTACCAGTATCCAAAGTAACTTGCCGGTATGGTCTCTCTCGTTTGAAGTTGGCTTTTACGTGTTGTTTGCGTTCACCATTGGCCGTCATCAAAAAAAGGCATTATTTTATTGGTTCATGCTGTCCCTTGTAGCCATACCACTCTACTTTTTAAAGATTGAACGCGATGCGCTTACCCACGTCATAGCGGTGTTTGCATTTTCGTCAGTCTGGCTGGTAGGTTATTATATCTATCAATATCGCAGCTATTTTTATGCAGAAAAATACACAGTGCTTTTCAGCCTTGGTATCCTCCCCTTAATTTCGAGAATGCAATTCTCAGCAAATTTTTATGACCCGTTAAAATATTTTATCTTTTCAATATTCTGTATCCCGTTTTTCAGGTATTGCTTACAACTACCGCCGTCCGGAAAAAAAATCAAAATGATATACGTGGTAATCCCACATACCATTTTTGTTATCATTGCGCTTACTGTACGTTACATGCCCTTAAAAAATGCAATTGTGTACAGCACGTTCCCTTATTTGTATATGGGTGTTGGCTATGTTATTGATCTGTTGAAAATAAAAGACAAACTGATAAATTTCATTTCAAAATCGGGAGCCATAATGGGTAAATATTCCTATTCTTTATATATCAGTCATTATACCATTCTGTTTATCTTCTCGAAACTAATCCACAACGTGTTGCTGTATGCCCTAGCCAGCTTACCTATTATTTTAGTGATCGCTTACGGGCTGGAGAGCTGGTTACAACCAGTGGTGATGAGTTATTTTAGAAAAAGTAAACAACAAGATACAGAAGTAAAACCAAAGGCAGATATGGCTGCCAAGCAACAAGATGCACAATTGTTGCCACACCAGGCAAATTCAGTGCGGTTAACAGGCTCATAAAAATAAGCTTTAAATTTATTTAGAGGCCGCCTTACTATATTGCAGATAGCAAATCATAAAAAATAATTACTTTTGCTTATCTGCATGAGCGACAATAACAATTATACCGATAATAACTTTAACCTGTACCAGGCTTACAGTTACACTTTATTACTACAGCTTGAAGCAACTTCATTTAGCTATGCAGTTGTTACTGATAGTCACTTGTTGGTTTCCGCACAAAATTGCGACCTGGAGGAATTGGTGCAGCCGCGTGCTTTACACGATCTTTTATCGGCTACTTATAAAAAGGTAATCATCGGAATGCCGGCGACAGCATTAACGCTTATCCCGAACAGCTTATTTAATGAGGAGCAAGTTCCGGCATTTGCCCGTTTTTTGGATGTTAAGGACCACGAAAAGGTTTTTGCCCAAACACTCGACGACGTTAACGCCATTATTTACAAAACAAACGATAGCCTTGTAGCAGCAGTACAGAAATTTGGGTTACAAAACACGGTTTATACTGCAAAGGGATGGATAAAGGCCATTGCAAAAACCAACCCGCCAAATAGCAATCTGTATATCGAGATTGGCAAGGACAAGGTTCACTTCCTTTATTTTTCGTTAAATGCCTTACGTTTTTACAACACCTTTGAGTTTAAAACTGAGGATGAATTAGCCTATTTTACATCATTTGTAACCGAGGAGCTTAACTTAAAAGCCCTGCAACTAACGCTTGTAGTAAGCGGAGACGTTACTGCAGGCGATAAAAACCTTACCCGGTTGGCCTACTTTTTCCCAAAAATTGAGCTGAACGGATTGAAGGTACTTGAGTTGCCCGGTCAAATTGCTTCACAAAAATTCCTGGCTCTCGCCGCCTTATCGTTATGCGGATCATCGGAGGTTCTTTAAAGGGATTAAGGCTTAATCCGCCCAAAAACCTACCGGTTCGCCCGACTACTGACCTGGCCAAGGAAGCATTGTTTAACATCCTCCAAAATAAAATCGACTTTGAAGATATCAAGGTACTCGACCTGTTTAGCGGTACGGGCAATATCTCTATGGAATTTGCCTCACGTGGCGCGGCACAGGTAATATCGGTCGACCGCAGCATTCATTGTGTACATTACCTCAAAGACGCTGCACGGCAACATGGATTAACCAGTATTAAAGCTTTTAAGGATGATGTGTTTAAATATCTCCAAATGGAAACCGAGCAGTTCGACCTTGTTTTTGCAGATCCGCCCTACGACCTGAACCAAATCCCTGAAATCCCTAAGATCGTCTTCGAAAAAAATCTCCTGTTGCCAGGCGGATTGCTAATTGTGGAGCATCAATCAATGCAGAACCTAAGTAATCACCCCGCGTTTTCAGAGCAGCGAAAATACGGCCATTCTTCTTTTTCGTTTTTCGTCAATCAAATGTAACTAAAAAGCAAATTTAACGGTATACATGCCTAAAAGGAATATTGCTGAAATATCAAGTATAAATCATCCCCCTAATGATTAAAGCCGAACCCAAGCGCATGCTGTTAAAAGATAATACGAAGTATTGGTTAGCCTGCATTGTTATGCTACTTATTGCCCTGGTGCAATGTTACAGAACAATACATGATCTTCACTGGGCCAGCGAACCAGATTTTGACAGGGATATAGCTTACATCCGGGCTACCCTTAACGGTAATTATGGCAAGGACCCCAATATAGCGGGCCAGTATATGTGGTATAACCCAATGCTTTTCCTGATGGAAACATTGATAGTAAAGGTCACCGGCCTCCCCATAAACATTGTTGTAGCACGCGCCGGAGCATTTATAAACCTGCTTAGCCCTGTTGCATTTTTCTTTATGGCTGTAAAGTTTTTTGATTTTAAGGTTGGGCTGGCCGCTCTGCTTTCATTTTTGTTTTTGGTGAATGGCAATTTGCCATGCTGGGGCGGAGCCACTTATTCGCCATGGCTTATTTCTGATACTTTTTCACAGTTCTTGTTTTATATCAGCATTTTCTTTTGCTACAAGGCATTTGCCGAACAAAAACTGTTTTGGTTTATAATACTTGGCGCCTCATTGGGCTTAACATTTCTTGGGCACTCGGCACCCGTTTTTATAATCATTCTAATAATGATTTCTATCCAGGGACAAAGGGTTATTAAAGCCTTACGATCAAAAGAATATCCTGCCATTGGCAAATTCTTTTTCCAGGGGCTTGTTACTATAATTCCTTTTGTAATATTCGCATTTCCGTTTCTTTATTACGTTTATGGTAAATACCATTTCCATTTTATCAATCATGCGATTTTAGAATGTGCCCCCGGCGTATTTGCACGCAAGGAAACTTTAACACTGCTCAAACTAAACATCACTTTTTCCCTGCCAATTTCAGTTATTGGCCTGGTATGGTTTTATAGGAAATTTGAAAACCAAACACTTCGCAAAATAGTTTGGAACTGGTTTTTTATATGCCTTATTATGTACGTATACGAATCTGCAGTCCCTACTGCAGACCATATTTTACATATTAAACTTCCGGATACCATCCCCGCATTTCATTATTTCTTTTACCTGAAAGCTTTGCAGTCTGTCTTCTTTGGATTTGGGTTTATATTCCTGTTGTCCAAATTAGTAGAATGGTTAAACAGTTTAAATAAAAAGAATTTCACATTTAAATTTTCAAATAACCTGGTAATCATCTGCGTATTATTATATGCGTTTCTCTATTATCCTATATATAGCAAACGGGCAGACTTTGTTGATTTAAGGGAAGAGGCTATAAAAAAAGCAAATGAAAAAGATAAAATAGAAGTATACAACTTCATCACCACAAGCATCCCGCTTGACAATGTTCTTTTATGTGAGCATGATCTATCGCTTTTCCCTGTAATGCCTTCGGCTATAAAAATGGTATCGGTCGAAACTTATTTCTCCAACCCTTATATCAGCTATGACCAGCGCGAAAGCGACAGGAATGCCATGCTTAATTATCTGTCAGCATCTGTGCCTGCCAGTGCTGCAAAATTATTTAATGATTATAACGTAAGTATCGTTTTGCTAACAAACCAGGATTATGCGAAATTCAAAACCCCCACTTTTGCAAACGTTAAAGTGATCTTTAAAAATGGATCGTTTACAATGCTCTCATTCGAACGAATTAAGGATGTATTGACGGATAATCTTTTAAATAATACATCGAGACACAATACATCGCGTCTTAACAAGTATAATACTATTTAATTATAATAATTGGGAGGAAGATTTGCTGGATCTATCGGCAACCTGTCCTTATTTATGTGCGAAGCAGCACGTCCCGCTATTTTCCCTATATCGTTATTTCCTAAAAGGCTTAAAGAATGCCTTCGTTCCTAATACAAGCATTGCGTGGTCGCCGCTTGAGTCGCCATAGCAATTGATCTCGCTGTATTTAGAAAGATCATATTCAGCTTTAATCCTTACGGCCTTTTCATCCGAATTGTTATTAACGCCATCAATGCAGCCGGTAAGTACATTATTAACCGATTGAAGTTTTGTTGCTATCAGGCCAAGCCCGTTTGCATTACTCCATTTCCTGATCCAATTTTCCGGCGATGCAGATACCACCACAATTTCAAACCCCTCCGCCTTAAGCCTTTCAATTTCCTCCAGCGCAGCAGGGCGGATCATGGAGGACAATGCGTTATCAATAAAACTATCGCAACTCTGCTGAAAGGATTTCAAATCAGTCCCCTTAAAAAAATACGTAAGCATCCGCTCCTTTGCTGCCTGGTTCGAGATCAACTTCAATTTTAGCGCTACCATAAAAGGCGCATTCAGCAAAAAGCCGGTATAAAAACCAGCCTTGCCCTTTTGATACTTGATCACTTCCAGCAGGGTGTCCTTTGTGGTGATCGTGCCGTCGAAATCAAAAAAAGCTATTTTCATTACAGCTTCATTTTTTTAAATTGAAACTCAGGGATATTTTTGATAATGAGCATAATATAACGCCAGAACCACTTTACATAGATGGTATTTTTCCGTTTACCATAAGCATCGTAAACCAAAGAAGCAACCTCATTCGGTGTTGAAGTTAATGCCTTTGGAAGTGGTAAATGTTCGGTCATACGGGTATAAACAAAACCAGGTTTTACGGTCATTACATGCACATTATCTTTAAAACATTTATTTCGCAGGCCGGCCAGGTACGCAGTTAGCGCAGCTTTTGAGCTTCCGTAAATAAGCTTACTCGCTCTTCCCCTATCGCCCGCCACTGAACTGATACCTATGATGGTTCCTTTTTTACGTTCGGTATAATATTTCGCAGCAAGATTTAATATTGAAACTACGCCTGTATAATTAACGTCAATCATCATTTGCGTAAGGTCCCATTCATTAAATGCGTCATCTTCCTCGTACATGGTACCGAAAATTGAGATGGTTATATCCGGTTTAGGATCTAGCCTTTCAAAAAAAGCGGCATGTGAGTGAAATTGCAGCGCGTCAAAGGCGTGATTAGTGCAGTCAACCTTGTAACGAATCTCAATGTCAGACTTTACCGCATCGAGCTCTGCAGGTTTACGGGCGGCCAGTTGAATATTATAGCCACTTGATGCAAATTTCTTTGCTGTCGCAATGCCGATATCTGATGTTGCACCAAGTATAAGTACGGTTTCCATGTATGTTATTTAGTTCCAGTTAATAATAAACGGTCAGATTGCGCCGACCTTATTTTCCCCTGAGGGTTGTATTTTTTTATGATAAATTTAAATCTGTCCAATTCAGGATATCCGCTTTGTAACGTTTCGGGTTTCATCCGGGCATCTTTCGACATATAAAGCCTGCCATTATATTTGAGCACAATTTTGTCCAGCTCATCAAGAAATTCCAACAAGCCTTTGCGCACGGGAAAATCAAGCGCCAAAGTATAACCCTCCTTCGGAAAAGAGATCATACTTTCCTGTTTTCCAAATACTTTTAGTACAGCCAGGAACGACCCCAGGCCTTCGTCAGAAATGCGGTGCATTATTTCAATAAGCCCGTCTTTGGCGTCCAGCGGAAGCACAAATTGGTACTGCACAAAACCCCTCTTTCCATATAAACGGTTCCAATGTAAAATCTTATCCAGCGGGTAAAAGAAAGGTTCGTATGATACGACATTGTTAATTTCCTTTTTAAAATTCTTACCGTAATATAAAAAGTTAAAGGCCTTGACAGTAAGTTTATTAAGTACCCACCACGGCATATTTATCGGGAAAGTTATTTGTTTATTACCAGGCATTTTTAGCGGGTCGGCTTTTTTACCTTCATCCAGGTCGTTGATAGTGGCGTGTTCACCAAGCAATAAAATGCTTCGGCCAAACCCATCTCCCTTTTTAAGGCAATCAATCCATGCTACTGAATAGGTATAGTCCTTGTAAGTATCAAAAAGGGTTATTAACTCTTGCAGATTTTTAGCCTTTACTTGCTTTTGCTTTATGTACGAAGTTTCAATTTTCTTTAGTCTGAATTTTACGCGACTTATGACGCCCGTTAAACCCATCCCTCCAAATGTTGCCTCAAAAAGATCGGAGTGATTATCTGCGGAGCACAAGATCGTCTCGCCCGATTCAAGCACAAGATCGAATTCAATAACATGATTAGAAATTGAGCCATCTACGTGGTGATTTTTCCCATGCACATCGCTGCCAAGGGCACCGCCTATTGTAATAAATTTTGTACCTGGTGTTACCGGTAAAAACCAACCCTCAGGCACTATTACGGCAAGAATTTGATCAAGCGTAATCCCGCTTTGGCATTCAAACACACCTTCAGCTATATTGAATGAAAGTATTTTATCAAATTTAAGCGTTGATATGGTTCTTTCAGCCAGTGATGCATCCCCGTAGCAGCGCCCGTTTCCACGGGCAATATAAGGCTGCTCTTTTTCAATCAGTTTATCTAGTTGATCAGCAAAAACAAAGGTTTCCTCATTACCTTCTATAACGGGATAGTTGCCCCAATTGGCTAGTTTTTTGTTCATCAAATAAAAATTGGAGTTCTCGGTAACACGTACAAAATTATGTAAATGCTAATTATCCATAAAAGAATGGTTACCTGGATAAAACGATCCTTGTAAAGGATATCAGTAGGTGATCCGGCGTTTTTCATCACAAAAACTACCTGCATATAACGCATAATGCCGGCTATTACAAATACGCTTGAATAATATAAACGGTAAGTCCCAAGCCTGTTTATTGTTTTTGGCGACTGTGTATAGCTAATATAGGCCACAATAATAATCGCACTGAAAAGACCAAGCATGGTGTTCAAATATTCCAGGTTATAGCCTTTTACCGATTTTCGCATTTCGGTACCAGATGCTTCCTTTAAGATCAAATCATCACGGCGTTTACCTATCGCCATAAACAAAGCCAGTAGGAAGGTCATAATAATTAGCCACTCGGAACTATCCACCTGTGCAATGATAGCACCGCTTTTAACCCTGAACACAAAACCTGATGCAAGGATCAGCATATCAAGAATAGGGATATTTTTTAATCCGAATGAATAAGCAAGATTAACTATAAAATAAGCCCCCAATACGAACAAAAATTCCAAACCCGGATTTGCCAGGTAAGCGAATCCGCAGCCGGCCAAAATAAGGGCTAAGCAAATTACTATGGCATGTGAGGGTTTAACCTTACCCGAAGCGAGTGGGCGTTGTGATTTTTTAGGATGCTTACGGTCGTCTTCAATATCGCGATAGTCGTTTATTATATAAATACTGCTTGCCACACAACTAAAGGCGACCAAACCCGCTAATAGGAGTTCTATTTTTGAGAATGTAAAAATATGCTTTGCGAAAAAGGGCGGTACAAAAAGAAAAAGGTTTTTTGCCCAGTCCTTAGGTCGTAAAAGCTTTATATAATATTTCATTCAGATACAGATTATGCCTAATACGAATACCGTAAGCTAAGAGTTGCGAATGTGACGGATTTAGATAGAGCAATTTAACAAATAAACGCGCATAAATCATCAAAAAAGGGCAACCATATTAATTAATTGATGATATTGAATAATGATTTATAAATTTGTTTTATAAACACACGCCGTAAATGAAAATTGCTCTTTTTCCGGGATCATTTGACCCGGTTACCAAGGCCCATGTCGATATCGTAAAACGATCAGTAGGGTTGTTCGACAAGGTTTACATCGGTATTGGTGTTAACAGCTCAAAGGCAGGGCTATTGTCCGTCGAAAAAAGAGAGCAAATGCTACGGGCAGTTTTCCAGGCAGATGACCGGATCCATATCATAGCTTACGAGGGCTTAACTGTTAATTTTTGCAAAAGCATCGGTGCAGCCTATATGATCCGCGGTATCCGTACTGTATCCGATTTTGAATATGAAAAGGCAATCGCCCAGATGAACCATTCACTCGAACCTGAAATTGAGAGTATTTTTATTGTGAGCAAACCGGGCTACTCGTCCATCAGCTCGAGCATAGTTCGCGAAATCATGCGTTATAACGGTGACGTCAGTCAGTTTATACCCAAAGAAGCACTGGCGTATTTGTAGGAAGACAGGTGTAAGAATCAAGATTAAAAAATAGATATTCTTCCCTACCTTTCTTGATTCCTGACTCTTGACTTCCTGATTCTAAATTTCTTGCTTCTAAAACTAGTGCTTCACCCCCTCTATAAGCTTCTCCTTTACCAGCACATCCATAATAGACGGAAAGGTATTTTCGACTATCGGGCTTATATCTTCCTTTTTAAACCAGCGCACATCGGTAATTCCCTCCTCCTTTTGCGGCTTTAGGTTATTTTGCCCCTTGCACCGCATATTAAACCAATAGGTTTTCTTCAGCACAACATCGCCCTTATATATGTAACAATGATAGGTTTTGCAGATCCTTTCATCAAGCTTGCTAACTTTTATACCACACTCCTCCTCCACCTCGCGCACGGCAGCCTCTTTTGTTCCCTCCTGCTTTTCTATTTTGCCCTTTGGCAGATCCCATTTTTCGTTACGATAGATAAATAAATACTCATCATATTCATTTTTTACCAGACCGCCGGCAGCCTTAATAAGTGTTACACTTTTGGTAACTGTTTTTAAAAAATCCTTTGAATTATTGCAAAGCACATAAAAAAACTTACTCGGGTGATTTAAAACCCAGGTATATAGTATTTTCAGGTCAAATGCCTCAGCATCAATTTGCTTATAATTCTGTACCTTTTTAGGTTCCGATTCTGTTAGCAGAATAACTTTTTCGTTAATATAAATTCTGTATTTTTGGGCCATGTTTAATAAAACTGAGATAGAGCAGCAAGTTGCTGAATTCCTGCTGCAAATTAAAGCAATAAAATTACAACCTACCAATCCTTTTACATGGGCAAGCGGCTGGAAATCGCCAATTTATTGCGATAACCGCGTTACATTATCCCATCCGGCTATACGTACCTACATCAGGCAACAATTAACCAACGCAATACAGGAACAATTTGGCGCAGTTGGCTGCATAGCTGGTGTTGCCACAGCGGGCATTCCACAAGGAGCGCTAGTTGCACAAGAACTTGGCCTTCCTTTTATCTACGTTCGTTCAAAACCTAAGGAACACGGTACAGGCAGTATGATTGAGGGCGATACCTCGGCGCTGGCCGGCAAAAGAATTGTTGTTATTGAAGATTTGATCTCAACCGGAAAAAGCAGCCTGCAGGCTGTTGAAGCATTGCGCGACGCTGGCTATGATGTTGCGGGACTCGCTGCCATATTTAGCTATGGTTTTGATGTGGCCACCGATAATTTCAAACAGGCAAACTGTCCGTTCGTAACGCTATCAAACTATAATGCACTGATTAAATATGCAGGTGAAAACCAGTACATAGCCGAATCAGATATTGAAATATTAAAAAAATGGCGTGAAGATCCTGCAACCTGGGGGAAATAAATCAGTTGGCAGTAAGCCGTTTTCAGTTGGCAGTCGGAATGGTATTGCATGAATGCTGCTACCTGCTTCAATTCAAACTAATCTCTAATCTCCAATAACTAATCTCTACCCCGTGTCTACCTTCGAAAGTAAAGTAACCATCCCAAAGCCAATTGGCGAAGTGTACAACTTCCTGGCTGATATGAACAATCATCAGCAACTGATGCCTGAAAACATACAGGATTGGGTATCAACATATGATACTGCAAGTTTTAATATTCAAAACATGGCAAGACTTAGCCTTGTTGTTGACAGTAGGGAAATAAATATAGAAATAAAAATCATCCCTTCAGAAAAACCACCATTTAATCTTGAATTAAAATGGAGCTTGTCATCAAAGGATGATCAAACAGAGATCTTATTTACCATTTTTGCAGACCTTAACATGATGCTAAAAATGCTGGCATCAGGCCCTTTACAAAAATTGGCAGATCATGAAACCAGTACCCTGGTTTCTATATTTAGCAAAACGTAGAGAATTCTTAAGGCAACGGGGGATTAATATTCTTTCCTCTTCTCAAATTGTCTAACAAAAACTAATACGTTCACTACAATCAGCGTTGCAATTAATAGTGCCATAATGGTTTATTAAAATTGGTTTATAATTAGTTAAACGTAAAGTTCAGCATTCAGGTTCCTTAATGGTGCAAAATAGTTATCAACTTATTAACAGTTAATTAATAATTAGTTGTTATATAAGCAAAGCTAAAATGATGCCAATAATGGGTTAATTGATGGTTAAATGACTTATTTATGAGGATTTAACGTACTTTTGCAGCAAAAAGTACAGGAAAAGAATGATCAACGTATCCAATCTATCTTTACGTTACGGTAAACGCACATTATTTGAAGACGTAAACCTTAAATTTACGCAGGGTAATTGTTATGGCATAATAGGCGCCAACGGGGCCGGCAAATCTACATTTTTAAAGATCCTATCGGGAGAAATTGACCCAACCAGCGGTTCAGTAGCCTTTACTCCCGGCGAAAGGATGGCGGTATTAAGCCAAAACCACTATGCTTTTGACGAATTTACGGTTATTGAAACTGTAATGATGGGTCATAAGGAGATGTACGCCGTAATGAAGGAAAAGGACGCCATCTATCTTAAGGAAGACTTTACCGATGCAGATGGAGAACGCGCTGGCGAACTTGAAAACCAATTTGCCGAGATGGATGGCTGGAATGCCGAAAGCAATGCCGCTACCCTATTGAGTAATTTGGGGATAAAGGAGGAATTTCATTACCAATTGGTAAAAGATCTCGATAACACACAAAAAGTACGCGTACTACTTGCACAGGCCCTTTTTGGCAAACCTGACATCTTGCTGCTTGATGAGCCTACCAACGATTTGGACATCCATACCGTTAGCTGGCTGGAAGACTTCTTAGCAGGTTATGAGGCTATCGTACTGGTAGTGTCACACGACAGGCACTTTTTAGACACTGTTTGTACCCACGTAGTAGATATCGACTTTGCCAAGATGACGATTTATACAGGTAACTATACATTCTGGTATGAGTCGAGCCAGTTGGCCTTGAAACAACGTTCGGATCAAAATAAAAAGACTGAAGACAGGGTAAAAGAGCTACAGGAGTTTATCCGCAGGTTTAGCGCCAACGCCTCTAAGTCAAAACAGGCAACCAGCCGTAAGAAGGCTTTGGACAAGATCAATATTGATGAGATCCAGCCATCAAACCGTAAATACCCTGGAATTATATTCAACAACCTTGGCCGCGAAGCGGGCGACCAGATCCTGCAAATTGAGAACCTAAGCAAGTCATTAAACGGCGAAGTATTGTTCAGCAATATCCGTCTAATGGTTAATAAGGGCGATAAAATTGCCATCATCTCACAAAATAGCCTGGCTACTACAGCGTTCTACAATATTTTAACAGGCCGCGATACAGATTTTAAAGGCGAATTTAAGTGGGGCGTAACCATAAACCCTGCCGACATCCCTATCGATAATGCTGAATATTTTAAAGGCAAAAATGACAACCTGATCGACTGGCTGCGCGAATATTCACCCGGCGAAAAGGACGACCAGTTCATCCGTGGTTTCCTGGGCCGAATGTTGTTCTCAGGCGAGGAAGTGCTAAAGAAAAGCAACGTGCTATCAGGCGGCGAGAAAATGCGCTGTATGTTCAGCCGCATGATGCTGCAATCGGCCAATTTGCTGATGTTTGACGAGCCAACCAACCACCTTGACCTGGAATCAATCACGGCATTAAATAATGGCATGAGGGACTTCCGCGGCACCATCCTGTTCACCACACGTGACCATGAATTGGTACAAACTGTGGCGAATCGCATCATTGAGCTAACCCCGGGCGGCACTATCGACAAGCTGATGAGCTACGACGAGTACATCAACAGCGATGTGGTACAGAAACAAAGGGATGAGTTATATGCCTTAGCATAGTTAATTAGCGATTAGAGATCAGAAGGTTATAAAAAATTATTAACTAATTTCTATTCTCTGATCGCTAGCTTCTTTTTTTTGAAAAAAAAATCGTTTATTTGCATCCCAGTAAAAAATATGACTTCTTAGCTCAGCTGGTAGAGCAAATGACTCTTAATCATTGGGTCCAGGGTTCGAATCCCTGAGGGGTCACCATACTTCAAAAACAGCCTTTAGATGTATCTAAAGGCTGTTTTTATTTCAATCAAGATAAAACATTACGTTTGTCGATCATAGCGATTCTATAGCTTGATTTGTGCTGTTTTTTTTATTTCGAACAAATTTATAATGAACGATAACGCATTAGAACTGTTTAACCCCCAAAATAAGTCCTTGGTATTTAAAGTTTTTACGTTTGAGGGTGATGAATATTTTAATAGTTTAAAGCAGTATAACTATTTTTCCTTGATTTTGATTTTAGCAGGTAAAGGAAGTCTTATGGCTGATATTTCAGAATACAGTTTTAAGGAAAATAGCCTCATGTGCTTTTCTCTTTATCAACCGTTTAAGATCCAATGCGAAAACGGGCTTAAAGGGATCATAGTTAATTTTCATCCCGAGTTTTTTTGCCTTCATAAACACCGGAACGAAGTTTCCTGTAATGGCGTTCTTTTTAATAATATTTATGAATCGCCGGTCACCAATTTAACTACCGATGAAGCGCAGTATTTATTAACAATTATAACCGGGCTTAAAGTTGAAATGGAGCGTCCGGGAACACCTCAAACCGAGGCATTGATATCTTATTTAAAAATATTGCTTATTAATGCTTCCAGGATCAAAATTGAACAAAGGCATTTTGGATACGTTTCAATTGAAAAAGGCCCGGCTATTCTAAATAGTTTGAAGGATGTGATTGAGGAACATTTTAAATCACTTCATAGGCCTGGCGATTATGCTAAATTATTAAACATTTCTACTGCAGCCTTAAACAAAATAAGTAAAACTCACTTTAATAAAACATTGTCAAACCTGATAGCCGACAGAATAATCACTGAAGCAAAAAGACAATTATACCTAACCTCTAAATCTGTTAAGTTGGTTGCCTATGAATTGGGTTTTAATGACGAGTTTTATTTTAGCCGTTTTTTTAAAAGTAATGTGGCTATATCTCCGCAGCTTTTCAGAGATACCGTTGGATTCGATCGCGGAAATGCTTAACCCCTATTTACAAAAAACCGCTGATTAGCATTAAAGTTAGATTATAACCATTTCATGATCGCCTATTGTATTTGTCCATGTCAAAGCACGGTTTGTCCATGCTATCAAATCATGCGCACAACGACATTTGTACTATGAAAATAGAGCAAAGATTTCCGCTACCTCCATGGGATATGGAGAATGCGGCACAAAAATTACAGATCATAGAAGACGAATGGAATACCCTTGATCCGGAAAAAGTGATAACCGGGTATTCTCCTGACGCTAAAATTCGCTATGGTACAGAATTTTTGAACGGACGTGAGGAAATTAAACAATTCCTGAACAATAAATGGCAACAACAATTAAGTTTTAAACTAAAGCTTGATTTGTGGGGCGCTCTTAAAGGCAGGATGGCTGTAAAGTTCGAGTGTGAATGGCATAATACTGCCGGACAATGGTACAGAAGTTACGGTGTGCAGGTTTTTCAGTTTGATGAAAATGGATATGTGCAAATGAATTTTGCCAGCTTAAATGACGAACCTATAGCTGAAAATACCCAAAAATTGGTGTAAGGTTTATTAAATAGAAATTTCAGGAGACACGTTGCAAAGTATCGCCATTGTATTAATTTTTCTTCTTTAAAGCCACAATCTTTTTCACATCCTTAATAAAAGTATTCAACATTTGCACTTTTTGGGTCACCCAGCGAGGAATCGCATCATTTTTTTGATGCCTTTCCTCGCTTTTGTTGCCTAAATCTTGTTTCAGCCATTATCTATACATCCCCCGTGTGTTGTTTGCAACAGTAACATTTATGATACCGGTTGCGGTAAGTATGTATCAAAATTTAATTCGAAGTAATATTTGAAGTTTGATAAATAGATTGCTATACCAAAATATTATCGATAACCGTATATTCAACAATTAATAAGACAGCGTCTTTGCAGGTTTTAAGATGGAGTATCGCTTTTTATTAAATTATTTATTTAATAACAACCATACACTTGCACTCTTTGTTGCCTTACGATATAACCCGGGAAATAACTTAATTTCATTTCACTAACATCGAACCTATGAGAACACCTTGCTTTTTATTATTGATAATGCAGGTATTTTGTATAAATATCTTTGCCCAAAATACACCGGCGATTATTCATGTAGATCTTACCAGGCCCAGGGGTGAAATGAAGCCAATTTGGGCATGGTATGGTTATGACGAACCCAACTTTACCTACATGAAGGATGGCCGAAAACTGTTATCAGAGATTTCAGCATTAAGCCCGGTGCCAGTTTATGTGCGCACGCATAACCTGCTGACATCCGGTGATGGTGCTCCTGCGCTAAAATGGGGCTCAACAAATATTTATACCGAAGATGCACAAGGTAATCCTGTTTATAATTATCATATCACAGATAGCATCTTCGACACCTACATTAAACGAGGCATGAAGCCCCTGGCACAAATTGGTTTTATGCCCGAAGCCCTGTCAACCCATCCGCAACCTTATCAACATCACTGGGCACCCGGAGTTGACTATGCCAAAATTGAAACAGGCTGGGCCTACCCGCCAAAAGACTATGCAAAATGGGAAGAATTGGTTTATCAGTGGGTAAGTCACTGTGTAAAACGTTATGGCAAAAAGGAAGTTGAAAGCTGGTATTGGGAAGTTTGGAACGAGCCTAACGGCGCATACTGGAAAGGTACGATACCTGAGTTTTATAAACTATATGATTATGCTGCTAATGGTGTAAAAAGAGCATTACCAACAGCCCATGTTGGTGGGCCCGATGTAACCGGCGGAGCAGAAAAATGGCTTGGGGGATTTTTAAACCATTGCTTAACCGACACTAATTATGCAACCGGCAAAATCGGATCTCCGCTTGACCTGGTGTTATTTCATGCAAAGGGCGCCCCAAAGGTAATAGATGATACCGTGGTGATGAGTATAAGGCAGCAGATGAGCAACATTGCGGGTCATTTTAAGGAAATTAATTCTTTCCCGGCCCTTAAAAATATCCCCTTGGTTATTGGAGAATCGGATCCCGAAGGCTGCGCAGCCTGTGGCATGTCAACAAATCCCGAAAACGCCTACCGCAATGGCACCATGTATTCCAGCTACACCGCGGCTGCACTAGCCCGCATTTATGAGTTGACGGATGATTACCATGAAAACTTGATTGGGGCTGTAAATTGGTCGTTTGAGTTTGAAAACCAACCCTGGTTTGCAGGTTTCCGCGATTTGGCAACTAACGGCGTTGATAAGCCGGTACTCAATGTTTTTCGGATGCTGGGAATGATGAAAGGTAAAAGAGTAGATGTAAGTGGGAACCGCATGTATGATCTTAAAACAATACTTGATTCCGGCATCCGTGGCAACCAAACTGATATAGGCGCGCTGGCTGCGAATGACGAAAAGTCGGTAACTATTATGTTATGGAATTACGCGGATAAAGATAAACAAAGCCCCGGCGAGCCTGTAAACATAAATATAAATGGACTGACACCTGATGTAAACCGGGTGAATGTAACACAATACCGGATTGATAATACACACAGTAACTCATACGAAGTATGGAAAAAAATGGGATCGCCGCAGCAGCCCACTAAAAGTCAAATTGCTGAACTTCAAAAAGCCGGGCAATTACAAATTTTCGGTAAACCAAAAGCATTAAAAGTTACCGGCGGCAAAACAAATATCAATATCTCTTTGCCAAGGCAAGCCGTTTCACTCCTGGTTTTCGATTACTAAAACCAGAAATAAATGATCGGGGGCACAAAAGTTTTTCAGCGTTGTGGAAAGATGCATCCCCATATCTTTATGCATAGCTAAAACCACAATCGCCACGGATGTTAAAAAAAGTTAAGCCTTATTCTTAAAAAGAAAATTCAGATTACCTTGTAACGTTAATCCACAACCTTAACAGAAAAAATAGTAAAATGAATTACGCCGCCAGGAACCTTATTAAGTCATTTATTTGTGTCGCGTTTGTTTTATCGGGGATGAGTGTGAACGCTCAAGTTTCTTTAGTTCAAAGCACAATTGATAAACTTGAAAGCTATAAGAATTTCAGCTATCAATATGTCTACAAACAGAAGGAGGTGTTTAGTGACACTTTAATACATGACCAAAAATTTGTTTTATTAAAGGCACCTGGAGATAAAGAAATCGGTTACTTTTTTAAACATGAGCTTAAATACGGCGACATGAAGGTTCCCACAATGGACCTGTATAACGGAAAAAACTTAATCTCATTATATCCCCAAGATAGCACTTACACTACCAGGAATTCACAAGCAATGACCTTTAGCGAATCATTGTTCGGTAAATTAAATTGGATAAAAACCTTTTTAAATAAAAACCCATCCAAAATTGTGCAATCGGGTGATACTGTTGTTAATTCAATAAATAGTTATCACTTAATTATTAATACTAAAGATACCATTATTAACAAAGATCACCAGTACGTCCGGATCCACCTGTTTATTGACAAGGCAACCGATTTGCCTGTTGGCAAATTGACCAGGTCAAGGACTGCGGACTTTGGCAAGGAAGTCACAAACTATTATACAGAAGAACGCTATTTCAATTATAAGATTGATCAGGACAATATCAACACAGCTGCCTTTACCATGCCTGAAGGATTTCATCCGCCTAAAGAAAAACCGGCAGCGCAAACTGCTTTATTGGTACCGGGTAATATAGCACCTGATTGGACTTTATATGATACTGATGGTAAGAAAACGTCACTATCCCGATTAAAGGGTAAAATTGTGTTGCTGGATTTTTTCTTTGTTGGCTGCGTCCCTTGCATGAATACCTTAGCACCGTTGGATAAACTTCATGAAAAATATAAGAATAAAAACTTTGTAATACTAAGCATCAGTGATAGGGATAGCAAGAAATTAGTTACGGCATTTAAAAAAGCTCAACGTATAAAAAATCAAATGTATCCTGATGGTAGCAGTGTGGCCAAATTATATCATGTCACCTCGGCTCCTACTTTTTACTTCATCGATAGGGACGGAAGAATAGCAAGTGTTGTGAGTGGATATTCTGATGATTTTGAAAAGAAAATGTCTGCCACCATCGACGATATATTAAAAAAAACTATCTAAGTGTATTACGCGCTGAACGATTGTTGACAAGTTCATGTAATAAATCATGCCATTTTATTTTACAACGATCACCTCTTGATTTTTTTGCTGCAGATCATTTCTATAGTCGCTGGGCAACTTGTCAAATTCCAGTTTAAACGACTTGGCAAAATATTTGGGGTTGTTAAAACCAACCTTGTAGGCAATTTCTGCAATGTTCAATTGGCTTTTTTCAAGGAGTTGGGCGCTCTGCTTCAACCGCATCAGCTTGATAAACTCTAAGGGTGTCCGTTCGGTCATCTGCAAAACTTTGCGGTAAAGCGTTACCCTGCTCATGGCCATGTCCGAACTTAGTTCTTCCACCGAATAATTGGGATCAGCCATTCTTTTGTCGATGAACTTCACAATATCCTTCATGAATTTCTCATCCGCTACGTTGGTTGAAAAGACCGCTGAATTTACGTCTAATTGTTTCTGATAGGTTTTCTTTAACGTGTTTTGCAGACTCAGCAAATTCCTGATCCTCGACAATAAGATTTCGAAATTGAACGGTTTTGTCAAATAATCATTAGCTCCTGTTTCAAACCCCTTTAACTGCGATTCACTCCCGGTCAAAGCGGTTAACAAAATTAAGGGAATATGTGACGTCCTGATGTCGGCCTTAATTTTCCGGCACAGTTCAATACCATTCATTTCGGGCATACTGATATCACTAACTATCAAATTAGGGTGGCCCGATAACGCCTTTTGCCATCCGTCTCTTCCATTGGAGGCTTCCAAAATTTGAAAATGTTCTTTTAAATTGTCCTTTAAATAAAACCTAAAATCCTCGCTGTCTTCTACTATTAGTATTACCGGTTTTTTAAAGTCATGCACCATCCGTTGAACGGCAGGGCCTTTCTTGCCGGGTTCCGATATCCCATTGGCGAACAACTCGCTATCGTGGCTTATAATTATATTCTTATCTGTATCCTGCAAAATATGCTCAGGATTTACCGGCAGCGATATAATAAAACGGCTGCCCCTACCCGGCTGGCTTTCTACTGTTATGGAACCCTGGTGCAATAGCACAAACTCCCTGGTTATTGCCAACCCGATCCCGCTGCCCTGGTTAACCATTGAACCTGGAATATCATTTTGAAAAAAACGGTCAAAGATCTTTTCCTTCTTTGCTTCTGGAATGCCGATGCCGTTATCAATCACCTCGATCTTCAACATCTTCCGTACACTCAGCTTATCTTCTAATGAGAGCCTTACCCCTACTTTGCCACCCTCGGGCGTAAATTTAAACGCGTTAGACAATAGGTTAAAAAATACCCGTTCTATTTTATCATGGTCAAAACTTGTAAAAAGGGAATCTATTTGGGTATGAAAGCTTAGCGCGATCCCTTTGTTTTCGGCTATGTCTGAAAACGAATAAGCGGCCTCTTCAATAAATTGTATAATATTCGCCTTCCTGCTGTTTAGTTTAAGTTCTTGCTCTTCCATTTTTCTAAAATCAAGCAGCTGATTCACTAAATTTAAAAGACGCTTGGCATTACGATTTATCATTTGCAGCTGGCGCCTCAAATCGTCATTGAACTGCTGTTTTAAAAGACTGTCAAGCGGCGCCAATATCAGTGATAGTGGCGTACGAAACTCGTGGCTTACATTTGTAAAAAACTTAATTTTTATCAGGTCGAGCTCGTGCATCCGGTGGGCTTCCTGCCTTTCCTGTTCAATCAGGAAATTGGCCCTTAGCTTTTTGATGCCCCGGTAGCGCAGGTATAACAAAAAGCCTATAAAACATACTACGTAAAATAAATAGGCTATCGGAGTGCGCCATATTGGTGGCAGAACGGTTATTTTTAAAGCAATTTCGTTTTTACTCCATTTACCATCTTCACCCGCTGCCTTCAATCTAAAAGTGTACGATCCCGGGTCAAGGTTCGTGTAGTTTGCATTTCTTACCTTTTCATTCGCCATAACCCAGTCCTTGTCAAAACCGTCCAGCTTATAAGCGTGTTTTATTTTAGCAGGGTTGAAAAAATTGACCGCTGCAAACTCGATCGAGAAAACGTTCTCATCATTATTCAGGGTAATTTCTTTTGTTTCGGTAATTGAGTGCGTAAGGATCACATGGTGGTTTACTTTCTCGCCGGCGTGAATACTTTTATTAAATAATTGAAAATCTGTAAGTACCAAAACCGGCTTTTCCTTTGCAGACTTGATATCCTCCGGCTTAAATAAATTAAACCCATTGGGGCCACCAAAAATCAGTTCTCCATTCCTGGTTCTCAGTGCAGCATCCTCATTAAATTCCCGCCCCTGCAAGCCATCAGTCTGGTCGTAGTTTTTGAATTCAAAATCAAGCTGACCATTTCGTTCAGTGATGATCATATTGGAAAGCCCGTTGGGAGTGCTCATCCAAAAGTTATGGTTATCGTCCTCAACAACTGTCAATACAGCGTTCGACGGCAGTCCATCCGCCTGGCGGAAATTTTTAAACTTATTTGTTTGGGGGTTATACATACTTAGCCCTTCGTTGGTAGCTACCCAAATAAGCTTGCGGCTATCCATCATCAGGTTTGATACGTTGTTATTTATAAGACTTTGCTTATCGGCCTCGTTATGTTTATAATAAATAAACTTGTTAGTGTGATTTTGCAATACCGCCAGTCCGTTGTAGGTGGCCACCCAAATATCGCCCTTGTCGTCCTCAAGTAAGCCAGACACATAAGGATTTGGAACCGAATTAGGTACCCCCGGTGGATAATGAATGAATGTCTTTTTTTGCTGATCAAACATGTTTAAACCACCGGATAAAGTACCAACCCACAGCCTATTATGTGAATCTTCCATAAGTTCCCAAATGCTGTTGTCCGATATGGTTGTGTTGTCTTTTGCCGAATGCTTATAGTGTGTAAAAGTTTTACCATCAAAACAGTCCAAACCACCAAAGTAGGTCCCTATCCATAGCTTTCCGTAATGGTCCACGCAAAGGCTGGCAACTACATCATTAGCTAAACTCCCCGGGTCGGCATCATTATGCTTATAAGTTGTAAAACTCCCTATTTGCCTGTTAAAGTAAATTAAGCCGCCTCCATTACTGCCAATCCAGATATTACCTTTTTTATCCTCCAGGAACCGGTTGACATCATCGTAACTTAAAGAATTGCTTATTGATGATTCGTGTCGAAAAAGTGGGAATTTGATAATACCGCGATGATAATAGCAGATTCCCTTTTTGAACGTTCCCAGCCAGATGATATTAGCGTTATCCTTATAAGATGATATGATGCAATCCTGGCTTAAGCTCTTGTTATCGTTGGGCCGGCTGGTAATCTCTTTTGACTTAAATGTTTTTTTATCCAAGAGATTTATCCCTCCATGATCAGTAACAATCCAGATCAGGTCCTTGTCATCCTGGAGAACATTAAACACAATATTTGAGCTGATTTTTGTGGTTCCTATACCCTTTCCCAGCTGGATACACGAATTTTTTATGGGATTGACATAAAATACCCCATTTGCACGTAGAGGTGCAAATACCCATATGTCATTTTGCCTATCAACTGTAATATGATAATCGATCAATTCGCCGGGATATGTCTTGCCGACGGCATTTATCCGGGTCATAATCTTGTGTGTAACATGGCTGATCTTTTCCAGCACGCCATCATTATATATCACCCAGATATTGCCTTCGGAATCCTGGGCCAAATTTGCGCCGACACCGGCATGAAGAGAAGTGGTGTCATTTTTCAGATGCTCCAGGTGCATCGCTCTTTTGGTATTAGGGTTGTACACATAAAGCCCTTTGCTTGTGTGCATAAACCAAAAATTTCCATAGCGGTCCTGTATTAGTGTAGTAATAAGTGAATCCGGAATAGCATAGCGCCGTAGGGCTTCCTTAATGTGGTGATCAAAGCGATCAGTTACCGGATCATAGATATCGAAGCCCTTCCGGTTTTTTATCCATAATTTGTTATCCGGCCCCGTTGTAATGCCTTCAATATAATCGTCGTTAATGGACGTTGGGTTATTTATATCGTGCTTAAAAACTTTAAAATTATACCCATCGTAACGATTAAGCCCGGATTTTGTGCCGAACCACATGAAACCCTTAACATCCTTGTAAATACAAATTACCCTATTATTCGATAGGCCATTTTCGATGTTCAGGCGTGAAAATTGATACTGATCCTCCTGTGCTATCGCTGTATTTTGTATAAACAAAAATATCAAACAAATCCCCAGTAAACTTTTCGTCATAAAGATTTGGAATAATGCCGGTACGTAAAATAACCCGGCGTTAATTACAATGCCTGGTTTTGACGATCCAACGGGTAAATATTAAAAGCTTATAAAGGTTAACTATTTGTAAATTTACATTAATATTATCAATTATTGGGAACGGATAACATTATTAAGTGTGGCAAAATTTAGCAGATCTTGATGGGGGACCAAATCACTAATTCATACGCATATTTGTCATAGGCAGATAATTGAAATTAAATTTCAATAATTTATACGTGACCATTTTACTGTTACCCTCCTGGATCTTTATATTCTCACCAGCGGCAATATTGGTAAAGCGTTGTATAATACCCGTTACCGGCCATGTAATTTCCAATTTTTCTATTTTTGTTGATGCCCCCAGCCCTACGTGCTGCATTAGTGGATTGGAGCCAAAGCTCCCGCCGGAATTAACATCCCTGTAGACACTTCTCGTTTTGCCATTTTCTGTAAAGGTAATTTTCAGCCTGGCTCCTATTGCCGCCCTGTTTGAAACCGAACCCTGAAGCAAAATGTTCATCCAATGGTTGTCGCCTTGCCCGGGATTTATAAATAACGCATTTTGATACGCATCGCCGGGAAACGCGCCCCCCTGGTTTATTAAAATGTCTTCATTGCCATCGTTGTCCATATCGGCAAAGGATATTCCATGCCCTTTTTGCAAACTTCCCACACGGGCGGCGCCTGTAATATCAACAAAGCGGCGCCCCCCTTCGTTTTCATAAAGCTTATTGGGGACAAGCGAAGTAAACATTGGGTTGCCGGTGCCCAGGTAAAAGTCAAGATACCCATCGTTATTAATATCTCCGAAATTGGCGCCCATAGCAAAGGAAATTTTATCCAAACCAACTTCCTTCGAAACATCCTTAAATTTTCCATCGTGCTGATTATGGTATAAGATCACCTTTCCGTTATCACCTCTATAGCGGTTCAATGCTTCGGCACCGGCTGCTTCGGCTATCGGGAAGCTGTTGCCATAGCCGCAAACCAAAATATCCGGCCAGCCATCATTATCATAATCCCAAAACCAGGTGGCAAATGTTCCGGGGCCCTTGTTTCCTAAATTGGCTTGCTGTGTAACGTCCTTAAACTTTACCGGACCGTTTTTCTCGGTGATGTTTTTTAACAACACCTTACGTCCATTCATTGTCGAAATAAACAGGTCAGTCCGTCCATCGTTGTCATAGTCACCGGAAGTAACGCCCTTTACAAACAGCTTTACATTGCAACCCGCCTGCGCAGCCATTTCAGTGAAGGTTCCATTTTTATTGTTGATATACAACTCGCTTGGGTTAACGTCACCATCTTCACTTTCGTTGCCGATAAAAACATCCAGCCAGCCGTCATTGTTAAAATCGGCCCAGGTAGCCGTTTGAGTGGGGTGCAAGGATAACAAACCGCTTTGCACTGTAACATCAGTAAAGGTTCCATTCCCATTGTTTCGCAATAATGAATTTGGCTCCTTTCCGAATTTACCCTTCCAGGCGCCTCTCAAAACGAAAATATCTTTAAGGCCATCATTGTTGTAATCGGTTTGAATTATGTTGAGACCGCCCGTAAGTCGTCCGAGGCCTGATGGTCCGGCGAGATCCGTAAAAGTCCCGTTCCTGTTATTCCGAAAGTAATGCATATGCTCTTTAAGGCTTGAACTACTCGTGATAATATCCGGATAATTATCATTGTTAAAATCGTCAATAATGGCACCTCCTCCCAGTTTGCGTATGGCTAAGCCGAGGTTCATGGCGACATCCTTAAAAGGCTTAACGGACGTATCCGCCGGTTTATCATCCATCGTCAAACGATAAGCAGGTGGTACTCGCGCCGGATAAGAACCAATTGTCATATATGCTATATTAAGCAGCCAGCGGGATTCATAATCGTCGGGGTTCTCCTTAAGAATTTTTTCATACAACACTATTGCTTGCTCCGAACCTGATTTATCCATATGT
>JALYIP010000074.1 GCA_030775685.1 Bacteroidota bacterium
ACTCGTTAATAAAACAAACCCGCTTTTTTATTAACATCGTGTACAAAACCTATTATTCCCCATTTTAGCAGCAATGGTTTTCTAAACAATGACTTCAACCTTATCCAAAATTTGGGTAAGGGGTAGCTCCAAAGGAGAGGGTTCGGAAGAAAGCGAAGTTCAAGTCCTCTTCTTTGGAGAGGATTATTCATAGGATGATTGAATTTATAAGGCATTCATGATTGCTGCGCAGTTTAGGTGAGGCGTTTACTAGCGTTTAAAACCAATTGATTATATTTAGGTTATTTAATATATGCCAAAAAAACCGCTGCTTGAGTTTACCGACAAGGGAATTTACTGTGCCAAAGGGAAGTTTTATATCGACCCATGGAAGCCAGTTGACGACGCCGTGATCACCCATGCCCACGCCGACCATGCCTATTTGGGGCACAAGCATTACCTGGCACATTACCTTTCGCGCGAAGTATTGCTTTATCGCCTTGGTGAAATTCAATTGCAAACCATTGAATACGGCGAAACAGTGATAAAAAATGGTGTGCAAATCAGTTTGTTTCCCGCGGGCCATGTAATTGGCTCGGCGCAGATCAGGGTGGAACACCAGGGTGAAGTTTGGGTGGTTTCGGGCGATTATAAGGTGGAGGATGATGGTATCTCCACACCATTCGAGCCGGTGCGCTGCAATCATTTTATCTCCGAATGTACCTTCGGCATGCCGGTTTATCAATGGAAGCCGCAGATTGACATCTTTAATGATGTAAACAACTGGTGGCGCAGCAATGTGGAACATGGCCTGGCTACCGTTATAGTTGGCTACTCCTTAGGTAAGGCACAACGCATTTTGCAAAACCTGGATCTGTCAATAGGTAACGTGTATACACATGGTGTTATTGAAAACACCAACGAGGCCCTGCGCCGCAACGGCGTTATATTGAACCCAACCATCAGGATAACCCCCGAATCGGTAAAGGACGAGGTGCGGAAGGGGATCATTCTTGCGCCGCCATCTTCAGTAGGAACACCGTGGATGCGCAAGTTCGGGCCGTATAGTTTTGGCTATTGTTCCGGCTGGATGGCCATCCGCGGGGCAAAACGCCGACGTGCAGCCGATCGCGGCTTTGTATTATCGGACCATGCCGATTGGGACGGTCTTGTGAGTGCCATTGATGCCACCGGCTGCGACAGCGTTTACCTCACGCACGGCTACACAGCAACCTTTACCAGGTATTTGAACGAGATAGGTTTTGATGCACACGAGGTACATACGCTTTATGGTGATGATGAGGGCGTGGGTAGCGTGCCGGAGGAAGAGCCAACGCCTCACCCTGCCCTCTCCAAAGGAGAGGGTTCTGAAAAAGATAATGAAGCGACAAGCAAAGTCCTCTCCTTTGGAGAGGATTTAGGTGAGGCAGGAGGGCATTTATCATGAAAGCGTTCGCCCAACTTTTCCTCTCTCTTGATGAAACCAACAAAACCAACGACAAGGTTAAGGTTTTAAAGGATTATTTTAATAATGTACCTGATACGGATAAGATGCATATGCTGGCTTTGTTTTCAGGCAGAAAACCTAAGCGGCAAATCAATTCAACACTTGTGCGTAACTGGGCCATCGAGGCGTCGAATATTCCGGCATGGCTGTTTGAGGAAAGTTATCATGTAGTGGGTGATCTTGCGGAAACAATGTCGTTACTAATGCCCCAAAACCGGGGAAGCAGCAGCAAAACCCTTACCGAATGGATTGCTGAAATAAATGCCCTGGTTGACAAAACTGAGGAAGAGAAAAAGCTTTGGCTGCTTGACTCATGGGCGATGCTGGATACCAGCGAGCGTTTTGTGTTTAATAAATTGCTTACCGGAAGTTTCCGGGTTGGCGTGTCGCAAAGCCTGGTGGTGAAGGCTTTGGCAGAGATAACCGGCATTGAAGCACCTGCTCTTACCCATCGGATCATGGGGAGCTGGATGCCGGAAACTTATACTTATGAACAGTTGGTACAGGAAGATAGCGCGTCTGATGATATTTCCAGGCCTTATCCTTTCTTCCTGGCTTATCCAATCCAGGAAACATCTGAAAAGCAAAAATCGAGTGATGAGTTGAAAATCGCGCTTGGCGACGAAGCAGAATGGCAGGCTGAATGGAAATGGGACGGCATCCGTTCACAACTGATAAAACGCGGCGGCGAGATCTTTATCTGGAGCCGCGGTGAGGACCTGGCCACTGATAAGTTCCCGGAATTGCACCCATTTTTAAAGGCGCTGCCTGATGGAACGGTGATAGATGGTGAGCTGCTGAGCTTCCAAAATGGCTTACCCATGCCCTTTAACGTTTTACAAACCCGCATCGGGCGTAAAAACCTGAGCAAAAAAATATTGGAAGAAAGCCCGGTTGCTGTGATAGCCTATGATTGTTTGGAATATAATGGTGAGGATATCCGCAGCAAAACACAGGCGGAGCGGAGGCTGATTTTAGAAGGATTGCAGGCTGCTACACCGTTTCCTGAAATTTTCCGCCTTTCGGCTTTGATTCCGTTTGAAACATGGGATGAGCTTGCCAAAATCAGGGAACAATCGCGGGCAATGATAGCTGAAGGCATTATGCTGAAGCGCAAAAGCGCCGCCTACCAGGTTGGCCGCAAGCGTGGCGACTGGTGGAAATGGAAGATAGACCCGCTCTCGGTTGATGCAGTAATGATCTATGCGCAAAAGGGGCACGGGCGCCGGGCAGATTTATATACCGATTACACCTTTGCCGTTTGGGACGGCGACAAGCTGGTGCCCTTTGCCAAAGCCTACAGCGGACTCACGGATGCCGAGATCAACAAAGTGGATTATTTTGTCAAGCGCAACACGCTGGAAAAATTCGGCCCGGTGCGTACGGTAAAGCCCGAACTGGTTTTTGAGATCGGCTTTGAAGGAATCAACAAGTCATCCCGCCATAAATCAGGCATCGCATTAAGGTTTCCCCGGATTTTGAGATGGCGGCACGATAAGCCAAAGGAAGAAGCGGATACCATTGAGAGTTTACGGGCGTTGTTGGGGGAATGATTTTATTGGCGTGTGTTATCGCTTCAACAGGTTGCGTACCTCCGGCACGCTAAATTTATTTACATTGTTTTTCTACCAATATTAGGCACCGATGGTGCCACTTGCAAGTGAGTTAAGACGACAATGTGATAGTAATTATCAAAAAAATCTAGCAAAATTGGCACCGATGGTGCCCATCTCGACAGATGTGTTAAGCTTTTTCTGCCCCATCGGGGGCCAATATTGGTAGAAAAAACAAGAACCATATTTTTCGCTCCATTGGAGCGTAACTCTGCCGACAGGTGTGCGCCACATATTATCAACCCAAAATCATTATAAATAAAATATAGCAAATTCAGCGACCAAAATATTAGCTTTGGTCTTTACGCTTTCTGCTTTAAGCTCAAAAACATGAAAATCCTCCATATCCTCAACGGCGATTCCACACGTTACGGCTTTGAACAAACCGGCCTTGAAGGCGATATTATGGTTTGGCCTGAAGTTCTGTCGCAGGGCCCGCTGGAGGAAAATATCTTGTCGGCCAATTTTTGGCGCAACCGGCAGGAATGGATCGAAGAAACATTTAACGAAGTGCAGGACAGCTATCAGCATAAAATGCTCGACCAACTCTCCGTACTCAATGAACAATATGACGAGATCAACCTTTGGTTTGAGTTTGATTTGCATTGCCAGGCAAACCTGCTTGGCGTTATGGCTTACCTGGAACAAAAAGCCGACCTCTCCGCTCCCGCTATTTATTTGATCTGTCCCGGCGATTTTCCCGGCAAGGACGATTTCAGGGGCATGGGCGAACTGAACGGTGAAGAGCTGGAATACCTGTATGATAATATCCGCGAACAGCTTAGCGCCGAAGATTTTGCCATCGCTCAGCAGGCCTGGAAGGTGTACGTAACTGGTGATTCCTCAAGATTAAGTACCTTTTTATCGGCAACGGTTTTTTGGGGCAGCCTGCACTTTTTAAAGGCAGCATTGGAAGCACACCTTAAACGTTTACAGTTAAATAAACAGGGGTTAAACTATATCGAACAAAAGCTGCTCACGATCTATAGCTCCGGCATCAAAACAAAACCTGAGATTTACCTCGAATTCTGGAAAACGGAAAAGATCTATGGTATGGGCGATATGGAAATTGAGATCTACCTGGATAAACTCCGCGATAAAAAACTTATCGATTAGAGATTTTGCTCAATAATAGATGCCAGTTTTTTTTCATTAAGCCCGTAATCAGCGTAAATTACTTTTCCGCTTTTATCCAATAACACCATAGCCGGGAAGCCGGAAATTCCGAAGCTTTTTTCAATATCGTTGGACGCAGTTAGCACATCATATTTTATACCATGGTTTTTTATGAAAAGGCTGATCATATTTTTTGTATCGTGTGTATTCACCGCCAGCAGTTTAAAGTTTTTGCTTTTATATTTTGCGTATAGCGTATTTAATGGATCTACATCCTCTATGCAATGCCCGCAATCCTTTATCCAGAACTGAAGAAGTACGATATTACCTGTAAGCTCGCTCAACTTCACCGCTTTTTGATCACTAAAGTAAATAAACGGCGTTTCCGGGATTGTGGCGCCGGGCTTAATCAATTCAATTTTTTCATCCTTTTTCAACTTGTAGTCATCATAGCTGGACGAATACCATGATGTTTCTGATTTCTTAGCCGGGCTAAGGTTGATATCTGTAAACTGTGTTTTGGTAATATCTTTATTGCTGAGTGTATGCTGGATAACCTCAACCGGCATAAATGTACCTTTGTCTATTATCACTTTATAGCTAAACTTTAGCTCCATTGTGGTATGCACATATTCGCCCAGGGAGTTTAGCGTTTCATTTTTAAGGGTGATATCTGCCACATAAAACTGCTTCCCGCTTATTGTAGTATCGGATAATACCTTCGGAATGTTGTTATCAGCAATGATGCCGGGCAAAGCATTTTTCAGGGTAAGGTATGAATTGAAAAGGTTTGAGGAGTTTTTAAACCCATCGAGTTTAGGCGAGTAATTTACTTCGATCGTCTTTTCCTTTTTATCGCAATAAAAACTTTCCACACCATTATAAACCGTTAACAGGCCGCTGTTGCTAAACTGGTATCTTAAGCCAATGAATTGCGCCGACGGATTAAATTCGAGATAAGAATCAATCGTCATCTCGTCGTGATAAGATTCACCGGGGTAATCAATAATCCTTTTATAGGTGTAGCTAACCGTTTTCAAGCCATTCAACCGGGTCAACACCTTGTTTAAAACAGGCGAGGCATCGATGCCTGGTTTGTTTGAATAGACATTTAGCGAAGTGGCCAATATGGCGATAAAAGTCAGGCAGCGTTTCATATCATTACATCTACGAATGTTTCGTAAATGTAATAATTATTTTTTATCTCTCTACAAAACTCCTTTATTATTTAAAATAGCAGCGATGGTGGGTGACGGTTCGCTTTCATTCTTAAGCCTGTCAAGCGCCGTTACCACATATAAATAGGTTTTTCCTCTTTTTACCTTATCATCCGTAAAAACAGTACTGCTGTTATATTGTATGTGGATAATGTGCGCCGGGTCGTTTAAGTTCACCTTTTCAGTACCCTCAAACCGGTAAATCACGTAGCCGTAAACAGGCTCCAGGTCTTTTGCCGGTGCCGGGGTGCCCCATCTTAACTCTACTCCTTTTATTGTTGGTGTTGCTGTAAAATTCACCGGGGCATTAGGTGGGATAGAGTCAAGCCAAAGCATAACCGGCGGCAATGCCGGGTGCCTGTAGTACGTTTGTTTAAGCGAATCGGTAAAGCCCAGCGGGTTTTTCAACAACGAGTTTGAACTAAAATAAACGCTGCCCTGCACCCGCGGGTTTTTGCGCAGGTATTTTATTTGAGCAGGCATCTGCGCCGGGTCCTTAAACTTGCCTCTCCGTGCCTCATTAATGCGATAGGCACCCATGCCTATATACAAATGCCTGCCATAGGTATTATCGCTCCACCAATCCAACAGTTTATTAAATGCTGCAGAACGGTCATCAATCGGCCAGTATAATTGCGGGTTTATATAGTCAACCCAACCCTCCTTGATCCATTTGCGCGAATCGGCAAAAAGTTCATAATACGATGAGCCGCCGTGGGTATCCGTACCATCCGGGTTTTGGTATTTATTGGCCCAAATGCCAAACGGGCTTACCCCAAATTTAACCCGGGGTTTATGTTTTTGAATACTGTCGCTCAGCATTTCAATCAGGGTATCCACGTTATGGCGCCGCCAGTCCTTTATGTCGGCATAGCTTGTTCCGTATTTCTTAAAGGCGTCGGCATCGTCTATATGCTGCCCGTCAATCTGGTACGGATAAAAATAATCATCCAGGTGCACCCCGTCTATATCATAATTATCAACCACATCTAAAAACACCTTAACAATATAATCGCGCACTTCGGGAATGCCGGGATTAAATAACTTAATGCCGCCATAGGTAAAAAACCACTCAGGTTTTATTCGCGTTATGTGTGAGGGACTTATTAATGCGAACTTGCCATCATTAGTGGCCCTGTAGGGATTAAACCAGGCATGCAGCTCCATTCCGCGTTTGTGCGCTTCGTTAATAGCAAATTCAAGCGGGTCGTAAGCGGGATTTGGAGGCGTTCCTTGTTTGCCAGTGAGCCATTTTGACCAGGGCTCACGGCTTTTGGCGTACAACGCATCGGCCGCCGGTCTTATCTGGAACATTACGGCGTTGATGCCTTCCTGTTGATGAGCATTCAGCCTGTCTATTAATTCTCTTTTCTGCTGATCTGTGGGTAAGCCGGGCTTGCTGGGCCAGTCAATATTTTCAACGGTAGCAATCCAAACACCCCTGAACTCGCGTTTAGGGTCGAGTGTATCAGGAATAGAAATCGGGCTGCTGTCTACGGGCAACGATTCTATTTTGTGCTGAGGTTGCGCCCTGGCCTTTATGCAGATTGTAAAAGTTAAGAACAGAAAAATCACTAACCGGTAGATGCGCATTAAACAATTTATTAAAAGCTGCAAAGATATAAACTCATGGCTTAGCGGTTTTAGTATAGTGAATAATAATTGACCGTATTTTGTGTTTTAATCATATTCTGCTTAATTTTAACCCAGCTATAACTTATTATTATATCAATTAAGGCAACTTCTGCGTTATTGTTTTCAAACTTTATATTTTTTTGAATGGACCAGATCAATAATTAATTTGCCGCAACCAATGTTATTAAATCAAATAAAACAAGTTGCAACATTAAAATGTTAGAAAACCGGCAAACATTTAACTATTATTGAAAACTTAAAACATTAATTGTTATGGAGAACCAACCAAGCCAGGCGCCAAGAAAAAATTCCAATCTTGTATATTTCCTGATTGTGATGATTTTGGCATTATTTGCCACAGACATTTACCTGTATTTTCAAAAAAATAAATCTGACACCCGGATAGTATACCAGGACAGCGAAAAAACCAGGCTGCAAACCGAACTCGACAGTCTTGAAGCACAAATTGAACAGGTGAATGCCGGAAAAACAAGGATGTCGGCAAGCTTACAGGCCAAAAATGATTCGTTGAAAGCCAAGATAAAGGTGTTACGTACCGAACTTGCAAAAGGCAAGTTAACCGTAGCCGAACTTGCAAAAGCGCAGGAGGACGTTAAACAACTGCGTTACTTTGTAACTAAATACACTGCTGACATTGAGGAGCTGAAGAAACAAAACCAATCATTAGCTACCGAAAGGGACACCTTAAAAACCAACTTAGTTACCGCAGCTAAGAAGGACAGCGACCTTACTCAAAAGAACAAGGACCTGGATACCAAGGTTAAGGTAGCATCGGCACTTAAGGTTGCTACCGTGAATGTGGTTGCCTACAAAATAAAGGGCAGCGGCAAAGAGGTTGACACCAAACGGTCGAGCGTTGCTAAAAAGATCAAGATAAATTTAACAATTGCCAGCAATGCTGTTGCAGCTAAGGCAATGCATGATATCTACGTTAGGGTAATTGATCCAACCGGGAACTTAATAACCGGGACAGACTCAGGCACGTTTAATGCTGACGGGCAGGACTTGCAATTCACCTATAAAACTTCCATCGAGTTTAAGGATGACGGCAGCGGCTATACCATCGACTGGATAAACCCTGTTGCCTTCCAAAAAGGCTCGTATACTGTTTTGCTTTATGCCGATGGGTATACTATGGGTAAAACCAGTTTTGAGCTGAAGTAGGTTTCAGTCCGAAAGTCAGTAAAGACCGAACGTCCGGAAGAAAAATCGCCATTGTTGTAAAAAGCATTGGCGATTTTTAATTAAATTCAACTCAATCCAACCTAATCAACTCAATCCAACCTAATCAACTCAATCCAACCACTCACCATTATACCAGTGCCGAAGGCAGACTGAAGTAAAACGTAGTGCCTTCGCCAAGGCGGGTTTCAAACCAAACCTTGCCACCTGCATTCTCAATCGAATTTTTAACAAAGGCAAGCCCAAGGCCTGTACCTGAACTTTTTGTAGTGAAGTTGGGCTCGAAGATCTTCTCCCTTAAATTTTCCGGAATGCCATTGCCGTTATCTTTTATGGTAAGCAGCACATTCTTGTTGGTTATGGTATAATTTATGTCAATTACACCAAACCTGTCGGCCGGAGCCGCTTCGATGGCATTCTTTAATAAGTTGTTGAAGCATCGTAGCAATTGGTCGCGGTCGGCATTTATAATAAATGGGCTATCGGGCGCCTGGTATACAATCCTTACGTTATCCATTTGCTTAAAAATGGTAACTGCCTGGGTTAGCACATCAAACAGGTTTAGCTTCTCTAATTTTGTATCGGGCATTTTTGCAAAAGCCGAAAACTCCGAGGCAATGTTCGACAGGCTTTCTATTTGCTCCACAAACGATTTACTGAACCGCTCAAACTTCTGGTCAAACTTAGGATCCTTATCCTTCCACGACTTATCAAGCAGTTGTAAGCCCAATTTTAGCGGGGTTAGCGGGTTTTTAATTTCATGCGCAACCTGTTTGGCCATTTCGCGCCAGGCCGTTTCTCTTTCGCTCTGAGCAAGCTTTTGGGCGCTGTTCTCCAGCGCCGCTATCATCTTGTTATATTCCTTTACAAGTGCGCCAATCTCGTCATTGCGATCCCAATGAATAGGCTCATTCTTTTTGCCGTAGGTTGTTTTGCTTAAGCTAAATTGAATGAAGCTTAGCGGGGCTGTTATCTGCCGTGCAATAATCACTGCAAAAAGCCCTATCGCTATAAATATCAAAGCGTAAACGTTAATCATGATGTTTAACAGCGCCCCGATCCGCTCCTTATAATCTGCCTCGTTGGCAAAATAAGGCAGCTGTAAATAGGCGATTGTTCCGTTCCCATTGCGTAGGGGTACATAAACAGCCTTGTAATTTAGCTTCCCGATGATTTCATCATTAACAAACTCCGACTTTTGAAACTTCTTTAAATACACATAAGCCTTCGCATTCATTCTCCGGGCCTGCAATCCAAATTCATAAATCTTAGGCTGGGTGTTGATCAGTTCCATGCCATTAACATCATACAGGGTAAGATCGGCAGCGTAGGTGTTGGCAAATTCATTAAAGTCAACCTGGCTCTCTTCATTAATATCATAAAGATATTTGTTGTAATTGCTGGCTTCAAGCGCACTGGCTATCCTTGTTATCTTTTCGCGGATAGTTTTATCCTGCTGGGTTTGATATTGTGTGCTTATGGAGAAGAATGTGATAAAGCCCACAGCTACCAGGGTGGCTACTACTGCAAATATCATTGAAAACTGGATCCGTGTTTTATAAAGTATCAGGTCAAAGTTCAGCTTGAAGCTCCAACCTAGCCGGTTATTTTTAATGTTAAGTATTTTAATCCTGATCCACAGCCAACTGAGTATCAATATAAAAACGCTAAAAAGCAGGAATACAACAAAAAAGAAGGTGATGGAGGTGATGCCTATAAACAGTAAATTCTGCTCCTTACTTACCACAATTAAATTGCGCTGGCTTGGCTTATAAATTAAGTGGCTGTAATTTGTAAAGTGTAAGTACCACTCAGACCGGGTGCTTAGCGTTGTTTTTTCAATGTATTTCTTTAGTTTTCCCTGCAGTTCTGTATTCTCAAGGTCGTAAACGTACGGCCCGCTTTGCGTTATCAGCTTGTCGTCGATATAAAAAGCGTACGAGTAGTTTTTAAATTCATCCTCCAGGTTTACCTGTCCGTCAACCAGCAGGTCGGGGAACGACGTAAACGTTTGCAGCGGTTTTGATTTCAGTTCGATAACTATTGTGCCGAGACTTTTGCCGTTTTTTACTATCGGTAGAATGGCAAAATAATTTTGATAGCCAAACGATTCATTCACCCTATAAAAGAAGTCCGACACCTTAAATGAGCTGTACAGCACCAGGTCCTTAAAAATAGTCAGCGAATAGCTTTTATCGGCCGAAAGGGGTTGATCCTTATCATTAAACTCGTGTACGTTAAAGTCGTATTTTGAAAGATAGCCGTTGAAGTATAATTTTTGAAAGCGGGTTTTTACATAGTTGGTGTTTTGAACACTATCGGTAAAATATTGTCTTATTGAAGCATCATTTATTATCTGGTGTTCTACCCTCTTAAACGCTATATCGGCATTTGCATCATCGGGAACTTCAAGCTTTTGTATAAACGCCGTGCGGGTTACATTTTCCTTAACCGATTCGAAATAATTAAGCTTTATAGCTGATATAAGCGCACAAATTAAAATAATCATCGCCATTGAGATGGCGGTTATCTTGCCGCTGTTGTACCGGTGGGCATAAGCCCTTGTAAACACAAGCCCCGCCCACAGCAAATAAAACATGGTGAACCCCTGGTAATATGCACTTATAATAGTAGCCAGCACAACTCCTGCAATAAGTATCGCTGCCTTATTTAGGCTGGATACCGGAAGCCTTACAGTTATGGTTAAGAAAACTTCGGATAACAGGTAAAAGATCAGGAAGCTGAAACAAAGCATTAAAACGCCAAGCAGGCTAAAAGGCGAAAGATTCAGCACATTGCTTACATCAAAACTGATCTTTGAATTCATGACCAGGCCATAAAAAACATTCAGCAACCCGGCAGATACAATAATGAGTGTTAACGTACCTGTAACTAAAATAGCATAAGCACCAACCTTACTGTGGGTACCCTTTAATATGCTCCGGCGCCGTAAATACAAAAAGCTTACAAACCAGCAGATTGCCAATATATTAATACACAGGTCCCCAAGCGACCGGTACGCAAAGCTCGACGCATATAATGTGGGGTTAAAAACCTCGAGCCGGTAAGTAAATTCGGGCCAGTTAAAATATAAGTTTATCCATCGTACTAAAACAATAAAAGCAGCAAGCGTAATTACCGAAACTATTACATATCCCTTTGTTGCTATGTAATTACAAACATTATTTATCAGGATACAAAAGCAAAGCAGGGTAAGCAGCCAAATGGTAATCTCGTAGTAAAAAAAGGTATGGCTTACTTCGCCCTGTTTTATCTTAACAGAAAATAAATAGGTATTATTTGTGCTGCGGATCTCATAAACATTTTTGTCGGTAAAATCTGCTATTTCAATGTTGTTGTCCTTGGTTAAATCGGGCGCGAAGGTATTTTGCAGGTATCGGTTTTGAAAGGTGTAATCAATTTTTACCGGGATAAAAAAGATGGCGCTAAAGTTACCCTCGCTTTTCCTGATCACTTCATAGTAACCATTTGATTCCTTATGAAAGGAGTACCCTTCCTTTATAGTGGTGGGCAGTTCCGGTATCACCTTTATACCGCTCCAAAAATCAAGCTGGTTGTTTTTCAGGGTGATGAACCAGATGCTCCTGTCAGTAGTAAAGTCCTTTATCAGGTCGATGCAAGTATGCGGACTATCCTGCAGATCTTTTAATTTATTATAACTCGCCTTATCGTTGATAAAACTATTCACATAAGCTTCCTTTTGCTGCAGGTTGCCCTCAAGAATTTTGGCGGTTTGGTCGAGGTTATTTACAGGTGTGTACGTTTGGCGAACAATAACAGCAGTTAGCAGCAGGCTGGCACAAAGCAGTGCCAGCATTAAACGTATTTTCCCGGATGTAGCCAATTGGATTGTTTAAATAATATCAAATGTAACCAAAAAAGCTGTGTTAAGTTTTTGTTTTGAGTCGAAAGTCTTGAGTCATTAATCCTGAGTCCAAATTAACGGATCCGACTAACGACTCAAGACTTTCGACTATTGACTTCAAACTATTCTACCACAGCGCTTTCAGTAGGCATGTGGCGGTCAACTTTTTTTACCAGTCCCTGCAATACACTGCCGGGCCCTACTTCGGTAAATGAGGTGGCGCCGTCTTCCATCATGTGTTTAACAGTTTGTGTCCAGCGTACAGGGCCGGTTAACTGTGCTATTAAATTATGTTTTATTTGTGCCGGATCAGTATACGGCTTGGCGTCGATATTTTGGTATACCGGGCAGATAGGTTCCTTTATCTCGGTATGTACGATGGCATGTTCCAGTTCAATTTTAGCGGACTCCATTAATGGTGAGTGGAATGCACCTCCAACGTTCAATTTCAATGCTCTTTTTGCACCCGCTTCGGTCATTAATTCGCAAGCCTTATCAATACCGGCTATAGTGCCTGAAATCACCAGCTGGCCGGGACAGTTATAATTTGCCGGAACCACAACATCACTTATACGGTGGCAAATATCTTCAACGGTAAAATCATCAAGGCCTATAATAGCCGCCATGGTTGACGGCTGTATCAAACATGCTTTCTGCATGGCATTTGCCCGTGCAGCCACCAAACGCAAACCATCTTCAAATGATAACGATTTACAGGCTACCAATGCCGAAAATTCGCCAAGAGAATGACCTGCTGCCATTTCAGGTTTAAAATCATCGCCCAAAACACTGGCTAAAATCACCGAATGTAAAAATATGGCCGGCTGGGTAACATTGGTTTGTTTAAGATCCTCGTCTGTACCGTCAAACATCAGGTCGGTAATGCGGAAGCCAAGGATTTCGTTAGCTTGTTCAAATAAGGCACGTGCCTGTTCCGATTTTTCGTACAGGTCTTTACCCATACCAACAAACTGGGCACCTTGCCCCGGGAAAATGTATGCTTTCATGTTAGAGATTAGAGACTGGTTAATTAGAGATTAGTTGATTTTTGACAGATTAGAAATTTGTTAATTAAAGATTAGCTATATCAAATTTAGACATAACCTATAAAAAAACTAATCTCTAATTAACTAAACTCTAATCACTAATTTTTAAATCTTAACTCAGCTTCGCTGAGATAAGATTTAAAAATTCAGTCCTTGTTTTTTCCTTTAAAAATTCACCTGTAAATGCCGATGTCGTAGTAACTGAGTTTTGCTTTTGTACACCGCGCATACTCATGCACAGGTGGCGGCACTCAATAACTATACCTACACCCCATGGGTTCAGTGTATCCTGGATGCAATCGCGGATCTCGTTGGTAAGGCGTTCCTGTACCTGTAAGCGTCTTGCAAAAACGTCAACCACTCGGGGGATTTTGCTTAAGCCAACCACATGTCCGTTTGGAATATATGCCACGTGTGCCTTGCCAAAAAACGGCAGCATGTGGTGCTCGCACATCGAGTATACTTCAATGTCCTTCACAATCACCATCTGGCTGTAATCCTCCTTAAACATTGCCGAGTTCAGGATCTCTTTTGCATCAAGGTCGTAGCCCTGGGTCAAATACAGCATGGCTTTGGCCACGCGTTCTGGGGTCTTCAATAAACCTTCGCGCTCCGGTTTTTCACCTATTTGCTTTAAAACCTCTTTGTAATGGGTCGACAGGCTGGCTATCAGGTCGGGGTTATAGCGGTCTATCTTTACGTAGCCGTCAATATCATCATCCTCGTCGTGGATATAGTTTTCGTTACTCATGTTTAAGGATTAATCACCAAAATACTCGGCAGAGTTATTTTCGGTTTCGTATAGTTTTATCGAATGCAAAAACACACCTTCGTATGCCTCAATCGGTGCCTTTAGCTGGTTAAAGATCTCGATGCAAAGCAATTCGGTGGAAGCCATTTTGCCGGCCATAAAGAGAACATCCTTGTTGATATTCTTATGGTCGAGCTTTTCGATCACGTAGTCATTTATGATAACCTTGAGGTCCTTCAAATCAATTAAATAGCCCGTAGCATGGGTAACCTGGCCTTTTACAGTAACAAACAGGTTGTAATTGTGGCCGTGCCAGTTTGGGTTGGCGCATTTGCCAAACACTTCGGCATTCTTCTCTTCGCTCCACTCCTCGCGGTACATCCTGTGTGCCGCGTTGAAATGTTCTTTACGCGTAATATATATCATCATAACAAATAATGGTGCAAATATACAAAACAAAAGTAGGCGTTATGTTTTATCTTAGCGGTCAAAATAAAGCAATATGCGAATCCTTTTAGTTGTTGCTACTGACCAGGAAGTTGCTCCTTTGATTTCGGAATTCGGAATTTCGATTTCGGATTTGGGAGAAGCTGAAGATCAGAAGAGAGACGGCCAACTGCTTACTGCCAACTGCCAACTACTCACAACTGGTGTGGGTATGACCGCTACAGCATTTGCATTGGGCAGGCATCTGTCATCAAACAAATACGACCTTGTGCTTAATCTCGGTATTGCAGGTAGCTTTGACCGCAATATTGCTTTAGGTGATGTAGTTGAAATAACTGAAGATATCTTTGCAGAATTAGGCGCGGAAGACGATACTAATTTCCTGCCGATTGCCGATATGGGTTTTGGCGAGGCTACTTATTATCCCTCAAAAAAACTGGTCGATCTTTACAACCTCTTTAATACTTTCAACCTGCCACTGGCAAAAGCGATAACCGTAAATACCGTTCATGGCAATGAGGCCTCTATCCAAAAAGTAACCGAAAGGTTAAACCCACAAATAGAAAGCATGGAAGGCGCTGCTGTGTTTTATGCCTGTAAACAGTTTGACGTTCCTTGTATGCAGATCAGGGCTGTGTCAAATTATGTGGAAAAACGAAACCGCGCCAACTGGAACATAGGGCTCGCCATAAAAAATCTGAATACCTTTGCCATTGAGTTTTTGAAGCTTTATGCGTGAAGAGTTGATGGGGTTAAGTGTTGATTAAGTTGATTAGGTTAAAATTCCAACTTAATTTAACTCAATCCAACCCAATCAACCCAATCTAACTTAATCAACTAACAATGAAACTAACCCTCGGCTTTTCGCCTTGCCCTAACGATACCTTTATTTTTGATGCCATGATCCATCATAAAATTGACACCGAAGGCCTGGACTTCGAAGTGTTTTATGACGATGTGGAAACCCTCAACCAAAAAGCCATGCGCGGCGAGCTGGACATTACCAAGCTTAGCTACCACGCATTCGCATACGTTGCCGACAAATATATGTTAATGGATGCCGGCAGCGCGTTAGGCTTCGGAGTGGGCCCGTTATTGATTTGCAAAAATGATCCGGAAGAGCTATACAAACAGCTCACCACTCCAAACTCACCACTCACCATCGGAATTCCCGGCAAATACACAACCGCAAACTTTTTATTAGGGACGGCATTCCCGAATGCTACTAATAAAGTTGAATTGGTATTTTCGGATATTGAAGATGCCGTGCTTGATGGCCGCGTCGACGTTGGCCTCATCATCCACGAAAACCGCTTTACTTATCAAAATAAAGGGCTCAAAAAGATCATCGACCTGGGCGATTACTGGGAAAAGGAAACCGGCTGCGCCATCCCGCTTGGCGGCATTGTGGCTAACCGCAATTTATCTTTGGATGTTCAGCATAAAGTAAATCGCGTTATTCGCCGGTCTGTCGAATTTGCTTTCGAAAACCCGAAATCGGGACTGGAATTTATCCGCTCACACGCCCAGGAAATGAGCGAAGAAGTTATGTATAAGCACATTGAGCTGTATGTAAATAAGTATTCCGTAGATTTGGGCGCCGAAGGGAGAAAAGCGATCAGGCTGCTTTTTGATAAAGCGCTGCAGAATCATATAATTCCCGAGGTGAAGGAGAGCATATTTTTGTCTTGAACCATGATGCGCCTGATTTAAGGATTATCAGGACAAATTAAAGACTCAATAACAGAAAGGCATCATGAAATCCTTTAATCAGGCAAATCATGGTTCAAAATAATCGGTGAAATCATACCCTAATCGGTGAAATCAAAAAACATCACTTGAAATCAGTTTTTAAAAATATAGAAGAATTTGCCGAAGGCCAGTTACTATTAGTCAACAAGCCTTATAACTGGACCAGCTTTGATGTGGTGGGCAAGATTCGCAACTCATTTAAACCCTTGAAGCTGAAGGTGGGCCATGCCGGCACGCTCGATCCGCTGGCAACCGGCCTGCTCATTATCTGCACCGGCAAAATGACCAAACAGATCGACACCTTCCAGGCGCAGGAGAAGGAATATACCGGTACCATGATCCTTGGTGAAACTACGCCGTCGTACGACATGGAAACCGAAGCCGATCAAAAATTCGACATCAGCCATATCACGGAAGATCAAATAAAAGCAGCTTGTCAGCAATTTATCGGCGAGATCGGCCAATACCCGCCTGCCCACTCCGCTATAAAAATTGACGGGGAACGCCTTTATGAAAAGGCCCGTCGTGGTGAAGAGGTTGAATTGCGTTTAAGAACAGTTACCATAACCGAATTCGAGATCACCGAAATTACATTACCTGAAGTAAACTTCCGGGTGGTTTGCAGCAAGGGCACTTATATCCGGTCGCTGGTAAATGATTTTGGCAAAGCGTTAAATAATGGCGCGTATCTTTCAAAACTAAGACGCACCCGCAGCGGCGATTATAAAGTTGATGATGCCTGGGAAGTAATGGAATTAGTGAATACGATCCGCGATTTAAAAGTGATTTCACCGATTATAGAATAACGATTTCACCGATTAAATGACCGAGCCAATCAATAAAAATTTTGAACCTGATGAATTAACCAGAAAAATTATCGGGTGTTGTTTTGAAGTTCATCGTTTACTAGGTCCCGGCTTTGTCGAAAAAATTTATGCCAGGGCACTAGAGCATCAATTGAAACTTGAAAACCTAAGCTTTGTTGCTGAAAAGGAATTTAATGTGATTTTTAAAGATCTATTTGTCGGTAAATTCAGATGCGATATTTTTGTCGAAGGCAAAGTGATAGTTGAACTTAAATCAGTAACAGGGCATATTCCCAATTTATTCCATGGTCAACTGCTTTCATATTTAAAAGCAAGTAATGTAAAAACCGGTTTATTAATAAACTTTGGCAACGCAAGCTGTGAAGTAAAACGTATATCCGTTTAAAAACTATAAGCTCGGAGATATCACGAATCAAAAAATCGGTGAAATCGGCCTTGCAATCAGTGTAATCGCAAATTAATAATGAAAGTTTATCACAATATTGACGATTTTGTAAGATTAAATAACGCGGTGGTTACCATCGGCACTTTTGATGGCGTGCACACAGGGCACCGTAAAATAATAGCCGATCTTAAAGCGCTTGCTGCCGAAACCGGCGGCGAAACCGTGGTGCTTACCTTTTTTCCGCATCCGCGCATGATCCTACACCCCGAGGATGAAAGTATCAAGATGATCAACACCATGGACGAAAAGGCCGAAATGCTGGAAGAGCTTGGTATCGATCACCTGATCATCACCCCCTTTTCCCGTGACTTCTCTAACCAAACAGCTGAAGAATATATCCGTGAAGTACTGGTGAACAAGATCGGCACAAAAAAGATCGTGATAGGCTATGACCACCGTTTCGGAAAGGACAGGCAAGGCGGCCTTGATGACCTGCAACGGCTTGGTCCAATTTATGGCTTTGAGGTGGTTGAAATACCGGAACAGGACATTTACGAAGTTGCCATCAGCTCAACCCGTATCAGGGAGGCCTTGCTGAATGGCGCGATCGAGCTGGCTCATACTTTTTTAAGTTACCCCTTCTTTATTACCGGCAGGGTAGTGCGCGGTGATCAAATTGGCCGCACCATCGGCTATCCGACAGCCAATATCGTGATCAGCGAAAAATATAAGCTCATCCCGCTGGATGGTATTTTTGCTGTAAAGGTTAAAGTTGATGCCGAAACCTTTTGGGGCATGGCATACATCGGCACACGCCCAACCATTAATGGTACCAGGCGTAATATCGAAGTCAATATTTTCAATTTCGACAAGGAAATCTACAACCAGCAGATCCGCATGGAGTTCTACAACTTTGTTCGCGACGATATGAAATTTGAATCGCTTGACGATTTGAAAGAACAGATCCGCAAGGATAAATTGGATGTGGAAGCCTTGCTGGGGAGTGAGTAGAAGTAGTCCATCGTCGATGGTCCATAGACCATGGCAATAAAGGCTTTGAAAAAACGTATTAACTTCGTTCCCTGGTTAATAACTTTATGATACTGTAATTTTATATTAACTTGCAGGAAAACCTATGGTCTATGGACCATCGACTATGGACTAAAACATGGCCAAACTCAACTTAGATAAACAGGAAAGCGAATTTTTAAACAAGGCGATAAAGCATTGGGAGGACGAGCATTTAATTGATGCCGGCCTCGCCGATAACCTGCGTACGTCTTACGAAGTAAAAGGCTTCGACTGGATGCGGCTGGCTAAATATTCGTTTTGGATTGCCCTGGCCTGCGGTTTTATCGCAATTGGCTCCCTGATAATTGACGATAAGGTGATCAACTGGCTCAAAAGTCTTTACTACACCCCGGATATTGCGATTAGTATTATCGCCGGCGCAGCTGCGGTTGTCATGTTTTATTTTGGCAGGCGCTGGGAACTGAAATACCCCGAAAAAGTGTTCAGCAACGAGGCCATCATTTTTACCGGCATCTTATTTACCGCCTGCTGTATTGCCTACCTTGGCAAGGCTTTGGATAAAGGCTCCGGCCATTACTCGCTCTTGTTTTTACTTTCGATATTTGTTTACGGCGTATTAGCCTACCGCATGGATTCGAGGCTCATCTGGCTGTTTGCGCTGGTTTCGCTTGGCAGCTGGTTCGGCACCGAAACCGGGTATCAAACCCACTGGGCCGACTACTTTTTAGGCATGAACTACCCATTGCGCTTTGTGCTGTTCGGCATGGTATGTTTAGCGGCCATCTACTTGCTTAAAAACCGTAAATGGTTTGATCGCTTTTGGGAGCTCACCTATGTGGTAGGTTTAACCTACCTGTTTATATCGCTTTGGCTGCTGAGTATTTTTGGCAACCTTGGCAGTATTGACACCTGGTGGCATATCCGGCAGATCAGCCTGTTTTACTGGGGCATCATCTCCGCTTTGGTTGCTGGCGGCTTTTTGCTATACGGCCTCAAATCAAAGGATGTTATCGCCCGCGAATTCGGCATTACATTCCTGCTCATCTCCATCTATACTAAGTACTTCGAATACTTTTGGGACAATACCAACAAGACATTATTCTTCGCCATCCTTGGATTATCTTTTTGGCTGATAGGTAGGAGAGCGGAGAAGATTTGGAATTTCAGGAAAGCTCATAGTTGATGGTTTATAGATCATGCTAGCCCCACTTGTTTGATATGAAAAGCTTTCCGATATACTTATTTATAGTATGTGTCTTTTTATCCTGTCAACATCCTAAATCGATCTCTGTCCAAAAGGACAGTTTTTTACCCGGGACATGGGCAAATTGCGGTGTAGACCATTTTAAAAACGGTAAGTTGTCAACATTAGAAAGCTACTTTGCTTGTCCTGATATCACCTTCAATAAAAATCACTCTGGATATGTGAAAATTGGGACTGAATTGCTGTTTAAGTTCTCCTGAGATTTGAAAAATGATATCCTCTCAATTAACCACCCAAAAATCAAACATAATAGTTACCTCGACAGCGGTAAGTATACATTGGTTGACAAGGATAAAAAAGGCATTCGCGAGATCGGGCTTTTGGATGCAAAAAGGCATACGGAATATCTTTTGACAAATTAATGTTTGAAAAACAGAAGGTAACACTGCTTCACAATGTGATACGCCGCAAAGGCAAAAAACAAAACAGCAATGCTTGTATTCACCAGCCGGGTGCTTAAGGCAAATTTACTTTGAATGTATTCGGCAAACTTGGCATACAGGAACAGCGCTAAGAATGCACCGGCGGCGGCACCTACGCTAAAAATCACCAGTGCCACCTGCCCGTCAACAATCCATTCATGGGTAATTAAATAGGTCCCGGTTATCATCCAAAACGGGATCTGCATGGGGTTTAAAAAACCAAGCAGGATGCCGTACCTGATGCTTTCACGGTCGGAGTAGCTGGTCTCGGGAGGTTTGTTTCGGTTGATCCAGGTAACTATCCCCATCACACCAAATAACACAACCATTACCCAATCAATAATAGTATCCAAATGCACCTCGGCACTGAGCCACTTATCGGCGTGCATGATGAAGTAGGTAAAGAAGAATTCGACAGACGAGAATGCTATAATAAACATCAGGGCCTGTTTAAGCCCGCGGTTTATCGTGATCTGAACCAGCGTGAGGTTAATATTTCCCGGCGGCACATAACCGATGAAGTTTGCTATCAGCCCGATAAAAAATGTTAAAAATATCATTTAGCTTATAGTTGATAGTTCATGGTTCATAGCCGAAAAAGAATGCTGGTTAGTAAATAGCAGCATTTATTATTTCCGTCATGCCGAATTTATTTCGGCACCCCATTATAAACGTATTCACAAGAAAAGATCGCTTAACATCAACAGATGCATGGCAGATAATTAGCAAGTGAGGTGCTGAAACAAGTTCAGCATGACCTGTCTTTTTAACTAATCTACGGTCTCTAACCTCTAATCAACTAAACTTCCTCCATCTCACTGTTCGGGCTGCTTACTTCAGGCACTTCGTGCTTGAAATAGCGCTTCTGGAAGATCAGGATAGCGATGACGCCGACAGATATTGATGCATCTGCAAGGTTAAATATCGGCTGAAAGAATTCGAAATATTGGCCATGCCATACCGGGAACCATGATGGATACGTGCCTTTAATTAAAGGGAAATAAAACATATCCACTACCCGGCCTTCAAAAATATGGCCATGCTGGTATAGCAAACCGTAAAATGTAGAGTCGATAATATTACCTAATGCGCCGGCAAATATCAGCGCTACGCACATGATCAACCCTCGATGATATTTATGCTGAATAAGATAAACCAACCCATACCCAATACCGCAAACCGCCAAAATGCGGAACAATGTTAATACCAGCTTTCCTACCTTTCCACCCAACTCCCAGCCAAAGGCCATGCCATTATTTTCTGTATACCGCAGCATACCATGGCTGCCCATGAAATGAATTTCAGTATTAAAATCCATATGCGTGCGTACCCAGGTTTTAATAACCTGGTCAATCAACACAATAAAGGCAGCTACTAAAAAAGGTCTTAAATAAACCGCCTTCATTTATTGTTTCAATTTTGCTTCCATACTTAAAGTAGTATGAGGTACTGCACGTAAACGTTCCTTAGGGATCAGTTTACCGGTTTCGCGGCAAATGCCATAAGTTTTGTTCTCGATGCGAACCAAAGCTGCTTCCAGCTGCTCGATAAACTTTTTCTGACGCGCAGCCAGTTGGTTTATTTGTTCCTTCTCCAGCGTAGCCGATCCGTCTTCCAGTGTTTTATAGGTACCGGCAGTATCGTCAGTGCCGTTGGCATTAGGCGAGCTTAACGAAGTTGCAAGGGCGTTCAATTCTTCCTTTGCACTGCGCAGTTTCTCTAATATAATGCTCTTAAATTCCTGCAGGTCTGATTCAGAGTACCTTGTTTTTTCGTTTTCTTGTTTCATTTATATTTTACTAATAGCAATCAAAATTTCATTTCCATCTATCTCAACCAATTCCCCCTCATTAAGCTCATTATCAAGCAGAATGCGGTCCGCCAAAATTTCGGCGCAAATATATGATAAATTATTATTTACCGCTTTGCTAATAAAAGGGTGGTTACTGAGCTTCACATTTATCTTATCGGTAACTTCAAATTCATTCCCCTTACGCAGATTCTGGATCCGATTGATAAGCTCGCGCGATATACCTTCCTGTTTAAGTTCGTCCGTTATGGTAACATCCAAAGCCACGGTTAGTTTTCCTAAATTTGCAACCTGCCAGCCGGGAACGTCCTCTGCGATGATCTCCACATCTGTCAAATTGATCAAATGCTGGGTCGGCAATAGCAAATCGCCGTCATTTTCCAACTTCGCAATATCGTCCTGGCTTAAATTACCGATCGATTCAGCCACAATCTTCATATCCTTACCCACCTTAGCGCCCAGGGCCTTAAAGTTTGGCTTGATCTTCTTTTTGATGAAGCCCGCGGTGTCTGTTATATATTCTATGCCCTTGATGTTGGTTTCAGAAAGGATCAGGTCCTTCACCTGGTCGATTTGTGCCTTAAATTTATTATCAAGGATCGGCAGCAAGATCTTGCTCAATGGCTGCCTTACATTGATGCTTACCTTTTTACGAAGCGACAACACCAGCGAAGAGATATCCTGCGCCATTTGCATGCGTTCTTCCAAAGCGGCATTTACCAAATCGGTATGATACTCCGGGAAGTAAGCCAGGTGAACCGACTCAAATTCCTCCTTCTTGGTAATGCTGTTCAGATCGGTATACAAACGCTCCGCAAAGAAAGGCGCAATTGGCGACATCAGCTTTGCGATGGTAGTTAAGCAAGTATACAGCGTTTGGTAAGCCGATAGCTTATCTTCCGAATTATCCGACCTCCAAAAACGGCGGCGACTTAAACGCACATACCAGTTGCTCAAATGCGCATCCACAAAATCCTGGATAGCGCGGGCAGCTTTGGTAGGCTCAAAATCAGCATAAAAAGCATCAACTTCCTTGCTCAGCGTATTCAATAAGCTGATGACCCACTGGTCAATTTCAGGACGGTCGTTTATGGCGATCTCTGCCTCACTGTAAGTAAACTTATCAATGTTGGCATACATCACGAAGAACGTATAGGTGTTGTACAGCGTACCGAAGAACTTGCGGCGAACCTCATCAATCCCATCAACATTAAACTTCAGGTTATCCCATGGTGCAGCATTGCTGATCATGTACCAGCGTGGAGCATCGGCACCAAATTTCTCAATGGTTTCAAACGGATCAACGCCGTTACCCAAACGCTTCGACATTTTGTTGCCGTTTTTGTCCAGCACCAAACCGTTCGAGATCACATTTTTAAAGGCTACACCTTTGTTGCCGACTTCGGCATTTATTTTTTTAACCTCATCGCTGGTTTCGCTCAGCATCACCGCAATGGCATGCAGGGTAAAGAACCAGCCGCGGGTTTGGTCAACTCCTTCGGCAATGAAATCAGCCGGGTAGGCATTTTTAAACGCATCTTTATTTTCAAACGGGAAGTGCCATTGTGCATACGGCATGGCCCCGCTGTCAAACCAAACGTCAATCAGGTCAGATTCTCTATAATAATAGTAAGCCTCGCCATTATAAAATCTTGACAAAATAATATTGTCTACATACGGCCTATGAAGATCCATAGGAATGTTTTCTTTTATAAAAAAGTCTTCAACTGAAGTTGAGAATTTTTTAACAAGTATATCCCTGTTTGGACATAGATCAATGAAACTCCTTAATTCCAGAATTCCTTTCTTTATGTCGATCTGAAGTTGTTGAATGGCAGTATAATCCTCTTCCCCATCTTCGTCATAAGGAATTGACAGGAACTCCATTATTTCTACTGCTGTATGTTGAAGAAAATATTCTTTAGCCTTTTCAAAGTAAAAATATATTCCTTCCGTCTTTAATTGTTCAATACTACCAACACAAATTTCCGGTTGAGCGATATTTATAGCATCACTACGCCAGATCGGCAGCGGGGTACCCCAGTAACGGGAGCGCGAAAGGTTCCAGTCCACCAAATTTTCTAGCCAGTTACCAAAACGGCCAGTTCCGGTGGATTCCGGTTTCCAGTTGATGGTTTTGTTCAGCTCAACCATTTTATCCTTAACCGCAGTGGTGCGGATAAACCAGCTGTCGAGCGGGTAATATAGTATCGGCTCATCGCTGCGCCAGGAGTGCGGGTAGCTGTGTTCGTATTTTTTTACGTCGAATGCCTTGTTCTCGGTCTTTAGCTTGATCGAGATCAAAACGTCGGTAGCCTTAAAGCCCGGCGCTTCGCGTTCTTCCTTGGTATAATATTCTTCCTTAACGTAGTAGCCGGCAAAGTCGGTAACCTCGTCAACAAATTTGCCTTGCTTGTTTACCAGCGGAACATCCTTGCCAAACTCATCCTTCACCATTACCGACGGTACGTTGTTTTCCTTACAGGCCCGGAAGTCATCCGCACCAAAAACCGATGCCGTGTGAACAATGCCGGTACCATCCTCAGTAGTAACAAAATCAGCGGGAATAACGCGGAAGGCGTCCTTCTCCAGTAGCTCATTGGTTACATACGGCATCAATTGCCAGTAATGCAGGCCAATCAGTTGTGAGCCTTTATAATTTCCTTTTACTTCCCATGGGATCACTTTATCACCGCCTTTGTAATCTGCAAACGATGCGTGTTCGCCTTCGGACTTAAAGTGTTTACCAACCAAATCCTTAGCCAATATTACCGTAACCGGCTCAAAGGTGTATGGGTTAAAGGTGGCAATCTTTACATAATCTATCTTTTCGCCAACTGCAAGTGCGCAGTTCGACGGTAAGGTCCAAGGCGTCGTCGTCCAGGCTAAGATGTACAGGTCCGAATGGATGTTCTCAAACAAAAACTCCGAATCCTTGTCCTTTTTCAGCTTAAACTGGGCGGTGATGCTGGTGTCCTTCACCATTTTATAAGTACCCGGCTGGTTCAGCTCGTGCGAGCTTAGTCCGGTACCTGATTTTGGCGAATAGGGCTGTACGGTATATCCTTTGTATAATAATCCCTTGTTATAAAACTCTTTCAGGATCCACCAAAGCGACTCAATATATTCGTTTTTGTAAGTGATGTAAGGGTTTTCCAGGTCCACCCAGTAACCCATTTTTTCGGTAAGATCGTTCCAAATATCGGTATAGCGCATCACCTCCTTGCGGCAGGCATCGTTATAATCCTTAACCGAGATCTTTTTGCCGATATCATCCTTGGTAATGCCCAAAGCCTTTTCAACAGCCAGCTCGATAGGCAGGCCGTGGGTATCCCAGCCGCCTTTGCGTTTTACCTGGTAACCTTTAAGGGTTTTGTAGCGGCAAAAAATATCTTTTATGGCGCGCGCCATTACGTGGTGAATCCCGGGCATGCCATTTGCACTCGGCGGCCCTTCGTAAAATGTGTACGGGTTATCTGCCGGGCGACTGCTGATGCTCTTTTCAAAAATGCTGTTCTGTTTCCAGAAATCAAGTACATCCTTGCCTGTCTGCGATAAGTTTAACTGCTTATATTCCTTGTACATCCACCTCAAATTTTAGAGGTTGCAAAAATACGGATTTTTATATTAAATACTAAGGTTATACGCATTAATGTGCAGCCTTTTGATGCCGAATTCCCGTTTTTTTACTTAATTAAGAGAGACTTACAAAGTTTTGAAAACTTCTTAACTCTTATAACTCCGGCCGAGAGCATTTTATGAGCTATCAACCCTGTTAAAATCGCCTGATGCATTGATAAAATACCCCCAATCGCCTAACAAATGCGCCTTTCTCAGGGGTAAAACCCGATTTTAACCCTGAGAAAATTTTCAATTACGATGGAGCGGATGGTTTTGCGCCTGAGAAAAAAATCCATTACCAAGTCGAAACTGTTTTTGGTCCTGATAAAATTTTTGATTACGATGGCAAACCCTACTTTTGCCCCTGATAAAAATTTCAATTACGATGGAAGAACGCGTTTTACCCCTGAGAAGAATATTTGTTAACTTATTGAAATACAGATAAATATACAAAATAAATAAAAGAACGGTTAAAAAAGTGAAAAAAAATAAATGATCCTGTCGGGAGGGAGGAGGGATTTAGCTCTTCGGTTGCGGCTCATACAAATATACGAAATTTGGGGCGGATTTGAAAGCCTGCCGCGTAGTATTCCTTATCCAATGCACTTATCTCTTCCCAAAACGTTACTGCCTACGGCACAAATGGTACCCGTGGCAAACCTACTGCATCCCCTAACTCAGCGCCAATAAACCAGCTGAGCTGCTCCTTAAGATCCTGTCCGAAAAAAATAGTGTGGTCCGTTATTGAAATGCCTGTAATTTTACCCGTAGTATTATCAACCACCCAATTCTCCTCCAGTATTAACCTGCCTGTCGGTTCCCTGTTGTTATCGTCATAATATTTTATGGCCAGTTTTTCCTGCTGCAGGGTGATAATAACGTAGCCGTTGTGACCTATCGGAATGTTGCCGTTAATATTCTCGCGCCGGCGCTGGTCAAAAAGCACCAGGTTACGATTTTCACCGCTTTTTGGATTGTTATTCTTTGGTCTTTTAACGCCGCCGTCAACTTCAAGCTCTACCGGCATCCCACTATTACCTATACACCTGGCAAAAACATTGCTGCCGTTGTGCAATTTATTTGGCCCATATACCGAAAACCAGTGCTCATGGGCCATTAGCCAAATGAGGTCCCTTCCCGGATTCATTAGGGTTGAAATGGTGGATTGTGGGTTAGGGAATTCCTGTTCAAACGCCGAAAAGATCTGGTGGTGCGACAGGATGATCAGTCCCCGCTTATCGTCATTAAGCTTTACGGTATTTTGCAGCCAATCTTTTTGTTCGGGGGTTAAGTCAAGATCAGTGTTTTGGTCTACTTTAAAAGGGTAAACCAGCGACTCATATCCCGTATCAAGCCCTATGATCCGCCAGTAATCATTTTCGAGGCAAAAAAAGCTTGCTTCCTGGCGCTGATTGCCGCCAGCTGTAGTTGTTCCCATTTTGGGCAGGAGGTCTTCAAAGTAACTATGCCCCCCTGAATACATTTCATGATTACCGAGCATGGCAAAACTACCCAGGCTGCCGTATGGCCACTTCCCGCCATTTTCAGGGAAGAAGTTTGCCATTATCTCGGCCTTGGTTCCAACAAAATAGGTGTCGCCCAGGTGAATGCTATAATCCTGACCACTCGCCTGGTCAGCAATTAAATGTGATTCGGCGGTATCCGATGCCCAATCGCTCAGTAAGGCGATAGTCACCGCTTCCTCCGGCGGTTTTTGAATTTTAAAGATCCCATTGTTTGGAGCGCCATATGTTTTGTAAGCCGCCTTTGTAGTCCAGGCCGTACCCAGTGTTTTTAAGATCCAGGTCCAAACCTGCTCGTTCACCAACTGGCCCTCATTATAAATTGGCGGCACATCTACACCTGTTTCAGATAATGCCATAAACTGGCTTACAATTGGGCTTGTACCCATACCTAACAAATCCTCTTTATTTCTCATGGCTAAAAGGTTGTTGTGGACTTTTATGTTAAATTATCGGCCAATACCTACCAAGCGGGCAGGCTTTACGCCAGTTTAAGGTTAACAACCGGTGCGCGACTAATTTGACCCGACAATTTCAACATAAAAATAACTTTTTTTGCAGTAAGCCACTGATATTTAAAAAATCAATTCACGGTTGCTTATCATGCGCCTTATTCAAAAGATTGCAATTACAGCGGAGAAAAAAGGACTCATTGACGGCTAAGACACACTATTTACAGGTACAGTCCTATTCAATATCTCCCTCACCGCCCCCTCAATCTCCCCATACTCAAAAACAAACCCGCTATCCAACAATCGCTTTGGTAATACCCACCTGCTTTTAAAGATCAATTCCGTTTCGGTGCGGATCACAACTGCGCCTATTTCCAGCAGCCACGCGGGCGCAGGCAAACCAAAGGGCATTCCATAAACTTTACGGATGGTGCGCATCAGTATGGAATTTTTTACGGGCACAGGCGCGGTGCAGTTAAATACACCCTCCAATTCCGGGTGATCGATCAGCCATTCTGTTGTGCGGGCAACGTCGTGCTCATGCACCCATGAAACGTATTGTTCGCCATCGCCCTGCATCCCGCCCATGCCCAGCTTTACCAGGTTCAGCAGGCGCGGAAAAACACTGTCGCTGCGGCCCAGCACAATGCCCATTCTCAATGCCACCTTCCGGGTTTTTGGAGTTTCAAATTTGTTAAAGACAGCCTCCCAGCGCTTGCATACGTCAACAGAGAAACCGGTTCCAATCTCGCCTGTTTCCTCATCCTGCGGACGGTCCTCCGCATGGCGGTAAATCGTTGCTGACGTTATGTTGATCCAAAGCTTTGGCGGTTCAAAAAGATCATGGATCACTTCGCCCAATAATTCTGTTGGCTGCAACCTTGAGGCATAGATCTCTTCCTTGTTTTTTTCGGTGTAACGGCAATTCACATTTTTACCGCAAAGGTTTACCAGCATATCGGCATTTACCAGCTCGGCGGTCCATTTGCCGCGGGTTTTGCCGTCCCATGTAACGGTGCGGATGTTATGCTCCGTTTCCTTTTCATGCCGACTGATAATCACCACTTCTTCGGCTTTATCCTTATAATAATCAGTCAGCACCTTGCCCAGGTAACCATTACCTCCTGCAAGGACTATTTTTTTATATTTCATTTGGTTGGTTTGAAATAAATTGTAATACCTATTTTCAGTTAGACGGCTTTTCATTACTGTTACCAATCACAAACTCATTTGCTCTTGGCAGGCCTGTCATGGTGAGCCTGTCGAACCACGACGTGCGCAGAGGCCAATCCGCGTGCTAAGCGTTAAGCAGAGGCCTTTGCCCACATGCTTCGAGTGCCTCAGCATGACACCCTTTTTTGAATTACTTTTTATTTAACTAAAAATATTACCCCCAACAGCAATACTCTGTAAAACGCCCAGCTAATGGTCATCGTCCAGCCCAGTCGCATTAGTTTTGTTCTGCGGATGTGTTCTAAAAACATTAAACCGGCGGTCGCCATAAAATACACAATAAAAAATAATGGCGGGATCTGAAGCAGGTGACTAAATATCAGCATAACCAAAAGCAGCAAGCTGCCGGCAAAGGAAATGGTCATCATGTTACCCAGGTAATCCCAAAGCTTGTCTTTTGCGAATGTACTGATGATAATGCCCTGGAAAATAATCTGTCCGCCGCAGATCATGTATTCCCGGTAAGCATTTCCCAACGGCACCGCGGGGCTCAATAAATGCGCATAAGCTGTTAAAATATAACCCGTACAAAACCAGGTAAACAGCAAATAAGCTATCCGGTAATGTTTCTTAAATGTGGGCTGATAAGCAAAACTGTTACCGGCTTCGTCAGCTGGTATGATCACGCGGCGGTTGTATGAGATAAAAGCGTAAACTTTGCTCATCAGCCAGGTAAACGGCTTAAATGCAAACAGCGGCTTAAATACCGGGCAGGCATTACCCAGGATCTTAAAGATACTGGCTATTCCATAGGTTACCTCACCGGTTTCCTGGTTCACCAGGGTGATTTCATTTACGGCGCGCTGCCTGTCAATCAGCGGACAAGTACCCATCTCTTCCTGGTAGGGAGCCCTGCCTTCTTTATCCAGCATCCCGGTATCTACAAATGCCTTGGTATACATTTTACACATGGGGCATTCATCATCAAACAGGATCACATGGCTTTCTAAAGTTTTCATATCTTTCAATAATTAATGAAATATCAGATTAAAAAATATATCAGCGTTTTTATGGCTGATCTGGCATTTTCGAAAGGTGCAAAATATTGCGTCTCTTCAATGACAGGACAAATATAAACAATATTTTAAACTTTCAGTATTTATTGAAAATAAAATACACCTACAATCTCAAATACTTAAGATATGTGGCTATTAATTAAACCGATGGTCAATGTTAATTACTATTAAATTTAGATTTTCAGTAAATTTTTGTTAAATTTGAGTAAGCCTTTAATGAAAATATTATGAGCGATCTTGAAGTTTTAGAGAAAACAGGAACTGAAGCGGTAAAACAACTTAGAAAGCAAAAGCTCGCGGCGGGAAAACCTTTCATGATTAATTCAAAAGATCTGCCTGCTACACAAAGCTATCTTGAATACCCGGATAGTTCAATAAATATTGTGACTATAGCGCCAGATTTGCATTCATTTAATATAGTTCGTAAACTGTCCACCTCAGAAGCTCAATCGGTTCGCCACCAATATAATTTGCAATAATCCAGTTAAGTGCCGTCTCTTTATATTATCACGGGATCAAATGGTGCTGGTAAATCCACAGTGGGACCGCGCTACTTGCCAAAACATATTCGCGATAATTTTCCCGTATTTGATGGCGATCTTTTATTTGTAAAAAAGCAGCACGAATTGTTTCCGCAAATTACGCGCTCACCCAAAGAAGCTAAAAAGATTGCTTTTCAGTACGTGGTTGACACCTTTGAGAATCTTACAGAAAATGCCCTTAATAATAATATCACTTTTGTTTACGAGGGACATTTCACTAATGATGCAACATGGGATACACCAAGAAGATTCAAAAATGCCGGATATGTAATTCATCTATTATTTTTAGGGCTAAATGATCCTGATTTATCTCAACTTCGTGTTACAGACCGGGTCGCTGATGGCGGCCACTTTGTTGACCGATTTACTCTTGAAGCTAATTTCACAGGTAACCTTGAGATGTTGAATATTAACTTTCAGTTTATTGACCATTTAACTATTGTAGATACATCAGAAATCCAACATACCACCCTGGCAACAATAAATTGCGGAGTTATAATATCTTCTGTTCCTTTTGCTGAATTACCAGGATGGTTTACCCATTATTTACCGGCAATAACTGCGCTCGTCGTATAAATTTCTTTAGCACATTACTTCAAAATCAGCGCAATCAACTCAATCAGCAAAAATCAGCGGTCAAAAAAAGCCCCGCAGCAAAATTGCTGCGAGGCCAGGTCAGTTAACAGTTAATTATTTTTATGCTGATAATATACAGCGTTTTATAAATCCTTTACACACCTGAAACCCAGGTGTTCCATTCCGCTGTCTTCTGTGCTTTTCATCCTGCGCGATACCCTGTAGCCCGTACAGTAACTCTCATTGCACAAAAAAGAGCCTCCTCTTATTACGCGTTTTTTAGCATAGGGTTCGTCCGGGTCAAAACTATTTGCAGGCCCTTTAGGATTAGCCGCCCCCTTGGTGAGGGTACTGTAATACTTGTTGTTGTAATAATCAGCGCACCACTCCCATACATTTCCCGCCATATCATACAATCCATATCCATTTGCAGCAAATGAAGCGACCGGGGCCAAACCATAAAATTTATCCTTTAAGGTGTTATTGTCAGGAAAACGCCCCTGCCAGGTATTTGCCTTAACCTTACCCTCGTCAACTGGCTCATTACCCCAGGGATAAACCTTATCCTGTAAGCCTCCGCGGGCCGCCCACTCCCACTCTGCCTCTGTTGGGAGGCGCTTACCCGCCCATTTGCTGTAAGCAGCGGCATCATCCCATGAAACGTGTACGACCGGATAATTTCCCTTCCCTTTAATACTGCTACCCGGGCCATGCGGGTGTTTCCAGTCGGCTCCTTTTTTCCACGACCACCATTGGCTGTAATCATTTAGCGCCACCGCATGGTCCGGGGGCGTAAACACCAGCGAAGCGGCTACCAGCAAGCTGTCATCGGGCTTAGGCGTTCCCGGCGGCAGCTGCTTTTTCATCTCGTTCCAGTCGGGTTTACGTTCTGCCGTTGTAACGTACCCGGTAGCTTTCACAAAATTGCTAAATTGCGCATTTGTCACCTCAGTTGCATCCATCCAAAAGCTCTTTACTGCTACCTTATGCCGCGGGTATTCATCTTCTTCGGCCTGGCTGTTATTACCGCCCATTACAAATGCTCCGGGTTTTATTAAAACCATACCCGGATGCAATTTATTAGTGCTGCTAAATGGTATAGTTGCCGGTATATTGGCCCTAACAAAGGCAAAGCGCGCCGGGATATTTGATTCACAGCAAATTCTCCTTTTACCGCCAATAGCTTTTGGCGGTTTAGGGTAAGTCGTGGTAACAGGAACCGGTTTTTGCTTACACGCAAAGCAAAAACCGGTTAATAAAACTATTAGTTTTAATGGTCGCATCCTGATCAACATTTATTGCAGTTATTTACGGGGTTACCGGCGGTTTATCCGTTTTATGGATTCGCCCTTTAATTACATCCTCCCAATCAATAAACGGATAAATGTTATTCTTTTTGGCCTGGTCATCATACAGCGCCACTAACTCCTTCAATTTATCCGGGTATTTCGCTGCCAGGTTTATCCGCTCATTAAAGTCGGTTTTAAGATCGTACAGCTCCCATACATCCGAGTCAAAGTTTGTTGCTCCTGGTGCTTTGTCAGTATGAGGTTTGGTGAGATCGGTAAAATCAGGGTGGTGATAAACCTCTGCCTTCCAGCCGTCTTTATAAATTGAGCGGGAACCAAAAATATAATAGTACTGCAACGTGTGTTTTGACGGGGCTGCCGCATTTTCAAACGAATAAACCAGCGAAGTTCCCTGCAATGTGTCTTGCTTAATGCCCCTGATATACTCCGGAGCCTTTATGCCCAGGTACTCGAGCGTGGTGGGCAAAATGTCATTTACATGCCCATACTGCGTGCGGATGCTGCCTCCGTCTTTTATCCCCTTTGGATAGTAAACAATAAGCGGGTTACGTGTGCCACCTTCGGCATTGGCGTCCTGCTTCCAGTATTTAAACGGTGTATTGGCCGCCTGTGCCCATCCTAACGGATAATTGGTTTGCGTACCTTCAGGAGTTCCTATTTCACCTATTTTATCCAGGTTGTGTTGTAAGTTTTCCTGTTCGTTAACCTGCAAACGCGTAGCACGGTCAATATCACCATTTAATGTACCTTCCTTACTTGCGCCATTATCGCCTATTATTCCAAATATCAGGGTATTATCTAGCTGCTTGCTGGTTTTCAGGTAGGTGATCAACTTGCCTACTTCGTTATCCGCATAGGTTAAATACCCGGCATACACCTCCATAAAACGCGCATACAACTTCTTCTCATCTGCCGAAAGCGATTTCCAGGCTTTAATGTTTGGATTACGCTCCGGCAGCACCGCATTTGCAGGTATTATTCCCAGCTTTTTCTGCCTGGCAAAAACCTGTTCGCGAAACACATCCCATCCCTCGTCAAACTTCCCTTTATAAAGATCACTCCATTCCTTGGCTACCTGGTGCGGGGCGTGGGTTGCGCCGGGCGCATAATAAAGAAAGAACGGTTTATCAGGCGCTACTTTTTGTTGCCTGCTGAGGTAACTGATCGCCTTGTCGGTGATCTGCTCATTCAGGTTTCTGCCGTCTGTCGGTACATGGGCATTATCCTCAACCAGGTCCGGCTTATACTGATCGGTTTGTGAGCCTAAAAATCCAAAAAAGTGATCAAAGCCCTTACCCGATGGCCAGCGGTCAAACGGACCGGCGTCTGTAGCATCCTCATCAGGCGTTAACCCATACTTACCTACAGCAAAGGTATTGTACCCGTTCTCGCGCAGGATCTCGGCAATGGTGCCTTTGTCCGACGGGATGCGGCCATCATAACCCGGAAAACCCGCTGACAATGCGGTATGTGCAAATCCGCCCATGTGCACATAATGATGGTTACGCCCGGTTAATAGCGCCGAACGCGTTGGCGCACAAATCCCCGCCGTATGAAAATTGGTGTACCTGAGCCCCTTGCCGGCCAGCGAATCAAAATTAGGCGTGCTGATAACGCCGCCAAAAGTTGAGCTTGCGCCATAGCCCACATCGTCCAGCAAGATCCAAATTACATTAGGCGCACCTTTGGGTGCCTTAATGTTAGTGTTCCACGATTCCTTTGAATCTGCAAGAGTTTTACCAACCGTGCCCTTAAATGGCTGTTGCTGCTGGGTGAAATTTTGTGCCGATGCATAATCAACCATCAATAAGCCAGCTAATAAATAACTGAGCCTACTGATGGTTTTTACTGATATTTTCATTTTTTTTATGGTTGATAGAGGTTTAATTTTGATAAACAGCTGTCAGTTCGTTTGTTAAACCGGGCTGGACTATCCTTTTATTGTTTTCGTTCGGCTCCGTCGCCGATTTGTTAAAATCGTCTAAACGCACCACCGGCCCGTTGGCTGCCAGCTCACTGCCCTCCACCTTCGATTTAAATATCGGCCACAGTAATTGCGCGTACCATTGGTCGCCTTCGTAATGCGAGATGCCGTAAGCTTTAGGGTATTGACGGGAGATCAATGCCGTACCGAAAATAATATCCCACAAAAAGAACATATTGCCAAAGTTGCCCTTGTAATGCCCAACGCCATCATCGGTTGTGGCGGCATGGTGCGCATGGTGTGTTGCAGGGGTTGATATGGTACGCTCCAGCACCCACGCTAAAGGATGCAGCACTTTATACTTGTAAAAAGGCTTATCCCACGGGATACTTGAATGCGCAAGCGTTGTAATGGTTCCCTTTATGCCTCTCACAATAATAGCCGGGATGCCTAAGCCCATGTAAACCAGGGCAGCCGTTAAATAGGTCTGTGAAAAGAAAAGCGTATAAATGGCATTTTGCCTGCTGGCCATAGCCATTCCCATGTATGAGGCTGAATGGTGCGTGCGGTGAAAACGCCATAACCACGGAATTTCATGGTGCAGCCTGTGGTACCAGTATTGGGTAAGGTCATCTGCCACGGCAATAATTATCAGGCCCCAAAACAGCGGAACCCACCCAAATTCATTTTTAAATGCCGGAAGCGCCAATGGCAAAAGCTTAAGTGAATAGTAAGCTACTGCGGGCCTAATAATTAACCGCGGAAGCGTAAAGCAGGCGATATCAACAAATTTTTCATTTTTGGGCCATTTCCTTTTATACAGCCCGAATGAAAATTCGAGTACGCCGATAAAAAATACTAAAAATGGGAAACCGTAGCTGTCCAGGTTTGCCACTATCTTTTTTACAAATTCAATCGCTGTTTCCATTGTTGCTTGAGTTTTTAGAGTTTACTGATTTAGTTGCTTCGTTTTTATGCTGTTTTTTATTCCATGGCCGTTGACCAGTTATGGAAAAGGTGATGAACATAAGTGCTATCGGCAGCACGTAAATGAATAAGCTCAGGAACGCGTTCCTGACTATTCGTTGTTTGGTGGCTGGTTCTATCTTCATAGTTTATTGGTTTTAATTTGTTTAGCAATGGGTTGTTTAGCTGTTTCATTATCGGATAATAGTTTTCTTGTAAGCCATAATCCGCCGAAAATGATGATGAAGGGCACCAGTGTGACGATAATGCCAACCAGTATTTTCTTCCCTAAAATTGTTACATCTGATACTGTCATACGCTTTGGTTTTTTATTGATGATTAATTGATTTAGTTATAGCCTGGATTCTGTTTCAACGCCGGGTTTAGCTGGATCTCGACCTGCGGGATCGGGAACAGGTTATTCTTGTCGCTTGCGGCAGATTTTGCCGGAATTTTATGCAGCGCATCAACCAGCGCGGTGCCGCCCTGCCTCACCAGGTCGAACCAGCGGTGCCCTTCCTGGATAAATTCCTTCCGACGCTCCAGGAAAACAGAATCCCTGAAGGCTGTTTGCCCCAGCCCCGCGGTAAGGTTGGCTACATTGGCGCGGTTCCTCACCTGGTTTATGGCATTGTAAGCATCACCATCAGGTGCGCCGTTTATTTCATTAAGCACTTCGGCATAAAGCAGCAGCACATCCGCATAGCGGATAACAGGGTAGTTAACCGCGCTTTGTGACTGGATGGACAACGGCGACAAACTGTAATCAACAAACTTGTTGAAGTAAGGCGTATAGGCATTTTTATAAACTACGTACTTGCCCGTTGCCGCATTATAAACGGAATCGTAAAAGGTTACGGCGCGGCGTGTATCGGTTTTGCTGAACAATTTAGATACGCTGCTATCCGCCGGGATATCTATCGGGAACGTCCCGGTGTTAAACGAGGTAAAGCTTTGGCTTAAGTTCTGCACGCTGTTTGCCTCTCCCAAATTGGTTTCATACTGCACCGAGAAAATGTGCTCAACGCCATTTTTTGTAGCCTTCTGAAAAACATCCCTGTAGTTAGGGAAAAGCGCATAGCCGTAACCACCGTTAATAACCGTTTTTAATTCGGTTAGCGCGCTGCTCCAGTTCTTGCGGGTAACATATACTTTGGCTAGCAGGGCATGTGCCGCACCGCCGGTTACTCGGCCCAGGTCGGTGCCTGAAAATGATTTTGGCAGGTTGGTTGCATCCTGCAAATCGCTTATTATCTGTGTGTAAACATCCGCCGTGGCAGTTCTGGATACAAACAGTTTATCTAAATCAATACTGTTAGGGTTATGCAGCACCAGGGGCACATCACCATATAAGCGCACCAGGTCGAAATATAACAGCGCGCGGATAAATTTAGCCTCCCTTACCAGCCTCGACCGCAAAACAGTGTCTATCTGGATGCCAGGGATATTATCAATGGCAATATTCGCGCGGTTAATTCCATAATAAAGCTGCTGCCAAACTTTCTGAACACGGCTGTTTGACGGGATATAGGTTGCCGTGCCCAAGGCCCTTACGTCAGGATTGGTATTGCTGGGGCTATAAACCTGGTTATCGCTTCCGTTCTCAACCAGCAGGTTAAGCTGGCGGCCGTATAAGGGGAAATCGCCCGCAGGATCACTGTTCAACGTACCATAAACCGCGTTCACCGCCGCAACCGCATCTGATTGTGTTTTAAAGAATTGTTGGCTAACTATAACCGAGCTCGGGTTTTCATTCAGCTTATTGCAGGATGATAGCGCCGCGGCAGATAGCAGTAATGAACTAATTATATAAGTGTGTAATTTTTTCATATTCGTAGTTTTAGAAGGTAATACTTAAGCCCGCCAGGAATGTGCGCACCGATGGGTAGGTGCCATAATCAATCCCCTGCTTGGTGTTGTCGTTATCGTAAAAGCTTACTTCCGGATCAAGCCCGGTGTATTTGGTGATGGTGAAAATGTTTTGTGCCGATACATAAACCCTTAGCTGTTTGGCATGGATCTTTGAAAGCAACTCATTAGAGAATGTATAGCCAAACGACGCATTCTTCAGCTTCAGGTACGATCCGTTTTCGATATAACGGTCCGTTACCTGTGGAACCGGTGAGTTTGTAGCACGCGCAACTGTTCCGCTAGGATTGGACGGGCTCCACCTGTTCAGCAACGTTGCCGATGCGTTCAACGTCAGCGTTGGCCGCTCTAAACTCTGCTGCAGCAGGTTAAAGATCTTGTTGCCATATGATCCTGCAAAAAATACCGACAGATCAAAATGCCCGTAGGTAAATGTATTGGTGATGCTTCCTGTAAATTTTGGCTGGGCGCTGCCAAGGTTATGTTTGTCGGCAGTGGTGATTTTTCCGTCGCCATTCTGATCCACATATTTGGTATCGCCAACCTTCTGCGGCACACCTGCTAAAAGGGGCACGCCTGCGGCAATATCAGCAGCGGTTAACAGGCCATGGGTCGAGTATCCCCAGAAGGTACCAACCGGCAATCCAACTTGTACTATCACCGGCGAAACCTGCCCGGTAGGCGCCAATGGATAAAAGCTGGTAATACCCTGCCCAAGATTTAAAATCTTGTTCCGGTTTACAGCAAACACAATGTTCGTGCTCCACTTAAAGGCATCGCTCTTGATATTATCGGTATTCAATGATAGCTCAAGACCCCGGTTTGACACACTGCCCACGTTCTCAAGCGCACTTGCGTAGCCGGTGTAAAGTGGTAGCGGAACATTCAGCAATAGGTCGGTGGTTTTTTTGTAATAAGCATCAAAGGTTAAGTTAACGCGACTGTCAAATAAGCCGATGTCAACCCCGGCATCATACTGCGTGGTTGTTTCCCATTTCAGATTAGGATTGGCCAATTGCACCGGCGCTATGCCTGTAACCAGCTTGCTGCCGAAATAATAATTTGTTGGCGCAAGTGCTGCAAGCGAACTGTACGGCGGTACTTCCGAGTTACCGGTTTGGCCGGCGCTTAAGCGCAGTTTCATGTTGTTGACGGTTTCAGCAAGTGGCTTAAAGAAATCTTCCCGGCCGGCGTTCCATGAAAACCCGGCTGACGGAAAATAGCCCCACTTATTGTTGGCGCCAAGTTTCGACGAACCATCTGCACGTTCAGACAGGGTGATGTTATATTTATGCTGATAAGAATAATTCACCCGCGCCAGGTATGAATTCATGGTTGAGTTATGTGCCGATGAAAGCGGCAGGTTCGCAATTCCGGCGTACGACAGGTTGTTATACGTAGTTAAATCATTCGGGAATTTTTGCGCGGAGGCCACCGACGATTCATCGTGCTGGTATTGCGTGGTATAACCAATAAGCACATTTAAAAAGTGGGTACGGTTAAAAGCGTGATCATATGTCAGGGTATTTTCATTCAGCCAGCTCAGTGAATTAGCTGCGCCAACCGACGCATAGCCACTGGCCGAATAGCCGTTTGAACCACCTGCCGGCGAACCTGTATTTGAGGGTGCATAGTAGTCCTGCCCGGTATTAAGAATATCAACCCCGGCGGTTACCTTCAGGGTAAGATCGGTGTTAAATTTATATTCACCGGCAACATTACCCAGCACACGCGTTAACGTTGTGGTGTTGGTTGTATTGGTGATGTCTTGCAGTGGATTAGTAGGTGTTGCATTAAATGGATTGGTAATATTGAAGCTGCCGTCCGCATTTCTTATTTGCGCTACAGGCGAGGTTAGTATTAAATTTGAAAACGCATTGCTAAAGTTGATGCTGTTATAAGGGCTGCCGTAAAGTTTGTTTTCGATAGAGCGGCTGCCGAATAAGTTAGTGGAAACCTTGAATTTGTCGGATATCTCTTTTTCATAATTAACCCTTGCCGAGTAGCGTTTAAACCCGGTATGCAAAATGGTTCCTTCCTGGTCGAAGTAGTTACCGGCAATCAGGTATCTCGATTTTTCATCCCCGCCGGATATGGTCAGCTCGTTATTTGATGTAGGTGCACTTTTTAAAGCTGCCGCCTGCCAGTTTGAACCTGTGCCCAAAGCCGCTATCTGCGCATCGGTATAAGTTTTGGCAACACCGTCGCTCACATTCACATCATTCACCAATGCAGCCCATTGCGATGCGTTCAGCAGGTCGAGTGTTTTGGCAACCCGTTGCGTGCCGAAATAGCTGCTGAAGTTGACGTTATTGGTGCCTTTTTTGCCTCGCTTTGTGGTGATGATAACCACCCCATTCGCCCCGTGTGATCCATAAATCGCGGTAGCCGAAGCATCCTTCAAAACCTCGACGGATTCAATATCATTTGGGTTGATGGTTGATAGCGCGTTTACGCTGGTGCCGTTTGCGCCAACGTTGGCGTTGTCGTTATTATTATAAATAATAAACCCGTCTATCACATACAGCGGCGCGTTGCCGAACGATATGGAGTTACCGCCCCGCACCCTTATAGTAGCCGTACTACCGGGCTGTCCGGAATTTTGTGTCACCGCAACTCCCGAAATAGCGCCCTGCAACAGGTTATCAAATGATGCGGCGGGCTGGTTGAGAATATTCTTCGATACGGAACCGATCGATCCGGTTACATCGCTTTTTTTCTGGGTGCCGTAGCCTACCACTACCACATCGTTAAGCAGGCTTACGTTTTCGGCAAGTACTATCGAAATGGGGCTGCCATCGGCTATAACTTCCTTAGTTTTATAACCTACAAAAGTGATGATGAGCGTGTAAGGAAATTTCTGACCAGTTACGAAGGAAAAGCTGCCATCGGCAGCTACTGCAACAGCATGTGTAGTTCCTTTAATGTGAACCACAGCGCCTACTACGGGCTGTTTGGTTAATGAATCTTTAACGGTACCAACCAGCCTTGAATTGATGAGCGGTACGGTTTCGGTTTGTGCAAAGGCACCAGCGGAAAGCAGAACTAAAAGAAATGTGTATAAAAACCGGGGACGTATTCGTTTTGCATGGATATATAATTCCATATATTTAGCTGTTTTATGTTAATGAGTAATTGTTAGTAAAACTATTTATGAGGATCGGTTAGTGATTGGCGTTACGGGCCGGTCTCTCGTTGAAATAACCGGCAAGGCTTCCTTGCCGGTTTGCTTTTTTTACAGGGGTCTAAAGTTTCATTATTGTATTTTAAAGGGTCACACGAATGCTGAAATAAACGGAGCTAAAGCCGGTATTAATTAAATTGATCAGCAGGAATTAACAGGAGAATGTTACCGGAATCAGCAACAACAACAGGTACAACACATTCGCATATCGCGGTGCTGCAAGCAGAATTTTATTTCAGTATGAGGATGTAAAAATGTCTTCATTACTATTGTTTAACGCCGCAAATATATAAATTTATTTTAATTACTACTAAAACTATAGAAATTATAGATAAATTAATAATTATACATAACATAAAGAGCAAAAGACGCAATATATTACGTCTCTACATTCCTTTTCACGAATAAAATCAGCGAAATCCCTAAATCATCTTAAAATCAGCGGTCGAAATCTGCACCAAAAAAAGCCCTGCAACTTGAATGCTGCAAGGCCGGGTCAGTTATAGTTTGTTAATCTTTTATTTCTTGTGCCATTCATTAATGGCTTTTATGGGTTTAAGCGCCGAAATGGTTTTTTCCGTAACTATTTCCTTAGCCAGTTTGAATGAAACTGTTTTTTCAATATCTCGTGAGGATACACCAATCTTAACTTTATACTCCCCTGCATCAGCTACCCATGCCGATCTGCTGGTGTAAAATGATGCCAGGTCGCCTGCATGTAAAGTAAACACCAGGAATTGCGCCTGCCCTGGCGCCAACAGGTTGGTTTTGGCAAATGCCTTTAGCTCCTGCTCCGGCTTATCTATATTTTTGTGGGGAGCGCTTACATATAGCTGTACCACTTCCCTGCCTGCAACATCACCGGTATTGGTAACTGTTACCTTTACCGATACGCTTCCCTTAGCGTCCGGCGCACTCACGTCCATATCGCTGAACTTAAATTTGGTGTACGACAAGCCGTAACCAAACTCATAAGCGGGCTTAATTTTATACGAATCGAAATAACGGTAACCCACATAAATACCTTCCTCGTAATTAACCTGCCCGGGTTTATCTGCCGGTGTTCCGGGGAAGTTTTTGGCGGTTGGTTCATCCTTGTAATCCATCGCAAAAGTAGTTGCAAGTCTTCCTGATGGATTTACCTTTCCGCTTAATACATCGGCAACGGCATTTCCACCTTCCAGGCCGGGCTGCCAGGCTAGCAAAATTGCGTCCACCTTATCGCGCCAGCTGGCAACTTCAATAACGCCGCCTATGTTTAATACCACAACTACCTTTTTGCCCTTATCATGAAACGCGTTACTTACATTCTCAATCAACGTTTTTTCGCCAATGGTTAAGTAATAATCATCGGTAAGCTTGCGGTCCGAGCCCTCACCTGCGTTTCTTCCAATGGTTATTACAGCCTCATCAGCCCCTTCAGCTTCCTTCAATACCAGCCCATTGGCATCCATTTCGGGAATCGGCGGCGGCAGTGTAAAGAAATTTTTAGGCTTCGGTTGTTTTATTTTACCGTCAGCAACATAATCCTTATAGGTTTTTGCCAAAGTTTCCTGCACCTTAAAGCCTGCGTTATTTAAGCCCTCGGCTACTGATATATTGTACAGCTTATTTACATCGCCGCTCCCTGTTCCGCCGGCGATCGGGTTGTACGAGGTGTTACCGAACAGGGCTACCCTTTTATTTATCGACAGCGGCAATACATCGCCATCGTTTTTCAGCAATACCATCCCATTCGCAGCGGCCTCGCGGGCTATTTTGGCATGTGCTGCAAGGTCGGGCTTGTCAGAATATCTATAGCCTAGGAATGTTTGCGATTTTACTATAATCTTCAGTATTCGCTCTACATTGGCATTTAATTGCGCTATGCTCAATTTTCCGCTTTTTACGGCATCAACAATAGCGTCCGATTTATCCGGGCTACCGGGCATGATCAGATCATTACCCGCATTCATCTGCGCAACAGCGTCCTTGCCGCCAAACCAATCCGTCATCACAAAACCTTTGAGGCCCCACTCGTTTTTAAGGATGGTGGTCTGTAGGTCACGGCGCTGAGAGGTGTAGGTACCGTTCAGTCTATTATATGATGACATTACCGTCCAGGGCTGCGAAGTTTTAACTGCCAGCTCAAAGCCGCGCAGGTAAATTTCGCGCATGGCACGTTCACTTACGTTAACGTTTACACTGTTACGTTCAGTTTCCTGGTTATTTGCCGCATAATGTTTAATGGATGTTCCTACCCCATTGCTCTGGATGCCTTTAACAATTGCTGCCGTCATGCTCCCGGCAATCAGCGGATCTTCCGAGTAATATTCAAAATTGCGACCGCCCAAAGGATTGCGGTGAATGTTTAACGCCGGGCCCAGTAAAATATCCACCCCATATTCATGCACTTCGTTTCCAAAGGCCATACCTACTTTTCTAACCATTGCTGTATCCCATGTAGAAGCCAGCAAAGTAGCAACCGGGAATGCGGTGGCATAATATGTATTCGGATCGTTTGGCCGTTTTGGTTCAATCCTTAACCCGGCCGGGCCATCAGAAACTGTGATCGACGGGATCCCCAAACGCGGGATAGCATGTGTTCTTCCCGCAGCGCCCGGCACTTTTTCAGGAATTTCATAAGCCTCGGGGTCCGATGGCGGCATTTTAAATCCACCTATATCAACAACTTTGGGCTTTTCGCCCTTTACAGGTGCAGGCACACCCGGCATTTTGAAACCCATGCCCACAACCAGTTTTGATTTTTCCTGCAGCGTCATGGCGTCAATAACCTGCTTTAATGTGGCTTTCCCTAATTGCGGGACGGGCTTTTTAACGTTGCCCTGTGCATTTGCACTTAATTGGATGGCGCACAACAACACAAGCAGTCCTGCCGATAACCTGTACCCTTTCTTCATAATCAATACTTTAAAAATGGTTTAATATTGGTTGGTCTTAATGGCAAAACTTTCATTGTGTCATTACAACACAATAGTAAATATTATATTTGACAAAAACAATATTTACAGATAGATAACTTATGGGAATAGATAGAGGTGGGGGATAAACGATGAAAAGAGACTGCGATTTTGCGCACTGCGCTTGTCGTGGTGGGTATCTCAGGGGCGTGCCCTGAAAAAAGTATTTGATAACGTATAAGCCCGGGCAGATTTGACAACTTTTGAAAAGTTGTCAAATCTAATTATACGCTAAATATGCACTAATTGTCAGCAACTTACGAATATGCCATTATAAGCGTGTTGTGGGTTTTTTCTACTGAAATGTTTCTTTAATTTACTGTAATAAGTATATCATTGACCAAATTTCAAATTCTTACTATTCAAAATAATGTGGCACAAATCGGCTTATGTTATCAGTTATAATGGAGTTACTCTCCCTGATACCCATGCCTGCCGCCTCGCCGCCAATTATCCATGACCCAATGACCGGATAGTTGCCATCCATATTAGGTATATTGGCTATATCCTGGTACACAAATCCCTCTGTTCCATAATCGCCCCCGGTACTCAATACTACCTGCCCCTTTTGAACCACTTCTATATTTGCGCCCTCACGGGAAAGCTTCGGCTTTTTAATATAAGTTGTTGCCTGCGGCTCAAAGTACGCTGGGAGCAGGTTTGGATGATTGGGATACAGCTGCCATAAGATGGGCAGCAGGGCTTTGTTTGACCATAGCATTTTCCAAATGGGCTCAATCCAGTTAACATTGCTTTTTGCAAAACTGGCCGTGTCCACCTCATTAATCATCCACTCCCATGGGTACAATTTAAAGAGCGTTTCTACCGGTTTTTTATGCTCATCCACGAACCGGGCGCCGTCCCATATAATATTACTAATATCTGTAAAATGATATTTAAGATCCTTTACCGTAGACGCAGTATCGAGAATATAGGCTGTGTTGGTAATATCTTCACGAAGCTGAAGCGCCGGAATGTTGCCCTTTGCCTCCTTCAGGCAGGTAAAATGATACAGTGATGAGTTACACCGGGCATGTATCCATTCCCAGGCTGCCCTGAGTTTTTCATCGATGGAATTGAATTGGTCGGCCGATGGCCTATAATCCTTTAACCAAAACCATTGTACAATACTTGCTTCAAACAACGAGGTTGGCGTATCAGCGTTGAATTCAAGCATTTTTGGCGGATTAATGCCATCATAGGCCAGATCAAACCTGCCGTACAGCGACCAATAGCCCGCATCACTTCCGTTCCAGGCATCACGAACCAACGGCACCACTGCCTCGGGAATGCCGAATAAAGCAAAAAGGTTTTTGTCAATAACATATTGACCCGCTTCTACACACATGGCGTGAAGCTCCCGGGTTGCTGATTCAAGCATGAGTATTTCCTTTTCAGAAAATTTATAGCATGCGGATTCGTCCCAATAGGGCACGTCATTCAGTGTGTGGTATAGAAACCCCTGTTTCTCTACCAGCTCTTGCCATTTCAGGCGTGGTGTAATATCGATCCTTTGCATACAGGAATTTATTCTCCGGTGCCCTCCCCGCCTGCATGAGCGGAGCCTCCAAAGCCTTCACCTGATGAAACGCCATGCGCTGTACTGCCAAAACCCTCTACCGTGCCGCCGCGTCCGCTGCTAAAATTAGCTGGCTCTTCACCGGCGCCACCGTTCACCGTGTGTGCTGAGGAGGAAAGAAACGCGCCGCTGCGGTGCTCATCTGCAGACAAAGTTTGGGAATAGCCCGTACGGGGGTAGTAACGGGTAACCCGGCCACCATCATACCAATACCAGTAGCCATAGCTGCTGTAATGGTAAGAGTGCTGATTAATTATCGTGTCCTTCCCGGTGTTATAGTCCGTTCCGTCCCAGGTGCCAACGGTTTGACGCTGCTCATCCTGATCACAGGAGCTTAAAACTATCGCAGCAAATGCGAGAAGGGCCAGTGAATTGCGTTTTTTCATTTAGATTTTTATGAGCACTAAAATAACAGAAATTGTTATGTTTTCCGCGTACCCGGCATGACATCTCTATTATAATTTTGCAAAGACCCTTAAACAAAAAAATCCCGGCCTAAGCCAGGATTTCCTATATTATAATATTATTTAAGTACTATTTGTTGGTTACCGGCACAACTGTGTTGGTGAACTTATTATCCAGGCCGATATAGTCGGTCAGGATCTGGCCAGCTTCGCGTTTCAGGAAGTCAAGATCCTCGTTACGTGGCTTGGTTTGTCCCTTTTTCAAAGCCGGTAACCCCATTGCCACACGGCGCAGGTTGTTTTCTTCAAGCATTTTTTTATCATCAGCATCGCGTTGCTCCTTTAGTTTTTGCTCATTTAAGGTAACGCTTTTTTCTGCTTCATGCTTTTTGATCTCGGCAATATCCTCTAACATGTATTTGTAGTTAGGACTGCCGGCCATACGCTGGTCATGTAGTTTTTTAAGCTGCGGTAATACTGCGCTAAAATCGCCAACCTTGGTGTATGCGCTTTTTGCAATTACATCAAACGGCATTGCAGACGGCTCGGTATCCTCGCCATATTTATCCAGCGGGATTATTGATGGAAACTCAATATCAGGTGTAACACCCTTATGCTGCGTTGAATTGCCTGTTATGCGGTAAAATTTAGCAATGGTTAAGTTTAGCTGGCCAAACACGCTCTGGCTGCCTGTCATGGCAGTTGTGGTTTTTTTGTCCTTGTTCACTAAACCGGCAACACGCTCCAGCATTGATGGCGAAATCACTTTGTCAAGGTCGATGGCATTTTGAACAGATCCCTTACCGTAAGTTTGGGTACCCAAAATTATACCACGCCCGTAATCCTGTATAGCACCTGAGAAGATCTCGGTAGCCGATGCACTAAAGCGATCCACTAAAATAGCCAGCGGGCCGGAGTATGCAATTGACGGATCTTCGTCTTTATCAACTTCTACTTCGTCATTAGGGTTCCTAACCTGTACTACCGGCCCGGTTTTAATAAACAAGCCTGTAAGGTCAACTGCTTCCAATAACGAACCACCGCCGTTCTGGCGCATGTCCATCACAATACCGTCAACACCTTCCTGTTTTAACGAGTCGATGAGCAATTTAACGTCATGCGTTGTGCTCTTGTAATTAGGGTTACCAGTTTTGTAATCGTTAAAATCGATATAAAAAGCCGGTACCGAAATAACGCCTATCTTAATGGTCTTCCCATTTTCGTTATATGTTTTGATCTCTTTTTTTGCCGATTCGTCCTTAAGGATGATCTTCTCACGCACCAATTCAACAACCCTTGGTTTGCTGCCAACGCTTACACCCTTTGGTAAAAGCTCCAGCTTTACGGTGGTGCCTTTCTTACCACGGATGAGCGCTATCGCGTTTTCTATCCTCCACCCTACAACATTCTGAAACTCGCCATCAGCTCCCTGTGCAACGCCTATGATGCGGTCGTCAACATTTACTTGTTTGCTTTTTTCAGCGGGACCACCAGCGGTTAATGATTTGATGATCACAAACTCATTCTCAGTATTTAAACCTGCTCCAATACCTTCTAACTGGCGCGACATGTCAATATTAAAATTGGCTGCATTTGCCGGGTTAAAATAGTTGGTATGCGGATCAATTGCTTCGGTAAAGGCATCCATAAACACCTGGAACACATCCTGGTTGTTTAGCTTATTGGCTTGCGATAGTAGGCTCTCGTATCTTTTCTTTAAAGTCTCTTTGTTTTTGGTAACGTCTGTCCCCGCAAGCTTTAAGTTAAGCATGTCGTATTTTACACGTTCGCTCCAAAGCTTGTTCATCTCCGTTTCTGATGATACCCATGGCAAGTTATCCCTGTCATAGGTAAAAGTATCGTTCTTTGAATAATCAAAATTGTTATCCAGTTGGGTAATCGAATATTTAATCCGGTCGATATATCTTTTCTGGTATACATTAAAGATGTAAAAAACATCGCTCAGGTTGCCTGCCTTCACATCGTCGTCAAGCATGGTTTTATACTTATCAAAATCCTGGATATCTGATGCAAGAAAGTAATTATGGCTCTCATCCATTAATTTCAGGTACCGGTTATAAACTTCGGTTGAAAGCGAATCGTTAAGAACAACCTTTTTATAATTATAATTTGATATCAGGGTAGCAATGGTTTTACAAACTATTGCTTGTTTCTCGTCAGGCTGTATATTATTTGAGCCATCAACTCTTATCGGTTTGGCTGGTTTAGCGCTGCACGCCAGTGTGGCACCAACAACCAGCACTAAATAAAATTTTTTGAACATATCTTTTACACTCTTTAAGTCGGGAATTTTATAAAACATCAATACTTGTGCCTAAATTCGGTTTGCTAATTTTAAAAAAAAGAGACAGCTTAAATGCCGTCTCTTATTGAATAACAATATTACAATAATGTTTGTATTGTTTTCACAAAATAGACATACATTTTACGGTATTGTTACAATTTTATTGTCCGGTGCTGTAGAATCAAGAAATCAACAGCCAAGAATCAAGAGACAGGAGGAGAAAAGAATAAAGGGACAAGAAGCAAAAGTTAAGAAGAATTTATAAGCCCCTGAATGTCAAAAAAATCAATAAAAGGGTTGCCTCATCAAGCCCGAAGCAGCTCCGTTTTCTTAATTCTTCAAATTTTCCTGGCTCTTGTCTTTTAATTCCTTGCTTTTAAGTTCAGCTTTTGTAAGCGGAACCTCTGCATAGCGCACATCCGTTTTTGGTGCGTTGTTTTTATTTAGCTTAATGTATACCATTTTTTTGTCGATGGCTGCCAGTTCTTCTTTAAGGCCACGGATGTTGGCCAGATCGTGGGCTTCTGCCAGGTCCTGTTGCGCCTGCGGGAAGTCGCCTAAGTCTGATTTTATAGTAGCCAGGTCAATCAGGTTAGCTATTGTATGTTTATCGTCGTTTTGCTGGCGCGATATGATGTTGCTTTGCAATAAATACCATTTAGCTTCTGAATACCGGTTTTGCTGGATATAAAGCCTGGCAAGTTCGCTAAAGTTATAACTCGCGTCGTTATAAACCCTGAAACGCATATTGTGCTGGGCGGTTCGCATCACTATATTTTCAGCAGCCTGGAAACTGTATTCAGTTCTGTCTAAAATAATAGGACGAATTTTAACGGTTTTAATTGAAGTATTAAACTTTAACCGGGTCATCGAATTATCGGCGGGAATTTCAATTAAAGGATAGCGCGGGTGCTTTTTTAATCTTAAATCTACACGATACCACTGCGCCGATGCCGAAAGGCCAAACAAGCAGCAGATAATAAGCAGGATAAATTTCATTTAATCTTTGTCCCCAAGTTTAAATTAGCATACAAAAGTAAATAATTTTCAATAAAATACAGAATTATGAAAATTGCTGTCATTTTACGAAAAACCAAGAAGTTTGTTGTGCCAGGAAAATAACCTGACAATAAATCTACAATATTTGAAAACTTAGTGGGCCTGCACTTCAATACAGGATAAATCAATATATTTAAACATTGTATCCCAATTGATTTAAACCAACCAATGACCCAAACTCCAAAAAAAATTGGCCTCTGGACAAGCACCTCGCTGGTGGTTGGCAGTATGATAGGCGCAGGCGTTTTTATGGTGCCCGCAGCAATGGCATCCTATGGCAGCGTAAGTTTGCTGGGTTGGGTGTTCTCGGCAGTCGGCGCATTTTTCCTGGCCCGGGTGTTTAGCAGGCTGAGCTCCATGGTGCCAAAAAGCACGGGCGGGCCTTATGCCTATACCCACCAGGGCTTTGGCGACTTTGCAGGCTTCCTGGTAGCATGGGGATATTATATCTGCGTAATCACGGCTAACGCTGCCATCACTATTTCATTTGTGAGCGCAATGAGCACCTTTTTTTCCGGTACTGCGTGAAAGTGCTGTTGCTGCAGTTGGAACAGGTTTGGCTGCCATATGGTTCCTGGCGTGGATCAATATGCGTGGTGTGCCTGCATCTGGTAAAATGCAACTTGTTACCACCATTTTAAAGCTTGCCCCGTTGGCAATTATCTCCATCGGCGGTCTTTTCTTTATCCGTCTTGAAAATTTTCACCCTTTTAACAGCAGTGGTGGTTCGGTTTACGATGCCATTAATGGGTCTGCTACCATTGCCCTATTCTCCTTCGTTGGTGTTGAGTGCGCCACCATTCCCGCCGATAGCATTGAAAACTCGGGCAAAACAATTGCGCGCGCAACCATGCTTGGCCTGGTGATCTGTACGCTGGTATATTTATTGGGCAGCATCAGCATCATGGGTATTATCCCTCCTGCCCAGCTTAAACACTCGGTTACGCCTTATGCCGATGCTGCAGTGATCATGTTTGGCAGCAGCGCCCGCTACTGGGCAAGCGGTGGCGCCGCCATTGCAGCCTTTGGTGCGCTAAACGGGTGGACGCTGGTACAAGGCAAACTACCCTACGCCATCGCAAAGGACAAATTGTTCCCCGCTATCTTCGGCAGGCAGAATAAAAAGGGAGCGCCATACGTAGGCATCATTATCAGCAGCACCTTCGTTTCGTTATTCATGATGATGAACTACACCAAAGGCATGGTTGAGCAGTTTAAATTTTTAGTGCTGTTATCTACCTTAACCACGCTGGTACCTTACCTTTTTTGCGCGGCGGCTTTTGTAATCATCCGCTTAAAAATAAAACAAACCAAAGGGTTATATACCTCATTGCTGGTTGGTACACTTGCGTTTGCCTATTCTATCTGGGCGGTTGCCGGTTCGGGGCAAAGCACGGTTTATTGGGGTTTTTTATTGCTAATGGCAGGCATCCCGTTTTATGTGTGGATTGCTTATAAAAAGAATAGGGAAGTGGATAATAATTAGCGTTATACCGGGTATATCGTGCTATCGCAAGTACCCGTTTTAATTTAGTTTATTTTACTTTGAAGATCTTCCAGTAGCCTTTCAGCTTCAAGTTTTTTTACTGTCACAAATTTTCGCCCATTATTGGGGTTGGTATAGTTTTCCCGTTTTTGAAGATATTCTACTGTATTACGTAACTCATCAATTGATAAGTCCTTCAGGTCTGGAAATTTGTCCGAAACGTTCACTGTATCCATTGTACCATTCTCAATAGATGTGAACCTTTGTTTATCCGTAGCTTTTATATCAACCAATTCAAATATATTAAGATCAAGATTCGAAGAGTCAATTAACTTTAGATAATCTTCCACGACTAACTTATCAATCATAATCTTTCCTTTTCCGGCCCAGTGGCGATTTTGTCCGCGCTTTTTAATTCCGGTTATCCAGTAGGCCTCCTTGGTTTCTATATCAAAGCACCCACCATGTCCATTGCCTTTAAATGCCCGGCCATCAAAATACATCGTTTGCCCCGTTTTTGAGAATTCTACCATTCCTATCCATGCAGGGCCGTCATCGGAGAATCCTGCTTTTAACTCTATATACTTTAGTTCGGGTTTCATTTTGCAATTTAAGCAAACGCTTCCACATCATTATTAATAAAACTTAACAATGTGGGGATGTATGTTGAGTGATAAGAGGGAATTGCATTCATTTGTGATTTCTGCAGATGCGAATATTGGCTTAAATAACATTTCTCAATACTATTATCGTAATTGATTTGTTACCTCCGAGCCATCAAACCAAGGCCTCTGTCCCAAGTCAAACTGGCAAAACAAATCAAATTTATTTATGAAAACACTAATCGTTATCACAGTTTTATTGTTGTTCACTTCGTTCCTTGTAAAAGCACAGGACACCACAAAATTTAGGGCGCAACCCGACAGCGTTATCAAGCTGATTCCTTTTGGGGAGGGGAGGCACACCTCATTTCTTTATACCATTGGCGGAAAGTTGCAAACGCCCGAAGATGTTAAGATCAGGCTGTTGAGCTATGCCCCCTCTGCACAGGAATATTCGCAGGCTAAAAATAACCTCACCTGGGGGTATGTGTCGGCCGGCGGATTTTTCGTGACACAGATTGCGGCGGTAGTTGAATTTGCTACCCATAACAAACATGCCGGGGAAACTACAGGGTTTGTAAACGGTCAGCCGGAATTTATTTACCAGCACCATAGCCTGACCGGGGCCTATGTATTAACCAGTGTTGCGGCCGGATTTTTAACCGCAGCGATAATTAATTGGGTTAAGGCAGGAAAACACGGCAACAGGGCTTTAAAATTGTATAACCAGCGCTTTGAGTAGGTTAGCAGCAATGTAAGGATTTACGAAGTTCTTTAAACTTCGTAAATCTGATGTTAGCTAAGCAAACACCCAAACACTGTCGTCATACGCCGCCCAAACCATATAAGGATGGGTATCTGCGTGGTAAAGTTCACCTTTGCTGGAAATACCTATTACCCCGGCAAAGCCATCATAAGGCTTTAATTCGTTAAGCGTTTTTTCTGTAGCCAAAGCCAGCGGCATGCCATCGGTAACCCGGGTTACTATATTCGATGCTACCGCACCGCTCACAATATCTTCGCCTACACCGGTGCAGGAAATTCCCGCAAAGGCATTGGCATAATTACCAGCCGTAGTTGCCGAATCGCTTACCCTGCCGGGGATTTCAAAACCTTTGCCGCCGGTTGAGGTTGCTGCTGCCAGGTTGCCAAGCGCATCCAGCGCTACACAACCCACTGTACCTAAACGAATGGAATCGCTTAGCTTTTTTTCATATTCCTTGCGGCGTTGCGGGATTTCGGGATTATAATAGTCAAACCCGCTTTCGCGCGCAAAATCCTGTGCGCCTTTGCCGCTAAGCACGCGGTCGTCATAAGTTAACAGTTTTTCGGCAATGCAGATCGGGTTCTTTACATCCTCGATATTGATCACCCCCGAAAATTTCATGGTTTTGCCATCCATTAAAGAGGCGCTCAGGCGGATCTTGCCATCGCTCTGGATCTGTGATCCCGTGCCTGCATTAAACAGTTCGCAATCCTCCAGCAAGGCCACTGTATAAACAACAGTCTGTAAGGCGGTATGTGTTTGCAGGTATTTATGGCCAAGCTTCACAATTTCGGTAAGCGCATCCTGCTTGGCTTTCTTTACTTCCTGGTTAGTCAGCGATTCACTGAAAAAACCACCGTGGATTATTATTTTCATAGGTAGATCTATTAGTCCGAAAGTCGGAAAAGTCCGGAAGTCCGAAAGAAAAAAAGCTTTTTCCTAATCTCTAACCTCCAATCACTAGTCTCTGTTCGTTAGCTTCCCGGGGAAGTATTCAATAAAGTATCCTCAGCACTGATTGATTTCTTGATCATGAGCTGATTTGTCAGCAGATCGTATTTATCAAATATCGACATAACGCTTACGCGCATATTTTTTATGGATACCGGCGAACCCATCTCCACATCGTATATATTGGTTTCCGCCATTTTGCGGCCGTTTACGAGTATGGTCATTCCTGAACCGACAGCTTCCATCATGGTGCCCTCGGTAATCAGCAAGCCTGCATCCTCGCCCAAACCAATCCCTAACATGCCGGGATTGCTGGCTACAGCATATAACAGCCTGCCTATACGGCCACGCTGAACAAAGTGGGTATCAATAATAACGGAATCAATAAAGCCAAGCCCGGCTGTGATCTGTACTTCGCCTTTGATCAGCGCCTTGCTGCTTTGCCCGCGGTAGATCATATTGGTTGATGCCGCAGCCGCTCCGGCTGATGTGCCCGCTATCACAAAATGCTCGTTCTCGTAGCGGCTCTTCATGATCTGCAAAAACTCCGTCCCACCAAAAATAGAGCTCAGTCTTAGTTGGTCGCCGCCGCTGAACATCACCACATCGCAATTACGAATACGTTCTAAATATTCAGGGTTTGATGCATCCTCGCGCTTACGGATGTCCATTACCCCGATAGGATTAGCCAGCAGGTAGTTGAACGCCTCGGTATATTCTTCGCCGACCAGCTCCGGGATTTGTGATGCCGTAGTGATAACCTCAACCTTTGATGCCGACTGTTTTGCCGATTCGGTAATGATGCGTTTCAGGATCCCCTGTTCAAAAAATTTAAGGTGATCGGGCTTTAAGATATTTTCCTGGGCACCCAGATTGGTGTTCATGTCAACGGCTCCGCCAATTATTATCAGTTTACCCTTCGGGACAGTCATCTTTAGTTAATTAAGTTAGATTAGGTTGATTAAGTTGGATTAGGTTAGAAAACTGGCCGTAAAAACAACCACTCTCCCAATCAACCACTCACTTAATCAACTACCACACTACAAATTAAAATAAAAACCAGCATAAAGGCAGGCTGTTGTAAATAATAATACCTTTTTTATGCTGAAAAATTTTATTACACTATTAAGTTTTATAGTTTTAAAAGAAAATTGCCCCTTATAAAAATTGCATCATCCAAATGAAGATAGAAAATATACAAGTATTGCGCGGCCCGAATATCTGGAGCGTTAGTCGTAAAAAATTGATCCAGATGCGGCTTAACCTACAGGAGATGGAGGACCGCCCGACAAATACCATCGACGGCTTTTATGATCGGCTTGAAAAACTGATGCCGAGCCTGTACAGCCACCGTTGCTCACCGGGTGTTCCGGGAGGGTTTTTTCAACGCGTGCAGGCAGGTACCTGGATGGGGCACGTGATTGAGCATATCGCTTTGGAGATCCAGTCGCTGGCCGGTATGGAAACCGGATTTGGCCGTACCCGCGAAACAAAGACCACGGGGGTTTATAACGTAGTATTCGCTTATCTTGAAGAAAAAGTAGGTGTATTTGCTGCGGAATCAGCCGTAGCTATTGCCGAAGCTCTAATAAAAGGCGAGGATTATGATCTTGAAAAGGACATCCAGAAAATGCGCGAGATCCGCGAAAATACCCGTTTGGGGCCAAGTACCGGGTCGATAGTTGAAGAGGCTATTTCAAGAGATATCCCATGGATCAGGCTCAACAACCAATCATTGGTACAACTGGGCTACGGCAAAAACCAGGTACGCTTCCGCGCTACCATGACCGAGAAAACCAGCAGCATAGCGGTAGACATCGCCAGCAATAAGGACGAAACCAAGCGCCTGTTACAGGAGCAGGCCATCCCGGTTGCCAAGGGCATTACCATATCATCCTTAGAGGGTGTGGATGAAGCTATCCGCAAGGTGGGCTTCCCCTTAGTATTTAAACCGCTTGACGGCAACCATGGCCGTGGCATTTCCATCAATATCCGCACCCGCGAGGACGCGATTGCTGCGTATGAACATGCTGCCCGGATTTCGCGCCGGGTAATCGTGGAACGTTTTATTACCGGGTATGATTTCCGCGTACTGGTGATCGACAATAAAATGGTAGCCGCCGCCCTGCGCGATCCTGCGCATGTTAAGGGCGATGGTGTATCAACCATTCAACAACTCATCGATATAGAAAACAGTGATCCGCGCCGTGGTTACGGGCACGAGAATGTGCTTACGCTGATCACCATCGACCGCGACACGCTCGACCTGCTGGAAAAGAAAAACTATACACTTGACACCGTTCCGGCCAAGGGCGAAAAGGTTTTTGTAAAATCGACTGCCAACCTGAGCACCGGCGGAACATCTGTTGATGTAACCGACCATGTGCATCCGCAAAACATATTCATCTGCGAACGCATCTCGAAGATCATCGGGCTGGATATTTGCGGCATCGATATCATGGCCGAGAACCTAACCGAACCGCTTACCGAAAATGGCGGCGTGGTATTGGAGGTGAATGCAGCACCGGGCTTCCGGATGCACATTGCCCCAAGCGAGGGCCTGCCGCGCAACGTTGCCGGGCATGTGATAGATATGCTGTACCCTCCGGGCAAATCGGCACGTATCCCTATCATCGCCATAACCGGCACCAACGGTAAAACAACTACCACACGTTTAATAGCGCATATTGTAAAGAACAACGGCCACCGGGTTGGCTTCACCACATCCGACGGCATCTACGTACAAAACACCATGATGCTGAAGGGCGATACTACCGGCCCGGTGAGTTCCGAATTTATACTAAAAGATCCTACAGTAGATTTTGCAGTACTTGAAACCGCACGTGGCGGGATCCTGCGTTCAGGCCTTGGTTTTGGTTTTTGCGACATAGGCGTAGTAACCAATATCCAGGAAGATCACCTTGGCTTAGCCGATATTCATACCCTTGATGACCTTACCCGTGTAAAGGGTGTGGTTGTAGATTCTATTAAAAAAGATGGCTGGGCAGTGCTCAATGCCGATAATGAATATTGCGTGCGCATGGGTAAAAACGCGCATTGCAAGGTGGCCTATTTCAGCCTCAATGAAAATAACGCCATCATTAAATCGCATTGTAAAAAGGGCGGCATTGCCTGTATTTACGAGAACGGTTTTATCACCATTCAAAAAGGCGACTGGAAGATCCGCGTACAGCGTACTACACTGATCCCGATAACCTTTGGCGGCACCGTTCCGTTCATGATCGAGAACGTGCTGGCGGCTACACTGGCAACCTACCTGTATGACTTTAAAACCGACGATATCAAAATCTCATTGGAAACCTTTATCCCGTCGGCAGCGCAAACGCCGGGCAGGATGAACATCTTTAACTTTAAGGATTTCCGCTTTATGATCGACTTTGCGCATAACCCGGCAGGCTTTAAGGGCATCAAGGCGTTCCTGGATCATATCGATTCGCCGTTAAAGATCGGCATCATAGCGGGCACCGGCGACAGGCGCGACGAGGATATCCGCGAATTGGGCAAGCTCTCTGCCGAGATGTTTGATTACATCATTCTCCGCCAGGAAAAACACCTGCGCGGCCGTACAGCTGAAAATATCCTGACGTTATTGATTGAGGGGATTGAGTCGGTGGATATCGATAAGAAATTCGAGATAATTCCAAACGAGGTGGATGCCATTAAGCACTCCATGAGCCTTGCCAAACCCGGTACGTTTATAGTTGCCCTAAGCGACGTTATTGACAACGCGATCGAAACCGTACAAAACTACCAGGAGCAGGAGAGGAATGGAACGTTTAATATGTAACGGTTGATTTCGGAATTCGGATTTTGTATTTCGGAATTAAAGGTATTCTATCAAACTTTGTCATTGCGAGCGCAGCGTGGCAACCTCGTCGCAAGCATGGCCGATTTGCAGGCCACGAGGTTGCTTCGTCGCTACGCTTCTCGCAATGACAATAGTATTTAATAAACAAAAGCGCTATGATCAAATTAAGATCAATTTATCCCATAATAGCATTATCGTTTGCCATTTTATCCTGCCACACCTCCACAAAAACCTATACCCCTGCCGATGCCCATTCGCATAACGACTATAAAAACAGCGTTCCGTTTTACCGGGCTTATGATGCGGGCTTGGGGTCGATAGAGGCGGATGTGTTTGCGGTTAACGGGCAGCTGATGGTGGCGCATGATGACAAGGACATCACCCCGGAGCGGTCGCTTAAGGCGATGTATATTGATCCGCTGGCGCTGAAACTGAAGCAGGATACCGCGAGAAAACTAAGGCTGCTCATCGAAATAAAAAGAGATTACACCGTAACCCTGCCGCTGGTGATGGAAGAGCTTAAGCCACTTAGCCAATATTTTGATTACCCCGGTCATGCAGGGCGATTGTCAATAGTGATGACAGGAAAGGTGCCACCCGGATCGGTGATGTTAAACTACCCGGCATGGCTCAATTTTGATGTTGATCATGTGGGCGGATTTACTATCCCACAGTTGACAAAAATCGGGCTGGTGAGTGTCCCATTCAGCAGGTATTCCAAATGGGATGGCACGGGTAACCTCGACCAGGAGAGCATCGGCAGGCTAAACAGCATAATCGACAGTGCCCATGCCGCCGGCAAAAAGATCCGCTTTTGGGATACGCCGGATAACCCGGTTTGCTGGAAAGAATTGATTGAATTGCATTCCGACGTTATCGGCACAGACAAGATCAATGAGCTGGCTGATTTTTTGAATAAGAAGGCTTATCTTAATTAGCCTTTAACCGAATGACGCAAAAAGAAAATATAGAACTTCTTAACAAAAGCTGGGAGCCCGGAGGTTTTTTAGATGGTATACACGAAGGCATTTTCGACAGACAACTTTTCAACGAGTTATACCAGTCTCTTCAGGCTATTCAAATTGACGACCACGAAAATATCGAACGCGAACTCATCAAACTCTTATGGTTTATTCCCATTTTCATGCACCGCTTTAAAGAATACGTAACCGGCATTTCATCAGAAGAATATGATGGACTAAGAGAGGATATTGAAGAACAATTGGCGCGAATTTTCGGGTATCCTTAATTATCAATATTTCAAAACCAATACCTACAGCTTTCACCACATCCTGTTTCACCTTGTTTCAGGTTGTTCGGAACAAAAACCGAACGGAACAAAACATCTCAATTTAATTATCCGCTGTTTCACCTTGTTTCATGGTGTGTCGCACAAAAAACGAACGAAACAAAACAAGTTGATATTCATGAAGCCAATATATCATGCGTAATAATAAGCCTATGTAAGTTTCTACCAGTAACAAACCGCTGGTGGTAGCTATTCTGATTGATAGATATATTTATATATAATATTTATCAATATAAAGATTGGGCGGGATGTTGTTCCGTTCTTTTCTTGTTCCGAACAACGCGAAACAAGAGTGAAACAGGGATTCAATAAGCAAACCGGTTAAATGTTGTTCCGTTCGGTTTTTGTGCCGAACAACGCGAAACAGGGTGAAACAGGGATTCGATAAGCAAACCTATTAATCTTGTTCCGTTCTTTATTTGTGCCGAACAACCTGAAACAAGAGTGAAACAAGCGACTAAGCAACGGATTGCACTCGCTTTGACAATTGCAAATTACCTCTACCTTTGCCCCACATGCCGCAACTCGAGATCGTATTCCAGGATGAACACCTTGTAGCCATCAATAAGCCCCATGGTTTGTTGGTGCACCGTTCATCAATAGCAAATGATGCCACCGAGTTTGCCCTGCAAATACTGCGCGATCAACTCAACCAACACGTTTTCCCCGCTCACCGGCTCGACCGTAAAACCGGCGGTGTACTTTTATTTGCATTAAGCAAAGACGTTGAAAAGCTGATGCAGCAGCAATTCTCCGAAAACCTGGTTGATAAGAAATACCTGGCTATAGTACGCGGTCACACGCCGGATACCGAAGAAATAGATTATCCGTTAAGAAAGGAAAACGGCACCTTGCAGGAGGCATTCACCAAATACAAAACCCTTGCCCGTGCCGAGCTGGATGTAGCCCTGGGCAATCACCCAACATCCCGTTATTCACTAATTGAGGCTAACCCCGAAACCGGCCGGATGCACCAGCTGCGCAAGCACTTTGCCCACGTCTTCCACCCCATCATCGGCGACCGTACCCACGGCTGCAATAAACAGAACAAGCTATTTAAGGAGCGCTGGGAATTGGATACCATGCTGTTGCACGCGTCGCAAATTTCATTTAATCACCCGGTTACCGGTGCCCCTGTCCACATTGAAGCATCCTTGCAGGTTGAATTTTTAAGGGTGATGGGCATTATGGGCTGGGAGCTGAATTGAAAGCAGCAAATTATAATGTATAGGCACTTTAGCGTTGCAAAAGTTCAATCCCGTTATATCGCCCCAATATTCCCTATAAGAATATTTCTATTTGTAAATAAATCTCCTTTTTACTGCAACTACAAAGCCCTAAATTCCAACAAACTTATTCAAGAATCTCAAAAAGTGCATTTGGGGGCTATAAACCCATATTTTTTCAGTAACATTACCGTGTTAAATTATTCACACCACTTTAAAAACGCCTTATGACAATAACCTTTCTCCGGCATGAGTTAAAAGCTTTCTGGCGTTCAAAAAATACAGGAAAAAGTATAGTGATCCGTGTAATAATGGGGTTGCTGATGCTTTACCTGTTTTTGAATATGTTTGTGCTGGGTTTTTTCCTGAACGAACTTTTAGCCAAGGCCTTTCCCAAGGATGATCTCGTGGTTACGTTTTGCGGAATAATCCTGGTGTATTATTTAATGGACCTGTTTACCCGATTGCAGCTACAGGAATTGCCCACCCTGCGCGTTCAGCCATACCTGCAATTACCCATAAAACGCAATTCGCTGGTGCGTTACCTGGCATTTACCGCGTTGCTTTCAGTTTTTAATTTATGGCCTTTTATTCTCTTTGGGCCTTTTATCATAAAAATCATCGCTACTGACCTGGGCGGTTTGGTGGCACTTGCCTTTATAGTCTCGCTGGTAGGCCTTACCGTGTTTAACAATTACTTTGCGCTATATCTTAAGCGTAAGGCCAATTTAAATGGGTGGATCTTCCTGGTGGCGGCCGCCGTTATTATATTGATCGGCCTGTCGGATTTTCTATGGCACTTAATTTCCATTCGTAATTTTTCCTACTTATTTTTTGGCAACCTGGTTAAATACCCGGCGCTTGCCATAGCGCCGCTGTTGATCGGTGCACTAATGTATTACCTTAATTTTGCCTACCTTAAGGACAACCTTTATCTGGAAGAACTAGGATCGCGCAGGGCCACTAAATATAAAAGCAGTACTGAATACCCGCTGTTAAACCGCTTCGGCAGCGTTGGCGACCTTGCTGCTAACGAGTTTAAACTTATATTTCGTAACAAACGTTCGCGCTCGGCGTTCATTATGGGGTTGTTCATTATGTTTTACGGATTGATCTTCTACACCAATAAGGAAATGAACACGGAGGGTTATAAGGTATTCGTGAGTATGTTTATGACGGGGATCTTTATCATTAACTACGGACAATTCATGTTTAGCTGGCAAGCCTCACATTTTGACGGATTGCTGGTTAGCAAGGTTAGCTTTGTCGATTTCTTAAAGGCCAAATATTTAATGTTCACTATTATCTCAACGTTCTTTTTATTGCTTACAACCCCATATGTATACTTCGGCTGGAAAACGCTGCTGATAGAAGTCATCATGTACTTATGGAATATTGGGGTAAACACCACCCTGGTATTGTTTTTTGCAAACCGCAACTACAAGCGTATCGACCTTTCAAGGGGAGCCGCCTTTAATTGGGAGGGCATTGGAGGTAACCAATGGATCCTGTCTATCCCCTTGCTTATTGCTCCGTTTGTAATCTACGCACCATTTGCATTATTTCATAAAACCGACATAGGTCTTGCCTTAATAGCCATTATAGGCCTTATATTTATTTTTACGCGTAACTTCTGGATTAAAAAGCTGGAAGCCGATTTTCAAACCAAACGTTACACCATTGCCGAAGGGTTCAGAACCAAATAGTATGATAGCAATTAAAAATCTTAAGAAGGTATATAACGGCATTACTGTAGTAAATGTGCCTGAAGTACGGATTACCAAAGGCGAAAGCGTGGGCCTGGTGGGTAACAACGGCGCGGGTAAGACCACGCTGTTCCGGATGATGCTGGACCTTATCCGCCCCGAAACCGGCGAAGTTTTATTAAACCAGGAGCCTGTTGCCGGTCACGAAAACTGGAAGAACTATACCGCATCATACCTGGACGAGGGCTTTTTGATAGATTACCTTACACCCGAGGAGTATTTTTACTTTATTGGTGGCCTGCACCAGCAAAGCCCCGCACATGTTGACGATTACTTGTCGGGCCTTGCCGATTTTTTTAATGGCGAAATTCTGAAAAAAGGAAAATACATCCGCGACCTTTCAAAGGGAAACCAATGCAAGGTGGGTGTAGTATCATGCCTGTTGCAAAACCCCGAATTGCTGCTGCTGGATGAACCTTTTGCAAATATCGACCCAAGTACCCAGTTCAGGTTAAAAAGCATCTTAAAAGATCTGAATCAAAACAAAGGCGTTACCACACTCATCTCCAGTCATGACCTTAATCATATTACCGATGTATGCGACCGCATCCTGTTAATGGAAAAAGGCGTGATCATTAAGGATATTGAAACCAATTCATCAACGTTAAACGAGTTGGAAGAATACTTTGGCGTGGGGCAACTTGCTTCTGCATCGTCACAAGTCGACAGGGAGGAAAATCAATAATATTAATATGTACACCATAAGGAAAGCAACATTAAACGACGTTGCAACCATTATAGACCTTGCCGAGAGAACCTGGTGGCCGTCATATTCGCCAATATTGGAGGCCGAACAGATCCGCTTTATGCTGGGCGAGATCTATTCAGTTGAGAAGATCACCTCTCAAATTAAGGATAATATCCAAACCTATTTATTGCTGGAAGAAGAGGGTAAACCCGTAGCCTTTGCCGCATATTCACCACGGGATGAGGACCCCGAAATTTACAAGCTGCACAAGCTTTATTGCCTGCCCGAAACACAAGGAAAAGGCTACGGCAAGATCCTGATAAACCAGGTGATCAATAACACAATTGAAGCAGGCAAGCACACACTCGACCTCAACGTAAACCGCTATAACAAAGCAAAAAGCTTTTACGAAAAGATGGGATTTGAATCGGCTTATGAAGAAGACATAGCGATCGGCCCTTATTGGATGAACGATTATGTAATGCGAAAAGAATTATAGTTTGTATATTTAGTTTATCATGAAAAAACCTGGTAAACTTTATCTTTTTAAACTAATAGTGATTTCTGGTTTAGCAACCTGTTTTTGTGTGAGTGCTTCGGCGCAGGCAAAGGTTAATTGTGCAAAGCTGCTGAAGCAGCATATAGCAATTGACACTCCTCAAAATGTGGCCAATGAAATTATCAAATACCCTGCTTGTTTCGGCTTTGACAGCATTGATCTTAAGATTTTCGGTGACGGCCCTACCCTTGCTCCGCTTTTAGCTAAACATTCAACTGCCAATGGCAAGGTCACTTATGCTGATCTTTTAGCCGATATAAATACCTTCAAAAGAGATACAGCCTATACATCGATACACAACCAGGTAGCGGCCCAAACCACCCTCGAAGCCACAAAGATCTCTCCCGAAACATGGGAAAGCAGTGTAAAGCTTTTGAAGATCGTCGGGATGCCAGATAGCGAGATGAAAAACTTCCACAAATTTATGCTGGAGAAAAATGGCAAAAACTGGAACTACAGGCAATTGGTTGTAGCCTACCGCATGAAGCAGGAAATGAGCACTCCGCCAAAACAAAACTAGTTCCCGATCTTTTTATCATTTATAAACGCCAGGATCTTTTTCGACTCTTCAGGGTAAATAGCAATACGGTGTGTCCGCACCAAATACGGAACTTCCTTTTTGCCCCCGGCTGCCGCAATCGAGATTAAGTTCGACGGTTTTTCAGGCATGTGGCAGTCAATACAATTGTTTTTTATGGTAAGCCCTAATTTAGGCGCCATTGTACAAAAGTTGTGGTTAGCCTCGTTATGGCATTTCATACAGCGCTGCGAATACGCCACCAGTTTTGCCGTTTCGTTAACATGGATATTGTGGCAGTTGCTGCAATCCATATTGCTCATTAAAAAACATTTGCTGGTTGCCAGCAGTCCGCGCTGGTTGCCATGAACGTCAATAGTAGCCGGGTTGGGATCTTCCTTTGCAAAGCTGGGTTCCTTAAACTTAGCCAGTGTATCGCCCATCCTGAATTTAAATGGCGACTCCAGGTAAATGTCTTTTCCGCCGCCATGACATACTGAGCAGGCATCCAGTTTTTGCGCCCTGGTTAAAGATGCAAATTTGGCGATGTATTTGGCTGTTTTTTCACCCGGATTTTCTGTATGGAAATTTACGTGGTTGGCGGCAGGACCATGGCACCTTTCGCAATCAACCCCGTACACCAATGAATTTTTATCGAAGCCCGGTTCTTGTTCCTGCAGGTTGGTGATAGGCAATGAGGCTATATAACTGCTGTGGCATTCAAAGCACCGCTGGGTTATCGGCCTGTCGAAATACGGGTGCCGGGTGTTATAACCGGGGCTGTTTGTCCAGCTTTGCTTAGCATTAAAGTACGACATCGGCAACTCAAATACCTTGCTGCCCTTCCAGTAACCATAAGTTTCGGCTTTAACGCCGCCAAAAGTTATATCAAAGCGCTCGGCACGGGCTTCCTTCCCATCGTTGTAGGCAACCTGGAAAAACGAATTGCCCCGCTTTTCCATCACTGCCTTTGAATTTTCACTCAATGAAAACGAATTACTGCTCGCAGCAAAGCTGCCATGTATATTATCAGCAGCAGCCGGCATGGATGCCTGGTGATGCCCTGTTAGCAGGTATGACTTATATTCGGCGCTATGGCATTTTATACATTTTTGCGAACCAACGTACAAATCGCCGCGGGCATCGGCTTTTTCTTCGGTACCTAATGATTGAAAATAGATAACAATCACCGGCACCAGGCAAATCAATATAAAAAAATAAATACGCTTACGTTTCATTATTGCCTGTTGGTATCGATATAAAACAACCTGTTAATGCAATTACCACGTATAGGTTGCAACCGCACCTGCAGGTAATGTTGTCTTAACAATTTCTCCCTTAAATTTTATGTTGAATGTTTGGTCGCCACTTGCCGTATTTAATACGATAAGCACCTTTGAGCCGTCGGTGTTTTTGAAGGCTACGTTTAATAAGGTGTTCTGTTGATCCGAGGCTATTCTTACCGCACCCGGTCTCACAAATTTTGAAGCATGTGCAATAATGTAGTAAGCCACGTTACGGGTAACTGCCGAGCCAATTGTTACCGCACCTAAACAAGTGCTGCAACCGCCGTTTGTATGCGGGCCGTTATTCGGATCTGTTGCCAATACCCATTCCAATACGTTGCGGCTCCAGTTACGGGTAGCGCCAACAAGTAAATTGCTTACATGCCATGTCATCGCAGCTCCGTAGTTGTCACCCTGGAACGTTGCCTGTTCTGTAAAATAGATATTCTTGGTAGGGTAGGCTGTGTGAACCGGACCCAAAGCATTAATGTTACCTCCATATAAGTGAAACGCGGAGCCATCAACATATGGATTAGTTACCGGGTCGGCTAGAATTTGTGTGGCATATTCAGGATGATCAGCATTGTGATCATAAACAATGATCTTGGTAGTTATACTTGCCGCCTTAAACGCCGGGCCTAAGTTCTCCTTTATGAACTTATTTTCATCAGCAGATACCATCAGCATAGCCGGGGTATTGTAGGCATTCAATGGTTCGTTTTGTGGGGTGATGGCATCGATGGTTATCCCGGCCGCCTTCATTCCCTGGATGTATTTTACAAAATAGTTTGCGTAAAAGGGGTAGTTCTCATATTTCAGGCTTCCCTGGGTAAAGCTATTATTGTCCTTCATCCATGCGGGCGCACTCCATGGGCAGGCTAATATTTTTATATTTGGATTGATGGCAATAATTTTCTTCAGGATAGGGATCAAATCGGTTTCCTCTTTGGCCAAACTAAAGTTATCCAGTTTAGTATCACCCGCTACATCGTCATAGCTAAAAGTGCCCGAACTCATGTCTGAAGCGCCAATTGTTATACGGATATAGCTGATGCCGATACTGCCGTCGCCTGTATCAAACAGCTCCTTTAGTAATGAGGCTTTTCTTATGTCATCCAAACCATTGATCAGGGAAGCGCTGCCACCCGAAAGGCAAAAGCCGAATCCATCAATACTTTGGTAGGCTACAGTTGAGTCCACATTTATGGTAGTATTTGAATTTGATGCGTCCTGGAACTTCAGTGCAACATTTTGTTTGCTCAACAGCTTTAATCCATCGGCTGTAGTAAGCCACATCGCAACATCTGATTTAACAGGGGTTACCACTGTATCCGGTGGCGTTACCTTGGTACCGCCGCCAGTATTAATAGGAGATTTTTTACTGCACCCCATCACAATAGTCAACAGCCCCAATATTGTTACCAGTAAGCTAAATTTCCTGATCTTTTTCATACTTGTTTTCTTTAAAAAATTTAAAAGAGTCCTCCTCAGGTAAATCCCAGTCGAAATGCTCGCCCGGTACTTTCACCTGGTATTAGTTTATTTTTGGATGATTTGATAAATGTATTTCTGCGAATTAATTAGTGACCATTTTATAATAGTGCACATAGTCGACCTGCATAGCAACCGGGAATATTGTATCGTCAACACCTTTGGTTCCGCCCCAATCGCCTCCTATCGCCAGGTTCAACAATATATGAAAAGGCTTGTCGAAAGGCCATGTAGCAAAGCCTGCGTTACCATTTGCAAACGAGTAAACCAAAACGCCGTCGTAATAGCCTTTAATACCATCCGGGGTCCAATCCGCACGATAAATATGGTAGTCGGTACTTGCAGTCGATATGGTCATCGATCCCGATTTTGAGTTTCCACCAAAATTTGTCTGATCGTGAATGCTGAAGTGTACAACATTAGGGTCAAATCCAACCATCTCCATAATATCAACTTCACCCGAATTTGGCCAGTTTCCATATGCATAATCATTGGGCAACATCCAGATAGCCGGCCAGGTGCCAACCCCCGCAGGTAATTTAGCCTTAACCTCAATACGCCCGTAAAGCAGCGTTGCAGGTGTTTTTGAAACCATGCGCGACGAGCTGTAATTCATACCGCCAATGGCTTCCTTTTTAGCTGTTATTGATAATATGCCACCAGAAATGCTGGCGTTATTTGTAGTACTGGTATAATATTCAAGCTCATGGTTTCCCCAACCACCGCCGCCGGTATCATAGGTCCATTTGCCTGGATCAGGTGCGCCATCAGTACTAAAATCATCTCCCCATGCAACCGAGGTGGTATCAAATGAATACACCTTGGGCTCCGTTTTCAACGGCACAAATGGCGGCAAAACCGACCCTTTTTTTGAACAAGCAAATAAGCTAAGCGCCAGAACCGGAAATATTAAAAAATTAACCTTCTTCATAAGTAATTATTAATCAATAACAACGGGCCGTTTGATGTAAACGACCCGTTGTGTTTATTATTACTGAACCCCTCTAAGCGTTACGTTGGTAAATGAAATACCGGTAGTGCCGGTATTATTGCCACCGCATTTAACTACCAAATAGTACTTGCCACTGGTTGGCACAGTGAACGGATCGCCAGAGCCAGAGCATGAAAGCGCTGACAGTTTACCGCTGAATGCACTGCTGCCGCAACCGGCGAAAGTATTCAGGGAAATTGGCTTTTGACCGGTGTTGTAATCCTGGCCGTTAACAGGCGCTTTGGTATCAACCCAAACTTCAAACCAGCTGCCATCAGCACCACTGCCTGAAACCAACATATCAACAAAATATTTTTGGTTGGCAACAAGGTCAAAAGACTGAGCTATGCCCCCGGCCTGGTAGCCACTTTCATTGGCAACCATAACACCTTTACTCTCGTCAATTACCATATTGTTACCACTGCCTACAATAAAGTGTGTCCAGTACTTGTCATCACCTGTCCCAAATTTTCCGCCAACAACCAGGTTTCCCGATTTGGGATCAGAAGTAGGAACATTGATTGTCTGTGATGCAGATGTCTTTGAAACTCCGCCGATGAAGCCTAACGCTGTCTCGGTAACTGTGTAGCTACCCGCATCAGGGTAAAATACAGTATCAAGAAACTTGCCAGGGCCCATACCACCGCCATCGCCTAAATCATATGATACGGATTGCACGCCGTTTGTACTTGCCTTCAGTACATAATAATTAGGCTTTATATTTGTTATCGTGAATGATGCGTCAATAGGCTTCGCCGTAAGACCATTTCCTTCACCGCTGAATTTGTCGGGTTTACAGCCCGCGTATATTCCAATAGCTAGTACCCCTACTATTACAGAGCATGTTGCTTTTATTAACTTTAATTTCATGATTTAAATTTTAATTAAGTTTAAAATTACAATGTACCACCGTACTCTTTGCTCTGCTTTAATTTGGTAGCATTCAAGTCATTAAGTGGGATAGGTAAGATCTCGTTCCTGCCTGCTTTAAATCCTTTGTAACCCAATACCGCAGGGGCATCACCCCAGCGTACCAAATCAAACCAGCGGTGACCTTCTGCAGCTAATTCCGCACGTCTTTCTGTTTTAATGTTTGCCATAGTGGGTGCCAGCGTATGGGTTGTACCATCGTTATAGGCACGGGTATGTACAGCTGTCATTAAAGCTCCTGCACGACTAGTACTTCCGCCACCGGCTATAAGCGCTTCTGCCTCCATTAAATAGGTATCAGCCAAACGGATCTCGTACATATTCTGCGGGTAGTTTAATTCAACGTTGCCACCACCTGTAGTTTTGTCAGCAGCATGGCCGGCAAATTTCCCAACAAAGTATCCGGTATTATCATAACCAGGCAGATAATCTGCTATGCCATTTGCCTTCAGACTATCCAGGTTAGCAACAGTTGCCTTGTTACGCGGATCGTTGTGAATAAAGTCAAAAAAGTTTTTGGTGAACGGAATAAAGCTATAGCCTGAAATATAATCAGGTGCGCCGGCCTTTAACGCATTGTATCCTCTTGGTCCCACCATTATATTTAACAGATTCCCCTCGGTACATGCTGTACAGCCCCAGTTTCCGCCTGATTTTGATGAATGGCCAACTTCAAGAATAGATTCTGCATTAAATTTATTTGTAACCTTCCACAGATCAGCAAAATTTGGCAATAACGAATAGCCGTATTGTGCATTTGGCTGGCCCGGTGTACTGCCGTTTACTATCGCAAATTCTGCAGCAGACTCTGTGTATTTTTTCTCATACAGATAAACCTTACCCAGCAATGCGTGTACTGCACCCATTGTTAACCTACCGCCATCAACGCCTACATCAATCTTGTCGGGGATATTTTTATTATTGATCACCGCCTTTAAATCGCCTTCAATCTGACCGTAAACGGCGCTCGGAGCAACCTGCAACACGTTATCAACATCAGCAGCTGGAACTTCCTTTAAAATTAAGGGGATGTTCTTGAACAAACGAACCAGATCAAAGTAGAAGTAAGCGCGAAGCGCAGTGGCTTCATCAGCATACCTGTTTTTTAAGCCGGCATCCATTGGCACTGCCGGCAATTTTGATAAAATCACATTTGCGCGAAAAACGCCCTGGTAATAACCCTGCCAAAGCGGACCGCCCGGGCCTTGTGTTTCGTTAAGGGTATAATTATTAAACACCTGCAGATCGGAAACGTCACTTGCGCCACCGCCACCAGCTACGTGATCGTCAGAACCGGCATCCATAGCGTCTTCCTTGGTTATAAGGCCGCCGCTTTGAAAGCCAACAATATCATACACTGCAACAAGGCCGTTAAAAGCCTCTGTTTGGTTGGTATAATAGGCCGATTCGAGGTTAGTTCCCTTGGGGTTTACAGTAAGGAAACTCTTTTTACACGCCGGGGCTATAAGCAGGCCCGCCGCACAAATTGCTAAATACTTTAAATACTTTTTCATGTTTTAATATTTTAAAATCCTACACTTAAACCAACTATGTATGTGCGGGCCTGCGGATAAAAGCCCTGGTCAATACTGCCAGAAATATCCGGGTCATACCCTGTGTATTTTGTAAAGGTTACCAGGTTTTCGCCTGTTACGTAAACACGTAAACGCTGGATCCCTAATTTTTTAACTACGTCCTTATCAAGTGTATAACCTAACTGCATTGTTCTGAAACGGAAGTAGGAACCGCTTTGCAAAAAGAAGCTTGAGTTATATTCAAAGTTATAGTTGGCATCATTGTCCGTTAAACGCGGCCAAACGGTTGATGTTCCTGGTCCGGTCCACCTGCCTAATGCCGCTTTCGTGTAATTAGCTGTAAGGATGTCCAAACGGTGCAAACCCTGGAAGATCTTGTTGCCAGCCTGGCCCTGCCCGAATATCAAGACGTCAAATTGCTTGTACGATGCGGTTATTGTTAAGCCATACTGCCAGGTTGGGTTAGCATTGCCAATAAAGGTACGGTCAGCATCTGAGATTGTTCCGTCACCGTTCAAATCGGCCCATTTAAAATCACCTGGCTTAGCACCCGGCTGAATTCTCTGGCCCGTTTTTGGTGAAACATATGCGTCAATTTCCGACTGTGTCTGGAAAACGCCCAAATTGTCATAGCCGTAAAAAGAATTGTATGGGTGTCCAACTTCTGAACGGGTTACACCACCCTGTACGTTTTGCACTCCTGCACCACCCAGGTAAAGTTGGCCCGGAGCTAACTTGGTAACTGTGTTTTTAAGGTGGGACAGGTTACCGTCGAATCCTACATTAAATTCGCCAATCTTTTTGTGATAACCTAATGTAATTTCCTCACCAGTATTTTCCATATCGCCGATATTAGCATAAGGATTGTCGATAGCCCCTATATAAAATGGCAGGCTTGGCTGCTGTAAAATGCCGGTTGTTTTTTTCTTATACCATTCCAGGGTTAAACTAAAGTCGTGGAACAATACCGCATCCAAACCAATATTGGTTTGTGAAGTTTGTTCCCATTTTAAATCAGGGTTTGATGGCGCATTAGGGCTATAACCGCTAATGTATGAATCGCCGGTTCCGAAACTATAGTTTCTGCCGCCACCTACAGTTGAAAGGAATGCGTTATCAGGTATATTATCATTACCTACAACACCGTAACCGCCGCGAAGCTTCAGAAAGTCAACCACGTTGTTTTGAGGCCAGAAGGATTCCTTTGAAGGCACCCAGCCGGCTGAAATTGAGGGGAAGTTACCATACTTATTGTTACCGCCAAAGCGTGATGAACCATCTCTTCTTATTATGCCCTGGATAATGTATTTTTCATCATAGTCGTAATTTAAGCGGGCAAATAGCGAGCTTACGTGGTGCGCCTGGCCCTCACCTCCATATCCAATTTTATAAGCCGGAAGGATGCTATTCCCGTAATTTAATGAAGCATCCTTATAACTGGTAATCGGCAAACCATATTCGTCAATACCTGTGTTTACACTCAGATTTTCGATGTATGATCCCTGGCCGATCAACACATTAACATTATGCTTTTTAAAGCTACGGGTATAGGATGCTGTATTTTCAACGTTCCAGTTAATTAACCGGTTTACATCACGGTTATAATGATTTGGCGTATTAATTGTTGACGAATTAAGATAAAAAACGGGTGTAAAGGATTCGCTACCAAAAAATGCCATTTTAGTTCCGATAGTTGATTTTATAGCCAATCCTGGGATCGGGTCAACTTCGGCATAGGCGTTTCCAACTATATTGTGTGCCCAACTGTAATTGCCTAACTTGGTTTGGATATATGCTAAAGGGTTGGTAATTTCCTGGCCCACATAAGGCGAAATGCCGTAAGGATATCCCTGGGCATTTCTCATCACCGGATTATTAACATAAATACCTGCTGAAGCAGCCGTAGGATCAGTTACCACCGCAGGAGTGATAGGATCAAGGTTAATGGCTGAACTCAGCGGCCCGCCGAACACGCTGTTGGTATTACCCAAACCGATTGATTTATTGAAGGTATAGCCAACATTCACTCCAAAATTTACATACTTTGATGGCTTAAATGTTTCATTTGTCCTGAAATTTGCCCTTGTATATTTTGAAATTGGAGTAGCAACAATACCATTTTGATCTAAATAACCGAAGGAAGTGTAATACGTTGATTTATCAGTTCCACCAGATATACTTAACTCATGATTTTGCTCCTTAGCGCTATTATTAAAAATAACCGATTGCCAGTCTGTACCAACTCCAAGTGACGATGGATCAGGAAACAAAATGGCCTTACCAGCCGCAGCAAGCGACTCATTTCTTAAAGTAGCATATTCTGCAGCGTTCAACAAATCAAGTTTCCGTGCAGGCGCTGATGTTCCGCCCCAACCAGAATAGTTGATCTGCATACGCCCGGCTTTTCCTTTTTTGGTGGTAACCAAAATTACGCCGGAAGCTGCACGTGTACCATAAATTGCAGCTGAAGCAGCATCCTTCAATACTTCGATCGATTCGATATCAGATTGGTTCAGGTAGCTAATGCCGCCGTTATCAACCACCACACCGTCAACAACCCAGAGCGGATCGTTATTGTTAAAGGTAGTGGTACCGCGCACACGTACCGTAGCACCATCGCCTGGTTGACCGTCATTTGTAGTGATAGTTAAGCCTGATGTTCTGCCTTGCAGGATTTGCTCAATACGTACAGCAGGCTGATCCTCAAACTCCTTTGCAGTTACGCCCGAAATTGAACCGGTGGTAACACTTTTCTTTTGAACGCCATAACCAACCACGATAACTTCGTTGATGCCTTTTATATCTTCAACTAAGTTTACAATGATGTTTGTTTGTGTGCCCACCGCTATTTCTTGCTTTACATAACCAACAAACGCAATTACCAATATGGCAGACTGATCCTTTACATTTAATTTAAATGTACCGTCAACACTGGTTGTAATGCCATTGGTTGTTCCTTTTTCCTGAACGGATGCGCCTGGGATAGGTAATCCCTTTTCATCAAGCACTTTACCAGATACCGGGATGCTGAAAGCAGTTTTGCCTGCAGGGGCAACCATATCAGGTGAGGAGCCTTCTGCTTTACCGGCCATATCTGCGTTCGGGAGTTTGCCTAAAACAATTCTGTCCTTCAATACTTCATAATCAATGCCATTATTTTTAAAAACCTGGTCCAATACCGTTTTAAGCGGCTGGTTTTCAAAATTGGCATCTATCCGTTGCGAGAAGTTGATAGCGTTTTTGCTGTATATAAATTTAACGTTATTGTTCTTCTGCAAGTAGTTTACTACATCAAGTAGCGTAGTGTTTTTTAACGACATATTTACCGTCTTGTCAAGAACGTCCTGGGCCTTCAAAGGGCTTGAGTAAGCTATCCCGCTTAACATCAAGGCTATCAGGATTTGACTAAATGTAATCTTCATGATTTTAAACCAGGGAATTGGGCTTCGTAAACGAAATTTCATATATTTGTTTAGTTTCTTTGTTAAAAATGAGACAATTAACGCCCCTTACGCTACTAGAACTAGCGTTTCCACATGGGGCCGGATTTAAACTTAGGAGTGCTCGTAACACTTCTAAGTTTTTTTTATACCGGTGCACAGCAACAGTAAAGTGGGATTTTACAGGTTTATGTTTGTAATCTTTCTTCCATATGAGAGGTGATTTAGTTGATTTATGATTATATAATTGGTTTATTCGAGCGTAATTTCATTTTCCTCTATTTCATAATTCACATTCAGCGATTTCTTCAGCGCTTCAAGCACATCCGGCAGGTTAAACCCTTCCAAATCGGCATTCAAAATGTAATGATTCAGCTTTTCGCTTGATGCCTTGATGTGTACATGATAATTGGCATTAAGCACAGGAATTATTTCTCTTAAAGGTTTATTTTCAAACAACAGGTTCACCCGCTTCCAGATCTGCAGCTCAGGGGCTACCTTCTCCACTTCGGGTTTTAAAATATGCTGGTCAATTAAATAGATAGCTTTTTGATGAGGATACAGCATTACATCACCCTTTTCAAGCACCAGGGCGGAATGATCGGCGTTATCAGTTTTTTTGATGCTTACAGAAACTTTGCCCGTAAGTACAGATACCTCTGCTGAATTGCTCCTGTCGTTATCACGAACAAGGAAGCTGGTGCCCCAAACTTTGGTAACGATGGCTCGGCTGTTGATAATAAAGGGGCAATTAGGGTTTTTAGTCACCTCGAAAAAACATTCTCCAGAGATGGTAACTATTCTTGATTTTGTGCCGAATACCTTTGGATAGGTAAGCTGCGCCAGCGGATTCAGCCAAACCGCGCTTTTATCTGGTAAAATTGCCTTGTAGATCTGCCCGGTGTTATTAGTAACGCTTACCAATTGCTCCGTGGTGCTTTCTGAAGATTGGATAATGGTTGTTTTGTGGTTACGATAAAGCAGGAACGAACCTGCAACCAAAACAATGGCAGCGGCTGCGCCGGCAATTGAATATAAAACTCTTAAAAATGTTGAACGTGATCTAACAACCGGAACTTCCTCTTCTTCTCCTTCGCTTAAACCTATGTTGTGAAGTATGTGGTTATAGATCCTTTGCTCCAGCTCCTCTTCTTCGGCTACATTAATAGTTGAAACATGGTCGTGCTCATCCTCGAAGGATAAGTACCAGTTTTTAACTTTTGCAGCCTCCAATTCAGTGCAAGTTCCATTAACATACTTTTCAAGTAATTCAACGGGTATAGGTTCTTTCATGAAAAGGAAATAAAATAATTGGGTTTACAATATACTTAACGTATCAAAACAAGGTACCCCCTACTCTGAAACAAACTTTTTTAATAAAAATGTGAAATTTGTTGCTTATGAGCTAATAATGCACCATTTTTAATAGCTCATCCTGTTAAATAACCAGGAAATACTCGCATTTAGTTAATTAGTTCGTTTCTTACGCTAGAAGGAAATATCAATAATTTGAAAATATTAATGCGCGATTCACCATCGATCTGACAGCTGAAAGACAATAAATTTACTGGTTTATAAAGGGAGCGTAAAGCAGAAGCTGCTGCCTTTTCCGGGTTCGCTTTCAATAGAAAAAGTACCCTTATGCTTTTTGACGATCTCGGAAGCGATATACAAGCCAAGACCCACGCCCTGGTAATTCATGGCGGTTTTGCTCACCCGGTAAAACCGCTGGAACAATTGGTCGATGTCTGTAGCGGCGATGCCTATCCCAAAATCCTGTACGATAACTACAATATGATTTAATTCCGTTTTTGCTTTAACCAGCACTTTATTTGCACCCGGCGAATACTTAATAGCATTGTTCAGGAGGTTGATCAACACCTGCTCAATCCGAAACTGGTCACCGGTATAAAGCAGGTCGGCGGAGTTCTCCAACATGATCTCATGCTGGTGAGCGGTCAGTTGAACATTAACAATACTATTCGTCAGCGCATCTGAAAAATGGAAAGCAGCGATATTCAGGTCAATTTGCCCGGAATTGATCTTGGTCACATCGAGCAGATCCTCGATCAGTTTCTCCAAACGTTTAATATTATTACCGGCATTAACGATAAAGGGATAAATTTTATCTGCCCGGTCGGTTCTCAGCTCCAAAAGCTGATTGATGGCTTTGATATTGGTCAGGGGCGTTTTGAACTCATGGCTAACCATGTTAAAAAACTCATCCTTCTTGGCTTCGGCGGCGGCCCGTCTTTCTTTCTCCTGTTTTTGAACCAACACCTCCCGGTTGGCAATGATCAGTTCAGCTGCACGTTTCCCTCTTTCCTCATCCTGGAAATCCAATTCTTTTAGCGCAGTTATTAATTCTGTCGCCCGCTTCTCTTTTTCTTCATCCTGGAAATCCAGTTCGATATTCGCGATGATTAGCTCCGCCGCACGTTTTCCTTTTTCCTGGTTTTCAAAGACCAGTTTTTTATTGGCGATAACCAGTTCATTCGCCCGCTTTTCTTTTTCTTCGTTCTGGAACAGCAGTTCCTTGTTGGCAATAATCAATTCTGCCGCGCGTTTTTCCTTCTCCTCGTTTTGGAAAATCAGCTCGTTGTTTGCAATGATCAATTCTGCAGCACGTTTTTCCTTTTCCTGGTTTTGAAAGATCAGCTCGGTATTGGCTAATATCAACTCAGCGGCACGTTGTTCCCGTTCACGGTTTTGTACATCCAACTGCGTATAAGCAATGACCAACTCCGCAGCACGTTTTTCCTTTTCGGAATTTTGAAAGGCAAGTTCTTTGTTTGCTATAATCAGTTCTGCTGCCCGCCTGGCTTTTTCGAAATTTTGTAGATCCAGCTCTTTATTGGCGATGGTAAGTTCAGCGGCGCGTTTCAGTTTTTCCTCATTCTGAAAATCCAGTTCTATATTAGCAAGGATCAATTCCGCCTCAAACTTTGCTTTCTCCTGGTTCGCAATGATTAATTGCGCTGCTAAATTGTTGGTATCCATAATGGCTGCCGTGGCGGGTGATGATTAGTAACGATGTATTTAAATAAGTGGATGGTACAATAGTACACATTAAAACCACTGATGCTTAACCTGCTTTGCAGTTAGTTTAAAATAGGTGTATATATTTTTTCAGCTTACCTTTTAAATTCCCGACAAATGGATAGACTAATACCCACGGTCCGTCGTTTTCGTCGATAGAGGACAAAGCGATGTAAATACTAATCGGTTCCTGAAAAGACATGCAGAACCGTTCAAACTGTTCCACGAAATCAAAACCATGGCAAACCGGTATATACAAGTCATGGAATTTCAAGTCAGTCAGCTTAGTTGTATTTGGGCTATTTTCCCTTTGCAAATAGGTAGTAGCGTGCCCGGTAGTCGTATGGGCACTATAGGGGAATAGTTCATGATGGGCGAACATTTTTTGCATGTCGATGCACTCCATCTGGTTGTTATCGATCATTACTGGTTTGCGCATATAAACGAATTAGTATCTGAAAAAACAACAGGACGCAATAATCGCTCCACTAAACTAAGGAGCCTGCATTTTCCAGTTTAAAAATTCGATCACTGAACATAGTTGCCAATTTACAAAATACCGGCAGCTAACAGTTTAAGAGATTATTCACAAAAGACCTGAAATATATTTAAGGTACAGAATGGGAGTTTTATTTAACCAGGAACCCTATAAAAGCTAAGGCCATTAGCAAATAATGGCTTAGCCCCACACGCAATTTTTTCAGTGCCCGGGTTAAGTGGTTTTCCACCGTTTTTTCGGAGATACCCAGGTACACGGCTATTTCCTTGTTCGACTTATGTTCATTACGGCTCAGTTCATAAACAGAGCGGCATTTATCCGGCAGGTTACTAACTTCAGTTTCAATGCTGTAAACAAGCTCCTTCATGAATATCGAGTCCTCTGTTGAAGTATCCAGTTCGGAGTGAACTACTTTAAAGGCCTGTTTGTATTTCTCCTTAACCTGTTCCTTGCGGTATAAATCAATAACGCCGTTATAAACCGCGAGATGTAAATAGCCCCCAATATTTGTAGTGGCTTGAAGCGTATGACGCTTTAACCAAAAGCTGGTAAATATTTCCTGCACAACCTCTTCAGCCAACTCCTTGCTTTTTAAACGCTTATAGGCCTCACCGAACATTTTCTTCCAATACCGTCCGTAGATTTCCTTGAACGCACCAAGCTCATCCCGTTTAAGGGAAACAAGCAGTTCATCATCAGAATGCGAAGTAAAAATACCCATGCGTTTAAATTGGCGGTTATAGTGTGGTGTTAAGTGAACACTAACTATTTAACAAAACTCAAAAAAATTAAACTAAGTACCAAACTTTTGGACTTAATTTTTTTCAAAAACCGTAAAAAAAGCAACAGTTACAATTGGTTTATTTTGGTTTTGGCAAAATAATGGGGTTAAAAAACAAAAAGCTGTAATACAACTGTTTAAATAACAATTATTATTACCACCCTATACAATTTTAACAAAAAATGTTAATATTCAGTACATCAAGCTGCAAAAATATTTTTACTTTTCTTCAACCATCGCTACAAACTCATTCTTTGTAATCAGGGTAATTCAATCATTTTACAATGTTAAATTGCACTGTATTACAACGTCACTGTTTAACAAAATAACGAGCGATGGAACGCGGTCATCTGGTTGTAACTATAACAACTTTAGCCCGGCCAAACAATTCCAATGGCTATAAAACCCTGGCCAACTTCGGTCAAGGCTAAACTAATATATTATTTGCCTGCTATACTGTTTTACTAATTTATGAGTATAATATAGTAACAGTTATTAAGGCCCATTGAATTAATGAAAAAGAAGCTTTTTCTGGTAAGCGTACTACTCTTTGCGTTTGTTGCAGTGATGGCGCAGGGAAATTGGGAGCTTAAAAAAAATGAAAATGGCATAGCGGTTTATACCCGCAAAGCCGCAACCGGAAATTTAAAGGAATTACGGGTTATTTGCGAATTGGATGCCACCAAAGCGCAACTGATCAGCACATTGCAGGATATTGGCAATTACAACGACTGGGTATACTCAAACAAAAAATCTGAAATATTAAAAAGCCTTAATCCTTATAAGATAATTTACTACACCGAATCGCGTTTACCATGGCCCATTAAAGATCGCGACCTTATCGTACAACTGGATATCTCTTCGGGGGCAGAAATTTTAGAGATCCAGGCAAAAAGTCTCCCAGACTACCTGCCACAAAATAAAAAATTTGTGCGGGTCCCTTATTCATTAGCAAAATGGAAAGTAACACAGGTTACAGAAAATAAACTCAAGGTTGACTATACCTTCAGCGTTGACCCCGGTGGCAGTATCCCATCATGGCTTGTTAACGCCACCATGGCCATAGGGCCGTATAATTCATTTGCTAAACTAAGGGCGGTGCTGAAAGAAAAATACCACAACTGATCTTACTCAACATGGACTAGTAAACCCTGAAAAAAAATCTTCGGTGATAAACCAGCACCTCTCACGGTAATCCCATTCGTCATCAAAATGCGCGACATTTTTTTTTAACGGTCCCCTATTCATTAAGGACAGGCGGGCCCAATTAAGTCTTCATTTAGCCTATCTATTTTTTAAATCTCTGGTAGCCTCTAAAAAATCGCAAATCTTAACGTGCTTTTAATTTGGCATGATTTTGTTCAGCAGCAAAAACGTATTTCAAAAACTCGTTCTCAATATCAGGCGGAAGATTGCCGGTGTCATGCAATTCGCTGCCGAATTCTGCACGCAACTTTAATCGCAGCAGTTCATTTTCCATCCGCAAATTTTCTTCAGTATCGTCGCTTAGTAACCGATCGGTCAAATCGTCGTTTTCGTTTTTCATATAGGATAAGGTTTTGATTATCCAAATTTAGCATATAGCCAGCAATAATCAAACTTTATCTTCTAAGTAAAAAACTTGTTTCAATACACTTAGGTAAAAAAGTATTGATTCTATTTTTACAATTATTTGTTTAATTTTAACTTTTAATAAGCCAATTGTATAGACATTACTACTATTACCATGCCGCGAAAATTATATTTGCTATGGATCTTGTGTGTGGGATGTATTGCGGCCATGTTTAATGCCTGCCATATGTCTGCATCAAACATTGAAGATCAGATCCCTGATACAGTTAGCTATAATTTTAATATCCGCCCGATACTTTCCGATAAATGCTACAAATGTCATGGCCCTGACGCAAGTAAACGGCAGGCCGGGCTAAGGCTTGATAAACCTGAAAGCGCGTTTAAGGCGTTAAGAGATAATCCCAACGCACATGTGTTGGTTCCAGGCCTCCCAGAGATGTCGGAACTGTTCAGACGCGTATCAACCAATGATACTTCTGAAATGATGCCCCCGGCAAATTCAAATTTGAAACGCTTAACACCACACGAGGTTGAGTTGGTGAAAAAGTGGATAAAGCAGGGCGCGAAATACGAAAAGCACTGGGCGTTTGTGTCGCCCAAATCATGGCCGGTTCCGGATGTTAAGGATAAGGAATGGCCTAAAAATCCTATTGATAACTTCATCCTGCACAAACAGGAACAATATGGCGTTAAACCAAATCCCGAAGCTGATAAGGAACATTTATTAAAACGCGTAAGCCTTGATCTGACAGGTTTACCGCCGACTTTAGCAATGCAGAATAGGTTTTTGGCTGATAAAAGTCCTGATGCCTACAACAAGGTAGTTGATGAGCTGATGAAGAACCCTGCTTATGGCGAAAAGATGGCACTGCACTGGATGGATGTTGCCCGTTATGCCGATTCGCACGGATACCAGGACGATAATTATCGCACGCAATGGCCCTGGAGGGATTGGGTGATCCATGCTTATAATGAAAACCTGCCCTATGATAAATTCATATCGTGGCAATTGGCCGGCGACCTGATGCCAAATGCTAATAAAGAGCAATTGCTGGCAACCGGCTTTAACCGCAACCATAAAATAACCGAAGAGGGTGGTGTAATTGATGAAGAGTACCGTGTTGCTTACGTTACCGACCGTACCAATACCTTTGGCAAGGCCCTGTTAGGTGTTACTATTGAATGTGCACATTGCCACGATCATAAATACGACCCATTTTCACAAAAAGAATATTACCAGCTTTTTTCGTTCTTTAACAGCGTGAAGGAGCCGGGGATCCAATCAACCGTTGGCGGCCCTGAAACTTATGCCAAACGACCGATGATGCAGGTTACCAATGATGACGTTAAGGGCATTTTAAAATTCATAAACAAGCAGGATACCGGAAAACTCATTGTATCGGTAATGGGCGACAGCGAAGTTTACCGCAAAACGTACATCCTTAAACGGGGCAATTACGATGCGCATGGCGACGAAGTTGAACCCGGTACCCCAAAATCTATTTTGCCATTTGATAATTCGTTACCAAAAAACAGGCTTGGGCTTGCCAAATGGCTTTTTGACAAACGCAACCCGCTAACCGCCCGTGTGTTTGTAAACCAAACCTGGCAGGAGCTTTTTGGCAAGGGCATTGTAAAAAGCTCGGGGGATTTTGGTATGCAGGGCGATTTGCCGTCGCACCCGGAATTGTTGGATTGGCTGGCCGTCGACTTTATGAACCATGGCTGGGATATGAAGCGGCTGGTGAAACAAATGGTAACGTCGGCAACCTACAGGCAATCGGCAGTTATTACGCCGGATAAAATGAAAATCGACCCGGACAATACCTTACTGTCCCGCGGTCCGCGTTACCGGCTGCCAGCCGAACTGGTAAGGGATCTGGTACTGGCAAGCAGCGGCCTGTTAACACCCACCATCGGCGGGCCAAGCGTAAATCCGTACCAACCGCCAGGCCTTTGGGAAAACGCCACATCGGGGCGGGGAATATTAGCCAGCTATAAACAGGTTCATGGGCCCGATCTTTACCGCCGCGGTATGTACACCCTTATAAAACGCACCGTTCCGCCTGTTGAGATGGCCATTTTTGATGCCAGCAACCGCGATCAATGCGAGGTAAAACGCTTACGGACGAACACCCCTCTACAGGCTTTGCTGATGGAAAATGACCCTACGGTATTGGAGGCTGCCCGCGTTTTAGCGGCAAAACTATTGGCAGACAAAAGCCAATCGAAAGATAAGATCACCAAAGCATTCAGGCTCATCATGTGCCGCACGCCGAATGAAAAAGAGCTGGGGATTTTAACCGGCTATTACGCCGATCAGCTTAAAACATTAAATAAAAAGGATGCGCAAAAGGTACTAAGTGTGGGCGAATACCCCATCCCCAAAGATCTTGATAAAATTACACTGGCGGCCATGATGGAAACCATTGATACAATTTATAACTTAGAAGAAGCAATTACAAAAACCTGATGGCAATGGAAAAGGACATTTTAGAGCATCGCCTTAATATAAACAGGCGCAGGTTTCTGTCCCGGCTTAGCCTGGGCCTTGGCAGTATTGCGCTCGGTTCCCTGCTTATCCCCGATCTTTTTACCGGCAGCGGCGCCGATAGCGAAGCAGATTTTATCCCGGGCATCCCCAACTTCGCGCCAAAGGCTAAGCGGGTGATCTATCTTTTCCAGGATGGGGCTCCCTCGCAATTGGAATCATTCGATTACAAGCCAAAGCTGCGGGAAATGATGGGCCAGGATCTGCCACCATCAGTTCGCGGAACCCAGATCCTTACCGGGATGACGGCCAACCAGGCGCATTTCCCATTGGTAGGCTCATTTTACGACTTTAAGCAATACGGCGAATCAAAAGCATGGGTGAGCGACCTGTTCCCCCACATCGGTAAAATTGCTGATGACATTTGTATCATCCGCTCCATGTATACCGAAGCCATCAACCATGATCCGGCTTTAACATTTTTCCAAACCGGCGCACAGCAGGGTAATCGCCCCAGCATGGGCTCTTGGGTGAGCTATGGCCTGGGCAGCGAAAACCAAAACCTCCCTGCCTTTACCGTACTCCTTTCTAAAGGAAAAGGCAACGGGCAGGGCGTATATTCAAAACTTTGGAGCAATGGCTTTTTAGATTCCATTCACCAGGGTGTACAATTCAGCAGCGGTGAAAACCCGGTGTTGTATTTAAATGATCAGCCGGGAATCGACAGGCGGGAACGCCGCAAAATGCTGGATAAACTGGCCGAGTTAAATGACATCAGCTATAAAGAATTTGGCGACCCTGAAATCTCTGCAAAAGTTCAACAATATGAAATGGCTTACCGCATGCAAGCTGCAGTGCCGGAGATTATGGATGTTTCCAAAGAATCAGACGATATTATAAAGATGTACGGACCAGATTGCCTGGTGCCCGGCACCTATGCAGCAAACTGCCTGCTTGCCCGCAAGCTTTCGGAAAATGGGGTACGCTTTGTGCAACTTTATCACCAGGGCTGGGACCAGCACAACAACCTGCCGCAGGAAATGGCAGGCCAGGCCATGGATGTTGACCAGGCATCGGCAGCATTGGTAACCGACCTTAAGCAACGCGGTTTACTCGACGAAACCTTAGTAATTTGGGGCGGCGAATTTGGGCGAACCAATTACAGCCAGGGTAAACTGGAGAAGGCGAATTATGGCCGCGACCATCACCCGCGCTGCTTCAGTATCTGGATGGCGGGCGGCGGGATTAAGCCCGGAATAGTTTACGGCGAATCGGATGAGTTTGGGTATAACATTGTGAAGGACCCGGTTCATGTGCACGATTTTCATGCAACCATATTAAATCAATTAGGGCTCGATCATAAAAAATTAACTTTTAAAAGCCAGGGCCGCAGGTACCGGTTAACAGATGTTGCCGGCAATGTGGTTAAGGGAATAATATCTTGATGGTGATTGTACCGATTTGAAAATGATTGCACCGATTGATTAGAAAAATATTCAATTCAAATCGGTCTAATCGCCCAAAGAAATCGGTGTAATCAAAAAAATAAAATCAGTGAAATCAAAATAACACTATGGAAAGAAGAAAATTCATCAAGCAGTCGGCCGTTTTTACGGGCAGCTTTTTTATAGCCAAAGATCTGCTGGCAAAAAATGATGGTCCGGTTTATGGGCATGGTAACATGCGCTACCGTATGGATAAGGAATGGAGCAAGGCCGACCCGATGAAAAACCCTGTGAACGACTGCCACGAAATGGTGCAGGATAAAAAAGGCCGCATCCTGTTGCTTACCAACGAGACGAAGAACAATGTGCTGATTTATAATAAATCGGGCAAGTTGCTGGGTACCTGGGGGCACGAGTTTCCGGGCGCGCACGGGCTTACCCTGGTAAATGAAAACGGAACCGAGTTTTTGTTTATAACAGATACCGTAAAGCACCAGGTTTACAAAACCACCATGGATGGTAAGATCCTGATGACGATTGACGTGCCGTTAGAAACCGGCGTTTACAAAAAGCCGGAGGACTTTATTCCCACAGAAACTACTGTTGATACCAATGGCGATTTTTTTATTGCTGATGGCTATGGCTCGCAGTATATTATGCAGTACGATAAAAACGGCAAACTGAAACATTTCTTCGGCGGCCGCGGTGATGGTGATGAGCATTTGGATAACGCGCACGGTATTGTTATTGACCGCAGGAACCCAACCCCAACCCTATTAATTACCGACCGTACCCGTAACTGTTTTAAACGCTTTAGTATGGATGGCAAGCTAATGGAAGTGATCAAGCTTCCGGGGGCATGCGTTTGCAGGCCAGTTATCAAAGGCGATCATTTATATGCAGCGGTATTGCGCTCACCAAATTTGAATGCTGAGAATACCGGATTTACTACTATCCTGGATAAGGACAATAAAGTGGTGTCTAACATCGGCGGTACCGAACCGGTGTATAAGGACGGTGTTTTGCAACCAATGGCGCAAGCCGAAAAGATTTTTTTGAATCCGCACGATGTGCTGGTTGATAATGATGAGAATTTATACGTGGCACAATGGGCATCGGGCAAAGTTTACCCTTATAAGTTTACTAGGGTGTAAACCCAACTACTAAATTTTGTCATTGTGAGCGATAGCGTGGCAAGCTCGTCGTAAGCATGGCGGACATGCACAATTACGAAGTTGCTTCGTCGTTCCTCCTCGCAATGACAATCTGTTAATTTAAACAACCTAAAAATTTAAACTATTTTAACTAAATGATAAAAAGCAAGCACAAGGGTTTTGCTGAAAACCTGCTATTTGCCCTCAATATTTTTATCATTTTTTTCCTTGTATTCGGATCCGCAATTGTAATCCCGCAATGGATGCAACCCATTGGCAGGCTGCATCCGCTCATCCTGCACTTCCCTATCGTAGTGCTCATAATGTCTATGATGCTGGAGTTTTTCCGCTTTAATGATCGCTTTAAAACCGAAAAACTATACCACGATTTTACAACCTACCTGTGGCTGACCGGCGCAATTTTCGCTGCGTTTACCGCTATTATGGGATTGTTCCTTTCCAAAGAGCCCGGCTACGAAGGTGGCACATTGCAATGGCATAAATGGCTTGGCGCAAGCGTTGTTTTTGTGTCTACGATTATTTATTGGTGCCGTAGTGCAGGATGGTACAATGTTAAAACTGCACGATGGGGCGCAGGCGTAGTAGTGTTATCCTTGATATTTACAGGCCACTTCGGTGCCGATTTAACGCATGGTGAAAACTTTGTGCTCGCCCCTGTTTGGCACCCGGAAAAGGATTTGGTGTCCATTGATAAAGCACTAGTCTATAAAGATGTGATCCAGCCAATCTTCCAAAGTAAATGCATCAGCTGCCATAATCCCGACAAAACCAAAGGAGGACTGATGCTGATTGATGAAAAATCTATTTTAAAGGGTGGCAAGGATGGCAAGCTTATAGTGCCGGGCCAACCCCAGATCAGTATGCTTTTGCAGCGCATCCATTTGGTTGAGGAAGACAAAAAGCACATGCCACCGGCAGGCAAACCGCAGCTAACTCCTGATGAAATGGACCTGCTTTACCTTTGGGTAAAAGAGAATGCGGATTTTAAGAAAAAGGTGATTGCCCTGCCTGCAAAGGACTCGCTGCGAATGATCGCATCCACCTACCTGAAACCGGCCGAAGAAACAGAAGAAAAATATGATTTTGCTGCAGCAGATGACAAGCTCATCAAAAAACTGAACAACAACTACCGGGTTATTTACCCTTATGCCAAAGAATCGCCAGCGCTTGGCGTAAATATTTATAACAAAAGCACCTATCGCCCAAAAACGTTGGAGGAGCTAAGCGCTATAAAACAACAGGTTGTTTCGCTGGATCTAAGCAAAATGCCGGTAAAGGATGCCGAACTGAAAACCATTGCGCAATTTGAAAACCTGCATACCCTCAACCTCAATTTTACTGACGTAACCGGCAGCACACTAAAGGATCTCGCTCCTTTAAAATCCTTAAAAATGTTGTCGCTGGCAGGTACTCCGCTTAACGCGTCGGCCATAAAACAAATCATCGCCTTAAAAAGCTTAACAAAAATCACGTTGTGGGATACCGGTTTAACCGATGCCCAATTGAATGAATTACAAGCCCAAAACAAGAAGATTGAATTTATTAAAAGCTTTAAGGACGACGGCAAGCCTATCAAACTAAATGTTCCCCAACTAAAAAATACCGCGCTGGTATTTGCAGAGTCGATGCCGCTGGAGTTAAGTCACCCGATAAAGGGAGTGCAAATGCGATACACAACTGACGGGACAGATCCGGATAGTATTAAATCGCCTGTCTTTAGGCCAGGAGTGGCCATCAATAAGAACACCAACATAAAAGTTAAGGCATACAAAGTCGGTTGGTTAAGCAGTGATGTGGTGCAGTTTAGCGTATTTAAAAGTACTTATACACCCGATAGCATCAGCTTTATAAAACAACCGAACCCTAAATACAGTGCTGATGGTGCAAAATCGTTGATAGATAAGGACCTCGGCGGCACCAATTTTGGCAATAGCAAGTGGATAGGGGCGCAAAATAATATTGAGATCCACATGCAGTTTAACAAACCTGCCGATGTGCATACCGTAACCATAAATTGTTTGCGGAACCTGGGCAGCCAGATCTTTTTACCAATCAGGATTGAGGTTTGGGGCGGCCCTGATATCAACCATTTAAAGTTGTTAAGCAATGTGATCCCACCGGCTGCAAAAAAGGATGAGCCGGTTATAACAATTGGCATTGATTGTAAACTAAACATCGCCAAACCGATAAATTGTCTTAAGATTGTCGCAAAAAACATTCAAACCCTGCCAACGTGGGACCCTGTAAAAAAAGGCCCCGAGTGGGTGTTTATGGATGAGATCTTCTTAAACTAAAAACATGAACCCGGAGCAGCAATTACGAAAACGCATCAGGATTTGGGTATGGATCTTTATCGTTGGCTTAGTGCTAAGCGGCGTTACCGCATTCCCCATTGAAACAGAGTTGGCATTTATGGCAAACCATTCGCAGGTATTTCCAGGTTTCATGGCGAAGTGGATAGAAACCATTTACATGGCTGTAAAGGATACCAATGCACGTTACCCATGGCTGAGCTACGGCACCGACTGGCTGGCATTTGGACATATTGTAATTGCAACAGTCTTTATCGGCCCGCTTAGGGATCCTGTAAAAAACATCTGGGTGATTGAGTTTGGAATGATTGCCTGTGTAATGGTATTGCCATTGGCATTTATTGCCGGGCCGATCAGGCAGATTCCCATTTACTGGCGGATGATTGATTGCTGCTTTGGCATTTTCGGGATTATACCGCTTTACATTTGCTACAAAAACATCAGGAAGCTGGAGAGAATAATATCAAAATAGATGTCACACCTGATAATTTTCGCAACGGAGAGCCTTACAGAGCGCCGTAGTTAATCTGAGAAAATGGATTTATGATGTTTAGCGATGGCATTCTCTCTCAAAACACCCCTTTTTTTAACCCGTGCTACCACGGAATTTACTACGTAAAACTACGTAAATTGCGAAGGGGGCAATCCGATTAATATATTTATTAATAATTGAAAATGAACACCTTATGATAATAATACAACTGCATGCTATCTGCCCGTATTTCAACGCTGTATTGAAATAGCAAGTAATTAATATTAGTTTTATGCGGACTATTTATTAATCCTATTAATCACAAAATATGGAAAAAAGACCAACTCCTAATGTCCTTACCGGGCGGGAAGGTGAACCATTTGACCTTGAACTATCTGCAAGCTGGACAAAGAACTACAGAGACAGGCACCCCGGTGAAACAATTTCTCATTTTTTTGGCAGGGAAATAATTGAAAAGATCCTTGCACAGGAGGGCTGCCTGGGCATTCGCATGTATTATTCAAACAGTAAGTCTATCAACGGCTGGCAGTGTGCAATGGTAGCCGTCAGTAATTTTATATTAAAGGTGCTTGGAAACATTGAAGATGAACAGCACATCATTATTACCGGTTCAATCAGCGATGGTAACGATATGCTGCGTACCACCGCAAAACCGATATCACCAGTCGGAGAACCACTACCGAGAACAGAACTTGCAAAAGTTATGGCCGATGCACCACACCCCCAAACCCTGGATATCGTTGGCCAACAGGCAATGCCTTGCCCCGGCTCACCAGGATGTCCCAAAAACGTATTAACTTCTCCCGTATCATAATTTAAACAACCTAATTACTTAAACAAAGTGGAAAAATCAAAAACACCGGTTTTAACCGGCAAAGAAGGTGAAGAGTTCGATGTACATGTAGCTGCAGCCTGGACAAAAAATCATAGGGAAAGACGCCCCGAGGACCCACACTCACATTTCTTCGGTAAAGAGATCCTGGAAAAAATCCTGAACCAGGAAGGATGTGTTGGCCTCCGCTTTTATTACGGACACACACACCCTGCCAGCGAACCCAAAAGCGAAAAACACCTGATAATAGTAGGTGCAAAAAGTGATGGTTCTGACATGGTAAATACCGCCAAAAATAAACCGCTATCACGCCTTGAATTGAAAGCTGTTGCCCCAGCTGACGATGTAATAGGCCAGCAGGCTATGCCGTGTCCTGGTTCACCAGGCTGCCCTAAAAGCCTGTGAATACATATGAATAACAGCATTTAACTAACGCATGTCTATAAATTATACATACCTTTCAATTGTTTCGGGCGTGTTACCGGTTATAGCAGCATTGTATAACTACAGGCATTTAAACAATGTTTTAAAAATTGCAGCGCTCTTTTTCCTTATCTCAACCATGTTTGATTGGGGCGACGAAATAGCAAGCCATTACCATGTAACGAACAACTTTCCGGCAATACATGCTTATATTATTATAAGCCTCCTGTTTTACACCATCATTTATTATAAGGCTTTTTCAGCCTTATTGTTAAAGCGGGTGGTATTTATATTAGGCTCCGTCGGGATGCTGGTTTTGATAGTGAGCACCTCCTTTTTTGAGGGGTTTATGGACTACCCCTCAATTGCCAACACTGTTCTATGTGTGGTGCTTATTGTTTTCTCGCTGATATATTTTTACCAGCTGTTAAGCCGGCAGGAGTTTGTTCATATAGAAAAACAAGGGTTGTTTTGGATAAATGCGGGTATTCTGCTTTATTTTGCAACCAATGTTTTTCTTTTCATGCTTTTTGCCCGGATCCTTAAAGATCACAACGAAGATTTTTATATGATCCATACCGTTACGAACATTGTGGCTAACATTTTATTTACTGTCGGACTTTTGTGTAAACCCCAAAAAACACCTTGATACCCATATTAATTACAGGCACAGTTGTCATTGTTATACTACTTATTTTTTTATTCTTTTTCGTGATCATCTACCAGCGAAAAATGATAAAGAACCAGGTAGAGCTACGTAAACTTCACGACGAAAAGCAGACTGATTTGCTGAACGCCGTGTTTGAAACGCAGGAAAGCGAGCGCAAGCGCCTTGCCGAGGATTTGCACGACAGCGTGGGCCAGGTACTGTCGGCCATAAAGCTTAACCTGCACCGCCTTGACAAAATCATTGCCGACAAGCAGCCTTTGCTGGCCGATACGCGCCAGTTAACAGATGAATGTATCCAGGAGATCCGCAATATTATTCACAATGTACTGCCGCCTGTATTAACCGACTATGGACTAAAGGAAGCGCTGGAGGGTTTGTGCCTGAAAATTGAACAAACCACCAGCGTTACTGTAAACCTTAAAAAAAAACTGGATGATATTAGGTTAAAGCCGGAAATTGAATTGGCCTTTTACCGCATTGCACAGGAGCTATTTAGCAATGCCATCAAACACTCGGAGGCTACTGTCATCAACCTTACCATTACCAAGGATGCCGGATGGCTGGTGATGGAATTTAAAGATAACGGGAAGGGTTTCGACATGAGTGATGTCAGGCATGGCTTCGGCTTGAAAAACCTCGAAAGCCGGGTGCAACTTATTAATGGTGAAGTAAATGTATATACCAAGCCAAAGAATGGTACCATTACTATTATTAGAGTAATGATATAATTAAACGCTTTTATCTATATTTATCAACTTTTACATAAATCATGGAAAAAATTAAATTAGCCATTGCGGATGATCATAAAATTTTCAGAAATGGTTTAAAAGCTACTTTGGAAGACGGCGCCGATTTTGACCTTGTAATTGAGGCATCAAACGGCAAGCAGCTTATCGGCATGTTAACAGGGATAGTAATTCCTGATGTAATCCTGATGGATATCAAAATGCCCGAAATGGATGGCATTCAAACAACCGCCTACATTAAACAAAAGTATAGCCACATAAAAATACTTGCCCTATCCATGTTTAATGAGGACAAGTATATTATGGACATGATGAAGGCCGGCGCGTCGGGCTATTTGCTGAAGAATGCTGAACCTGAAGAGATCATCCAAGCCATCTCTACCGTTTACACCAAGGACTATTATTTTAACGAACACCTTTCCATCACCCTTATAAAACAACTGGCGGGAAACACCGGCAGTGGCAGTTCGGCCCAGTCGCTGGCAGATTTTAACGAGCGTGAAATTGAGGTTTTACGCCTGGTTTGCCAGGAATGCTCCAACCAGGAAATTGCCGATAAAATTTGCCTGAGCGTACGCACCGTTGAGGGCTACCGTGCCCGTTTGTTTGAAAAAACACGATCTAAAAATTTAGTGGGGCTGGTTATCTTCGCGATAAAAACGGGGATAATTAATGTTTAACAGGACTGACATCTCCTAACAATTCTGCCAATTTATCATCCAGCACCTTATCCTTAATATTTCGTGCAACAATTTTACCCGACGGATCAACGAGCACGTTTGACGGGATAAGCGTTATACCATACAGATTCGACGCCACATTTTTCCGCCCTTTTAAATCCGACACCTGCGTCCACGTCAAGCCATCATCCCTTATCGCCTTAAGCCAGGCTTTCTTTGTATCGGGTTCATCCCAAGAGATGCCCAAAACAGTAAAGCCTTTGTCTTTATATTTTTTGTAAGCAGCAACAACAAACGGGTTTTCGGCCCGGCAGGGGCTGCACCAGGATGCCCAGAAATCTATCAGCACATATTTACCCCTGAAATCGGAAAGTTTAACCGGTTTACCATTAACATCCGGCAGTGTAAAATCGGGCGCCATAATTCCGGTTGCCGATTTTAAGGAAGCTTCAAGACTAAGTCCTAATGCTTTACCGAATGCTGTTTCCCTAACCTCCGGCGCTAAGTTTTTATAGGCCGCATCAATTTCAACTACCAGGTTGGCATTTCGCTTTTTCATCAGGTCGAGCGTGGTGAGGCTGATATACGAGCTTGGGTGCTCCTTTACGAAGGCAAACTGGATCGGTTCCATTTCAGAAAATACTTTTTTAAAGTTGGCCCTTAAAGCAGCAACGGTATCTATGTTTTGTTGCTGTTCAGGCTTTAACGCATCAAAATCGGCGTTCAATTTTATAAACCGGCTCTGCAATGATCTTAATGCAATATCTAACGCCGTAAGATCCTCATTGGTTGGCGTGCCCGAAATATTTGAATTGAGCAATGAATCAGGCGAGGTGATCAGAATATTTCCCGGCTCAATGTAAAAGTTAAGGGCGTCATGCAGTTCGGCGGCGGTCATTGGATTATCGTTACGGCAAACATATGCATAAGCCTTGTCTGCGATTGTGCCATTAAATGTAAAACTATGATTGGCAACCACTGTGGAATCATACTTCGTGTTATTATTAACCTTAAACACCAGCCAAACCTTATTACCCTCCTTTAAGCCCGGCCCGGCACCTTTAATGGTAAACGGCGACTGGGCAATACCAGCAAAAGGAAATAGAAAAATAGCGCAAAGGATTACCTTCATCATTGATAACTGTTTTCGAAAGACGATTAAAGATAAGTGTTTAAGTTCTTCTTTTATTCTTCTATTGTAAACAATCAGCCGCAAAGAACACCATTCCAATCTCTCCAACATTTTTATTAAGTTTGTTTAAACTGTACCTCGTAATGAAAGCAACTTTAAAACCTGTTATATACATAGCGGCATTGGCTGCATTTGCCTTATGTGCCTATCAAACCAAAGCAATAATAGACAGCCTGGACGACCCAATCTATAAAAACATCGATCCTTCGGTTAAGCCTGGTGAAGATTTCTTTTCATACGCCAACGGTACCTGGTTAAAAAACAACCCCATTCCACCGGCTTATTCCAGCTGGGGGATCGGTAATATAGTTACTGAGGAAATTCGCGACCGGCTTAAAAAAGTAAACGAGGACGCGTTAAAGGCCAACGCCGCAAAGGGAACATCTACCCAAAAAATAGGCGATTTTTATTATAGCGGACTTGATACCACCGGTATTGAAAAAGCCGGGATCTCGCCTTTACAGGCACAACTAAGCCTGATCGATAAAATTCAAAATGCTGACGATATTTTAACCGCAGCAGCTATATTAACCACCACCGGCACCCGTAACATTTTAGGGATGCGTGTTGGGCAGGACGATAAAAACAGCTCGAAAATGATGGTACAGTTGGGGCAAACCGGGCTGGGGCTGCCAAACCGCGACTATTACTACAAAACAGATGCCCGCACCACCCGCATCCGCACCGATTATACCGATAAATATTTACCAACCATGCTGAAGCTTTCCGGCTGGGATGAGCAAAAAACAATTGCCGGGGCTAAAAGCACCTATGCCATCGAAAAGTTTTTGGCAGACAGCAGTCGCAAATTAGAAGACTTGCGTGATCCATACCACAACTACAACAAGATAACCATTGCCCAGCTAAATAAATTAACACCTGACATCAACTGGACCACCTTGTTCAAAACGCTGGAGTTAAAGCCTGTAGATTCGGTAATTGTTGGGCAGCCGGAATATTACAGGGCGGTAAATAAAGCTTTGAAAGTTTTTTCTGCCGATGACTGGAAGGCGTACCTGCGCTTAAAGCTGATCACTTCATATGCACCTTATTTGAGCAACGCTGTTGCTGATGAAAGCTTTAGGTTTTCGGGCAAAGTGTTGCGCGGCCAAAAAGAGCAGTTGCCACGGTGGAAACGTGTGTTGGATACCGAAAATGGCATCATGGGCGAACTCCTCGGCCAACTGTTTGTAAAAGAATACTTCCCCGAAAAAGCCAAAATCCGCTATATGGATGAGGTGGAAGCAATTCGCCAGGCTTACCGCGAGCACATCCAGAAACTTGACTGGATGAGTGCAGCAACCAAGCAAAAAGCATTGATCAAATTAAACGCCATCCATCCCAAGGTTGGTTACCCCGACCAATGGAAGGATTTTTCGACGTTGAATATTAGTCGCGAATCATACGCTGGCAACGTGATCCAGGCAAGGCATTGGTCGTACCTGGTAAATATAAACAAGCTGGGCAAACCCATCAACCACCAGGAATGGAACATGACGCCGCAAACCTACAACGCTAATTACAGCCCATCGAATAACGAGATCACGCTCCCAGCAGCGCAACTGTTGATTCCCGGGATAAAGGACGAGGATGTGGACGACGCAATGGCTTATGGCTATGTAGCCGCTTCGGTTATCGGCCACGAGATCACCCATGGCTTTGACGATGAGGGCCGTCAGTATGATGCCAAAGGCAACCTTAAAACCTGGTGGACACCACAGGATTCTGTGAAATTCACCCAACGCGCCCAAATGCTGGTTGATCAATTTAACGGCTACAAAGTACTCGATAGCCTGCATGTAAATGGCAAGGCAACGCTCGGCGAAAACATTGCAGACCTGGGCGGGATTGTTTTAGGCATCGATGCTTTTAAAAAGACCAAACAATATAAGGAGGGCAAAAAGATAAACGGCTTTACCCCGATGCAGCGCTTCTTTTTAGGCTATGCGCTTAGCTGGCTGAGTCATCAGCGCGACGAGGTGCTGGCAAACCAGATCTTGACAGATGTTCATGCCCCTGCATTTTTAAGGGTGAACGGACCATTTGCGGATATCCCTGAATTTTATACGGCTTTTAGCATTAAAAAAGGCGATAAAATGTGGCTTGATCCGGATAAGCGGGTAAGAATTTGGTAGGGATGAAGTCGGAAAGACCGGAAGTCAGTAAAGTCCGAAAGATAAAAAAGCTAATTTAGTTCATGCAGATAATACACGCCATTGAAGAATGGCTGAAGCAACAAACATTATTAGAAACCATAGGGGTCATTACAGGGTTGCTGTGTGTTTATTTAGCCGCACGGAATAACATTTGGAACTGGCCCATGGCTATTATTAGTGTAGGCATTTATATCTTTATTTTTTATGATGCCCGCCTTTATGCAGACATGGGCCTGCAGTTCTATTTTATGGCGATGAATATCTACGGCTGGTATTTCTGGAGTACCGGAAAAGCGACAGCGGTAAAAACGCCGGTTGTAAAGGTCACCCCGAAACAAATTCGCTATGCTGCTGTAACAATTGCATTAGTTACCCCGGCGTTGGGCTTCGCTTTGGTGAAAATGGCCCCAATCCTGCACTATACCCCGGCTTCGTTCCCCTATCTTGATAGCTTTTGCACCGCCTGTAGCCTGGTGGCCCAGGTATTTCTGGCCCGCAAAATTTTAGAGAACTGGCTATTGTGGGTGTTTGTAGACATAATTTATGTAGGTGTATACATATTTAAGGGGCTTGATTTAACTGCCATTATGTACGCCATATATGTCGCCATCGCATTAATGGGCTATATTGATTGGCGAAAGGAATATAATAAGCAAACTATTTCTTTGTCATCCTGAACGCAGTGAAGGATCTTCAACTTGAGAAAAGTATTCGCCGGATAAGTCGCCGGATACCTTTCTATCGTGAATATCGCTTATTGAAGATTCTTCGCTGTCGCTCAGAATGACAAAAAAATTTTAGAAAAGACAAAAACCAAAATGGAAAAGCCGCATTCCGAAATAATAAAAATAGCAGTAGTTGGGCCTGAATCAACCGGAAAATCGACCATGTCGGCATACCTGGCGGAGCATTATAATACCGTTTGGGTGCCCGAATATGCCCGCGGCTATTGCGAAAAACTGACCGAGCCACCAACATGGCAGGACGAGATCAATATGTTCTACGGTCAGCTGGCGCTGGAAGAAGAGATATCGCCAAAGGCAAACAAGATCCTTATTTGCGACACCACGTTCATCACCGTAAAGATCTGGAGTGACGAGATCTTTGGCAAATCGCCACAGGAAGTGCTGGATGAACTGCCCAAACACCCATACGATCTTTACCTGCTGCTAAACATCGACCTTCCATGGGAAGACGACCCCTTGCGCGACTTCCCGCACAAGCGTGAACATTTTATGGATATTTGGAAAAAGGAACTGGAAGAATTAAATGCAAACTACGTGCTGATATCAGGGACCGGGCCGGAAAGGTATGAAAGCGCTGTTGGGGCTATTGATAGATTCTTAAACGTCTGAATAAATGAACAAACCTCACACAGAACATTTTAAATCGTAAATCTGAATCCGTAATTCGTAAATTCTTTCCCCGCCATGCAACGTTGCAAAAAGCCCTGCGTCTTATAATACGCAAGCTGATTAAAATTTGGAAGCCGTATACGTCGACAAACATTACAACCTGGTGGTTGAGTGCAAACAAGGCAGTAAAAAAGCCTGTTATGAGCTGTACAAACTGTATTCTAAAGCGATGTTGAACGTCGCCTTTAGGATAGTGGGAAATATTGCCGAAGCTGAAGATGTTTTACAGGAGGCTTTTGTTGACGCGTTCAGCAAGCTAAAGGATTTCAGGCAGGATACAACGTTTGGTTTGTGGCTCAAACAAATAGTGGTAAACCGCTCGATAAATCTGCTGCGCAAACGGAAGCTTGAACTTGTCGACCTGGAAGGCGACCAGCTTGAAAACATAGCCGATGAGGAATATGACGACGGAGAAGAAACGCAATACCAGGCGGCAAGGGTTAAAGATGCAATGAAGGAATTACCCGAAGGCTACAGGTTAGTAATATCGCTATACCTGCTTGAGGGATATGACCACGAAGAAATAGGACAAATACTGAACATTTCAGAAAATACCTCGAGAACACAGTTTTTGAGGGCCAAAAGGAAGCTTTTGGAAATTTTAAAAAGAAGGGGGATAACATCATGAGCAAGCGATTAGAGGATTTTATGAAAACAAACAGGGAGGAATTTGACGACCTGGAACCATCGGCAGACCTGTGGAGCAAAATTGAAATGCATCTGCCTCCGCAATATACCGATTTAAAGAAACAAGAGAAAAAGACATTTTCATTAGGATTTGTATTGCGGGTAGCCGCATCGGTTATAGTAGTTATGGGGATAGGTTTTGCTTTTTACCTGAATCACCAGGAACAAAAACCTATCGACCTTGCATCGATAAACCCGGTATATGCACAGCAGCAGATCCAATATACATCGTTAATTGAGTCAAAGCGCTCGGAATTAAAGTCATTTTCAAAAACTGACCCTAATTTATATAAGGAGTTTAGCGGCGAAATAGCGAAAATGGATTCAACATACAAGGAATTAAAGGACGACCTTAAAGATAGCCCTAACCAGGAACGCGTTTTACGCGCAATGATCAAGAATTTACAGATCCAGACGCAGGTACTTAATCAACAATTAAATGTGATACAGCAGCTGAAAGAACAAAAGAAAGAACAAAGCAATGACACCAAAAACATATAAACCGGCGCTGTTTGTAGTTATCGGGCTTCTGACACTTAGCACTTTGAGCTTTGCTCAAAGCGTGACCGTGAAGTCGAAAAACAAACATAAGGCAACCATTACAGCAACGTTTGACGACAAAGACTTCGAGGCGAAAATGGATGACCTGGGAACTAGTATTTCCACCAATCTGAAGGATTTGGGTAAAAACCTGACGGCTACTATAAATAATTTCGCATCAAACATCAGCCTGAATGTAAGTGATGATGACGATAGTAAAACGGAAGATAATACCGATTCAAAAATCAATTTGAACCTGGGCAGTTTATTAAATAATCTTAATGTTAGCGTTTCTGATAATGATGATAATAACAGCGATGAGTCAGAATATACCGCTCAAAGCTTAAAACTAAAAAACTACAGTAAAAGCTACCCGCTTGACGGTAACGACCGGATAAAACTGAGCAATCAGTATGGCAAAATTACAGTTAACACCTGGGATAGGCGTGAAGTTAGGGTTGATGTACAAATAAAGGCCGAAGCCCGAAACGATGACGATGCCCAAAAACTTATTGATGGCGTACAGATCAGCGATAGCAAAAACGGCGACCAGGTGTCCTTCAAAACTAATATCGACCAGGATGGCAACGATGGTTTCTGGAGCATCTTTAACTTCGGCGGAAAGAACAAAAAGCAAAAGCTAACCATCAACTACGTGGTCTTTATGCCGGCAAAAACTGATTTGAATGTAGAGGCCAGCTATGGCTCTATTGCTTTGCCAGATCTTGACGGCAGGGTAAGGGTTAGCACATCCTACGGCAGCACAACAATCCAAAGCCTGTCGAATCCGTCTAACGAAATTGAGGGCAGCTATGGCAGCATTAAGATTGGCTCGATGAACGGCGGAAAGGTTGATTTTTCATACGGCAGCGTTGATATGGATGAGTGTAATAACATTAAAGCTGATCTGAGCTACGGTTCATTCAAAATAGGCAAGCTGAAGGGCTCGGGCGATTTTGATCTGTCGTACGAGGGTGGCTTTAAAATTGGTGAGGTTGCCAGTACGTTGCGAAAGCTAAACATCAACAATTCATACTCCGGAACAAACGTAGGCCTTTCGCCAAACAGCAACTTTGATTTTGATATCACAGTAAGCTATGCCGGCTTTAATTATAACGACGACAAGGTAACTGTAACCAGCAAAAACCCGCCGGATGGCAGCAGGCACATCGGCACCACCCGCAATTATAAGGGGCACGTTGGTAAAGGTGGGTCAGATGCAAGGGTAACTATCAACAGCAGCTACGGCGGCGTTAGTTTTGAATAGAAGGAATTTTTCCAATGAGGATAAGCTACACGAATTATATTACAGCAGAAAAATTTACGAAATTTTTGAAACTTCGTAAATTTTATGCTTTGACATTAATCTTCCTTATACTCTTCTCAATCGTCACCTTAGCCGTTTCAGATTTAGCCAGCTTAAGTGCAGTTTTAAGGTGCTCAATTGCCTTTTCGTTATCTACATCAGTATATAAATAACCCAATAAAGTATAATATAAGTGGTTGTTACTGAGGTTAAGTTTTTCAGCCTCGATTATTGCGGCAGGTTTGCCGTTTGCCTTTGACAAAGCATAAGTGCGATTAAGTGCCGCCATGGGCGAATATTCAATTATCAGCAGTCGATTATACAATTGCAGGATGCCGTCCCATTTTTCAGCGGTATCTTGCTTATCGGTGTGCCACCAGGCTATGCCTGCCTCAATATGGTATTTCGACAGATCGTTGCCCTCGGCGGCTTTATTTAAAAAGATTTTCCCGCGGTTTATCAGTTCCTGGTCCCATAGGCTGGTGTCCTGGTCTTCATACAAAACCTGTTCCCCGTTCTCGTTCGTGCGGGCCTCTAATCGCGAAGCCTGGAAACACATCAGGGCCAATAATGCATTAACTACAGGCTTATTTGTCGCATCGTTAATGGTGAGCAGGTAACTAAGACGCATGGCTTCGAAGCAAAGCTCCTTGCGCAGGGTTGTGTTTTGCGAGAGGGAATAATACCCCTCGTTAAACAGCAGGTACAAGGTGGTGAGTACATTCTCCAGCCTTTTGTCTATCTCCTGCGCTGCCGGGAAGGCAATCTTAACGTTTTCCTCGCGCAGCTTTTCGCGCGCCCGGGTAAGCCGCTTATTTATGGTTTCCTTGTTGCTTAAAAATGCGTTTGCAATCTCCTCTATGCCGAAACCGCAAAGGATGCGCAGCGATAACCCAATCTGTGCCTCGGCCGGGATAGATGGCTGGCAAATAGCAAACATCATTTGCAACTGGCTGTCAATTATATTATTGTCAGACAGGTCGATTTCAATCTCGTGTAGTTCTGTGCTGGCGTATTGAATTTCTGCTGTGATCTTTTCATTAAAAAGCTTATTTCGCCTTAAATAATCACGGGCCTTATTTTTTGCCACGGTATACAGCCATGCCACGGGGTTTTCAGGCAAGCCCTTAAGGCTCCAGGTTTCGGATGCCAGCAAAAAGGTATCGCTGGCTATGTCCTCGGCAATTTCGATATATTCAAATCCAAACAGTTTACCCAATACAGCGGTAATCTTACTGAATTCAGTTCTGAATAAATGCGGGATCAATTCCTGTTGCTTCATAATAAAAAAGGCCCGTGTAAAAGTACAAAGGCCTGGTCTAAAAATTTAAATATCGAATAATTAACAGGGAACATCGAATGCCAAATTAATTAATCGCTCATCATTCGGCATTCGATATCCAATCAGTTACATCGGGACAATATCCCGCACTTCCACGTTGCCGCCGAATTCATAGATAGGGCAGCCTTTTGCAATCTCCACAGCCTCATCGTACGATGCAACCGTGATAATAGAATAGCCACCGATCAGTTCCTTAATTTCTGTGTAGGGGCCGTCAGTAACAACATTGTTTGGCCTTACCACCCTGCCCTCAGAGCCCAAACGATTTCCCGGGCTGGCCAGCTTGTTTTGCGCGGCGATGCCGCCGATCCAGTCCATCCATCTTTTAGTGACGGCCTGTAATTCTTCGGGCGAACCAGTTGGCTGGTTCTTAAAGTCGTTTCTGTAAACGAAAAGAAAATCTTTCATGATGTTTAGTTTTTATGTTTATACCTCAATGACGAACAGCACTTTAAGAAAGGGACAAATAGCAAAAAAATCCTCACCTGATCTCTGATCTCTAACCTTTGGTCTCTAAAACTAATACACCCGGCAAAGCAATCCCTTCAAATACTCTCCTTCAGGAAAAGATGACCGGACAGGATGATCTTCCGGTTGGCAAAACTGGTGAATAAATTGCACCTGCTTACCTGCGTCAAGCGCTGCCCAGGCCAATACCTGCTTAAAGGTTTCCATATCCATAGCGCCTGAACATGAATAGGTTGCCAGCAAACCGCCTTTATTAAGCAGCAGCATGCCTAAGCGGTTCAGGTCCTTGTATGCACGTGATGCCTTGTCCAATGCGGAGCGCGACGGTGCATATTTTGGTGGATCGAGCACCACAATATCGAAAAATTCGCCGTCCTCCCTGAATTTACGGAGCTGCTTATTTACGTCAGACGGTATAGTTGTTACCGCAGCCGGATCAAACTCGTTCAGCAGCACATTTTCCTTTAAGGTATCAATAGCCAGCACCGAACTGTCGACTGCGGTTACATACGCCGCACCATTTTGCAGACTATTTAAAGTAAAGCCGCCGGTATAGCAAAAACAATCCAGCACTTTTTTTCCTTTGGCGTATGAAGCCACAATTTTCCGGTTGTCGCGCTGATCGCAGTAAAAACCTGATTTCTGGCCCTCTGCAATGTTTATGTTGTAGGTGATGCCGTTCTCAACCACCTCTACCCGTTCGGGCGGATGATTGCCGGCTAATACTATATTTTGTGTTTGCAGTCCTTCATGTCCGCGGGAGGATGCATCGCTTTTATCAAAAATGCTTTCGGGCTTTAACAGGCGCTGCAACTCATCAATTATGCAGGACATCACTTTTTCGATGCCTGAGGTAAGTACCTGTACGGCCAGGTGATCAGCATATTTGTCAACTATCAGTCCCGGCAAGTAGTCAGACTCGCTGAAGATTAAACGGCAGGTGTTGGTGATTCCATCAATTAAGATGCTATCGCGCCCCTGCACGGCTACTGCCACTTTTTCCCTAAACCATTGTTCATCTATCACAATGGCTTCATCCCATTCCAGCAAACGCAGCGCAACTCTTGATTGATCGTTATAAAAGCCATAGGCCATAAAGGTGCCCTTTGCATCAATCAGCTTTACAACATCCCCGTTTTCCGGCTTACCCTTAACCTTTTCAATCGCCCCCGAAAATACCCATGGATGGCGATGCAAAACTGCCTTCTCCTTGCCTTTCTTTAATATAACCTCAATCATGGGGGCAAAGGTAGTAAACAAGATCAAATGATGCTATTCCCCTAAAGGCGTGCTCAGGAAAATCGCTTTTCAGCTCAACGGCAATTAGGTGGCTCCAATGGAGCCAGTAGTTATATTCATTTACGCTATAAACAGGTGACTCCGCCGGAGTCCTTGATTGCCTGCACAAAAGTTCCAGCGGTACTACCTGTTTATAGGATATAAGGGAAGATTTAACGGCTCCAGCTGAGTCTCCTGTTTTCAAAAAGCGATTTCTACGTATGGGTTTACCGCGCTTTTTTAATAATGAATAACAGATCTAAAATGAAAATTTCAGGTAATTAATATTCTTATTGACCTTCAGGTATTTTTTCTCGTAATACGTTTTGATGTTCAGCACATCGTCCGCATATTCAGAATTGTAAAGGTCTTCGGTTCTCACGTGCAGGGTTAGGCTAGTTTCTGCAATTTTTTCAACTGTGTATGCATGCAAGCCATCGTTGTCGGTTTTTAAATTTACAAAGCCGCCGGGTTTCAGGATAACCTTGTACATATCTAAAAATCGCGATGATGTTAACCGCTTTTTTTCGCGGCTTATTTGCGGTTGAGGATCGGGAAAGGTGATCCAGATCTCATCAACCTCACCCGGTGCAAAGTATTCAATAAGGGTTTCTATCTGGATGCGCAAGAATGCAACGTTGTTGACGCCATCTTCCAAAGCGGTTTTCGCCCCGCGCCAAATTCGGTTACCCTTATAATCAATCCCGATAAAATTTTTATCCGGGAACATCGTGGCCAGGTTAACGGTGTATTCGCCTTTGCCACAGGCAAGCTCCAGCACTACCGGGTTATTATTCTTAAAAAAGCCGTTGCTCCATTGCCCTTTGAAGGGTTTGCCGGCATCTAATTGTAAAACGTTGCTAAACGTATCTATCTCTGCAAAACGTCTCAGTTTATCTTTTCCCACTTAAAATATTTAAAGCGCAAAAATAGGGTTTTCGTGAATTATTTACGGGGTGATGTGATTTGTGTTTTATAAGAGTAGCTTGGCTATACTATTGACGGCTATTTATTCACTTTTTCTTATTTGAGCAGAAAATAAATCCCAATTAAAAAAGCTTTAAAAAATCAGCAGCAGAAACGATAGGAATACTGTCAAAAGGATTTAAAACGAGCAAATCCTGATCTCCGCTGATAATACATGACGCGTTTGCGGATAAAGCTAATTCGAGAAACTTATTATCTTTGGGATCGCGACAGGCATCAACAGAAACACTGATATCAATTTTTAACGTATCCCGTTCCAATTTCTGAATTACCTGAAGTCTTCTTTCATCAGTAAGATACTTATCAAATTTCTTACGAAAGAGCACTTCTGTCAACTCCGTAAAGCTGTTTGTCGAAACTACAACTTTCCCTATTTCAAAGGCTCTGTCAAGCGCTTTGTCATTAACGGAGCCTGCTAATAAAGCCGCACTAATAAAAACATTAGTGTCAAAAACAAATAGCTTATGATTCATTTTTTAGGATGTCATCCAGGATGTCCTGGGTAAGTCCTTTTTCAGCCATTTCACTCCGAAGTTCGTTCAGGAACGGGATGATATCCTTTTCCTCTTTTTTGTCAATGATTGTTGCGATCTGCTTATTCATAATGTTTCCTATCTCCTGTTTCAGTTTAACAGAAGCGGTTCGCCAGGCCCTGGCTACGTTGTCATCTACCTCTAATACAATTCTTTCCATGATCAATAATCAATTGGCGATCTACACAAATATACAAAATTAAATAATCAGCATTTTATGCAAATAATATCTGCTCTCCTGCACCAAACGCCCCAAAAACCTGTCTCATAGCCGGACAGTTGCCGTTCGTTAACGGGCGGCACAGAACTGTTGAATTAATTATTATTTATTGACTATCAACAACTTGCACCCGTGGCATAAAATGTGCGGAGGATCAAAATCACAAACGACAAGTTAATTATCCATAAGGAATATGGAAGAACGTACCTGGTACTTAGTTGAAATTTTTATTTCGGGCAAGGCTTCTGAACAGGAGCTTAGCGAACTGCAGTACCTGCTTGGTACAAACCAGGATTTGTTTATTGATGTTTGTGAATTCCTGGAAGGATATCAGGATCCTGATCCGCAGGTACAGCCAGCCGAGATCCGGGCATTAATAAAACAAGCAGAGATCATCCGGGGGCAGCTATCCTGGCTGGCAAAAGTTCAAAATGGAACCGCTGCTGTGCCGCTTGTTGCAGGCATTCCGCTTTATGCTGCCGGAAACAAAAGGCAGGCGGGGTTTTCAACCGCGCTGGCTAAGGAAATAATGATGTTTGGACAGTTTTTCAAACTGACCATTCGCAACATCCGCCACAATATAGGGATCTCGTTCATTAATATCAGTGGCCTGGCTATGGGTATTGCCAGCGCTGTCCTGATTTTATTGTGGATCCAAAACCAGCTGAGTTACGACCAGTTCCATAAAAATAAAGATCGTGTTTACCAGGTTTTCAACCGCGCCGAGGTAAATGGCCAGATTGGCGCATGGGGAGGAATGCCTGCAATTATGGGGCCGACCTTAAAGGCCGAATATCCGCAGGTGGAAGAGATGGCGCGACTTAACTGGGTGGGTGCCTTTGTGCTCAAAACCAAACAAAAACAAGTTGAAACGCAGGGCTTTTTAACCGACCCGGGCTTTTTTAAGCTATTCAGTTTCCCATTGATAAAGGGAAATACTGCAACCGCCCTGAGCGGGATCCATTCCATTGTTTTAACAGAAAGGCTGGCCAAAAAACTATTTGGCAACGCCGACCCCATGGGTAAAATAATTAAGGTGGATAGTACCGCTAATTTTACGGTAACAGCCGTAATGAAGGACCTGCCAAACAATACAACGTTCAACTTTGAATACCTGATGCCATGGAGCTACATGAAGGAGGCGGGATGGGACAGCCCCAATTGGACATCCAACAATATCCAGACCTTCGTACTACTTAAGCCGGGCGTTAGCGAACAAATTGCCAATGAGCGCTTCCGTAATATTTACAAGTTACACCATGCAGATGGCAGAAATCAAGTGTTCGTTCACCCAATGACCAAGTGGTGGCTGTATAACAATTTTGAGAATGGTAAATTTACCGACGGGCAGATTATTGTTGTGCGCATATTTGGCGCTATAGCAGCGCTGATAATGCTGATTGCCTGTATTAACTACATGAACCTTGGCACAGCCCGCAGTACGAAACGAGCCCGTGAAGTTGGCATCCGCAAGGTTTCGGGAGCGGGCAAAAGTTGGCTGGTTAAACAATTTTTGGGCGAGTCGGTGATGACTGCGGTATTGGCCGGCATTTTAGGGCTCATCATTGTACAAATCAGCCTGCCATGGTTTAATTATTTGATAGGAAAGGATCTTACCCTGCCATTAAATAATCCGTACTTCTGGCTAACAAGTATTGGCTTTGTAGTGTTTACAGGTATTATCGCGGGGAGTTACCCGGCTTTTCACCTGTCGTCGTACAAACCGGTACATATACTAAAAAGCACCTTTAAGGCAACCGGCGCTTTGATCACTCCGCGTAAGCTCCTGGTCGTGGTTCAGTTTACGTTTGCTATTGCCTTTATCATTTGCACAACAGTAATATACAAACAGATCGGCTTTGCACAACATCGTGATACAGGTTACAATAAGGAGAACCTTGCCTTTGTTTATATGAAGGGTAATATCCAGAAGAACTTTGCCGCCATTAAGAACGACCTTATTGCCAGCCACGCAATTACCGGTATAACCCGCACCAATTCGCCCATTGTAGACGTTTGGGCCAGTACGGACACTTACCAATGGGCAGGAAAGGATCCAAACTCACGTACCACATTTGCCCAATTCTTAACCGACCGAAATTTTACCAAAACAATGGGCCTGCCATTGCTGGCCGGCAGGGATATCGATATTAACACTTACCCTACTGATTCGGCGGCGGTTATGCTTACGGAGTCGGCAGTAAAAGTTATGGGGTTAAAGAATCCTATTGGCCAACCCCTTAAAAACCTGAACTCAAATTTTCACATTGTTGGCGTGGTTAAGGATTTTGTAGCCGGGTGGCCATATGAACTGCGACAGCCGATAGTTATCCAGGGCACCAATAAATTATTTGGAACCATAATGTTAAAACTAAACGGCCAAAATGCCGAAGCCGACAACATCAAAAAGATCAGCGCCATCTTTAAAAAATACAACCCCGACTATCCGTTCAATTACCAGTTTGCAGGCACCACTTATGACATCCGTTTCCGCGGCGAAAAACAAACCGGCACATTATCAGCAGTTTTCGCCGGGTTAACAATCTTAATATCATGCATGGGCCTGTTCGCACTTGCTGCTTGTATGGCTGAAAACCGCACAAAGGAAATAGGCATCCGTAAGGTTTTGGGCGCCTCGGTGGCACGTATCGTCGCCTTATTATCTAAGGATTTCCTTGTGTTAGTGATGATCGCCTTTGGTATTGCATCACCTGTAGCCTGGTTGTTGATGAAAAACTGGCTGCAAAATTTCCCCTACCACATTACCCTCAACTGGTGGATCTTTGCGCTTACCGGTTTGCTATCCATAGTAATCGCCCTACTTACTGTTAGCTACCAGGCTATAAAAGCAGCATTTTCAAACCCGGCAGAAAGCTTGCGGACGGAATGATCCACGATAAATGCCACATTTTTTTACATTTCTATTAAACAAAAGCCGTTAAATACATAACCTGGCCGGTTAATGTTTCGTATAAATAAATGCCGTTAAGCTAATTTCTTAACCATTGCATAAGAAAAAAAGCGCCGGGCAGGATTTTAGATGAAAAAAGTAATCATTGCGTTAACCACCATTGTATTAATTGCTACCGCAGCAATTGGTATTACGCATTATTATTCCGTTAAAATCCTTTCGGCCAGCAGGGCGTATACCAATTTTGAAGCGCAGTACTCAAGGGGCGAAAAGGATGCTACCCGGCATTTGTTGAATTACATCTATTCGCATGAGGAAACCGACTATCAATACTTCAAAAACGACATCAGCATTCCAAAGGGTGATAGCATTGCCCGTGAGGCGTTGGTGGCCGATAAGGATATAAGAATAGCAAGGTTAGGGTTCTTAATGGCCGGTAACAACCGCGAAGATTTACCGGAACTGATCTGGTTTTTCCAAAAATTTAAAAACACTGCCATTTTTAAGAACGCCATTCAAACCTGGCAACAAGCCGATGTGATGGTGGCACAGATGAATACGCTGGGTAATCTTGCTTACAAGAACATTCAGTCGGGCAAGAAGTTCGACAGGGAGAGCCTGGTATTACAGATCAATATCCTGTCAGACAACCTGACCATCAAACAGCAAACCTTTTCAGCCTCGCTCGGTGCAACCTCACGCATGGTTGATCAAAAAGTTTTCGTTGCCGACATGGTAATTTATACGGTGATATTGCTTTGCACCGTATTACTGGCAGGCATTATGCTCCGCAAGTTGCATTCCTCGAAAAAGGTGATCATGGATCAGAACAGGACGCTCCGGAATATGAATGAGCGCGTCAATAATTTTGTTTATACCGTGACGCACGATCTGCGGTCGCCGCTCACCTCACTATCAGGACTGGTGTCGGTTTTGGAAAAGGAAAAAGATATAACCAAAGTATCAACTTATACCGAGATGATGCGGGAAAGCATCCAGATCCAGGACACCTATATAAAAGATGTGCTGCAAACCATTCGCGACGGTAACAAGTTCGAAGTGTGTAACCTCGGCGAGATAGTGAATGACGTAATCAGCCAGAATAGCTTTTTTCCAGAGGGCCAAAGAGTGAAATTTTTGAGCGACCTGGAAGTCTGGGAGCTTAAATGCAATGTTACCGACCTGAAAACCGTTTTCAACAACCTGATCTCGAATGCCGTTAAATATGCCGATTTTAGCAAGCCCGAGCAATGGGTAAAAGTGCGGTCGTACAAAAGAAATAAATATTGCGTTATCGAGATCGAGGATAACGGCATCGGCATAAAGCCAGAGCAAAAAGGTAATATTTTCAACAAGTTCTTTAAATCGGGCCTTAACAAAAAGAGTATGGGACTGGGGCTATATTTCGCCAAACAAGCTATTGAAGATATGAACGGCACCATAACCGTACGCTCGCTTCTTGGTGGTGGTACTTCCTTTATAGTTTCATTGCCGTTGTAGTCAGTATCAAGTCTTTAGTCGAAAGTCTTTAGTCAAATTAGGTCTTTTTCCGACTTAGGACTCCAGACTTCCGACTCAAGACTAAGCGTCAATTTATGATTGAGACGACACTAATTCTCCTAGCCGCTCCCAATTAGTTATTGGTTCATGAATGCCCAACATAGTGGCAATCAACGTAAATATATCTCCTGGTGTTTTACCATTTTCACGCAGGTAGCAAATGGAAGTTGCCCCGGCAGATTTGGAAAGTTTGTTCCCACCATCCATCAGCAGGGAATGATGAAAGAATGTAATTTCCGAAAACTTTTCCTTTCCTAAAATTATAGCGAGTTCCTGTTGTGCCAAAGTTGATGGCCAAAGATCTTCGCCTCTAATAATCATATCCATGCCGTAAAACAGATCATCAACTACCGAAGTAAGCTGGTATGCAGGGAACCCATCCTTCTTCCGCACAACAAAATTGTGCATCTCACCAGGTAGTTTTGATTTAATTATTTCTCCATTATAATTTTTAACCTGCAACACTGTACCTGCATTTGTTATGAGTCGCCAGCTTGCATTTTCTGTTGATAAGGGGATATTCTTATTCATGCACAAACATTCATCCCCGGCGTTTAGCTGGCTGCGCGAACAGGTACAAGCATAAATTTTATTCTCATCGCGCAATTGTTGAAGCGCTTCGTTATAAAGCGGAATGCGGTGCAGTTGGGAGTAATTGTCTTCAAAATCTTTAACATCCTGAGGTCCTTCATCCCATGGGATTTCCAAAAAATTCAGCGTGTCAAAAATATCCTGTACGTATTGTTGATTCACCCTGGCCCGGTCAAGATCGTCGATCCTAAGCAATATTTTGGCGCTATGTTTACGGGCCAGCACAGCGGTAATAATAAACGACAATACATTACCCACATGTAAAAAACCGCTTGGCGTAGGCGCTATGCGGGTTTTGTTGAAATGTTTGGGCTGATTGGACATTCAGTAAAGAAACTAAAGGGTTTTGGAAATTCAAAAGAGTTTATTTTTTGAATATTAAGAGTATTGAAACACAACCGGTGAAAGGATTAACTACGCCATTCGATGCGCCGTAGGTGCAAAATATCGGTAGAAAATAAATCAAAAAGCAGTTGCGCTCCATCGGTGTGCCACCCCGCAAACATGCAGGCTGTGTTACGCACCTGACAGCACGCTCTTTTCCTCTATTTATTTTCTACCAATATTTGGCCCCGATGGGGCCATAAAAAAATAGCGATGGGTTTTAAACCCGTCGCTATTTTTTAAAAGAGGTAAAAGCATTTTACAAATTTGCCTTCACGCCGTATTTCTCGGCAAACTTGCGGTAAAGTTGTTTATGCAGGTTATCTAAATTGATATTCCTTCCCTGTATAAATGCATTATCCACATCGATAGTGATCATATCCAGTGCATCGCCTTTAGAGATGAACAGGTTGGCATCCTTACCAACTTCCAGTGTTCCCGTGGTTTTATCTATTCCCAGGATCTTTGCATTATTCAAGGTGATCATTGACACAGCCTGTTCCTTGGTTAAGCCGTAGCCAGCTGCCTCACCTGCCTCAAAGGGCAGGTTACGCTGGCGCCAGAAGCCAATACCGGTTAAGCCATATAACACACCTGCATCCTGCAGCATTTTTGGTAATTTGTAAGGCAGGTAAACATCGTCCTCATCCTTTTCAGGCAGGCGCTGTGTTTCCTTTAAAATCACCGGCACGTTGTTATCCCTCAGAGTTTCGGTTACCAGGTATGATTCGCCGCCGCCCACAATTACCACCTGGACACCCATTTTTTCACCAAAAGCTACTGCCTGCACAATTTCTTTGGCGCCATCGGCATTAACAAATAATTTTTTGGTGCCATTAAATAAACCTTTCATCGCATCAAGGCGGATGTTGGCCACTTCGGGTTTTGCAATGTCTGAATACGCTTTGGCTTCTTCAAATAACTTCTCAATTGCATCAATTGCTTTCTGCGCTTTTTCTGCCGGGCTTTCCTGCGGAACGCCCGGTGTTGGAACACCTCTTCTGCGTCCCTGCGCCCGGGCAACCGGCCAGGTTAAGTGGATCCCGATATCCGTTTTATACGCCGCATCCTGCCAGTTCCAGGCATCCAGCATCACTACTGATGACTGACCGGAAATAGTTCCGCCGTTCGGTGTAGGCTGTGCCAGCAGGATCCCGTTTGAGCGCACCGTTGGAATAACCTTCGAGTCGGTGTTATACGCCACAATTGAACGTACGTTGGGGTTAAGGTCGCCTGTTTCTTCATCGTCTACCGTTCCCCGTGCACCTTCTTCAATCTCGATAAGGCCGAGCGTGGTTATCGGGCAAATAAAGCCCGGATAGATCTGTTTGCCGGTGGCGTCAATAACGTCTGCACCTGTAATGTTGACTGCGGCGCCTTCGCCAATGGCGGTTATTTTGCCTTTATCAAAAGCGATATAACCGTTGTTGATCACCTGGCCATTGCCAACGTGAATTGTGCCACTCTTTATAATTATTGGCTTTGATTGCGCTTTGGCAGGCGAAATGGTCGCCTGTCCGTATGAGAGGGATATGCTTAGCAATAATCCTCCAAAAATTAAAAGTATCTTGTTCATTTCTATGCTTCTTTAATTAGTTAATCCGATCTGGCATCCGCACATTTTCATATTTGCACATCCGCACATCTACCCGATTATTTGCCGTTTGAATTAATCTGTCCAACACCATCGCCTGATACAAACTCATCATCTTCATCAGCTTCGTTATTACGCGGGCGACGACCTGCAGGCCTTTGTGTTACTGCACCCTTGTTTTTAGCGGCGATCATTTTCTGGATCAGCCTTGCTTCCTCGGTCTTCATCGCTTTTTGATTGGCAGCGTCCTTATCGATGTCCCAGTATGGAATGCCATCTACATAAGTTTTTTCAGCTACTGCATAGATAGAAAGCGGATCGGCAGACCATAATACCAGGTCAGCATCCTTGCCTACCTTAATGCTGCCTACGCGTTTCTCAACGTGCAGCATGGTAGCAGGGTTAATGGTAACCAACTTCAATGCTTCCTCTTCGCTTAGTTTGCCATAGGCGACAGATTTACCGGCCTCCTGGTTAAGGCGACGGGCCATCTCCTCATCGTCTGAGTTAAACGCTGTTGTGATGCCTACATCGTGCATCAAGGCGCCGTTATATGGGATGGCCTCGATAACCTCGCTTTTGTAAGCCCACCAATCGCTAAACGTTGAACCTGCAATGCCGTGCGCCTTCATTTTATCGGCAACTTTATAACCCTCTAAAATGTGGGTAAAGGTGTTGATCTTAAAGCCCATCGAATCAGCAACATGCATCAGCATGGCTATTTCAGATTGTACATAGGAGTGGCAGGTGATAAAGCGCTTGCCATCCAGTATCTCTACTATGGCATCCAGCTCAATGTCACGGCGTACGTTGCTGCCTTTTACAGCGCGTGCGGCTTTGTATTCCTTTGCACGGGTAAATTCGTCTATGTAAACTTCCTCAACACCCATGCGGGTTTGCGGGAAGCGAAGCGCACCGCTCGATGGGCCATTGTTGCTGCCCTTCACGTTTTCGCCAAGGGCGAATTTGATAAAGCCATCTGCACCCTCAAATTTCATTTCATCCGGCAATACTCCCCAGCGATGTTTGATCAGTTGGGTTTGACCGCCTATGGAGTTGGCCGAACCGTGAAGAATGTGGGAGGTGGTAACCCCACCGGCCAACTGGCGGTAAAGGTTGATATCTTCAGAATTCAGGATATCAGCAATCCTAACCTCGGCGCTTACCGATTGTGTGCCTTCATTTATGCTGCCACTACCCGCAATGTGCGAGTGCTCGTCAACAATGCCCGGCGATAAATGCTTGCCTGTAGCGTCAATAACTTTTGCGTTACCCGCTGCCAGCCCTTTGCCTATAGCCTTGATTTTTCCATTCTCAATTAGTACATCCGTATTTTTCAGGATGCCGTCTTTGTCGCTTGTCCAAACGGTGGCGTTTTTAAACAGGGTGGTTTCGGCTTTTGGCAAATCAGTATTACCGTAGGCCATAAACGGATAAACTACCGGGCCAACCGTACCAGGTTGCTTCGGCGGCTCGGGGCGCGTACGCTCCGGCGAGGCAGGGCTGGTATAATCAGCCGACCATTTCATCTCCGATCCATCGGGCAGAATGCCGCTGCCAACAAAAGTTAAAGGCGCAGTTTTGGTGATATAACCATTCAGTCTGATGTTACCGCTTGGCTTGCTTTTTAAATCGAAATAGATGCTTACCATGTCGCCTGTACGGGTAATGGTACCTGTAGCTTTAGTGCTATCCGCACCCGTGCGTTCAAGGTTAACATTATAGGAGCCTGGCGTACCGCCGATTTTCAAGGTTACACCTGGCAGTGCATCGCTTGAAAAGGCATAGTTTCCGCGCAGGTCGGTCACGTCCATGCGGCTCACCACATATTGGCGGCCCTCAACCCAATTCTCATAAATTATATTGTCCTTTTTAAACAAGTTGTCAGAAGTAATAATAAAGTTGGCCATTTTGCCTTTGGCAAGTGAGCCTATTTTATCTGCCACCCCCAGCATTTCGGCAGGGATAACTGTCAATGAATTTAAAGCCTGTTTTTCGCTTAAGCCATTATCAATTGCAGTACGCAGGTTTGTCCAGAAATCACGGGCATTTGTTAAGCCGGATGACGTGATCGCAAATTTGATCCCCGCCTTTTCCAAAACAGCCGGGTTGGTGGGCGCAAGCTCCCAATCTTTCATTTGTTCGTAGCTTACGTTACGCGCGTCAAGCGGATCTTCCACGTCAAAAGCCTCCGGGAATGTAAGCGGAATAATAAAGCTGCCACCTGTTGCCTTCATGGCATCAATGCGGCGATATTCCTGTCCATCAGTTTTAAAAATGTATTGCTTGCCGAATTCCCTGCCTATTTTATTGGCCCGCAAAACACTCAGCTGATCGGTTACCTCGAAGATCTGGGGGATATTCTGAACCCGGTTAAACTCATCAAGCGAGATGTTATATTCTTCCTTTTGATTTTTATACCATTGCGCATCGTAATAAGTTTGGCGCAATAAAGCGATGCTGCCCATTAATGACGATGGATAGTTGGTTGCTGCTGTACCTTTGCTAAATGAATAGTTTGCGGCAGCCTCGCCATTGAGCATAACAAAATTGTCGCGCTCATCGCCTAAGGTAACCACTGCTGATGTGCCGCGTGCTATGCCATCACGGATCACGGCATGAACCGCGCCAAAGCCGTTCTTTTTAAAGTCCTCAGCTTTTGAAGCATCGGCATGAAATACTGCCTTTACATTCATTTCGGGTTTAATTGCCTCGTTCCAGCCGTAAGCGCCCGGTTTGGTTGAAACGGGAACAGCTGCACGACCAAATCCGCCCTGTGTAAACGCTGCGCGTGGCGCTTCAGGAATACCGTAGGTAGTATAGGCATCAATAAGGCCGGGGTAAATGTATTTGCCCTTCAGGTCGACAGTTACATAACCTTTGGGAATCTTAACATCAGCGCCAACAGCTTCTATTACCCTGTCTTTAACCAGTAAGATACCATTGGGAATGGTTTGATCGGCGCTTACCACAATATTGGCATTGGTAAATGCGTACTGGCCGGGCCGGATATCCCAAGCGCCATTTACCGGGAATGTTTGCTGTGCCCTACAGAGCAGAACAAACAACATGGCACAGCCAAAAAGTAAAAGTTTTTTCATTTGAATTATTTGTCAGTTAGTTGTTACTAAGATATTAAACATTCCCGGATACGATAACCGGGGGTGGCTTAATAATAACTTTGTTACAATTAGAAGTCGCGAAGTCCGAAAGTCAGTAAAGTCCGGAAGATGATGGGCGTGGCGGGCTGTTTGTAGAGACGCAATGTTTTGCGTTTCCAACATGCAAATTCTACACTGTTAAATTTTCACAGTCTTGTATAGTTTGAGACGCAAAATATTGCGTCTCAACGGAGAAAAAAGAGGGGTTGTCTAACCTAGCCTTGACGGCGCAACTCCATAAGCCTTTTTAAAGGCGAATGAAAAATGCGAGAAATCCTTGAAGCCAACTTCCATGTAAACGTCGGAGGTTTTCCAGCCCTTTTCCTTTATCAGGAAATAGGCGTCATTTAACCGTTTATGCTGCAGCCAACGATTGGGTGAGGTATGGAAGATCTTTTCAAAGTCGCGCTTAAACGTTGCCAGGCTGCGGCCGGTAAGATAGGCAAAGCGGTTAATATCCACATTGAATTTATAATGCTCGTTCATATAGGCTTCCAGGTCAATTTTGCCGGGCTCGGTAAAATCAAACAGCACATCCTTTAATTCAGGATTGGTTTGCAGCAATATCATTATGGCCTCCTTCACCTTTAAGGTAGTCAGCATTTTATTGACGTTGCCAGATCCATCCATATACGGCGACAGTGAATCTACAAAACTCCTGAACAAATTGTTGGATTGCAACAGCACAGCACTTTCGCCGGTATAAGGTTTCCCCATATGCAGATTCAGCTCTTCACTTACGTTACGCAAGGTATCCTTGTCCATAACTACCGAAATGGTTTTAAACTCGCCTCCTTTAGGGGGATGCTTGGCGAATTTAGCCAATTGATTTTTTCGAATAAAGCGAAAATCGCCCTCGTTAAACAGATAGTTTTTTCCGTTTACATAGATCTCCGAGCTGCCAGACAGGATATAGCCAAACACATGTTCCGGTATAAACTGTTCGCCTTCCCTGCTGGTTGCAGAATAACAGGTATATAGTATTTTGGGCGATGTTTTTTCTTCAGCTTTGGGCATACATGTCAAATTTATACATTAATGTTATTGATGTGCGAATTTTTGGTGTGCGGATGTGCGAATGAGAGCACTACTGTTTTTAGAGAGTAAATTACATTAGCGTTAACGCTTGGCGCAGAAACCCGCCCCGCCACTACACATGCCTTGCGCACGCCCCTTCAGGGAGGGGAATTTAGAAAATCATCTCCTCCATTTTGGCATCTTCGTCCATTCGCACATTTACAAATCCGCACATTCGCACATCAAAAATTCGCACATTATTTTACTTTATATTCAAAATCGCCTTTCCGGCTTCTGTTTCCAGGAAATTTTCCGATTCAACATGATCGGTTGAAAGGCTCACAGGCAACCATTTCTCAAGTTCGGCGCGGCGGGCCTCATCGGCCAGCTTTAACATCCCTATCGCCTCACTGCCCAATACCAAATGTACGGGAGGCTCGGGGCTGTTAGCCAGGTCAATCATTGCCTTTGCTGCTTTGTCCGGATCGCCCATCGGCACAAACTTGCCGCTCGCAAAAAAGTCGGCACGCATGCCCACACTTTGCTCGTAGCCCTCTATCGCGGGTGCGTAACTCATGGATGCGCCGGCCCAATCGGTACGAAAACCGCCCGGCTCAACGCTGGTAACAAATATACCCAACGGCGCTACTTCCTTTGCCAATGCCTCGGTAAAGCCCCCTAAGCCAAACTTCGCAGCCTGGTACATACTTAAACCGGCATTACCTACCCTGCCACCAACAGAGCTGATCTGCAAAATCCGGCCCGAACGTTGTTTACGCATATGTGGCAATACCGCACGGGTAATTTCAATTGGGGCATACAAATTTGTTTCCAGCTGACTGCGCACCTGCTCATCAGTAAAAGCCTCGGCAGCACCAATAATTCCAAAACCGGCATTGTTCACCAATACATCAATTTTACCGAAATGTGCTACTGCTTCCGCAACTGCATTATAAACCTCATCATGATTGGTTACATCAAGTATTATGGGATGGATCTGACCCGGGTATCTTTCAACCAGGTCATTCAATGTATTTATGTCCCTTGCTGTTGCCGCAACTTTATCGCCGCTTGCAAGTACTGCTTCTGTAAGGCTGCGCCCAAGTCCGCGGGAGCTGCCTGTTATAAACCAAATTTTTGTCATCGCTTTAATTTTTGTTTATACAAAGGTAGCCCGGCAAGGACCAGGCTGTTTTGTTAGGAAGCTCAATCTATTTTGTTAGAAAGCTCAAATTATGGTTGAATTTCAGGAAATTATATCATTGAGATACCGGCGCGCTTACAAAAAGACCTTAAATGAAAAATTTATGAAATTTTAATTGCCTTTTTGTTGAAATATCCAAATTTTAACACAATATTGCCTTTATCTTCATATGTAAATATCTGATATTTACTTTACCAAAATAAACCGGCGAGGGAGCGTTATATGAAAAGGAATGTTTTATTTATTGCAATTATTTTGCCTTTGTTATTTGGCCGTTGCGCCATGATGCAGTCTATCGTAAAGTCAACCTTTCCATACACTACAACCCTGGTTATTCCAAAGACATCAAAAACGGGTGAGGAGCTCTCAGTTACAGGCATGGCCACCAGCTTCGACCAGGATTTCAAGAAAGACGGGAACAATGCGTCAAAGATAAGCGAGGTACGTATGGTTTCAGCCAGGCTGGAGGCTAAAGACCCGTCGGACTTTAATATTGGCAATATGTCGTCGGTGAAGATATATATGGCTAAGGCGGATGGCACTGAAGAAGTATTAATCGCATCGCGCAATGATATAACACCGTCGGTGGGCAACGGCATCGTACTCGACATCGATAATTCAACCTTTTTAGATCAGCGCATGCGCGAGTCGCAGGTGCGCATCAAGATGGTTTATAAGTTGCGTAGTGCGATCGGTACCGACGTCAACCTGCACCTGGTATTAGGCCTTGGCGCCTACCCGGCCAACTAAATTATTTCAGCAGCTTATTATCGTTATCCGGGAACACCAGTATAGGCTCATATTTGCGGGCCTCTTCAACTTCCATGTAAGCGTATGACATGATGATCACAATATCGCCCACCTGTGCCAGCCTTGCCGTTGCGCCATTAAGGCAAATAGTCCCTGTGCCACGCTCACCCTTTATTACATAGGTTTCAAAGCGTGCACCATTGTTGTTATTTACAATCTGCACCTTTTCGTTCGGTATAATATTAGCTGCATCTATCAAATCCTCATCAATGGTAATACTGCCAACGTAATTCAATTCAGCCTGTGTTACCTTTACCCGGTGAAGTTTGGATTTTAATACTTCAATTATCATGGGGCAAAGGTAGGGTTTTTGGTTCATGGTTCATAGTTGATGGTTCATAGCGCAATATTTGACAAATACGTGATAGAGCTCTGCCTCATGGCCATGAACTATGAACCATCAACTATGAACTAAATAAAATTTGGATATTAAAACTTAAATCACTTATCTTCGTTTTACACAAAAGCAAGACTATGTAGGCGTGGCCAATATAGTCTTGTTTGTTTTTTAAAAGAAAGCCATTGCGTCCTTCTTAAAAAGGGAGGGCGGTTTTTTTTGGCAATGAACGGAACTGAATATTATTAATTTTTAATTTGTGCGTTATGGCAGAGGTAGCATATTATACCAAAGAAGGTTTAGAAAATTTAAAGAAAGAATTACACGAGCTAAAAACTACAGGCCGCACCAACATCAGTAAAGCAATAGCCGAAGCTCGCGACAAAGGCGATCTTTCGGAAAACGCAGAGTACGACGCCGCGAAAGAAGCACAAGGACTTCATGAAGCAAAGATCTCCAAAATGGGCGAAATGCTGGCAAACGCGCGTTTGCTTGATGAGTCGAAATTGGATACATCGAAGGTGCTTGCGCTATCGATAGTAAAAATAAAGAACGTTAAAAACGGCGCTGTTATGAGCTATCAGCTGGTATCAGAAAGTGAAGCTGATATGAAGACCGGCAAGATCTCAGTAGCATCGCCGATAGCAAAAGGCCTGTTAGGCAAAAAGGTTGGCGAAACAATTGAAATAACTGTGCCTGCAGGAAAAATTGAATTTGAAATAATGGAGATAAGCCGGTGAGTAGTAAAAGGTGAGTAGTGAGTGGAACGCATTATTATTTATTCAATAATTTACCTTTCACTACTCTCTACTCACAATTCACTACTCTCCACTCATCACTTAATCAACCACACAAATGAGCATCTTTTCAAAAATAGTATCCGGCGAAATTCCGGCTTATAAGGTAGCCGAGACTATTGATTACCTGGCGTTCCTGGATATCAACCCGCTTGCCGAGGGCCATGTGCTGGTGATCCCAAAGAAGGAGATAGATTATCTGTTCGATATGGATGACGATCTTTATGCCGGGCTGCAGATCTTCGCTAAGATTGTTGCAACCGGGATAAAAAAAGCCGTCCCATGCATAAAGGTTGGCGTGGCTGTGATAGGGCTTGAGGTACCTCATGTGCATATCCATCTCATCCCCTTGAACCATGTAAGCGACCTCAACTTTTCACGCCCCAAACTTACGTTTACGCCCGAGCAACTGGAGGCCACAACGGATAAGATAAGAGAAGCGCTGAAGAGCGAATCAAGTACAGATTAAATTTCTGGCCTATTAATACAACAAATGATCATAAGGATATCGTGCTGTGTGTATAGCCTTCACTTCCTCATAAAGTAAGGACCGAAACTCATCTATGTTTTCCTTTTTTGTAGCCGATATAAAAATCGCCGGGGCATTGTTTTTGGCCATCCAGCTATTTTTGAAATCATGTAAGGTCAACGGATCCTGTTGATCTTCTATTTGGTGCTGTTCCGGCTGAAAGGCATCTATCTTGTTAAAAACGGTAATTACCCTTTTGTCAATTGCGCCTATATCTTTTAACGTTTCATTTACCGTTCTGATCTGGTCCTCAAAATTATGGTGTGAGATATCAACCACGTGGACAAGAATATCTGCTTCGCGCACCTCATCTAAAGTTGATTTAAAGCACTCCACCAAATCATGCGGCAGCTTGCGGATAAATCCTACCGTATCTGACAAAAGGAACGGCACATTTTCAATCACAACCTTTCTCACTGTCGTATCCAGCGTTGCAAACAACTTGTTCTCCGCAAACACCTCCGATTTGGAGATCATGTTCATGATGGTCGATTTACCCACGTTGGTATATCCCACCAAAGCCACACGGATCATTGTTGTGCGATTCTTGCGCTGGGTTTCGTTTTGTTTATCTATCAGCTTTAGCCTGTCTTTTAGCAAGGAGATCTTGTTCAGGATCAAACGCCTGTCCGTTTCTATCTGCGACTCACCCGGACCACGCATCCCGATCCCGCCCTTTTGACGTTCCAAGTGGGTCCATAAACGGGTTAGTCGTGGCAATAAGTATTGTAATTGGGCAAGCTCAACTTGTGACTTCGCCTGTGCTGTTTGTGCACGTCCGGCAAAAATATCCAGGATCAGGTTATTCCTGTCGAGGATCTTTACCTGTAATTCATTTTCAATATTACGGAGTTGAGATGGCGTTAGCTCATCGTCGAACACCACCATGTCAATTTCTTCTTCAATAACAAAGGCTTTGATGTCTTCCAGTCTGCCCGAGCCTACATAGGTTTTCCTGTCGGGCTGCGACAGCTTTTGGTTAAAACGCTTCACCGTCTCCGCTCCTGCGGTAGCCACTAAAAACTCCAGCTCGTCTAAATATTCCTTCCCCTGCTCGTCGGTTTCGTGCGATGTTAATACACCAACCAAAACGGCCCGCTCCTGCTTCACAGCAGTATCATAAAATTTTTGTTTCATTAGGTAATGTTTAACAATCCCGGTGCCAATATAGTAAAATGGCAGTTATTCAGACTTTTTTGCAGAAAGAAATAAGGTAATAGAAGTCCATTGTCATTTCAACGGATTAAAATCCGTTGTTACAATATTGGCCGAGGCTACGCCTCTGATTTATTAGGATTTGTAGAAATAAATCCAAACCGCCATCTAAAAGAGCCGTAGGCTCGACGTATTTTATAACAACGGATTTTAATCCGTTGCGCGAAACTGCGAATACGCGCCACAAATTTTATTGTTATACGATAGGTTACGCCCATTCATACCTTGCTGATTTTTTCTACCGATATTTGGCTCCGATGGAGCCGGAACGCGAATCTATTTACTATGCATGGTCATATAGTCGATAGTTAGATTGCATAACGCCTTTACGCCTAGTGAAAATCCGCTTTCGTCAATAAAAAAATCGGGGGTGTGATGGGCCGGTGCGGTAACCGGGTCACCGCCTTTTGGTAAGCCCCCCAGGTGAATAAATATGCCGGGCGCCTTTTGTTCGTAAAAGCTAAAATCTTCGGCGCCGGTTTCGGCGTTGCGGAGGATAACATTATCTGCTCCGGCCGTAGCCTGTAAAGTGGGCAGCATTTGAGCAACCAACGCAGGATTATTATAGGTTATCGGGTAATGGTGTTCAAACGGAATAATAACTTCCGCTGTAGCTCCGGCAGCTTCGGCAGTTTTAGTTACAATGGTTTTTACCCTTTCAATGATCATCTTCTCGTCGGCATCATTTAAGGTCCGCACGGTGCCCAGCATGGTTACTGTTTCGGAAATGATATTCGATCTGTTACCCCCGTTTATAGCACCGATTGTAACCACTGCTCCGTTGCGGGTGATCTGCAAATTACGGCTCACAATGGTTTGCAGGCTGTTGATGATCTGGGCTGATACCACAATCGGGTCAACGCTCGACCATGGGTAAGCGCCATGTGCCGACCTGCCTTTAACCACTATTTTCATCGGGTTTACGGCCGCCATATCCGGCCCGGGGCGATAGGCAATTGTACCTACAGGCTGATACGACTGGATATGCAAGCCAAATACAGCATCAACATGCGGGTTTTCCATAACGCCCTGCTTAACCATTTCCTCGGCTCCCCCTTTTTCGCCGGCAGGCAACCCCTCTTCTGCAGGTTGGAAAATAAACTTTACTGTTCCGTGCAGATCTTTTTTCATCGAGGTTAGTACCTCCGCAGTTGCCATCAGGATGGCCATGTGCGAGTCATGTCCGCAGGCATGCATTACGCCAACTTCCTGCCCGTTATACATCGTTTTTACTTTTGATGCGAAGGGAACATCCGTACGTTCAGTTACCGGCAGGGCATCCATATCAGCACGTAAGGCTACAACAGGGCCAGGCTTCCCACCACGCAGTATGGCTACCGCTCCGGTAGTTGCTATACCTGTTTTTACTTCGAGACCCAGCGACTGCAAGTGTTTTGCTATGATAGCGGCTGTGCGTACCTCATGATTACCCAATTCCGGGTGCTCATGAAAATCACGGCGCCAGGCTACGATCTGGCTTTGCAGTGAATCGGCTTTTTTGCTAACGCGATTTTTGGTTGTACTTTTTTGCGCGATTGAGGGAATTGTAGATACGAGAAGAAGGAACAGGCAAAGCTTTTTCATATTGAGGATTTTCCTCTAATATAAAAAAAGGATGGCTTATTTAAAACCATCCTTTTTGAACCTTGATTTTTACAAATCAGAGAAATCCTTAAAATCCATTAATCCCGGTCCTATAATACCGTCTTTATCTTCAACTCATTCATTTGCGCATCGGCAATGGTTGAAGGGGTATCAATCATCACATCGCGACCTGAATTATTTTTAGGGAATGCTATTACGTCGCGGATAGAATCCAGTCCGGCAAAAATTGAACAAAGCCTGTCGAACCCGAAGGCGATGCCACCATGCGGAGGTGCGCCATATTCAAAGGCATCCATCAAAAATCCGAATTGTTTTTGCGCTTCTTCCGGTGAAAAACCTAAATGTTTAAACATTAACGACTGCAAAGCCCTGTCGTGAATACGAATAGAACCACCGCCAATTTCAGTACCATTAATTACCAAATCGTATGCGTTTGCCCTGACCTCACCCGGCGCTGTATCCAGCATGGCGATATCTTCGGGTTTTGGGGAAGTGAACGGATGGTGCATGGCATGGTAACGGCCGCTTTCTTCGTCCCACTCCAATAACGGGAAGTCGAGCACCCAAAGGGCAGCAAAAGTATTTTTATCGCGCAGACCCAAACGACCGCCCATTTCCAGGCGAAGCTCGTTCAGTTGCTTGCGTACTTTATCCTGTTGTCCGGCTAATACCAAAATTAAATCGCCCGGTTCTGCATTAAAGGCAGCTGCCCAGTTGGTCAGCTCGTCTTCGCTGTAAAATTTATCTACTGATGATTTTAAAGTACCGTCGGTATTGTAACGGCAATAGATCATGCCGGTAACGCCGATCTGAGGGCGTTTTAACCATTCGGTTAGTTCATCAATTTGCTTGCGGGTATAATCTGCACAGCCTTTGGCGTTGATGCCAACAACCAGTTCGGCATTATCAAAAATGCTGAAGCCTTTGCCTTTAACAACATCGTTCAATTCCACAAATTCCATCCCGAAACGGATATCCGGCTTATCAGAACCATATAAACGCATGGCATCAGAGTATTGCATACGTGGGATTGCAGGAAGCTCGATGCCTTTTACTGTTTTAAACAGGTGATGGGTTAAGCCTTCAAATATATTTAAGATATCTTCCTGGGTGATGAACGCCATCTCGCAGTCGATCTGTGTAAATTCAGGCTGACGGTCGGCACGCAAATCCTCATCCCTGAAACATTTTACGATTTGGAAATAACGGTCGAAACCGCTTACCATCAGCAACTGCTTAAAGGTTTGCGGTGATTGTGGCAAAGCATAAAACTCGCCCGGGTTCATGCGGCTTGGCACCACAAAGTCGCGTGCGCCTTCAGGTGTTGATTTGATCAGCACTGGAGTTTCTACCTCGATAAAGTCGCGGCCATCTAAATATTTGCGCACCTCCTGGGCCATTTTGTGGCGCAGCATCAGGTTGTTGCGGATAGGGTTACGGCGCAGATCAAGGTAACGGTATTTGGCACGTAATTCTTCGCCGCCATCGGTTTCATCCTCTATCATGAACGGCGGAATTTTAGCCGCATTCAATACTTCTATTTCAGTAACACCGATCTCGATATCGCCGGTTACCATTTTGGCATTCTTGCTGGTACGCTCCAACACCTTGCCGGTAACTTTGATCACAAACTCACGACCAAGGCTGCGGCTCAATTCACGCAAAGAATCATCACTGTCGGTATTTAAAACCAATTGGGTTAAACCATAACGGTCGCGAACGTCTATAAAAGTAGTTCCGCCAAGGTCGCGTGATTTTTGCACCCAACCGCATAAAGTAACCGTTTCACCTAAATGACTGAGATTTAATTCGCCGCAAGTGTGTGTTCTGAGCATAATTGTATTTTATAAAAGTCTGCAAAAGTAGGGTTTTAGTCGGAAAGTCCGAAAGTCCGGAAGTCCGAAAGTGAAGATAGCGACAGAAAAGTCGATAAAATATCAATACCTATAAGTAACGATGCCCGAATTCAGGGAGATTATACTACAATTTAAGCTTTTGAGGATTTCTCCTATTATCCCAAACAGTTAAAATTTCAATAAAATCTGAATTGATATGATAGTAGATTGAATAATCTCTAACTATTTTTATTCTTACGAAAGGTATGTTAGTTGGTTTTCCCAAATCAGGAAATTCGGAAAGAAGTTCAACTTTATCTATAAATAACTTGTTGAGTTTTTTACTATATGTGGTTGACTTGTTTCTATTTGCCCAATATTCCAAAATTTCAAGCCTATCGCGATCAGCTCTTACCGACCATCGAATTTCTTTAGCCATTCATCTGCGCGTTTATTTGATTCTTCATGTGAGAAATAAAGGCCATTTTTAATTTGATCCAAACCCTCATTTACGGCAGCTGTTTCTTCCGGGCTTAACTGATAAACATCCTCTATTTGTTCTTCAAGATCAATCAAACGAGAGATCTCACTTAATAATTCGCTATCCTCTGTGCTGCTTATCTTAGCAATAAGCTTTTTTTTCAACTCAATATCTGTTAGCATATCAATTGTCTTTACTCAAAAATACGGATTACATTTTATAATTCCGAATTCGAACCTCCGAATTCCAAAATCAAAACATATATTTGCCCCATAATTCTCAAGGGGTGCCTTGCTTTGGTCGCAAAATATGCTGCAGCGTATTTTACCAAACTGAAAGACAGGCTGAGATCAAACCCATGCCCCCCGGCCCCCTAAAGGGGGAGTTTACTTAAAGATATTCTTTAGGTTTTCTCCTCCCCTTTAGGGGCCGGGGGCGACACCTGATCCGGGTAATGCCGGCGTAGGGAGAGGTAACAAGTTAAGTGTACTGCGTAGTCGCCCTGATACGGAGATGGTTTAACTAATTTTATTTATTAATCATTTTGAAAAAATCATTTGCGGCATTTATTGCCCTGTTGCTGCCTGTCCTGGCAGCGGCCCAATTCTCTATTTCGGGAAAAATCACCAACCAGCAAACCGGCGAAGCACTGCCCGGAACCACCATCACCTTAACAAATTCCGCACTCAATGCAGTTGCCGGGGTTGATGGCAAGTACCACCTCGACAATTTAAAGAGCGGTACGTACGTATTAAAAGTTTCATTTATTGGCTATCATCCGGTTACAAAAACAATTACATTAAATGCAGACGCCGTAAGCGATTTCGCCCTGCAACCCGGCACCTTACTTACCGAAGAAGTTACCGTGAGCGCTACCCGGGCATCAGCCACTTCACCTACTGCTTACACCAATTTGAGCAAAAAGGATATAGATAAGAATAACTCCGGCCGTGGTTTTGAGTATTTGCTGGAGCAAACGCCATCAACGGTTGTTACTTCAAATGCCGGCGCTGGCGTGGGCTATTCCAGCATCCGCATCCGCGGGTCAGACGCTACCCGCATTAACGTTACCCTCAACGGCATCCCGATGAATGATGCTGAAGACCAGGGTGTATATTTCGTCGATCTGCCCGATCTGGCTTCATCCGTCGATAATATCCAGGTACAACGCGGCGTGGGTACATCCACCAATGGTGCGGGCGCATTCGGTGCCAGTATCAATATCCAAACCACCACCCGCAGGGATACCGCCTACACCGAGATCAACAGCTCGGCAGGATCATACGGAACAGTAAAAAATACCATTAACCTGGGTACGGGCTTATTAGGTGGCAAATTTAGTTTTGACGGCCGAGCATCAGAAATAACTTCCGACGGATATATTGACCGTTCGGCATCAACCTTAAAATCGTTCTTTTTAAGCGGCGCATATTATGGCAAAAAAAGCGTGCTGCGCCTAAACGTTTTCAGCGGATACGAGAAAACTCACCAGGCATGGGATGGAGTACCGGAAGACAGCGTAAAATATGGCAACCGCAGGTATAATGAATTGGGTTATATCGACGCCTCCAATTCGTATTATAAAAACCAAACGGACAACTATACGCAAAACTATTACCACTTACTTTATAACCAGCAGATCAGCGATAAGATCTCGTTTAGCGGAGCGCTGCATTATACCCGCGGTTATGGTTATTACGAGGAATATAAAAATAACGAGCCTGTTTCGGCTTACGGCTTAAAGCCTGTTATTATCGGCACTGACACTTTAGCCAATACCGATTTGGTGCGGCGTTTATGGTTAAGTAATTACTTTTACGGTGCTACCTATAACTTCACTTACAAGCCGCAAAAAAACTTTAACCTGATACTAGGCGGTGCCTATAACGAATACAAGGGAGATCACTACAACAACATCGAGTGGACGCAGCAGAGCACCACTATTCCGCCGGATTATGAATACTCGCGCAACACCGCCAAGAAAACTGATTTCAATATTTTCAGCCGTGCCGAGTACCGTGCAGGGAATCTGATCTTATACGGCGATCTGCAATACCGCCACATCAACTATTCGTTTTTAGGGTTCGATCAAAATTTGAACAATGTGCAGCAGGATGTATCGCTTAACTTCTTTAATCCGAAGGCAGGACTTACTTACGAGCTAAACCAGCACAGTAATATTTACGCATCAGTAGCCGTAGGTAACCACGAGCCAAACCGCAGCGATTTTGTAAACTCATCGCCTGCAAGTCGACCAAAATCGGAGCATTTAACGGATTTTGAATTGGGTTACCGGATCAGCCAGCCAACATTTGGTGGCAGCATTAATGGTTTTTATATGCTGTATAAAAATCAGCTGGTTTTAACCGGCGCGTTGGATGACGTGGGCGAGGCGATCCGCACCAATATTAAGGACAGCTACCGTGCAGGCATCGAAGTAAGCGGCTGGGTTAAGATCACCGCGCAGCTAACATGGTCGGCCAATGCCTCGTTAAGCGAGAATAAGGTTAAAAACTTTAACCAGGTATTGTTTGATGAAGATTATAACCCCATTAATACGCAGTACAAATCAACTGATATTGCTTATTCGCCAGGTTTTGTTGGAGCGAGCACTATAAGTTATCACCCTATAAAAAATGGCGAGATTGCCTTTATCAGCAAATATGTTGGTCGCCAATATTTGGATAACACCTCAACTTTAAGCCGCTCATTGGATGGCTATTTCGTGAACGATATCCGCCTTAATTACAACTTCAAATTAAAGGGAGTTAAGAATGTTGGTATTGGTTTGCTGGTGAACAACGTGTTCAGCAAAAAGTACCAGTCGGACGGCGCGACTTACCCGGATATCGAGGGCGGCAAAGTGGTTAATTACAACTACTTCTTCCCGCAGGCGCCTGTTAACTTTTTGGCATCGTTGAACCTCAAGTTTTAAACCGCTGATTTAAAATGATTGTTTTGATTACGCTGATTTGATTGGTTGGCGTAATCAAACGATCTGTTTAGCATTAATTCAGATCATATGCACAACTGGATCCAATTATTTCTTGACCAAATGCGCGAAACCACCTTGTGGGAATGGGCAGCTGTACTTTTAGGCGTGGCCGAGGTGCTATTAGCTAAGGTGAATAATATCTGGCTTTATCCTACAGGCATTGCCGGTACATTCATCGGCATTTATATTTTGCTGATGGCGGGCTTGTATGCGGAGTCTGCGCTGAATGTTTATTATTTGGTGATGAGCGTTTACGGCTGGTTTTTCTGGCTTAAAAAGCGCGACGAACCACCCTTAAAAATAACCTGGGCGACGCGCAGGGAATGGATAATTACCCTGCTGATTGTTTTTGCAGGCTGGCCCATACTTTATTTGCTGCTCAAAAATTTCACCTCGTCAAACGTGCCCGTTTGGGATGCATGGGTATCATCAACCGCGTGGGCAGGGATGTGGCTGCTGGCAAAACGCAAGCTGGAAAACTGGATCTGGCTTAACATTTCCAACCTTTTTGCCATTCCGCTGCTGTGCTATAAAAAGCTCATCCTGTTTGCGGCACTTACACTGTTCTTATTTGTGGTGGCCTTTTTTGGCTTCTTCGACTGGCTTGCCATTTGGAGGAAGGAAAAGGCTGCTGAAAACTCCTTATCAACCCAATAAAAATGGAAAAGATCTTACAACATCCCTCTGCACTTATTGACGCCGGGGATGTACATATAATCCGCGCAAAAGCGGCCGAAGCCGAACAACTGGGCTTGCTTCATCCCGAACAATTAAAAATAATTTACCGGCAAAAATGGTTTAAGCTGCTGGTACCGGAGGTTTATACCGGCAGGCAAATTACGCTTTCGCAATTGGTACGCCTTCAGGAAGCCATAAGCTGGGCCGATGGCAGCACAGGCTGGGTGGTTACCCTTTGCAGCGGAGCCGGCTGGTTTGGTGGATTCATCAATCCGGAAATAGCGCAACGGATCTTTGTTGAGGATACTGTTTCCCTCGCAGGTAGTGGCGCGGTGTGCGGCACGGCAGAAATTACTTCAAACGGATACATCATCAACGGCACGTGGAAATACGCCAGTGGCGCACATCACGCCACGCATATTACCGCTAACTGCAGCATAGTAAAAGATGGCAAGCCTGTTTTAAACGATGACGGGGAACCGCTAATATTACCTTTCATTTTCGATAAAAAGGATGTAAACATTCTCCCCGCGTGGAAATATATTGGCATGGTGGCCACCGGCAGCGATTCGTTTGAGGTTAAAGAGCTAACCATTCCGTTTAACCGGCAGTTTGAGATTGATCCTGCCGCTGCGGTTATCAATTCGCCATTATACCAATATCCATTTTTACAGATGGCCGAAGCAACGATTGCCGTCAATTTATCGGGCATCGCCATACATTTTATTGATCTGTGCGAGGGCATCTTTCAGGAAAAAATAAAACAACCGAAGCTTACCAATGAGCAAAAGGAATTTTTGATAGATGAACTGAACCATTCAAAAAGTGAGCTTGATTTGGTTAGGGAAGACTTTTTTGAAACCGTGGATCAATCCTGGAATGCTATTCAAAGCAATAATATTGTACCGCAGGATATCCTGCAACAAGTGAGTATCACCAGCAGGAAGCTTGCACATTTTAGCCGTGAAACAGTCGATAGACTTTACCCTTTATGCGGCTTAACGGCGGCGAGTACAGAAACTGAAATTAACCGCGCCTGGCGCGATCTGCATACGGCAAGCCAGCACGCGCTGATCACTTTTGCCAGCTAGTATTGATCGCTGATTTGGGCAGATGAATTTGATGAAGCTGAATCAGTGTTTATTATACCACTTGATTGTCCATTCCGGGCAATCAAGTGGTTATAATTGTGTAAATCCAATGTTAACCCAACGACCTTAAAAACTGTAACTTTTACAACATTTGGGGTTTTTTACAAGTACTTTCAGTAATTTCATCGCTGTTAATTTATATAGATGAAGAAATTACTTTTACTTACCGCAGCATGTTTTATTGCAGCTGCAACTATTGCCCAACAGGCTGTGAGGCCTATATTTTATTCCATTTCGTTTCCCAATGCGGTTCACCACGAAGCGGAGGTTGCGATACTTATTCCGCAAGCGCCTGAGGGTAACTTTAAGGTGCGCATGAGCCGCTCCTCAGCCGGTCGTTACGCAACACATGAGTTCGGTAAAAACGTTTACAACGTTACCGCCACCGATGGCAAGGGAAAAGCATTGCCAATAAAACAATTAGAAGGCGATGTTTATGAAGTGGGGAGCCACCCCGAAACCGTTAAAATATCTTATACGTTATTTGCCAACTGGACCGACGGCACCTACGCGAGTATCGACCCCAGCCATGCACACCTGAATATGCCCGCCACTATTATGTGGATTCCCGGGCTTGAAAAGCGGGCCATCCAAATAGAGTTTAACGACATGGAGAAATACGGCTGGCAGGTTGCCAGTCAGCTCAAGCATGACGAAGGCAGGATCTATAGCGCCCCCGATCTGCAATATTTGATGGACAGCCCAACCGAACTTTCGGCTTATAAAATAAATAGCTGGGATGTGGTAAATACCGATGGCAAAAAAGAGAAGATCAACCTTACCGTGCATTCGGACGACAGCCAGGCTGTGATAGACAATTTCGGCACGATGGTGCAAAAAATGGTACTGGAAGAAAAAGCCGTTTTCGGCGAATTACCGGCTTACGATTATGGCGAGTATACCTTTTTAGATGACGTACACCCAACGGTATCCGGCGACGGTATGGAGCACCGCAACTCAACGTGCATAGTTCAACCGGCAGAGAAGATTGAGGGGAACGAAGTGTGGTTACTGGGCACATTCTCGCACGAATACTTCCATAGCTGGAACGTAAAGCGGATCCGCCCGAAATCGTTGGAGCCGTTTAACTTTGAACATGCTAACATGAGCAGCGAACTTTGGTTTGCCGAGGGCTTTACCCAATACTACGGCGAAATGCTGCTGGTGCGTTCGGGTTTCCAAAAGCTGGATCAATATTCGGGTACTATCGCAGGTTTGGTTAATGCTGTGTTGAATAAACCAGCATCAAAAGTTTATTCCGCTCCGCAAATGAGCCGCTATTCGGTGTTTGCCGATGCAGGCGTTTCTATCGACCCGAATAACAACAACAACGTTTTCACCAGCTATTATTACTATGGCGGCGCTATTGCGCTGGCGCTTGATCTTCGTTTGCGTAGCGATTTTAACCTTACCCTGGATGACTACATGCGCACCGTTTGGCTAAACCGCGGTAAAGTGATGAAGCCATATACCATTCCTGATCTGCAGGCTGATTTAGCCCAGGTAACCAAAAACCCCAAGTTCGCGGCAGAGTTTTTCAACAAATATATTTACGGCCTCGATAAAAACGATTACGAGGGATTACTTGCAAAGGCAGGCTTGCTGTTACGCAAAGTTGACGCAGGCAAGCCATGGGCCGGACCTTTGTCAATCGCCCAAAACCGCGGGCGTTCCGGCGCGGCAAGGACAGCCGGAGCCATTGGCTTACCGATAGCAGCAAGCACCGTAAAGGGCACACCGATATATGACGCGGGCCTTGACGCGGGCGATATCATTTTAAAAGCAGATGGCAAAGATATCACCGATGCAAAATCATTCACTGATATTGTTGCTGCAAAAAACGTTGGCGATAAGCTGGTGGTAACCTATAAAAACCGCACCGGGGAGCACGAAACAACCGTAACATTAACTGAAAATCCAAACTTTGAAGTAGTTGCTTACGAAAAGGCGGGGAAGGAATTAACAAAAGACCAGGAAACATTCCGTAACAATTGGCTATCATCAAAGGTCAAATAAAAAAATATGAAAAAATATATAGCAGCGCTGGCTTTGCTGGCAGTATCATTCCAAAGCTTTAGCCAGGATGTAAACAAGCTCATCAAACAGGATGAGGTCGAAAAAGTAATCAAGACCCTTTCGGCAGATGACATGGAGGGCCGGGCAACATTTACACCCGGCATTGAAAAGGCAGCACAATATATCGAGAGCCAATACAAACAAGCTGGCCTGGTGCCTCTAACAGGGAATACCGGCTATCGCCAGAATTTTACCAAAACAAGAATACTTGCGGGAGAAACCATGGTGAGCATTAACGGCAAGGTATTGCCGAAGGACAGCGCATTTACTTTCACAAGTGCCCCGGCTGTAAGCTGGAGTACTAACAATGATGTTCAAATAGTAAAATTAAGCAGTGGCAAAAACTTCCGTACCGAATACCGCAGTTATGCCAAAAGCGGGAAAAAAATGTTGATTTTTGTAGACCCGAGCTTTGCGACAACGTTTGAAGGATTACGCGACAGGCTTAAAAACGGTATAATAGCCGACAAAATGAATAACGACCAGCAACTGGTTTTTGTGCTGGGCAATCACGATGATGTAAAATCGTTCGAAGTAACCTATACCGGCAAAATTGTGGAATCACCATTGTTTAACATTGTGGGGATGATCCCGGGCAAAACTAAGCCGGAAGAATCAATAGTATTTTCAGGGCATTATGATCACCTCGGCATCCTTAAACCGGTAAAAGGCGACAGTATAGCCAATGGGGCAGATGATGATGCTTCGGGGACTACAGCAGTGATCACACTTGCCAAATATTACAAAAAGCTAAATAATAACGCCCGCACTTTGATATTTGTGGCCTTTACTGCCGAGGAAATAGGTGAGTTTGGTTCGCAATACTTCGCTACAACGGTAGACCCTGATAAGGTTGTTGCCATGTTTAATATCGAGATGATCGGCAAGGCATCCAAATTCGGCGAAAACTCGGCTTTTATAACCGGATTTGAGCGGTCGGACTTTGGCACCATCCTCCAAAAAAACCTGGTGGGGACTGCCTTTAAATTCTATCCAGATCCTTACCCCCAGCAAAACCTGTTTTACCGCAGTGATAATGCCTCACTGGCAGCAGTTGGCGTACCGGCCCACACCATCTCAACCGACCAGATAGACATCGATAAGCTTTATCACACAGTTGGCGATGAATTCAGCACATTGGATGTAGCAAACATTACATCTACGATAAGGGCAATTGCCTTAAGCTCGCGCGGGATAGTTGCCGGCACAGATACGCCAAAGCGCGTACCTAAACTTGATAAGTCAGCACAATAAAAACATGAAAACCGAACCACGATTAATTCCGGCCGAGGCCGTCAAGGGCATTGCTTCAGGCCTGTTCATGATGGCTGCCTTTACCATGATATGGGCCGGAATTGCCTTCGGCGGTTTACATAACTCGCCGTATGCATTTGCCCTGGTTGTATTTGCGGTACTGGCCATCACCTTTGTAACCCGTGGAATCTCGATATACAAATTGGCAAAACATTTTCCAAATGTTGAATCGGAGGAGGATAAGGCTGAGGGGAAAAAGATGGGGATGTGGTTTGGGATCATCTTCGGCCTTGAGGGATTGTTTATTTTTATCGCTGTAAATGTCGTTATCAATATTGGTCACCCGGAGTTAACAATCCCTGCAATAGCGTTGATAGTTGGACTCCATTTTTACCCCCTGGCTAAAGTTTTTAAGCGCAACGTTGATTATTACCTCGCGACATGGAGCACATTGGTAGCAATTGCTGCCATACTGCTTAGCCTGAATAAAGTATTGTCTCAACCGGGCGTTATGGCATTTACCGGGATAGGGCTTGCTGTAGCAACCTCGTGTTATGGTTTGTACATGACGAATGAGGGTAAAAAGCTGGCAAAGCAGGTAACTCCTGGCGTTGTTCTAAATGGCGAATAATAATGCATTTTTAGCCATCTGTAAAAATTCATTCCTCTATTAAAACAAATAATTTCAATAGAGGTTTACTTTCTCAAAGCAATATTATTCAAGCCGGTAATCAATTATAAATGAGAGAAATAGTTCAGCTAAGTGCCGAAGATTATCATTCTGTATTCAACAAAAGCGAGGCAACCAAGCTATTGCTGGCTATTGACGCTCCCCTTTATACCATCTTAGATGCAAACTATGCTTACCTAAACGCCACAAATTCAACCAGGGAGGCCCTTGTAGGCAGGTCTGTTTTTGGGGCATTTCCGGCTAATCCTACCGACGAAGAGTCGAAGAATATCGAACGTACCATTTTCTCTTTCGAAGAAGCTATCCGCACAAAAAAGCCGCATACCATGTACAATTACCGGTATGATATTCCCATTCGTGATAGCAATGAATTTGAGGAACGTTACTGGACCACTACCAACACCCCTGTGCTAAACGAGGATGGCAGCGTAAAGTTTTTGATTCACTCGCCAACTAACGTAACTGAAATATACAAACTTGCTGAACGGGAAAAACTGGCAATGGAGGCATTGAGCAATCAGCGTAAACAGTTGTACGCTATTTTTATGCAGGCACCGGTTGGAATAGGAATTTTTAAGGGGCCTGAATATATTGTTGACCTGATCAATCCACCGCTGGAGAAAATATACGGGCGCTCATTTGACGAAATGAGGGGGCTGCGGGTTTTTGACGCACTACCGTCGGCCAGGGGGCATGGATTTGAGGAACTGCTTGAAAACGTAAGGTTAACCGGCGAGCCGTTTTACGGTAATGGCTTACCCATTCCATTACTTAGAAATGGCGTTCCGGAAACTGTGTATGTGGATTTTGTTTACGAGCCATTTCGCGATGATGACGGCACCATTATAGGGGTTATATGCGTAGCTACCGAGATAACCGACAAGATAGAGGGTCAGCAAAAGCTGGAAGCCAGTGAGGCCCAATTTCGCTTTATGGCCGAATCGATGCCACAACAGGTATGGACAGCCGATGTGAACGGCGCACTTGATTATGTTAATGAACGAACCCAGGATTATTTTGGTAAAACCGCGCAACATATTATTGGTGCGGGATGGCAGGAATTTATTCATCCCGATGACTTGCAGGCCTGCCTGAAAAACTGGACGCAAGCCTTGGAAACAAAACAACTGTACCAGGTTGAGTTCCGCCTGCGCAGGCTTGACGGGCAATACAGGTGGTATTTGGCCCGGGCACTACCATTTAAAATTGATGATGCTGTAGTAATGTGGCTGGGAACCAATACTGATATAGAGGAGCATAAAAAAATTGAACAGCAAAAGGATGAGTTCATAAGCATAGCCAGCCATGAGCTAAAAACACCCCTTACCAGTTTAAAGGCTTACTTGCAGTTGATGGATAGGTCGGTTAAAAACGCAGAGTCTCCTGGTGTATTTGTTTCAAAAAGCCTGCAGCAACTAAAGCGGCTTGAAAAGTTGATTGCCGACCTGCTGGATGTTTCCAAGATCTCGGCAGGGAAGATGACCTATAACATGGATCTCCTCAATATGCAGGAATTGATCAGCGAAGTGGTACAAAATGTGCAGCTTGCAAACACCCGTCACCGGCTTTTAGTTGAAGGCAACCCGACTGTTATGCTTTATGGCGATCATTTTCGACTGGAACAGGTGCTTACCAATTTCTTAACCAATGCCGTGAAATACTCGCCGGATGCAAACGAAGTAATCATTCGGTCCGAAGTCCAGGACGATAGCATTGTAGTATCTGTACAGGATTTCGGGATAGGCGTTGAGCGGGACAACCTTGGGAAATTATTTGAAAGATTTTACCGCGTTGATAACACCGCGATGAAATATGAGGGCTTGGGCTTGGGCTTATATGTATCCGCAGAGATCCTGGCCCGCCACAACGGAACGTTCTGGATAAAAAGTGAATTTGGAAAAGGATCCACTTTTTATTTTAAACTACCGTTGAATGTTTAATCTTTAAAAGAGGGCTGTCATGCTTAGGCTCTCGAAGCACGCGGGCAAAGGCCTCTGCACTTTGCTTAGTATGCGACAGGCTCACCCTGACAGGTCAATAAACTTATCAGATCTTAAACAAATTCTCCCCGGTCTTTATCAGGTATGTTTTCCCCCGCCAAACAAAAATACCCGAAGTTTTCCGTGGCAGATCGATCTTGATCTTCCAAACGCTACCATCTAACACATAATCAACCGCTACCTTTCCATTAGGATGAGGGATCTCACCGCTTGCTGTTTTTAAATCGCCCAAATGAGGCTCAATTTTCACTTTGGCGAAACCAGGCGCATAACTATCGATCCCCAATATCGTTCTGAAAAATTCAATATTCGGACTGGCGCCCCATGCATGACAATCAGAGCGGCTGTTTGGCAGGTCGCTGAATTCGGCCCAGGTGGTGAGGCCCATTTTTATATTTTCGCGCCACACGCCAAGCCACTTCAAATAATCGTTACCGAGGCCCGCTTTAATAAATGCCTGGTGCATATAATATTTAAAGTAGATGGTGCATTGGGTTAATGTGGTATCGGTTTGCATGTTTTTGCACAACGCAATGGCATCCGGCCCTTTTATCATCCCGGTTAATATGGCCAATGAATTGGCATGCTGCGAGAAAACATTTTTGTCTTCTGTGTCAGCGTACAGTTTTTTAACCGGGTCCCAATATTTATTTTGGATGGTTTGTTTTAGCTGTGCAGCCTTCGATCTGTAGAGCTGCGCAAATACGGGCATTCCTATTTTCGCCTCCATTTCGGCAGCCAGCTGATAGGTGATCAGCAATTGCAGATCGAGGATAGATGAACCGCCCTTACTGCCTGTTGGCGCCATGCCGTAGCCCCAGCCACCGGCCCAATCAACAAAGGTCCAGTATGGCGTATTTTTTAAAGAGCCATCGGCCTGCTGGTATTTGCTGAAAAAATCGAGCACGGCTCTTTCGCCCTGTAGCTTGTCCTTTACAAAACTGCTGTCGGGCCGGTACATCCAGTAATCGTGCAGCACGCTCACGTACCATAATGAAAATGTGGAAATTATCTGCGGACTATAAGACGGGTGCCTGCTCAACGCAAGCCCCTCTGCAATCCGTGAGTGATCCATCAGGTTAATGGCATTGCGCATCAGGCGGTCGTCTCCGCTGTTGTAATAGGATACCAGCGCCTGGATGCGGGTGTCGCCAATGTATTGCAGCTGCTCATAATACGGGCAGTCCATATAGGTTTCAATGGCATCCATCCGTGCTGTTCGCCAGCCAATATCCAGCATTTGCTGCATCTCGGGGTTGTCCGTCTTCAATTTTGCATTGCGTTGGAACGGGAAGCCGGTTGCTGTTCCGTATATGTCATCAATTATCAGCGGCTCGTCCCTTGTTTGGATCACCAAACGGATATAGCGGTAGGTACGCCAGTACAGGGAGGTGAATGTTTGTCCCTCACTGCCATCGGCAATAAGGCTATCCTTCCGTCCGGCAAAATCCTTTCCATCCACATCATTGCGGTTACCCTTCCTGGGGCCGTATTTTTTCAAATTATCAAATAAAGCCTCGGCATAGGAAAGCGAGATCCCCGCATTTTTCCCCTTGCTGAAATTGAGTGTAACATAGGCGTTTGTCAAATAGGTTTGATCTAACAGCAAAGTAGCGGTAGTGTTTGCGGGAATAGTTATCGTTGTTTTTGTTGCCGGAAATGAAGCAGGCGCAATAACACCATCCGCCTTGCGTAAAACCGGGATCCGCTGGTAAGTGCGCTCCATTTGCGGCAATATCGATGGTACCAGCATCCAGCCAAAGGCATCGGCCATGCCTTTGGGCTTACCACGATCCATCGTGCCGGCTCCGGGCCATGCGCTATCGTCAAAGTCATTGGCCATCCATCCTTTAATCGTTTTGCCCTCGTCAATAAGTTCACCCGGGCCTGCAACATAGTAGGCTGGGTAGCCAATACCGTTTATAGGTTGATAAGCTTTATCGCGGGTGGATTTCCAGCTACCATTGGTGTTTAAAACCTCTTCGGCAGCGGTATTGCCCTGGATAATAAAGGCAGTCCGCAAACTGATCTGCGCCTCCGGCCGAAATTCCGCCTCGTTCCAAACAATGGCAGCCACAGTATTTTTACCAGCTACCAGGTATGGCGCAAGGTCTACTTTTTCATAGTTCCAGTAATAGGTATCTCCGCGTGCCGGGCCGAGCGACACCAATGTGCCGTTGACGTATAGTTTATACCTGTTATCGGCGGATACGTTTACGATAAACGTTGCGGGCTTTGCAGCGAGGCTGATGCTCTTCCTGAAATAAAAGACACCATAATCTCTGCCGGTTTCATTTTTTGCGCTTATCCAATTGGCGTTCCATGTTTTGCTTAGGTTGATTTCAGCAGAGGGCTGGGCTGTAGCGTGGTTTAACAAAAACACGCTGCAAATAAACAATGCGGCAGTAAAAAATGATCTCATTTGTAATTGGTTTATGACAGGCTAATTTAGCGTAGTTTATCTTATGTCCATCCTGCTCTGTCTTTTAAATGTTAGATAAGTTATCTGAATAGGGCCAAATCTTATATCTTTATTTCAGCAACCTAACACCATGGACATATTAAATGTAATATTACTATTAGTAATTGTTATTCTTATCATCAGCAATAAAACCAGTATCAATCAAAAATTCATTGATTTAGAACACAGGATACTGGAATTACAAAATGCGCTGAAAAAACGGGAACCGGAAACCAGGGCACCTGAAAAGCCGAAGGAAGTGGTTCCGGAACCTTTCGCTGTTAAACAGCCCCTAGTAGTTAAACCACCGGAACCACTTATACCCGCGATGGTGATACCCGAGCCGGTAATTGAGCGGCAAAAGGAAGTAATTGCAGATAGCGCTTCTGTAATAAACCGCCCGGTGCGAACCTGGGAGCAACCTCAAAGGCAGGAAGAGCCAAGCCCTTCGTTTTTTGAGCGCTACCCCGACCTGGAAAAATTCATTGGCGAGAACCTTATTAATAAGATAGGTATTGCCATATTAGTTTTGGCAATCGGCTTTTTTGTGAAGTACGCCATCGACAATGATTGGGTTGGCCCGGTTGGCCGCGTGGGCACCGGTGTTATTTGCGGCGGCATCCTGATCGGGTTTGCGCATCGCATGCGTAACAGCTACAAGGCGTTCAGCTCGGTTCTGGTAGGTGGCGGACTGGCTATATTTTATTTCACAATCACCCTTGCTTTCCAGGAGTTTCATTTGTTTAGCCAATCCACTGCGCTCATCATTCTTATAGTTATCACCATTTTCGCGGTAATTCTTTCGTTATTGTATGATAAACAGGAGCTGGCGGTAATTGCGCTGATAGGCGGTTTTGCAAGTCCGTTTATGGTGAGTAACGGCACGGCCAACTATAATGGCCTGTTTATTTACCTACTGATCCTGAATATAGGCCTGCTAATCATCGCCTATTATAAGGCATGGCGCATACTTAATATTTCGGCATTTGGCTTGTCGGTATTGGTCTTCGGCACGGTACTTTACACTTTAAATGCATCTAATTATATCATTGGCTTTAGGTTCGCCACTATTTTTTACCTGCTCTTTTTCACCATCACCATCATAAATAATGTGCGGGAGAATAAGAAGTTCCTGACTGCCGATTTCAGCATTCTATTAATTAACACTGCACTATATTTTGCCGCGGGCCTGTACCTGCTAACGGTGATGCACCTTGAACCATACCGCGGAATATTCAGCGCCAGCCTTGGTGCGCTAAATTTAGTTTTATCCTATATCCTGTTCCGCAACCGCAAGGTTGATCCGAATATTCTTTACCTGCTTATCGGCATTACGCTGACGTTCATTTCGCTTACCGCCCCTATCCAGCTCCATGGTAATAATATCACCTTGTTCTGGGCTTCGGAAACTGTGCTGCTTTACTGGTTATATCAAAAATCAGCGATAAAATTAATGCAGCTCACATCGTTGGTGGTATGGGTCGACATGCTGATCAGTTTGCTGATGGATCTATCCGAAATTTACACCGATTCAGGTTTAACTTACAGTTATCGCCAATAAGGGTTTTATTACAATACTATTTGCCGCAGTAAGTTCGTACCTGCTGTATGTGTTGGTAAAGCGGGATAAGTCGGACGTTGAAGGAGCGATCAAGGTCAACAAAAATGTATACAGGATAACCGCGTTGATACTTTTGTTTTCCAGCGGTGCGCTTGAGATCAATCACCAGTTTTTTTACCATTACCCCAATAGTAATGTGAACATTTTATACGTGATGGTGTATACGCCGGTTTTTGTTTACGTTTTCAACATCATATCGGCTAAGATAAGCGGTACTGAATTTAATGGAAGGAAGGGCATGTATTTGATGAGTGCTACAATTGTAATTTACCTCGCGCTCAATCCGGAGTATTTTGACCTGTTAAGCGATATGCTCGAAAACAAGAAGATTCCAACTTCACTTTTTGCGCCTCATTGGGTGAGCGCGCTCTTTATCGGCCTGATCTTTTACCCGGTTATCCGCCTATGCCAGGCACATTTTGATGAGGGTTTAAAAAACTCAGCAGCCTGGGTAATCTCGGCAGCTATCGTGCTTTTTTTAAGCCTGGAATTTTGTTTAATGAGCGAGTTGTTGTTCTATTCGAAGGGGAACACGATCGATGTTATCCAAACGGTGTATATAAAAACGGCACTGCCAGTTTTGTGGGGATTGCTCTCGTTTACACTAATGTGGCTGGGGATGCGTAATAAGCAAAAAACACTGCGCATTATTTCTTTAACGCTGTTTTCTATTACTTTGTTAAAGTTGTTTTTGTTCGATATCAACAACATCCCGGTTGCCGGTAAAATTGCAGCGTTCTTCTGTTTAGGCGTGCTGCTGCTGATCATTTCATTCATGTATCAAAAGGTTAAAAAAATAATTGTCGATGATGAGAATAAGCCAAAGGAATAAGGTTGGATTTTTACTGACTGCGCTTTGTACGACGGGGCTGTTTGCATCGGCCCAAAAAATATTTAAGTACAAGGCCGATTTGCAAAAGGTTGATTCAAGCGGGTTTTACAGGATTGGCTTTCGGCCTGGTTTTGTGGCAAAAAGCAATCCCGGATTAACGGATATTAGAATTACAGATGCCAGGGGCAATTTTGTCTCCTACATAACCCCCGATAATTTACCACGTACCAATAATGAAAAGTTTATCGTTTTCCCGGAAATAAAATTATCAAAGGACACCGGCACTGCCTTTATAATTGAAAGCAAGGAAAAGCTACCAGTAAACAGGCTATGGCTCAAGCTAAAAAACACAGCCGTAAGGCGAACCGTAAATTTATCAGGCAGCGACGACCTGCAACGCTGGTTTGCCATTGAAGAAGAGATCCCCTTGCAAGAAGCAGCTTTAGATAATGACGGGAGCTATTTACAATCGTTATCATTCCCGGCGAGCAACTATCATTATTTGAAGGTATTAGTTAATGATAAAAACAAGGCACCGGTTAAGTTTTTAGAAGCGGGCATTTATACCGAGCAAGCTGTTCTAAACAGGTATTTCCCAATTCCAAATGTCAAGTTCGCTCAAAGAGATAGTAATAAAACCACTCGTGTTACCATTCAATTTGATGATAATTACCTGGTTAATATGTTAAGACTAACAATTGCAGGGCCAAAGTACTACAAACGTGATATTACGGTGTATGCAATTGATAAACAAGGCGGGCAATTGATCAGTAATACCGAGTTGAACTCCGGCAAGAACGGGGCACTTTTAATGGCTGCCAAAACAAATAAAATTGAGCTGCAAATTGATAACGGCGATAATTTGCCGCTTGATATCAAGGAAGTGGAGGCCATGCAGTCGGATCAGTTTATCGCCGCTTACCTTGAGAAGGGGCAATCCTATAAGCTGTACACAGGCAACATAAACGCTGTACAACCTGTCTACGATCTAAAATTTTTTGCCGATAGCATTCATGGTCACCTGCCCGAAATTAGCCACGGGCCGCTTATAAAAAAAACAACCTTTGAAACTCCCGCCGTACAAACACAAACACGCGATCACACTATAGCCATTTGGGTGATTATCGTAGGGGCTCTGCTGATGCTTTCCCTGCTCACATTAAGAATGATGAGGGAGATAGATAGAAAAAATAAGTCTGAATAAGTGCCAAGCAAATAGAATTTGTTAAATCACGATGTTTTTCAAGTAATTTAGCAACGGAATTGAACTAAATGGAGTCTTAATGAAAAAAGTTTATCTATACCTGTTACTGGGCATAATTGCGATAATAATAATGACGCTGATTGTGTTTAACTACGACCCGAAAACCGAAACCTGGGGCAGCATGCTGATAGGCGCCTTATTTGGGTTTTTATTTTACAGGGTGATAAAAAACCGGAGACAAAAAAGCGCTAAATAGATCCATCCCTTATGTTTTTCAATTTCAGATACCCCATAATACTTTTTATACTGAGCCTTGCTGGCTTAATGATAGGCATGGCATTTAAGGTAATGCACTGGCCGGGCGGGCAAATGATAACAGGCAGTATGATAATGGTGCAGGTGATTGCTATAATTTGGCTGCTAATTATCGTTATAAAAACGCCTAAGTAAGCTGAAAGCAGAAAGACCAAAGCTGAAAGCTTGAAATACCGTCAGTAGCAACCTGCAAAAAGCTTTATGCTTTCGGCTTTTAGCTTTCCGCTCCTTCTAAAACCCTTTTTTTCTCGTGATCCCCGGTTTCCGCACTTTCGGACTTTTCCGGCTTCCGGACGTTTCCGCCTTCTCCCACACTTCGTCAGCGCCATATTGGCGGGCCATTTTTGCTATTCTTTCCTCCAGCGTTTCGGTGGTTAATTTTTCGCGACCCAGGCTGTCAACCATTATTGGGAACGCGAAGGGGGTTGGGCGCTCTATAGTTTTCAGGATGATGTTTTGCTTTACGATGCGCTGCAAGGCCATCCGCAGCCTGAACTCCTCCAACTGGAATGCCAATGCCTCGTTGTAGGCCTGTCTCACCAGCAGGTTATCCGGTTCATATTCGCTGAATACCTCGAACAACAAAGAGGTTGAGGCTTGCAGGTGTTTATTTTTTACCTGCTGACCGGGGTAACCGGTAAATATCAACCCGCCGATGTGCGCTATGTCCCGAAAACGCCTGCGCGCCATCTCATTGGCATTTAAGCTGTGCAGGATATCGTCGAGCAGGTTATCAATTGAAAAAAATGAAGCATCTTCTAAAGCCTGTTCAATTGGAATATCCTCATCAGCCAGCAGTTCAAAACCATAATCGTTCATGGCTATCGAGAAGCTGGCAGGTTTTATTTTACTGATGCGATAAGCCAGCAGCGATGCCATTCCCTCATGCACCAACCTGCCCTCAAACGGATAAAACAACAGGTGATGTCCCTCGCGGGATTTAAACGATTCTATCAAAAATTCGTGACTCTGCGGTAAATGTGAGAGCTGCGCCTGCAGATCAAATAAGGGTTTCAGGGCTATTACTTCCTCATCCTTTTCGATACCATGTGCCACTTCGTCCAGCTTATCGCGAAATACGGCTGCTAATTGCGACGACAGCGGCATTCGCCCGCCGTTCCAGCTTGGGATCAGTCCTTTCCTGGCGTTGGATTTTTTTACATAGGCCGACATCTCCTTGATCCTTACAAACTCTAAACTGCGCCCGGCAAACCAAAATGTGTTGCCCGGCTTTAACTTGGACACAAACGACTCTTCAATAGTACCCAAACTACCCCCGCTGAGCCATTTTACCCGGATACTCAACTCGCTGGTAATGGTGCCGATGCTGAGCCGGTGCCGCATGGCCACTCTGCGGTTGTTCACCTTGAATAGTCCATTTTCCACTTCCACCTTTAAAAACTCATCATACTGCGCAAGCGTTTTGCCGCCGGTAGTTATAAAATCAAGCAGTTGGTTAAATTCGTTGCGGGTAAGGTCGGCAAAGGCAAACGTGCCTTTTACTTCCTTAAACAATTCATCGGCCCGGAAGCCGTCAGACACGGCCAGTGTTACCATATATTGGATCAGCACATCCATGGTAAGCAACATGGGGTCGCGGCTTTCAAAAATGCCGTCTTTGATCGCTTGCTTGAGGGCAGCGCCCTCCAGTAACTCCATCGAATGTGTTGGCACAAAATAAGCTCGGGACACTTCCCCTGGGGCATGTCCGCTTCGCCCTGCACGCTGCATAAAGCGTGCAACACCCTTGGGGCTACCCACCTGCACTACGGTATCTACCGGGCGAAAATCGACACCGAGATCCAAACTCGACGTACACACCACCACCTTTAAAGCTTCGGCATGCAGCGCCTGTTCTACCCAGTTGCGCAGCTCGTTATCCAGCGAACCATGGTGCATCGCCATTATGCCGGCGTACTCAGGGTAATTATCTAAAATGGCATGGTACCAGATCTCCGACTGCGACCGGGTATTGGTAAAGATCAGCGTGGTTTTGCTCCGCGCTACAATCTCCATTACCTGCGGCAACAGTTTTAGCCCTATATGCCCCGCCCACGAATAATTCTCAATATTTTCTGGGATGATGGATTTTATCAGCAGCTTTTTATCCAGGTTGGCGCGTACCATTTTTATCCGATCATGCGGAAAATCGTTGCCTAAAAGCACTTCGGCGGCTTGTTCAAGGTTGCCGATGGTTGCGGAGATACCCCAGATTTTGAGTCCGAAGTCTTGAGTCTTTAGTTCTGAGTCTGAAAAATTTGCCTGACTTGAGACTTGAGACTCAAGACTCAGGACTTTTAACCTGGACAACCCCAGCTCTACCTGTACCCCTCGCTTAGTCCCGAGCAACTCATGCCACTCGTCAATTACTACAACCTGCAGGCTTTTGAAGATTTTTGGATATTCCTTTTGGGCAAGCATCAGGTGCAGGCTTTCGGGCGTGGTGAGTAAAACCTCCGGTAATTTTCTTTTTAGGGATGCCTTGTCGGCAGCGGATGTATCTCCGGTGCGGGTCATGATGCGCCAGGGCAGGCCGAGTTCGTCGCATACTTCCTGCATGGCCTTCTTAATGTCGTTGGTTAAGGCCCGCAAGGGCGTTATCCAAAGCATCAACAGGCCGTTGTTGGTTTGAGTTTTATAAGTATCCGGGTGTTTGTTTATAAAATCAGCTAAAAAGGGTAGGAACAGCGCAAACGTTTTACCACTGCCTGTGGGGGCATTCAGCAAGCCGGAAAAGCCGCCAAGATAGGCCGCTTCCATCTCCTGTTGAAACGGAAACTGCTCCCAGTTTTTTTGCCGGTACCAATCCCTGATGACTTGCTGCCCCTTTGTAATCATGCCAATAATATACAACGGAAATTGCAATTAGTTAGGAGAGGCAGCAAAAATTAAAAACTATAATTTAAGAAAATTTGTCATTCTGAGCGAGAGCGAAGAACTATCTCTTGAGCTTTAGCGAAAAATCTTCTCCACGCGATAAGTATACGTTCAACAGATAGCCGACCTACCTTTCCAGCGTGATTGTCGCTTACTGAGGATTCTTCGCTCTCGCTCAGAATGACAAAATAACCATCAGATAAGGTTGGCTACCTCATAACTCTTTATCGCCCGTTCCCTATCCAGGGTATTGTATAACCGCTCCGGGATCTCGCCCAATGTTGATGAATGTACCTTATCACCCAGGCCATAAAATTCCTGGAAACTCATGATTAAAGGCTTCCATTTGTCAGGATCCACCCGGTTAGGTTGGCCGTCCATCAAAGTGGATTCTTCGAGGTAGACCCGTTGGATCCGTAGCTCAAAGGTTACTATTTTTCCCCGCTGGTCTGCATCACCTTCGGCTAATCCATGTACTACTTCAACAACGGCTTCCATCTGTACCGGGCATTCTTTTACCCTTGGCGCATTTACGGTTTCGCCATCCTGTTTGGTTAGGCCCGCTATTGAGAACTTGTCCTGTTCAAACCGGTATCCCTTTAATAATTTTCCATCGGGCACCGGGTTTGAGCCTGTTGTTTTTGCCAGGCGATTAACAGCTGCGACTTCGCTTACCGAGGGTAAATTTAAAACGCATTGCCGGGTGCGCATCAGGTTTTGTGTTGTTTTGGAAAATGCCGATAAACCAATAACACACCGCCAGCCTAACCAGAAGATGGATGACATAGGTGCTAAATTATCCGTATCGTTTTCATTTTTTGTGCCGATAAGAACTACCGGTGTACCGAAATATAAGATGGAAGGTTCGCTTGTAATATGCATAACTATATGTTTTTGATATAGCAAAACTACCGGCTTTTGACTGCCTGTTAAACCCGTTTCTTGCGCAATAAAAAATTACCTGAAACGATTTCTGATTAATTGGTGTTAATAAAAGGCAATGAGTTTTAACATATGAAAAAAAGAATTACGGAATTTGTGGTGATACTTACCCTTATTTGTATTGTTTACGCCTGTATACAACACCAGGGATCGGCAACACAGGATAAACAGAAACCAACAAGTGCTAAAGCAAATGATGATACCGCAAAGGCAATTAGCCGGGAGCAACTGATCGTGCCGGGAAAAAGCATCGGCAAAATTTCAATTGGCGGCAGTGCCGATAGCGTGATATCTTTACTGGGCAAGCCTGACTTTTCGGATGCCGCAATGGGTAGCGCACTTATGACCTGGTATGATAAACACGACACCTCCGGTTACAAAATCAGCATATTCGCCGCGCATAATTTTGGAGCCAAAAACGAAGGTGTGGCACACATCCGCAAAATTTTAACAACATCACCCGCATTCAAAACAGCGGAGGGCTTGAACCCGGGGATGCCTTTAAGCGAATACAGCAGACATTTTAAACTGACACCGGCGGGCGGGTTTACAACAAATGGTGGTGGAAAGATAAAAGTATATGAAGCAAAAGAGGAAGGAATAGCGTTCGAGATTGATTCCGTTTCGAACACCGGGATAGCGATTGTTGTGCATAAGCCTAACGACACGTCAGCAACTTACATCAACATGAATTAAACAAAAAGCCTTACGAATTATAATCTTCGTAAGGCTTTATACTTTCTGTAATTATTAGGCTTATTTTTTATCGTCAGCTTTCTCCGGTACCAGGGTAAATTTAATCAGGTTCGCGCCGCTTAAGTATTTATTGGCAGCGTCCTTAGTGCTTGCCGGTGTAATGCCTCCCAGGTTGCTAACATGCATCAATATCGCATCCGGATTTAACTGGTTTTGCGATGCAGCGCCAAGATATCCAGCCCAGAAAACATTTTCCTTTAATTGCACCTGGGTTGAACGTGCTTCTTCAGCAACAAACTTATCGATATCGGCCTGTGCAGCGCCGTTTTGTTTCAGTTTGTTAATTTCATCCTGTGTGTCGCTAACCAGCTTGTCGATATCAGCAGGGGCGCAGGTAAATGAAATAGTGAAGCTATACCTGCTGTTAGGCACTTTTTTATAGTTTGCCCTTACGCCTGGTGCATAAGTGCCGCCATCTTTTTCACGAAGCCTGTCTAATAGCCTGATCTGCAACACTTCTTCAAGCGCGTCGATCTGGATGTTATTGAGATCGTTGTAATCGTATGCACCACTGAACACCATTTGCACACTCGCCTTATCGCCGATACCCTTGGTTACTGTCTTATTGATTTGCCCGGCAGGTGGGTAAATATTTAAATTTTTGTAGGTTTCCTTACGGTTGGTTGATGGCAGACTGCCCAAATATGCTTCGATGTATGGTTTTAAAACGTCTACATCAAAGTTACCAACGAAGGTAAATACAAAGGAACTTGCATCTGAAAAGCGGTCCTTGTAAAACTGGTAGGCTTTATCGAGCGTCGCTTTGTTCAATCTCTCAGGTGTGGCTACCATCTCCCTGAAATTGTGATTGTAAAGTGTGGCAGATATGGTATCCTGGAAAACACTCCCCGGGTTCAGGCCGCGATTAGCAAGCAAGGCATTGGTTTGGCTGATGTTTGCCTGCCACACATCATTATCCTTGCGCGGCTGTGTAAAATAAAGGTAGATCAGCTGCATGGCCGTTTCAAAATCCTTCGGCGTGGTGTTGGCTGTTATTCCCTGCGTAACATCACTTATATAAGGCGAAACACTTACGTTTTTGCCGCTCATCATTTTATTAAGTTGGATCTGCGTTATATCCTTTATCCCGCTTTGGCTTATAATACCGGCAGCAAGTTCGGCCGAAGTATAGTCTTCGTCACTTGCCAGCGAAGTACCACCAAAGCTATAACCGTTAATCAGTACCTGGTCGTTCTTGAATTGTGTTGGTTTTAAAATGACTTTAACACCGTTACTTAGGGTTAATGTAGTTGTGCCTATCAGGCTGTCTACTTTTGTTTCGGTTATTTTACCAGGCGTTGGCAGCTTGTCTAATAAAGGCTTGTCTACTGTATTATCAACATAAGGAGTGACGTCCTTCCCGGCTGTAGCTATCCAATCGAGTATGGTTTTTTCGTTCGGCAGCTTATCCTTCTCAGTTTCCGGGGCTTCAACAATTACCACACGGTTTTGGTCGCTTACAAATTTGCCGGCCAGGGCATTCATTTCATCCAGGCTGATCTTATTGATGTTGTTCACATAAAAATTATACTCATAAGAAAGGCCCGGGATAGCTTCGCCGGTAATGAAGTTTTGCTGGTATTCGCCGACAAAATTAGATGATCTTGTTTTATCGCGTTCACGGTAAGCGTTATCAATATTAACCAAAGCCGATTGTTTGGCTCTTTCCAGTTCGGTTAAGGTAAAGCCAAAACGACGTACACGCTCTGTTTCGGCAACGGCAGCTTTAACTGCTGTTTCCAATCCGCCCGGTTTAGCTACGGCAATTGTTGTAAATGCATCCTGCCTGCCAATAAAAGCGCCATAGCTGCTTTGCCCGTAAACAAACGGCGGCGTTGGCTTTTGGGTTAATTCACTTATGCGGTCATTTAGCATCTGGTTAAATAGCTGGATGCGGATGCTTTGCATAAAGTCGGCCGTGTTTTTTACAACGGTTTGCGGGTGCTTTACAATAATTTCGGCCAGGGTATATGGGAATTCTTTGTCTGTGGCTATTTTAACCGCTGTTCCAGGAGTAGGTGGAACTGAATATACGGTACGTGGCTTTTCACCCACAGGGTTTTGCAACGATGAGAAGTTTCTTTTGATCAGCTCAACCACACGTGCAGGATCAAAATCACCCACCGCAATTACTGCCTGTAAGTCGGGACGATACCAGTCGTGGTAAAAACTCTTTATGGTTTCAGGGGTAAAAGTTTTTAAAATATCCTCCTTACCGATTGGGATCCGCAAGGCATAGCGCGAGTTATTAAGCAGCACAGGGAAAGTTTGCATACTTAAGCGTTCCTGCGCATTTTTTCCGTTTGCAAGCTTTTCTCCCAACACAACGCCACGCTCGGATTCAATTTCCTTTGGATCGAAGGTTTGATATGCAGCCCAGTTTGCCAGGATGTTAAAACCTTTTTCGAAAACTGCTACGCTGTCAGTCGGCATTGGCAACTGGTACACAGTTTCGTCAAATGAGGTATAGGCATTTAGATCAGCTCCAAACTTTACGCCCGATTTTTGCAGGTAGCTTACCAGGTCGTTTTTGGGGAAATCGCGCGTTCCATTAAAAGCCATGTGCTCTGTAAAATGCGCGAGACCCTGTTGGTTGTCGGCCTCAAGCACCGATCCAACCTTATTTACCAGGTAAAGTTCGGCCCGGTTTTTAGGCTCGGCATTTTTACGTACATAATAGGTTAGGCCATTTGGCAACTTGCCGATAATAACGTCCGGATCAACAGGTAAAACACCTGAACTAACCACACGTTTTTGTTCAACGCCGGCGGGTTTTTTTAGGGGCGATGCAGCCGGCTTTTTCTTAACCTGCGCAAAGGCTCCGCCAGATGCAACAAGCAGGGCTAAAGCCGCTACAGAAATCTTATAGTTTAAATTCATCTTTTTTAATCAGGGATATAATCCGCTAAGATGCAAAACGGTTGTCTTAGTTACAAATTGTGGGTAATGATTTCACCGATTAAAAAAATGATTACACCGATTGCATTCTCAATCGGTGTAATCATCCCAAAATCAGTGTAATCTAAAAATGATACCTGACAAAAGCCTCCATGGCTTCATATTCAGCCATGCCGAGCTTGTCATAAGCTTTTGCAGTTTCTCTTGTCCTATCCTCAGCCCTTACCCAGAACT
>JALYIP010000075.1 GCA_030775685.1 Bacteroidota bacterium
TTTTTTAATTTATGAACGCAACATTCGTTACTACCCTATCGACACAAGAGCTCCAGGAGCTCATTGAGTCATCTGTCAGAAATGCGGTACACTTACAGCCGCCCCGCCCGGATAACGAGGACGACACATTGCTGGATACCAAAGAAGCCGCGGTACTGATCAAGTATGAGGTCACTTCACTCTACGGGCTTGTGAAAAGAAAAAAGATCCCATTTTGTAAAGTGGAAGGCAAGCTACTTTTCTCCCGTAAGAAACTATTGGCATGGATCGGCAGCGGCCAGCAGGCCGTTGCACAATAAGTATGGCCATGGCTGATCAATTCTTTCCCCTAAACCAACCTGGCAGTTACATTCGAGTACAGACCTCGTATTACAAACGGACCCGGCAACCGATGGTTACCGGCGGCTATACGGACGGTTGGCTGCTTTGGTCATCGGAAACACTCAAAAAAGATTTGAATGCAGATGTGATCAAAAAAATCCGCAAGTTCGATGCGTATTGCTGTGTTCCCAGCCATACCGATTACCGGGAAACAATCGGCAACTATTTTAACAAGTATCATCCTTTGGAGTTCAAACCGGAGCAGGGTTCCTGTGAGACCATTTTGGGCTTTTTGGATCACATCTTTGGCGAGCAGTATGAATTGGGACTGGATTATATAACCCTGCTCTATACCCGGCCGGTCATCAAACTGCCGATTCTTTGCCTGGTATCCAAAGAACGTAAGACAGGTAAAACAACGTTCCTTGACTTATTGAAAGTGATTTTTGGTAACAACATGACCTTTAACGGGAATCATGATTTCCGCTCGCAGTTCAATTCCGACTGGATGAATACGCTGATCATCGCCGTGGAAGAAGTGCTGCTGGACAAAAAGGAGGATTCGGAAAAGATCAAGAACCTGAGCACCGCTAAAGTATCCAAAGTGGAAGCCAAAAGCAAGGATAAGCGGGAGACGGAATTCTTTGGCAAGTTCATCCTGTGTTCCAATAACGAGTACAATTTTATTGTTATCGAACCGACGGAGACGCGGTATTGGGTAAGAAAAGTACCAGTATTTGAAAAAGAGAATGTTCGGCTTCTGGAACAAATGACCGGCGAAATTCCTGCATTCCTTTTCCATTTATTGGAGCGGCCTTTATCGGTGCCGGTTGGTAATACCCGGATGTGGTTTTCTGAACAGCAGATCCGAACAGATGCTTTATTACGCGTGATGCGCAATAACCGTAACCGGCTTGAAACAGAACTGCTGTTATTACTCAAGGAAATCCAGGAGCATGACCCCGGCCAAAAAATGTGCTTTACCAATAAGGACATTCTGGACCTGCTTAAAAAGAGTATGCCGCGCCTGACACGGCAAGATGTATCGCAGCTGATGCAACAGGAATGGGGCCTTGTACCGGTGCCTAACAGTTTAAGCTATTCGACCTATTGCTATAACAACCTCAACGAATTGGTGGCAGTCGCCAAAACAGGCAGGTACTACACCATTACCGAAGAATGGCTCCGCCAAAAGTTTGATGAGTCGGGCTAAGTAAACATTTATCGAATTGCTTTTCAGTGCATTACACATTCATCATAGTTTGATGAGGTTCGATGAGCAATGATGAGCACGATGAGCAAACTCATCAAAGCGGAAAACCATGATGAGATGATGATGAGGATATAAATAAATTATTTATAAATAGTTACAGCTATAGCTCATCATTCATCATAAAAGCAAGGGTAGCCCTACCGTATGGTTTGGCACCTACATCATTTAACTAGACACTTTAGATTTTACAACATGACACGATATAACTGTAAAACAGCAAAAGAACTTTCTATTGTAGATTACCTGGGGCAATGCGGTATTCAGCCGCAAAGGATCAAAGGTCATAACTACTGGTACTTATCACCCCTGCGGGAAGAAAAGACCGCTTCATTTAAAGTGAACACTAAGCTAAACGCCTGGATGGATTTTGGTGAAGGAATAGGTGGCAATTTAATTGACCTGGGAATACGCATGCACAATTGTTCGGTTGAAGAATTCCTGGAGCGCCTAAATAATGGCAATCTTGATTTTTCCTTTCGTCAGCAAACTTCACAAAAGGCAGAACCCAAGCCGGAAAATCCGGTGATAATTACCGGAGTGAAAGCGCTTGGCCATCCGGCCCTAATTGCCTATCTGAAATCCCGCGGGATTGATTCTGCAATCGCCGACCACTATTGTCAAGAGGTAGATTTTAAAATTGGTAATAAAGCTTATTTCGCTATCGGCTTTGCAAATCGTTCAGGAGGATATGAGCTGCGGAATAACTGGTTCAAAGGGGCATCATCTCCCAAGGACATTTCCGTTATTGATGAAGGGCATAAAACTGTCATTTTGCTAGAAGGTTTTACGGATTTCCTTTCGCTTCTGCAACTGAAGGACGGTCAATCTCAGTCGGATTTTATCATCCTTAATTCCGTTGCACTGGCCGAAAGAGCAGTGCCCATTTTGAAAAACTACCAGGAAGTTTTCCTGATGCTCAACCATGACAAAGCCGGGAAAACAGCTGCGGAAAAGTTGCATGCAGCGGGTATCATCTTCACCGATGGATCAGGGTTCTACCAAAGCTTTAACGACATCAATGAATACCTGACTGCAGGAAGACAAGCTTCTTTGCAACCGCAAATCCGACGCAAAGCGCCGGAAGAAGGGAGCCGAGGAATTGGGCGTTAAGCCCATTTTCGGTATGGGTTACGGATACCTGTTTACGGTATTCAGGATATATACAGATAACTGGATATACCAACGTCCCATTTTACGAATTGTAAGGAGCGAGTTAATGTTTTTGCTACACAAAAACCCGAATCCACCCCGCTGGGGTGATTCGGAACTCGCTCCCGTTGGTCGGTTTTTAAAGCATAAAAAAAAACGAAATGAACACATGACAGCAACTACTGAAAATAAAACAATAATAAAAGTGCGGACACCCGGCAGACCAAAAAAGACGATCAGGCGGAGTGACTTTTTAATGGTACGCTTAACCCCAACGGAAAGAATTCTGATCGAGGGTAGAGCGAAAAATGCCGGGCTGAAACCCAGTGAGTGGTTTCGAAGAGCTGCGAAAAACGCCAAGGTTTTCCCGCGCTTCACTGTAGAGGAAACCGGCTGGTTCCGGATGTTGGCGGGGGTAGCAAATAATCTTAACCAGTTGACCCATCTGGCGCATGTGGCAGGCCTCTTTACGCTTGCTATGAAATGCCAGACCATACTAAAACAGGTAGAAGAATTAATTACAAAACTTAGCAGCCATGATGGGTAAGCCGATCACCGGGAGAAGCTTTGGCGGGTGTGTGCGCTATGTGGTGAATAAGCCTGAAGCCAAGATATTATCTGCCGAAGGTGTTCGCATGCAGAACGCTAACGCCATGATTCAGGATTTTAACCTGCAACGTAAAATGCGGCCGGAACTCGGCAAAGCAGTTGGGCATCTGGTGCTCAGCTGGAGTAAAGAAGACCTGCTCAAATTAAGCGATGATATCATGATACAACGAGCGAAAGAGTATATGGAGAATGTAGGCATCCGGGATACACAATATGTGATCGTTCGTCACAGCGACCGAGCCCACCCACATCTTCACTTGATTTACAACAGGGTGGATAATAACGGCAAAACCATTAGCGATAAAAATAACTTCGCTAAAAATGTCAAAGCCTGTAAGGAGATAACCCTGAAATACGGCTACCATATAGGCGAAGGTAAAGGTCTGGTGAACCGCCAGGCACTAAAAGGTAAAGAAAAGACCCGGTATGAATTGTATGATGCTATTAAAGCAGGCAAGAAAACAGCCACGACTTGGAAACAGCTGGAAGCCCAGCTTGCCAGACAGGGAATTACCATTGATTATAAATTCCGCAGCGGTACCAATGAAGTACAGGGCATATCCTTTGCAAAAGGCAATATTAAAATGAAAGGTTCCGCTATTGACCGGAGTTTGAGCTTTGCCCGCATAGATGCAACTTTAAACCGCAACCAGCAGGTACAGCAGTATCATACGGCAAGGGAGGCCAATCAACCATTTGTTGCTAACCAGTTGCGTGAGTCAATCCGGCAGAGCGTTCAGGCAGAATACAGCCATAACCCCAGTGCTGGTAAAGGCATATTGGAAATATTGCTGGAACCACAATTTGTTGCCGGGCCACCTGACCCAATGGGTGACGCAGATATTGCACGCAGAAAACGGAAGAAGCATGAAGCGGAGCATTCCCAGTCACAGGGAATAAGCAGGTAAATAAATTAATGATTAGGATGAACCTTAAAACGATTTGTTATGCAAAATGAAGAATTAGAAGAGAAAGTAAATATCATGGAAGAACTGATCCAGGGTTTTGCCGGTAGGATCAGTGTGATGGAGACGAGTGTAGCAGAGCTCTTAAAAAGTTTTCTGGAACAATACAGAGGCACATTGGAAACAATCACGGCACGGATTGAAATAGCTAACAAGCGATATGACGATCAAAAAATTCAGAAGCAGATCGATGAATTAAAAGATGTTGTAGCGACAGTACCGAAAGTCATTCATGTGAAAAACAGTCACCATTTAGGTGCCTGTTCAAAAAATTTGATCATTGGCCTTGTAGCTTGTTTTATAATAACGGCCGGATCAGTCGGCACAGCATTATATTTCTATCATCAAAATGACCGCTTAAATCGTGAAGCTTATAATTTCTGGCTGGTTAGGGCCCTGTATCCTGATCTAGCGAAGACCATCAATACAAAGCTGGCGGAAGATCCGAAGAGTTTTATAGATAAGGCCGAAAAGGCAATGGCTAAACAACAAGCGATCATTGCTGCCGAAGCGGTAGCAGCGCAGGCGGAAAAAGATCAAAAGGAGGCTAAGGAAAAGCTTGAAAAGGTCAAGGCAAATAAATGATGGGGATATGATGGCGAGGCCACTCAGCTGCGGCAGGTTGCTGCATTGCACCACGCGCTACGCGCCGGGTTCCATTTCGCAGCCAGCCTTGCTGTCGCACACAGGCAAGTATTCGTCCCTCATACACGCCTGTCTTTCAGCTGTACGTAAAAAAACCACAACACCGCAGTCACAAAGTTAGCGACACAGGAAAATAGTCAAGGGTATAATAAACCACGCCTATCGCCGCGGCCCTTGACAATTTTCCTGTTTTTAGCTTCGGTTGTTTAAGCGGTAATGTGGTAGGTGTGTGCAGGGGGGAAATTTAACAAACGAATTTCTTCGTTAATTAGTCAACGAAATACTTGTTGAAAATCTTAATTATATCTTTTTTAAGATCGATAGGCAGGTCGTACTCTGAATGCCAAATCAGTTTGCCTGTAATGGTTTCACAGGGCGGGGATTGTTTAATATCAAAAACATCTAAAATTTCTTCGATACCGTGAAGCTCCAAGTAGGGCTGATATTTCTTCTCGAGAGTTTTGAATTCAGGATCAACAACAATACTGCCCATCCTGTCTCGGTATGATTTAAGATCTTTGGGGTCGTCCACTTTTAATTCTTATTCTTTAAAAGCTCCACCTTTTCCCGCTCACTTGCCAGTAAACGCTCATAAAGTTTTTTGTTCTCTTCAAAAAGCTCTATAAGCTTTTCTATAGGATTGAAGGTACAATTGTAATTCACTGTAGGGCCACCGTGAATAACGGCATTGTCATAGTTATTTTGAATATTATGAATAGCTTTCTCTTCGTCAAAGTTTTTTATCGCTTCAACAGGTACTTTCAATATGGCAGCTACCTGAGTAAGTAGATCTTCCTCAATAACTTCTTTCGCCTCCAATAGTGATACTCTTTTTTGGCTCCAATCATCTCCTAAAGCCAGGGCGAGTGCCTCTTGCTTCCAACCCAGCATCTCGCGAAAGCGTTTAACATTTCGGCCTTGATGAATATTTTTCGGTGCTTCGGTTGCTGTACTCATGATAGAAACGGTTCTTTAGGCAAATGTAAGAAATTTTCGATGTTTAAATTAAGGGTTTGCTGGGGCCTGTGCAAGTATAAAATATACAACGGCGCTACTTCGATAGAATACTGTAGGATAGGTTAGAAATGTTTTGGTGCGGTCCTTTGTTTTGCCGGTTAATGGAAACCGGTGTAAAAAGAGCATTATGTACAACGGAACTTATGCACCCTGGGAACATTACCCTAAAACACTTCGCTATTACGAAGTAGAAAATCCAATGTCTGTAGTTGTTGACTTTTTTAGTGCTGATTCCGTAAAAGGACACGGCAGGCGATTGAAGCAATGGCGCTATTATGTAGTTAACGACGAGCATTATGATGACAAACGCCATGGCCCCGGCACTTTGCTTTTTATCTATGATCTTAATTTAAAGATTTTAGAGGCTATGTACCTGCTATTGCTCAATTACAAAAACTTCTCTTATCAGCGAAAACAGCTTACAGAAGAACAATTGGAGGAAGAGAAGGAGCAATGGGAGTACTATCCTAAGAACCTTTCCCTGAAAGAACAACTCGAACCCTACAAGGCCGTTAAGAAAGTCTTTAAAAAAATCAAGCCGCAGGAATATCGCGATCAATTGCATGAGTGGTCACACGTAGCGCTTTACAATAATTCGGATGACGAGGCCCTATATGCAGGTGAGGTTATTACTGTTTATGAAAACCTAATTAAGCTGTATTCGGCAGCTTGGCTCATCTGCCAGCGGGACGGTGGTCGTCCACAGCTAAAGCGGAGGACACTTGAAATTAGCTTAACAGAAACATCCAACGACCCGATTTTGCTAAGGTCAATATGCCCAGAACCAACAGCAGTCGAAAAGTTGGCATTGGAAGAAATCAAAACCCTTATAGTAAAACGTTGTCCAAAGGTTCAAATGATAATACATTTAGGAACACATCCAAAGCCATTTACAATTTATCTGCTTATCCTAATTAACGATAATGAAAAAACACCGGAGCATGAAGTTAGTAATAAGATAGAGGACAATTGCCAATACCTTGCTCATGTACATGCCATAGTCCACAAGGCAAACAGCGCAAAAGAAGCGCTTAATATCGGTAGGCGCTTTTGGTCAAGGGTTATGGAAAAGGGATTTGTTTTATATAAGGCACCCGAATTAGTACTACCTGCGCACCAGGAAATAACAAAGGAGATATTATTGGAAAGGGCAGCGTTCAATTGGGACAGGTGGGGTAAACAAGGCAGTGAATTTCTAAGAGGTGCAGAATTATACAGGACAGACAATAATTTTAGGCTTACAGTATTTCTTCTGCATCAATCTGTTGAAAGCGTTCTAAAGGCTATTATTCAAGTCGTTATAGGCTACCGGGTACAGATGCATAATCTATCGAGGTTGCTACGGCTTACCTTGTTGTTTACCGATGAATTAAAAGATGTTTTTGATCTTACTACCACCGAGGGGTCTCAACTATATCAATTGTTGCAAAACGCCTATTTACAGTCAAGATATAATAGTTCATTTGATCCTGATGGAGGTTCAGTAAGAATACTATCTGAACAAGTAACAAAGTTCAATCAGGTCGCGGGAAGAATTTACAAGCAATATATAGAGAACATTAAGTGTTGAAAGCCTCAGCAGTATTGACCGGGCAGGCGTGTGTTAACCCGGCCTTGCTGCGAAATTTACTTATAACCCCAAGGCGCTAAACACTACGCCGCACGGTGATCTGCCGCTTACACTACATAATTTACAGTAAGAATTTTGATATTTCTTCAATGAGCGGCGCTTATCTGAATAATGAAAGATCACGAATTAACTGAACAAGTGATGGTAGGTGATCAGAAAACAATGCGATTCCTAGGAGCGGTGCTAACAGATAGATATCGTAATTGCATTTTTTAATTAGCGATATTGCCTTTCTTAACTCATTTTCCTTCGTACATTCTCCGGAAGCTAACAGGTTTTTAAGCATTTTTAATCTAATCTCGCCGCTCTGTAATCGCGGTAGTTTCATAGCTTTATCTACTGCCGCGAGCAGCAAATGAGCAGCTATCAATTCAAAGGCGTATTTTATCACCAAGATAAAGGCCAGGATAAGTGCTATCGTAGAATACATATTTTTAAGCTAAATGTGCGAATCAAATCAATGTAACTATGAACCTTAGTTATTTCATGGTAAAACCTATTTAATTATTGGCGACCTGGATACTATCGTACTTGTAATATTATAATATTCCTTTTACGAATAAAAAATATGAAAAGTTTCAAGATAGAAAGATGAATATTCTAATAAGATAAAGGGAGTGCGGTTATAAAGAAACTTCAGGAGAACGGCAATTTATGAGTTTGTGCGATTCTCTCACACTTCCTGCGTGATAAATTTTGAGCAATTTTACCACGACCGATTCAAGTATATATGCAAGTTTTAATATAGTATAGTATTGAATCCTAATGTAAATGAAGTCTAATAACAACTCGAGTTTGCTATTTTTAGAGCCCGGCATTTGCAACCGGGCTCACTCAATAAAATTATACCACTGTATCTCTTCTGAGAAATCCCAGGATTAGCGATATCACGGCGATAACCAGTAAAATATGAATTAGGCCGCCAGCTGCATAGGCGAACGTTCCGATAGCCCATCCTATGATCAGGACAACGGCGATAATGTACAAAATAGATCTCATCTTATTTTTTTGTTAGTTAACGATGCTTTTAACTAACAAAATATATACCAGTAATCCATCCGTTGCATATATTGATATTGGTTGCAAAAAAAAAGTATATTTTGTAATTAATAATAGACGGTAGCGTGTCAAAATCAGAAGGCTGCATCCAAGCTGATATCTTAGGTTAGAGTCACCTAAACTCCATATTCAACAATATTTAATTATACTAACCATTGGGCGATGAATGCCTTAATTCAAACCAAAAGTTGCTTCCTTCACCTGGCCGGGTTTCAACGCCTATATGACCATCATGCCTTTTTATTATTTCAGCGCAAATGTATAAACCCAGGCCAAGTCCTGAGTATTCAAGTCCGGAATGATCCGCCCGGTAATAGCGCTCAAATATGTGAGAAACTTTGCTTTCCGGTATACCGGGCCCCTTGTCTGCTACACTGATTTTAGTTCTGTTCCGCTGCTGCTCTGCTGATATCGTAATAACGGACCCTGGTGCATACTTCAGGGCATTATTAATAAAATTGATGATTACCTGTTCTATGCGATGTTCATCAGCTACTAATTCCATTGAACTGTCGGCGATAATTTTAATTAGTGCCTGAGCATCGGCAGGAAAAGAATTTTTACAGTTAAAGATAAGCTTATACAAGCTGAACCTTCGTTTGTACAGGGCTAACTGTCCTTCGGTAAGTCTTTTGACGTTTAAAAGGTCATCTATTAGCGCGTGTATTTTCTTAGCGTTTCTGCTTGCCTGTTCAACAAGCGAAATCTGTTTATCTGTTAATCCAGACTTTATACTTCTTAAAATCTGTAGGGAAAGATTTAAACTGGTAATGGGCGTCTTCAATTCATGACTGGCTATACTTATAAATTCATCCCGCCGTTCGATCTCCGTAATATGCTCATGAATATTCAAACAAGACCCTAACCATCTTTCGATTTGTTGATTCACCCCTACATAGGGTGTTCCTTTAAATAAATACCAATTGTATTCTTCCGAAGATGTCCTCAGCCGCAGTTGTATTCGAAATTCCTGGCCGCTACTTATCCCTTTTAACCAGGTGCGCTTCGCGGTGAGTCTATCTTCCGGGTGGATCAGGCTGTCAATTCTCATGCTTGCCTCATTGGTCTGGGCGATCCCGAAAAAATCCGCAAAGCGTTTATTGACGTAATTTATCCTGCCGTTTCCGCCCGAGGTCCAGATCATTTCAGGTATATACGCGGCAACGGTCTCAAAATTATTTTTTTGCGCCTCAGCAAGTGTTTTAGCATTTAATAGTTCGCGTTCATATTTTTTGCGATCGGTGATGTCGGTGACGGACACATTGATAGCGACTATTCTTTCTGAACGGTCTTTAACGGCATTTGCATTGAGTAGTCCCGGAAAACAAGAGCCATCATTTCGATAAATGTCAAAGCTTATTTCATTTACTTTAGCTTGGAGTTGTAAAAGTGGCGCATAGAACATATGATAGTAAAGTTTACCACCATTGGAAAAGAGATCAGTAATATTCATCTCCTGTGTGATCTTTTGTACGGAAAAACCCGTCCAGCTGATAAAGGTCTCGTTCACCTTAATGATTTTACCATCTGGCAGCATTGAAAAATACCCACAGGGAGCGTTATGATAAAGCGTTTCCGCATCGATCAGTGAAGATAAAAAATCATATTGGACTGGTTCTTTCAATTTAATGTTTTCACTAGTTTATAAAAGCCCTTATCGCGCTGACGGTCTCCTCTGGCGCACTCAAATGTGAACAATGCCCCGTAGCTTTTAAGATAACCAATTCGTTCCCTGGCGTATTTTCGTTTATATATCGACCAACTTCTATCGGAGCGACTATATCAGCTGAACATTGCAGGGTAAGGCTGGGTATTTTCAGTTTCGGAAGTTCATCTCGGACATCAGACAAGAACGTTACCCGCGCGAATTGCTTTGCAATTTCCGGATCCGTTGCACAAAAACTGTTCGTCAGTGATTCACCAAGGGCCGGACGATCAGAATTGCCCATAATTTGCGGGGCCAGTGCCTTAGACCATCCCAGATAGTTTTCGTCCATCATGGCTAAAAGGCCCTCAAGGTCCTCCCGACTGAAACCACCATGATATCCTTCTTCGTTGATATAACAGGGCGATGGGCCAAGGAAAATCAGCTTATTAAATAGTTGCGGTTGTTGATTAGCCGCAATTACTCCGATCATACTGCTAACCGAGTGGCCGATGAGTATCGCTCCACTGATTTTCAATGCCTCCGCGACCTCTATCATATCCTGCGCATAACCCCCGAGCGTGCTATATCTATCAGGATCATAAGCGCGCAGGTCAGATGCTCCGGCACCGACATAATCAAATAAGATCAAACGAAAGTCCTCTTTAAAAGCAGCTGTCATGCCCGCCCATACATTTTGGTCACATCCAAAACCGTGAGCGAAAACGATATCCTGTTTGCCGGAACCTAATACTCTTACATTATTTCTGGTAAGTACACTCATATTATAAATTTAAAGCGACATAAATTGAATGCAAGATACGCTATACGGCTAATTGAGTAAGGCACGAACTAATAATATTTTTGCGATACTATTAGTAGCGTAGGAGACAAAGTTAAATGTTTAATTTTATTCCTATAGGTTTTAATAGGTAAATTTACTTTCCTAACATTCGCTAGCATGTATTCGCAAAAAGGCGGATATCGGATAAAACTGAGTTTAATAATGGAGGATCTAATTATGAAAAATGAAATGGACGAACTGGGTGCCTTTTATTTGCTGCTCTATTGTGGCTTAAACATCTATATGAAAGAGCGATTGGAAGAAATTATTGAAATAGAAAACTACTCTTTTTGTAAGAATGAATTGATAACTGCGATAAAAAACATCAATGAAAGGATAATTATATTAACTCCGGACTTTGACCAACAGGGACTTATGGAAAATGAAGTATACCTTTTAACCGAGGTGCCTGAATTTGCTTTTACTTGGCTGAGAGAGAACGAAAAAGATTCTACAAAAATACTATACAATCTCTTTGTCTTTTTAGAAACTGTTGAGTTGCAACTGGTAGGTTTTATTCAGCTTTTGATCCGTTTAGAACGTTTGAATATAATTAATACGATACAATTTATGCCCCGTCATCGAAAATTAGATATAATGGAGTATTTGGAAACTGAGCTCCTGTTACAGATGGGAGATCGATAAAACAATATAACATTTCATTTGTATTCTAAAACTGAACGACCATAATCATTTTGAAAAAGATCGCGATTTTTGATGATGACGAGGGCATCCTCTCTATATGTTCGTATATTCTCGAAGATAAGGGCTGGAAAGTCTATACTTTTACTAATTGTAACAGAATTATCGGCCAAGTAGCCGAAATTATGCCGGACGTTATTTTTATGGATAACTCGATTCCTGATTTAGGCGGATTGACAGCCACCCAGTGCCTTAAGGCTAACCCGACTTTGGCATCTATCCCAGTAATTTATTTTTCGGCTAATAGCGATATCGAGCAATTAGCCGCCACCGCTAAGGCAGATAATTTTTTAGCAAAACCTTTCGATCTGGATGCATTGGAAGAAATCATTGAAAAAGTGCTTAAACAATAATATTATCTCAATTATTTCATGAATTAACATATATCCAGGTATGACGCTATCGCCAAAATTAATACCGGCTGACCATCCATTCCTCGAGGGAGGCGGGGAGATGGGAGAATTGATCAGATCAGTTAATTGGGGGGCAACCCCTATAGGCCACCCGGATACCTGGCCGGAGGCACTTCGATTGGCTGTGAGCATAATGCTATCGACACCATTCCCAATGTATATCGCCTGGGGCAAGGAGTTTATACAATTGTACAATAATGGCTACCGGCCCATCTTGGGTGCTTCCAAACATCCCCGTGCTATGGGCATTAGCACCAGAGAGACATTTGCAGAGATTTGGGAAACCATAGGCCCGATGTTCGATGGCGTAATGAATGGAGATGCCGTCGGCTTTCCCGACTTTATGCTTCCACTGGACCGGAATGGATATGTAGAAGAGTGTTATTTCGACTTTTCGTATAGCCCGATCAGGTTTGCCGACCGTAGTGTCGGTGGGGTTCTTGTAACGGTCATTGAAACCACAGAAAACAAAAAAAACCTGACGTTAATAAAAAAAAGTGAACAGCATTTTAAAAATATTATTCACCAGGCTCCGGTAGCGATAGCCAACCTGACCGGAAAAGAATTGTTGGTCGAATCAGCCAATGATAAAATGCTCGATCTCTGGGGAAAAGGCCCCTCGATCATTGGAAAGCCGTTGGCCACAGCTTTACCGGAACTCGACGGACAGCCTTTTTTAGAAATCTTGGCTCATACTTTCGAAACCGGCGAACCTTATATCGGTAACGAGGCAAAAAGTACGATGGAACATGCAGGTGAATTGCGGGAAGGTTATTTCAATTTCATTTATCAGCCCATCAAAGACATTAACGGTTTTACTCAAAGTATCACCGTTGTAGCTACTGAGGTCACTGAATTGGTCCAAACACGTAAGGAACTTGAAGCGGCTTATGAACAATCCCGGTTATCGAAGCAGGCGGCGATGTTAGGAACCTTCGATCTTGATCTTGTAAAAGGTACAATGGTATGGGACGAACGTTGCCGTACCTTGTTCGGCATCAGTCACCTAGATGAGGTAAGTTATGAACATGATTTTGTGCAAGGGCTGCATCCTGATGATAAGGACAGGGTTTTGACGGTGATTGCTGATGTGATGAATAAGTTCAAATGTAATGGGGATTATGATGTCGAGTATCGCACGATTGGGGTGGAGGACGGGGCAGTCAGATGGGTTAGAGCTAAAGGAAAAGCTTACTTTGATCACCAAGATAAGCCCGTTCGTTTCATTGGATCTGTATTGGAAATAACGGATCAAAAGCAAGCGGAAGAACGGGTAAAAGAGAGTTTTGAAAAACAGGCGAGGTTGGCATCCATTGTCGACACGTCGGACGATACTATTCTCAGTAAAACGTTAAAGGGTATCATTACCAGCTGGAACAAGGCAGCTGAACGCATGTTCGGCTATTCTGAAGCAGAGGCAGTAGGTCGCCACATTTCATTGATCATTCCGGCAGCGCGCCTTAATGAGGAGGAATATATAATCGGCCAGATCAGCCAGGGCAATAAAGTGGATCACTTTGAAACGATACGTGTTACTAAAGATGGACGTGAGATCCCGATTTCGCTATCCATTTCACCTATTAAAGATGAGAAGGGGAATATTATAGGCGCATCGAAGATCGCCCGTGATATCAGTCAGCAATTGGCCGAAAAACAAGAAAGGTTGCGGCTTTACGACCAGGTTAAAGCTTTAAATGAAAAGAAAGACGAATTTATCGGCCTGGCAAGCCATGAACTAAAGACCCCGCTTACCAGTATCCACGGTTATCTCCAGATCTTGTCCCGGATGAAAATCGAAGGCCAGGGAAAAATCTTCATTGAAAAAACTTTACAACAAGTTAACCGGCTTACCGGGTTAGTAAACGACCTGCTGGATGTATCAAAGATAGAAGCAGGCAAATTACAACTAAATATTCAGGTGACGGACATCCGCAATCTAGTGGACGATGCAATTGAGTTACTAAAGCATTTTAATACGAAATACGAAATCACTCTCAGAACTGAGGTTACTCAATTAAAAGTAGGGCTGGACCGCGAACGTATTGAACAGGTCTTGATCAATTTGTTATCTAACGCCATTAAGTACTCGCCGGGAAATTTCCGCGTTGAGGTAGAACTTTTATGCGAACCTGAGTATATCAGGATCGGCGTAAGGGATTATGGGATCGGTATACCTCCGGATAAATTAGCGCACGTATTTTCAAGGTTTTACCGCGTTGAAGAGATTAGTCCGAATATTTCCGGGCTTGGTATCGGCCTTTACATTTCACACGAAATCGTTACCCGTCATCGTGGCGAAATACGAGTGGAAAGCGAGTTGGAAAAGGGAAGTACGTTTTGGGTTACCTTGCCCATTAATGTTTGATAAAATTCAATAGGCAATCTACAAAACGTATTAGGCGAACTGCGATGGCCCCTACTGATCAATTGACAATTACACGGTAGCTGAATTAATACTGTAGTCCCCCTTTGCGGGCCATCGCTCGCTATTGTAAGCGACCCGTTGTGACTTTCTATGATTGACCGGCAGTTAAAAAGTCCCAACCCCGTTCCATTTTCCTTGGTTGTAAAACCTCTTTCAAACAGATGTTCACCTGTTGCTAAATCAAAACCGATCCCACTGTCCGTTAATTCCAATTCGATCCAATTCAATGTTTTTTTAAGCACCAGGCAGATTTTTTTTTCTTTCGCATGAATGGGAATAGCTTCGATCGCGTTCTTCTGAATATTGAGCAAGACCTGCATTATCTTAGTCGCATCACCATCAAAAAAATAGGTTTCTAGTTCAGTCGTCAGTACAAACTCAATTTCTTTTCGCTCGTAATTTGCGCCCAACATTGCTTTGCAATCCTCAACCAAGCGTAATAAATTAACCGGTTTTCGCTCATGTTTGCCTTCCTGCCCTCTAACAAATTGACGCTGAATATTTAAAATTTCCTTCACGTGGCTAATTATGTGCACTAGTTCACGGACGGCCGATCGTATCTCAGCACTATATTTTTGTTGATTCGCCGATAGGTTAATCGCAAGGTCGGTCAATGCTACAGACTTTGCGGCACCAAAAAGATCCGTCAATTTGGGGGACTGGGCGCTTAAAAAAGCAGACAGATTTTGTATAGGTGTTGTAAAGTCTTGACCGCTGAGTTTTGTCAGCCGAGTCAAATGAGACCCGAAGCCAACCAATGCATTGCCAATATCATGCAAAACCTCTGACGCGATCTCAAATTTACCTTGCGCCAGGGCTTTTTCCAATTCCTGCTCCTTTCGCACATTAAGCTGCTCATTTAAAAGCATAAGGTTCTCGGCTTGGCTTTTTAATTCCAAATTTAAGAGTTGAATTGCTTCGTCTTTTGCTTTTCGTTGGGTAATATCATGACCAATACCCAGTAATTGTATGACTTTTCCGTTTTCATCACAAACTGGAATTTTGGATGTTTGAAGCCACTTTACCCTATTATCGTTTTCTGAAAAACATTCCTCTTTGTTTAATATAGGTTGCCCTGTCTGAAGTACTATCAGATCATCTTGATAACCCCTCTTGGCGACTATTTCATCTTTAAATAATTGAAGGTCAGTCTTGCCGAGAACATTACCCTCTGAAAGAGCACCAATTGATCTAACATCCGCAATATTGGCGATCACCTTTCGGCCGCAGTCGTCTTTTACATAAATTGTATCAGGAAGGTTATCGATCAGTGTCCGAAGCAACAGCCGTTCTCGGCGTATATCAAGCTCGGCCTACTTTTGCGCCGTTACATCCAAATGGGTTCCAATTGCGCGTTCTGGTTTTCCGTGGCTATCTTTGAGGATTTTCCCTCTAGACCAGATCCATATCCATTCTTTGAGATTGCTCTTCAAACGGAAAAAGTTTTCATAGTTTTCTAAATTCTTGCCCTCTATAAAATCGCGGAATTTTTCTTGTGCCGCTACACTATCATCAGGGTGCAGAAGGTTTATCCAGGCGTTTTCGAGGTCATGTTTCGCTGAATGCCCTTCAACCGTTATTCCCAACATGGCAAAATAGATATCATTACAGTTTAAATACCCGGTATTAATATCATATTCCCAGGCGCCGATACCCGAAGCTGCGATTAGCGCTCGATAGGAATTTACCGTATCCTGCAGTTGATTAGCGTTCGAGTTCGAAGGCCTAATTAGGTTTTCATTCATTAGATGCTATATTATGATTGGAAGTTCAATCGTTAAAGCAGCACCGTTATCATTTGCAACTGCCACAGAGCCGCCATGTGCTTCAATATATTGTTTGACAATCGCAAGCCCTAATCCAGTACCGCCGCTCTTATTCTTGGTGACAAACGGGTCAAATATGGTATCTGCTATCTCTTGGGGGAACCCCGGGCCATTATCGGCTATTGATATCTGAACGCTCCCCTGCTTTTGAAACGCCGATACGATAATACGTTTTTCAGAAATTGTTGTCATATACAGGGCGTCGATACTATTATTGAATATATTTCCGAATGACCTTCTCAACTTCCCTGCATCCCCAAGTAATTTAATTCCAACTGGTATTTCTGTCAAAATGTCGATTCCAGCTGCTTCATCCCGGTTCCTGACAGACGTTAGCGCCTCATTTATTACCGTATAAAGAGATACCTCGCATTTTCTTATGCTGGTTTTTTTGATATAATCTAAGAAGTCATTAAATATCTCGGAGGCTTGCTCTGCAGATTTTTCGATCATTTCCAGCAGTTCAGGAGTACAGCCCTCTTCCCTTATCATTTCAGTAATCAAATGGATGTTTTTAACTGGTGTACGTAAATCGTGCATCACCATACCAATCACCTGGCCCACGGCAGATAACTTTTCCGTTTGAAGCAACTTTTCCTGTAATTCAGCGTTTCGTATTGCTTGTGCAGCGTTTTGGACAAATAGCCTGAGCAGATACATTTTTTCAGTCTTTAACCGTTCCTGGCCATTAAGCAGGGCGAAAACAGAATAGTTCTCCAGGCGAGCAATCACCAGTTCCCCTATTTGTAATACCTCGTTTGGAGCGATTGGGACATTTCTTACACGTTCTATCAGCTGATCGATATCAACTCGTTCTTCGAGCGCGCCTATACTCAAAAACTTTTCATACCGGTAGTCGGCATGTAACTTCCCGATCAATGCTAGGTCGGTGTTCAGTGAGCCGGCCAACTGTTCCAAAATGTTCTTTAGTAATGAGGTTAGCTGATTTTTGTTGAGGCCTATAGTAGATATTGATTCAATCAGTTTCTCCAGGTTCCTAAGCTTGTTATAGTCGGTCACCGCTTTGGTTGCCAGTTGAATGATCTCCTCAGGCGCGTATGGTTTACAATGATATCCAACATTTTGGCCAGCCTGTTCCACAATCTCATCTATAGAACTATCACTATATGCAGTAACGAAAATGATCTCCGCCTTTTCGTCGTGTTTTCGAATTTCCAACGCTGTTTCCAGTCCGCTCCACCCAGGCATTCGCATGTCGATGAATATAACAGCGTAAGGATGCCCTTGCTCAATAGCACTGATGACCAATCGAAGCCCTTCCATGCCATTGCTTGCTTTATCGACAGTAAACACTGGAATGTGAGGGGTTCGCGCTACTAAAATTGGTTTAGCTGCATCAAATAATACGTTTACAGCATCTTGGATCGCTTGCAGGCTGGGATCAAATCTGTCAGGAACAAGTATTTCTGCAATATTGTCTCTGACCATTTCATCATCATCGATGACGAGTACGGCAGTGTTTATCTCACTCATAATTAGGGGAAAATCAATTCAATAGTTCTCAGGCTTTTACGAATGCAATTGGTTAAATGTTCGAGCACCGCAAAATTTTGATAAATATTACAAATTTAACATCGTTCTGAGAGTGCGGAGTAATAATCTGAACTTTATTTTGTCGAACCCGTAAAAGTAGTTTTGAAAACGTTTGCTCGGCATTAAACTACGTTTATGGGAGATAGAATTGTCAACCACTATTTTAAGCCGTCTTTTCGGTTCATTTGATATACATAGTGAGATAGAAGGACAAGAAAGATGTTTATTAGTAAAAGTGAACTAACAGCCGATGAACATAGAACAAAGAATATATACTGAATCAGGAGATTGGAAGAAATTGACCAGCGATCATTTCGACAGGAATTCGTGCGATCTTATAATCGCTTTCGGGGATGCGGCGCTTATAAATCAAGCGACTATTTTTCATGCTCTTAAAAGGGATTATCCATTTGCAGCGGTTTTAATCTGTTCAACAGCGGGAGAGATCGTGGATATCAATGTCCACGAGAATTCAATATCTGTGTTGGCTATAAAATTTGAGAAGACAAAAGTGGAGGTTGCCTCTGTTCGGATCAGTGATTTCGAAACCAGTTTTCAGGCCGGTTATGATCTTTCTTGCCAGCTGCCTTCGGAACATCTGAAAGCTGTTTTTTTGCTCTCCGATGGCCATCAGGTCAATGGTAGCGAGCTTATCCTCGCGTTAAATGAATTTTTACCACCAGGTACACTTGTAACCGGTGGAATGGCCGGAGATGGCGGACGATTCCAAAAAACTTTAGTCGGCCTGAATGAAGTGCCAGAGGAAGGACAGATCGCCGCCATAGGCTTTTACGGCGATCACATTCGAGTGAATGCCGGAAGCGAAGGTGGTTGGGATTCCTTTGGCGTTGAGCGGCTGATCACAAGATCAGATAAAAACATCTTATTCGAACTCGATGGTAAACCCGCGTTAGATATTTATAAGAAATATCTTGGGGAGTATGCTATGGATCTCCCGGGATCCGCATTGCTGTTCCCATTATCTATCCGGGTTGGGGAGTCCAGCGTTCCGTTGGTCAGAACCATCCTTGGAATTGATGAGCATGAAAAAAGTTTAATTTTTGCCGGCAATGTGCCCGAGGGCTTTTATGCGCAATTAATGAAAGCAAACCATGACCGGCTGATTGATGGCGCGGGAGCGGCGGCAGAGCAAAGCTTGCACCGCAATTTGAAGACGCCTGAAGTAGCTATCCTGATCAGTTGTGTGGGGCGAAAACTTGTTTTAGGCCAGCGAATAGAAGAAGAAGTGGAAATAATACGCTCAGTATTTGGTGAAAGCACTATATTAACAGGGTTTTATTCATATGGTGAATTTGCCCCTGCCACTGGTTCAGGCAAGAGTGACTTGCATAATCAAACGATGACGATAACGACGATAAGCGAGGAATGAAAGATTGGAACAAACTTTTTCAAAGGCAACTTAAAAAACAATTCGGTTCTGTTGATAACATTCCTGAAAATTTGCGCCCGTTCCTGAAGACGGTTAGTGATACTTACGATCACCAAGACAAGGAACGCAAGATGCTGGAGCGCTCTATCGAATTGAGTTCAGCTGAGATGAAGGAACTCAATCAGTCGCTCAGAAAAGAGACGGATACTAATAATAAGATAGTTTTCGAGAAAATAAAGGAATCATTAGTTCTAATAAACGAAGATATCCCGGAGGCAAAATTTAGTTCGGAAGATATCACCCTGACCCATATCGCTGAAACTCTAAGAAAGGAGACGAACAAAAGAAGATCGATAGAAAATCAATTGATCAGCGCAAACCGGATGTTCCGGGTGATCAGCCACATTAACCAAATGATCGTAAGGGTTAAAAATGCAGCCGACATTTTTAACGATGCTTGCGACATCGTAGTCAAATATGGAAGGTTTAAAACAGCGTGGGTATCGACAATAGTGAATGGGAGCCTCGAAATTCAAGCCAGCGGAGGGGAAGATTCGGGTTTGACGCTGCTTGCACAGACGACCGAAATTTTACAACAAGAAACGATAAATCGTGCCTCGTATTATGTTTGTAATAATCTTCTCACAGAAGTTAATATTCATTCACAAACCCTCTGGATGAAAGACCTAAATTACGGTTCCTGTATAATTTTGCCATTAAGTTGCTCGGGGGGTGTTATAGGAACTTTCAATTTATATGTGGAGGGGACGAATTTTTTTAACAATGAAGAAATTGCTCTGCTTTTAGAGGCAGCAGGCGATATGTCGTTCGCGCTCGAAGTGATAAATAAGGACCTGAAACGCGTCCTGACGGAACGAAAGTTGCAATCGAGCGAATGGCGGTTGAGGCAAGCGCAAGCCATTGCACATTTGGGAAGCTGGTCTCTTGATTTTGAGTCGGGAATTGCTATGTGGTCCAAAGAAGCGCTTAAAATCTATGGAATTGATCCTGCGCAAGTTGAACAGTCTTACGAATCATGGCTCTCATATGTCTATCCGGATGATCTGGAATACGTAATTGAAAATTCGCGACAGGGACGGTCGAGCTTAAGTCGGACGGCATTTTTCCATCGCATCATTAGAAAAGATGGTATCGTCAGGCATTTATATTCACAATCCGATTTTGAATATGATAATCAGGGAAATCCGATAGGCTTATACGGCGTGGTGCATGATGTCACAGATATAAAAATAGCCGAGCAGGCTTTGAGTGACTCTCAGGCAGATCTACAAGCAATTTTTAATAGTACTTCAGAAGGGTTTATATTGACGGGGCTTGATTGTATCGTTAAAGCATATAATGACAAAGCACTGGAAATTATGGCCTCTACCACAGGCTTGAATATTTGCATCGGTCAAGATTTACGAAATTTAGCCCACCCAACTGGCAAAGGAACTTATGGTGACCTCGTAGCCGTAGTTGCAGCGGGAAAAAGATTACAATTTGAATTACCATTTAGAAAAAAAAATCGCTCAATTAAATGGCTCGATTTTATTGTAAGCCCGGTATTTGACTCAGAAGTGACCACCGGGATGGTTATCACTGCCACGGATATTACGGAAAGAAAAATCTCGGAGTTAAAACTGGTAGAGTCAGAAAAACGCTATAGGGACGTATTTCATTTTAGCCCGCTTCCGATGTGGGTGTATGATCAAAAAGATCTTCGTTTCCTGGACGTGAACCAGTCCGCAATAGAACAATACGGTTATACTAAAAAGCAATTCCTGGCAATGACTATCCAAGATATTAGACCCGAAGACGACATTTCATTGCTCAACGATGCAATAATTAAAATAAACTAAAAAAAAATCCAGTATCACAGCAATATTTTCGGCATCAGAAAAAGAACGGAGATTTTATCCAGGTAGAGATACAGAGCAGCAGTCTTTTATATCAAGGAAAAAAAGCGAAACTTATAGTGGCAAGGAATGTCACTGAACGCATCCGTTACATGCAGGCCATAGAACGACAGAATGAAAAATTAAAAGAGATCTCGTGGCTTCAATCTCACGTGATAAGGGCACCTTTGGCTCGCATTATGGCGCTGGTACCAATGATTGAAAACGAAACCGGCTCCACCGAAGATAGAATGCACACGTTGAGATATCTGCGAATATCTGCAGACGAATTGGATAAAGTGATAAGGGAAATCACCAATAACAGCCAGTCTGTAGATATTAGCAATGAAATTTAAGATAAGAATGTTGCAGGTGCTTTTTGATTGTCTTTAGCTGCTGTTTAGCAATCGCTGTATATAGTTAAATTAAAATCAACCGCTCTTTGTCATCGCTGCGAGAAATATTTATACGAAAAGGCTGTGATTTTTTACCATAATATAGTTCATTTTGCCATTGTCCCCAGACAACAAACCTCGTGTTAGGAAATTGAATAATACTAATCTTCGGCAGGAATTATAATTTCATTCGAAACGGAGGTATCAGTAATAAATTTGATAAGCACGTCCTGTTTGACGTGAGGTCAATGAGCAAATGGTTAATTTGTCTAGAATTTTCCTGACGAAGTTCAGGTGTTGCATGGCCAACTATGCTAAATTAACTGAGAATAACTAATTTTCCCCTCACTTTCGTGCCAAAAAACTTATCAAAAAGCAAATTTAGTGTTGTACCTATGTTGTACCCGTAAATAAAAACAGGCTTTTAGAAGTTTATCTAAAAGCCTGATAATCAAATCGTGGAGAATATCGGAGTCGAACCGATGACCTCTTGCATGCCATGCAAGCGCTCTAGCCAGCTGAGCTAATCCCCCTTTTTGTGGAGTGCAAATATATACCTTTCGGGCAGAAATCCAAAGCGGTTTTATTTTGATTTTAACCGGGGGGCAAATTTGTGATTTAATGTGAGTGTGGCATACCGGCTGCGGTGTAATTGCTGATTGTCAGTTATTTACAAACGCTAAAAATTAACTATTTGATAATGAGGATGTTTCACAGCGTTCCGGGTGTTCCACTTACAAAAATGGAACGCTTGCGGTTGGCGAGGTGGTATTTACGTGTTAACCCCCTAAAAAGTTAAATGGTTGTCTATCAAATATTTAACCAAAAATATTCGCGAATTATGTTAACCCTGTTAACCCCCTGACCCTTGTTTCACAGTGTTCCTTACAAAAATGGAACGCTTTGCCCGCGCATCGCCCTGCTAAAAGTTTACACTTTTAGCGATTAATCCTGGATAAAGTTTACACTGCTCAGTAGTGAGAATTTGAAATGGCTGATAATGAGTATGTTCCACGGCGTTCCGGGTGTTCCATGTGCAAAAATGGAACGCTTTGGAACAAACTCACGTTAATCTTCCGCAAGCACCCGCTCCCTCACCATAAATACCGGCAGCGAACCCAGGTTTAAAATGCGGTCGTGGAAATTCCTAATGTTGAATTTCGCGCCTTCCCGTTTTTGGATGGTCTGCCGCCATTGCATGATCTGCCCCGCACCGTATTTATAAGTGATGCATTGGGCCGGCCAGCGCTTTACGCGGGCAATTTCGCGCAGGGCGATGTCATCCTGATTCTTGATATTCTTTTTCCAGAAGGCCAATGCCTGCTCATCCGTCCAGCCGTAATAGTTAAGCCCGATATCCATCGGTACCCTTACCGAGCGTACAAGATCCCATTCCCATTTGCCAAGCTCGTCATAGGGCGTTTTATAAACACCGAGGTCCTTGCCAAGCTCTTCGCAATAAGCGCCCCAGCCTTCCTCCAGGCCCAAATAATAAAAAAGCTGCTGCACCTTTGATTGCTTAACAGCAGCATTGACACACGATTTATAATGATGCCCCGGCACCGCCTCATGTATAAACAACCAGTCGACCTGCCGCTTATTATAGGGCTTGTTAAACTGGTTGTAGTAAAATACATTATCATCATAATAGCCGGGAGCCTGTGCCATTGCCTGGTTGGTTCCCTCTTCAATTTTCAGGGGTGGGATGGGGTGTTCGTTAAAGTCGTTATGCAGGTTGCTGTAAACAATGGCTTTTGTATGCTCAAAATATTGCTGTACGTCCTTTGGGTTGCTGATGAAAAATTCCTTGTCGTTTAAATGTTTGTAAAAAGCATCCTCACTTAGGCCGCTCTGCTTTTGGATGGCTTCGATATGGCCCTGCACCCGTTTTACTTCAGCCAGTCCAAATCGGTAAATTTGATCGGGCGTAACATCGGCGCTGAGCCAATTCTTTAAAAAATAAGCATACCATGCTTTTCCGTTGGGGATGGTAGCTAGTCCACGGTCTGAAATTTCAGCAGGTTTGTTGGCTGTCCATTGTTTTTCAAGGCTTAGTCTTTCCAGGTTTATGCCGGTTTCATAGGCTATTAGCTCATAATCCTGTTTTTGACTGGTGGTTAAATCTTTAAGGTTATACTGTTTCTGTTCTGATTTTATAGATTCAAAAAAGGCAATCTGTTTTTGAATTTCATCTGCTGATTTTATTTGTTTCAGCATAGTTACATAGCTAAGCTCCAGCTGGGGGATCTTAAGCGATGTATATCCCTTTACGAATTCGTCTGTAAACTGGTCAAAGGTTTCGGGACTTTTAAATCCACATAAACAAAGCAGCAGGGCAGACAGGCAGATGAGTTTAATTTTCATAGCTATTATATCGAAACTTAGGTGTTGGGGCCAACAATTATTTCATTGACTGAAAAATAGCATGAAAGTTACACGTAAAATAAATCTCCCTTGCTCAATTGGCTGCTCCCGGCTGCATCAGGCATTTAACAAATATTTGCATCAAGTGTTAAGGTAGGTTAAAAGCCCTGTTCATTTGAAATAAAATGGCCGTTCATTGGTTTCTTGTGAAGAAAATAATCAATAAATCTTCACAAAACCTTTAATCATCATGAAAAAAAAATCAAAATTAATTGCTTTAGCAATGTTTGTTGCGGCCGGGTTTTTAGCAAACAATGCTAATGCCCAAACCGTACCGGTCAATGCCTTTCGTTTTAACGTCGGCGCCGAAAGCGGAATTACTACGGGTGCCATAAATGGCGCATCCACCTTATACGTTGGCGGTACGGCAAGTTTACAGTACGGGGTTTCAAAAAACTTTGCTTTAACGCTAACGTCGGGCTATTACAATTTCCTGGGCAACTCCGGTCACAACTCAATGGGTATGATCCCTGTTAAAGCCGGGTTTAGATACTGTATTGGCTCGGGGTTCTATTTTAGCGGGGAAGTAGGGGTCGGGTTTGAATTGCAGAACTTTAACGCTTACAGGAATTTGTACGATGGGATTCCGAAGAGTACAAAACTACTCTGGTCGCCTGGATTTGGATATGCCACAAAATCATGGGATTTCGGGCTTCGCTATGAAAACTTTTCAAGTTCAAAAACCTTTGCCGGCGAAAACAATAGTTATGGGTTGGTTGGATTAAGGGTGGCCCGCAGTTTTGGATCAAAATAATTTAGGGAACAAAACCTATAGAAACAAGAAGCGCCCCTGATGGGCAGGGGCGCGTTCTAACCAATTATAAACCTAAATTATGAGAAGACTTTTTTAATGTTTGTCACGGTGTAAAAGTAACACTATCTTTTAACATTTATCGAATTTATTTGTAATCTTTTTGTAAAAAACCGATTTGCTGTTATTCGATTCACAAAAATACAAACATTTTGTTAATAATATAATAATTGTGAAATTATTTTTAATTTTTTTATTTGATTATTCATTGTGGTGGTTTTTATCGTGTAAAAATTAATAAATTAACCATTGAAAATTAACCAATCTTATTTTTTATGTCAAAAAATGATTGTTTAAATCAAATATTTCGATTGATTTCTGATTATTAGACAAAAATTACTCCAATAAAACCGATTTTATCAAAATTTATTGTTCGTTTTTGGTTTTTAATCGATCTATTTCCCTAGATCATTAAAAAAAAGTGGCTTTTTCTGTGATCAGGTAAATCTCAATCATGCAATAAAAAACAAATCAGAGCGCTAAAGCATAAAGTTATTATTGCAATTGTTTGTTATTTGTGTATGAAATTCTCCCAAACTGTACTGTCATTGGTAAAAAATTGCTCAAATCAAACATCATTTTAAAAATGCTTTACCACTTTTGCGGTGGTTTTTACTCACTGCATTATTATGTCTAACGTTTCTAGTCCCCGCAAACATCCCGAACTTACCTCATTAACGCTTTGGATAATGACTATTGCAACCGGGCTGGTGGTAGCTAACCTATACTATAACCAACCGCTGCTGGAGGATATCGCCCGTACGTTCCACACTACGCGAGCTAAAGCCGGGCAGGTTTCCATACTCACACAAATGGGATATGCCACCGGGATGTTCTTCCTGGCCCCGCTTGCCGATATGGTGAAACGCAAAAGATTGATGGTTATTTTATTTGCATTTATTGTTTTGTCGCTTTTAATCACCGCGCTTTCCCCGTCAGTCAACATATTGATATTCGCGAGCTTCTTTTTAGGGGCGGCATCTATGATCCCGCAATTGCTGGTGCCAATGGCAGCACACCTGGCCAAACCAAGTGAGCGTGGTAAAAAGATAGGTGTTATTATGAGCGGCCTGTTAATAGGGATCTTGCTTTCGCGAACTTTTAGCGGGTACATTGGCGAATACCTGGGCTGGCGCGCAGTTTATTATGTAGCGGCAGGTATAATGTTGTTAATGTGGCTAATGATCGGCGTATTTTTACCCGAAGTGGAGCCCGATTACAAGGGGACCTATAAAAGTCTGATGACATCGCTGATCCACCTGGTTAAGGAAGAGCCAAAATTAAGGCTGGCAGCCTTACGCGGCGCTTTGTGCTTTGCCTGTTTCAGCGCATTTTGGACAACCATTGTGTTCCTGCTGAAGCAAAACTTCAACATGGGCAGCAGTGTAGCAGGAGAGTTTGGCCTTGTTGGGGCCTTTGGTGCAATTGCTGCGGGTTTAATGGGGCGACTTAGTGATAAAATGGATGCCTATAAACTATCCGGGTTCACTTTACTGCTGATCTTGATCTCCTTTATCATCTTCATTTTTTCGGCGCACAGCATAGCCGGCCTTATTATTGGTGTAATTGTGTTGGACATGGGCGTGCAGGCAACACATATTTCAAACCAGTCGATAATATTTGCTTTGAAACCCGAAGCACGCAACAGGATTAATACCATTTACATGGTTACTTACTTTTTAGGAGGCTCACTCGGAACATTTATCGCCACCCAGCTTTGGAAAAGCTATCAATGGAACGGCGTATGTATAACCGGGATGGCAATTTCTGTAGTAACGCTGCTTATCCATTTTCTTAATCATCCTCCAAAACAAGCCGCCACCAATCCCGCAAGCGTATAGTTTTTTGACTACTGTTTAAAAAAGTGGACTATTATTTTGTACAGTCAACAAAACAGTTTGTTGTTCCTGATATTTTGGCAAAAAACGTTTTTATAGCTGACTGTCATGCTATTGTCTTGTGAATTTCAAATCAATAGCTGCTCGTTTTTATCGCTAAGGATACTTTGGCATTAATTTAGAACAATATATATCAAATGCAATACAGGATGGCACTTGATAGCAAAAAACGCGAAGGCGAAGAGAAGGAATGGGAAAATCCTGTCGAGCCCGCAAACACATCGGACGAGCGGGATAAGGAACAACTGTTAAGGCAATATAAAGAAGCCAAGCGCAGGAGGGATAACCTGACTGAAGAAGAGGAAACTGATAAAAAAACTAAATAAAACTATTAACTAAAGAAACGCTCAACCTATGAAAACTTACAAAAAACCGGCGCCAAGTAAATTAGTTGCCAAGTTTGATAACGAATTAATGAATATACTGGCAAGTGATTTAAAAGCTTTTATGGCGAGAAATCCATTTTTAGCAAGCAAGAAACAGGCTATGGTACAATCTACCTTGTCAGTGGCCTGACCATCATATATCTATCTACCGAAAAACAGTTCAACAACATCACCTATGAAAACGATAGAGCTTTGCAAATATGCAGGGCTCTATTTTTTTGTGGTGTATTTCATAATAAGCTCTGCTGTCTTAGCTGATGCGCCGGGTTTGCCCATTTTTACATCAAGCTCATCATAATCGCCCAGCATACGGTTGCGGTAGTTTTTATTGTCGACAATTTTATCCAATTCGGCAGTGATGCTTTCGGGGTTGCAATCCTGCTGGATCAATTCCTTTACCACCATTTTATCCATAATAAGATTTACCAGCGAAATAAATCTAATTTTAACCACCATTCGCGCTATGCCAATGGATATGGGATGCCCCATATAAACCACTACTTGCGGCACGTTAAATAAAGCAGTTTCCAGCGTCGCTGTCCCTGACGCTACTAACGCTGCTTCGGCATTACTTAACAAATCGTACGTTGAACTAAAAATAACCGGGACATTTTTTCCATCGATGAATTGCTGGTAATAATCTGCATTAAATGATGGCGCACCCGCGATAACAAATTGGTGATCGGGAAATTTATCGGTAACACTAAGCATTGCGGGCAGCAAACGGCTGATCTCCTGTTTGCGACTACCCGGCAACAGGGCAATTATTTTTTTTGCAGATAGGTTATTGTCAGCAATGAAGTTTTCATCGGGACTAAAAGCAGCAACTGCGTCAAGCAGCGGATTGCCTACATAGTCAACCTCCATACCCCATTCCTTATAAAAATCAACCTCAAAGGGCAGGATGCAAAACAGGTGGTCTACAATCCGTTTAATTTTAAGCACACGCTTTTGGTTCCAGGCCCAAACTTTGGGGGAGATATAATAGCAAACCAAAATGTTGTTGGCCTTGGCAAACTCAGCTATCTTTAAATTAAAACCGGGGAAATCTATTAATACCAAAACATCCGGCTGCCAGGCGGCAATATCATCCTTGCAAAACTTCAGGTTTTTTAAAATAGCATTCAGGTTCATTACTACCTCGATAAACCCCATAAACGCCATATCAGCGTAATGTTTTACCAAAGTGCCACCCTCGGCCAGCATCAGGTCGCCGCCAAAAAAACGGAATTCAGCCTGCGGATCCTTTTCCTTCAGCGCCTTCATTAAGTTGGCACCGTGCAGATCGCCCGAAGCCTCGCCGGCAACCAGGTAATATTTCATCGCAGGTAGGCTTTAAACATAAAAATGGCAATCATCGCCGCAAAGGTAGTGAGCATTATGCCATTACTGGTTTTATCGAGGTCTTTTTTGAATGCAAATCGCAGCATGATCAAATTTAAGCCAATAGCTATCCAGTAAGGCAATGCCGGACGATTGATCAAATCGATATTGTTCTTTAAATAATGTGCCGTTATCCAGGCGATGGCAGGAAAGATCAAAGCGAGCAGGGTGCCGGTAAGGAGACTATTTTTGTTTAGCATGGTCTATACATTAAATGTCCAGCTGTTTAAAACCGGGATGGCGTGGTGTGCGGTCATATCAAACTGCACGGGAACCACGGATGCATAATTATGCTCCAGCGCCCATACATCTGTATCTTCACCATGATCATTATTCTGAAACACGCCCGTTAACCAATAATAAGGACGGTTATGCGGATCAATGCGCTCGTCAAATTCTTCAGCCCATTTGGCATTTGCCTGGCGGCAGATCTTTATCCCTTTGATATTTCCGCCAGCAGGGAAGTTCACATTTAATAAGGTTGCTGTTGGTAATCCATTTTCCAAAACCTGCAGCGCAATTTCCTTCACAAATTTTACGCAATGCGAAAAATCAGCCTGCAGCGTATAATCATCTAATGAAAAACCTATAGATGGGATACTTTCAATAGCTCCCTCAACCGCTGCCGACATGGTGCCGGAATATAATATGTTGATTGAGTTATTCAAACCGTGGTTGATCCCTGAAACACAAAGGTCCGGCTTTTTGCCTTTAAAGATCTTGGTTACGGCAAGCTTCACACAATCAACCGGGGTGCCCGAGCAGCGGTACATCTCAATGCCTTCATAAATATCTACCGGATCCAATCGTAACGGTTTGCCGATAGTGATGGCATGTCCCATTCCCGATTGCGGGCTATCCGGCGCTACTACCACAACCCTGCCAATTTCGGCCATGGTATCCATTAAAGCCTTTATTCCGGGGGCGGTTATGCCGTCGTCGTTTACAACAAGTATGGTCGGTTTGCTTTTTGTCATTTGGCACAAAATTAGTCATATTTAGCTTATCACATAGGACGAAATATGCTAATGCCACGTGTTCTTTCGTAGAGACGCAATGCATTGCGTCTCCCGCTTGACAAGTGATAATTATGGAACTTTCACAATGTACAAAGACGCGATGCATCGCGTCTTTGTACATATCAAATCACCTTTTTCACCCCCGGTAATAACACAATTACCGAAGCCAATAAAAAACTCCCAACCACCGCCAGCGGCCCAACCACCAACAGTTTTAACGCGGGATCAACTGCCCAATCCATGACTATAAGTGATAAGGAAATGATCAACAGCGGATGAAAAATATAAACCGCAAACGTATATCGCGATAATTTACCCAATATTACCGACGATTTATTCCATAACGCCTTTCCGTAACTCAATAGCGTAGTTATGATTGAAAATCCCAGCACCTGTTCCCAAACGGCATATAACAACGACTGCCAGTGCCATCCGCCGGAAAACCAGTCGAGCGGCATATCGAGTTTTAGTTTGATTACGTAGAAAGCCGGGAAGAACATGATCAATACTATTACCAGGACCAACATTTGCTTGCCAGCCTTGAATGATAAAGTATTCAGCCAGTTGTTTCTGTAAGCGATCAACCCAAATATAAAAAGTGCAATGTATTGCGAAAAATGTGCCAGTTGGAAACCAAAAGGTTTCAACACCCAGCCGGTAGGAAAAACAGTGCGGACAAAAAAGCTTACTACACCGATAACTACCGCCGTTAAAATGATGTTGCCTGTAGATGGAGCAGTCATATTTTCAGATGGTCCGTTTTTTATTACGAGCCGACATAACGCATAGGTCAAAGTAAATAACAAAAGCGCCGCAACAAACCAAAGCACGCCGAAATCTATCCAATGATGAAAGCCTCCGAGGTATTGAAAGTAGGTGATATGATTGCCTTCCGCAAAATAATAAACCAGATAACTTAAAAAGGGGGATAAGATAAAGGAGTAAAACATTAGCGGTAGTCCTAATCTCACCAGGCGGTCGCTCACAAACTTTTTCCCTCCCTTTTTATTAAACGACGGCCCTACAAAGTACGCCGACAGGAAAAAGAAAAATCCCATAAAAAATGCCTGGTTCACGGCCACGAACATCGTCATGGGGATAAGCGCGCCCATTTGGGTGGTCTTTTGGGTGTAATACCAGCCACCCGGCGCGCCGAACGTAATAAATGAATGATGCAGGATCACCAACACGGTTAGCACCACCTTTAAGTGGTCGATATAATAGATCTTTTTGGTTTGTTCAGGAATTAGCGCTGATGGTGACGTTGGCATAAGCTAAAGGTTGATTATTACCAATAGACGAACGCATTTCAGTATAGTTACACAGTAAATAAAAAAGGGAAGCTTTCGCGTCCCTTTCTGTGATAATACTCTTATAAACTGTTGAGCCACTTTACCAGCTCGTCCCGGCTTTTACCCGTTTTTTGCTGAAGCTTGCCGAGTGTTTCATCGTCCTTGCCTTCTTCGTGGATCAGGTCATCGTCGGTTAAATCGCCGTATGCCTGTTTTATTTTCCCTTTCAACTCGTTCCAGCCGCCTTTTAATTCTAATTTGTCCATGATGTTTTTTTTAGATGTTATTAAATAACACCGATGTCATCATTTCGGTTTTTAAAAATAAAAACTTCGGCCATGAACTATGAACTATGAACCATCAACTATGAACTTCCCCTACAACGCTCCTGCTTTTATCTCATCCACAACGCCCGGATCAAGCAAAGTAGAAGTATCGCCCAGATTACTGGTATCGCCTTCGGCAATCTTTCTTAAGATCCGGCGCATGATCTTTCCCGAGCGCGTTTTGGGCAATCCGTTTACAAACTGGATCTTATCCGGTTTAGCGATGGCGCCAATAATGCGGGTCACCGTCATCAGGATGTCCTGACGTGCAAGGTCATCGTCGCCATGCTTGTTAGGGCAAACCACAAAAGCATATACTCCCTGGCCTTTAATATCATGCGGGTAACCCACTACTGCCGATTCAACCACGCTGCTGTGCATATTAATGGCGTTCTCCACTTCGGCAGTGCCAATTCGGTGCCCGGATACGTTCAGCACGTCATCAACGCGCCCTGTTATGCGGTAGTAGCCATCCTGATCGCGCAGGCAGCCATCTCCGGTAAAGTATAAATTTTCGTAAGTTGCAAAATAGGTTGTACGGCAGCGTTCGTGATCGCCATACGTCGTGCGCAACATGCCCGGCCACGGAAAGCGGATACACAAGTTACCGCTTACTCCATTGCCTTCAATTATATTCCCGTTTTCATCAACCAGCACAGGTTGTACACCGGGCAGGGGTAAGGTAGCATACCCGGGTTTTGTTGGAGTGACGCCCGCTATCGGCGAGATCATAAATCCACCGGTTTCTGTTTGCCACCAGGTATCAACAATAGGGCACTTGCCCAAACCTATTTTTTCATCAAACCAATGCCATGCCTCCTCATTGATGGGTTCACCAACAGACCCCAGCTTTTTTAATGAGCTGAAATTCTTTCCTTTTAACACATCATCGCCAAAGCTCATTAGTGAACGGATAGCAGTGGGCGCGGTATAAAGTATATTAACTTCGTATTTTTCAACGATATCCCAAAAACGACCGGGAGTTGGCCATGAAGGGATCCCCTCGAACATTACCGTGGTTGCGCCCTGGCTTAATGGCCCGTAAGCAATATACGAGTGGCCGGTTATCCAGCCGATATCGGCCGTGCAAAAATAAACCTCGCCGGGCTCGTATTGGAACGCATTGGCAAATGTATAGCCGGTATAAACCATATATCCCCCGCAGGTATGTACTACGCCCTTTGGCTTGCCGGTTGAACCAGATGTGTATAGGATAAATAGCATGTCCTCGGCATCCATAACTTCGGGCGGGCATTCTAAATTTCCCTGGGTTTCTATTTTTTGGATCTCATCTTCCCACCAAACATCACGGCCCTTGATCATTGAAACCGGTGTACGGCTGCGTGTAAGCACGATCACCCGCTCAATAGTTGGGCACTGTACCAATGCATCGTCAATGATGTTTTTTAATGGGATTGCCTTATTGCCCCTGAAGCCACCATCAGCCGTAATAACCAACTTACAGGAAGCATCATTAATTCTGTCGGCAATGGATTGCGCCGAAAAGCCGCCGAACACTACAGAGTGGATGGCGCCGATCCGTGCACAGGCCAACACTGCTATAGCAAGCTCAGGCACCATGGGCATGTAGATACAAATCCGGTCGCCTTTTTTTGCTCCGTTGTTTTTCAACACGTTGGCAAACTGGCACACTTTATCGTAAAGCTGCTGGTAGGTTAATACCCTGTGATGCTCCTGCGGATCGTTGGGTTCCCATAAAATGGCGGGTTTATCGCCAAGCGCTTCCAGGTGACGGTCGAGACAATTTTCGGTGATATTAAGTTTCGCACCCTGGAACCATTTAACGGATGGATCTTTAAAATTCCAATCAAGTACTTTATCCCACTTTTTACGCCACAGAAAATTTTCGGCGATGCTTTCCCAAAATTGCTCGGGTTGTTCAACGCTTTGTTTATAAACTTGCTGGTATTCTTCAAAAGATGCGATCTTCAACGTGGTTTTCATAGACTACTAAATTGGTGGGCGTAAATTAGTAATTTTTGTATTAAGCGAATAATAAATCGAAACTTTTTAAAATAATTTAAGAAGTCCTGATCTGGCTCTTAGGCCTCAAAAAATGTTTATAACGAAATGGGACAGATCCGGAACGGAAAAGCACCTATTATTAATTGAATAACCGGATGCTATTAACCTCAATTATGTTCAAAACTATCGCCCTGAAATAATTTGAAAAAATAATTTAAAACAGTATTGCCTATTTCACATAAAATCCTGATATTTGCAAACTCTTTACAAAAAGGGAGAATTAAAAAGATTTGTCATGTCAAGAATTTGTGATCTAACAGGAAAAGGATCTTTAGTAGGAAATAACGTTTCTAACTCAAACGTTAAAACCAAACGCAGATTTCATCCAAACTTAAAACTTAAGAAGTTTTATATTCCTGAAGAGGATAAATGGATTACCTTAAAGGTATCTACTTCAGCTGTTAAAACCATAAGCAAAAATGGTATAACTGCTTGTATCAATAAATTTGTAAAAAAAGGGTACATATAGTAGTTGATTAGATTGAATGGTTGATTAACTCAAATCACTAATTCACTAATTTGCTAACTCAATAAATAAAGAAAATGGCTAAGAAAGGCAATAGAGTTCAGGTAATTTTAGAATGCACCGAGCATAAAACAAGCGGCATGCCTGGTATGTCTCGTTATATTACCACCAAGAACAAGAAAAATACAACAGAAAGACTGGAAATGAAGAAATTCAACCCGGTTTTAAGAAAAGTAACTGTTCATAAGGAAATTAAGTAATCGTTATTAGTTAAATAATAACCATAATTAAAAAGACATGGCAAAGAAAGTAGTTGCAACGCTAAAGGTAGCAGGTAAAGGCAAAGAATATTCAAAAGTTATCACAATGGCTAAATCACCTCGTACAGGTGCTTACTCATTCAAAACACAAATTGTAGCTAACGATTTCGTTAAAGACGCGATAGCCGGAAAGTTATAATAATAATTTTTGATCAAAATATAAAAGCCATCTTGTATTACGAGAAGGCTTTTTTTGTTGAGGCGATTTTGAGAAGCAAATGGATTTAAGTTGAGATATGTCTATCCACTTACAATCAGCAGATAATAAATCCGCACATTTGCATATCCGCACATTTGCACATTAAAACACATGGGATTATTCGATTTTTTCAAAAAAAAGGAAAGCACTCCACAGGAACAGGAAGCGCTGGACACCGGATTGGAAAAAACCAAGGATAACTTTTTTTCAAAGATAACCAAGGTCGTTGCCGGTAAATCGTCTGTTGATGATGATGTGCTCGACGATCTGGAGGAAGTGCTGGTAACCTCAGACGTTGGTGTTAAAACCACGCTGAAGATCATCGACCGCATCCAGGCCCGCGTTGCCCGCGATAAATATATAGGCACATCTGAATTGAATAACCTGCTAAAGGACGAAATTCAGCAGCTCCTCGCCGAAAATAACAGTAACGACTTTACCAGCTTTGAATACGGCAACCATAAACCTTATGTCATAATGGTGGTTGGCGTTAATGGCGTAGGTAAAACTACCACTATTGGAAAGCTTGCCCATAAACTGAAACAGGCCGGCAACCAGGTAGTATTAGGCGCTGCCGATACTTTCCGCGCTGCTGCCGTAGCACAGCTCCAGCTTTGGGGTGAACGTGTGGGGGTGAAGGTTGTGGCCCAGGCAATGGGTTCTGATCCTGCCTCAGTTGCTTATGATACCTTACGCTCTGCTGTTGCCAATGGCGACGACGTGGCAATTATTGATACTGCCGGTCGTTTACATAATAAGGTTGGTTTGATGAATGAGCTTACCAAGATTAAAAATGTAATGCAAAAGGTAGTTCCCGGCGCACCACATGAGATCCTGCTGGTGCTGGATGCCTCAACCGGGCAAAACGCTATTGAGCAATGCAAGCAGTTTACTGAAGCAACAGATGTGAATGCCCTTGCTTTAACCAAGCTTGATGGTACTGCCAAAGGTGGCGTGGTAATAGGAATTTCGGATCAGTTTAAGATCCCCGTAAAATATATAGGAGTTGGTGAAAGCATGAATGATCTGCAGTTGTTTGACAGGCAGGCGTTTGTGGATTCACTTTTTAAAAATTGATTTCACTGATTTTAGAAAATGATTACACCGATTTGCTCGGCAATGTAATCACTCAAGTTAATTCATCGGTGTAATCGTACTCCGCATCGGTGTAATCAAAACATAATGAAAACAAAAGAAATTTATCGGCCGGAAAAAATAAGTAAACCACGTGTAAACGTAGTTACCTTAGGCTGTTCAAAAAACATTTACGATTCCGAGATCCTGATGGGACAGCTGAAAGGCAACCATTTTGATGTAATTCATGAAGCCGAAAAGGTAAACAGCGATGATATCATTGTAATTAATACCTGCGGTTTTATTGATAACGCCAAGCAGGAATCTATCGATACCATTCTGCAGTACAGTGAGTTGAAGGAACAGGGTAAAGTCGGAAAGGTAATTGTTACCGGCTGCCTGTCTGAACGCTATAAGCCCGAACTGGAAGCCGAAATCACCAATGTCGATTCCTGGTTCGGCACCAACGACCTGCAAAACCTGCTAAGCTCCGTAGGCGCTAATTACAAACACGAGCTGATAGGTGAACGATTGTTAACCACACCAAAACATTTTGCTTATTTTAAAATAGCCGAAGGTTGTAACCGTCCATGCTCATTTTGCGCCATCCCGCTGATGCGCGGCAAGCACCTGAGCTCACCAATCGACCAGTTGGTTAAAGATGCGCAGGCTTTAGCCAAAAACGGTACTAAAGAATTGATCCTTATCGCCCAGGATCTGACCTATTACGGATTAGACCTGTACGGCAAACGCAATTTAGATGAACTGCTTCGCCGTTTATCTGATGTTAACGGCATTGAGTGGATCAGGCTGCAATATGCTTATCCATCCGGTTTCCCGATGGAGATCCTGGATGTGATGAACGAGCGCGACAATATCTGTAAATATATGGATATGCCTTTGCAACACATCAGCGACGATATGCTGAAATCAATGCGCCGTGGCATCACTAAACAAAAAACTATTGACGTGGTAAACCAAATCCGTGATAAGGTTCCGGGCATTGCCATGCGTACCACGCTAATAACCGGCTATCCGGGTGAAACCGAGCGCGATTTTGATGAAATGCAGCAATGGGTTGAGGATACCAAATTCGATCGCCTGGGTTGCTTTACTTACTCGCACGAGGAAAAAACACATGCCCATTCATTGGTTGATGATGTGCCTGAAGAAGTAAAACAACAACGTGCGGATGCTATCATGGAAATTCAGCAGGGTATTTCTTTTGATAAAAACCAGGAAAAGATCGGCAATACTTACAAAGTTTTGGTAGATAAAAAGGATGGCGGCTATTTTGTTGGTCGTACCGAGTACGATTCGCCCGAAGTGGATAACGAAGTTTTAATTGATGCCAGCATTGATTATGCGACCATCGGCAGCTTTGTAAATGTAAAGATCGATACTGCTGAAGACTTTGATCTTTATGGACATATTGTAAAATAAAGCCCTTTTGATTTACAGGATGTTTATTTTATAATTTTAAAGTATAAATTCGACATCTTTAACAATGGATGGCAGCAATGTTCCGCCGGATTCTCCTAAATCCGAAGCAGAACATCCGGCATCCGAAATCAAATGATGGACTCAGCCTGTATAAACTATAAAGACACGGGATCCTTTTCCCCAACTGTTATTGATTACCTGGAAGACGCCCCGGCGCTCCGTCCGTTTTATGGCTCGCGCCCGGATCTAAAGGGATTTGCTGAGTTTTTGAAAACCAAAAAGGTAATTGCTGATCGGAAGATCCTGTTTGAAATACTAACTGAGCAATACAGTCACCTTGAACCGCTCGAGTCTGTTCAAAATAACCTTTCTCTCTTACAAAACAACAATTCTTATACTGTTACCACAGGTCATCAGCTTAACATTTTTGCCGGTCCGTTGTATTTCCTTTTTAAGATCGTTACCGCTATTAAGCTGGCGCGCCAGCTGAAACAGGAATTCCCGGATAAGGATTTCGTGCCGGTTTACTGGATGGCATCCGAAGATCATGATTTCGCGGAGATCAACTATACCAATATTGGCGGTAAAAAAGTACATTGGTGGTACGAGGCTTCAGGAGCTACAGGCCGCATCAACCCGGATACCATGCGCCAGGCGCTTAATCAATATAAAGGTGCTTTAGGTATTGAACGCCATGCCCATGAGCTGGCCGAAATAGTTGAAACTGCCTACTCCAAATTTGATAAGCTGGCCGATGCTACCCGGTATTTGGTAAACGCATTGTTTAGTCAATATGGTTTGGTAATTATTGATGCAGATGATCATCGCTTCAAGCAATCATTTGCGCCGATAATTGAGCAGGATATCATTGAACAAAACAGCTTTAAAAATATTGAGGCTACCAATAAGCAATTACATGATATCGGAGTTCACATCCAGGTTAATCCCCGCGAGATAAATTTCTTTTATTTGCTGGATGGCCTGCGTGAACGGATTGTTTTTGAGCACGAAGTTTATAAAGTGTTAAACAGCGAAATTCAGTTTACCGAAGCTGAACTAAAGGCTGAGATAAGCAAATATCCTGAGCGGTTTAGTCCGAATGTGGTGATGCGCCCGCTATACCAGGAATGTATACTACCAAACATTGCCTACATAGGCGGCGGCGCTGAAGTGGTTTACTGGCTGGAGCTAAAATCGAATTTTGAACATTATAAGGTTGATTTCCCGATCCTGATATTGCGTAATTCCGGCCTCGTTATAGGCAAGGAAACTGCATCCAAAATTGCCAAAATGGACCTATGCCCGGTTGATCTGTTCAAAACTGCAGATGCAATTAAAAACGACTGGATCACCAAGCACAGCAAGCATAATTTAACCCTCACAGAGGAGTGGCGTGAATTAACCAGTGTTTTTGAAAAAATAAAGCTGCGCGCCTATAAAATCGATAATACACTCGCCCCATCTGCCGAAGCCGTCCAGGCCCGGTTAAAGCATGCTATAGATAACCTGGAGAAAAAATTAATAAAAGCTGAAAAGCGGAATTACCAAACCAGGTTGGAACAGGTGGAACATATTAAAAGCGATATTTTCCCTAAGGATAGCCTGCAGGAACGTAGCGAAAACTTCGGCCTGTTCTACGTAAAATGGGGGCAGGAATTTATTGATGAACTCATCCGTCATTTTGAGCCTTTGGATTTTAAGTTTACTGTGCTGACGGAGAAATAGGTAACAAAACATGTCATGGGTAGGAACGAAGCAATCGCGAACTTTACAGAGAGGGAAGAAAGGTGTAGAGTTTGAATGGTCGCGTATCAGCGACGAGGTTGCCACGCTATCGCTCGCAATGACAAAATATATAAACATTTATCTTACTCATGAAATTCCAATCCACCATTCTCATCATCCCCGGCCTTGGTAATTCCGGCCCGCTGCATTGGCAATCCATCTGGCAAAACAGGTTTGATTTTACGCGTGTTGAGCAGGAGGAATGGGATACACCCATGTGCTCGGATTGGATTGAAAAGATCAACAACGAAGTAAGCAAGCACGATCCTGCAAATGTGATCCTTGTTGGGCATAGCCTTGCTTGTACAACCATTGCCTATTGGGCATTGAAATACAATGTTAATATTAAGGGTGCGCTGTTAGTGGGCCCGAGCGATACTGAAGCCGACACCTACCCGCCTGGCACAACAGGTTTTAAGCCTGTGCCGCTTTTTAACCTGCCATTTAAAACAATAGTAGTAGCCAGCACCAACGATTTTTACGTAACGTTCGATCGCGCCAGCCAATTTGCCGACGGCTGGGGCAGCGAATTAATCAATATTGGAGATGCCGGGCATATCAATGTATCATCCGGATTTGGACAGTGGGATGCGGGATTGGAGATTTTGAGGCGACTGGATAAATAATAACTTCCCCAAAGACTTGCGAAGTTTTATAAACTTCGCAAGTCTGCCTGCACGCAAACCCGCTATATTTGTCCATGCTTATTTCCCAATCAACCCTTCGGGATTTCACCCAGAACATTTTTCTCGCCATGGGCTGTAGTCCAGAACATGCAGAGCTTGCCGCGGATGTACTGTTGCAGGCTGATCTGCGCGGAATAGACTCGCACGGCGTTGCCCGTTTAATTGGCTACGTGCGCCTGTGGGAGAGCAAGAGAATCAATGCTAATCCCAATATCACCATCGTTCATGAAACCCCCACTACGGCCACCGTTGACGGTGATGCGGGCCTTGGTTTGGTGGTGGCCCCGTTTGCGATGCAACTGGCTATAAAAAAGGCCGAATTATACGGCTCCGGCTGGGTATCGGTACGTAACTCCAACCATTTTGGCATTGCGGGTTACCACGCATTGATGGCCGTAGAAAAAAATATGATCGGCTATGCAATGACAAATGCAAGTCCGCTGGTTGCGCCTACATATTCCAATGAACGTTTATTGGGTACCAACCCGATGTGTTACGCATTCCCCGCAGGCAACTATCCCCCGATTGTGGTTGATATGGCTACTTCAGCAGCAGCGAACGGCAAGCTTGAAATAGCGCAGCGTGCGGGAAAGCCGGTACCCGAGGGATGGATCCAGGATGCGCAGGGAAATTACACTACCGATCCTCACGCCTTAAAATCAGGGGGCTCATTATTGCCATTGGGCAGCGATAAGGAGCATGGCAGCCACAAGGGATTTGGGTTAAGTGCCACTGTCGATATTTTATCCGCTGTATTATCTGGTGCAAACTACGGTCCGTGGGTGCCGCCATTTGTGGCGTTTTTAGATCCGCAATCTGATCCTGTTGGGCTTGGAATAGGTCATTTTGTTGGGGCGATGCGGGTCGACGGCTTCCGCCCGGTTGATGAGTTTAAAACGCACATGGACAACTGGATCCGCCGCTTCAAATCGGCACAAACAATTGATCCCGATCAAAAGGTGATCATCCCCGGTGAGCCGGAACTGCAAGCGGAAACGGATAGAAAAGCAAACGGCATCCCCTTAGTAGATGCCGTTGTTAATGATTTGAATGGGTTAGCGGAAAAATTTAAGATCGCACCACTGACGTAAATCTAATCGCAATCCCAGTTGCCCCGGAGCTTTCCGCAATGGCTGCATTCGAATACGTAATACATTGGGTACCATTCTTCGAGTTCGGTTTCTCCCTCGCCCAAGCTATCATCCCATAAGTGATTTTCATTAACATCGGTCATGTCCATAAATAGCTGACGTCCGTTTCCGTCTTTACTGTTGGTATAAAAGTCTTTTGGAGTCCAGATTCCCATATAGATCATAAAGTCGCTACAATGCGTTAACCATCGTTCCTGCTGCCACATCTCGATACGGGGAGTTCTTCGCATCTCTTCCAGAACCTGCTCGGCTATCAACGAAGGATCGGCAACGTTATGATTATAAACTTTGGTAAGGCCATTTTCGTCAAGTACGCCAAATTCCGTGTCGTGCCAAAACTCAAACAATCCCTTTTTTAAACAGTCAATGCAACCGGCCTTGCCTTCTTTGTCGTCATCATTAAATTCTTGTGTAATAGAAAATTCCAACTCAAAGCAATCATTTTCATTTCCGCAAATCGAACAGACCGTTTTTTGCTCAATAAAACTGTCCATGTCCCCTGTTGGGCCTTTGAAATATTTAAACTCCATAAAATAGTTTATTGATTAACAAAAAAGGGGCAGCTATTACGCAACCCCTATTTTATAATATAATCCCCTAATAGAATTAATGAATTCCCCTAAACAACCTGCTCCACCTGATCTTGCTGAAGAACGATGCATTATCGTCCCAGCTCATCCAGATAAAGAGAGCCTTTCCTACGATGTGGTCCTCAGGTACAAATCCCCAGAAGCGTGAATCGTCTGAATCATGGCGGTTATCGCCCATCATCCAGTAATAATTCATTTTAAAGGTATAACTGTCGGTTTTTTTACCATTGATATAAATATCGCTGCCTTTTACTTCCAGTTTGTTCTTTTCGTAAACACTGATGCAGCGCTCATATAATGGGTAAGTCATGCTATCCAGCTTCACTGTCCATCCCTTTTTGGGGATGATAATCGGGCCGTAATTATCAACGTTCCATTTGTAATCGGGCTGTTTGCCGTTTAGCATCAGGTTCGGCGGACCAACAGGGTGCCCCTGGTTTGTTGGATAAACCGGGCTTTGCGGGTCGGTTGTACCTTTCGGCGCAATATGAGGTGCAAGCGATTTAATGTTCGAATAACCTTTTAACGTTTGTGCCGAGCCGGTGGTCATTGTCCAGCGTGGTGGGTTAGTGTTTTCGTAGTTGGTGGCATGAAGATCGTCCCAAACCTGCGGATTTATATCGGTGCCGTTGGTGGTATAATCATAATCTATCTGCCCTTCCAGCGGATTAACCGCCTTTTTGCTGCCAATAAATACCTGGCCATCAACAACACTCAGCGTATCACCGGGAATGCCCTGGCAGCGCTTTATAAAGTTCTCGCGCTTATCAACCGGCCGGTAAAAGGGCGAATCAGCATCCATCGGGTAATTAAATACCACAACATCGCTGCGTTTTACATCACTTAACCCGGGTAAACGGTAATAAGGAAGCTGAATTCCATCCCAGTAAGCTTTGGTGTTGATAAGCGGCATGGTATGATGGGCGAAAGGGAACGCTATAGGTGTTATAGGTGTTCGGGCGCCGTAATTCACCTTGCTCACGAACAAAAAGTCGCCAACCAGCAGCGATCTTTCCATTGATGGGGTAGGGATCACATAAGCCTCGATAAAAAAGGTACGGATTAAGGTTGCCGCAATAACGGCAAAAACAATGGCGTCGGTCCATTCACGCACAGCGCTTTTCTTTTTTTTAGGGGTATTTTTCTTTTTACTCCAGAATTTCCAGTTCATGTTACAATATTGGGAATTTATTATTAGAAACAAGAGTCAAGAGGTCAAGAAACAAGAATCAAGATGAAAAACTTGTCCCAGGCTTCAATATTCTACTTAAACTCTTTCTTTGTCTCTCAAATCTCACATCTTATTTAAAGTCAAACATATCCTCAACCGAATAAAATCCTTTCTTACCCTGGATCCATTCGGCGGCAAGTACGGCGCCTAATGCAAAGCCATTGCGGTTATGGGCGGTATGCTTAAATTCTATCGAATCAACTTCAGAATCGTAGATCACGGTATGTGTGCCGGGCACACTGTCAATCCGGAACGACTCTATCAGCAATTGATCATTTTTTACGTTGATCTCGTTTTCCTCACCATCAACATTAAGCGCCTTTACCCATTCCTTTTTTGAGTCGAGGTTATCAATTATCCCTTCTGCAATAGTTATAGCGGTGCCGCTTGGCGAATCCAGCTTTTGGGTGTGATGGATTTCTTCTACCTGTACCTCGTAATAGGGATAGTTGTTCATCAGTTTGGCCAACACCTTATTTACATGGAAAAATATGTTTACGCCTACACTAAAGTTTGATGCATACATCATGGCTGTGCTGCTGCGTTCGTATTTCTCCTTTAGCTCCGGCAAGCTGTTATACCAGCCCGTGGTGCCCACAACAATTGGAACACCGGCATTAAGACAATGCTCAATATTGCTTAAAACAGTGTGCGGGGTACTGAATTCAATGGCAACATCAGCCATTTCCAGGTTTTCTGCAGTTAGGTCGTCAAGGTTATCCTGGTCAATTTTTAGTACGATTTCGTGTTTGCGGTCAGTGGCAATTTTTTCAATTATCTTGCCCATTTTGCCGTACCCTAATAATGCGATCTTCATTGGTTTATTATAATGCTAAGCTTTGTGGTGTTCAATCCTGGTTACACCTAAACAATTATTAAAGCGTAAAGTTAATTTTTATCCCCGGAATATACCGACTTGAAAAAATTTGAGCGTATAAAGACTGATTTAGCAAAGTCGGACTTACATGGAATGAAAAATTGTTATCGAGGTTATAGCTATGAATAAACTTGGAATCAATATAGGCATCAACCGCGTTTATACCCCATAAAGCTATTAGGCCTAAATAAGAAAGGTCACGATCACGACGCGCTATGTCCTTGGCATCGTAAATTGCCTGGTCGGGCTGGTAGTTTGGTGGTGTGCTGTACAGCTGGTACTCGGCATAGTAAGGGTCGGTTTTTTTCGGTATTTTCTGCCGGTAACGATAGAGCGATAATTGCAGAAATTCCCTGTAGCTTTTAATATTAAATACAACAGCCCAGCTTAACATGCCCAATCCTCCATAAATAATGGGGGCTTTCCAGATCTTCTTGTTGTAAACCTGCCCCCAGCCGGGAATAATTAACGACCGGATCACCGCTTTTTGCGGACTATGCAAGGTGTCGTTGTGGTAGATCTTAGGCTTCTTTGTTTTGTGAACGCGATTGCTCTTGAATACGTCAGTGTCGCTTAGGCTTTTATCAAATTTGTCTTTTGGATTTGATAATGTTGTATCTGCCGATTGCGCTGTTGCAGTTAAAGCCGAAATTAGCAACAGGATAATAAAAATGGTTTGTTTAAAGGATTTAGATGGAATCATTGATAAAGCAACTTGTTTTAACTAAAACTTTAGTTTAAACAGGGTTTTTATCAAAAAATTATCAAAGCGTTAAAGTAATTTTTAATCCGGGGATATATGACGCAGCGGCAAAGCTTTGTCCGAATACAGGTTGCCCGATCATGGTAGGGGTAACATGCATGGAGAAGTTATTATCCAGCGTATAGCTATGAATGAATTTAGCATCGATATAAGCATCGATAGTTTGCACTCCCCAAAAGGCTATAAAACCTAATATAGATAGGTCGCGGTTCCTGCGATAGCCATCCTTTGCATCATAAATAGATTGATCGGGCACACTGGAATACAAGTTGTATTCAGTATAATAGGGATCCTTTTTGCCTGGCGTTATCAAATGGTTTCGGTAGATAGACAGTTGTAAAAACTCCTTATAATATTGGGCGTTAAATACATAGGCCCATCCAATCAATCCCAATGTGCCATAAACAATTGGCACCTTCCAAATCCTGTGGTTATAAACCTGTCCCCAGCCGGGTATCATTAATGAGTGCATAACCGCGAGGTGCGCGCTATGCGTGGTATCAATATGGTAAACCTTTGGCTTTTTTACTTTAGGAATATTTGAACGTACAACATCAGTATCCTGGTGGGTAGCTTTTAAAGTATCCGCTGCTTTACTTTTTACCTTTGACGAGGTTGTATCAGGATTTTGTGCCCGGGCGGTAAAAACAAAAATGGCAAGCAGCCCGGTTACGATCAAAAATTTATACATCTGTTATTTAAAAGCCCTGTGTTATAAGGGGTAAGTTACCACTCCATAATTTCGAGGATACGGGTAAGATCGTTTTCCGATAAAAAAGGAATTTCGATGGTACCTTTGCCCTGGCTGCCAATTTTCAGCTTTACGCGTGTGCTGAATTTTGATGCCAGGTCGTCCTGTATTTTTTGAACCTGGAACGAGATAGGCTCGGGTTGTTTGCCCTCCTTTTTTACAGGGGCCCTTTGCATGTCACGAACCAGTTCTTCTGTCTTACGAACGGATAAACCTTGCTGTATAATATGCTGATGGATAAATATTTGTTTGGCAGGGTCATCAATTGTGATCAATGCCTTGGCATGACCCATGGTGATTTCGGATTCACGGATAGATACCTGTATAGCAGGCGGCAACTTCAGCAAACGCAGGTAGTTGGCTACGGTCGACCGGTTTTTGCTTACACGATCGCCAAGTTCATCTTGTCTTAAGTTACACTCCTCAATCATCCGCTGCAGGCTTAACGCTACTTCAATGGCGTTCAGGTTTTCACGCTGCAGGTTTTCAATAAGTGCCATTTCCAGCATTTGCTGGTCATTAGCAGTGCGAACATAAGCTGGAATTTGAGTTAAACCGGCAAGCTTTGACGCACGAAAACGGCGTTCGCCCGATATAAGCTGGTAACTGTGGGCGTTAAGACGCCTAACAGTTATAGGTTGAATAATGCCTTGTAGTTTGATGGAGTCAGCTAATTCAGCCAGTGCTTCCTGGTCGAAATCTGTTCTTGGCTGAAATGGGTTAACCTCAATTTCAGATAACTTTATTTCATTGATCGAGCCCATGCTGTTAACTTCGGGACTCGATGAAACTTCTGTTTTATTTTGATTGTGGTGATTATTCTGGTTAACACTATCAGAGTCATTCAGCAATGCACTTAATCCTCTTCCTAAAGCGTTTCTTTTTTCTGCACTCATCTTTATAATTATACTATTGCTGTTTTTTCAGTGGGTTCTTCCTTAACCAATCCGTTTTTGCGTAAAATTTCGCGGGCCAGGTTCAGGTAGTTTATGGCTCCTTTGCTCGTAGCATCATGCATAATTACCGATATGCCAAAGCTTGGTGCCTCGCTTAACCGGGTGTTACGCTGTATAATGGTATCGAAGACCATGTCCTCAAAGTGGCTCCTTACTTCCTCAACAACCTGGTTTGACAAACGCAGCCTTACATCATACATGGTTAAAAGAATTCCCTCTATCTCCAATGTCGGGTTTAATCTCGATTGAACTATTTTGATGGTATTTAACAATTTGCCCAAACCTTCCAACGCAAAATACTCGCATTGTACCGGGATGATAACAGAATCGGCAGCAGTCAAGGCATTGATGGTAATCAAACCTAATGAGGGCGAGCAATCGATGATAATAAAATCGTAATCGTCCTTAATAGTATTTAAAACCGCCTTCATTTTATACTCGCGGTCGGTAAGGTTGATCATCTCTATCTCCGCGCCCACCAGGTCGATGTGAGCCGGCAGCAGGTCGAGGTTTGGCGTCTCGGTTTTTTGAATAGCTTCACGCGGATCTATTTGGTTTATGATACACTCATAAATACTGTTCTTTATATTCCTTGGGTCAAACCCTATACCCGAGGTTGAGTTAGCTTGCGGATCGGCATCTACCAATAATGTTTTGAACTCCAATACGGCTAAACTTGCAGCCAGGTTTATGGATGATGTGGTTTTACCAACACCGCCTTTTTGATTGGCTAAAGCAATAATTTTACTCATTTTATATGTTAAAATTTTTTATAAATGGGTTTTTAGCAACAACGAAATAAAGGGACAGAAACTTATCCTTCCCTAAAGTTTTTAGTGCGGGATAAAGATACGTATTTTAATAATTCCGAAATCCACAGGTTTTGGGTATTTACAAACAAGTTGGTGAGTGGTGAATGGAGAGTTGTGAGCAATGAATGGGTTATAATTACTTTCTATCAACAAGGATTGAGCAACTTGCCAAGGTTATAATTCGTCAATTATTGTTTACTTTGCTTAAAAATGAGTGTGCTTAAATCCCACTCACTATTCACCATTCACTGCTCACTACATGGTTACCATCATATCGTCTACTGACCGCCCTAATAGCTCAACGTTTAAGCTAGCTCAATATTACCAGAAAAGGCTTGCCGAAAAGGGAATGGAGGCCGGGATCTTGTCGTTGATGGACTTGCCCCCCAATTTAATTCAAACCGATCTCTACAAGAAACGAAGCGCTGAATTTTTGCCAATCCAGGACATTGTTTCAAAAACTGATAAGTTCATTTTTATTATCCCGGAATACAACGGCAGTTTCCCCGGTGTGTTGAAGGTGTTTATTGATGCCTTGGATTTCCCGGGAAGCTTCTATGAAAAAAAGGCTGCACTGGTTGGCCTATCATCGGGTAAGTATGGCAATATCCGGGGCATCGATCATTTTACCGGGGTGTGCCATTATATGCACCTGGAAGTGATGCCCTTAAAAATCCACATTGGCTCCATAAACAAGGAGTTTGACGAACACAACAACCTGTTTCAAAGTGATACGCTGCAGTATACAGAAGAGCAAATGGATAAGTTTATTTTATTTTAGAGGTGATTACACCAATTGAAGAATGATTTCGCCGATTGGGAATGGGGAGCTATTCAACTCAATGCAACCTAATCAACCCAATCCAACTCAATCAACTTAAAAAATCACTTCACAAGCACCACCCAGCCTGAAAGCTTTGGCGTATTATTTTTCAGGTCGATGATATAGTAATACGTGCCTTCGGGTAGTGGTGAACCGTTATAAGTACCGTCCCAGGGCTTTGAATAACCCGTACTTTGGAAAACCCGTTTGCCATACCTGTTAAAAATCTGGATGTTGCTTTCCGCATAAGTGAACAGTGCTTCAATGTTCCACAGGTCATTAATGCCGTCGTTGTTTGGCGAAAAGGTATTTGGGATAACAATTTTCTTATAAACCTTAACAAAAACAGGCAAACTGATTGCAATACCGCAGCTTTGCGAGGTTACAGTCATAACATAGGTGATATCGTCGGTAGGATTTGCAATAGGAGTGGCAGAAGTAGGATCGTCAAGCGCTGTTGTGGGGGACCATGAGATACTTGCGATGTTATCACCAGTTACAGTGCCGTTCAGTTTTACCGATTGCCCCTCAAAGATCTTTTTATCGCTGCCACCATCAGCTGTTGGAAGCTGCATCACAGTTACCGTTACCGACTTTGTGTTGTCGCTGCACGCATTATTACTTGCAGTTAGGTTATAGGTAGTAGTTACCAGTGGAGAAGCCTTCGGATTTGGGATATCATCATGATCCAGGCCGGTTGATGGCGTCCACTTATAGTACAACCCGCCCGATGCATTAAGCTGGGCGGTTGCACCGGCACAAATAGGAGCAACATCGTCCACCTTTATCACCGGTTTTGGCGTAATGGCAACCTGTACATTTGTGGACGTGCCGGCGCAGCTTAACTGCGAATTTGGGGTAGTGGAATAAGGTGTAACGGTATATTTTCCGGCATCGGCAAGCGTGGCATTACTGATAACCAGCGGATTTTGTGAAGAGTTAGGGATGTTTGGACCGGACCAAACATAGGTATCACCTCCGGATGCCGTTAAAATTAATGGCGTCCCCTCGCATACTGGCCCCAGAGGGGTTATAGACGCCACCGGAAGCGCGTTCACTACAACGGCCAAAGGGGCCGAATAGGTACGGCAGCTGAGCGAATTGATGTCCCCGCCATTGGCAATTGCACCAACTCTATATAAATAGGTTCTCGCCACGGAATTGCTGGCAGGCCTAAGATAGGTGTCTGTATTTGCACCGGCGATATCGGCCCAGTTGTTGTCGCCGGTATTATATTGCCATTGATAGATGGGATTGCCATCAGCCTTCCCTTTTAAGGTTACTATTTGATTATCGTTTAAGCAAACATCCTGGGTCGACTTTCCATCTGCGGAAGAGAAGCCGGTCTGAATATTGGGTCCGCACGCGCGAAAGATAATATCATCCAGGATCAAATCGTTGCCATTGCCGCCAGGTGCGTTGTTGGTCATTTTAACAATTACGTCTGTAACGTTAGCTGGAGTTTTAAAGTTTATACCATAAAAATTCCAGTTAACATCGTTTGTTGGCGCTATTGGGCCTGTTTGGCCGGTTGCCAGTACATCTCCGGCAGTTGTTTCAATAGAGAAAGTGATATCAGGCTGATGGACATCAGGTCTGCTGGCAGAAAGCATGATCAGGTTGAGGATATACGCCGAAAACCGGTAAGTAGTATTAGGACACAAAGCCGGAGCCTTTTGCGTGAAAAATATGCCCGGATCATATGAAGCATTTACGATCATCATATAGCCATTCGGATTCCCTGTATGATCGGTAGGAACCTCGTGCCATACGCCGGAATGGCAATTAGCGGCCCCAACCAGGCTTCGGGCGATGGTATAATATGTATCGCCGGGACAATTATCGGACGTGTAATTCATCGTAGTAATACCCGAAGCTAATTGCGGCCCAATAATGCTGGCGCCCGATCCAAAATCCTGGTTAATTACAGGATCGCCAAAACTGCCTGTACATTCGGCTGTTTGCCCATAGCTTTGTTTACAAAAGCAAAAGCACAGGCAAACGGCAAGCAAGAAAAGTTTTATCCAGGATGTCCGCATCAATGGGCGATTAACAATTTATAAAAGGCGATTCCAAAAATAATTTAATTAACGATACTTAGTGTATAAAATACAAAAACCATTGCTTATTAATGGAATTGTTACCATCTGGCTTATATTGTGGCCCGTAAGGAACAAAAAAACGACAGCCCGGTTAATAAAAAATCATATCAATAACCATGATAATAAGACGAATCGTCCTCACTGGCATAACTACATTAATGATTGCAGAATGTTCCTCAAAAAGGCCCGATCCTGCTAAGGCCGATGATATTGTTACCTCTGTCAAACAACAAGTTAAGCTCGCTGCGCCTTATCAAACCAAATCAACCCGTAACTTTTGCGAGGTAATTGGCTGGCCGAAGGGTAAAACGCCAGTCGCCCCCGCTGGCTTTAAAGTGAATTTATATGCTGGCGGCCTGGATAATCCACGCAATATTTATGTAGCTCCAAACGGTGATGTATTTACCTCAGAAGCCAATACCGAAATTGGCGGAATAAAGAGGGTAGGGGCAAATATTATAGGCGCAAGCAAATCGCAGAATTATAATAAAAGTGCCAACCGGATTACTTTATTGAGGGATACTAATGGCGATGGCATAGCCGATATTAAAAAAGTTTTTTTAAGCGGCCTGAATCAGCCTTACGGGATGCTGATAATAAATGGGTGGTTTTATGTAGCAAATACCGATGCCTTGTGGCGATACAGGTACGAAGCCGGGCAAACTCACATTATGGGGGCGGGAGAAAAGATTTTAGTTTTACCCGCCGATGGATACAATAACCATTGGACACGCAACCTAAAGGCAAATAAGGATGGCAGCAAGATTTATATTTCAGTAGGCTCCGGCACCAACGATGCGGAGCACGGCATGGATGTGGAAGCACGACGAGCTGATATTTTGGAAATCGATCCAGATGGAAAACATGAACGCGTATATGCCAGCGGATTACGCAACCCTGCCGGGATTGATTTTGAACCTCAAACCAATGTATTATTTACTTCTGTAAATGAACGTGACGATCTGGGCGATAACCTGGTGCCCGACTATTTGACCAGCGTAAAGGAGGGAGGCTTTTATGGCTGGCCGTACGCGTATTTTGGAAAGCATGAAGATCCTGACCATGTTGGCGAACGGCCGGACATGGTTAGAAGATCTATTACGCCTGATCTTTCTCTTGGATCACACACTGCATCGTTAGGACTTGCTTTTTATACAGGGAAGACATTTCCTGGGAAATACCAGGGCGGCGCATTTATAGGTCAGCACGGATCATGGAACAGTTCGAAACTGGTTGGATATAAGGTTGTATATGTCCCTTTTTTCAATGGAAAACCTACCGGCACAACCGAAGATTTTTTAACCGGTTTTATTGCAGACACTGTAAAAATGCAAGTTTATGGCCGCCCGGTAGGGATAGCCGTTTTGCCTGATGGGTCGATATTGGTTGCTGATGATACCAGCAATAAAATTTGGCGGGTAGCGGTTAAGTAGGACCTTTTGTATCCGCTAAATGATTCTCTTTTCTATTGGAATTATTTGCCGTTTAGGAAAATGGGTTAGAGCAATTTTATAATTAAATAAGCTACTTTTGTTTTCCTTTAAAACCCCATGATTAAACGTTGCCTTAGCTTAGTTTTTGCCCTTGCTGTAGCAACAGGCGTTTACGCTCAAAATTCAATTTACGTCCCCCAAAAAGACACGTCAAAGCTACTGGATCCTGTAGTCATCAAGGCTTATTTGTCTGAGCAGCCTTTGCTTAGCGCTCCGGCATCCGTGAGCGTGCTTAATAAGGACCAGTTGAGTAAGCAGCCGGATAATTCATTTGTATCGGCGCTAAACAGTGTACCGGGGGTAAGGGCAGAAGAGCGATCGCCGGGAAGTTACCGGTTGTCGATCCGCGGAAGCGTGATCCGCTCGCCATTTGGGATCAGAGATGTGAAGATCTATTACGATGAAATTCCGCTTACGGACGCAGGCGGCAACACCTACCTGAATGCACTCGACTTTAACAGCATCAACCATATTGAGATCTTAAAGGGGCCCGATGGCAGTTTGTTCGGTGCCAACTCCGGCGGAGTAGTTTTGCTGAGCCCGATAAATCTGCGGTCTGATAGCAGTTTTGGTTCGGTTGGATTAAATGGCGGCTCCTATGGATTGGTCCATGAAAATGCTGCCTTACAAACGCAATTGGGTAATTCGACATTCAGCCTGAACCAGGGCTATGAAACTTACGCGGGTTACCGGCAAAACAGCAACATGCAGCGCCATTTTATCCAGGCTGCCGACCGATGGAAATATGGGGTTAAGGATGAACTAAGGGCGCTTGCCTTTTATTCTGATCTGAACTACGAAACTCCCGGTGGGTTAACGCTCGCCCAATATCAAACCAACCCCACGCTGGCGCGGCCAGCCACCAAATTTGTACCCGGGGCACTTCAGCAAAAAATCGCCATCGGTACAAAAATGCTTTTAGGCGGATTGGTGAATGAACTGCACATCACAGACAGGCTGCGAAATGTGCTATCTGTTTTTGGCAGTTATGTCGATTTTTCAAACCCGTTTGTCACTAACTATGAGCAGCGTTACGAAGGAACTTACGGGCTGCGCACTTATTTTGAGCTTACCGGTAAGCCACAAACAAATTTTAACTGGAGGCTTAACCTCGGCCTTGAATGGCAGCAAACCAATGCCGATATCAATAACTATGGTAATCGTAAGGGCGTTAGAGACACCGCCCAAACGCTGGACAAGGTAAATACCAATCAGCACTTTTTCTTCACCCGTTATGCTGCCGATGTTGATAAAAGGCTACACGCTGAAGCGGCTTTGAGTTTGAACTTTTACGATTACAAATTCCGGAACGTTTACCCGAATGCTGAAGCTGATTTTACCAATCGCAGCTTTACGCCACAATTGATGCCGAGGATCGCGTTGTCGTACGATATTACCAATGACTTCATCTGGCGGGCATCTGTAAGCCGTGGGTATTCCACCCCAACTACTGCCGAGATCAGGCCGACGGATAACATTATCAATACCAGCTTACAACCCGAGCATGGCTGGAATTACGAAACCGGCTTCCGCCTGCGCAATAAGGACGAAAGCACTTACCTGGACGCCTCGGTATTTTATTATCGCCTGCAAAACGCAATTGTTATCAGGGGCGTTGACGAGGTGAACGAAACCGAGCATTTTACCAACGAGGGTGGTACAAGCCAGTCGGGAATTGAAGTGTATTTTACTACATGGTTAATCAAACCAAACAGTTCAGGATTTATAAGGGGATTGCAATTTAGTGAGTCAGTAGCGTTAAGTAAGTTCACTTTCAAAAACTACAGCGACTCCACAAAAAATTATTCAGGCAATAAAGTTCCGGGAGTTCCGGGGCAGGTTTTGGTTACTAATATCACCTTTAAGTTCCCGCAAAATATTTATTTGTTTACACAATACAACTATACGTCAAGCGTAGCCTTGAATGACGCAAACTCCATATTTGCTGCACAATATCATTTATTGCAGGCCAAAGCCGGCTGGCAGTTTAACGTTAATCGCAAAGGGAAATTCGAAATTTATGCAGGGGCAGATAACCTGTTGAACCAAAAATATAGCCTGGGAAACGATCTGAATGCTATTGGAAGCAGATACTTTAACCCTGCGCCTCCACGCAATTATTACATTGGCTTTAGCGCAGGGTTTTAAAAAGTTTAACAAAGGCAACCTCAAATGCCCCTGTTAGTTGTTAGGGAGTAACAGCCTCTGAAACGTTGCCGCCCCGCCCTTTAGTATCAAATGCACGGAACTTTACATTGTTTCCGTCAATTGTAACAGCATCGTTATATATTTTGCTCTTTTCATTCGGGTCCTTTCCGTCCGTAGTGTATCTGATGGTTAAGCCCGGGAACTGGATGTTAGCAGCATATTTGCCATCCTGCAAAACAACGCCTGGTTTTGGTACACGGTAGTTATAACCACCATTGTAATAGCTCAACCTTGGCATTTCGCGTTTACCCAACACGTTTAAAAAGTTCACCCAATCCTTTTGATAAAGAGAATCACTTTTTGCAGCGTTCTTCTCAGTAGCCCATGCAGGGTCCTGCGCCCATGCGCGTTCGGCAAAACCTAACAGACGAGGCAGCAACATGTACTCTAGACGATCGGTGGTTTTTATATTCTCGCCCCAAACGGCGCTTTGCAGGCCAAGGATATTGCTTTTGCCGTAGTCAGTAAGGCGCTGCTTGCCGATGAAAATGTTGCGGTTTAACGGCAGACCATCCTTATCCACCTTTGAGTTTTTGAAATAATCGAACGGGATAAATGAGAACGGCTTGTCGATATCGGAAAATGCGCCCCAATAGTAACCCGGCTCATCGAACGATTTATAGTGGGCCATATCAAAATACATATTTGTTACGCAGGTAAGTACGGTTTTGTAGCCCGCATTTGCCAGCTTGTAGGCCAAATCTTCATTACCCCCGCCAAGGGTATTGTTCCAAACTTCGGCCTGTAAGTGTTCGGGCATAAAGTCGGGGTTCGGCACGTAAACGGGTTCACCGTCCAGTGCGGTTTTACGCAGTGCCATTTCCTCCCATCCTGACAGGTAAAGCCCTTTCGCCTTCACCAACTGGTTAACCCTGCCGTAAAAATAGTACCATAAATCGCCGGTGCTTTTTATTTCGGGGTGAGTTGCTTTAAGTGCGAGGTATGCCGGTGATTTCTCCCAAACATGCGCCGGAACTTCGTCGCCACCAAAGTTGATGGTTTTTAATGGCACACCAGCATCTTTATACATGCTCACGATATCGCCAATAACTGTTTCAACAAAGTTATAGGTTGATGGCAGTGATACGTTGATCACGTTGTCCGTCCAGTATTGTGCGGTGCTGTATGCTGATTTGTCGTTAGGATCGTACAGCAAATATTTCTCAGCCTCGGCTTTTTTACCTTCAGCCATCAGGCGGTCGTACCTCGCTGTCATTGATTTTACCGCAGCACGGGCATGGCCGGGGGCTTCTATTTCAGGGATCACCATAATATGCAGCTTATCGGCATATTTCAGGATCTCGATAAAATCGGCACGGGTGTAAAAGCCGGTACCTGTTTTGTTATCCAGTTCGCCGCCGGAGCCATGGGAGGCGGGTAAAAAATGTTTGCTGTCTAAGGTGTGGCCGCGCCTTGCGCCAACTTCGGTCAGTTCCGGTAATGACGGCATTTCCAGTCGCCAGCCTTCATCCTCAGTTAAGTGCATGTGGAATACGTTGAGCTTGTACAGCGCCATCACATCCAATACCCGGAAAATCTCTTTTTTAGGCTGAAAGTTACGACCCACATCCAGCATAAAGGCACGGTATGCAAAGCGCGGTTCATCTTTTATCTCCACAAATGGGATTTGAATTTCTTTTTGAGGATGAGCGTACGCTGATGGGGGGATTAATGTTTTAAGGGATTGGATGGCGTAAAAAGCGCCGGTCGGTGTCGATGCATTGATAGTGATTCCTTGGGGGGTCACATTTAATTGATAACCTTCTGCACTAAGCCCGTCAATTTTATTCAATGAAATCTCAACACCAATTTCAGCGCGAACTTTTACGTTAGTTGAGTTGGTTGACGATTTAGTGAATAGCTGTCCGAACTGATTATTAAGGAGAGCGACTTCATTATCAAGTTCCCTGTCGTTCGTAGCGGCAATTATATGTTCGCGGTTATTGCCTTGTAATTTAAAAAATCCCCGTCCCTCCTTATAACTAACCGGCGTTGGAAATACCTTGGTTAACTGCGTTTCCGGCACATCGGTTATAATTTTATTTTGATCGTAAATTATAGCGGGTGTAATCAATCCTTTATAACTGGGTTTAAAAGGCTTGATGATAAATGCACCTGTATTGTAGCCTTTTTCTGGCTGGGTATCCCAAACTACATAAAAGCCCTCGGGGCCGTCTGTTACGGTAATTACCGGGTCCTCATCAATAAATTCCACGCGCACGGATTGACCAGGTTTAATATCGCCAAAAGTAGCTGTAGGTGTAAGGCTGAAAAGGTCCCCGTTTACAAATTTGATGGTGGCATTGCCAGTTACCGCTTGCTCGGTAATTAAACGCGCTGAATTGAAATACATCTTCCAGCCGGTAGCAGGGAAGGTTGTCTTCCCATTATTCGTAATGGTGATGGCATTCAGCGCCTGCGCCTTGCCCTGGTAATCATTTTGCAGCGCTTCCCAGGTTATACTAAGGTCGTGCGTATTAAATTTTGGTTCGTCTTTAGGTTTGGCAGTTGCGTTTAAACAAAATGCTGCCATAATAATAATAAGGAATTGCCGCATAGGATAAATTATCAGGTTGTTAATGAGGTAGTAAATATAAACTATTTATGAAAAATCAATAACTTTTTAAAATATTTTAAAAAGTTATTATAAGACGCTTAGCCGATGGAAATAGCTACTTATAGTCGATAGAGGGCACTTTAGCGCCGATAAGTCGTGAATTTTAACCGATAAAACCAAATAAATTCGCTGTAAATCAACAAAATAGATTTTGTCGACTGCGATTTATGATTTGTCTATAAGTCCTGTTCCGGGGTCTATTTCGTTTTTCCACCCGGCAAAAAGGTTGCTGCTTTGAACATTGAAAACAACAAACGCAAAATCAACCATTAAAATATTACAACAATGAAAACATCAATTTTAACCATCGCCATCGTTATCGCTACCACATTCGGTTTCAGCAAATCAACTTTTGCAGCAGCTGGTAACAACACCGAAGAAAGTACGGTATTAACCAACATAAACAATATCAGTGAAATAGAAATTCACGGAAATGTAGCGCTTTATATTTCAGACGGCGATGCCGAACAGGTAAAGGTTTACAATAAATACTATTCAAGCAATGCATTGGTGCAGGACGAAAACGGCGTGCTGCGAATTACATCATATGGCGCTGATAAGCTAACCGTTTGGGTTACCGTTAACGAGCTGCAAAAGTTAAGCGTATACGATAACGCGTCGGTAAAATCGTTCGGAAAACTATCGGCTATTGATCTTGACGTTAAACTTTACAACAATGCATCGGCACAAATAAATATGGATGTTTTTAATGCGAGCGTTACCTTAAGCAACAGTGCCAAAGCTGATTTAGCGGGCGATGTTATCCAGGGCAGCCTACAATATGACCAGTCATCCTTTTTAAACTATAGCGCTTTAAATGCATTGTCTTTAACCAAAACAGAAAATTTCAACATGGGGGCCATCAATGACCTGTCAACGATTTAGTGCCTGCCCGCAAAAGGCTCTTATTGACTCAATTCTCAATGAGAGCTTTTTGCGATTAGCTTTTTTCTACAGACTTAACTTGCCTGGTTTTTTCCGGGCTATGTTGTTTTGAATGCACAAGCTTTTCTTTTAACCAGCGGGTTAACCTGTGATGCATCGGAACCAATACAGCGGCCAGGCCTACCAGGATAAGCAATTCAAGTACGGGAAGGTGATTGCTGATTTGTTGAACAAAGGGATGAATAAACAATGTAATAAATTCAAAGAGCAACAAAAGTGAAACTACCCCCATAAACTCAATTACCTTTGGATGGGTATGGCTTTTGCTTAATAACAATAATATCAAGAAAAATAGGGGGATAAATATTGCAATTGCTATTAATTGGAGGTTAATGCTCCTTTCATCTGCCTCCCGCTTTTTCTCCTCCTTAATCTCCTGCTGCCGGGCAGCTTCGTTAAAACTTAACTTTTGGATCTCCTTTATTTTTTCTGCGTTAAACATGCTGTCCTTTGCAGCCATCGAGATTTTAAGAAACGTCAACTCCTGGTGCTCATTTTTTTGTGCATAAAGCTGTGTAAGCAGGTTACTGGAATTAAAAATGCCTTCAGGATATTGGCTTTTTTGGGCTGCATCAAGGGCCAGGCGGGCATAAAATATGCTTGAATCTGCTTTTTCGCCTTTTTTATACAATTTAGCAATGCTGTTATAAGTATCAGCAAGTCCGTTGTTATCGTTGTTTTTAATAGCGTATTTTATCCCGAGCCGGTAATAATCAAGTGCCAATTCGTTATGCCCCATTTTATAGTTGATATCACCCAAAATGGATACTGTATTTTGCAATGTGGTTTGGTCGTTTGTTGAATTTTGTATGCTATAGGCCTGCATTTCAAAACTTAGCGCGGAGTCAATCTTATTAAGTTTAATGTAGCAATTGCCGATATTTGAAAGTATAGCGCTCAGGCTTTTTTTATCGCGGATTGATTCGGCAATTTGTTTGGCTTTAAAATGATACAGCAACGCCTTCTTGTAATCATTTTGATTTGAGTAGATAATACCGATGTTATTCAGGCTTGCTGAAACACCAGGCTGGTCGTTAATTTTCTCCCTTATTTTTAACGAGCTAAGGAAACACGACAGCGCCTTGTCATATTTCCCATTTTGCATCAGTACAACGCCAAGCCTGTTTAAACAATCGCCTTCGCCTTTGCTATACCCAATAGTCCTTGATTCATCCAGCCCTTGCTGCGCGTATATTAAAGCACTATCCGGTTTCAACGATTGAATGTGCTTGCTTTTATTCACCAGGAGCCTCACTTTTAAAGTATCATTGTAAGGCTGCTCAAAATGTAATTTCAAAGAAATAACTGCACAGGCCGACCCATATAAATGGGTTGCAAGAAGCAAAAAAAAGTAAATGCAAATCATTGTTTTTGTGAAATGCTTTAAACATGATAAATAATGGTTTCCTGCAAGTATTGGCTAAATAAACCGGCTTGGAATTTTTCACCTATTCTGCCACTTGTTCCGGTGGGTTTTCATCAGAAGCCGGTTCTTCAGGTTCTTCAGATTCTTCTGCAGCGTTAGTCTCTGAGGGTGTTTCAGAAAGTCCTATTGGGGTACTTTTGTCTTTAAAACCTATTGGCGTATTTTTGTCAAAAAGGCTGTCTTCCGGGCTTTTTTTAAGTTCTGCCATGATACCTGGTATTTAAATAAGCTATCAAAAGGAATTAATACTTTATAAATACCAATTTACAGATAATAAAAACAAAGCTTAACCTATTTGTCCATATGTAAACCGTATTGTATAATGCTATACACTATTGTGCATTCACTTATACATATTTTATACACCTACAATCCTTAGTTAACCGCTTTTCATGTCATCGATTGATGGCTCCTATTACTTTTCGTTTTACCGGGATAAATAAAAAGCTTGTCGCTTTTAACTTTACCACAGTGTTAAATATTAAAAATTAGCTCGGGGTTGCAGTTTGTTTCTTTATTTTAGCTTTATCAAATCTGAATGATTGAGATTTGATCAGCCTGATTTTTGCCGGTCACAAATAACGCGTGTTTATGAGCCTATCTATTAAAAAAACAATATTTAAAACCCTAAAAATAACCGGTATAACCATCGGTACGCTGCTGATACTTTTATTCGCGCTGCCCATTTTATTCCCGCAAACTGTTAGTAATAAAATTAAACAATGGGCTAACGGGAGTATTAATGGCCAGTTGGAGTTTTCTAAGACAGGACTATCGTTCTTTAAGCACTTCCCAAATCTTACGTTAACCCTGTACGACCTGGATTTAAAAGGCAGCGCCCCCTTTCAAAAAGATACGCTGGTGGCAGCTAAAGAAGTTTCGTTCGGGATTGATTTAAGTACATTGTTTGAGAAAAAGCTTACCATCAACAAGATCTTTTTGAGCAATGCCTTTATAAATATTCAATCAGACACTGCAGGGCATGTAAATTATAACGTTTATAAATCCGCAGCCAACAAAGGCGCAGGAGTTGCAGATACGAGCAGTGCATCGCTGGGGATAGACCAGATCCTGATTGAAAACAGCAGGTTTGTTTATAATGATCCGTCGATACCGGTGAAATTTGTTGCCCGCGGTGTAAATTATACCGGCCAGGGCGATTTGACAAAGGACGTATTTGACCTGCATACCCACACCGAAATGCAATCGGTTGATTTTTATTATAACGATGTTCCTTACGTGTTATCCAAAAAGCTGAATGCTGATCTGATCACACAGATCAATACCAAATCGCTGGCATTTGTCTTCCAGAAAAACGACCTGCTGTTAAATACGCTACCTGTTAATTTCATCGGAAAATTTGCATTCCTGAAAAAGGGCTACAGCATGGATTTTAACATCAATTCCAAGGACAGCCAACTGCGCGATATCGTAAACGCCTTGCCGCCTGCCTATTTGAAGGGGCTTGATAAAACTGAAATAAAAGGCACCGGGAACATCAAGTTCCGACTGGCCGGTTTATACAATGCTGCAGATAGCACGCTGCCCGATCTGAGCCTGAATATCAAAGTTCGTAATGGCTATATCAATAACCCCAAAACGCCAATTCCCATCAGTAATTTATATGTTGATTTTGATACCCAATTACCGGGCCTCGATCCGGATAGCCTAAAGGTGAATCTTGATTCGCTGCATTTTAATATGGGCAGGGATTATCTGAATTCGGTGGTAAAAGTTAAAGGAACAAAGGCCCCAATTATTTACGCCAAACTAAATACCGAAATGGATCTGGAAAAATGGAATACGGCGTTTGGTAAAATGCCGGTAAGCCTGAAGGGGCAGTATGCGTTGCACTTGTTAGCCCAGGGAAAATATGCAACTGCCATCCATCGCATAAAAAAACATAAGGCAGACACGGTTATTACGAGTATTCCAAAATTCAATATACAGTCTACATTCAGGAACGGCTATATTAAATACGCAAGCGTGCCCGAAGCTGTAAAAAACATCAGCTTTGACATGAGTGCGGTTTGCCCGGACAATAATTACCAGCATACCAGCTTCTCGATAGATAATTTGAACGCCAACGTGCTGGAAAATTTTATAAAGGGACACTTTAAAATGAATGCCGAACCGGGTTTCCCAATGGATGCCGATTTAAAGGCAAAATTCAATATGGCTGACATGAAAAAGGTTTACCCGATAGACAGTTTGGGCGTGTCCCTTGCCGGTGATCTGAATGCTGATCTGCAAATCAAAGGCAAATACCTGCCTGCGAAAAAGATCTTCCCAACTACGAAAATTAACGTTCAGCTTAAAGACGGGATAATCCAGACAAAGTATTATCCGCACCCAATCCAAAATATCCAGGTAAACACCAATATTGTAAACAGCAATGGTTCACTGGCGGGAATGAAGGTTAGCATCAAGCCGGTTTCGTTTGTGTTTGAGGGCAAGCCATTTACCTTCAGGGCCGATCTGAAGAATTTCAATAACATCGAGTATAACATCGCATCGCAGGGCACGCTTGATATAGGTAAAATTTACCAGGTGTTTGCAGTTAAAGGCTACAATGTAAAAGGGCAGATAAAAACCAAACTCGCATTGAAAGGTAAGCAAAGCGATGCCGCAGCAGGTAATTACGCAAAACTGAATAACTCCGGCAGTATGCAGGTAAAGGAGCTTGCGGTTACATCTGATCTTTTTCCGAAACCATTCCTGATTAAAAACGGGACGTTTAGCTTTAAGCAGGATAAGATGAACTTCGACGCATTTACTGCAACTTACGGCAAATCAATAATCACGTTAAACGGTGCATTGTCAAATGTAATTGAGTATGCAACCAAGCCGGGCGCTACGCTCAAAGGCGATTTAAATTTCGGTAGCCCGAACATTGTAGCGGACGATTTTATGGCCTTTGCCAGCGCCTCTCCAACCCAAAGCGGTCACCCGGGCTCAGCTTCAACGGGGGTGATCATGGTACCTAAAACCCTTGATTTGAACCTTACCGCCGATGTGAAGAAGGTAAAATACAACGGCCTTGAATTAACTGATGCCAAAGGGCAAATGGCCATTACAAACGGCAACATCGTTTTAAAACAAACGGGCTTTACCATAATTGGCGCGCCCGTAACCATGGATGCAACCTACAGCAGCCAAAGCACAAAAAAGGCAACATTTGATTACCACATCAGCGCGAAGGAGTTTGATATAAAAAGAGCCTATAACGAAATTAAGCTATTCCATGATATGGCCTCATCGGCCAAAAGTGCGGAGGGGTTGGTATCGCTTGATTACCAATTAAGCGGCAGGCTGAACAGCAATATGTACCCGGTTTATCCATCGTTAAAGGGTGGCGGTGTGCTTTCCGTTAAAAAGGTATCGGTGCATGGGTTCCATCTTTTCGGTGCAGTAGGTAGTAAGACCGATCATAAAATTGACAGCGGCGACGTATCAAAGGTGAATATTGAAACCACCATAGCCAATAACATCATCACCATAAAACAAACCAAAATGCGCATGGCAGGCTTTAGGTTAAAGTTTTCGGGCCAGGTAAGCTTTGATAATGTGCTGAACTTACAGTTCCGGCTAGGGCTGCCGCCGTTCGGTATTTTCGGTATCCCGATGACCATCACGGGCACGCAGGCCAACCCCAAAATCAGGCTGGGTAAAGCTAAGAAGGACGATGAGATAAAGGAGACAGAGGATAATGGGGAGTAAGGGTATTTATTCAAATAAATAAAAGGAATAGGCTTATTTTTTATAACTTAGTGTATAGCATGTATTGCAGTTTATTAATATGCCGACTGATAAAATAACTATACTTTATGTAGATGATGAAGAAAATAATTTGTTTTCTTTCAAGGCTACTTTCAGGATAAAATATAATGTACTTACTGCGCTGAGCGGCGATGCGGCCTTAGAAATTCTGGGGAAAAATTTGGTCCACATTATTATTACTGATCAGCGGATGCCTGAAATGACAGGCGTTGAATTTTTAGAGAAAGTATTAGAAAAGTACCCTGATCCGATGCGGCTCCTCTTAACGGGTTATGCCGATATGGAGGCTGTGGTAGATGCAGTTAATAAGGGAAAAATTTTTCATTACCTCTCCAAACCATGGAACGAAGAAGAATTGGATCTAACTATACAAGCGGCATATGCAAAATATCTTGAAAGGGCCGGGTTAAAAGAAACAAATAAAAAACTGGAAGTATCTAACGACCAGTTAGAATTTTTACTGCGACAGAAGCTGCTTTCTTAAGCCTTTATTTAATGCTGCCCATCCTCACCTCATTGAGTAGTGAATTTAGTTTGTCTTTTGTGAGGGGTTTTTCAACTATGCTATTTACTTTTCTATAAGTAAAAATCCTGTATAAGTCGTTGGGGTCTCTTGAAGGTGTTAATACAGTTAAAATAATAATTATATAATTCTGTTGAATTTCAGGTGAAAGCTTTTCAAACTCTTCAACAAACTTAAAACCATTCATCATTGGCATTTGCAGATCAAGTAAAATTATAGTGGGAAGATCTTCTTCCAGGCTATAATTATTTCGGATTATATCCAACGCATGTTCTGCATTATGAAAAATTTCAATGATGAAATTTTTATTAGTCCGTTCTAAGAATTTTTTTGTGACATAGCAATCAAGCTCGCTATCGTCAATAATTATAAAAGAAAATTCTGCTTTCATCAGGTGGAGGGGATTGTTACTTTAAAAGTGGTTCCCTGGTGCAAAACAGAGTCGACTTCAATATGACCATTTAATTTTACCAATGCATTTTTCACGTTATATAATCCGAAACCAGATCCTACTTCGAGTGAGTTTGAGCGGAAGAAAAGATTGAATATTTCCCCAAGGTGACTTGCTAAAATGCCTATCCCGGTATCTTTTATATAAATTACTGCCTCGCTTTTCCTTATCTCAATGTCTACCTCAACAGATTTATTTTTACTGCTTTTATCCTGGTATTTAAATGCATTTGATAAAAGATTATTTAAAATAAGCCTTAAGGGAGCCTGATCGCTAAAGAAAATCTCGTCTTGCTTAACATTCACTTTAAACGCAACATCATTTATTTTTGAGTTTACAGAATATATGGCTTTTAGTTCATCCATAATATTATTAAAATCAATTTCCGTTATCTTTAACTCTCCTCTTTGTAAGCTATAATAATCATGCATGCTTAAAACGTAGGTATTCAGTTTTGTCACGGATTTTTCCATTAAAAACAGCATCTCTTTCATCTCATCAACATCGTCTACATCCCTTGCAAGATTAATGGCCCCCAAAATTCCCGACAATGGGCCCCTGATATCGTGACTAACGCTATAGGCAAACTTATTTAGTTCATTATATGCTTTTTGCAACTCATCATTTTTAATTGCAAGCATTGAATTGGCCATGTAAAATTTATTGGCCTCGTCAATAGCCCAGATGATATCGGCTTCTATCCACGGCTTTCTTACATACCTGAATATGTGCCCTTTATTTATAGCGTCAATTATCGACTCAACATCCGTGTAAGCTGTGAGCATGATCCGTACAGGAAGCGGATGGGTAATCCGGATTTCTTCAAAAAAATCCACCCCTGTTTTACCGGGCATTCGCTGGTCACAAAAAATTACCCTTATTTCAGGATCTTTATCCAGGTAACTTATGGCCTCAGGTATATTTACTGCGGTGTAGATTTGATAATCAAGCCTCAATGATGCCTTAAAACCTACCAGGTTCTCCGGTTCATCATCCACATATAAAATTTTTATTTTTTCAGCCACAGCGTCTCAGTTTAGGTAACCCAATTCTAAAGCATCATTTTATTTATTATCAAATGTAAGATACAATTTGGGGGTGAAAAATGATCGGGATCGGTAAATAAGTGACTGCTGTCAATGATGTAAATGACGGGCGTCACTTATTTAGCGGCTTACCTGGTCTTAACAGTATTAATACATATTACACGAAAACAATACGTGCTGTATTCAACCCTTTAAAATTTGTGTGTTTATGGGTATTTGTAAAACAAACTCCGTTCCTTCACCCGGTACACTGTTAACACTTATAATGCCATTATGTTTTTTAATGGTATTATATGCAATTGACATCCCCAATCCAGTGCCTTCCCCTACATCTTTGGTGGTAAAAAATGGTTCAAAGATCTTTTTTTGAGTTTTGGCATCCATGCCGGTTCCGTTATCTTTAAATTTTATGAATACATTTTTTTCGTCATGGTTTGTCAAAACAGTTATTTCACCGCCCTCATTTTCACCAAATTTTTTATGCACTGCATAAATTGCATTTGCAATAATATTCAGAAACACCTGGTTTAACTTTCCTGCATAGCATTCAACATTTGGCAAATCGCCATATTTTTTAATAACTTTTATTTTATTGTTTAGCATATTATTTGCTATAACCAGGGTTGAGTCAAGCCCTTCATTAATATCAGTCTTTTTTAGGTCGTCTTCATCCAGGCGGGAGAAAATTTTCAGGCTTTTTACAATTTCAGCGGTGCGGGTGGCACCTTCATTAATCCCTTTTATCAGGTGTTTAATTTCTACTGTTAAATAATCAAAATCCAATTCTTCTTTATATTCCTTTATTTGTTTTTGCTTATCTGCAGGTGTAGAATCGGAGATCCCAACATTTTCAATAACGGTAAGCGCTTCAAGTATTAATTCAATATCCCTGTTTAAGGGTTTTATGTTTGAAGTAACAAAGTTTATTGGGTTATTAATCTCATGCGCTATCCCGGCAGTTAACTGGCCAAGAGAAGCCATTTTTTCAGATTCAACCAACTGGCTTTGCGTTTGCTTTAAATCATCAAGCGTTTTATTCAGTTCAAGGTTTGATTCGCTTAACTCAGCTGTACGTTCATTTACCTTTAATTCCAATACCACATTTTGCTCCCTTATAATGCGTTCATTTTCCATGGCAATATTCAGGGCTTCTGCTTGCGATGCTGCTTTTTCTCTTTTTAAAATGTTTATCCTGTCGGCCAAACCAAAGGATAGTAACGCCATTTCTATTACAGAGGCGCCCTGCATGGAATAGCTGGTAAACGTATTATATGGCAAAATGCCGTTGTCTTTTAGGGTAAAGATGATGGCCCCTATGAGTAAAACCGACCATGAAAAGAATACAAACTTTGCCGGCCGATATCCATTTCTCATCACAATAGCAGATCCTATAAGAATACTAAAAGCAAACAAGGTGGTTGACATCTGCATAAGCTGGAACCCAACCTGTACTTTGCCTGCAAGCGTAATTAAAAATGCTATTGCCTGAAGAATAATAACGATGATAAGAACAACGTCAAATTTTCTCGCTCTTTCCCGCGTTAAAAGAAACGACCTCGTAAACAGCGTAGCGGCTATTGCACCTAAACAGGCAAAAAGAATTACACTCTTTAATTCAAATGCCGGAAAGTTTCCCCATAGATACTGAAAGGTAAATCCTTTTATGCCAATTTGTGTTAAACCAACAGAGGCTACGTAAATAACATAATATAAATAGCTTTTATCCCTAACTGTGAAAAAAATAAAGAGGTTATACAAAAACATAATTAACACCGCTCCGACAAAGATTCCCGTTAGCTGGTTTTCCTTACTTAGAAATTGCCATAAGTCAGTTTTTTGATTAACCGAAATAGGTAATATTAATTGTTCCGCGCTTTTAATTCGCAGGTAATAGGTTTTACTGGTCTTATAAGGAACATTAAGATCAAAAATATAATCAGGATGCTGGTATTTACGGGTATTGAAGTTCCTGATCTCGCCCATCAAAACACCCTGGTATTGATTTTGGGCATCCGGTGTAAAAAGCTCCACTTCATCAAGTATAGGGTATGCTATATCCAAAAGAAGATCCGGGGTTTGGGTTTGATTGGTTACAGTAAATCTGATCCAGGTACTAACCGCAGAAAATCCAAGATTAGGAACATCTTTATCATATTTTTTAAACCCTGCAGATGAGATCACATCTTTAAAGGCAAGCTCCTGTTTGCTTTGCAGTACCGAAATTTGCCTGCCGATCATAATTCTGCCTTCAGAATTACTGACAATCACATCAGCGCTTGCACCGGTACTTAATAAAAGGAAAGAAAAAAATATCAGTAACCTGAAAAAGTATTTACACATATTGTTTATCTATTTAATGCATGACGCCAATACAAGATTAATGGAGCAGGCGAAATGGTTTTCATCATCGGCCTTTTCCAATGCCTCATAAAAAGCCTGGTATTCTGATTTCTTAATATAGCCTTTTTCAACAGCCTCCTGTATCATCTTTTCAATCCAGAAATATTCATTTGCCTCTTTTAAAGTATTAACAACAAAAGGATGAATTTCGAACTTAATATCCCTGAAATTGCTCAACTGCAAATAGCTAATAAGCTTTTCTGCAGCAAAGCCATTGTTTACTTTAACATTTGTTAAGTAAGTGTTCACGTTTTTTTGCGTCTCAACAAATTCAGTATAGAAAGATAAGCTGTTCCAATCCGTTTCAATAATTACCAAAGGTTGGTCCTTCTTCAGGATCCTGTTAATCTCAGCGATAACTTTTTCAGGATTCTTGAGATGCTGGATCACGCGCTCGGTTCTAAGTCCTGATATGGTTCCATCTTCAAATGGCAATGGGCAGGCTTCTGATAGTATGAAATCAACATTGCTGATCTCCTTCGAATCTTCTTTTGCCTTTTGCAGCATAATGGGGTCATGATCAACCCCAATTATTTTAAGATCTTTTCCGGTTATTTTCGCCAGTTCAATAACGTCATTCCCGGCCCCGCATCCCAGGTCAATAATAGTTCCATTATTTATGCTTCTAAAAAAATTATAAGAATGCTCCTTTAAGTTTATCAGCAAACGTCTTGAATTTTGCAGATAATTGATATCATAATGTTTGTTTTCCATGGTTTGATCAAGTAAATTTATTAAAAGCTATTGCTTTCTTCGTGAATTTCCGATTCTAAAAAAATTCTGTCTGCTGCTGCTATAGTCTGGGATAGATCCCATTTATCCAGGTGAGGGATCACAAGTTTAAAATCTATAGTTATCTCTTTTTCCTTTAATTCATGGATCTTTAAGCTATCGGGGTTAGCTCTCATTTGCAATATGGCATGCTTATCCTCTTCAGCAGCCAGGCTCAAATCCGAAACGTCTTTTAAGATCATTGCGGTTGCAATAAGGTCAAGTTTGGGGTAATAAAAGGTTCCATTATTGCCTACACTATCTATTAGCACCATCCCGCAATTTACAACAGGCTTTACCGTATAAGGCGCACATAACGCGAAGAGGGATTGCAAACCAATTTGTGATGAAATTGCAATTAGCGTCCGGATCAGTAATGGTGTTCCTATTCCATACCCGGCAAGTTCCTGCGAGTTCCATAAGCCGCAGATCTCCCCTGTGCCTTGTTTTGAAAATTCCCAAACAAGCTTAAATATTTCCGGATCCATTGTCCCTGTAGCTTGCTCAATAGGTAATGGTTCTGACCCGCCGGCAACGTGTACCCTCGCGCCCCCATATAAAGTTTTTCCATCTATTGATTCTACAATTATTACAAAAACAGCAGGGTTTTTGGCCCATCCATTTTTAGATGAGGTAACCTTTGTAACCCCTATACTGGTCAAAACGGCTGTATGTCCTTTAATAAATAACTCACAGGTTTCCGGCTCGTCAATTGCCCTGTAGGCCCGAAGCCTTAATTCGGGTCGGCCTTTTTTTACATAGTCTTCCATTTATCGGATTTTTTCCCCAATTCACGATCACCCTCCAAAATCAATAAAGCAGACTGATAGCCAGAGTGGCCTCTGGTGCGAAAACGTAAAATATAACCGGAAAATCTTTGCTTCAGGTTAAATCAACAATGCTATCAGTTAATCAAATCCGATACTTTTCTTACGTACTTTAACGCCAAATATATATGATAATAATAGCTATAGTTTTCAACAGGCGCAATTAACGATGACCAAATATAAGTAAATTATACCCGAACCAGGAGATAAACAAACCTGGTATTTTACACCCCAAACCTGATCCATCCATCACCCTCATAGCCAAAAATGAATTGTTTTGGATGAATGATCTCGGCAAGGATCTCGATGGAATCAACTATCCTTGGGCCGGGCCGGTTAAAATATTGGTTGCCGTCAACAATATAAACGCGGTTATTTTTTACGGCCTTTAGTTCGTTGAAACCAGGTAATTGTAATAGAATATCAACTTCCTTTAATGTACGTTCAATGGAAAAGCCGCAAGGCATCACGAGTATCACTTCCGGGTCCTGCAGGCGAATATCGTCCCATTGTACATAAGGAGAGTGTTTGCCGGGCTCGGTTAATATATTTGTTCCGCCGGCTAAACTTACCAGTTCGGGTACCCAATTGCCCGACAGCATCATCGGCTCCAGCCACTCTATGCAGGCAACCGTTGGCTTGCTGTCGCTGAATTTTAATTTATGGCGGATGATGTCGACACGTTCCTGTAAAGCCTCAATCACTTCATTGCCCTTATCTGCTACATTTAGAGCTGCGGCAACAGTTTTAATATCATTGAAAATATCATCCAGGTTATTTGGTTGCAGGGATACGATCTTTGCTTCCTTGTCCAGGTAATTTTCAAGCGCTTCTTCAACCTCTTGCAATGACACGGCGCACACCTCGCACTGCGCCTGGGTAATTACTACATCGGGTTCAAGTTCTTTAATTACATCGCGCTTCACGGTATAAACAGACAGGGCATCGGCCAAAATCTCCTTCACCTTTACGTCAATGGCGGCGCTGCTTAAATTGTCAGGAAAATTTGCTTCCGAACATACCGGCAATTGCTTTACCGATTCAGGGAAATCACACTCATGCGACCGTCCCACCAGGTTTTGTTCAAGGCCCAAAAGGCAAACTATTTCGGTTGCGGAAGGAAGTAAGGAAACTATTTTTAACGTACTCATATTTAAAGGCGCTAAGTTAGGGATTGTAAATAAAGGGTGATGAAATAAAATAGCGTACCCTGTAACAAAACTTCAACCTTAAAGTCAAATCTCTTACAAAACCCTGGCTATGAACTGGAAACTTCCCTTCAAAAAGAAAACCGATAGTAACAAACCGAAAAAATCAAAGACCCGCGAATGGGCCGATGCTATTTTATTTGCACTAGTAGCATCGACTATTATCCGTGGATTGCTTTTTTCCGCCTATGCTATTCCTTCGGGATCAATGGAAGGAACGTTACTTACCGGCGATTATTTGTTCGTTAGTAAGATAAGCTATGGTCCCCGGATGCCTTTTACTCCGGTTTCGATACCTTTTTTAGAATCGACCATTACAAAATATAACATTAAAACTTACTGGGACGGCATTAAGCTACCTTACTTTCGCCTGCCCGGCCTAACGGAAATTAAGAAGGGCGATATTGTGGTTTTTAACAAACCGGAAGAGGCGGATCCATCGTACAACAGGCCGGTTGATGTCCGTACAAATCTTATTAAACGCTGCCAGGCGACACCGGGCGACAAGCTTACTATTGTAAACGGACAAGTATTTATTAACGGTAAGGCCGCGCCCAATGCCGAAAAGGCGCAAACATCGTACGATGTGGTGACTAACGGTACTGAAATTAATCCGCAAATCTATCATGATTTGAGCATTGAGCTACGGGGCCAGAAGGATGCTAACACTTATGAGATGATTATTCCAAAAGCTAATTTGGTAACCTTCAAAGGCTATTCAAATATAAAAAGTGTAACACCGGTTATTGAACCGGCAGGAAATTATGATGCTTCTGTATTCCCGCACAATGAAAAGTTTAAATGGAACCAGGATAATTTTGGTCCGCTGGTGATGCCAAAACGCGGCATGACCGTCCCTCTAAATGATTCGACAATGGCTCTGTACCGCAGAGCGATTGAATTGTACGAGAACAATAGGGTAGCTGTAAACGGGAAAGACATTTTAATAAACGGAAAGAAAGCCGATAGTTATACCTTTAAAATGAACTACTACTGGATGATGGGCGACAATCGCCATAATTCACTCGATTCACGTTTTTGGGGATATGTGCCTGAAGACCATGTAGTGGGTAAGGCGATAATCACCTGGATGAGCATTGATTCAACCGGAACGTTCCTTGACAAGATCAGGTGGAACCGGATCTTAAAACCAATCAATTAACACTTAATCCATACTTTCTTTTATAGTGTTTATAGCATCAAGGTGTGTCTGTAAAACAGGCAGCATTTTTTTAGCGAATGCTTTTATTTCCGGGTCCTGGCAATTTTTTGATGCCGCATCAAATGTGCTGATATCCTTTTCATGATTGGCGATCATGTTTTTAATATACGCCTTGTCAAATTCGCCCCCTGTTTTCTTTGAAAGTTCGATGATTGCTTTTTGTTCATCAGTATCCGGGGCAATTGGGATTGCGATTTTCTTTGTTGCTGCAAGAACTTTTATTCCATCGGTTAATTTGGAATGATTTGCAGCCATCATTTTACCGAAATTTTTAATCCGGAGATCAGTGGCTTTTTGTTGTGCGAGTTTCCCCAGCGCTACCTCTTCCATACCACTGCCGGCGGCATCAACTATAAATTGAGCGTCGCCTTTTTCAACAGCAATATTAAGTTTCGGTGCGGTATCATTTAATGCACTGGCACTGCTGTCAATATCAACCATATCGTCATCATGGCTGGAACTTCTATTACAAGCCTGTGTTGCCAGCATAACCGGTATTACGATTGTCAAAAGCGTTGCTTTATTCATAATTATATTATTGGGAGGTGCCTGATTAACAAACTATATACGGTTTAGTTTCGGATGCCGGATGTTACCATCATTCAATGGAATTTTTATAAGCTGTTATTTATTGCGTTAGCTCAAAGTTTTATTATTTTTGGGCCATAAATTAAAAAACTATGGAGTTTCCTGCAGGATTAAAATACACCAAAGACCACGAGTGGATTAGAGTTGAAGGCGATATCGCTTATATTGGCATCACTGAGTTTGCACAGCGCGAATTAGGAGATATTGTTTACATAGATATCTCTTCGTTAGGAAAGGAAGTTGCCAAAGACGAAGTTTTTGGTACCGTTGAGGCAGTTAAAACTGTTTCGGATCTGTTTATGCCGGTTACCGGGACTATAACTGAGCTTAATCCTGCGCTGGACAAACAGCCTGAATTGGTAAACTCCGACCCGTATGGCGAAGGATGGATGGTTAAAGTTACACTATCAGATGCCTCTGCTGTTGATTCTTTATTATCCGCAGATAGTTATCAATCGCTTGTTGGGGCTTAATGAGCACATATATTAAATATTACTGGCCCGCTCTTTTGTGGGCCTTATTTATTTTAATAATGTGCAGCGTGAAATTGGGTGAAGTTTCGGAGTCACCTTTATTTTTCCCCGGTTTTGACAAGCTGGTACATTGCGGCTTCTTTTTTGTAATGATAGTCTTTATTGCCGCCGGTTATATAAGGCAACAAGCGGCCCGTACGGTGTCGTACAAAACATTATTGCTGATAACCATTATCGCCATTGTTTACGGCGGGTTGATAGAAATTTTGCAAAAATATTTTTTTACCTGGCGCAGTGGCGAATGGAACGATCTGTTTGCTGATGTTATAGGAACATTAATGGCAGCTTTTAGTATATTTATAACGGTAAACGCTTTAAGTTATGAAAAGAAGTAAACTAATACTAATAGGCCTTTTGGCAACGCTTGCCCTTTCATCATGCGGTATTTTTCATAAAGGCTGCGGCTGTCCTACATTTGGGCAAATAAAATCTCATCCACCCGTACAATCCCCCACGCTTATTTCGTAAACGTATTGGAGCAATGCACTGCCTTCCCGGTCGCCGCACGGCGGCTGTGCCCCCTTTCGGCGTTAAATTCCCGGTCATTTCTTAGTTCATTTTGTTAAAAAATGTTAAATCAAAGATTTTTATCTACGAAATAATCGTAGATATACGATAATTTCGTAATTTAGTTGCTGTTATTTCGCTGCTGAATTTAGTTTTAACATTTATGACAAAAAACCTTTACGCCACAGTTACTGCTCTTGCAATCATTCTATTATCGTTCACCACATCTGCCCAGCAAATAAAACGGCAGGTAAAGGGAAAACTTGTTGATCAAGCAGGCAAAGCTATTGATTATGCAACCATATCGATAGTAAACGCCGCAGACTCCTTGCTGGAAAAGAGTGCGGTATCTGATAAGAATGGAGCATTTGAAATAAGCGATCTTAAAAATGGGAGTTATCGCCTTATCGCGTCGCAACTCGGCTTAAAAAACTACGTACGTACGTTCACTGTTACAACAGACAAGCCTGCTATTGATTTCGGGGCATTAACAATGGTTAAGGATATTCATAATTTGAACGAGGTTGCTGTTAAGGGCGAAAAAGCGCCTGTCACCATAAAAAAAGATACGGTGGAATTCAACGCGGGCTCGTTTAAAACGCAAGCCAATGATAATTTGGAGCAATTGCTTAAAAAGATCCCCGGGATGGACGTTGACAAGGACGGCAAAGTAACCACGGGCGGAAAGGACGTAAAGAAGGTGATGGTTGATGGGCGTGAGTTTTTTGGGAATGACCCTAAAGCGGCAACCAAAAATTTGCCTGCTGATGCAATTGATAAAGTGCAGGTAATTGATGACAAAACCGATAAAACGAAAAACACAGGCATTGACGATGGCCAGCGCGATAAGGTAGTAAACGTTACGTTAAAGGCCGATAAAAAGAAGGGCTGGTTCGGCAATGCCACAGCCGCCGGTGGTACACAGGATCGTTACCTTGGGCAATTTAACCTCAACCACTTCGATAATAAAAAACAATTGTCGTTTCTATTCCTGAGCAACAATGTCAACGAATCTGGTTTTAGCTTTGACGACCTGAATAATTTTACCGGCGGTAATGTATTTGATGCGTTCTCAAATGGGAGTGGAAATACCTCTATTTCTATTAACAGCAGCGGGCGGGCAAATGTAAATGGAGCGTTCTCAGGTGTTAATGACGGCTTGATCACCAACCATAGCGGCGGTATTAACTACTCTGATATGTACGGAAAGAAGGAACAGCTTAAATTTAACGTCAATCTTATTTCGGTGATCTCTTCAAATAAGCTGGTAAAGCTTTCAGATCTACAGGATAATCCAAATAACCTGTTCACCAAACAACAAACAGGGGGGAACAACACCCTTAACAGCTACCGCCTAAATTTTAGCTTTGATTACAAGATGGATAGTTTAACCAATCTTAAATTTAAGCCAAGCATCAGCACAACGCTTAATAAAAATAACTCTTCGTTGTTCTCAAACACACTAAACGGGTCAATGGATAGCGTGAATAATATCAGCCAGATGTTGAATGGCCGGAAAACCAGTCCCGCTTATGGCGGCCAGTTCTCTGTAAACCACAAACTGCATAATGGAAAGGGCTCGGTAAACCTTTTTGCAAATGGCAATTATTCAAAGTCAGATTACGACTATACCAATATCTCGGCCTCGCGGTATTTTGCAAGCGGGCAGCCAAATTCAGATCTTAACCAGCAGGCCAGCCAGGATAATAACGCGACCTTTTTTTCGGGAACGGCATCATACGTAAGGCAATTAAGCGCGAAGAAGAAAATAAATCTTACGCTTAGCCAAAGCTTTGATTACCGTAAACAAATTGCGGATCAATACACATTGGACTATAACGGTGCAACCGGAAAGTATGAAATTATTGACCCCTTGCTTAGCGGCAACTTCAATAACCGCAACTGGCGCTACACAACCACGGCGGGATTAAATAAATCAACCGATAATATTACTGTAAACGTGAACTTCGCCGTTGCCAATCTGGGTTTGCAGGGCGATTTTACCAGCAATAATAAATTCAGCACAGTAAAAAGGGATGCTTTTGCACTGGTGCCCAATGCTACATTTTCGTACCGCAAAAAGAACGGGCCAAATTTGTATTTAAGTGTCGGCACTGATGTTACCCTGCCATCAGCTACCGATTTGCAACCGGTATTTAATAACACCGATCCGCTTTATATCAAACAGGGAAACCCTAACCTGGTAATGTCACGGTCGTTAAACACCAATGTAAATTACAACTACTTCGACATGAAAGATAACTATTACTTTAATTTCTATGGAAGTTTCACCCCTACATGGAACGGGTTCTCTACGGCAAGTACCATCGACGCTAATGGTATAACCACATCAAAGCCGATCAACACAGATGGTAATTACAGCTCCAATTTTGGCTTTAACTTTGGCAAGCCTACAAAAATAAAGGGACTGAAGCTTAACGTAGGATTAAACGGCAGTGTTAACAGGTTTGTGAATTTCATAAACGATAATGAAAATGCAGTACGCCGTTTCTCGCCCGGTTTAAGCCTTGGAAGTAATTACGATAATGATGTTTGGCAATTAGCCCTACGCACATATTCCACTTATAGCAGCGCGAAGAATTCCTTTCAATCAATGGCTGATCAGCATTATTTTACCTACAACAACTCGTTTACCGCAAGTGTAAAACCGATAAAAGATTGGCGGATCTTTAGTGACGTTACCCAGCGCCTGTTCAGGGGAACCCCAGCGAGCGCTAATACCTCGTTCTATATCTGGAATGCCGGGCTGGAGCGCACCTTTCTTAAAAAACAAAACCTTACGTTCTCGCTAAACGCCTTTGATATCCTGAACCAAAACTCCGGCATTCAACGCAACATAACAACCACCGGCATCGTACAAAACGACCAGACCAATACCATAGGAAGGTATTTTTATGTGAAGCTTATTTACAAGATAACCAAGGTGGGAGCGCCTGCTAAAAGCACCCCGGGCATAATTATCATAAAATAAGTATTCCTGATGTAAATTTCGCTTCTTCTTATTTGGATTTAATTTAAATAAGCAATACATTTGGCCTAAGTTTTAAATAAAGATATGACGCTTTCAGAACTTGTACCGGGCCAAATTGGGATTGTAAAGGAATTCACCGACTTAGAAATGTCAGTAAAATTGATGGAAATGGGATGTTTACCGGGTGAGCCGATCACCGTATCGCGTATTGCACCAATGGGCGACCCTATTGCTATCAATGTTTCCGGTTACCAGCTTAGCCTGCGCAAATTTGAAGCTTCTACCATAATTCTGCAGTAGCACTTTAACATTGAAAGCCGATATAAGAGTTGCACTTGTAGGAAATCCAAACACCGGTAAATCAACTCTCTTTAATACATTAACCGGTTTAAATCAAAAAATAGGAAATTTTCCTGGGGTTACGGTTGACAAAAAAACCGGTTATTGCTCCCTGCCCGATGGCCGCACCGCCGAAATCATTGATCTTCCCGGCACTTACAGTCTTTATCCTAAAAGCCAGGATGAGTCTATTGTATTTTCTGTATTAGCCGACAGGTCGAACGCACACACGCCTGACTTGGTTGTTGTAATTATCGACGCAACGAACCTGAAAAGAAACCTACTGCTTTATACACAGGTTGCCGATCTGAAGATCCCGGTCATTATTGCACTGAATATGATCGACCTGTCGAAAAAGGCAGGCATTACCATAGATATCGATCTGTTTGCCAAAAAGCTGGGTGTACCGGTGGTTCCTATTTCGGCCCGTAAGGTTGAGGGAATTGATAAGTTAAAACAGACAATAACCTTTGCCAACAAAATTGCCCTGCAGGAACCATCCATTGATGTGGAAGCTATTGCACCACAACTAATAGCGCAGATAAGTGAAGACTTAAAACTTGATAATCCATACTTTGCATTGCAGCTTGCCCATCAGCATGAAACCGTAAAGTTTTTAACCCCTGCCGAGAGCGACCGGATTGAAGAATTGGAACATGAATTTTCATTCCATTCGCAGAAATCCCAGGCTACAGAAACCATAGCCAGGTATAACTTTATTAATGACCTGCTTTACGATACGGTGAAAATTCCTGAAACAGCCCAGGACGAATCCATTAGCAACAAGATAGATAAGGTACTTACGCATAAGATATTTGGCTTCGTCATATTCCTTGGTATACTGTTGTTTATGTTCCAGTCGATATTTTCATGGTCTGCTTACCCGATGGAAAAGATTGGCGACCTGTTTGCCTGGACGCAAAACTCATTACATCAAATTTTACCCGCCGGCCCGTTAGTTGGTTTGCTGGTTGACGGCGTTATCGGCGGATTGAGCGGCGTAATGGTTTTCATCCCGCAGATCGCTATTCTTTTTGCTTTTATTTCGATACTGGAAGATACAGGCTACATGTCGCGCGTTACGTTTATGATGGATAAGCTGATGCGCAAGGTTGGCCTTAACGGTAAATCGGTAGTGCCCCTTATCGGTGGCTTTGCCTGCGCAGTGCCATCTATCATGAGTACGCGTACCATTGAGAATTGGAAGGACAGGATGATCACCATAATGGTTACACCATTGGTGACCTGCTCGGCGAGATTGCCTATTTATGTGCTGCTGATTGGCCTGGTTGTGCCTAACAGGAATGTGTGGTGGGTATTTAACCTGCAAGGCTTGGCGCTTACTGGTATGTATATCTTTAGCCTGGTCTCGGCCATAATAGTTGCATTTGCATTTAAGCTGATCCTAAAGGGCCGCGAGCGTGGTTACTTTATCATGGAGCTGCCGGTTTACCGGATGCCAAGATGGAACAATGTTGCCTTCAGCATGTATGACCGGTCGAAGGCATTTGTTTTACAGGCGGGCAAGGTTATCATTGCCGTATCGGTAATTCTTTGGGTATTGGCATCTTACGGCCCCGGTGACCGCTTTGCCCGCATCGAACAAAAATATCAACAACCTCAATATACCAAACAACTTAAGCCGGATGAGCTTACCAAAGCCATCAACTCCGAAAAGCTTGAAAACTCATACGCTGGGGCATTGGGCCATGTAATTGAGCCGGTGATCAAACCCCTGGGTTTCGACTGGAAGATAGGTATAGCATTAATCACGTCCTTTGCGGCACGCGAAGTGTTTGTAGGCACCATGGCCACCATTTATAGCGTTGATGGCAATGCTGACAAAATAGAATCGGTACAAAAGAAAATGGGTTCGGCTAAAAACCCGGAAACAGGGAAACCTGTATTTTCATTGGCGGTTGCATTTTCATTGATGATGTTTTATGCTTTCGCCATGCAGTGCGCCAGCACAGTGGCAGTGGTTTACCGCGAAACCAAGAACTGGCGCTGGCCGGCTATCCAGTTTGCCTATATGACGGTGCTGGCCTATGCAGCGAGCTTGTTAGCATATAATTTGCTGAAGTAAGCTGAAAGCAAAAAGCTTAAGGCTGAAAGTTTTCCCGTTGCTCTTATAATCAGTATCTAACTTTTCGCATTTTGCTTTACGCTTTCAGCTTTTGTCTTTCTGCTTTTTCCCTATCTTTGCAAAGAGGTAAAAATTGGATAAAGTAAAAGTTTTAGAAAGGTACCTTCCACCTGATGCTGCGCCGCTCATCGGCCGCTGGATCGACTACTTTAAATGCGAATTTAAAATTTCGCGCAATCGCAACACCAAGTTTGGCGACTACAGGCCACCGCACTCCGGCAAGGGCCACCGTATCTCGGTGAATTTTGATCTGAACCCTTATGCCTTCCTGGTTACCACAGTGCACGAATTTGCGCACCTGCATACCTGGAATGAGCATAAACACAAGGCCAAACCGCATGGCACCGAATGGAAGCTGAACTTTAAGCGGATGATGCAGCCTTTTTTTGAAAAGGAGATCTTCCCGGCAGATGTAAAGCGGGCCATTGTAAACTATCTGGATAACCCGGCGGCGTCCAGTTGTTCTGATTTGAACCTGTATCGCTCACTCAGGCAATATGATGCGCCAAAGGAATCGGTAATTACGGTTGAGAAGCTGCCCATGAAGGCCATTTTCAAGTTAAAGGATGGGCGTATTTTTAGCAAGGAAGAGAAGCTGCGCAAGCGCTATAAATGCATCGAGGTAAGTTCAAAACGTGTATATTTATTTAGTCCGGTTGCTGAAGTTGAAATTATAGTCAATTAATATGTGGATGAATCACGAGGAGATTATTGATAAAACGGCGACGTTTGTTCGCCAAACGCTTAAAGATGCAGAAGGCGGGCATGACTGGTGGCATATTCAACGTGTTTGGACAAACGCAAAGCTTATCGCCCAAGCGGAGCAGGCTGACTTATTAACCGTTGAACTTGCTGCATTATTACATGATATTGCAGACAGTAAATTCAACAATGGCGACGAAGAGATAGGACCAAAATTGGCCGGAGATTTCCTGGAAAGTATTAATGTTGATAACGAAACTATCCTGCATGTCCAGCAAATAATTCGCAACATTTCGTTTAAATCGGGGTTTGATAAGAGTACATTTAAATCAATCGAGCTTGATATCGTACAGGATGCTGATCGCCTGGATGCGCTTGGCGCCATAGGTATAGCACGCGCATTTAATTATGGCGGTTTTAAAGGACGCGAGATCTATAATCCTGAGATTGAGCCGAATCTTACCATGACTAAGGAGGAATACAAAAATACCAATGCTCCATCCATCAATCATTTTTACGAAAAACTGCTATTGCTTAAGGATAAAATGAACACGGCCACGGGTAAAAAGCTGGCTGAACAACGGCATGACTTTATGCTGGGCTATTTAGATCAGTTTTATTCAGAGTGTTAACATACTGTTTAAACCAATATGGTATTTTCGCGGTAACACATAAAGTAAACGTTCAAACACTAACAAATAGGTTCTTCGCTTTAAACTGCGGCTAACTTAACATATTATGAAACCAATAACCGAACAAAAGCTGGTTAATAAAAACGTTACCCCAACAGCTATGCGCATATTGGTTATGAATATGTTGCTGGAGCAAAATGCCGCTATAAGTTTAAGTGACATTGAAAAGAGCCTGTCGCCTGCTGATCGGATCACTATTTACCGAACCATTAAAACCTTTGAAGAAAAAGGCTTGGTTCATGTAATTGACGATGGTACCGGCACACCAAAATATGCCTTGTGTTTAGAAGAATGTGATGTAAATGAGCATCACGATCTGCACGTTCATTTTAATTGCATCTCCTGTAAGGATACTTTTTGCCTCCCAAACTGCAAAATTCCTGATGTTTCACTACCGTCTAATTTCTCTTCAACAGAGATGAATCTTATTGTCAAAGGCATTTGTGACAAATGTGCTAACTAATGCAATTCCATTGCATTGTTTTAATAACTTACTTTGCGGCATAATTAAAAAATCAAATAAAATGGATACAGGTCCGAGTAGAACATTTCAATCGCTTACAACCCTCTGCTAACCGGACAGCTCTTTCGCATTGTTCCGGCTTGGCCGGGGCTCATTTTAAAACCATGCGCAAAAGAGAAAAAAACAATGCCATTAAGCTGCATTCAGGCAACAGCAGCGCCCAATTTTCACAGGAAATTAGCAGTGCTTCAGCATCGAGGATAATCAGGGCATCCTCAGGAGATAAATCCTTTTACCTTTCCATGTTGGATGGTTGTGAACAGGGACTTACCGCTCTCCAGGTAAAAGAACGTTTTAACACTTACGGATTAAATGAAGTGGCACATGAAAAAGCGCCTAAATGGTATGTGCAGTTTTTTGAAGCTTTTTTAAATCCGTTTATCGGTGTTTTATTTCTGCTGGCCATTATTTCACTAGTTACAGATGTAATGATCCAGGCACCCGCCGACCGCGACTATAAAACTGTTATAGTGATCGGCATTATGGTAATGTTGAGTGTTTTATTGCGCTTTACACAGGAGTATCGTAGTAACCAGGCTGCAGAAAAGCTGAAGTCGATGGTAAAAACAACAGCAACTGTATTGCGGAAAAACGAAGATAAGCGTGAAATAGATATCAAACAACTTGTTCCCGGCGATATCATCCAGCTTTCAGCAGGCGATATGATCCCGGCCGATGTTCGCATTTTGCAGTCGAAAGACCTCTTTGTAAGCCAGGCTATGCTAACTGGGGAAGCATTACCCGTTGAAAAAACAGACCAGCCCGTTCACGATGCCGATCAGCAGTCATTGCTTGAGCTAAGCAATAGCTGCTTTATGGGTACCAACGTAGTAAGCGGAACCGCACACGCAGTGATAGTAAATACGGGCGCCAATACATATTTCGGCTCACTATCCAAAACGCTGGTTGGCAAACGCGCCGAAACAAGTTTTGATAAGGGGGTTAACAGCGTAAGCTGGTTATTGATCAGGTTTATGCTGGTGATGGTTCCCCTTGTGTTTTTTATTAACGGCTTTACCAAACATGATTGGCTGCAGGCATTGCTTTTTGGCATTTCGGTAGCAGTGGGCTTAACTCCCGAGATGCTTCCAATGATCGTGACCGCCAACCTGGCCAAAGGAGCCGTGAATATGTCAAAGCGTAAAGTTGTTGTAAAACGATTGAACGCAATCCAGAATATAGGGGCGATGGATATTCTCTGTACCGACAAGACCGGTACCCTTACCATGGACAAAATTGTTTTGGAACGCCATTTAAATGTTTTTGGCTACGAAGATAATGAAGTGATGAAATGGGCCTATCTGAACAGCTACCATCAAACAGGCTTAAAAAACTTACTCGATGTTGCTGTTTTGGAGCATGTGGATATTCACGAGTGTATTAAAGAGGGGGAATCCTATCAAAAAGTCGACGAGATTCCCTTTGATTTTCAGCGCCGCCGTATGTCTGTAATACTGGAGGAAAAGAGCCATAAACACCTGCTGATCTGCAAAGGGGCGGTTGAGGAAGTGCTTGATTTATGCAGCAATGCGTTTGATCCGGGAGTGGATAATCAGCTGCAGATAAAAAGTGATGCGATCATCCCCATGGATGAGAAAATGCGCCAGACTATTCTTAGTATCTCCAAAAAATTAAATGAAGAAGGCTTAAGGGTACTATTGGTTGCTGTAAAGGAATATGCGGAAAGGCCGTTCACCTATTCCGTAGCCGATGAAAGCGATATGATCCTTACCGGCTTTATAGGTTTTCTTGATCCTGCAAAACCATCAGCCAGGCCATCTATTGAGGCACTACATAAGCTAGGTATTCAAATTAAAGTACTTACAGGGGATAATGAGGTAGTTACCAAAAAAATATGCAAGGACGTAGGGATCCCGGTAAGTAGTGTATTACTGGGTAAGGAATTGGAAGGTATGAGCGATCAGGAATTAACACACCGAATTGATGACATCAGCATATTAGCCAAACTTAGCCCTATTCAAAAGGCGAGAATAGTAAAGATTTTGCAGGCAAAAGGGCATACAGTTGGTTTCATGGGCGATGGGATAAATGATGCTGCAGCATTGCGGGATGCTGATGTTGGCATTTCTGTTGATACTGCTGTTGATATCGCTAAAGAAAGTGCGGATATTATTTTACTCGAAAAGGACCTGATGGTACTCCGTAAAGGTGTGGTTTATGGTCGCCGTACGTTTGGCAACATCATTAAATATATTAAAATGACTGCCAGTAGTAATTTTGGCAATATGTTCAGTATGTTGGGTGCCAGCGCTTTGTTGCCATTTTTGCCGATGCTGCCCATCCAGATCCTGATCAATAATTTACTGTATGATGTATCACAGATCTCTATTCCGTGGGATAAAATGGATGAGGATTATATTGTTAAGCCCAGGAAATGGGATGCAGCAGGCATTAGTAAATTCATGCTGTATGTTGGCCCAATAAGTTCAATTTTCGATTATGCAACATTTGCAGTATTGTGGTTTGTATTTAAGGCAAATGCGCCTGCTCATCAAAACCTTTTTCAAACAGGGTGGTTTGTTGAAAGCTTGTTATCTCAAACGCTAATAGTGCACATGATCCGTACACGGAAAATACCCTTTATACAAAGTTGGGCGGCGACCCCTGTAGTTGCCTTAACCACATGTATTATGGGTATTGCTATAGTTTTGCCATTTTCGGGATTTGCCCCGGCGCTTAAAATGCAATCTTTACCGTTTTCTTTCTTTCCGTGGCTTATGGGCATCCTGCTTGCCTATTGCTTGCTAACGCAAATAATTAAAAACTGGTTTATTAATAAGTTTAATCAGTGGTTATAAATGAGTTTTTAACAATAAATTTAGACTTGTCTAAATTTATTGTTAGATTTGCTTAAATAATTACAATGTCGTTGCCTTTACATTAAATAAATATCTGCATTACATCAAAAACTTACATTTGTCGTTTTATGAAAAAATACATACTATTCTTTATACTAATTCTTGTTGGTAAATTTTCGCTGGCGCAGGATACAGTTAAACAGGAGCGTTTCAGCTTCCACTTTCAGCAGACAATTATAACCCAGTACAAACCCGGGTTTAGCGCCGATTACAGCGGGCTTAACAGTTTATCAACCAAAGAGGAAACACAAAGCTCCATAACCTCCACCTTTTTTGGAGCGGCCCGCTTGTGGAAAGGGGCAGAGGCTTACTTTAATCCGGAGATCTCCGGGGGTGCGGGTTTAAGCAAAACTTTGGGTATTGCCGGTTTCCCAAATGGCGAAACGTTCAGGGTTGGGGCCGCCGAACCAAAAATTTATATCGCCCGCCTTTACTTTAAACAAAACTTTGAATGGGGAACTGAAAAAGATACCATAAAAAGTGATGCAAACGTATTAGGCGGATTTAAAAGCAAGCGTTATTTTTCAATAGCTGCCGGCAAATTTGGTATGGCCGACTTTTTTGACGGCAATAACTTCAGCCATGACCCGCGTACACAATTTATGAACTGGGCGTTGATGGATAATGGCGCATGGGATTATCCAGCCAATACCCGAGGCTATACGATGGGCGTGGTAACAGAGTTGGGGCAGCCGACCTGGACGCTGCGATTTGCCTTAACAATGGTGGTTACGCAGGCCAATTCATCCATTTGGGATGCTAAAGTTGGAAAAGCGAATACCCAGACCCTGGAATATGAAAAACGATATACACTTAACGGGCAACAGGGAACTGTGCGAATTTTAGGGTTCAGGAACAATGGTAAGTTTGGTAATTATAACCTTGCTATCGCCCAAAACCCAACCGCGCCAAATGTTGACACTACACAAGCATATGGCAGGCACAAATACGGATTCGGCATAAGTGCAGATCAATATTTAAGCAAGGATTTCGGTGTGTTTGCCAAAGCAAGCTATAATGACGGACATACCCAAACATGGTTCTTTACTGAAATTGACAGATCTGTATCCTTTGGTGGGGTTTTAAAAGGTTCCTCGTGGAAACGAAGCGATGATGAGGTTGGCCTGGCATTTATTGGCAACGGCTTATCAGGGCCGCACCGTAATTATTTAGCAGCTGGTGGTTACGGTTTTTTAATAGGAGACGGGAAACTAAACTACGCTCCCGAAATGATAGCCGAGCTTTATTATAAAGTTAATGCGTTTCAAAATAAATTCTTTTTAACGCCTGATTACCAGTTTATTCTTAATCCTGCTTATAATAAGGACCGGGGGCCAGTTAATGTGTTTTCTATAAGAGCGCATGTGGAGTTTTGATTGAGATTTTGCTTTGTTTAATGATCAACTAAACCTTTCTGTTTTTTCATGATCTAACTGTAAAAATTAGCTGCGTTTATAATCATTCTAAATAAAATACGTTAATTAGTACAATGAAAAAATTATTGCTGCCCATATTGTTTATTATAATAACTGCGAGCGCATTTACCAGTTCGAACAGCACGATTACCCGCTCTGCTATTACCTTTAAAACCAGGAATATGGGGATAGGGGTCGACGGAACAATAGGGGGATTGGAGGCCGATGTGCATTTTGGTGCCGCAGATCCTGCAGCAAGCACTATCGAAGCTTCTGTTGATGTCAACACGATTAATACCGACAACTCAAGCAGGGACGAACATTTGAAGGGAGAAGATTTTTTTGATCTAACGCATTACCAGAAGATTACCCTAAAATCAATTTCAATTAAACACAAAAGCGGCGATAATTATACCGGAAAATTTAACCTAACAATAAAGGGTAAAACTAAACAGGTTGATATCCCTTTTTCGCTTACCCAAACCGCAAACGGAACAGCATTTAAGGGCGGCTTTAAAATAAATCGACTTGATTATGGGGTAGGCACCAGCAGCCTCGTATTATCTGATGAAGTTACTGTTAATATCAATGCGGAGGTGAAGTAACAGGATATCTAATCTTCTCTTTATAACGATTGGATTGCTTAACGCATCGTGTGCGATTCTGGCGTTATCATATATATTAATATTATTGTTTGGCATATGAGTTTTTTATATATTTGGCGTAAATATTAAAGATATTATTCATCATTCTATTCATTGCTGCAACAATAATAATATTATGAAAAAACCTTTACATCTATTTAAGTCTCTTTTTAAAAAAGAATTCCGTCTTATCCTGGCCTTTGTGCTTTTGCTTGTTTTGCTTTGTTTGGCAGGTAGTATTTAATAATAACTAACAGGTACCCGAACACGCACTTTGACCAAACATCTTGAGGGATATAACGTGTTATTAGCTCAGATTAATTAGTAGGCCAGCCTTTACGCATCTAATTTCTCCCAAAGGCTATCGGACCTATGCCTCAACCCCTCCTTAACAATTTAATAACCACCTGCTAATTGTCAACCTAGCATCACGAATCGTATCTTTACGATTATGAAACTTCGTATCCTTGTTTTAATCAATGCGGCAGCTGTGGCCGTTACGCTTTCGGCCGTAAATTATTATTTTCAGCACAGCTGGTATAATGTTGCCCTAACCTTTTTTATTACCATTATTACCAGCTTCCTGGTTTTCTATTACCTGATAGAAAAATACGTTTACTCCAAAATAAAGCTCATCTATAAGCTGATCCACAATTTAAAGCTTGGCCGCGACCTGCGCGACGCTCTTGGCGAACATGTGAGCGCTGACCCGATTAATGATGTGGAAACCGAAGTAAAAGAATGGGCCAAGGAAAAAAAGAGCGAGATTGATGAGTTGCGCAAACAGGAAAAGTTTCGCAGGGATTTTTTATCCAATATTTCGCATGAATTTAAAACCCCATTGTTTGCCATCCAGGGGTATATAGAGGCGTTGCAGGACGACGATTTTGAGGACAAGGACATGGCTAAGCAGTTTTTAGCCAAGGCAGCAAAAAATGTAGACAGGTTAAGCTACCTGATCAAAGACCTGGATGAGATTTCCAAGCTGGAATCGGGCGAAATTCCAATAAATCTTACCCGCTTTAAAATAAACGACCTGATCAAGGAGGTTTTTGAATCATTGGAGCTTAAAGCCAGGCAGCATAATATTAAATTAATATTCAAACAAAAATATGACGAGCCGATATTAGTAAATGCCGACCGGGAAAAGATACGGCAGGTACTGGTTAACCTTATAGACAATTCGTTTAAATATGGAAACGAGGGAGGGAATACCTCGGTAAGTTTATTTGAATTGCATGACCAGGTGTTGGTTGAAGTGACAGACGATGGTATAGGCATTGAGGAAAAGTTTCTTCCAAGGCTGTTTGAACGCTTTTTCAGAACGGACACCAGCCGGTCAAGGCAGATTGGAGGATCGGGCCTTGGCCTTGCTATAGTAAAGCATATTATCGAGGCGCATGAGCAAACCATTAATGTACGCAGCACCGAGGGTTTGGGTTCAACATTTGGCTTTACGCTACAGCGTTCAAAGCAGACTTTACATTTACCTAACATACCAAATCTAAAAAATTAACATTAACTTAACATTGCAAAGTTACCTTTGCCCAAATTCACAATAAATTATGTCACTAAACAGCATCTTTCAATATTTTGTTCCGAAGGATAAAAAGGTATTTTTCCCGCTATTTGAACAGGCCGCAGCCAACGTTGTAGCCATGGCAACCATACTTGTTGAGGCGGTAAACTCAAATATTCCGGACACCCGCGAAGAGTTGTTTAAACAAATTGATAAATTGGAGAACAAGGGCGACGAAATTACCCACCAGGTACATTTGGAGCTCGGTAAAAACTTTATTACCCCGTTTGACCGTGAGGATATCCACGCGCTATCATCTGCGATTGATGATGTAGCCGATTATATCCAGGGCGCTGCTAACCGTATGAGCCTTTACCGTATTGATGACTATAACGAGCATATCCGCAAGCTTTCTGAACTTACCCTGCAGGCCAGCATCGATCTTGAAAAAGCAGTGCGTGAATTGAAGGATTTGAAAAATGTGCGTAATATTGCTGATTCCTGCATCAGGATAAACAGTGTTGAAAACCAGGCCGATTATGTTTTCGACCGTGCTGTGGCTGACCTTTTCCTATATGAAAAAGACGCGATCCGTCTTATCAAGTATAAGGAGATCCTCTCTGCACTTGAAACGGCAACTGATATGTGCGAGGACGCAGCAGATGTTATGGAATCAATTCTGGTTAAAAACGCATAAGCTCCTATGGTTACACCTATACTTATTGTTGTAGTTTGTTTGGCGTTGATATTTGATTATACCAACGGGTTTCATGATGCAGCAAACTCCATCGCTACTATTGTTTCGACCAAGGTATTAACGCCGTTCCAGGCTGTTTTATGGGCAGCTTTTTTTAACTTCCTGGTTTTCTTTTTTATAAAGGAGCATAAAGTTGCCAATACCGTTTCAAAAATTGTTCAGGAAAACTTTATCACCATGCATGTGATACTGGCCGGCTTAATTGCTGCCATAACCTGGAATCTAATAACCTGGTGGTTTGGTATTCCGTCCAGTTCGTCACATACACTTATCGGCGGATTTGCTGGGGCCGGTATTACCAATGCTATTTATATGGGAGCCAGCCCCATGAGTGCTATAAACAGCACCTATATATTTACAATTTTAGCTTATATAGTGCTCGCACCTGTGATAGGGCTTGTTGTGGCTTACATAGTTACGGTGGTGATATTACACATCTGCAAAAACGCCCGCCCTGCGGTAGCTGAACGGTGGTTTAAACGCTTGCAACTTGTGTCATCAGCGGCATTGAGTTTTGCACATGGCGGCAACGATGCGCAAAAAGTAATGGGAATTTTATATGTAGCGGTGTTTACGTCGCACATTATAAAACCGGGCGACCCAATGCCTGAATGGATCCCGCTGGCTTGTTATTCGGCCATTGCGTTAGGCACCATGTCGGGTGGGTGGAGAATTGTAAAAACCATGGGTTCAAAAATTACCAAAATAACGCCGCTTGAAGGTGTAAGCGCTGAAACAGCCGGTGCGCTAACCTTGTTCTTCACCCAGCAATTTGGTATACCGGTTTCAACAACGCACACCATTACCGGGTCAATTATAGGTGTTGGACTAACCAAGCGTTTATCGGCCGTTAGATGGGGCCTAACCATCAATATTATCTGGGCCTGGATAATTACTATTCCTATCTCTGCTGTTATAGCTGCAGGCATGTTTGCCTTATTAAGAGTTTTAGTTAAATAATTTTTCTGCTGGAAATTTTGTTTATTTTGGTGGCGATAAATTAATCGCCCAAACTACTCTATTTAAAGCTAAGCGTTATGAAAAAAACATTATTACTAATCCCGGTCCTTGTTATATTCGTTATATTATCAAGCTTTGCCCCGGTTCATCCGGTTGCCGCAGGTAACATTCAAATAAGCATTCCCTCCAGTTTGGATATGGGCACTGCGCTAAAACAAGCGCTACAAAAAGGCACGTCTAAAAGTTCCGACCAGCTTTCAGCTGTAAACGGTTATTTTGGAAACCCAATGGTAAAAATACTTTTCCCTCCACAGGCTCAAAAAGCTGAAAAAACATTACGTAGTATTGGTTTAGGTAAGTTGTGCGATAACGTAATACTTTCATTAAACCGCGCTGCCGAAGATGCTGCAAAGCAGGCAAAGCCCATATTTATTAAAGCAATTACCCATATGACTTTGCAGGATGTTGAAGGTATATTGTTGGGCGGCCAGGATTCTGCCACACAGTATTTTAAAAGGACAACCACGGTTGATTTAACAGCCTCATTTAAGCCCGTTGTACAGGGAAGCCTGGATAAGGTAGGCGCAACAAAGTACTATGGCCAGGCTGCAAGCGAGTACAATAAAATTCCGTTTGTAAGTCACATGAACCCCGATATCAGCGCGTATGTAACTCAGAAAGCTATTGATGGGTTGTTTTTAGAAATTGCACAGGAGGAGTTGAATATCCGTAAAAATTTAGGTGCGCGTACTACACCTGTAATGCAAAAGGTATTTGCATTTGCCGAGAAAAATGTAAAGCACTAATTATTTAATGAATTTAATTCGGATAGTTACCTTTTCGGGTTGTCCGTTTGAATTGCCGATCCATTCAGGGCCATCACTTATCAAGTCGATGGCCTTTTTATCTGCAACTGGGCTGAGACTTTTCGCAACGGTTATATCGCTGACCTCCCCATAGCGGTCAACCGTAAACGACAGTTTTACCGTACCGATTTTCCCATCGGGCGATTTGGCATTTTCCTTTAGATATTTTCTTAAACTTCCCCAGCCATCCTTCGGGTGCGCAGCAATCACTGACACTTCATCATCCGTTTTTTTAGTGCCATATCCTACAACCACAACTTCGTTCAGCGATTTGTTGCTAGGTACCATAGCTATGGTTTTAAGCGAATCGCGTTTGGTTATGTTTACGTTTTGCGACTCATAGCCTATAAAGCCAATATTTAGCCTAGTTTTATTGCTGTCGACCGGAAGTTTGAAATGGCCTTCAGCATCTGTCAGGGTTCCTGTATTTGTGCCCGCAATCCTTACTGATACGCCCGGCAACGGTGAGCCGTCCATTTTATCAACCACCCGGCCCTCTATTCTTCTTCTTAACGATGAATCAAAAAAGCCGGAAAGCGGCTTACCTTCAGCAGGCTTTACCTGCACTCCGGCCACTCTTCCGGACAGGGCGGTATTTATATTGGGCTGATGAAAGATGCGGCTTTTATTTGTGGTATCCATCAGTTTGCTTTGCGCAGCGTCCTTGTTTTTCTTCGTCATATCCACCACCACCATTTCGGCTAATGAAGTGTTATCCGTATCAGTGTTGGCAGGTTCTTCTGCGCTTACATCTGCACTGGTTAAAGGATTGGCATGGGGGCGCTCCTCTGCTACACTCTTGTAGGCTTTAATTACCGGGCGGGGGGGCTCCAGGGCTTGCTTATGAGAGGGCGGGGCTAAGGAGGCAATAACGTTGTCCTGTACAACAGAATCACGGGAGGCTGTAACTGTTGCAGGCTTTGGTTTTTGTTTATACAACTGGGCCACTTTCAAAGCAACGGGTTCCCGGTCCCTGTAAAGCCATAAGCCGCCTATTGTAAAAAACACCAATATGGATGCCGCTATGCCTAACATCCTCCACGGAATAACCGGCGTTTCTCTTTTAGTGATCCGCTGTTGTAAATCTTTCGCCAGGCTATCCAAATTTACGCGCTGATCATTTTTAGCCTTTTCATACCCCTCAAGGGCATCCATCAAAAAAGGATCGTCCTGGGCGCGCCGCTCAAGCCGGTGCATAGCAGGGCCGTCAAGTTCCCCGTTCAGGTACTTCCTTATCAGCAATATGTCGGCCTCTTGTTTACTCACTATCTTTTTCCAAACAGATCCTTAAATTTCTTTTACCGTTCTGTATATAGCTTTTAACCTCGTTAAGGCTAAAGCCGGTAAGTTCGTTGATCTCTTTATAACACTTTTCATTTAAATAAAACAAGCTTATGCTTTGTTTTTGATTTGCCGGCAATTTATCCATGCATTTTTCCAATGCCTGCATCGCCGCTTCCCGGTTGTTATCATCAGGATGCAGAATTGGTGTAAATTCCATAAAATCATCCAAATTAACCTTTTCCATCTTTTTTGCCGACCGAAGCTGCATCAAGCAATAGTTGCGGCTTAATATATACAGCCAACTCCTGAACTGTTTAATATCGTGCTGCTTAGCCTTAATAACCAATTCTTCAAATATGCTCATCACGGCATCTTTGGCCTGGTCATCATCCTTCAGGTATTTCAAACAAACTCCATAAACCAATGGCATTTGCTTTTCAAAAAGCTTTCCTAAAACCAGTAGATCACCGCTTTGGCGGTAATTGTTTAGCAGTTTACTGTCGTCTGCATCGGTTTGTTTAACTGGTTTATTAAAAAAATTCATTCGGGGCCACTAAAATAAATGTTTTTAGTGGCTTATGGAAATGCATACTGCCGGCGAGCTGGGATTAAAGCCCTGCCCGGGTATTTTCCTGACCGGCTGTTTATAAGGCTTTATTCGCCTTTTGGCACCTTATCTTATACCGGGAAAACTATTCCGATTGGGTTTGGCACAACTTTAAGATGCCTATTGGGACTTATCGCGCCACATCATGCGCCAATTTTTCCACAGTTTTATAAAGCCGACTTCCCCTCATGTTTGTATTTATTAATCGCTGGTAAAAATATTATTCTACAACAATAATAAGTGCACGCATTCGCCACAAAACGTATGTGGCACACCTATTGAACTTTATTATCCGGCATTATTTCATTATCATTTTGTAATGCTTTTTTTACAAAAAAATTATTGGTAACACGTTAGTTTTAAAATACTTATATTAGCCATTATTTTAACCCACCTGTCTATGTGCAAACTTGTAGTAATTGATGATAATCCAACGGATCACTATATTATGCAACGCTTATTGCATAATAATTACAACTGCCAGCAGGCAACCTATACGTTCGACGGCAGGTTGGTATTAGATTACCTGGAGGAAAATAAGGACGGCGGCACCATGCCCGACGTTATTTTGCTGGACCTTGACATGCCGCAGCTTACCGGCTGGGAATTTCTTGATAAGCTTGAGGTGTTTAATGCCGATGCAAAAAAGAATGTTAGGGTACATATCATGAGTTCATCTATTCGCACGGCGGATGTTTTTCAGTCGAAAAAATATGCCTGCGTTAATTCATTTATGACCAAACCTCTGTCCCGCGATTTGGTGAACCAGGTATGTGAGCAGGCCAATCCGTTTAATAACCAGCAATTAAATACCGCATCGTAACAAAACTTACTTCAGTTTTCCGATTTGCACATCTGCACATTATTAGCTTATTTTTACGGCAATAATGGCAATCCGCAATAAATTATACTTCGCTTCCGATTTTCATTTGGGTACAGGTACCTATGCCAACAGCAGGAAACGTGAAGATCGGTTGGTACGCTGGCTCGACTCCATAAAAGCAGATGCCGCCGAAGTTTTTTTAATGGGCGATGTCTTTGATTTTTGGTTTGAATATAAAACCGTCGTTCCGAAGGGATACATTCGCTTTTTGGGTAAGCTTGCCGAACTATCTGATGCAGGGATAAAACTTTGGTTTTTTAAAGGGAACCATGATATGTGGATGTTTGATTACTTTGAGCGCGAGTTGGGAGCAACGATCATCAGCAACGAACTCGAAATTGAGCGAAGCGGTAAAAAATTCTACCTGCATCATGGCGATGGGTTAGGTCCGGGCGATACGTTCTACAAAATGTTAAAAGGATTTTTCAGGAGCCGCCTTTGCCAATGGCTGTTTGCCCGCATTCATCCTAATTTCGGCGTCGGCATAGCCAACTATTGGTCCACACACAGCAGGATAGCCAACGAAAAAAAGGAAGATCCTAAGCCGGGTGAGCAGGAATGGTTGGTTACTTATTGCAAAGATGTATTGAAAACCCAATTTTATGATTACCTGATATTTGGCCATCGTCATTTGCCCCTTGATATTAAGCTGTCGGACAAAAGCCACTATATTAATTTAGGCGAGTGGGTAAATGCTTATAGCTACGCTGTGTTTGACGGCGAAAGGGTTAGCCTTGAGTTTTTTGAAAAGGGATAGCGTCATTCAACTTTATAATGATAAACCTGTCTGCCTAAGTTACCCTCAGCATCTATCCCCTCCACCACAACCCGATAATTACCGGTACCGTCGGCATTGTAATAATTAAATGAGGCGTTGCCGTTATTATCAGTTATCAATTCAGGGTTCCAGTAAATAGTTGTTCTTAAATCCTGCATAGTATTGTTTTTCGGGTGGTCATATTGCGGTTTGTAAAACTCGTGTGCCTTATAAAAACCGTTGGTCTTATAAACAACAACTCCGGGGGCATCACGGTAATAATTGTTCACCATCCTGGCCTTTTTCTTCATGGTGATAATCAGTACGCCACCAGCAGCCCTGCTGCCGTATATTGCTGCGTAATGTAAGTTTCCAAATTCTACGCTCGCTACATTGTTTACATCAATTCCCTCTATAAAATTGGGAAAACCCTCTTTATGCGGTTGTCCAACGGGTATACCATCTACTATAATCTCAACAAGATCCTGCATCTCGCCCTTTCCGTCGTTGGGCTCTTCTGTATCTCCCGGTCTTAATTGGGCAGCTTGAAAGTGAGTGGCTGCTCGCCGTGAAACAATTTGGTGTTTAAAGTTAAACTCTACGCCACTGAGCTTGCCTCTTAATGCGTCCCACAAACTTGAAAACCCCGAGTTTTCGAGCCAATCCGAGGTTATTACCTGGTCGGCGTGGCCTGCGCCATTCAGGTTTTCAGATTCCTGTATTGGGTCGGTACTCTTTTTTTTGTCCTTTATCACCACTTCCTTAAGCATAAGCGCGTGCTTATTTATTCCATATTTTGCCTGCTCTTGGAAGAACTCCTGGCTTCGTTGTGTGTAAGCATTAACATTGTCGTTTTGAACTTCGTAATGTCCTGTTTTAACATTTACTTCCGGCCCCGGGCCTATTGAATCCAACAGTACCTCTACATCTTTTTCCCCTTTTGCGGTTCGCGCCTGTATAACAAACTTAGTAGTGTCGCCATAGGCAAGCCTGTCAAATACGAACCTTCCATTTTTATCAGTAATGGTGTCCAGCATTAGCCCGGTTGTACCTTTGCTAAATAGCTTAACCTTTCCGTTTTCCACCGGCTTACCATTGAATTTAACAGTCCCACTAATAGTAAAGTCCTTCTCAGGTTGGTAGGCTATTTTAGAAGGACCATTGTTGTTCAATATTTGTTTCCATTCATATTTCCTGTAGCCATGAGTAAGCATTACCAGGTCAAGATCGGCAGTAGTTTTCTCATTGCTGTTGGTGAAATAATAGTTGGGCTGTTCAATATAACCCTTCAAATCTGAAGTTAGCAGCAGGTTATTGATGATGGTTGATTCGGTATTTTCATCAACAGGCACCTTGCTCTCATTAATAACCGCTACAGAAAAATGCCCGGGCACAGGTTCGCCACTTGCCTTGCTTACGGTTAGTTTAATGCCGGTATTTGATCGGGCAGCGTAGCTGTTTTTATCGGTGTTGATGTCCAATTTAAGCTGATCATTATTTTGAACGAACAGCAGTCGCTCACATAGCGGTTCGCCTGCAGCAGAAAATAGGGTAGCTGTTGTAATACCCGAATGCAGGTCTTTTTTAGGGATATCAAGGCCAACCTCCTGGTTTTCCAGTTTTACTGTATAGCTAACGGGAACGCCGCCCGAATAGATCACCAGCGTGTAGCGTTTGTTCCTGTTTTGCTGATATGTTTGTTTACCTGCACTTATTTTTACGTTATAAACCCTGCCTGCGTCTGTAAAGCTTGCAGTAATACCGTCTGCGATTGCTTTTGGGATCTCAACAGCACCGCTTGTTCCATCTGGATAGCTTACTTTAGCAGTATAAGTTTTTGTTTCAGACGGGGTAAGATAAAAATATCCCATACCCAAATGTGTCGAAGTAAAGGTGGCAATTTGGTTGTTTTCATTGTCCATTACTACGCCCTTAACATCTACTCCAAGTCCGTTTGCTGCGATAGCCTTAAAAGCTATCTTGCATTTGACCCATGCAACAAGATTTCCGCTCTCAGGGAAGAATTTAAGATCAGGTTTTAAGCCAGGGTGCTTACTGGCCGGAATACCGCTTTCCGGAACGCGGATAGCAGCAGTTGAGCCTATTTGTATAGTTTTGTCAAAGAAAGCTTCATCGCCTTCGTTTCTCATCAATTGGGTATAGGCCCTAACCCTATAGTTCCCTTTTAATAGTGCCGGGTCAAGTGCAAAATCGCCCCAGCCCACCCCGTCGGTAACCTGTAGTTTTTCTGAGTCGATTATTTTATTGGCCGGGTCTATTAACTCAATATGTAATATGCCGCTTAAATGGTTTAGCTTATGATCATCTCCCTGGGTTAAATAAGCTTTAAAATACATGGTGTCGCCAGCCGCATAATAAGGCTTATCAAAATGCAGGTAAGTTTTTTCTATAACGTGCTGAGCCGAATAGGCGTTCATTTTATCGGTTACCTTTTTTACCACTGCACTATCAATCTCCTGGCCTGTGATCTGTTGCGGTTCGTAATCCACAGGCAGCAATGTTGCCAGTCGGCCCCTCATCCAAACACCGTCGAACGTTAACCCACTGGGGTTGATAAATGAACCATTTTTGTCAAACAACAGGCGGTCATGATCGAAACTTACAAGTGTATTGTCTTTATTATCCGGATCGGAAAGCTTGCCAGGGGCGCTCCTGTTAAAATGATGATACTTGTTGTAAGAGATAAATAAAGCATCACCATTAAACAGCAGGGCATAAAGCCCTTGTTTGTTCGGCCCCTTCAAAATATCTTCTCTTTGTAAGGGTTTAGGATTTAATTTGTCAGATGTTTTAGGTAGTGCTGCCTTTTTCGACCAGTATTTTAACGAGTCGCGAAAAGCCTTATCATTTTTAAACGCTCCAAAACTGCGAATTTTCTCCTGCACAACACTGTCTGCGGGGCGCATCGGGTTAGCGGGTAAACGCAGCACCCTAAACCCATAACGGTCGATGGTACCGGCAATTAGTGATTGAAAAAAGTGCGTCTGTGACCCTTCGTAAATTTCCTGTCTGCGCCGCTGCCATTGTTGTTGCTCGGCGGGGCTGCCTTTCATTGCTTCAAAAAATACCGACCCCGAATAGTTAAAGGTGTGGGTTCCGTCTTCTGCATAATTGAGGGTAAAATCTTTAAGCATATATTTTATCCTGTAGCCCAGGGCATCATTCTGGATCACTAAAAAATCAACCGACGAAGCTTTGAGGATGTTATTTGCAGCATCGTAATTAAAATCTATCAATTCGGGGTTCAGGATCCTGCATTCCTTTGCAATATCAGAATTCCCTAAAAACTCTCCGGTAAACTGCGCCATATAGCGCGGGCGTTCCGGATCGGTACCTTTGGTGCCTGTTATTTTCACTTCAGCAAGGCCAATTGATTTTGGATATATGGTGATGGTTTGCAGATCCACGTCCCCATTGCTTACCGTTACTGGTTGCATATAGGTGTCAAACCCAACGATTGAGATCACCAGTTGGTATTTACCCGGCTTTACACCAGTAAGGTTAAATATGCCGCCTGCCGTTGTATGATCGCCAATTGTGGCATTACTTAAAAATACGCTTGCGTTGGCAACAGGTTTTGTATCAGCCTGGCTAATAATATGCCCCTTTATGCTAAATTGAGCGCAACAGCATAGAGTAGCTAAAACTAACAAGAAGGTGAAGGTAAATTGCCTCATTTTCTGTGATGCTTTTTATTCAACTTTATAATAATAAACCTGTCGGCCTAAATTCCCTTCGGTATCAATGCCTTCAATAACTACCCGATAATTCCCTGTGCCGTCGGCATTATAATAATTAAACGTTGCGTTGCCATCCATGTCCGTTGTTATTTCAGGCTTCCAGTAAATGGTTGTCCGCAGATCTTTTTTCGGATCAATTGTTTCCGGGTGATCATATTTCGGCGCATAAAATTGCCTGGCTTTATAAAAGCCGCCAGGTTTTACAGTTATTACGCCCGGTGCCTCCTTGTAGTAATTATTAGCTCTCCTGCCTTGTTTGGTGGTAACAATTATCGCCCCTCCGCTGGCAATATTGCCATATATGGCTCCGTAATGCGGGCCTATAAGTACTTCAACGCTTTCTATATCATTTGCATCGTAATAATCTAAAACGCCACGCTCCATGTTGTTCTTAGGGTCGTCAAGCATAAGTTGAGGACTGCCGTCAACTATGGCTGTAAGATAATCTGCTGTTTCTGTGTTTGTTAATACGGTTCGGTTTGCGCGCAATTTGTGAGTTTTGGTGAAAGTTACAAAAGTTAACTTGGCCCTTAATGCATCATAAAGGCTGGTGTATCCCGAGTTTTCCAGCCACTCTGCGGTAACGGTTTGATCGGCGTTACCTGCTCCATTTAAGTTTTGGGAATGCACAAAGGGGTTTATCTTTTTGTCTTTAATAATTACCTCCTGTAGCTGTACTTCGTTTTTGTTGATACCGTATTTTCGCTGTTCATCAAAAAATTGTTTGCTGTTGTGTTCATAAATCGCCAGGCTATTGCCAGCATCAGGACCAGGGGTGTCTTTGCTGGTAACAACAGCTTCTGCTGTTAATGAATCAGGTTTTACGTCTACTTCCTTCTGATCCTTCGCTGTGCTCGCCTGCACAACAAATTTTGTAGTATCATAATAGGCGAGTTTATTAAAGATGAACCGTCCGTTTTGATCGGTCACCGTATCCAGCATCAAGCCTCCCGAGGCCTTACCGAACAGCTTCACCCTACCCTTGTCAACTGGTTTGCCATTAAACTTGACAATGCCGCTAACCGTTAAACCTATTTCAGGTTTGTAGGCCATAACCTGGTTGTCGTCATTATTTAATATTTGCTCCCACTCGTATTTTCTATAGCCATGTGTAAGCATTACAAGGTCAAGATCGGCGGCAGTTTTTTCGTTGCTGTTGGTAAAGTAATAATTGGGCTGTTCAACAAATCCCTTCAAATCGGAAGTAAGCAGCAGATCATTAATGATTGTTGACTCGGAATTGTCGTCAACAAGTACCTTACTCTCATCAATAACAGCAACCGAGAAATGCCCCGAAGCGGGTTCGCCTGTAGCTTTGCTTACATTTAGTTTGATGGTGGTGTTTGCGCGCGCGGTGTAGGTGCTTTTGTCGGCATTAACGTCTAAATTAAGCAGTTCGCAGTTTTGTACAAATAGCAAACGTTCGCACAACGGTTCACCGATTGCCGAAAATAGCGTTGCGGTGGCTATGCCGGCATGAAGATCTTTTTTTGAAACATCGAGACTAATGTCCTGGCTCTCCAGTTTCACCGAGTAGCTTTGCGGTGCGCCACCTGAGTAAATTATAAGCGTGTACATCTTGCCCTTGTTTTGCTGATACCATTGTTTTCCGCTGTTTATCCTTACGCTCCATAACCGGTTATTATCGGTGAAGGCAATCTTTATTTCATTTGAATTGCCTTTCGGGATTTCAATTTCATCTGTTGTTCCGTCTGAATAAGTTACCCTGGCAGTATAGGTTTTTGTTTCGGAGGGGGTAATATAAAAGTAGCCCATTCCTAAATGTGCCGAGGTAAAAGTGGCTACCTGCTTGTTTTCGTTATCAACCACTATCCCCTTAACATCAACCCCCAATCCGCTTGAAGCGATAGCTTTAAAGGCGATCTTGTTTTTTACGCCGGTAACCAGGTTGCCGCTCTCGGGGAAAAATTTAAGATCAGGTTTTAAGCGGGATGATTTGTTTGCGGGAGTGCCGCTTTCAGGAATACGGGGGGCAGCAGTTGAGCCAACCTGTATGGTTTTATCAAAAAAGGCATTATCTCCTGCGTTGCGCATCCATTGTGTATAAGCCCTGATTCTGTAACTTCCCTTTAGCAAGGCTGATGACAGTGAAAAATCACCCCAACCCACGCCGTCAGTAACCAGTACTTTTTCCGACTTAATTATTTTATTGAGTGGGTCTACCAGGTCAACATATAACACCCCGCTTAAATGGTTAAGTTTATGATCTTCGCCCTGGGTTAAATAAGCTTTATAATATATGGTGTCGCCAGCTGCATAATAAGGCTTATCAAAATGCAGGTAAACCTTTTCGGTAACGTGTGTGCTCAAGTAGGCATTCATTTTCGCGGTTACTTTTTTCACCACCTCACTGTCTATCTCCATACCAGTTATTTGTTGCGGTTCATAATCCACGGGCAGCAATGTTGCCAGCCGTCCCCGCATCCAAACCCCGTCGAACGATAAGCCATCAGGATTAATAAAAGAGCCATTCTTATCAAATAACAACCGTTCATGATTGAACGTTACCAGCGTATTGTCCTTGTTTTCCGGGTCAGAAACCTTGCTTGGCGCGCTCCTGTTAAAATGATGATATTTGTTGTAGGAGATAAATAAGGCATCGTTGTTAAATAGCAACGAATATAGGCCCTGCTTGTCCGGGCCTATAATAATGTCCTCTTTTTTTAAAGGTGCGAGGTTTATCTTATCTGATATTCTGGGAAGACCTGCTTTTTTTGTCCAGTATTTTAATGAATCGCCAAAAAGCTTATCATTTTTTAATGCAGCAAACATCCGGATCTTTTCCTGCACCACACTGTCTGCAGGGCGAAGCGGATTTGCCGGTACGCGCAATACCCGAAATCCATCTTTATCAATTGTTCCGTTAATTAATGATTGAAAGAAATGGGTTTGCGAGCCTTCATAAACTTCCTGCCTGCGCTGCTGCCAATTCCGCTGTTGCGCGGGGCTACCCTGCATCGCTTCGAAAAAAACTGAACCGGAATAACTAAAGGTATGGGTGCCATCTTCAGCATAGTCGAGTGTGAAATCTTTGAGCAAGTATTTTATTTTGTAGCCCAAGGCATCGTTCTGAATTACCAGGAAATCAACCGATGATGCCTTGAGGATATTATTTGCGCTGTCATAATCAAAATCAATCAGTTCCGGGTTTAATATCCGGCACTCTTTTGCAACATCTGTAGTGCCCAAAAACTCGCCGGTAAATTGTGTCATATAGCGGGCGCGATCCGGATCGGGACCCTTGGTTGCCTTTATCTTCACCTCGCCAAGTGTAATTGATTTTGTGAAGATGGTTATGGTTTGCAGGTCGATGTTGTTGTTTGTTACCGTTACAGGCTGCAGGTAAGTATCAAACCCTACCACGGAAATTACCAAATCATATTTGCCCGGTTTTACATCGCGTAGTGTAAAGGTGCCGTCGGCTGCTGTGTGGCTGCCAATTGTTGCATTGCTTAAAAATACCCCCGCAATCGCTACAGTTTTTGTATCCGCCTGGCTTATTACCCGCCCGGTTATACTATACTGTGCAAAGCAGCAAAGCGAAAGTAAAATAAACGAAATGGCAAAGGCAAGGTTTTTCATTAACTAAAGTTATCAAAAAAGCGCCGTTAACGCAACTGAGTGGCATTTTTTTTGAAGAATATTCGCGTCGTATTAATAAAACACAAGTTTTTTTATCACTCAATTAATTTGTATTAACTTTCGCTCTTTGATTAAACTTTATCAATGTTAGTTAAGACTTTTGGGAGCGCTGTTTACGGGATTGAGGCAATAACTATTACCATTGAGGTAAATATACTGGCGGGCACCAAATATTTTGTTGTTGGCCTTGCCGATGCCGCAATTAAGGAAAGCTATTTTCGTATTGAGTCAGCCTTAAAAAATTGTGGTTTTAGAATGCCGAGGCAGCAGGTTGTAGTAAACATGGCGCCTGCCGATATCAGAAAGGAAGGGTCTGCATATGATCTTACGATAGCTATCGGTGTGCTTTCCGCATCGGGCCAGGTAGAGAATGAAAACCTTGATAAATACATCATAATGGGTGAACTTTCACTTGATGGAAGCCTGCAACCTATAAAAGGTGCGCTGCCTATTGCCATACAAGCCCGTAAAGAAGGCTTTAAGGGTTTTATACTGCCCAAACAAAATGCCCGTGAGGCAGCAATTGTAAACGAACTGGAAGTTTATGGCGTTGAAACGATAAGAGAGGTAGTAGATTTTTTTAATGGCGATAACCAACTTACTGCCGAAGTTGTAAATACGCGCGATGAGTTTTACAAAAGCCTTACCAATTATGATAGCGATTTTAGCGAGGTCCGTGGGCAGGAAAATATTAAACGGGCGCTGGAAATTGCAGCAGCCGGCGGGCATAATGTAATACTGATCGGTCCGCCGGGAGCGGGAAAAACTATGCTGGCGCGCAGGCTGCCATCTATTTTACCCCCGCTAAGCTTATACGAATCATTGGAAACCACCAAGATCCATTCCGTAGCGGGTAAGCTGTCTGCTGCTGATGCATTGGTTACTACGCGACCGTTCCGGTCGCCGCACCATACCATCAGCGATGTGGCCCTTGTTGGCGGCGGCAGTAATCCGCAGCCGGGCGAAATATCTCTGGCTCATAACGGGGTATTGTTTCTTGATGAATTGCCCGAGTTTAAACGTTCAGCCCTTGAAGTAATGCGCCAACCCCTTGAAGAGCGGCGGGTTACTATTTCAAGGGCTAAATTTACTGTTGATTACCCGAGTTCGTTTATGCTGGTGGCGAGTATGAATCCATGCCCCTGCGGCTATTTCAACCACCCCGAAAAGGAATGTATTTGCCCGCCAGGCGTAGTACAAAAATATTTAAGCAAGATCTCGGGCCCGTTACTGGACAGGATTGACCTGCACGTGGAGGTAACGCCGGTAAATTTTGCCGAACTGGCCAGTGACAGGCTTGCCGAAAAAAGTGAACTCATCCGCGATAGGGTGATAAAGGCTCGCGATATCCAGGCTGAGCGTTTCGGCAATAAGCCCGATTTGCACGCTAATGCCCAGATGAGCCCGCAAATGGTGCGCAACATCTGTAAAATAAGCGAAGCAGGTCAGAACCTGTTAAAAAGGGCGATGGAAAAGCTGGGCTTGTCCGCAAGGGCTTATGACCGTATATTAAAAGTATCACGTACCATTGCAGACCTGGCCGGGAGCGATGAAATAGAGCTGGAGCATTTGGCCGAGGCAATTCATTTCAGAAGCCTGGACAGAGAAGGTTGGGCGGGTTAAAACGTAAAATAGAACACATGTTCAACATAAAAAAGAAATTTCCCTGGTTTGATGGGTATCAATGGACCTGGATATTATACATTTTGGTAGCAATAGTTTGCTGGCGGCTAATGTACGTAAGACAACTTGACAACAATTTCAAAATTTTCAGGGAATCATTTTATCATTTAAAAGATCAGTTGAATATGTATGCTGGTTATCCTAAAGCATACCATGATTATTATTATTACGGGCCTCTGTTCGGTGTGTTTGTTTTGCCGTTTGCATTACTGCCGGAGTCGGCAGGGCTTCTTTTGTGGGAAATTGTTAATGCTCTTACTCTTTTAGTTGCCGTAAACCTTTTACCCATTAGTACCCAGCGTAAAATGCAGCTATTGCTGTTATGCGCCATCTGTTTTGCGAACTCGGAATTTTCTACCCAGTTTAACGCCATGATAGCTGCCATGATAATCATCAGCTTTTTACTGGTTGAAGAGGGAAAGGATACCTGGGCTACATTGATTATTGTAGTAGGGGCGCTGGGGAAATTATACCCGGTCGTCGGGCTGGCATTTTTTCTATTTTCCCGTAATAAGGCAAAATTTGCAATTAGCACTGTAATTTGGTTTGTGGTGTTCCTTGTATTACCTGTACTTTTTACAAGCAAGGCGTATATCCTGACATCATATCATCAGTGGTTTGCGGCCCTGAGCTTTAAAACGCATTTGAACCATCAATTTATTGCCAGGTCGCAGGATATGTGCATCATGGGAGTAGTAAGAGACCTGGCCCATAACCCGAATATTCCCGATTTGCCTTTTTTGATTTTTGGCGCTATAATTTTCGCTGTACCCTTGCTGAGGTTCAGCCAATTCAAGTCATATAGATTCAGGTTGCAGGTGCTGGCTAACGCGCTAATTATGGTAGTTATATTTAGTGCAGGTGCCGAAAGCCCCACATTCATAATAGCGGTAGCAGGGATATTTTTGTGGATGATGATACAGGAGGATCCCTTCACTACCAGAAATATTATCTTAATTATATTGCTGCTGGTATTTACCGGCCTTGGGGTTACTGATGCCATGCCTATGCCGTTCAGGCGGGATGTTGTTGGTAAATATGCAATTACAGCATGGCCGTGCATTGCAGCATGGGTAATTATTTCGTACGAGTTATTGTTTAAAGATTTTATAGCCGCACAGACCTCAACAGCAGAAAAGGCTGTAATCGCCGCAGGCAATTAGTTAGTAATGCCCTGCTAATATCGGGCACAATTTTTTTGAGCTGCCTTAAATAGCATTGTTGTACTCTTTTCTAATCATTTTGTCCCCATTTGGGTATCATTATACTGTATCATTTTAACTTATTGTAAAATGGTTATACTTCCCATTGTCCTGTTTTTTGAGGTAAAATAGCTAATTATTTGATTTTTAGGCGATTGTTGGAATGTGTTTTGCGTAGTATATATTCCCTATACCAATACCTAATACTACAGATATGATTAGTTTCCTGATGATCGACGATAACCCAATTGAACATCTTATTATGCAAAGGATGTTTGATAAGTTTCATTTATTCCCCGATGCCGGGCACAGCCTGGACGCAAGATTAAGCATGGATCTTTTTGAAAGGTATTATTTAATAGCAGACGCATTACCCGATGTTGTGTTCCTTGACCTCAACATGCCGGGTTTTAACGGCTGGGATTTCCTGGAAGGATTCAATAAAATATACAAGCAAATTAAAAAGCCGGTTGATATTTATATCCTTTCATCATCAATAGATCCTAAAGACAAATTACTTACAGACAAATATGAATTTGTTAAGGCGAATATATGTAAGCCTGCGAAATTAGAGACGCTTCTTAATCTTTATTCGCTATACCAATCTTCCAAGCGCGCAGCCAGTTAAGGCTTGTTGTCCGCCGTGATTTTTTATCCTACTCCTGTAGCGAATTTTACAAGTACCGCGTAATGACTAATAACCAAGCCAATTTTTATACTTTATATCATGAGATTAAAGCTTACCATCATCGCGGTTTTCATAGCTATATTTACACAATGCATTTTATCCTGTAAAAAGGGAAACACTAATGATATGCAAATGATCCAGGTTGATGCACAGCAAAACGGTAAAACAATTGCCGTTTCAAAGGGACAAACAATAAAGATAACGCTGGGGAACCCGGGCGATGGCGGCTATTCCTTTAATGCGCCGCAATATAACTCAGCTGTATTAAGTATCGGAAGTCACACGCGCATCCCATCTACCACCGGCGCTGTTGGCGATGCCGGAAAGGACTCCTGGGAATTTAAGGCCCTTACATCGGGGCAATCCGATTTAACGTTTACAGCAACGCGCGGCAATGATGCAAGCAGCGCTATAACTATATTTTCGGGTAAGATTACTGTGAAATAACGCGCAAACTCAAGCCCGGGGTAGCCGATAGAAACCTCTCCTCCCTTCTGTTTTACATTTCAAATTTGGTGAACATCAACCTTTAATTTATTTGCATTACACCGGCGTATATACGGAAGTTTTTGCTGAATAAAAGGGTTTTTAGCAAAAACGCATCTCTCACGTGGAAAATTCTTATATTAATAAGAAAACGTTTGTTTTTATTGAATAGAATGTATAGCTTCACACAGCTCTTAGCCAATGAAAAACCACGACAAGAAGATCATTATTTTTGATGATGATGAAGACATCCTTTCTATTTGCAGTTTTATTTTAGAAGAACAAGGCTGGAAGGTAACCGCCTTCACTGATTGCAATAATATAATTGATAAGGTTTTGGCTATTATGCCTGATGTTATTTTGATGGATAACTGGATTCCGGATGATGGCGGAATTATCGCATCGCAGAAGCTTAAACAGAACGAAGTTCTGAAAAGTATCCCTATTATCTATTTTTCGGCAAATAGCGATATTGAGCTGCTTGCAAATCATGCCGGCGCCGAAACATATCTTGCAAAACCTTTTGATTTGGAAGAACTGGAAAAAGTTATTAACTCCGTACTTGAACCTACCAGGTAAATAAGCGTAATTGTTAAAATAAAAAGTCCCCGCTGCATAAACCAGCGGGGACTTTTGTATATATAGTAGTTTATTGGAGATCGCTGCTCGGACCGCCAGGAGGGCCACCTGGATTACCACCACCATCACGGCCACCACCGCCGCCTCTTCTAAATCCGCGAGATGAAGGATCACCCTGTAACGGCGATTTACCCGCAAATTTTTGTAACCTAAACGTGAACGTGGCTAAATAATAACGTGAAAGCTTATTGGTTTGTGTTTGTGTAATAGCGCTTGCAGTTGTATTTGATGTAAACGAGGTGTTTTCATTAAACAAGTCGTACGCTGCTAACCGGATGGTTCCACGGTGATCCTTCAAAAACCTGCGCTCAACATACATGTTTAAAATGGTAGGGTTGGTTACCTTAATATTTGAGGCGTAGCCATAGTTAACAGCCTTGCTGAAATCATAGCTAACCGTCCAGTCTCCAAAGAAACTTTTGCCAGTCACGCCGCTATTCCACGTCCTTACGTTCGAGGTTCCGTTTGTAAAGTTGTTTTGGACTGAATTACTGGTTCGGTTAATAGTGTAATTAGTGAGGATCTTTGCATCAATGTGGTCGGCAATATTAAGCTCGAAAGCTATCGACGGCGTAAATTGCAGGTTTTTGGCGATATTCTTTTGCATGTTTTGGGCAAAGGTTGCCGAATCCACATCCGTTAAATAACCCACATTATTATTGTATGCCACGTTCCCTGCTAATGTTAATGTATATTTGCGATTTTCCCATGGCTTTGAATATGTTACACGGCCGTTAACAGTGTAATAGCCATTGGCGTTTAAATATTGGGTTAATATGGTATTCTGGAATCTTTTATCAAGTGGATAATTTGAAGGATAGGTAATGGTGTTACTTACAACCTGGTTTTGAATAGTTGAGGCGTTCAAATTCACAAAAAAAACATCCCCGGTGGCAAAGCTGAAATTATTATACCTGATGGAGAAGTTATTGGTGAATTGCGGCTTCAAATTTGGGTTACCCTCAGTAGGGTACAAGGCATTCGAAAAATCAACAACCGGCTGCAATTGTGTAAAAGTAGGCTGACTGCTCGATCCGTTATAATTCACGCTGAAGTTTTTAGTTCTTGAAAAATTATAGACAAACCTGGCCGATGGAATTACGTTGAAGGTTGACTCGTGTGTAGTTATCCCGGTTGCTGGCGAAATTCCATCTAACACGGCTGGCTGTACGCCTACACCTAAAGTATAATTGTATTTTTTCTCGATAAAGCGAAAGTTTAAGCCCACCTTGTTTGTAGTGAAATTATAATTGTATTGTGTACTCAATGCACTATCGCGCCTGAACACGTAGTTTGCAGGATCGTATAGTGTGTCAGCTTCTTTATTATTGTCGGTATTTGTACGGCTGAAGGCATAGTTTAATTCCAGGTATGAGCGCTTGCCAAGTGGCTCAAGGTATGAAAGGTTTATGCCATATGTTTTTGAATGACTTTCGGTGTTTATAACCTGGTTCGCGGGAGCAGTGGGCACACCTGCGGTAAAATCGTATATGGGGTTTTGATAGCTATTGGTTTGGGTTGAGCTGAAACTTGCATTTATGCTCAGATTGCGGCGGTGCCCGAGCCTGCGATTATATAATGCAATAAATCCGAAAGTTGGCGCTTGCGAATCACCGGTTGTAGTTGATGTATAGGCTGAAGTGGTTACGTTATTTCTTAAAAAATTAGAGTTTTCAAATTCGTTGGTATTGGTACCCGCGTATGAAAATGTTGGCGTAATCTTTAAATAGTTAACGGTGTCCGGCTTATACTCCATGTTCCAGGTAAAGCGGTGGTTAATGTTCTGGTCGGTCTCGTTTGTTTGCTGTTGCTGGAGGGTAGGCCTTACCGGTGATGTGTTTTGCTGCAAATTGTTGGTAAGGGTATTTGTAGTATTATCGCCAAAGCTATAGCTGCCATAAACAGATAGCGCCTTTCCCCACTGGTCGCGAAAGTTAGCCCCAATAGAATGTCCATTGGTGGTACCAAGCTGCGAGGTTGTAAGGCTTCCAGTATTTCCGCCCCCGCCACCCCCGCCGCCTCGGCCTGCGTTTCCGCGACCGCCGCCGCCGCCAATGCCTCCACCGGCAGCTGAGCCAAACGTAAGGGTGTTTATATTGGTGTTATTAATGCTACCTACAACGGCAATACTCTGATCTCCGTTAAATTTAAAAACGTTTAACGCGCCGATATAACGATTTTGATCAGGAATACCACGATCCTTTGGTAACACATCTTCACCGTCGCCGGCTGTTGCCTGGCCGAAATAACCATAGTTTTTATCCTTGCGAATGGTGATATTCATGATTTTATCAGGCTCACCGGTTTTTACCCCGGTAAGGTTGGCCTGGTCACCGTAGTCATCAATCATCTGGATATTCTCAATCAGATCGGCCGGGATGTTCTTGGTGGCGCTCTGTACATCGCCTCCCATAAAGTCCTTACCGTTGATGCGTACCTTGGTAACCTGCTTTCCCTGTGTACTTACGTTACCATTGACGTCGACATCCACACCCGGAAGCCTTTTTATCAAATCCTCGGCAGGTGCGTTTTCACGTACTTTATATGCGCTTGCCTGGTACTGTACAGTATCTTCCTTTATTGTTACTGGCACAACGCCAACGATGGTGACTTGATTAAGCATCGTTGATTCGGCTTTTAATACTATGGTGCCCAAATCCGCGGCATTGGAAGTATTATCAAGTGTATAGTGGCGTTTAAGCGGCTGATAGCCTATGTAAGTGATAGTAATAGTTACTTTAGAGCCTTTTACATTCTGGAAAACAAACTTCCCGTTCATATCAGCAATTGATATGGTGCTGTCGCCTTTGTCAGATACTAACTTTATACTAGCCGAGGGAACAGATAATTTGGTAGTGTCAATAACGGTGCCGTGTACTTCGCGTCCCGTTTGTGCGTTTGAATAACCGATGGAGAGTAGAGTGATTGCTATAGCAAAGAGTAAAGATTTCATTTCGTTTTAATGTGCCTCAGGGGTTAATAATATCGTTAAGACACTATTTAAGTACAAATGTTCAACAAAAATCCCTAAATAATTAATAATCATATCATTGTTACATATAAGCAAAAAAAGCCACCTGTTGCCAGGCAGCTTTTATATTTATAGAATATGAAGTTAGTACTTGCGTATTAATTTGATAAATGCAATGCTTTTGCTACTTCGCTAAAGTTCCTGATGTTAAGATTAGGATTGGTTGCGTTTAACACTGTTACAGAAGTTCCAGGAATTACAACCACTCTAAAGTCAATTCCTGCTGCTTGAGTAAAGTTGGCTTTAAGATCGATATAACCAACACCGTAGTCGTTAAAGTCAATGGTGTGGCCTGCTTCAGCATAAGGGATGGCAAACCAGCCAGTACTTGAACCTGTGTTGCGTAAATAAACCAAAACAGTTCCATTATCCACTATGCTTTGAGTAATTGCAGGCACGCTAAATTTGGTAAGGCCCGCTACAAATACGCCTTTATTTAAAAGTACGAAATTTTGGACGTTTGCGTTTCCGGGATCACCCTTATCACCTTTTGGTCCTTGTGCACCAGTAGCACCAGTAGCACCCGTGGCACCTTGTGCACCAGTAGCACCTGTTGCGCCAGTAGCACCTTGAGGACCAGTTGCCCCAGTTGCGCCTGTTGCCCCGGTAGCTCCTTTAGGGCCTGTTGCCCCGGTAGCTCCAGCAGTTCCTGTGGCGCCAGTTGCTCCTGTTGCACCAGCAGCTCCAGTATCGCCCTTTGGTCCCTGAGCGCCCGTTGCACCTGTAGCGCCCGTTGCACCAGTAGCACCTGTTGCGCCTGTAGCACCAGGGGTCCCCTGGGCGCCAGTAGCACCTGTCGCTCCGGTAGCACCAGTATCACCCTTTGGTCCCTGTGGACCTACCGGGCCTCCCGCCGGACCCGCCGGGCCTTGAGGACCTGTAGCACCCGTAGCGCCTGTTGCGCCGGTAGCTCCTGCAGCTCCTGTATCACCCTTTGCACCAGTAGCTCCTGCCGGACCTGCTGTTTTGTCTTTTTTGCAAGCTGTGATGCTAAAAAGGCATATAAATAAAATTGGGAGTAAAAGTCGAAGTTGTTTCATATTCAAGTAATGATAATTGATTGTTGTTTGGACTTTCTACGGGAATAATTTCCAATAGGTTACAATTGTTGTTATATGAATAAATTTTGCTTGAGATTTTAGAAAATTAAGTAGCGTGATTGTACACCATGGGGGCTAACAATTGTTTAAAAGTTAAATAGCATTGGGGTAACAATATGGCATAGTTTTCGTTAGAGATTAAAAAACATTAACCTATGGCTAACATCAATTTATCATTGCACGCTAAAGTGCACAGCTGGATCGACTCGATCGGGTTCCGGCTCAACGGGTCTCAACCGGGAAAAAAGAATGAAACAATAAATCATTATTTTTTCGAAACTTTCAACTTTTTTGAAAAGGCTAAGAATAATGATCTGAAAAATTCAAAATTTTTGTGCTTCGATGCCTATGGCGAAACAGTAAATGTTAAATCGCTGCTCGATCTACAAACCGCGTTTTTCGAGAACATTAGTCAACTGTAGAGATCAGAGGCTGGAGATTAGAGATTAGTTGAAGTATTTACAGATATTAGCCATATCGACATAAAAAACAATACACGCTGTATGTAATTTAATACGGCTAAAAAAGTCCCGTCTGTTTTTCAGTACGGGACTTTTTTTCGAGCGATTATATCTGTGTTTCAGATCATTACCATTAAATAAAGATCAATAGTTTTCAAGCTTGCTTTTTTTAGGGACATCTTCCGTTAAACCCCTGCCGCCAGAAGCTGCCGGTAAGTTTACTATAGGCCTTGTCGGATTTAAGGCTTCTTTTATCCTGAGGTGCAAATCGGTATAATGAGCTGTAGTAATAGCGTCACCACCTTTAGGCAGTTTTGCATCAATAGTTTTTAGTTCAACACGCACCATCGGTCTGATGTCAGACAGTGCCATGTTTATCGGCGTTAAACCATAATTGGCCAATGCGGTTGCAGATACTCCAGGAATCCCCTTGTAGTCATCGTTTAGCAAACTTTTTAAATCTTCTATATATCCGCGCTGCAGGTTACGTTTAAATGCATCAGGCCTGCCCGCAGTAAAGATCCCTCCGCGTAGGTCAGTGAATAGTTCTGCAACTGTGTATGCCTTGCTGCCATTTCTGGTTTCGTTGTCATACATGCGTGATAATCGTGAGGGTGAAAGTATGTTACCCAATGTAGCAACCTGGAGGCTTTTGATCCTGTTCAGCATAACACCGTTATCAAATTTGGCCAGTTCCCGGCTATCATACAGCCACAGCGGCGTTGTAAACAATTCCTTGTTAAAGAATGACACAGCATCGTGCTGCAGGCCTTTCGGCACAAAATCATAAACAGGACCCGACTGGTCGTATGTTTTAAAGTTTTCGTTCATGCCCCCAATGTTTGTTGCAACGTGGCCCATGTATCGATAAAATTGATTTAATACTTCGCCGTAAATTTCCTGCAGGTCACTGTAATCTTCACCTGGTTGGTAAGTCCATTTCTCAATATTTGGTAATATGCGTTTGAGGTTTGCAATACCGTAGGTACTTGCCTTCATTGCATTGTCGCCAAGGTCCTCATTCTGCAAGCGGGGATCGATGCTTGTACCCTGGCGGCCATAGTAATAAAGCGGATTGCCTGCTTTTGCCTTTGTCCAAACATCAAGTGTCTCTTTTTCCTGTTTAGGCGTTTTTTTGCCGGGGAACCAGGTATAGCCCCATTTTATAGCCCAAAGATCATACTCTCCAATTTGTGGGTATAAGTGCGTTACGCCGTCGCCAGGCTGGGCAATGTAGTTAAAGCGGGCATAGTCCATAATTGATGGCGCGGTGCCATGCTTGTCAGTAAATGATTTTGATCGTAATGAGTCAACGGGGTAGGCATAGCTGGAACCGAAGTTATGCGGCAAGCCAAGCGTGTGCCCAATTTCATGTGATGATACAAAACGGATCAGTTCGCCCATTTGTTCGTCAGTAAACTTAGCCTTGCGAGCTTCAGGGTTCACCGCTGCAGTTTGTACAAAATACCAGTTGCGTAATAATTCCATCACATTATGATACCAGCCCACATGACTTTCCAATATTTCGCCGGTGCGTGGATCAGAAAGGTGCGGGCCATACGCGTTCTCAACATTCGAGGCAAAGTATCTTACAACGCTATAACGCGCGTCTTCAGTGCTAAATTCAGGGTCTTCCTTAGCAGTTGGCGCTGGTTTTCCAACAATTGCGTTTTTAAAGCCGGCTGCTTCAAAGGCCTTGTTCCAATCGTTAATTCCTGCTACCAAATAAGGGACCCATTTTTTAGGGGTAGCCGGATCGATATAAAATACAATTTGCTTTTTGGGTTCAACAAGTTCGCCCTTTTCATAAGCAGCCTCGTCCTTAGGTTCCAGTTTCCAGCGATGGATGTAAGAAGTAACTTCTGCCTTTTGCGCGTCGCTGCCGTAGTCAGTCTGGCTTTGGCCAAAAAAACCAACCCTGGCATCACTTAAACGGGCCTTCATGGGCGTTTTTGGTAGCAATAGCATCGAGGTGTTTAATTCAAATGTTATTGCTGCGTTGGTGTTGTCGGTTGGTGATTCCGCCGAACGGTATGTTTTTAATGTACGGGCCTCAATATTTATGGGGAAGCTTTTTATAGTATCGATGTACGATCTTGAATTATCCAAAGCCGAAATTTTATAGGCTTTTTTAAGATCGTCTGATATGGTTATCGCAGCTATGTCGCCATTATAAAAGTCGGTAACATCAATCACAACACCGGTTGTATCCTTGTTGTAGGCTTTTATATCAAACGAAGCCAGCACAACATCAAGGTTGGAGTTCTTTACCGATTGGTACATATCACTTGTGCTGTCAGCCCGTACCGAAAAACTTGGCACGCGGATAAACACCTGCTTGTCATGGCGCTCCCATTTCCATACCTGATCATTTGCTTCCTCGCCACCATATTGCTGGTTTGAAACCTTGATATTGGTTGGTGTTTTGGCGAGCCTGGTGATAACCTCCATTTCACGGTTCAGCAGTGAATCTGGAATCTCGAAGTAGTATTTACCATCTACCTTATAGGTGTTGAAAAGCCCCTTGTCCACTTTGGTTTTGGCAGGTATCAGGTCGCCGAATTTCTTAATGCCTTCCTTTTTGCCGGCGCCTATTGTAGCGGTAGCGCTCGACCCGGTAGGGGTAGAGGTGGTTTTAAGCGTGACAGTTTGCGCTGTTGCCTCCTTTTTTGCCTTGCATGAGCCTGCAATTACTGCAATAATTAAGGCCGATAAGCACAAATAATAGTTAGTACGTAATGATTTTATCATGTATTAATAGTTAAATAAATCAGGGAAAATGTAAACTTATGGAAAATACAAATCATTCCGAAATAGCAACATTTTTGTTACAACTTATGGATCGGGATTTGCCGGGGCAATGCGCATGAATCGGGACTATTTAAAAACGAGCTTGGTATTATATCCGTCGCTTAAGGGTGAGTATTACATCATCCCTCTTATTGTCATGATAGATCTCCAGCAGCAGACTGCGGTCATTTTGCGACTTGAAAATATTATCTATCTGTTCCAAAGTCATTTTCATAACCGGTTTTAAATTTATCATCAGTATTTCATCATCCTTTTCCAATCCAATTAGGTCTGCTGGCGAGCCCGGTTCAACGCGGCTGATAATTACCCGGTTGAAGTCTGTACCGGAAGCGTAATATTCCAGTCCGCTCATATCATGCTCAAAGGGCGTTTTGAAATTTATCCCTTGTTGCAGATAAATAACGCTGTCGGGGTAGTCAATAATTACATTAAACCGCTTTAGGATTCCTATCCCAAGGTTCCCGTCCCGTTTTACCGCCAGCGATTTGAACTGCTCTCCTTCGGGAAACGACGTTATCACATTCTTGAGTTTGAACTTACCAATATCAAGTTCCTTTACCCTGCTCAGGAAACCATTTACCGGGCCGGTTAATCCTACTCCTAAATTAGCGGCAATGAACTTTTCAGGAAGGCCGTTTTTATTAATAATATTTTCAAGCGAAAGCGAATGACCGGCGCCAAGGTCCAGGATCAACTTATCCTCGGCTTTGCTACCATCCGGAAATACAATCCTGGTTTTTATGTAAGGCTTCCTGTCCTCAACTGTTATCGGGATTTTATTGCCCTTCCTGAAAATACGCATATCTATTGGCCTCGAAACAGATAAAGTGCTGTCTGAAAAGTTAATTTTAACGGCCAGATTGTTAAAAAACTCATAGCCCAGCAGACCATGTATTGGAATACCTGCAAAATTCGAAAGCCCAAAATGATCGGTTTTTAATATAGCCGCAGCGACATCATAACTAACCAACCCGGGAATCTGTATGTTTAATGATGAAGTGACATAAGCTTCGTAGGCATCACCCTCGCCAATGCCAGATATTTTCAGGGTACGCTTGTTAACGATGTTTATCGAGTCGACCAGTTTGGGATCAGTGATCAGCATGAGGCCAACACCAGTATCCAAAATAAAATTGAATGGGCCCTTATTGTTTATGCTTAACTTTATAATGATCATATCCCTGATCATTTGGAACGGAATAGTAACATGTTTCCGGTTATCCTTCATGTCAAAGTATTGGGCGCTCACAGATAAATGGCTGCAACATAACAGCATCATCAGTATAACAACACGAAATAAAGTATACCCCTTAACAGGGCGTTTTATACTATGGAAGAGGCTAATCAACAAACGTTTATATTTGGTTAATAAATATACGCATTAATCATATAAAATTAACACTGTGCAAGGAAAAGTATATATAATATTAGCTGTAGTTTTTGGTCTTTTTATAACTTTTAAGGACGCAGATGCCGGCAAAATAAGAAAGCGGAAAATCAAAAAACAGTTCAAGCATTCACAGGTAATGAACAATCATTTTACCGGTTTTGCATTGTACGATCTTGACAATAAAAAAATGATCTATGAGCTTAATGCTGATAAATATTTTACACCCGCGTCAAACACCAAACTGTTTACTTTTTACACTTGCCTTAAGATGCTGGGCGACTCGGTGCCCGCTTTGAAATATATTATCCGGAATGACTCACTGATATTTTGGGGTACAGGCGATCCGGCGTTTTTACACAGCGATTTGCGCGGAACCAACGCATGTGATTTTTTAAAGAACAGTGGTAAAAAGCTTTTCTTTTCGCCGGGAAACTATAATAGTACATTTTTTGGCGCAGGATGGGCCTGGGACGATTACAATGATTATTACCAGGCCGAGATAACTGAACTTCCGATTGAGGATAATGTAGCAGTTGTTTATGCGGATAAAAATGATTCGCTTCAAATCAGCCCATCATATTTAAAGCGGTATTTAAAATGTGATACGGTTTTTCGCCCAGCTAAGTTTACAGTAAGGCGCGATTTTGCAGGTAATACGTTCGTTTATCCGTTTATGCCTTTGCCCAAAACCTTTAAACAGGAAATTCCATGGAAAACCAGTGCCGAACTAACAGCGGCCTTACTACAGGACACCTTAAAACTGCCGGTTAACATTATCCATTTGGCAATGCCTGCGGATGCCAAAACATTGTACAATACCAACGCAGATTCGGTTTATAAACGGATGCTGCAACCCAGTGATAACTTTATTGCAGAACAGTTGCTGCTGGCCTGCTCGTCAACCAGGTTTAAAACCCTCAGTACCGATTCGGTGATAAATTATTCAAAAGCTCATTTTTTAAATGATCTGCCAGATTCGGTGGCATGGGTTGATGGCTCAGGGCTTTCACGCTATAACCTTTTTACACCGAGGGACATCATCGGGCTTTTGTGTAAGATCCTGGATGAAGTGAAGAATGAAGACCTGGTTCATAGCCTGCTTCCTGCCGGTGGTACGGCAGGGTCGATTAAAAAGATTTATAAAACCGAAAACGGGAAGCCATTTGTTTGGGCAAAAACCGGTTCGTTGTCAAATAATTATAACCAAAGCGGCTACCTAGTCACCAAAAAAGGCAAGCGGCTGGCTTTTTCGTTTATGAATAACAATTCAATTCAGCAGGATACCGTGGTAAGAAATGAATTGGTAAGAATTGTGACCTTTATACATGATGAGTGGTGAATAGTGAGTGGTTGATTGAGTTGGATTAAGTTGATTAGGTTTCGTTTTTATAGTTCGAAACTTGTCGTATACCACACGAACCCAATCAACCACTCACTTAATCAACCTGATCAACTCTCTTTTGCCTCCGGCTTTAAACTCCCCTTAAGTTCAGGGTTTTGTGCGGGGAGTACCTTTACATCTCTTACTACTTCCGTTTGCTGAACGCTAACCGCATATTCTGCAGGTTCAATATGACTGCCGATGGCTTCGGCATACACCTGGGTAAATTCGGCACCTATATAAAGTATGGCTGCTGTATAATAGATCCAAACCAGTATCACTAATATAGAACCGGCAGCGCCGTAAGCCGAGCTTTTTGCTGTGTATTGGATGTATACATTAATGGCATATTGGCCCAACATGAAAAGTATCGCTGTAAAAAATGCCCCGGTGCGTACATCACGCCATTTTATCTTTACATCCGGTAAAAACTTAAAGATTATTCCAAAAAGTATCGATATTATAATGAACGTAATTCCCAGGTTTATTCCCTTTATCAAAAGCGTGGTAATGGCGTGCAGAAAATGGCCTATCCAACTACTTAAGGCGGTCATTATCACACTTAACACCAGCGATACCAGCATTAAAAAGCCAAGGCTGATAATTAGCGAAAACGATATGAAGCGATTTTGAATAAGCTTTACCCATCCCTTTTTTGGCTTAGCCTTCACCCGCCAGATAATATTCAAAGAATCCTGGATTTCGATAAATATACTGCTGGCACCAATTAACAGGGTTACAACGCCTATAACCACCGCAGTGCCCGACTTGCCCGACAATTGGAGTTTTTTTAAGATGTCCTGGATTTGCAAAGCCGCAGTTTGACCCACGTAATGTTGTATTTGAGGATAAAGCTTATCTGACGTAGCATCGGATCCCCAAACCAATCCTGCAATTGAAATAATAAGGATAAGCAGTGGCGCAATGGAGAAAATGGTGTAATAAGCCAATGATGCGCTTAGCTTTAACCCATTATCATTAATGAAACCCATAAAGGTTGCAACTAATATTTTCCAGATTTCTTTAAAGTATGCTTTGCTGAAGACCTTCATGCTTGAGTTAAATGCCATGGTAACGTATAATACTGTATCACCTTAAATTTAATTAATCTATTATACAATATTTTACAGTCCGAAATGTTTGATTGAATTTTAAGAAGCTTATTAAATGGCAGCAAACGGTATATCGAGCAGGGGGTAATTGGGCCAGCCATTATAATCATAGTGCCACCATTCGGTCGATATAACTTTAAAACCATGGGCCTGCATCACACTCTTTAGCAATTCGCGGTTTTCTATCTCTTTTTTTGGCAAATCCTGGTAATTGGCACCGGCCTTACGGCTAAAAGTGTCAAAACCGGTTGGCATATCCATGTCCTTACCTGTTTTTAAATCGATAAGGCCAAGATCAATAGCACAGCCCCTGTTGTGTTTTGAACCTTTCTTCGGATCAGCAACAAAGTTGGTGTCGGGCGTTTCCTTATAAAACTTTACCGTAACCGAATAGGGACGATAGGCATCGTAAATTTTAAGGCCAAGCCCGCGGGTTTTCAGATCAGCCTCCACATCCTTTAGCGCCATAACTACCGGCAGCCGGGCAAATGCCTTTGCCTGCTGGTACATTTTGCGATGCATAAAATTATTGGCAGTAGCGTACCTGATGTCCAGCGTAATTTCGGGGATGTACTTTTTTATCTCCACCAATTTTTTATTGGGATCAGCCTTTACTTCCTCCAAATACTGCGCCTGGTTTTCAACGTGCAAAATACCGCTATAGTCCTGTGCTTTTGCGGCTTTAAGGCCGCAAAGCAAGGGGATAACGAAAATTAGTTTAGAGCAACTTTTTATCATTTCATTGCAAATTCCTTGTTATCCGAATCCACCATCTTTTTAAAGAAGGTATTAAACTCTGCTGCCCTTGCAGCCGGAACAACTTCCTTTAATAGCTTAACAGCACGTGTGATAGTTATTTTGTTGCCTATTTGTTTTGGAATAATGCTGTATTCAATAATGTCGTTCTTAAGCACGACAGGGGTAATGGCCTCCACCATTTTTTTACCGGGGGCGAGGTTAACAGTTATTGTTTCAGCTACATTATCGGCGTCGAATATCTGGCTTAAGTCGATGTTTGAGTACCTGGGCAAGGTGATCTGCAAATCTCCCGCCGATGCCTTGCCCGACCATGGCAACGTGAAAATGTAAATGCTGCCAATGGTTTTTACGTAATTTTTTAACTCGTAACCCAGGTCCATGTAAACCGTGTCGCCAACATTTTTGCGCTCGATAAAGCGGTATTTCAGCTTTGAAACTTCGTTATCGGCATCCATCGAGGCCAGGGCTTCCTTCATGTTTTTGATCTGATCCTTGGTTGACAGGTCGCCTAATGACTCGCGCATCGAACCTGCAATTGCCGCTGTTTTATACGTTTTTTCGTCAATCAGCATATCCTTGTCCCTGAAGTTGACAGTTGTATTCCTCTTTACATTGTTGGCCTTACGGGTTGTTGGATCAAGGTAGGTCGTTCCGGTAATATTAGCAGTGCCGATATCAAGCATAGTAGAGTTTAACGAACTGTTAAACAAACTGCCAAAAGGCAAGTACTGCGAAGTAAGCTCGATATAATAATCACGGTTATTCAATACCACCTTCGCCATACAATGGTTAAAATCGATACTTGGTAAAGGCATGGTAAGCACTCCATTGTCGTGTGTTTTTACCAATACCAGTTGTGCAGGTATACCGGCTTCCTTGCACATGGTAACAAACAGGGTTGAAACATCCTTGCAATCGCCGATGCGGGTGTTGATCACATCAGCAGGGTTTTGCGGGATCAGCCCGCTTTGCCTGAACGACACTTCGCTGTAAGAAATGTTTTTGGTGATATAATTATAGATCTTTTCAACCTTTTGCAGTGCAGTTAGGTTTGGCTGCCCGCTAAAAAGATCGCGCACTACTTCCTTTACTTCATAATTGGTACGGGCCTTGGCCGAAGCAAGATCATTATACCATTCGGATATAAATTTCCAATCTGGTATCGAGGTTAGGTATAGTATGTTAGCCACATCGTCAAGCGGCGGCATTTTATCCTCATACTGTAAGCTTTCCTGTTTATCCTTTTGCCAAACGTACATATCAAAATCATCAACCGAAGTTTTTACAGGCGTAATTGGCGTCTGCGAAAATTTATAATTGAATTTTTGGTTTTTGCTGATCAGCAGTGAATATTTTGAGGTGACAAATGGCCTGCCGCTCGAGAAATAATACGAATCCCAGAAATAGCCTGAAAGTTTCCCCTGCGAATAGCTGCTGGTTTTGTAGCGGATGTTTATTACATCGCCAATTTCCAGGTTAGTGAACACCAGGTTATTGTCGTTTGTTTCAGCAGGCACCTTGCTGCCATTAGCCTTTATAACTTCGGCAGTTTCAACTACCAGGTCCTCCCACTTATCATAATCAATGGCATATTCTTTCCAACTGTCTATTCCTTTTTGGTTAAGCACCTTTATGGTAATAAACGTTTTTTGCTCCGATCCGCCTTGTGCGTATACAACCTTTTGTACCTCCTCGTTTAACGTTACCACGTTATCATCAGGGTAATCGGCAGCCTTTGGTGCGGCTTTAATTATTGCGTCAACGTCGGGCGCTTTAAAATAACTGAAAACATCCTTTTTGTCCTGCAGTTTACGCAGCGCCTTTATTGATTCATAATCATTTTGGTTAAGCTCAAGACATTTCTGATAGTACAGGATGGCCTTATCTTTATGATTGCTCATTTCGTTGATTTTTCCTAACGATGAATAATAGGTGCTAATGGTAGGGGCAATCCTGATACAGTTTAAATAACACTCCTCGCTTTTATCATATTGCTGCAAATTATAATACTGGTTGCCCAGGTTTGAGTATATGCCCGTGCCGTAAGGCTTATTTTTAATTTGGTCTTGCAATACCTTTATACCGGCGGGCGCGTTGCCTGCAGCGAAATAGGCATCAGAAAGTTCCTTGGCCACGGCGTAGTTGTCATTGTTGTCGACGTAAGTTTGCAGGATATCAAGCGCCTTAGGGTTTTTCCTGACCTGCTTTTCAATTGCATATTTTAATTCAGCAAAATCCTTATTGTCTGGAAATTTGGCATAAGCTTCCTCACCTAGCTTTATAACTTCGTCCTGATTTTTATTTTTCCCGGCTAAGTTTATTTTACTCTCGTACAGAAACGCGCCTAATGTTGGCATTTGCGCCTCTATCTGTTTGATCATATCCGCAGCCTTGTCATAATCCTTTTGGGTATTATACTCGGTGTATTTCCAGATTAGAGCATCCGGAAGCGTAGGGTCGAGGTTCTTAATGGTTTCCTTTATGGTTTCAGAGCCGGTGCGATTATCCTCCTTATTAAACACCTCATACAGCATCACGTTTACAAAGGAGCTGTTCGGATATTTCTTTTTTAACTCTTCAATCAGTAATCTCGCCTCATAGGTACGCTCGTTACGCAAGTATGCCTTTGCCAGGAGCACCTTCGGAAGCGGTGCATCAGGCGACTTCTTTATTTCATCTTCAAAATAGGTAATTGCAAAAGGCTCTGTTTTTTTAGATTCAATTTTGGCAACCTTAACGTATGGCTGTGCCTTTGCCTCGCTAATAAGGTTGGGAATAGGATGCCCGTTATTATCGGTTAACCTCACCAAAAAGTTCGAGCGACCAGCATAGCTCTCTCCAATCTGTACAAGGATGCGGTTATAGCCCTTGTTTAATTTTACACTTTGAATGTAGCTATCCAGGTCATTATTCCGTTCTTCGGGAACAGCCAGTAACAGCGCATCATTAACCCATACTTTCACCGAGCCGGAAACGCCTATGCGGAATTGCACTTCCTGCTCTTGTTCCGATTTTACAAAGGTTTGGGAATAAATAATAGAGTTGTCGGAATTGGTGTAATAAGTAAAGTCCACCCACTTGTCATGCCGCAAATCGGTAACATCATGCCAGCCTATCTTGGCACCACGCTTGGTAGTAAATATGGCTTCAGTTTCCGGGTGGTCAATTGGATCAAACTTGCGGTCGAAGCCGCTGGTGGAGATATTTTCAAATTCACCGGCTATCTGCCATTTGTCAAGCGCGCCGGTCTTTGCATATTCAACATCTGCCTTATCAAATTGGTTGCCGGCCTCAAAATGTTTGCCTGTCATTGCGCTGGCCATGGCTGTCAACATGCCATCATAGTCCTTGTTTTCAGCTACTGACTTAAAGAAAGCGAGCTCTTCGGGCCTTTTTTTGCCCGATGTCGGGTTAACCGACTCGGTAGACCATAAAGCATAGATGTATGGCTGCGGATACTTGCTTTTTGAGCAGAACTTCTGAAAATTGTCAAATGATTCAGACGATGGCCTGTCCATATGCGCCAGCAAGCTCAGCCCAAGGTAGCCCTCTGCTGCGGATGCATTATCCTGTTGCGTTGCCGTGGTAAATAATTTACGGGCATCATCGCGCTTATTGTCAAAAAAAGCCTGCCAGGCATTTTGTAAGTTGGTTTGTGCATAAAGACTGCTGCACAATAGTGTTAAAATCAAAAAAACAAATGATTTTAAAAGGTTATAGGGTTTAATCATGTGATAAATTAGCGGTGCGAAACGATAAGCAGGTCAAGATCTTTACAGGAGATTGAAAAGCGCTCGCCAATGTGTTTGTTGGTTAATTGTCCTTTGTAAATATAAACGGAATCACGCATCCCGGATTTTGCCCAAATCAGGTCCTTGAGGCCGCCATGTTCGCCAATGTCTAGCAATATGGGTGCAAAAATATTGGTTAAGGCATACGTTGCAGTACGTGCCACACGCGATGCGATATTAGGTACGCAATAATGGATAACATCATACTTCCTGAACACAGGATGCGTGTGGTTAGTTATTTCTGAAGTTTCAAAACAGCCCCCCTGATCAATGCTCACGTCAATGATCACTGAGTTTGGCTTCATTTTGCTGACGGTGGCCTCCGAAACTATGCAAGGACTGCGGCCATCTTCGGCACGCATTGCTCCAATGGCAACGTCGCAGGTGGTAATGGCTTTTTCAAGCACTATGGGTTGTACAACCGATGTAAATACCCGGCTGCCAATATTATTCTGTAGCCGGCGCAACTTATAAATGGATGGATCGAAAACCTTCACTTCTGCGCCAAG
>JALYIP010000076.1 GCA_030775685.1 Bacteroidota bacterium
AAAAAATAGATAAACCGAAAGCGGTAATTGTTTCCGCCGATACCCGGCCTATCCAGAATATTGTGAAGAAAGGAATTACCGATATGAAACTGACAGTGGGCAGCAAACCGCAGCCGGTAGTAAAGAAATTTCAATTGTTGCTATTCCCAGAGCAGGATGCAAAACTGTTTTACAAGGTGGTATTCGGTCGTTGGTTCCTTTTTTTAGTCCTGATGCTTTTGATAATAACCTGTATAATTTCTCCATTCATTGAAGCGATAACCAAAGAGAGGTTCAGCGGGAAGAACTAGGAAACGATCAAATAAAAAAGGCTTGGTATCATCTTTATGAACAGGAAAACAAAAGAGGAAGGCGCTACCTAGATTGCATATATTCCCAAACCAAGTAACGTAGAAAAGTTTATAAAATAAAATATTACAGAAGGCGCGATCATATATCTTTATTGCTAAAAAATGATTCAATTTCTAAAATCAGCGATTAACATCTCTTTCGACACGGATCATGCTGAAGCAGGGGGCGACCGAAATCTGAAAAGTTTAATCAAAAGATCGATCGAATTCTAATTACATATAAAGATTACTGATTACAATTAACGAGTATCTCCTCTTGTAACACCGCTTTCTCCAAAGGCATCAATGGCAAACCAGTATTTTTGATCCTTATTTAGACTGCGGATCGTTACTGAAGTATCGCTATAAACCTGGTAAACACGGTTCAGGTTATCTTTTAGCACACCAAACCTAATATTATAGCCTATGGCATAAGCCTGCTTTTTCCAGCTAAGTTTAACAATGGTCGGATCATTCAAATCTCTTAAGACTTCAAATGAATCTACTTTCGAAGGTTTTTGGCCTGATCCAGTTCCGAACACCCGAAACCCTGAAATAGCGAACGTTCCGCCGGGCACTCTGTAATTAGTTACTTTTAAATAACGCGCTTTGACCGGGATATTAAAGGCATGGTATTGGTGGGTCAGATCATCCTCGTTCCTGGTTTTGTCAACCAGCGTTTTCCATTTTTTTTTTCATAAGAATATTCCAAAAGGTATTGCTGCGCCAATACACCATCCCGCCCAAACAGCTTTGTATCGTTTTCGGCAAAATTAATTTGCACTGCCTTTACGTTCGACAAAGAACCCAGGTCGACACTTAACCATTCGCCTTTGTCGCCTGTTTTGGCGCTCCAGTAATCGCGGATCTCCTCGTTAACGGCAAGCCATGATGGGTTAGTATCAAGGCTTGAAGAAGCTTCCGTTTTCTTGTTATAAGACAGCATCATCCATGCTGGATAAAGCTCGCTTACATCTTTTATTTTATGGTCAGGCATCACGATCGGATAATCCGCAAATTCGGTATGGGCAATCATATTATTGTCTTTGTCAAATGTTACCGGTATCAAGCCCAGCCTGCGTTCAAATATGTGCTTCACTGAAATTACCATAGTAACTATACGCCAATAGTTGCCATATCTATCCTGAAAGGTGGCAGCATGGCCAGCACCCGTAATAAATCCCTCGGGCTTAGCGGAGAACGGGCTGATAGGCGAATAAGTGAACGGGCCTAGAGGTCGATCAGCTACATAATAGCCATCGGCATAGCTTTTATACTGAGTACCTGGCGCAGAATATTGAAAATAATATTTGCCATTATGCTTGGTCATCCAAGGTGCTTCTGTCCAAGGCCTGTCCGTCATAGTATTGTAATCTCCCGGCCTTTCCCAACCCCGCGTTGCCGGGTCGCCTCTTACAACTCGTACCGGTTCGCCGATCGGACTAAGTTCATTGTTCACATCCAACTCTATAGCATACAAGTAGTCATTATTTGTACAGCCATAATACATGTAGACTTTTCCGTCCGTATCCTGAAAAAAATCAGGGTCGCCAATTGCCAACGGGAAAGTATCAGTGTATACCTGCCATTTTCCGCTTATCGGGTCCTCGGTCTTATAAATGATATGGCTGTTTAAAGGCATATAGTACAGGACCCCATTTATCACCGCCACGGCAGGCGCGTCCTTTTCAAATGGCAGGTCTTTAGTAGTCGTAAAATTCCAGTTGAGCAGGTCTTTTGAATACCAAAATCCGCCTGAAGCGGTTGCAAACAAGTAGTAATTGTCTTTATATAAAACAATAACCG
>JALYIP010000077.1 GCA_030775685.1 Bacteroidota bacterium
CGCCACGTTCGTTTTTGATATCCAGGTACTTACTCATCAGCGGCTCGAACGGGGTTTGCCACTTCAGGAATTTCTTAACACTGTCTGTGCGGTTATACACCGTGAAATTCAATTCAACCGGGTCACCCGCTTTAACTGTGTCGCTGATCTGCATCGTCGCAAACAACTGTTTTTCTGCAGCAGTTTGTGTGCCCTCGTTCGGTTTCGCTTTTACGCTGGTACTATGCATGCTGCAGGACGCAGCTATCATAATTAGGGCGGTCACCGGCAAATAAATTAGTTTTTTCATAGAAGTTTCTGTTACAATGTTGCAAGGATAGACAATACCGGGCGGCAAACGTGATTTGTTTTCAAAATAACCCCTGTTTACCTCCCATACAACCATACGATTTATTGAATAGGTTTCGGAATTTCTAATTCCATATTCAACTAAGTGCGATCTTATTTTCCCGTCCTTAGTTGACAGTTGACCTTTTCCTGCCAGCTAATTAACTCAAGTTGCGGGTTAATATGTTGAAATAAAGGAATAAAAAGGGTGAGCATCAAGGAATAAATTTGGTTTACCACAACTAAAGAAACTCCAGGCGATGCTCACGAAGGATAAAATTATAGGAATATTCTGTTTTATAGATGATTTGTTGAGAACAAGCGGTCATTATGAAGATATCCGCAGGCAGGTAAGCGACAGCGAGATCATTACGACCGCCGTAGTAAGTTCTTTATATTTTGGAGGCCATCAGGATAAAGCCAGGCAATTCATGAAGATGACAGGCTTTGTTCCGGGTATGTTGGACAAGAGCCGTTTCAATCGCAGGCTTCATGCTTTGGCAGAATTGATCTATAACCTGTTTATGCAGATAGGCTATTACTTCAAGCACATCAGTTGCGAGATGAGTTACGTGCTGGATTCATTTCCGGTAGCCGTATGTGATAATATCCGCATCAGTAATTGCAAACTGTTAAAAGGTAAACAATGGCGTGGAAAACAAAGTAGCATGCGACGTTACTTTTATGGTGTAAAAGTGCAATTGTTGGTTACAAAAGATGGGATCCCTGTTGAGTTTGGTTATGTTCCGGGTAGTGAAAATGATTCGGTCAGCCTTAAAAAGTTACCTATGGAACTCCCCGCAGAAAGTGAAGTGTTTGCCGATTCTGCTTATACCAACTATGAGATCGAGGATCAATTAATGGAATGCGACCTGATCGCCTTGAAGGTACATCGTAAATCAAATGCAAAAAGAAAAGACAGCCCGAGTGCTGCCTTTATAAAAGAATATATGCGTAAAAGAGTGGAAACAACAATCAGCGAGATTAAAGCACTATTCCTCCGAAAGATACACGCTGTGACTTTCAAAGAATAGCTCTTGAAAATCACCTTGTTCATCTTTGCTTTTACCCTTAATAAAATAATACCTTAACTAACAACTTGAGTTAATTAATGATTTTTAATACATACGGCCACGTGGTGACTCCAATAAAAAAAGCGCTCCGTATCTCACCACGGAACGCCTTGTCCAACTAAATCTGCATAAAACGCTATATGCGTTGCCTTTTGTTTTCTTACCGATAATTTGACAACAATGCCTGCGTGCGCTGCATCCATGCCTGGTCGACACCTTCATAATCATTGATCAGGTTGCTGCCATCGAAATTGCAGAAACTGTGATAGCCAAAAGTGGTGGTGTTGCGCAGCTTACTGTTCATATAATCGATATTTTGTTGGGCGTAGTCGAGCCATGCAGTGTTACCATCAGCCTGGTAAAGTTTGATCATTGCCTGTGAGCCCCATACACACCAGGCGGGGTTTATCCGGCCATCAACAGTATTAAATATATAAACATGATAGGTGCTGTTCCATAAAGTAGTATTCATGGCTATGCCCAAATTTTGTGCCTTGGTGGTGTAGGATGGCGCCGCAGCAATATTTGCATATAAAAGGTCGGCTTCCAGCATAATAGCATTATCGTAAGTGAATTTTTCAGTGTGTTTGGTGCCGGAGCCTGTGCCGTCAATTTTCCAAATGTATAAACCTGAAGTGCTGTCATACATGTTCCCCTCAAGCCACGTGCGTACGGAATTGGCCCAACTTAGGTAAAAGCTTTGTCCGGTTATTTGGTAAAGTCTTAAAAACAATTGCATGGTAAGCCCATTGGTTTGGGTCGGCTTCAAATCATGCGTACCGGTATGCCACCAAAAACCGCCGCCGTAAGTAGTATCCCACTGGCCGCTGTTCATCAGCCAGTTGGCAATTGCCTTGGCCGAATTTAAGTAGTTGGTTTGTGTAGTCCCGGTGGTTACATTATAGGCATCAAGATAAGTAACCCCCGTTAAGGCATTATCATCTACATACTGGTCTCCGCCTGCCCCAGAGCCATCTGTGTTCGCCGCTGAAAAATAGCCGCCAAGGCTTGACCCAGTGTTCCACATGTGCCCCATCCATGTATAGCTATTGTTCATATACGCCGCGTATCGCGAATCGCCAACGGCAACAAAGGCAGCGTCGGCGTAGATCTGGCTGGCGTTATACCATTCATAACAGCTGTTGGTGGTGGTGTTTACCCGGTAACTGTTGTAGGTTGTCAGGATATTACCAACAACAAAGCTGTGCGTTTGCTGGGCAAGGTTCCAATAGGCCGAACTGCTGTTTAACGGCGTTTTAATGTCCTTTTTTGAAAGTTGTGGTGAAGTGGAACTGTTGATCTCCTTTTTACAGGATCCGGCCGATGCCAGCATTAACAATACTGCCAGGCCTTTAATTAAGTGTTGTTTTTTCATATATCAGGTTTTTAAATTTGGTTTCGTCACCTCTAATTTCATCCAACACAGATCTGCTTCAATAGAAATTTATATGTAATAATGTATATACATTATTGTTAACATAACTCAGCTATTCGCCTTTTAATTATCATCATCGTTTACCAATTGCTATTTACGTCCGTTCTCCACTTCGCTTAACCGAGCATACAACTCCGCTATGCACGCTTCATCCAGCAACCATTTGGGGTTGGCCATTTCTGTTGCATTGGCCGTCCAGCTTTTGGTTAAGAAGCCGTACTTGTCGCGGGTATTTTCCCATGCATAATCAAGGTCCTTCTCTAAAGCCGACAAGTAGGCAAAATTGCCGTCCACCTTATGTAAAGCCTGGTAGCCACGTGCCAGTACTGTTACAAACCACGGCAGGTCTATCTTCATCGACAGGTTTGCATCATGCTTTAAATCGACAAAATGTTGCGTTGTATTTTTGGCGATGATTTGCGCTTCGGCCAGGTATTTTTTATCGCCTGTAAATTGATACAACATTACCGCCGCCTCCAGCACCGCGCCCGAGTTATACGTCCAGTACGTTTCGTTAACTGCGCCGTCGGCCGTTTTTTTATCGTTGTAAAAAACACCATCAGGATTACGCAGGTTGCCCTCCATCCAGTCGTAAAAACGCTTGCCCCAGGTTAAATAATAAGGATCCCGGGTTGCCTTATACAGCTTAAGCGCCACCAGCAGGTCCATGCCATTACTGCAGGCGGGCTTTTGATCCTTATGCCCCTCTACCCAGTACACGCCGCCACCCAGCCGGTCATCCCATCCGCTGATGATAAACTTAAAAACGTCCTTTGCTCTATTAAGATATACCGGGTTCTTCGTATTAAAATAGGCCTCCATATATTCTATACCCACAAGGCCATTATCGTCATAATACCTGTCGGCCTTTTCAAACATCGCCGGATAGGCCTGGTAGCCAACAGGTCTTCGGGTTGTATCACGATAGGCTTCCATTCCGGCGGCCATATCCGCCAGGTAAGGCAAATATTTTTTCCTTTGAGATGGGATTTGCAGCAGCACATTTGTTGCCGAAAACACACCCGAATAAGGCCATAAAAAGCTTACCTCCTTTTCCTTGACCTTGCTTCCCTGCATATAATCAAGGGAATCATGCTTTGATGAGGGGAAGTTTTCAAGATAAAAATGCGGGTGTTCCGGCACCCTGTAATACTTTTGAATATTATTATACATCAATTCCGCCCGGTGCAGATATTCAGCTGATTTTGTGCGCTGCTGTGCGTCGGCGACTTCGTGCGACAGTAATATACCGGTCAAAAACACCAGCATAGGCCATATTTTAACTGGCTTTAAATCCATTTTTCTATTTTAGGTAGATGATCTTCTTAAACAATAACTTACTGTACCGATGGCGGCGGTGTTTTACTTCCCCATGCCTTATTTGGCTGGCTTCCCATAGTAAATACCATTTTACCGCCCTTCATCAATTCATCCCGATACAGCCAGCAATTACCTAAGGGCTTACCATTAAACTGAACCGACTGCACGTATATATTTTCCTTCGAATTATTTTTTGTTTCGATAGTAAGCGTTCTATTGTCACCCAACTTTATGGTTGCCTTGTCGAACACAGGGCTGCCCAGCTCTACTATCGGTTTTGAATCGGTAAACCCTTTAACATCGAACAAACCGAGCGCGGTCATTACATACCACGAGCCCAATTGTCCCTGGTCCTCATCCTGACCATATCCATAGCCATGGATCGGTTCTATCCCATAAAATTCGTCGGAGATTACCCTGGTCCACTTTTGGGTTAACCACGGTTTGCCTGAGAAATTGAACAGCCAGCAAATATGCAGGCTCGGCTCGTTGCCATGGTTGTAAATAGCATTGATCCGCGCAAACGCGTTAATAACCTTACCACCCCCAAAACCACCTTTTTCCGATTCAATAAAAATACTGTCAAGCTTGGTATTGAAATCCTTTTTTCCAAAAGTAGAGATCAGGGCAGCCGGGTTTTGCGGTACGTAATAGGTATACTGCATGGCATTGCCTTCCTGGTAACCGCGCCACGGTGCGTAGGGATCAAATTTATCTATAAAAGTACCGTCGGCCCTTTTAGGCTGTAGTAATTTATTCGCCGGATTATAAAGGTTACGCCAGCCGTTTGAATATTTAATCAGCTTTTTATAATCATCCATTTTACCCAAGTCCTTTGCCATTTGCGCTGCGGCAAAAGCACTAAAGCTATATTCCAATGTATGCGATGCCGAAAAATGCGCGCCAGTCGAATCTGTTTTATCCTCATCTATAAACGGAGAGTACCCATATTTCAGGAAAGCTTTGGTATCCATTTTTCCCGATCCTACTTTACGGTTTTTATAACCAAGCTCGTTGTTGAGCACCGCCTTGTAAGCATAATTAACATCGTAATTCCTGATCCCGACCTGGTAAGCCGCTGCTATCGTTAGGCCAACAAAGTTTGTCCCTACGCCCGACACATATTCGCTGTTTACGATACCATCTCCAAACCAACCCTTGTCTTTATAGATCTGCAATTGCGTATGCACAAAATCCTCATACCAGCCAGGGTATGATAGCGACCATAACTGCGTCAAATCCCAAAAGCCGCCCCAAATGGCATCGGTATTCATAAAGTTATAGCTCTGTTTGCCATGGGCATCCAGCGATAACTGTCCAACTTTACCGCCATGCGTAGGATAAGCGCCATTAACATCGCTGGCAATCCCCCGCCCTAACAAGGCGTGAAATAAGCCGGTGTAGAATTTTATCTTGGTGGTATCATCCTTGCCCTCAACCCTTAGCCTGCCCAACTCCTGCTCCCAGGTTTTTTGTGCATTTATTTTGGCCTGGTTAAAGGTTAGGTTATTCGCCTCAGCTTGTAAATTCAATTTGGCGTTAGCCTCTGAAGTATAAGAAAGTCCTACTTTTATTTCTATGGATTCATCCTTCGTCGTTTTATAATCAAAAAACAAGCCTGCGCCTATTCCATTGGCTGATGATGAGGTTTGTGTTACACCTACAGCAGTAAAAGAACCAACATTTTCAGGCTTTTTGCTCACCTCGCCATATACATACATATTTACGCGGCCGCCCTCGTCATAGCTTTTTACATATTTGGGATAAGTAATCACAAAGCCGGCAAAATGAGTAGCATCAATCATTTTAACACCGGCGTCCATAACAGGGCCGCTTTCGCCCTGAACACTGCCGATGTCAAGAATAATATGCGATTGCTCGTTTTTTGGAAATGTGTACCTATGAAAACCGACCCTTTTTGTTGCAGTAAGCTCTGCAGTTATGTTGTAATCATCCAATAATACCTTGTAGTATCCGGGTTCGGCAACCTGGTTCTTGCGGTCGAAGTGTGAGCGGTAACCAGTGTTTGGGGTATCAAGGGCCCCTGGCTTTACCTTCAAGGGGCCGGTTGTTGGCATAAAGCTAACGCCCCCCAGCTGCCATTCATGAAAATGAGCAAAGCCTTCGATGGAATTTTGGCGGGTATCATAACCCACAGCTTCCCAACCCTGGTTGTTGCCATAGTGTGCGTTGGTTGATGGTGCAAGTTTTGCCATCCCACCCGGTACGGCCGCGGGAGTGTAAAAAAACCACCGGCTGTGCGCTGTCCCGATATTTGGGTCTACATATTTTAATACGCTTTGTGCATTTAAGGCGCTGCCCGATAGTAACATCACAAGCGCGAAAAAGGATGATCTGATTGTTCTCATTTGTTATTATTGATAGATAGCTCTGGGTTTTAAACCATAGTGTTCGGAAGAAATAAAAAGTCCCTTTGTCATTCTGAACGTAGTGAAGAATCATATGCTGGTGATACGTCGCCAGTATGCTTGTCCTACGGGTATGTAGCACGCTGAAGATTCTTCGCTCTCGCTCAGAATGACAAATCGCCTGGTTAAAAAATCTTCCGAACACTTATATTTTAAAACCCATCCTTATAAAAAACATTCTTTACTTATATTTTGAAAGCATCGCCTGGATCCGCTGCATCCATGCCTGGTCAACGCCCTCAAGATTGGTATATCTGCCTGCACCATCCAAACCTGCGTATTGGTAATAGCCAAAACTTGCCGCATCCCGTAATACCACGTTCATCGCATCAATATTGCCCTTTGCATAGGTAAGCCAGCTTGAATTTTTATCGGCTTCGTAAAGCCTAATGAATGCTTCTGATGCCCAGCCGCTATAGCACCCGTTCATCCTGATATCGGTAGTATTAAAAATAAATACGTTGTGTGCGCTGTTCCATAAAACGCTGATCATTGTATTGGCTAGTCCCTGCGCCTTAGCAAGATAACTCGCATCGCCCATTATATCGGCATACAGTATATCATCTTCAACCACAATGGCATTATCATAGGTAAAGTTTTGTGTATCTACCTTGCCACCTGCCTCAATTTGCCATATATACAGGCCGTTGCTGCCTAACATTTTAGTATTAAGCCAGGTATTTACAGTAACCGCCCAGTCATGATAAAGTGCCTTCCCTGTTATTTTATAAAGTCTTAAAAAAAGCTGTAAAGCAATTGCATTGGTTTGTGTAGGCTTGTTCGGCTTATCGGTGTTCCACCAAAAGCCGCCGCCAAAAGTATTATCCCATAAGCCACTGTTTATAATCCAGTTGGCGGTATTTTCTGCCGCGGTTAAATAAGCTGCTTTGGTAGTGGCATCTGTACTTACATCATATGCTTCCAGGAAAACCACGCCGGTTAATGAGTTGTCATCAACATATTTTGTGCCCGACGAGCCACTGCCGTCAAGTTTTGAAAATGCGAAATATCCGCCTATCACATTACCTTTATCCCACATACCGTCAAGCCATTTGAACGTTTTATTCATGCTGGTAGCGTATGACGTTTTTCCAATGCCGACCATCGCCGCATCAGCATAGATTTGGCTGGCGTTATACCACTCATAGCTGGTATTGCTTTCCGTAGTGGTATTTGCACGGTACCCGCCGTATGACGTCAACAGGTCATCGGTAACAAATTCATTTGTTTGCAGCGCTTTTGTCAGGTACGCCGAAACTGTGGTGGTAACGGTATCAGGCGGTGTATTACCTCCCCCATTCCCTTTCTGAGGCGTCACCTTTTCCTTGCCGCACGATGCCGCCAAAATTAGTAAGGCAGCCATTCCTCCGTATAAAATATTTTTCATAGTGTATGATCTTTATCAATGCACCTGCAGCAAATTGCAGCAGGTGCATTGTTTGTTAAACAGGTTTTATTGTAGAACAGTAATTACCTGTGTATAGGTGTCCTTGGCCTTAAAGTATACATCAGCCTTTACCGCCTTGGTATCAGCACCGTGGTCAAATTTATAAGTGTTATTCCATTGGTCGTTGGTAACCGGCAACAGATAGTAGTAATCTGCAGTCACCGATGGCGGATAATTGTTATTGTTCAAATTTTCACTGCCCCAATATTCAAGACCGGCTGATGTATGCAGGATATATTTATACCGTTCATCCCGTCCCCATGAAAACTGGTAGAAGGTAACCGGGATTTTAGCCGCTTCCCAGGTGCCCGCACCAATATAGCTTAACTGCCCGATCTCACTGTTATAAGCCGACATGTACAAACCTAAACCTGTTATCTCGGTAACTTGCGTAGTAGCAACGTTAAAATCATAATCCAACCTGTAAACTTTGGTTACCCCGCTTACGGTAGTTGTTGAGCTGCCTTGCTGGATCAAACCATTGGCGTCGATATAATACTTGGTACCGCTGCCATCTGCTTTATCGGTTAGCTGGTAAGTGCCAGCCTGCAGAGAAGTATAAGCTTCAAAAATACCATCGGCGGTTTTCTTAAATGGAACTGCTTTCGTCATATCAGTACCGCCCTCGGTGGCTGTACCGGTAAGAAACAAGGCATCAGGTAGTACGGCAAAGCCGGCAGGCCTTTCAATGGTTATGCTCCTTGAAACGGTGCTAACTACTTTATTTGTTGCCTTTGATGCTATTATCGCCCATTTAATCTTACCTGAGCTTGAAGCCCGGATCCCGGCCAGTGATGCAATCTTATTCAGATCTTTTTGGGTGATGGTAGCCTGGGCCTGCACACCCGAACCATCAGAAAGCGTCTTATAAACCGGTTTGCTAAAGTTACCGTCCGCCTTGTCAAAGGCTACTTCATAAAGTACAAGATCACCATCGGCCGCCTGCGTGGCGCTCCATTGGAATACTAGGCTTGCGCCTGTTGCAGGCGCCAGCTTAATGTCGGCCTGGTCTGACGGTGCGCTCAATGTGCCCACCGGGTTTAGACCAAGACTCAGTGTCCTTGTATCTTTCTTGCAGGATGTAAAAGCTATTATGGCTAACATCACCATAAAGCCTGATTTTACAAGTGTTTTCATATTTCTTCTTTAATTTTTTTTGATTTAATAATTAGGATTTTGGGTAAGGTGCGGATCCAGGCCAATCTCGCTCGAAGGAATGGCCCACAAATAATCACGCGCAGGGTCAAACTTCCTTTTTTGCGTCCTGATATAACCATTGTCAGTACTTTGATCTGACGAGAATTTAGCGCCATGGGCGTAGCCGTTCATTACGGTTTCAGCTATCTTCCATCTCCTTATATCGTCAACACGTAAGCCTTCCATAGCCAGCTCAACTCTTCTTTCCCGCCTGATAATGTTGGTCATATCGCCATTCCCCGGGTAGGTTAATGCGCCGGGATCGGTAAAGCCCGCCCTGGTACGCAGTGCGCCAATAGTTTTACCCCAAATGGTAGCGTCCATTTGGCCTAAGCTGTTTTTAGCTTCCGCATAGTCAAGCAAAATCTCTGCATACCTTATCAGGTGCAGATTATTCCCTGAAACATAGCTGGCCTGCGCACTCGGGTCGAAATATTTTCTCCAGTAGTAGGCAGTTGCCGACGAGCTTTGCGAGCTTGGTGTATATTCGTCCGCGCCCGGTTGAACAGGGTCTGAACCCGGTTTTATGTAGATGATCTTATTCGATCCGTTAACGCCACCACCGCTATTCCACTGGTAACGGTCGTAAACAACGGTTGCGGTTAATCTTGGGTCGCGGCCAACATAAGGGTTGTTTTCGTTATATCCCGAACCGGCATCGGTTATTCCCTTGCCGTTCAGCATAATATAATCATTAACCAACTCCTGCGTTGGGGCCATATTGCTTACGCGGCCACCAACAGAGCGTGGCGCAAAGTCCCAGAAATCCTGCCAGGTGCGGATCGTAGGCACGTATTGTACTGAAAGGATTGTTTCACTATTGGTTTTGTTAACAGTAGGGCTGCTAAACAGGTCGCTGTAGCTTGGATTTAACGAGTACGTTCCGTTAGTCCCCTGGTCGTTCATTAATTTTTCGCAAATGGTAACCACATCGGCCATCCGGTTACCCTGGTACAATAAAACCCTTGCCTCTAAAGCTAAGGCGGCAGCTTTAGTTATCCTGCCATTTTCGCTTGCGGGCATTGCATCCTTTGATGGCAGTGCAGCGGCAACGGCATCCAATTCGCTCAAAACAAATTTAACCACGTCGGCCTTTGGTGAGCGGGCTATAGCCTTTGCCTCATCCGGGGATTCGTCATGATCAAAAATCGGCACATCACCATACCATTTGGTAAGGTTGAAGTGCTCAAATGCCCGAATAAAACGGGTTTCGGCCTTAAGTCTTGTAATTGTGGCAGCGCCAAGCGTTGTATTTTGATCAATATTAGCCAGGAAAATATTGCACGACTTTATGGTTGAATAGTAATAGCCCCAATCGCCAACAAATTTGGCAGTATTCGCTGTTGCATTACCGCTTGCTATCAGGTTTAAATCACCGGCAGGCGAATAAGCGTTATCGGAAATTGCCTCAGGATTGAAGTATAAGGCACTGTTATAAATTAAACTGTAATTGTTGTACAATGCGCTGTAAACATTCTGGTCAACCTTCCAAAAGGTAAGATCGGAGAATTTATCTGTTGGCGCTATATCGAGTTTTTTACATCCTGACATTGCAATTGCTGCAAGGGATATAATGTAAAGCTTCTTTAAAAATTTCATGTCTGTATTTTTAAAATATCATTAAAATGTTACGTCTAGTCCAGCTCCATAAAATACCGGCAGCGGGTATGACCGCGCGCTGTTTGACGCCGCGTTTGTGTTCACGTTGTTACCAAATTCCGTTGTTTCAGGATCGATGAATTTCAGCTTGGTAAGCGTAAGCAGGTTTTGCCCGATAAGGGAAATCCTTAGCTTTTCGATCCCCAGCTTTTTGGTTACATCTTTTCCAAATGTGTATCCGATGTTAACGTTCTTTAACCTTACATAGGCAGCGTTAAATTTGTACAGATCAGAACCTGTGCGCCAGTTATAGGTATTTGACGGAGAGCCGATAGCTGCCAGTCTTGGAAACCTTGCATCAGGATTTGTAGGTGTCCAGAAATCTGTTTGGTGCTCATATAGGGTTGCGCCATAGTTATAATGGAACGGCTCAACCAACTCACCCCGTAAAAACTCATCCCTTTTACCAACACCTTGTATAAACATCGAAAAGTCGAAGCCATGGGTTGCCAGCCTGTAGGTAAAGCCGAAGGTGTAGCGGGGAAAAGGATTACCTAAAACTGTCTTATCCTTATCATCTATCTTCCCGTCGCCATTCAAGTCTTTAAATTTCAAATCACCCGGGCCAACTTCAGCGCCGGCAACCTTTGGTGAATTGTTTATATCCGCCTGGTTCTGGAAAAAGCCATTAGTTTCGTAACCATAATATTGGGTTACAGGCTGGCCTACTTTCCTGAGCAACTGAAACACGTCCTGGGGAATGGTCTGTTGAGTTGTTCCGCCTGTTAGCTGTAATAATCTATTTTGGCTGTCAGATATATTGGCGCTGAAACTTTGCGTTACGTTATTACCCCTCAGGTTATAAGTGATTTCGAAATCCCATCCCCTATTTCTTACTTCAGCTACGTTATAGTCAGGCAACGCTGCCCCAAAAAGCACGGGAACGTCGTACCTTGGTTGTAAAATATCGCTGGTTACTTTATTAAAGTAATCGAAAGATGTAGTGATCTTGCCATTAAATAATGAAGCATCAATACCTATGTTTAAGGTTGCCGCCTTTTCCCATGTAAGGTCATGGTTTGACAATGAAGTGCCTGCACCACCAACCGGAATATTGTTAAAACCGTAGGCGCTGGCGTAATTGAAGTAGGTGGTTTGATACTGGTAGTTGTTTACATTTTGGTTTCCCAATATACCGTACGTCGCACGCAGTTTAAGGCTGTTTACCGTATTTTTTATCGATTGCATAAACGATTCATCAGAGATCAGCCAACCACCGTTTATAGATGGAAAAAAGCTGGCGCGATTCCCTTTAGCGAACTTCGACGAAGCATCATCGCGGAATGTAGCTTCAAGGAAGTATTTATTTTTAAACGAATAATTCAACCTGCCAAAAACAGAAAGCAAACTGTTTGCATTAACCGCAATGCTGTTGTTCGAATTAATCAGGTCAACTAAAGTACCGGTAGTTGGTGTTCCTAATAGCGGATCGGTTAACGTTTTTTGTAGCTGAAATCCTCTTTCGGTATAGTTTTCGCTAGATACGCCAAGCTCTACCTTAAAGGTATGCTCCTTTATACTTTTACCATATTCAGCATACACCTGGGTGTTCATCAGTAACGATTTGGCATTACCGTCCAACACCGCACGGTCATCCCCATAAACGCCGGATGGTAAATAATTAACCTGCGTTCTTTTATAAAAAGTACCGTCATTTTCAACCGTACCGCCAAATACACCTGTTATCTTCAAATCCCTGGTGATGCTTAACTGGCCATTAAAGGCACCGAAGATCTGATCGTTATCGGCCTGGTTATATCCACCCTTTTGTAATACACCATATTCGTTGTACTGGGATGCCACAGGATTGGTCAAATAGTTACCGTTAGCATCTGTCCAGCTATAATTTATAGGAACACGGTTTGCATCGGCAAAAATATTGTTGTCGCCGACGCTATTTGTTTTATTGCGGGTTTTGGTATAGTTCAGGATAATGTTAGCCCTAAATTTACCGATTACGGAGGTCTGGTTTAAGCGCAGATTATATTTCTGGTATCCAAAATCGGCGCCGTCACCACCGTTACCTATCAGGTTACTGCCCTGGTTCTGGTATCCGGCCGATACATAATAGGAGCTGGTTTCGCTGCCACCGGTAATAGCCACGTTGTGCGATTGCTGCGGCGCCTTTTTCAATAGGTGCTGTACATCCCATGTTCCGTTACCGGCATCCTTCAATGCCTGGATCTGGTCGGGTGAATACGCCGGCGGCAAACCTGAATTTACCAGCGATTCATTTTTATAATAAGCATTGTCAGACGCGCTAACCTTTTTTACCAGCACATCCGCGTCCTGCAAACCATAGCTGCCATTGTAGGTTACGCTAGGCTTCTGGTTTAACCTGCCGCCTTTTGTTGTTACCACAATAACTCCGTTTGCCGCCCGTGAACCATAAATTGCTGCGGAACCCGCATCCTTCAGTACCGATACGCTTGCGATATCATTTGGATTGATAGTGTTTAAATCACCGCCAACTATACCGTCAATAACCACCAGCGGTGTATTATCACCCAGTGTGCCCACGCCCCGGATGTTTACCAAAACGTTGCTGCCCGGGTCAAGCGTGCTTTGCTGGATCACCAGGCCCGGCGATTCACCCTGCAGGGCCTGGTAGGTATTCAATACCGGCTTGTTCTCAATATCCTTTGAGCTGATTGTGCTTACTGCACCCGTGACACTCAGTCTTTTTTGTGTGCCGTAACCCACAACCACCACCTCGTTCAGTTTGCTGGTGCCGGGCTTCAGGCTTACGTTAATAACCGCCTTGCCGTTGATCGCTACTTCCTGTTTATCATAACCCAAAAACGAAAACGTTAAGGTTTTACCGGCATCCGCGTCGGCAACATTTAATGTGTAATTTCCCCTTACATCTGTAACCACGCCGTTCGTAGTCCCGGTAACGGTAACACTTACGCCGGGCAAAGGCTGCCCGGTTTCATCGGTCACGGTTCCGCTTATTCTTACAACGGGGGCAACGTGGATTTTCAAATCACCGTCTGTAGCGCCGTAACTGAATGATACCGGCAGCGTTATGGCCCCCGCAAGCAAGCAGGCAGGCAGCCATTTGATCTTTCCTAATTTGTGTAGTAGTTTAATTCTCATAATTATTAGTTTACTTGGTTGATTGGTTATTTACTTAATTTGATGTTATTAAAAGTTTCCTTCCAGTACGATTCGATATTTTCAAGCGACCGGCCCTTCGTTTCGGGGATCAGCCTCCAGGTTAGCCACAAGGCAGGTGAGCAGCATAGCGCGAAAATCCAGAACGTCCATGATGAGCCGAGGCCCTCCAGCATTACCGGCGTTAACTGGCCCACCAGGAAATTGCCTATCCATAAGGAAAGCGTAGCTAAAGCCATGGCCTTGCCCCTGATGGCATTCGGGAAGATCTCCCCTATAACCACCCAGCAAACCGGTCCAAATGAAAATGCAAAGCAGGCTATAAAGGCAAGAATGAAGATCAGGATCCAGGGCCCGGAAGTAAGCCCCGCAGCAAACAGGATCCCGATAACAATTAATGATAATACTGCACCTCCAATCCCCACAAACAATAATGGACGACGGCCCCATTTATCAATAGTGAAAATGGCGACGAACGTAAAGACAACGTTTACCAGCCCAATGGTTACCTGGCCGCCTAAGGCATTATTCAGGGTAAATCCCGCTTGCTCAAGTATTCTTGGCCCGTAATAGATCACCGCATTTATACCACATACCTGCGAAAGGAATGGCAGTAAAAGCCCGATCCACAGTGCTTTGCGATAAACCGGTTTAAATAACTCCTTTAAAGAGCCTGCAGAATCATCGTCACCCGTAGCCTTAAATGCCGCGATCTCGTTTTTTGCGGCATCGGCACCATCAATCTTTGTTAAAATATCCTGTGCCTTTTGTTCCTGCCCCCTCAAGAGTAACCACCTTGGCGACTCGGGAACCATAAACAACGAGACAAGAAACACGGCAGCGGGAAGCGCCCCCAAGCCAAGCATGGCGCGCCACACCTCGCCCGAAAAAATCCTGTTCATGCCCTCGCTGCCAAATGAGCCCGCTGAATGATTAACGAGGTAAGCATTTGAAAAATAAGCAAGTACAATACCTACGGTTAATGCCAATTGGTAAAGAGAAACCATCATTCCACGGAAGCGGGATGGGGAAAACTCAGAGATATATAGTGGCGATACCATCGAGGCCACCCCAATTCCCAAGCCTCCTATCAGCCTGAAAATAATTAGTGTTGTAAACGAATCTGAAAGCATACAACCCAATGCCGAAGCAAGAAATAGAATGGCTGAAAGAATGAGGACTATCTTACGTCCGTATTTGTCGCTCAACTTGCCCGAGATGCTTACACCTATGATACAGCCAAGCAGGGCGCAGCTCACAAACCACCCTTCATGAATGGCGTCAAGACTAAAATCATGCTTTACCAGGCTTACGGTGCCCGAAATTACCGCTGTATCAAACCCGAATAAAAAACCGCCGAGGGCAGCCACAAGGCAAACCAGGTACAGGTAGGTATTGCTCTTTTTTGTTGAAATATTCACTGTTGCTGTGCTCATCGGTTTATTTTAAAAATGCTTTGATAACTTTTGCCTTACTCTTACCAAGGTTGGTAAGCTTGTAGCCGGTTGCAGCTGCGGGTATCACGAATGTTTCTGCATAAGCGAACTTCCTTTTATTCCCGTCAGCAGTTTCCACTAAAACTGAGTGACCCTCAACCAGCATCATTACATGGCAGCAATCATTATTTTCCACAGTTACTTCGCTGTCAAAATCAATGCGATGCACGTCGTAAAAATGCTCGCCATGGGTCGGGAGGTGGATTAGTTCCCAATCATTGCCCGCGCCAATAACCGATGGTTTGGATATGAGCTCGTCTTTAACTTTTTCGCCCTTCCTGTCAAAGTACAGGTTATTGAATGCATGGTCGATGTTTATCGGGCGCGGGTTGCCATCCAGGTCAAGCCGCAGCCAGTCGTACATTTTAAAGGTGAATATGTATGGGGTCGCGCTAATCTCCAGCACCAGGTTACCTGCGCCGGCGCTGTGCACCGTTCCATTAGGGATCAGGAACAGGTCATGTTTTTTTGCGGTGTGTGATTGTACAAAGTCGGTAATGTTAAGCTCAACATTTTTATCTTGGCTTCTTTCCAATTCATTTCGGAATTTTTCAGGTTCGATGTCTGCCTGGAAACCTAAATAAACGTTAGCGCCGGCTTCACAATCAAGTATGTAATAGGTTTCATCCTGGGTAATAGTTTCGCCAAATACATCCTGTATGTATTTAAGGCGTGGATGGCATTGGATCGACAGGTTGCCACCGTCATAGGTATCTAAAAAATCGAAGCGGATCGGGAACTCATGGCCAAAACTATCGGCGTGTTTACCAAGCACCTGTTTTTGGTTATGAAACATCAAAAAGTCAAATGAGGCTTCCAGTAACCAGCCATCACTTTCGAATACTAGCCCATTTTCGGGCACGATCAACTCAAACGACCATGCATAATTTACCACATTTTCATTCACGTTTGGGATGTGTTGTTTTATCCATTGCCCGCCCCACGCACCCGGCTCGAACCAGGGCCTAACCCTGATAGTTGATTTACTTATTTTATTTAGGCCATCCTTAAAATCGGTTGCCAACATCCAGTTAATATCTGATGGCCACTGGCCATCGGCTATTACCGTTATTTTATTTAAAATCTCCTTTTTATGTTGATTCAATAAAACCCAATCAACAAAGTAAAACCGTTTGTACATCAGGAACGGTTCGGCAAGGGTATCGCCCCCAAGATTATAAACCGAACCGGCTCTCATCCGGAATTGCAATTCGTTTTTTGGCAGGTCGATATAAATTATCGACGCATTCCATCCACACAAAACCGCAGCGGTACCGATTACAATATTGATGTCGCAGGCATTATCGGGCGTTTGTGCACTTAAATCACCTACCCGGTAAAAGGCCTGTAATTGCAATGTACACCTGGTGCCCCATACTGAATCGCCTTCGCCTAAAAATGGCTGCACCAACTCATTAATTTCTTCCGGAGATTTTAAGTAGTCTGAGGTTTTTACCCAATTTATCCTTAAGCCGTTAGAATTGATTTGTTTTTCAAGTTCCTCAATTATGCTATCATAAAATACACCCTCATATCCGTCGATAACTACTGTTTTTTGGGCAACTATCCATTGTGCCAATGATGCATAGCCGTTAAAGATCTTGCCGTTTCCAAGATTGGAGACAGGATAAATATCATAAGTGCCATCGGCTGTGTTATAATTGTCCAGCCGCGTCGGCATAAGATACTGCGACGATTTGCGCAGCTGTTTTTCTGTATCGGTTTTGTTAGTAGCGCTATCAGTAGTAGTATTCAAATTCATATTATATTGTAGTAATGTACATACATATTTATTATCACATAAAAAACCCCAAGCTGAGGATACCTTGTATGTGTTTCAAGAAAGTTTTAACAAATGGCTTATAATGTTATAATGTACAAACATATAAATAATTTCATTAATCCAAGTTATTTATTGAAATATTTGGTAACAGCTCACAATTACAGGGAATTACGTTTTATGTGTCTATAAAACATGTCTAATCAATAAAACTAGTCTGCAAAATTGTTTACTATTGTAAATTATTAAACTGATGAAGTATTCTATCGACCACAAGAGCCCTATCCCGCTTCATGCCCAGGCTGAGACGATTTTAAGGAATTTAATTGCAGATGAAGAATATCAAAACGGCAAGGTATTACCTAACGAGGTTGATTTGGCCAATAAACTCGCCATATCGCGCACAACTTTAAGACAGGCCATTAATAAACTGGTTTTCGAGGGCCTGCTGATCCGCAAAAAGCGTACGGGGACTAAAGTTGCGCAAGGGGCAGTCAGTTCAAAGTCGAACAACTGGCTTAGCTTTTCGCAGGAAATGAAGCTGCGCGGGATCCCGATTAAAAACTTTGAATTGCACGTCAGCTGGGTCTTCCCCGATGAGGCGCTGGCTAATTTCTTTGAGATAAAACCCGACCGTAAGGTATTGAAAATGGAACGCGTGAGGGGGCGTCCTGATGAACCCTTTGTTTATTTCATTTCCTATTTTCATCCGCGGATTGGCTTAACGGGCGACGAGGATTTCAAAAGACCCCTGTATGAGATGCTTGAAAATGAATATTCGATCATAGCTACCCTATCCAAGGAGGAAATCAGCGCCCATGCAGCAGATACGTCGACCGCCAATAAATTAAGGATCCAAACAGGCGGCCCAGTATTATTTAGAAAACGCTTTGTATTTGACCAGGGAGAACGGCCGATAGAATATAATCTTGGCTATTATAAGGCAGACAGTTTTGTTTATACTGTGGAAAGCAGGCGTTAACGTTAAGGAATAACTTTCAACCCCATAAAGTAACATTTTTTTGGCAAAGCCCTTAAGCAACAAAAAAATGCTTTGCATTCATCACTCGAAAAAAAATAACCAATTCGTTTGCGCCTGGGCAATTATAGGAATAAATACTTCCACCGGCCAGCGAACAAGCATGGTTACGTTTGACTAAACTACACGGTCCTGTGATTTCAAACTGGTCAGGAACCGACTCGTTTTTAATAATAGCAAGATTAAATTTGTTTCCCGCTATAGTCACAGGCACCATCGCCAATCATCGGGTATAAAACACCAGTGTAGTGAACCCGGCCATTTTCCACCCTGAAAATAAACTCCCCGCCCGGCTTGGCGCCGCCAACCTGGGTGCGGTGAACGGTTACTTTATTAAGGTAGGCATCGTATGGGTTATGACCGAAATCTAGGAACAATAACAAATAAAAAAAAGAATCCTGAAAAAAATCTCTTAAAACTTCAATAGGTTTCCTATAAAGATTAATTGTTTACATTGTATAAAGCTGCCCGTTAAAGTAGCACCGCGACAGTTGAACGGATGGGGACTTCGTTATTCAGATCTAAAGTTTCATCTTTGGGTACGATTCCATCTCAAAGACCGGCAGTATATCGGATTGCTCAACAGCAAATTTGCTGCGATGATTCAGCCAATGCTTGCTACTAAGGAAATCAATGACTTTACCATATTAACGGCTCTCCCTATCAAAATAAATTAAGGTAACCAAAGTCTTGCCGGACGTACAAAAATATCCCGGCTACTCAGAGAGACTTTCGAATTATTTGAGGAAGGCAATAAAACCAGGCATAAACCGGCGCACAACGGCCTGGCCTGTTTTACGGCTGACCCGCATTTCGCCAGGTACCTGTTTGAAGAGGGCTGGAAACAGCTGGCCGGAACCAACCTGGAGAATCACCTTTTACGTGTTATGGGTTCCAAATTTTACAATAGACTTCGCAAACCAAAATAATTTGGCATAATAACACAGGTATATTCATTTGAACGATGCCCTTTAACTATTTAAAGCAACATCATTTAACAAATCTTTGAGTTCGGTGTCTGTCATTTATAATCAGGTATAACTATTATCAATTGGCTAAAGCTGCTTAATTATTAATCGAAAATTTATAAGTTGTTGATGTACGATAGGTTGTCCCTGGCTTTATCAGCGTAGATGGAAACGACTTTTGATTTGGCGAATCGGGAAAATGCTGCGTTTCCAAACAAAATGCCGACCTGTAAGGATAAGCCGCCCCTCCCTTCCCATCGTTTGTTTTGCCGGTTAAAAAATTGCCGCTATAAAACTGCAATCCCGGTTCTTGTGTAAAAACCTCCATTTTTATCCCGGTGTGAGGGCTGTAAACTGTTGCTGCCGGTTTGTTGCCCGTACTTTTGTTTAATACAAAATTATGATCATACCCTTTGCCATTTTTTAACTGCAAGTCTGTTTGATTAATATCTTTTCCGATGGCTTTTTCGGTAGTAAAATCAAATGGTGTTCCTTTTACCGGTTCAATTTTACCGGTCGGAATCAATGTTGTATCAACCGGCGTAAATCCCTCAGCATCAATTTCCAATAAGTTGTCCGTTATCGTGCTGCTCCCGGCGCCGTTTAAATTAAAATATGCATGATTGGTAAGGTTTACAACCGTAGATTTATCGGTTATAGCCTCATAGTCTATTTTGAGGGAATTATCTTTGGTTACTGTGTAAATCACTTTAACAGCCAGATTCCCCGGATAACCCGCCTCCCCATCTTTCGACAGGTAAGAAAGTTGCAGGCTTCGTGGCGATAATTGTTTTGCATCCCAAACTTTTCCAAAGAAACCGTCAAATCCGCCATGGAGCGTATTCACGCCATCGTTTATTTGTAATTGGTATGGTTTCCCGTCGATAGTAAATTTGCCCTTAGCTATCCTGTTACCATAGCGGCCAATTAATGCCCCAAAATATGGCTCCTTAGGTTTTTGATAAGTATTCACCGAATCGTAGCCTAAAACAACGTCTGTCGGTTTTCCATTTTTATCAGGAATAATTAAGCTGACTATTCGTCCCCCATAATTGGTAATAGCAACACTAAAATTGCCGGCATTCTTCAGTATAAAAAGATTTACCTGCTTTTGTTGTATGGTTTGTTTAAAATTATTGGGATCCGGAATGGCATATGATCGGCTAACAACCGAATCCTTCACACCGGGGCCTCCATTTTTGAAGGGAGATTGACATGCCTGGCAAAACAAAATGACGCCTAAAGCTGGCAGAAACCGATTCTTAAAACTTACAGGCATAGTTAAATTTTTAAATGCTATGTCCGATTACAACAATTGTGTCCGGGCATTATTAATACTAGAGAATTTTTATTATTGGGTTTACAATTAAGGTAAGCGGTCGCTACACCCGTAATTAGTTACTAAGATATGATATTTTTTTAATTGTTAAAAAAACAATAAAAAAATATTTACCGGCTATTTAAGTGTACCTGCTACACATAAAATTAAATTTGGTTCCCTTATACCTGTTAACTTTTCGTAATACATAAATATTCAAAGCAAACCCGTTTATTGATAGCTGTTGATTGTATTATTTTTGGATTTGACGGGGATGCATTAAACCGTGATCCTATTGAGCGGACCATCCCTTCGGCTTATTTCGCCCTCCTGGATATTCGTCAATACGAGAAGCAATTAAGTAACGACTTTCATCCGGAATGGTTCACCCTGAAACGAATGCCGAAACCTATTTTTGACCAGCAGGATATGGTAGAAATGGCCAGGAAAAAAATACGCGATAAAGCCGCTTATCACCCTATTTTATTTGAATTATTACCACCGAAATTTACCATGCTGCTATTACAGACGCTTTACGAGCGTGTTTTTAGTACAATTATTGATAAACGTAATTTCAGTAAACGGGTGCTTGCCACGGGCCTTTTAATCAAACTAACCGAAAAAGACAAAAGCTCTAAGCGGGGCGCTTATTACTATCAACTTAACAAGCGCAATTACTACGCGAAGGTTTAGTCGTTTCTTAATTTCATCCCTAAGCCCGATAACATTTAAGGGATATTATCAGGCATTTTTACTTATTTCCCACCCGAACAGCCTTTATCTGCCAATTATATGGGTGGGACTTTGTCTAACGCGCCGCTTTAATTACCAAAATTTAACATACAAAGCAGTAAGCAACAAAATAGTAACTACTATTAATGCAAGCGTTGAAGGCTCCACTTTAAACATCTTTCTGTCAAGTTCGAATGCTTTTGCATTGATTTTTGGTCCCGCGAAGCTAATGCTTATCATCACCAGCATGGTAAAGAAAAACGACCAGCCCATACAGATTAGAAAAGGTATCTCCCAGGCTTTATCTGATGATGAATAATAGGCAGTGTACAACAGCGTATCATGTCCAAATAACCGTGGGGCAAAGTCATTAAACAGAATTGAAAACGCAAAGCCAGATAAAGCGCCAGCTATTGCTGCAGGCCCTGTTGTACGTTTCCAGAACATACCCAATATGAACATGGCAAATATGCCGGGGCTGATGTAGCCCGTATATTTTTGAATATATGTAAATCCGCCCTCGCCGCCGATATTCAAAAGATCTTTCCATGTTAGCAGTATAGAAATGAAAAGGGCCAGCGTTATGATTAATTTCCCCATGCGTACCATGTTTTTTTCATCCGCGTCTTTCCTGATATATTTTTTGTAAATATCCATGGTAAAAATGGTTGAAATACTGTTTGCCTTTCCGGCCAGCGAAGCAACAATTGCTGCTGTAAGCGCTGCTATTGAAAGTCCCTTTAAGCCATTTGGCAGAAAGCCCAGCACTGCAGAATAAGCATTATCCATATGTAAGGCGCCGCCGGTCCTCATTTCCTGCTGCAAACCACCATTTTTGTATAACACATAAGCTGCGATGCCTGGCAAAATAACAATTACAGGCATAGCCAATTTCATCAGGCCCGCAAAAAGTATCCCTGAACGTGCTGTTTTTAAATTTGCGCCCAATGCCCTTTGCGTAATGTATTGATTGCACCCCCAATAATTTAGGTTTACTATCCACTGCCCGGCAAAATACATGGCGATGCCGGGAAGCAACAAATACTTGTCTACATATTCCTGTGAAGCTCCCGAACCAGGCTTGGCAAGTATCATTTTAAAGTGGTCGGGCGCATTTTTTAGCATGGCATTAAAACCAGCCAGGGCATCATCACCCAAACCAAATCGTTTGCTAACCAACGTTAAAGCAATATAGGTTGTAGCCAGGCCGCCTATAACCAACACCAATACCTGTATTACATCGGTAAAGCCGATAACTTTCATCCCACCCAATGAAATAACCAACGAGAACAGCGCCAAACCTATAATTATCCAGTGGAACATAATGGGGTCGCCCCCTAACAAACTGTTTATTGCAAGAGCGCCTAAAAACAAAATGGACGTAAGGTTTACAAACACATATAAAAACAACCAGAAAATGGCCATGATTAGGCTCACTGTCTGATTATACCTTGTTTCCAGAAATTGCGGCATAGTGAATATCCTATTTTTAAGATATACCGGAATAAACCATACCGCCACTATTATGAGCGCGAGCGCAGCAATCCATTCATAAGCTGCAACAGCTAGTCCCACCTGGAAACCCTGCCCGCTGGCGCCAATAAACTGCTCGGCCGAAATGTTGGAGGCTATTAGTGAAGCGCCAATCGCCCACCACGTGAGCGACCCTTCGGCTAGGAAGAAATCATGGCTTCCGGATACAGTAGTTTTCTTTTTACGGCTGTATACCCAGTAGCCATAGCCGGCTACCACAAAAAAGTAAATAACAAATATGACGTAATCAATAGTGGAAAATTTATTCATGTCGGGGGTTTAATAAGGATGGTTTGTTTTTTGACTATTATTTGTAAGCAAGCTCGTTGCGGCCTAACTCGTTGCGGAAAAGGCCGGGCCTGGTGTTTTTTCCTATAGGGATAAATTCCGGTCCGGCTATCTCAGCAAAATCCAATAAATGTTCAGCAGTAAGATTTTGACTGTAAGCTGTGTGGTGCGAACCGTCGGCATATATCCATGCAGCACAACCCGTTTTCATATCCGGGTAACGTTTCCATAATACCCGCGCCACGGGCAGGTTTGGTAAGTCATGCTGTGGTTCAACGGCCGGATCGCAGAATAACCCGTCGCGCCGGCACGTAGCATAATGTACAGGTGATGCTTTTTCATGCCAGTTAGCTGCATTAACAGGCACCGAGCGGACCGAGCGAGACCCGTAGTCCATCCCGATCAAAAATTGATCTTTACTCATGACGATTTATAATTCGTGTTCAAATAACACTTAATTTTTTACAATTCAAAATCTTTTAAGAAAAACGCTGAAAATAGTATAACCGCCAAGGCTGCCGGAATGTCCACTCGTCACCATCGTTTCCAAATACTAAAAAAGTGGGTTAATTTTATCGCGTACGAAATATTCGTAAATTGGTGTTTTAATAATTATCTATGAAAACCTTACCATTACTCATCGCTTTTTGCTGCATCATTAGGGTGTACGGACAGGAAACAATACTTTATCCGGCATTAAAGAAACAAGTAGATAGTTTAGCTCTGCTTGATAAAATAGCCGGCCATAATAATATGACCGGTTTTGGGGGTAATAGAGATTCTTTAAATAAAGTTTTCAGACAGGTCACCGTGAGTAATACGCGTATCATAAAAGGCATTTTTGAGAAATACGGTTTTCTTAGTTATAAAATGGTAGGTAAAGAAGCATCCAATAGTTTTTGGCTGATGGTGCAACATGCCGATAATGATTTGCCATTTCAGGAAGCTGTATTGAAGAAAATGAAATTACAGGTGGATCAAAAAAACGCTGACGGGGCAAACTTTGCTTATTTAGCAGACAGAGTAAATATCAATTCAGGCAGGCCGCAAATTTATGGTACCCAGCTTAGCCGCGCGAAGGATGCTAACGGCAGACCAATTCCTAAAGACATAATAGACCCCGAAAACGTAAACAAAAGGCGGCAAGAGGTAGGACTGGAACCTTTAGAAAAATACCTTGATTTTGTTAAAGAAGCAACAACAAAGCATAACTAGTGACGGCCTAATAACGCCATCGCTGCCGCAAAAATACAAACCTTCCGGATTGTGAAATTTATAATTACAGCTCATGATTTAAAAATAGTAATTAAGCCGCTGCCGCAAGCGTGTGGCCTGCGTTCAGGAAGCCGCTCTTTTTATCACAATTCCAAATTCACCAATCCCCCCAGCAACTTACCAACATCCTCCTTCACATTAGCTTTAACATTTTAAGCCGCTTCGTCTATTTTAGAATAAACCAAACAGACTTTACCAGGAACGCCCCTTAGAACGAATTATTTAGATATTTTTGCTGCTGATAACAGATTCTGATGAGCCTCATACATAAAATTAAATCCTTCCAGGAGCTTAACGTCACCGAATTATATGAACTGCTCCGCCTGCGCAGCGAAGTGTTCGTGGTTGAACAGAATTGTGTGTTCCAGGACATGGACGGTAAGGATCAGCAGTGTTATCACCTCCTTTTATTTTCTGGCAGTAAACTGGCGGCTTATAGCCGACTGGTTCCGGCGGGCGTATCCTACCCGGAGGTATCTATAGGACGGGTGATCACCTCCCCGGCGTCCCGGGGCACCGGCCTTGGCAAAAAGGTAATGGAACTGGCAATAGAAGGTTGTGAAGACCTGTTCGGCGCAAAAGTTATCCGCATCGGCGCACAGACCTACGCACTTCCCTTTTATACATCCCTGGGTTTTGCCAGGGATGGCGAAGTATACGACGAAGACGGCATTGAACATGTGGAGATGATAAGAACTTCAGCTTCCCGTTAATCATAACGGTTTTGGCCTTTAACTCAAACCCAGGGCAACTATTCCCCCAAGTATCAACACGCTGGCAATTAGCCTCCTTTTTCCATCCTTCTCATTCAGCGCCCGCGAGCCCATAAACACGCCAAGCAAAATGCTCGTTTCCCGTGCTGGGGCAACAACTGTTAACGGAGCATATTTCAGCGCTTCCAGCACCAATATGTAAGCCGCCGGGCTTAACAGGCTAATTGCTATAATGGTCCATTTGTGCTGCTTAATTTCTCTTTTGATTTCACCCCCCTGCGAACAGACGAACGGAAAAAGCAAAATGCTGCTAAAAACACTTGAAACAAACGTGATTATCACCGGGGATACGGCGTATGTTTTTATCGCAACCGTGTCGTTAAAGGTGTACAAGGCAATAAATAAACCGGTAAGTACACCCCAAAACACACCGGTCATTACTTTAGCATTGTTTCCCTTCTTAAAACTCAGGCCGGTTATTACCAATACCCCTATAAGAATTAGAAATAATCCGACGGTTGCCTTTAATTTTAACTGTTCGTGCAAAAGCAAAATGGCTGCAATAGATGAGAACAACGGTCCTGTACCGCGTGCAAGGGGATATACCACAGACAGATCACCGCTCCTGTACCCTTTTTGCAGGATGAGAAAATAGGCCATATGCAATATTGCGCTGCTCAGGGAAAGCCATAGCACCGGCTGCGAAAAAATGTTATCGCCCTGCCTTACGCTATAAAGTAATACCGGTAAATACAAAATAGCACTAACAATATACATCAGCCAGATAAAGGGCGCCTTCCCATTTGCCTTTTTGGCAAGCAAATTCCAAAAGGCATGAAGCACAGCTGCCGTTAACACTAACGAGAGGACATAAAAGCTCATCTGCGATCTGGTTTGAAGTATTGTAATAAGGTATTCAGAATAGTTAGCTGAAGATACATCCCGTGAAAATCTAGCTGGTTAATTAATAACTAAGGTCATTCTAATTATAATTCAAGGCAAATGACAAATAGTAATTCAGGATGACTTTAAGTTATACCTTGCCATACAGCAGCAATCCGTCGCCGGAAGTTAGCGAATATCAATATACGCTAACTCACAAAACCTGTTCAACCACAGCAGCTTAGTTCAGTTTTAATTAAACAACCATTTCGATAACGCTAAACTTTTTAAGACAATTAGCGAGGCAATCAAAAAGCCACCTTTTTCACCAAATTCTGCTGGATCATTTCCGATACCTCGAAGAATGTCATCAGTTTTTGTCGCTCTATTCCGGCTTCGGCCAACTGGTTTATTTTCTCAACGCTCAATTCAATATGGGGTATAGAGTTTATAGCCGAGGGCGAAAGTGATACGTAATGCTCACGCCTGTCGTTTGGGTTAACGCTTATTTGCATCATCCCGCGTTTTTCCAGCTCAAAAACAATCACTGCCATGCGCGACTTATCGACCTGGAGTAGCTCTGCAAGCTTGTTTTGCGTAACGGGTTTTTCCTGGGAGGCGAGCGCCAGTAATACTTCAAAATGATGTTCGAGCTCAAAGGCAGAAAGCTCCTTTGAGATCATTTTGGTATACAAATGGTTGATCCTTTTTAATCGCTGCGATATCAACTGTACGCTTTTCATGGGTCATTTAATTTGATAGGGGTAAATTATTTTCCGTTCTACTTGTCGCGTTCATGCGCCTCGCGCGATGATTTGTTTTCGGCATGAGCCATAGCTATATCATATTCCAGTTCAGGGTCTATATTTTGCTCTTCAACTTTTTTGGCTTTTTCCATCAGTTCTTCATGATGATCCTGCAGCCATTTCAATTCCTTTTTACCGTACGAAAAGCGGGTAAACAGCACAAACAGCACTGGTACGATAAAAATGGAAATGGTTGATGAAGCAATCATGCCGCCCAACACCGTTACACCAATGGTATTTCTTGATGCAGCACCAGCACCGGTTGCCAGGGCAAGCGGCAATACGCCGAGGATGAACGCCAGCGAGGTCATGATAATAGGGCGCAAACGCAAACGCACGGCTTCGAGAGTTGACTTGATGAGTTCTTCCCCGCGGTCTACCCTTATTTTGGCAAATTCAACAATCAGGATGGCGTTTTTGGCTGACAAGCCGATTAGCGTGATTAAACCTATTTGTGCATAAACGTTATTGGTAAGTGCAGGGATACAGGTAAGCGCCAATATCGCACCAAATGCACTGATTGGCACCGCCAGCATCACCGAAAACGGCACCGACCAGCTTTCATACAGCGCGGCAAGGAACAGGAAAACAAAGGTGATACAGAACAGGAAGATATAAATAGTAGTTGATCCTGCTTTGATTTCCTCATAGCTTAAACCCGAAAAATCAATGGTATACCCACGCGGCAGGGCTTTTTTCGCCAGCGCTTTTAAGGCGTCCAAACTTTGTCCGCTGCTGTAACCTTCGGGGATTGCCCCGTCAACTTCGGCTGAGCGGAAAATATTAAAGTGCGAGATCAACGGCGCGGCAACTGTAGGTTTGTAATGGATCACTGTGCTCAGCGGAACCATATTGCCCACTGAATTCCGGACATAGTATTTATCCATATTGCTGATGAGTGCGCGGTAAGCGGTATCGGCCTGCACCACTACGTGATAAGTTCTATTGTACAACGTAAAGTTGTTTACAAACAAACTGCCCATATACGCCTGCATGGTAGAGAAAACATCGGAGATATTTACTCCCAACTTTTGGCATTTCTCCCTGTCGACCGTAAGATCATAACTTGGTGTATGCGCCGAAAAATAACTAAATGAAGTTGCTATAGCAGGAATTTTATGTGCTTCCGCTACAAATTTCTTCACGGTTTTTTCAAACTGGTGAATATCGTCTGTTGAGTTTCCCTGTTCAATTTGCATGCTGAACCCGGCTGCAAGTCCTATTCCGCGGATCGGCGGCGGCTGGATCACCACTACATTGGCATTTTTTATCCCTGCTTTGGCGATCCGCTTTTTTATGGCTGCGGTTATGCCCTCAACTTGGGTTGCCTTGGTCGTACGGTCGTCCCATGGTGTAAGCATACAAAACATCGACCCATTGTTTGAGTTGGCGCCACCGTTTAATATGTTAAAGCCGGATATGGCCGTATAGTGTAAAACTCCCGGCGTTGAGCCTACAATCTTCATCAGCTTTTCCATCACGTTGACAGATTGCGTGGTTGATGATGCCTCTGGGAGCTGGTAGGTAACAAAAAGCCGTCCCCCGTCTTCGGACGGCACAAAGCCTGATGGCTTCGCCTTGAATAAAAAGATGGTGCCGGCGCAAATGCAGACAAGAATAATAATGACAAACCTGGTGTTTTTTATACTTCGCTTTACCCCGTTTGAATATTTGAATGTCACCTTTTCAAACCAGGTGTTAAACCAATAAAAGAACTTATCCAGCCAGTTTGACGATTTTTTACTGACATGGCTCGGCCGTAAAAGCAACGTGCACAAAGCCGGCGTTAACGAAAGCGCGATAAAGGCCGAGAACATAACCGAAATGGCTATAGTTATGGCAAACTGCTGGTATAAACGGCCCACAATGCCAGGAATAAAACCTACCGGTACAAACACCGATGCCAGGATGAGCGCGATTGCCACAACAGGGGCAGAAATCTCCTTCATGGCGTGATAGGTGGCCTCCTTGGGCGACATGTGCTGTTCATCGATATAATGCTGCACAGCCTCGACCACTATAATGGCGTCATCCACAACAATCCCGATAGCAAGTACGAAGCCAAACATGGTTAACGTATTGATGGTGAAGCCGAGGGGGATAAAGAAGCAGAATGTTGCCAAAATAGATACCGGGATGGCCAGGATCGGAATGAGCGATGAGCGCCAGTTTTGCAGGAACAGGAATACCACTATCGCAACCAGCCCGAGCGCTTTAAGCAATGTACCTATCACCTCCTGCATCGAAACTTTTATAATAGTTACCGATTCGAACGGTATGGTGTAATCCACATCAGAGGGGAATGATTTTTTTAGCTTTGCCAGCTCTGCGTACACGTTTTCGGCAGTTTGAAGCGCGTTACTTCCCGGTGACTGGTACACCTGGATGGTTGAGCAGCGATTGCCATCCGCAAAGGCGTTGCTGGAAAATGTAAATTTCCCAAGCTCAACACGCGCGATGTCCCTTAGATATACCAGTTGCCCAGTTGCCGGGATTGATTTCACAACAATTTTTTCATATTCCGGTACTTTACTGAGCATGCCGTTAACCAGGATACCTATCTCATTTGCCTGGTTTGATTTCTGAGGAGGCGCACCTGCCGAGCCTGCCGCAACGTACACATTCTGGGCATCCAGCGCAGCTGTAACATCTGCCGGAGTTAAATTGTACGAGGCCATTTTCTCGGGATTCATCCAGATCCGCATACTGAAGTTATCCGTACGTGCACTAACATCACCAACTCCGGGAACGCGCAATATGGCATCCTCAATAAATGTATTGGTATAGTTATCCAGGAAGGTAATGTTATGCGTTTTCTTTGGCGAATAAATAGCGATCAACATCAACTGATCGGGGTTACTTGCACGCACCGTTAGTCCGAGTTTACTCACGACTGATGGCAATATAGGCTTTGCGATCCCAACACGGTTTTGCACGTTCAGCGCGGCAATTTGTACATTGGTACCAATATTAAAAGTAACCCTCACTCCTACGCCACCGCTATTGGTGCTGGTGCTGGTCATATACTCCATTCCGGGAGTTCCATTTATCTGCTCTTCAACCGGGATGGCTACTGTTTGCTCCACGGTTTGTGCATCGGCCCCGGTATAAGAGCCGTTTACCGAAACGCTGGGCGGCGATATGTTGGGATACTGGTCGACCGCCAGGTTAAAAAGGCATATCGTACCCGAGATCATCAGCACTATCGAAATTACAATAGCAGTAACCGGTCGTTTTATGAAGGTATTTGCAATCATATATGATCGGGTTTGCTAAGCGATCGCGATTTTTCAATCTCGTATTCAAGCTCGGGGTCAATATTTTGTGCTTCTACCTTTCTTGCTTTTTCCATCAATTCCTCGTGGTGCGATTTCAGGTACTCCAGCTGTTCTTTTCCGTACGACAAGCGGGTGATTACTACGTACAGCACCGGCACCACAAATATGGCTATGGTTGATGCAGCAAGCATCCCGCCCAATACTGTAAAGCCGATGGTTCTACGTGCCACCGCACCGGCACCCGTTGCCAACACCAAGGGCAATACACCCAGTATAAATGCAAGCGACGTCATGATAATCGGTCTTAAACGGAGGCTCACCGCGTCGAGGGTTGATTTGATGAGGTCCTCTCCCCTGTCAACCCGCACCTTTGCAAACTCCACAATCAGGATGGCGTTTTTGGCTGCAAGGCCTATCAGCGTTATTAAACCTATCTGCGCGTAAACATTATTGGTAAGCCCCGGTACCATGAGCAGTGCCAGTATTGCTCCGAAGGCGCCAATGGGCACAGCCAGTAACACCGAAAACGGCACCGACCAGCTTTCATAAAGCGCCGCCAGGAACAGGAATACAAACGTTATCGAGAACAGGAATATGTAAATGGTAGTTGAGCCAGCCTTTTGCTCCTCATAGCTTAAGCCAGAGAACTCATAAGTATAGCCCTCAGGTAATGTTTTGGCAAGTTCCTGCAAAGCAGCCAATGCCTGGCTGCTGCTGTAACCATCGGCATTTGATCCGTCTACTTCGGCTGTACGGAAAATATTAAAGTGCGAGATGAGCGGCGCGGCCTCTGTTGGCTTATAGCTGATTACTGTACCCAACGGAACCATAGTCCCCGCCTGGTTACGCACATAATACTTATCCATATCAGACACCAAGGTACGGAATGCCGTATCGGCCTGGACAACTACGTGGAAGGTACGGTTATAAGTAGTAAAGTCATTAATATACAAACTGCCCATATAAGCCTGTATGGTAGTAAAAACATCGGCAACGTTTACCCCCAGTTTTTCGCATTTTTCGCGATCAACATTAAGGCTCACATTTGGCGTATGCGCGGTAAAAAATGTGTATGCCTTGGTTATGGCCGGGTTTTTATTGGCACGCGCCACAAAATCGTTTACAACCTTTTCAAAGGCGTGTACATCATCGTTGGTGCTGCGCTGTTCTATTTGCATACTGAAGCCCACGGTTGAGCCAACACCGGGTAATGGTGACGGCTGGATAACCTCAACATTAGCATTATTGATCCCGGCATCATGAATCCGTTTTTGCAGTACCCCTATTATACCAGGCACCTGTTCGCTTGATTTGGAGCGATCGTCCCATGGTGCGAGCTGGCAATAGATGGTACCATTATTGGAGTTGCTTGCATTGGTTACCACGTTAAGTCCGGATAACGCTGCGTAATGTGCGACACCCGGCGTACTGCCAATTACTTTCATCAGCTTATTCATTACTTCTACAGAAGCTGCTGTTGATGCGGCAGGTGGCAATTGGAAGGTAACATACAGGTTGCCGTCGTCTTCCGACGGGATAAAGCCCGATGGCTTCATCTGAAACATAAAGTAGGCACCCGCACAAAGGCACAACAGTAAAATAATAATGTACCGAGACCCCTTTATGCTCGATTTTACGCCTTTGGTGTAACGGGCAGTGATCCTGTCGAACCAGGCGTTAAATTTATTGAACCATTTATTTAATCCTTTTGCCTGTTTTGCAGGATCGGTTGGTTTTAATAATAATGTACATAGTGCCGGTGTTAATGACAATGCTATAAACGCCGATATAATAACCGAAATAGCTATGGTGATGGCAAATTGCTGGTACAAACGGCCCACTATACCGGGAATGAAACCAACGGGAACGAACACCGCTGCAAGGATGAGCGCAATGGCCACTACCGGCGCCGAGATATCCTTCATGGCCTGGTAGGTAGCCTCCTTGGCCGACATCTTATCATGATCGATATAATGTTGCACGGCCTCCACCACAATAATGGCGTCATCCACCACAATACCTATCGCCAGCACAAAGCCAAACATGGTTAACGTGTTAATGGTGAAGCCCAGCGGGATAAAAAAGCAGAACGTTCCGAAGATGGATACCGGGATTGCCAACACCGGGATCAATGTTGATCGCCAGTTTTGCAGGAACAGGAATACCACAACAGCAACCAGTCCCAGGGTTTTCAACAAAGTGCCTACAACGTCCTGCATTGAAACTTTTACCACGGTAACCGATTCAAATGGAACGCTGTATTCAACATCCGCAGGGAAGGTTTGTCTCAGCTTTGCCAGTTCGTCATAAACACCTTTGGCAGTTTCAAGCGCATTGCTTCCTGGCGCCTGGTAAATTTGCAGGTACGATGCCCGGTGCCCATCAACAAAAGAATTGCTGGAAAAAGTGAATTTACCAAGCTCAACCCTCGCCACGTCTTTAAGGTATACCAGCGCGCCGGTGGCAGGGATTGTTTTTACAACGATGTTCTCGAACTCCGACACCTTGCTTAAACGCCCGTTCACCAAAATTCCAAGCTCATAGGTCTGGCTGGAGGATTGCGGCGGCACACCGGCTGTTCCGGCTGCTACCTGTACATTTTGGGCATTAAGCGCATTGATAACGTCAGTTGGCGTAAGGTTGTATGAAGCCATTTTCTCCGGGTTCATCCAAATCCGCATACTGAAGTCGTCGGTAAAACGGTTAATGCTGCCTACACCCGGCACACGCAGCAAGGCATCCTGTATAAATATATTGGTGTAGTTATCCAAAAAGGTGATGTTGTGCGAATTTTTAGGGGCGTAAATGGCTACCATCATCAGCATACTTGGGTTAAGCGCACGCACGGTTAAGCCTAAACGACTCACTACAGCAGGCATCAGCGGGGTGGCAATACTTACCCGGTTTTGTACATCAAGCGCAGCAACGTCAATATCGGTACCTATTTTAAAGGTTACGTTCATTGACATCAGCCCGTTGTTGGTACTGTTGCTTTGCATGTATTCCATACCCGGCGTTCCATTCACCTGTTCCTCTATGGGCGTGGCCACGGTTTGTTCCACCGTTTGGGCATCTGCGCCTGTAAACTGTCCGTTAACCGTCACTATAGGCGGGGTAATGTCCGGGTACTGATCAATAGGCAACAGCAGGATACATACAACACCCGTAATCACCAGTACAATAGATATTACTATAGCCGTAACGGGTCTTTTTATGAAGGTATTAGCGATCATACTTTAATTTCATCTAAATAAATGCAGCATAAACTGCGTGATTTTATTACTTGCTGCCTTTACCTTGTGCCGGAGCAACCTTGTTAGCAGTTGTAATTTGCGAGCCGTCATGCAATAGCTGAACCCCGTCTGTTACTATCCTGCTGCCCGGCGTTAAGCCGCTTTTTATAATAACATTAGGCCCGATAGTTTGACCAACCATTACCTTTTTCTGAGCGGCAACCAGCGCCTTTATCTTTTTGGTAGTGTCAGGGCCGGTTTTATCATTGATCATGCTATCCTTGGCCATAAACACAAAATACTCGCCCATTTGCTCAACAACTGCCTTGCTTGGCAATATCATTTGCGGCGAGTTTTCCTGGTTGTGCACCCTCACGACGCAGCTCATGCCCACCCGCAACAGGTTTTTAGGATTAGGGAATACCAACCTTACCCTGATCGATCCGGTTTGCGAATCAACCGCGCGATCAATCACCGAGATTTTACCGGTATATGGATACAGGCTGTTATCAGGTAAAAGAATGGTGAATAATGAGTCGACATTTTTTTTGCCGTCCTGCAGTTTTTCAAAATGCGGTAATTGTTTTTCATTAACGATAAAGTCAACGGCAACAGGGTCAACAGTCGAGATGGTATTCAAAACGGTTGATCCCGGTGTAACCACGTTGCCTAGCTTCACCTGGCTGAAGCCAATCGTCCCGTCGAAAGGCGCGGTAACGATGGAGTATGTCAAATTGGTTTTTGCCGTTTTTACCGTCTGCTCAGCTGCCTTTACAGAGCTCTTGGCATTTTCAAGCGTAATTATAGCGTGGTCATATTGTTGTTTTGCAACCGCGTTGTATTTATTCAGGTATTCGTACCTGTCGGCATCCTGCTGGGCCTGTACGAGGTTCCCTTCGGCTACCTTTGCATTGGCGACGGCAGCGTCGTAGTTATCGAGGTAGATGCGCTGATCTATTTCATAAAGTTTTTGTCCTTTTTTAACATTAGTACCCTCGGTAAAGAAAATCCCGGTAATGGCGCCTTGTACCTGTGGCAGCAGGGCTACCTGGCTCAATGCCGCCGTTGTTGAGGGGTAGTTATCAAAGTATAAAACGTTTTTCGATTGTAACTTTATCAGGTTAACCGGTACTTCTGGATTAACGGGCGGTTGCTTTTTTTTACAGGCGGTAATTGCCAGGCAGCTTAAAAAAATAGCATTCAATATTGCTCTATTCATTGAGGAGGTTGTTTTAATATTAATAAGAGATAGTTCCCATTGATTTTTCAAGATCGATTTTGCTCGATAACAGCTGGAACAGGGCATTTAGGTAGCTCGTTTCCGATGTTATTAGGTTCGATTCGGCGGTGATGACATTTAAATAAGGTACAATGCCCTGCTTGTATTGCAGTGTTACCACAAAGTATACGCGCTTTGCCATAGCCACATTTTTCTGCAGCAATTGCAGGTTATAGAAATTGCTTTTATAGTTAGCAAGGGCTGTTTTATATTCCTTGTTTATCTGGAGTTTAAGATCTGTTTCATCCCAGCCGATCACCTGCTCCTGCAACTTGGCCTTTTGAAGATTGTGGATGCGGGCAAACCCGGTAAAGATTGGGATGCTAAATGACAGGCCTATTAGCTGGCTTGGATACGAATTGGACAGCAGGTTAGAATACTTGTTACTTTCAAAAGCAAGGTTGTAATTATAAAAAGCCGAAAGCGTTGGCAAAAACGATGTACGGTAATAATTTACCAGCTGTGTTTGCAGCGCCTTGCTGGTTTGCACTTGCTGAAACTCAATGCGTTTTTCATATTGCAATTGCTGCGTTGTATCAATATAAATACCTTTTATCATTTGCACGGTATCAAAGCTCACGTTAAACTCCTTATCCAGTTCAAAACCCATCAGCTGTTTTAATGCAGCATATTGCGGCACCACGTTTTCGTTGGCCTGTTTCAGCTGCGCCTTTGAATTGTTGAGGCTTATTGCGGCTTCCTCGTAGTCAGTCTCGTCAACAATGCCGCCTTTATATTGATGGTAGGCGTCCCGCAGGTTTTTACCGAGCCGGGTAGTATCTTCCTTTAACACGTTGATCTGCTCCAGCGTAAGCAGTACATTATAAAAGGCTTTACTTACAGACGACACCAAAAATATCCTGGTGCTATCGGTAACCTGTTGTGCCTGTTTTAAATACAAGGGCGCACTTTTATAGGCATACAATAGGCTTGGGCTAAAAATAGCCTGCGAAACAGCAATACCCGGGATAAACGTATTGGTATATTGTGTTTTTGAACTTGTTGTTGACGCGCCGGTTGGTGTAGTAGTGCCTGATGCAGCGCCGGAACTATTGCTGGATGTTTGCAGGTAATGGATCAGATCGCCTGAGGCGGTAGCCTGCGGCAGCCAGCCAGCCAAATTTACGCCGTTGGTTTCTTTGGCGATGCTGACGTTTATCGAAGCCTTGTTCACTCCCGGCTGATGAATCATGGCATAGTCGATACATTGCCGCAGGGTAAGGAACTGGCCCGAGCTGTTTTTACCCGTATCCTGCGGATTAAAGGGAATTAACAAGGTGTTTTTGCTGGTATCGGGCTGGGTAACCGGCGGTAAGTTGTTTTTTTGCTTCACCTGGCATAAAGCGGTTAGCGGCAGGCAGCACAAACAGGAGATCAGTATTTTAAAGCGGACGTTATCCATAAAAAAATCTATACAACATTCTGATTAAGAACGATGTGTGTAAAAAATTAAACTTGCTTTAATATATAGCGATAGCCAGGAATCGGCGGTTGCGCGGGGACTTCCGGTTATCTTAATAGGGGCGCAACAAATGTGGTAAAAAAACAAATTACCCTATAGTAACATTCTTGTTAAGCTGGTTGCATCATATAATTGTTACGATTGACAACTATTTTTCCACTGAAAATCAAACAGTTGCATCGCCGCTAATTTTTAGGCCAAGAGAATTTGGGGTTATCGCACTTTTACTTCGGCAGTTACATTGTCCGGAAAATAGCCACAACAACTAAAAAGGCCGCTCCGGTATTACCCGGAACGGCCACTCAAACCAATCAAAACCTAAATTTATTAGTATTATTTATCCCACCATACGCGGGCTTTGGCGTTAAAGTCATTAGTACCTCCGTAATTGGCCAATGCGGCGTTTACGTTGGCGCTGTTTAACTGAAATTCGCTTAGCGGGTATGGAATTTTGCGGGGAATGGAACCAGATGAATTGGGAACAGGCTTTAATACAGGATAGCCGGTACGGCGCCAGTTGGCCCATACCTCATCAGCATCAAATATAAAACCGGTAAGCCAAAATTCGGTATTGATACGGGCTATTTGCGCTTCAGACGTGGCCGGAAGCGGATTTTTAGCCAGGTAAGCCGAGATCTGCACATCGCTTATTGTTGGACTGGTTGGCAGTAATGAAAGTGATTTCATGTGTGCTGTAATTCCAGCCTGGTAAAACGCATTGGCATCGCCCGAGATATAGCCACGCACCACAGCTTCCGCCTCCAAAAATGCTACTTCAGCATAAGGGAAGTCAAAAAACGGCGTTGCTAAGGGACCAAATACGGGGTAATTTACCCTTGTGTTCGGTATTGGATCGGCGGCATTGAAGCTGTAACCAATATACTTAGTGGTATCGGTTGACTGTATACTGCCACTGTTGGCCACAAAAGTATCATATACCGCTCCATAAATCTGTAAACGCGGGTCGCCTGAAACCTTCATCTGCGTAATAAGCGTTTTGTGTAAAAAGAAATGGTTCACACCGTCGTTAAGCGTAAAATTGAAACCATTCGGCGATGCAGCATTGTGCAATAATATAGGCATGTCGGCATTGCTGCTCATAACCCCATCTGCAACGGCTTCTTTGGCAAGTGCAGCAGCCTGCGTAGGATCAACCTTTATCATGCGCATACCAACACGCAGCAATAATGAAGCACCCAATTTTGCCCATTGTGAGGCACTTCCGGCATAAAACTGGTCGCCGATTACTTTCTGGCTTGAATTTGCGTTTAAAAGCGCGATAGATTCCCTTAACTCCTTCACAAAATCAGCGTAGATCTGCTGCTGGGGATCATAAACAGGTGTAAAAATTTTATCGGTTAACGCCTTCCCGGCCTGGCTGTATGGGATATCTCCATAATAGTCGGTCAGTTTTTGAAAAATGAACACCCTCCAGATCCTGGCCGCTGCATAAGTACTTTGCAGATCGGTACGGGTCTTCAAAACAGGTATTACGTATTCCAGGTCGTTTAATGACGGTCGGTAAAAGTTATTCCAGTAGCGTGAATTTACGTCGTCTGTAGATACATAGGCATTTCCGGGCCAGTCATTAGCATAGCCATATTGCATAAAGGCATGGCAATAAGCTGTACGCGGAAACATGTCTGTAGTAGACGTATTAACTGTCGCATCTGAAAACAAGGCACCTGGCGACACACTTGATATGGCGTCGGGGCTTAAGTTATACTTGGCGAAATCTTTGGTACACGATGTAAATACAAATGCTATAAAAAAGAACAATAAAATGCTGTTCGTTATTTTTTTCATGATATTTTTCTCCTTTCTAATTAAAAAGTGATATTCAGGTTAAAACCATAGGTTCTGCTTGAAGGGAGCGCACCTGTATCCCAGCCGTAGCCGCTGCCGATACTATCCGATGCTTCCGGGTCAAACGTTGGCAATGCCTTATGAATGTAAAACAGGTTACGTGCAATCAATGAGAAGGTCACTGATCTTACAAAGGTGCCTGTCAATACATCCTTCGGCAATGTATAACCGAATGATACCTGGCGTAATTTCTCAAACGTACGGCTGAAAACATGTGCCTCGTCCGCACTCTTATCAGCATTACCGCCGTCATTGTATTGTATGTACGCGCTGTATGGCAAGGTGTTTTTAACATATACCGGGGCACTTGCAGTACCGGTGTTAATTACTCCTGTAGGAATGTACGTACCATCCCTGCCCAGCAACGATGCCTGTGAATTACCGAAGTAGTTTGTCCAGCGGGCACCTGCTTCATAGATCTGGCCGCCAAATTGTCCGTCAACCAGGAAGCTGAAGGAGAAGTTTTTATAATTGAACGTATTGGTAATACCCCCAGACCAGTTTGGGTTTGGATTTCCAAGGTACGATTGGTTGTTGTCTACCGCTTTTATTACCGCATCATTAGTCTGGGTAGGGTCAGAGGTCCCATATCTTGAATTAACAGGGATATAAACGTTTTGTCCCTCTGCATTCTTTAGGAAGGTACTTCCAAATATCGACCCAAATGAATAACCAACCTTTGCAGCGATATTGTAATAAAGGTTAAGTCCGTTTGCTGCAAGCTCAGGGATCAGCGCGGTCACCATGTTTTTATTTTTAGCGGCGTTTACGCTAACATTCCAGCTAAAATTCTTTGTTTTTACAGGGCTGCCGGTTAATAGCATCTCAATCCCCTTGTTATACATTGAACCGCCGTTCACATAAACCGAATTAAATGTTGTAGTGACACTCACGGTTGACGGAAGCAGGAAATTATCGGATTTTTTGTAATAGTAAGCAAAATCAAAAGCAATCCTGTCGTTAAAGAATCTTAGTTCAGTACCAACTTCTGTTTCGGTAGTTGTTTCCGGTTTAAGGCTTGGCGGCGGAACAGTATTGCCAGTGATCTGTGCATTGGTAATACCATTTACAGGCGCTTTTAGCGTAAACGTCAGATCGGTAAAGCCGGGAATAGGATTGCTGCCGGTTTGTCCGTACGAAGCCCGTAGTTTACCGAATGAAAGCACTGAAGACTCTATATTAAGCGCCTGGGTAAACACGTAACTTAAATTAACCGATGGGTAAAATAAATTCAGCTTAAAGTTGGGGCGGGTTGATGCAAGTGCAGAGTACCAGTCGTTACGACCTGTTGCCTCCAGGAAAAGGTAATCATTGTATCCAAATTGAACCTCGCCAAAAACTGAATTTACTTTTGATCTTGGCCCGTGCAATTCAGTAGGCAGGTGTACATTACTGGCATTGTTAAAATTCAGCAAATTGGGATCAGCAAGGCCCTGGGAATACAAATCGATTGAGTACTGCTGCGACTGCTCCAGTTCGCCGCCTACAAACGAGCTAAAAGTAAAGTTTTTGTACTTGTTCTCGTATGACAATAAACCCCTCACGTCCGACCGTTGCTGCTCAATAGTTGTGGTTCTGTAAACACCATCAGTATTGGCTATATTGTTCGGCTTAACTACAAACAAAGCGTTGGTGTTTATATAGTCATAGCCTGCAACCAGGTTAGCATGGAAGTGCTTTGTAATATCATAAGTGATATTGGCTGAGGTTAACGCCCGGTTCTGAATCTGGTTATTGGTTACATCTTCTATCTGTAAATATGGATTCGCATTGTAGGTTGAAACAAAGCCTCCGGAAGCGTTTTTATCATCCAGCAACCTAATGTCGGTGGTGTTGGCTATACGCGGATAAGCAAGACTGAATGAACCACGGCCGTCACTACGCAATAATGGCGCATTGTAGCGGCTGGTTCTTGAGAGATCAACCTTAAAATCGGTATGCAGTTTGGTGCCATAATCCTGCACTAACCTAAAAACGCCATTGTAACGATCATAGCTTTCACCCGGTGTAGGCAGATTGTCCTTGGTATCTGAAATTGATACGCGGTACGACCCGTTATCAAGCCCTTTGGTAAAGGCCACACTATTGGTGGTGGTAACACCAGTTCTGAAAAACCTGTCGAAATTTGTTGAGGCCTTTTGTGCCACATAAGGCTTTGTTTTACCGTCGATGTCCAAAAATGGTCTTCCGTCCAATTTGCCACCCCATGACCATCCCGGTGCGTCGCCCGAGTTATCGGCTAATTGTCCGTAAAATATCGGATCAGAATAATCAGCCGGCGTATAAGGCCTGCCCAAATACCCGCGGCCATATGTGTATTGCAGATCATCATAAGGCACCATTCTTTCCAGCACGGTATTGCTGTTAAAGGTTATGCCGAATCCCTGGTTTTTCTTCCCTTTTTTTGTGGTGATCAATATAACACCCGCCTGCGCCTGTCCGCCGTAAAGCGCAGCAGCCGACGCTCCCTTCAGGATACTGATGGTCTCAATATCATCCGGGTTTATGGATGATAAACCATCACCGGGATCTGAGCCGCCATAATATTTGCCGCCGTCATTGGTATTTTCCCGGGTGTCGCTGTTAATCAGTACTCCATCTATAACATAAAGTGGTTGCGATCCCGAAATATTTGAGGTTCCGCGTAATATCACACGCGATGACCCACCCGGGCCGTTTGGCGGCGATTGGATAACCAAACCCGCTACTTTACCTTCCAGGGAGTTTATAAACGTTGGTTCGCGCGTTGTTGATACTTCTTCACCGCTTACCTGGGTAATAGAATAGCCTAATTGTTTCTCCTGCTTTTTAATGCCAAGCGCGGTTACCACAACTTCGTTCAGCTTGCCTGAGTTTTTCAGCGTAATGTTGATAAGGTTTTTACCGCCAACAGCAACTTCCTGGGTTTGGTAGCCGATATAACTTACCACCAATGTTCCATCGTCAGGTACATCGAGGCTAAAGGCGCCGTTTACATCTGTAATAGCGCCCGTAGTTGTTCCCTTTATCTTAACAGACGCACCAATAAGGGGGGTGCCCTCCTCGTCAAGTACCTTGCCGGAAACTTTTATCGGGATCAAACTTTCACCTACAGGAGTTATCACCACTAAGTGATTTTCAAGCTCATTGAAGGTAAATCCCGAGTTTACTAAAATCTTATTTAAAACCGTGGTAACCTCTTCATCGTTTACATTCAGGTTTATTATTTTGTCGGTCGGTATTTTTCGTTCGCTATATACAAAATGATAGCTGCTTTGACGCTCAATAGTTGATAATACCTTTTTAAAGCTGGTTGATTTTAGGTTTAATGTAACCTTGGTTTGGGAATATACACTTGCAACTGACTGAAGATTGAAGAACAATATTAATGCAAATGTTAGTTTCATTATTAATAAGGACTTTAATAGCCAATACTTTTCTCTTACACCCATAGGGTGTTTAAAAATTTTCATATTTTTACTGAATTAAAGGTGATAAATAGCAGAGTTCCGGCCAGGGAATCTGCTTTAATAATTTTCGTTAGTCATCTTGAGCGGGATTTTACCACCAGGTAAGTCCCGTTTATTTTTTGGTTAATTTATTCTCATAGGCACGCCATAGTTTGATTTAATAGATATAAACATTTGAATTCTGAATCTTGTAATGGAAACTTTCGGTAAGTTTTAGGGCAAAAAGCGCCTGATCAATGGTTTCATTTTCGAAAACTCCGTTAAAGCGATATTGCTTTAGTTCTTCATTTTCAAAAATGATATTTACGCCATACCAGCGCTGCATCCGCTCGGCAAGCGTGCTGAAGTCTTCGTTCCGAAAAACAAGCTTATTTTTAAGCCAGGCCGTTTCAATAACCGAGGTGTCATTGGCTTTGTAATGCGTAAGCGTAGTTAAAGTGTATTGCGTTTCGTTGTTTTCGCCAGCCGTTATTTTGTGCACTTCCTTATGCCTTACATCAGTATGGTTTTTTAATATCAGTTTCTCGTTAGGCTTTAAAATTATTCTGTCAGATGGTCTGTCGGCAAGGGTAACTTCAATAGCCCCCCTTATCAGGGTCGTTTCGGTAGTAGCATCTTTTGGGTAGGCCTTAACATTAAATGCCGTACCCAGCACCTTCACGTTCATTTTTTGGGTATGGATAATGAACGGGTGCTGATGGTCCTTATGAACATCAAAATAGGCTTCTCCTGTAAGATATACCTCCCTGTTACTTCCGTCAAAAGATGCCGGATATTTTAAAGTACTCTCGGCGTTTAGGGTAACCTTAGTCCCGTCTGTAAGCGTAATGATGGAATGGGTCTTAGGTTTGGTAGAAGTTTTTTGAAGTTCGGCCAGCGTGTTTGTTGCCCGCTGCCCTCCCTTTACCCATTTATAAGCCCCAAACATGCTAAGGCATGCCAATAACACAGCCGCGGCGCTCCGTATAAATAAGTGATAGGTTTTGCGGGGAGCAGCATCATGTATTTGAAAAGATTCATCAACAACGTTTATTCTTTGCTTTATCCTGCTCAACATCAATTCGCTATTGGCATATTGCTCATCCTTCTGCTGCCAGTAGTCCTTAAAAAAACCATATTGCGTCCTGCAAGATTCATCTTCGGCAATAAACCGGTTAAATTCTGCCAATTCCTCCACACTAAGCTCTGAAGATAGTTTCTTACTAAGAAGTTCTATAAATCTTTCGTTCAACATCGTCAATAAAACAATTGCCTGTTTTATGTAAGGACAATAGTTATTTGAAAAATGCCTACAGGTTTAAAAAAAATATTTTGAAAATAATTGGGAGCATGCCAAGGGTACCCAATTGGGTAATTGAGAGGGCATTTTTTGCGGCTGGTTTTTGCCCTTCGCGGTGAGCGATCAGTATTACGGCCAGCTTTTTCATTGCTCTGAACAATTGGGTTTGCACCGTGCGGGGTGAGATGTTTAAAATTTCTGCTACGTCCTTATATTTCATGCCGTCCTCTTTGATGAGCCTGAAAATGATGGAAGCTTGAGGAGGTAATGAGCTTATTGCTTTATCCATTAAAAAGTAAAGCTCTTTTTTTTCAAGCTCCCTTTGCGGATCATAGGTGTTAATAAACTCCAGTTCGTCCGATTCCTCCAGTTGAACAAGGTGGATGCTGGAATATTTTTTTATATAATTAAGCGACTGGTTTTTTACGGATACAAATAAATAGGTCTCCGGATTGACGATTTGATTAAGGGTCTTTCGGCTTTCCCAACATTTTACAAATACCTCCGACACGATATCCTCGGCCGCTTCCTTGTTGTGAATGTAAAAAACACAAAACCTTATAAGGCGAGTATTTAACAAATGAAAAATGAGCTCAAATGCCTTCAAGTCATCATTAGTACAGATATTGTACCAAAGAGTGCTGATATCGGCTTTAGAGTTCTTCAAATTGTTGAGCATTTATTTACGGCAAGGTAACAATATTGTAACAACAAAAGAAAAATAACCTGTAATACAATAAAATTTAGAATGACTGATTGAGCGCTTGCCGGGGACAGATATCACAGTGTAGCATATCGCAACGTTTTGAGAAACTAAAGACCAATTAATCCCTTTGACATTATTTTACGTTAACAATTGGGAGTTATTGCCCACGCGATTGCTGCGTTAATTTTTACATTTGTATACCAATTAATAACCCTGTAGCCATGCAGTTTACACAAGCCTCGAAATTTATTTTAAGGAAGTTAAGGAAAGAACTACCCAAACACCTTTCTTATCATAGCGTAGACCATGTAAAGGATGTTTACAATTCCTGCAGGGAAATAGGCCGGGAAGAAAAGATCTCTCCTTATGAAATGAAACTTTTACTCACTGCGGCCTTATATCATGATTCCGGCTTTTTACGTGGCGCAAACGCACACGAGGAAGAATCGTGCAGGATTGCGCAGGACAGCTTATTAAATTTTGGATATACTGCCGAAGAAATAGAGCGGATCTGCGGTTTAATTATGGCAACTAAAATACCGCAGCTGCCCAAAAACCACCTGGAAGAAATTCTCGCCGACGCCGACCTTGATTACCTCGGCAGGGACGATTTTTTCGCTATTGGAGATAAGTTATTTAAAGAACTATCGGTCTTCGGAATTTTGAGCACCGAAACAGAATGGAACCACGTGCAGGTGAAGTTTTTAGAAGGCCATCACTATTTCACTCAAACAACTATAAAACTACGTCAGGAAAAAAAGATGGAACATTTAGCCCGGGTTAAGAAAAAGCTTGAATAGCGCCTCCTGTTTTTGAAACGTTTTTGGGCGCTCCAAAAGCAGAATTTTAAACTTATAAATTATTATCCGCCAGCCATTTCGCGATAAGTTGCGGGTAGGCGCCAATACCACCCGTTTTGGTTCTTATTCCGTAGCCATGGCCGCCGGTCGGATACAAATGCATTTCTGCCGGAACTTTGACTTTTTTAAGCGCCAAGTAATAAAACAAGGCATTTTCCACATTAACCGGATCGTCTTCGGTTTGCATGATGAAAGTGGGCGGCGTTTTTGAAGTGACTACGATTTCAGGGGCCAACTTACCTTCCTGTTTCTCATCAACAAGATATGCCGGGTAGGTTAATATGGTAAAGTCGGGCCGGCAATTAACATCATCAGCCGCATCAACTTTTGGGTAAGTTCGTTTATCGTAACTATTACTTACAAGCGCCGAAAGGTGCCCACCAGCCGAGAAACCCATGACGCCGATATGATCCGGCTTGATACCCCATTTTGTGGCGTTAAACCTTACCAAACCCAATGCCCTTTGTGCATCCTGTAGGGGCAACTCATATCTTAATTTCCCCGGAGGCGCTGGTACCCGGTACTTTAATAACACTGCCGTAACGCCTATCGAGTTAAACCAGGTGCAAAGCTCCGTCCCTTCCAAATCCATCGCCAAAATATAATATCCACCACCCGGACACACGATCACTGCCGTACCATTTGGATTTTTTGGCGTAAAAACTTGTATCGTAGCATTGGTTATATCCCCCAAACGGATCACGCTTTTCTCCTGGACCTTATCGTCGGTTGGTTTGGTAACATCATGCTCCACCAGTTTATGGCCGTTCGCAGTATCGGTCAACCTTTCCTTTGGCCAGAGATCAATTATTTTTGAAATATCGGGACTTGTCATATTTTGAGCAGCAGCCACAGGCGCGTTTGCAAATATCGCTGCAGCAACGAAACATAAAAAGCAAATTGCCTTAAAAGTTTTTGTCTTATAAAACCTATTCTTCATTGTAGAGGTTTAATTTTAGGTAATGACGGGCATGGTCGCCTATAGGCAAATATATTCTTTTTGATGAAACATATTAGTTCGTCTTCAGCCAGCCGGTTATACTCATTCTTGATTTGTTGGTCAGCAGCACTTCATGCTCCAGCTCATCACTTTTAAAAAAGATACTATTGCCGTTCATTGGCTCAATGTCCTGCTGTTTATCCAAATGATAGATCCGCAGTTCACCACCGTCCGTCTTTATCCAGCCCTTATTCAAATACATCACCATTGAGTAAGCCCGGTCGCCGTTATTTTTAAACCGGTCCAGGTGCCTGCCGTAAAAACTCCCCTGTTCATAAAGCGTATAATGAAACTCGTACCCGGTGATGCCGGCGTAGCACGTTTGGTTCAGGTAGGCAACAAAAAGATCCATCAGGTCAAAAAACGCATCCTCATGAACATCTTTGTGCAGCCTGTCGAGCCAATGGATCTTATCCCCTCTTAACTGCTTATTATGATTTATTAATGGTTTATTTCCGGTGCCTGCCGACAATAGCTTATCGCCATCGTAAAGCCGGTGCAAATTCGCTGTAAGATCAGCTGCCAGTGCAACGCCAAGAAAACCTTTAGTTACCCCTACCTTGTCGGAAAGGTAACTATCTATCAATTCATTAAATATAAGTTCCAATCCGGTGAAGGTAGCGTTATTAAGTCGATAGTCTAAAGTCATGAGTCGATACTTACTTCTGACTTTGGACTTAACACTAATGACTTCGAACTCCGGACTCAAGACTAAGAACTAAATCTACTGCTTCTTCTTAGCCAGCCACTCTACGTATTTCTGCTTTAAGAATTGGTTACCATCCTTCATGTATTCAGGTGATGAAACCGTAAAATGATCACCCGGGTAATAAGCAAACTGGAACTTTGAGTTCAGCTTCTTCATCTCGCCTTCCAGCAGAACTACCGCGTAGTTCAACAGGAAGTTATCCTGCCTGCCTACCGAGATCCGCAGCTTCCCGTCAAGATCAGGTTTTATTTGTTCCCAGTTAGTGCGCAGGTATAGCGAGATATCATAATTCTTCCAATGCGAAACAACAGCGGTATCAATTACACCGGTTGTGCTGTTGCAAAGCTGTTGTGGGTTGCCATCTGCTCCCTTTTTGCCAAAAACTGCGTTAAATGAGTGCATTTGTTCGCCGCGGTATACCACGTTTTCCACCTGGTAAATATTCTTCATAGTAACCCATGGAAAAAATCCGGCAACGGTAGCCACTAAATTTAAAGTGCTGTCCTTACCATAAAACATATTTTTGTCGGTATAAAGGTTAATTTTTTGAAAGTTCCTGAAATCAACCGGATCAGGTGAACTCGACCACGTGCCATCAAAAACCTTAGGATAATGTGTCTGCAGCCAGGCAACCGTCCAGCCACCGCTGCTGTGCCCGGTTAATAACTTTGCGCCATTGCAACGGAATTGTTTTTCCAGCAAGGGGATAAACTCCGTGGTTAGGGCATCTCCCCATGGGCCATTGTTATCGCTATTGGCATAAACGCTGTGACCCAGCGGACAATTACCATCGAGGTAAACTGTAATTACCGGGATACTGTCAATCGGCGCGCTTGGCATTTCCGAACCTGAATAACGGTGATAATCGCCCCCGAAACCTGAAACCTTGAAAAGCACCGGGAACTTTCTATTAGGATCAGTATTGTACTCCTTAGGTAAAATCACCGCTGCATCAACTGTTACCGGCCTCCCCTGAGATTTTGTCAGCAATGCCGATGGAGCTCTTAACTCCTTAACAACGGCCGTCTCCTTAAATTCCGGCGTTGGGATAACCTTGTCGGCCAATAAATGGTATACTGTTTTTGTGCTTTTGTTGAATTCGATCTTTATAGGTTCGCTGTAGATATTACCCGGACTTGAGGATATTGCTCGTCCGCCTAAATTTTTGTCCCATACCACCTCGGCATAATATTGCCCGCGTTCAATATCTGATAATGCAACAGGATAACTATTGGCCTCGTCATTAATTTTAACAACACCACCGGGTTTTAAATTTTTAACATATACCGAAAAGTAGGCGGTAGGTCCGAAACCTACCATACCGCTTGTAGGCACCTTGCTATCCTTCGACAGGTACAAAACAACGTAGCCGGTAAATGGCTTATCAGGAGTAGAAGAAACGTAAGTTACCTCAAATTGCTGTGCAAACGCACCAAAAACAACCGACGAAACAAGTAAAAGGCTGAATAGAATTTTTTTCATGTGTATTTAATTTTGATAGTATTGTCTGGGAGTGCTACTTCAATAAGACGCTAAATTTATAAAATTATCGGATCAAGCTGCAATAATTCATTCTTCCTTTCATAACCGCACAATCAACCGTCCGTAAATGATACATCACCCACCAGAAAACACAATACAAATAACTGATTATTAATAAATTACAACTATGGCATGAAATTTTAAGATGTACACCCATCAATACGTATTAGCATGATCAAAAACTATCTTAAAACCGCCTGGCGCAACCTTATTAAAAATAAAGTTCACTCCTTTATTAATATTACAGGCCTATCAGTTGGTATGGCAGTTGCCATGCTTATCGGTCTTTGGATCTGGGATGAGCTTTCATTTAATAAGGTTCATGAAAATTATGGCAGCATTGCCAAAGTAATTCAAAACGTAACCAATAACGGCGAGGTGCAAACCTGGGAATCCGTGCCTTACCCCCTTGCAGCAGAACTCCGCAAAAATTACGGTAACGACTTTAAACATGTCGTGCTAACCGCTGCCATGGGCGACCATTTGGTAACATACGATAATAAAAAGATAACACGGAGAGGTGTTTACATGGAATCGGAAGGGCCTGAAATGTTTACCCTCCAAATGCTTAAAGGCGGCAGAAATGCTCTTAAGGATCCGACATCTGTTATCATCTCGGCATCAACCGCTAAAGCCTACTTTGGGGATGCCGATCCGATGAATAAAACCCTGAAAATTGACAACCAGATAATTGCAAAGGTAGCTGGCGTTTACCGGGACCTACCTCAAAATGCAACGTTTGCAAATGTTGGCTTCATTGGTGCATGGGAGATGTTTTATAACGCCAACGACATGAAATCAATGAAGGAACCATGGCGGCCCAACTTCTGTGAGTTATACGTTCAAATGGCCAATAACGCCCACCTCGCCGTTGTATCATTAAGAATCCGGGATGCAAAATTGCGCAATGTAAATGCTGTGCTTGCCAAAAAGAAACCCGCTTTGTTCTTACAGCCAATGAGCAAATGGCACCTTTATGATGATTTTAAGGATGGAAAAAACATCGGCGGCCGCATTCAGTACGTATGGATGTTCGGCATCATTGGCGTGTTTGTGCTGCTGCTGGCCTGCATCAACTTCATGAATTTAAGCACCGCGAAATCAGAAAAGCGTGCTAAGGAAGTAGGTATCCGTAAGGCAATCGGTTCGTTGCGTAGCCAGCTTGTTTATCAATTCTTTAGCGAATCCCTGTTATGCGTTATTATTGCATTTTCACTTGCACTTTTATTTGTACAGCTAAGCCTGCCATTTTTCAACCAGGTTGCAGATAAACAAATGGCCGTTCTGTGGGCAAATCCAATGTTTTGGGTATCAACCATTGGGTTTACTTTGCTGACCGGTTTGATTGCAGGCAGTTACCCTGCTTTCTACCTTTCCTCATTTCAGCCTATTAAGGTACTTAAAGGAGCATTCCGTGTGGGGCGCTTTGCCGCCATTCCCCGTAAAATCCTGGTGGTGATCCAATTTTCCGTTTCAGTAACGCTTATTATTGGTACAATAGTAGTTTTCCGGCAGATCCAGTTTGCAAAGGACCGCCCTGTGGGCTACACACGCGATGGACTGGTGTCCGTTTTTGCAGGAACGGACAAGATCCATAAAAATTATGATGCGGTAAAGGATGAACTCTTTAAAACCGGTGCTGTTACCGCCATGGCCGAAGGTGATGTTGCGCCTACAGAATCGGCCGGCAGCACCAGCGCCATCGAGTGGAAGGATAAAGATCCAAACCTAAGCGTCGATTTTCAACAGGCAGCAGTATCCGCGGAATACGGTAAAACCATCGGTTGGCAATTTAAAGGCGGCCGCGATTTCTCACGGGAGTTCCTCAGCGACTCAACTGCGGTTATAATTAACGAAGCCGCAGTTAAATTCATGGGCCTTAAAAAACCAGTTAATGACTACATTACTTATTACGGCCATTCATTTAAGGTCATAGGTGTGATAACGGACATTATTGTTGATTCGCCATATGGGCAGGTAAAGCCATCGGTGTTCTTTTTTAATAAAGGCGCCGGAAATACCGTTCTGCTAAAGATTAATCCAAAAATTAGCGCAAACAGGGCTTTGGAAAATATAGGTTCGGTATTTAAGCGCTTTAACCCCGAGCAGCCTTTTCAATATAATTTTGTTGACGAAGTATACGCTCAGAAATTTGGTAACGAACAGCGGATAGGTAAGCTGGCGGCATTTTTCGCCAGCCTGGCAATCCTGATCAGCTGCCTTGGCTTATTCGGAATGGCGTCGTTTATGGCCGAACAACGCGTTAAGGAAATTGGCGTTCGTAAAGTTTTGGGGGCTTCGGTATTTAATCTTTGGAGTTTACTTTCAACCGACTTTATTGGCCTGATCGTTATCTCACTGATAATTGCAAGCCCGCTTGCCTGGTACCTGATGCACGGCTGGCTGCAAAGCTTTGACTACCGGTCAACAATCTCGGCTTGGATCTTCATAGTAACCGGGCTGGGTGCGGTAACCATTACCTTATTAACCGTAAGTTTTCAGTCGATAAAGGCGGCGCTGGCAAATCCGATAAAAAGTTTAAAAACGGAATAATTCTTATTGTTCCGAGATCTTTAAATCATCCACATTATCCAGCATAAAGCAATGGTTGTGCTGACTCATGCCGATTTTAGGATAATAGTTTACCGCAGCCGGAGCCGATAACAGGATCAGCTTTGCCTGCGGCGAATGTAGCTTGGTTTCCCTTATCAACCGTTTACCTATCCCCTGCTTTTGCAAAGCTTCATCTACTGCCAGGTCCGACAAATACGTGCAATAAATAAAATCGGTCAATGAGCGCGCCACGCCTACCAGCTTGCCATCCTTGCGGGCGGTTACTATCAGGTTCGCATTCTGGCACATGCCCTTAATCCGCTCCACGTCGTTAACAGGCCTCCGTTCGGCCAGTGTACTTCGCTTTAAAACATCTACAAACTCATCCGGATGCAGTGTTAGCTCCCTTGCGTAAACTATTTTGTGATCTTCCATAATTCATTTTGGCTTTGCGGTATATGTCTAGCTATAATTTATTACCTACCTGATGTGATATAATCCATAGCCTGTTTAAAGGTAGCAACCCAAATTTCGTCGCGATGTTTATTTAAATAAGTCAATAATTCCCGGTGGGCCTTAGCCGATGTTGTCAGATAATCCCCGCCAACTCCGTGAAACATAAAAATGCCCAAACCACCCTCCTTTTGCACTTTTTTAACATAGGCGATCAGGTCATCGCCGTTGTCTTTATTTACCGATGGATAAGACGGCACCAACAACGGATCAAGTTTACTATAATCGGTAACAAAAGTATTTTGATCGCCGCCCATCCGGGCATATTTTACAATACCTGATTTTCTTAAGGAGTCCACATAGTTCACACCGCCAACCATGAGCTCAGTACATGGATAGGCATAAGTATGTGTTTTTTCGTTATCTATCGCACCCAACAGGTTATTCATCATGGCTATCTCACGCAGCATGGTGTAAACCGTATAGTTTGCTGAATTATTCGCCGGGTTGCTCTTTCCATCCTTAATTAAACATGGATGATACAGCGTGTGGTTGGCCAGCTCATTACCATGTTTAGAAGCCTCGCGCCAGCGCGATAAGGTTTGCTGCGTAACGTTCCCGGTAAGGAAGAACGTACCGTTAAGATGTGCCGAATCCAATTGCGGAATGGCAACATCCAACTGCGACATTAATGCATCATCATAAGTAAGCACGATAATGGCCTTTTTTCCACCCGCCTTTTGTTGAGCATAAACGCTAAAATTTACCAATAAAAGAAGCAGGATCAGCTTTTTCATTTGCCAGGTTTTAAGTTTGGTATGGGGAACTAATTTATTAAATATTTTGGCACCCGGGCGAACTAACTTTATTGAAAAAGGGATTTTGATTTTTTAATAAAAAAACCTGTCTGCGCAAAAACGGCAGATTAATATGTTATCATTTGATTCCCCTCATTATTCCTGTAAATTTACAGCCGGCAATTGCAAATGAAACACCGGCCTATGAACAATTTTAAACCAGAGCTCCGTACCGTTAACGTTATCCGTTATGTTACTCCCCTGCGAGAGGGCGGTTCACTGCCGGCTATTGCCGAAGCGGACGATGGTTTTTTGTACGTGCTCAAATTCCGCGGCGCAGGCCAGGGCACAAAGGCCTTGGTTGCCGAGCTGATAGGCGGTGAACTAGCCCGCGCCTGCGGCTTAAAAATGCCCGAAATAGTATTTGCCAATCTCGACGAAGCGTTCGGCCGGACAGAACCCGACGAGGAGATCCAGGATCTGCTCAAAGCAAGCGTGGGGCTTAACCTTGCCGTACATTTCCTTTCGGGAGCCATAACTTTTGATGCCGGGGTTTTTAATATAGATGCAAAGCTGGCCTCGCAAATTGTTTGGCTGGATTGCCTGCTAACCAATGTGGACCGAACCCCGCGCAACACCAATATGCTGGTTTGGCACAAGGAACTTTGGTTGATAGATCATGGCGCAGCGTTATATTTTCACCACTCCTGGAACAATTGGATAGAGGCTGCAAAAAAGCCGTTCCTGCAGGTAAAGGACCACGTATTATTGTCAAAGGCCACATTGCTTGATGAGGTTGATGCCGAATTTAAGGCGATAATTACTGTGGAACTGATCCGCTCAATTGTTGACATTATTCCTGCTGAATGGCTTACCGGCGAATCATCATTTGAAAGCCCCGATCAATACCGGGATGCCTACACCCAATTTTTAACGACAAGGATAGCACATTCAGATATTTTTGTAAAGGAAGCTCAAAATGCAGCAGAAACACTTATTTGAATATGCCGTTATCCGCGTTGTGCCAAGGGTGGAACGCGAGGAATTTCTGAATATCGGGGTGATCCTGTATTGCAAAAAATACCAGTTTTTAAAAACCCGCTATCATTTGGATGAAGCGCGCCTGCAGGCATTTTATACCGGTCTCGATTTGGATGAGCTAAAGGAACACCTTTGTTCCTTCGAGCGTATTTGCCGGGGTGATAAAGCCGCGGGGCCAATCGGTCAGCTTGATGTAGCCTCCCGTTTCAGGTGGTTAACAGCCACACGGAGCACCGTGATCCAAACCTCAAAAGTGCATCCGGGTATGAGTGATGACGCCGAGGCGACGCTCAATAAGTTGTTTAATCAGTTGGTGCTATAATCGCTGCCAGAACTAAGCAACCGGCATCTTAAAAGTAAAGCAGGTTTGCTCGTCAGCGGAATTTACACTAAGTATACCACCGTGCGCTTTAGCAATCTCTGATGAAATATACAACCCCAACCCAAGCCCTTGCTGCCCCGGTTTAACTTCACCCCGCGAGAAAGGTTGAAACAACCGCGCCATCGCAGCATCAGGAATCTTCTTACCTGAATTTGTGACCGACAAAACGAATTCGCTGTCGGCGCTTTTTGCTTCAACCCTTACCGGTTCATCCTTCTTCCCATGGCTAAGGGCATTTCCCAACAAATTCGAGAAAAGCTGCGCCATCCGTTTGCCGTCGCAATTTACGGGTTCCGTAAAGTTATATTTTGTTTCTATTACAGCGTTAGGCCATACCAGCTTTAGTTCAGTTACTACGTGATCTAATATTTTTTGCAGCGGCTCATTATCTTTCTGATTCAGGACAATCCCCTCGCCAAGTCGCCCACGGGCAAAATCAAGGATATTTTCTATCAATCCGCGAATGCGAAAACTCGAATCTTGTATAATAGTCGCCATCCGCGAACTGCGTTCATCCAGCGACATCCGGTTCAACAATTGGGCTGCATTCATCACTGCGCTTACCGGGTTCAGCAGATCATGTCCCAAAATGGCAATGAATTGATCGCGCAATTCAGCAATCTTACGTTCTTCCAAAAGCTTGGCTTCGGCAAGGTTTACCTGCTCAATAGCATTTAAGTGAAACGAGATCAGGTCTGTAAAAAGGGTAAACATGCCAATTGTCTCTACATTATTCAGCTTTGCAGGTCTCGGGTCAATGGCGCAGAGCGTTCCGAAAAAAGTGCCGTCCTTACGTATAATCGGGATGGAAATGTAGCTTTGAAAACCGTACTGTAACGGCGTATGGTGTTGTTTAAAGTTAGGATCCTCATCAACATGATCAATGATTACCCCATTCCCACTTTGTCTGATCTCATGGCAAATGGTGGTTTCCAGTATCAATTCACCTCCTGGTTTCAACCCAAAATTAATTTCGTCAAGAACGCTGCACACCACCCATTTTTCTTCTGTAACGCGGGCCACGGCGGCAAAACCCATCCCTGTACTGCGGCAAATAACTTCCAATAATTTGGGTATAATGGGAATGCTGTTGATTGCATCAACATCTGCCTGAATATTCACCAATTCTTATTAATTAAATTTATTATTTATTACAATAATACTACTTACAAAGCATAATTAAAAGCTGTAAATCATACCATTTTGTTTAAGGAAATTGGCAATTTATTTCCTGTTTTCTTCGTTTTCAGCCTCTAAACGCACCTTTTTTAAATCCACACGAACCAACGCGAAAAGGCTCATATACACGTTTGCAACAAATATCAGCGCAAACCCAGCTATGAAGTAACCGCGCCAATCGGTAAACAACAATTTATATTCAGTGATAAACAGCATGATCAGGGTAACGTAATGGCTAAAACAATACTCGCAGGTAAACAGGTAAAAGAATTTGCGCTCGGCAATGGTTTTGCCGTTGTGACAACGCTGCAGACAATATTCCCTCGGCTCACGGAAGACCTCCTCATGTGTAACCGTCCATGCTATACAGGCAATGGGGATAGCCAATAAAAATAACCATGCAACCTGTGTGCTCAATTCCATGGTATTATAAGCGTAAAAGTGTAAAAAAGTTTTAAGCTGATATTGAATATCGGTCTAAAGGACATCCGCAGATATGTTCAATTTTAGATTTAATTCAACCGACAACCAAAAACCGTAAAAAGACCATCTGTATAGCTATTTCAAGACGGGTCATGGCGGTTACCAGGGTTAACATAATTTCGAAAAACATCAAGCTAAATAATTGATTATAAATTATTTATGAAAACAGGGGGTTAACATGCGAAAATCTTCCGCTGGAGCCAAAGCGTTCCATTTTTGCACATGGAACACCCGGAACACTATGAAACACACTCATTATCAACACATTTACTTTTCAGTAAAATAAGTAGCTAGTAATCCACGATATTTACCAGACTTTATATTTAACACGCATTCATCAAAGGTCAATCTGCTTTTCAATGCAGATCTTGTCGTTATCTGTTATAAGACAATAATTTCCCAATTAGAATTCTATAAACCTACTATATTTTACCCGTTTTAAGTATAGTCCCCAATATTTACCCGATGGAATTTTAGTATTGCCCGGAATTATTATGTTTACGACATAATTACTTAACATATGACCTTATTTCTGCAAAAAGCAAAGTTCTACCTAATTGCCCTAATACTGTTAACTGTTTTAAATCCGCAGAAAGCAACTTCTGCGCCTGCCAGCAGCGGCTATGATAATACTGAAGTTAAGGGCATAATAGACCGCTTATTGCCAGGCAAGTTATCATATTTTATATTGAAAACCATCCCCGCCACAGCTAGCCGCGACAGCTTCTATGTACAAAGCCAGGGCGACAAAATTTTAATTGAGGCAACCAATCCCCTGTCAATGGCAAAGGGGTTAAATTATTATCTTAAAAATTACTGCCACATCTCTGTAAGCTGGTATGCAGATGAAGCTATTGTGGTTCCAACAAAATTACCTGCAATTGATCGGCCAACCGGCCAGCCATGCCGCTTTGATAAACGCTTCTTTTTAAATTACTGCACTTTTGGTTATACCACCCTTTGGTGGCAATGGCGCGATTGGGAGCGCATGATAGATTGGATGGCGCTTAATGGCATCAATATGCCACTGGCAATTACCGGGCAGGAATATATCTGGCAGCGTGTATGGAAAAAATTCGGGATGACTGACGAGCAAAGCCGTGCATTTTTCACCGGGCCATCGCATTTGCCCTGGCAGCGTATGGGCAACCTCGACAGGTGGCTCGGCCCCTTACCGCAGAGTTTCATCGATGGTCAGTTCGCCCTGCAAAAACAAATCTTGCAACGGGAACGAAGCCTGGGGATGAAGCCTATTTTACCAGCCTTTGCAGGCCATGTACCCAAAGATTTGATCGCAAAATTCCCGAACATGAAGGTTACCGACCTTGGATCATACGATACCGGACCCGAAAACGATGCATATTTCCTGGATCCGATGGACCCATTGTTTGTGAAGATCCAAAAGGCTTACCTAAGCGAACAGGAAAAATTATTAGGAACTGATCACTATTATGGCGCCGATCCGTTCAATGAAATGAACCCGCCAAGCTGGGAACCTGCATATTTAGCAAGTGTTTCAAAAACCATCTACAACGGCATGAAGGCTGTTGACCCCAATGCCACCTGGGTGCAAATGGGCTGGACCTTTTATTACGACCGTAAACACTGGACCAACCCGCGTTTGGAGGCCATGATAAAAGCTGTACCTCCTAACAAGATGCTGCTGCTGGATTATTTTTGCGAGCAAACCGAAGTTTGGCGCTTAACCGACGGTTTTTTTAATGCGCCCTACATTTGGTGCTACCTCGGTAACTTTGGCGGTAATACACAATTGGCCGCCCCGCTTTTAAAGGTGTCCAAATTGCTGCCCGCCGCCGAGAAAGACCCTAATCATCGGCAGATGGATGGCATTGGCACCACGCTTGAAGGTTTTGGTGTTAACCAATTTATGTTTGAGTGGCTGTTTGATTATGCATGGAATGCCAACGCAGCCAACGTAAACGACTGGATGAAACAATATGCCGACAGCCGCGGCGGGCATCATGACGAAGTTTCACAATCGGCCTGGTTAAAGGTGTTGCCTGTGGTTTACAATTCGCAGGTATCGGGAATTGGGTTGGGCAATATGATTCAATCAGAACCAATGCTTAAAGGACATGGAGATTATTCATCATTAAGTAATTATGATTATAGCGCTTTAAGTAATATCCTTCCATCGTTTTTCATGGCCGATTCAGCCTCAAAGGCATCCCCGCAATACCAGCGCGACCTTGCTTTGGTTGAAAAACAAGTATTAGTTAACCTGGCTTCTTCATTCCGCGACAGCATCGGCAAAGCTTATTATGCAAAAGATACCCGGAATTTTGAAAAGCTCACCAAACTGTTTACTTCCTTATGCGACGATGTTGACCTTGTTGCTTCCACACAACCTGACCTTTTATTAGGCAGCTGGATTGCTAAAGCAAGGGCCTTTGGCGCTACCCCTGCCGAAAAGAATTTTTATGAGAAGGATGCCCGCGTGCTCATCACTACCTGGGGCGGCGAGGCCAATGTAAACACAGATTACGCCGCAAAGGATTGGTCGGGCTTAATAAAAACCTATTACAAAGCCCGCTGGGAATTATTTTTTGATTACCTGCGCAAAACGATCAATGCCGGAACCCCTCCCGATATGAAGGAGTTTGGTATGCAACGTGCTAAGCTTGAGTGGCAGTGGGTTGGTAAAAATGAAACGGAGCAATCATTTTCATCGCAGCCACAGGGAGATGTGCTTAAGATTTGCAGTGATCTTTATAAAAAATGGGCATTGTACTTATAAAATCTATCAATTACCAAAGTATTTACCGAAAGGAACTGCACAAATGACGCTTTAAGTCAGTATCCATTTATTATGCTTGCAATGGTAACATTTATATCTTTTTATCGGCAGCCAAAATAAAAAGACCCTCATAAACGTGTTTCGGTGGATTCGATGCAGGTCGTTCCTGGTGGTGGTATTACAAGGACACATCATCAATGACTGCGGGGTTTTATTACTCATAGTAAAATTGGGTAGATACGTAGACAGAACGTCCAATATAGCTATAAGTTGTAGTTAATTAATTTTTATTTAATTAATATATCTAAATGTTAATATCCCACACACTAGTTTTATGTCACGGCAAGTTCCTGGTCTGGATTGTTTATTTAAGTGAAGGACCTTGTTAAACATTGTGCTGATAAATAAACAATTCGCCAGCTATACGTGCTAACCACCTCAATACATACGACAAATAACACAACAGCGACATGCCGGATATCCCGACGGGAAGAGAAAACTATTCTCCTTCACCCGTTAATTTGACTACAATTAGCAAAAGCTATCTGAATTTTACTAATTTCGGGATTGCAAATCTTGCCCCTGGATATTACTTACATGAAGAAAATAATATTTTTTGTTGCCATACTGCTTGTTACAGTAAGGGCTATCGCCCAGGCTGAGCCTGCCAATTTTTCTACTGCAATGGCTCGCTTTACCCATTACTACAACCATGATCAACCCGATAGTATTTTCAGCATGTTCAGCCCTGAAATGAAGGCGGCCCTGCCAATAGAGAAATTTAAACCCACTACAGAACAGTTAATATCTCAATATGGTAATTTGATAAAAACTGAATTTGTGAAGATCACCAATTCACTCGCGGTTTATAAAGCTACATTTCAGAACAATACATTTTTACTGAACCTGGCGCTTAATTCGCAAAATAAATTAACCGGGTTGCTGTTAAGCCCTTATGAGGATGCACCTGCACACGGCGTAGCGCTGGATGCTTCGCTGGACGAATCACCTATTTTGTTAAAAACGTTAACAGGTACCATTTCCGGCTCGCTGGTTATGCCTAAAAACCCACCAGGTAAAGTCCCGCTTGTGATTATTATTGGTGATGGCGGCCCCACTGATCGCGATGGCAACAATGTAAAAACAGGCCTAAGCGGCAATATCTATAAAATACTTGCAAACGATCTTGGTAAAAATGGCATCGCAACGGTTCGTTATGACAAACGTATGGTTGGCGAAAGTATGACGAAAAGCAAAGAATCGGAACTTCGGCTGGAAGACTATGGCGATGATGCACTTGGAATGGTAAACATGCTAAATGACGATCAGCGTTTTTCAAAAATAATACTTTTCGGTCATGGCGAAGGGGCGTTAGTAAGCTCTTTAATAATAAACGACGTGCCGGTAAAAGGGATAATAGCAGCTGAATGGCCTGCAGACCGCGCAGATAAAATCCTCAATGACCAAATGAAGGGAAAAGCACAGTTTTTACAGGACGAGTTTAAAAGCTTTATGGACAGCCTCAAAAAAGGAAAAACCACCGATAATATCGACCCCTCATTATACTACATTGCCCGGCCAAGCATTCAGAAGTTCCTGCTTTCATGGTGCAGGTATGAACCATTAAGATTGGTTAAAAGAATAAAAGTTCCACTGTTGATCATCCAGGGAACTACCGACAAGGTTGTTGCAGTAGATAACGGCCAGCGGCTAAAAAAGGCAAAGTCAGACGCCGGTTATATCGAGGTTAAAAACATGAACCACATTTTAAAAGAAGCCCCGGCTGACGAAGAGCAAAATGTGGCCACCTATAGCAAACCCGATCTCCCCCTTAAGCCGGAACTGATCCCGGCTATTGTTGAGTTTGTAAATAAGGCGAGATAAGGAAGCTATTTTTAAGTCTTAAGTCAAGAGTTTTAAGTCTTGAGTAGTTTTTTGACTGAAAACTTAGGACTAACGACTAAGTCCTCCAATCGCCCAAAATTCTTCTAACCGCTATAATCTCACCTATATGGTATGAATTGTGATCGGCTATTTGCAGGGCCTCACGTAAAATAGTTTGCCCGTCGCCATAGGCAAGAGGCTGGTATATATTGCTATGCTCCATCAATTCAATAAATTCGTCCAGGTCGTCATCAATTTGTTTAATCGATCCCTTCCAGGCATCATCATCTTCCGGCGCGCTTTCTTTCGGCCAGTAATCATCAGGCCATTTCGGTGATTCATGATCGGCATCCTTACTGAATTGCAGCATATCCCATTGGGCTATCCGGATGTGTTCCACCAATTGCCAGATACTATAGGGCATATTATCTACCTTTACGCCGCGTAATTCAGGTTTTAACCCGTTTACCGCATCATGAAATGAGGCATGGGCCGTACCCCCGGTAAGTAATTTTGTAAGCTCGTTTATAAGCGCTTTATGCTGATTATCCATTATGCAACATTTTATGGTTTCAACAAATATATATGGAATTGGTTAGAGCAGGATTGCTTTTTATTTACTGGCCTTCACCAAAAATCTGCAATAAACCCAAACACTTTATATTATCGTATGTTTGTGAACCGTGTATTAATTTAAACTATGCTCACAATCCCGCTTCCCGAGAACGAAGTTGAAAGACTTGCTGCGCTTCAGAGTTACAATATATTTGATACTGCCGAGGAAAAAGACTTCGATGCAATAGCGTCACTGGCTTCAGCAATTTGTGGGGTACCTATTGCGCTGATCACGTTTATCGACGAGAAAAGGCAATGGTTTAAATCGCACCATGGCACCGATTTTACAGAGAATGTAAGGGAATTTTCATTCTGCACACATGTCATAGCATCCGGCGATGAGATTATGATAATAGAGGATGCAGCCATTGACGAGCGCTTTGTTGATAACCCAATGGTTACAGGCCCAACCAGCGTAACATTTTATGCAGGGGTACCCCTGGTTAACGAAGATGGCTTCGCGCTTGGCACCTTGTGCGTAATAGACCAGGAAACACAAAAACTTACGGATACACAAACAGAAGCTTTAAAAACGCTGGGCCGGCAAATAGTTGATAAGCTCGAACTAAGAAGAAAAGTAGCCTACCTTGAAAAAGCCAACCAGGAACTGTTGAACTCAAATGTATTGATCCAGAAGTTTGCCTCAATGGCGGCCCATGATATAAAAAACCCGCTAAGCAGTATCCTGCTTACCTCGCAGGCACTAAAAATCCGGCAGGAAAAACTAGAGGATGAGGGTTGCCTGCGCCTTGTAAACCTGAATATTGCCGCAACCAAAAATCTGCTTGAACTGGTTGAGGAGATGCTGGCTTATTCAAAGTCGCCATCTTTACTTTTAGCTAAAAAGCAGGAATTTAATCTGAATAGTCTTATTCAGAAGGTGATCAGCATGCTCGCTGTACCCGAAAACGTCGAGATTATTTTGCCGGAAGAAAAGCAAATGATCTACTTCTCGATGATAGCATTTGAACAGATCCTGATCAATTTATTGAGTAATGCCATTCGCTATAACAATAAGGAGAAATGTATCATCAACATCCGTTTTAAACAGGACGATGATTTTTACCGACTGGAAGTTGAAGACAACGGGATGGGCATCCCGGAACAATATCATGATAAGATCTTCGGCAATAACTTTACCCTCAAAATAACCGACCGCTATAACAAAAAAGGCTCGGGCATCGGTTTATCAACCATAAAGGACCTGCTGAATGTTTTAAATGGCAATATCTATGTTAAATCTGTTCCCGGTGAAGGAGCTACGTTTTTTATTTCGATAAAGAAATAATTGACCTCTAATTCTAAATATGGAATAATGAGGTCGATTTACTTTATTATTCAAATCTCGTTACCCGTTCCCTACCCTTTCCATTTCTTCAGCAGCGCTGCCATCTGTACGCTTCACTGTTTTATAACTCTTACCAAAACGATAAATAAACGTCACCGTAAACACCCTTGAATCTCGCAGGATCTTAAAATATTCCGTGGCATTTGGGAAAGAGGTAAACCCTTCCATGGCATTGGTATAAAAAATATCGCGATAGCTAAATTTCAACGTACCCTTCTTTTTTAAAATGGGCCTCGCAATCCCAGCCGACAGTTGCCCGGTTGGATACAACAGCTCCTGCACATCATTACGCGCCTTAGTGGTGTAAACCCCCGAAATCTCGGCTGTATAGATCTTTGCGATGCTAAACTGGTTATTTATGTTGATGTTAAGCTGGTTGATCTGGCTGGTGTAAGTGTTCCAATTAAAGCCCCGCAACTGCTTGTGGTTAAACGTGGCCTGCGCTGTAAGCGACCACCAGTTTAAAGGCGATACAGAAACAGCCGATGACAGCCCGATATTATAGGTACTGCCTACGTTGCCCTGCGAATACAACAAAATCCCTTTTGTGTTATCGGCCAAAAACAGTTGCGAAAAATAGTTTTTTATCCGGCTGTATGACAAGCTTGTGGTCAACAGGTTTTTATATTGATGCGTTAGCTCAAAATTCCAGCTGTACTGGGGCAAAAGATATGGATTGCCGGTTTCGTAAGTGTATTTGTTAACGATAAAATAAAATGGGTTAAGGCTTTGAAATACCGGGCGATCGATCCGGCGGCTTGCAGTTAGGGTAAAACTGTTGGATGAATCCGCCTGGTAGCTTAAGTAACCGCTCGGAAAAAACTGGCCATAATTACGCGAAAATGCAGAGTCCTTTTGAATTGCATTCCCCAATTGATGGGCCTTGTACCCGGTATGCTCATAGCGTAAACCGGCCTGGAAAGTTAGTTTATTATACTTTTTTTCGATGGAGCTGTAAATGGCGTTTATATTTTCGCGATACAAAAAATGATTGCTTTTGGTATTGTCATCCACCCATCCACCACTCAACAGGTTTTGGTAAGCTGCGGAATTATCCGTATTGCTGTATGATGTCTTTAAGCCGGCCTCAAAAGTGGTGCTCTCGCCTATTTTTTGTGTATAGTCCACCTTGCCTGATGTAATATTTATAGTGGTAGGAATATTGCTGCGCGTTTCATCGGTATATCCACCGTCAACAAGCAGGTGGTTAATAAAATCCTGTTCGCTTTGAATGTTGTAATGCAGGTAATCAAAATCAGCAGCCAGGCTTTGTGTTGTTGAGAGTGTTTGTCGCAAATTTAGGTTTATTGATCCATTTTTAAACTGGCTGGTATTTTTGTTGCCGGTGGCGATTGCCGAATCTACAGTACCGGCCGGTTCAAGCCAGGTAGCAGTTGCTGTATTATTTCCCTGCCGGTGAATGGTGGAGCCGCCCAAAACAATCCCGATGGTCGTTTTTGGACCGATGTAATAGTCGAGCCCCGTTTTAATGGTGTTGTTAAAAAGCGTCCCCTTAAAGTACGATGGCTGCCGCAGCATCGCGGTTAAGGTGCCGTTGTCATCGTAATATTTCCTTAAGGCGTACAGGTTGGTCAGGTATTTAACCCAGTTCATATTGTAATTGAAAAAGGTATTGATCTTCCCCACCCTGTAATTTAACACAAGACTGTTGTTGTTCTTTGGATACACACCCTGCCCTGCCGAGGTTGTGAATGAGCCGTTAAAACCGCGTTGCTTGTTCTTTTTTGTTTTAATGTTGATGATCCCTGCGTTGCCGCTTGCATCATATTTGGCAGTTGGGTTGGCAATCAGTTCTATTTGTGATACTTGCGATGAACTCATGCTGCTCAACAAATTCTCCAGATCGGCACCCGAAAGATAGGTTGGCTTATCGTCGATGGTTACCAGCACACCTGTTTTACCCTGCAAGGCAATCCCGCCGTTCCTGTCAACAGTTACCCCCGGCGATTTTTCCAACACCTCCAGCACTGTGGAGCCGGCATTGGTTACCGATGCATCAACATTGAGCACAACCTTGCCTTGCTTTTGTTCAACGGCAGTTGTATGCGAGGTAACGTTTACCTCCTGCAAAATGGTGTTTGATGGCTGAAGTTTTATGGTATCAGTATTTACATCGCCGGAAGAACGGTAAACCCTGCTGCTTTGCGATATGTATCCTGTGAATGTTATTGAAAAAACGCCTGTTTGAAAATTAGTAAACTTAGCTGTTCCCGCGGCATCGGTTACGACAGTTTTCATAAGCGCTCCATCTTTTGACAGCTTAACTGTAGCGCCATCAATTGGCTGCAGCTTCTCATTTACAACAATTAATGAAAAATCACTTCCTGCCACCGTTTTAGATTGACAAAATGCACCGGCATTAAGCAACAAAAAAATGAACAAGCAGAGGTTTTTTAGAAGAGCCTTGATTAAGTACAGTTTTTTCAAATTCGGTCAGTTTTACACCAGCAATTTAAGTAAAATTCTTGATTGAGGAAATGTGTAAATCCCTAAAGTCCGGCGCAGAGTTGACTCACCCGGAGACGCTACGCTATCCGACCTCTCTTCGCTGCGCGTAAAGAGGTAAGAGAAATAAAAAAGTCTTTCCCTCTTTGCGCAGCAGAGAGGGTGGTCGAGCGAAGTAATGACCGGGTAAGTCAACTCTGCGCGCAATATTAACGCCACTAAGTCACCCAGTTTCCATCTTTCGGACTTTACTGACTTTCGGACTTCCGGACTATCCCCACTCCCTTAATAAAAACCACTCCCATCAAAGCCCCCAAAAAGCCGAGTCCGGCACAGGTTAGCATGATTTTCTGATAGGCGCTGATAAAACTTGTGTGATATGCTTTTGCTATGGCTTGTTTACTATTTTCATTGACACCTGCCGGAACTTTAGCATCACCGAGTTTTGATGCCTGTTGAGTAACCAATTCTATCTGTTTAGGATCGAGCTTTATGCCATTCAATTGTTGCTGTAATGCTCCGGCAAAGAACAATACTACCAGCGCCCCAAAAATCGCGTTAGCAAACACCCCCGCAATCCGCGAAACCGCATTGTTTACCCCTGATGCAGTGCCTGAAAAATGATCATCCACCGAACCCATAACAGCGGCAGTTAACGGTGACACCGTGAACGACATCCCAAGTCCTAAAACTATAACACCGGGGAAGAACGTTGTCCAATAATCAGCCGGACCCGTGGTTTGTTTTACAAACGATAAGATTAACAAGCCGACTCCGGCAGCAGCAGGCCCGCAGATAAGGAACAATCGAGGACCAAATTTGTCAGCAAGTGCGCCTGCAAACCTGGCAATGGAAATCATCATTATGGTGAAGGGCAAAAATGTTAAGCCGCTTTGTAACTGGCTATAGCCCTGTACCTGTACCATATTCAGCGAAAGAAAGAGCATCCCTGCTCCCAGCCCGGCATATAGAAAAAACGTAAGCAGGTTGCTTCCAGTAAAAGTTGGATTAGCAAATAGCTGCAAAGGCATCATCGGGTGTTTGCTTTTTTTCTCGATAATGATAAACAATGCCAGCAACAACAAACCTGCAGGCAATGAAAGATAAACCTGCCAATTATGCAAACCAACCGCAGGGATCCGCAAAAAGCCAAAAGTTACAAGTGCAAGGCCAAGTGCTATCGCGATGGCTCCGGGAAAATCGATGGCATGATCGCTGTCATCGTCTTTTGTTTCCGCCACCTTAAACCAAAGCATTACCAGGGCTGCGATGCCGATAGGCACATTAATAAAAAAAATATACCGCCATAAACCTGCATCAGCTAACGCACCGCCTAATACAGGCCCGCCCATAGTTACTACCGTTGTGAACGCCGACCATGTACCAATGGCTTTCCCTCTTTCCTTTGGATTGATGGATGAAGAGATCAGCGACAAACTACCGGGAATCATCAATGCACCGCCAACACCCTGGATTATCCTAAAGACGATCAAATAAGTTACACCGGGCGAGATCCCGCATGCGGCCGATCCACAAATAAAAATAAAAATGCCGGCCATGAACACCTTCTTGCGACCAAGCTTATCGCCCAATGAGCCTCCGATAAGAATAAGCGCGGCCAGCATTAGCAGATAGGCATTAAGGATCCAGAACAGGTCGGCGCCGCTGGCTTGCAGGCTTTGCTGCAGTGCAGGCAACACAACATTAAGCGCCGTACCGTCAATAAACGCCATAGCCGAGGCCAGGATGGCCGAAACCATGATCCATTTACCTGCCGAACTACGAAGCGCTACAGTTGCCATAATTGTTGTTTACAAGGTAGTGAATATGTAACAATGCACAGGGGGAAAGTTTTGAATGAGGAGTCATTCAACTTTAAATCCAAGTAAATACAGCCAAAAACCATCTCGATTACCCCAAATTTCCTGTTCGCCTCACCTAAATCCTCTCCAAAGGAGAGGACTTAAACTTCACTCTTATTCAGAACCCTCTCCTTTGGAGCTACCCCTTACCCAAATTTTGTTGGTTAAGGATTTGATAAGTTTTCACAGCGTCTATTAATCGCCTGTATCCAGTCCAAATGGCTTTTAAACCAGGTGGACCATCGGA
>JALYIP010000078.1 GCA_030775685.1 Bacteroidota bacterium
CTATAGATTACAATGGATCGAAGGTGGCAGGTATGCTGGGCGAACTTTTAGATCTGCCATCGGTATCAATCATTAAAAAACTGGATATCGAAGGAAGAAATGTAACCGTTGAACGCGAAATTGAAGGCGGCAAGGAAATATTGACCATTCCATTGCCAATAGTCGCTGGTTGTGCAGAAGGGGTTGCCGAACCTAAGATCCCAAATATGCGGGGCATCATGTCGGCACGGACCAAGCCGTTAACAATTGTTGAGCCTGTTGAGGTAAAGAACTTTTCAGAGATCATCAGTTATGAAACACCTGCACCACGCGGGCAGGTGAAGCTGGTATCAGTAGACGATACAGCCAAACTGGTGGATTTGCTGCACGAAGAAGCACGGGTTATATAATACCATAACACATTAATTGATCTTACAATTTTAATATGTCAGTTTTAATATATACGGAGAACGCAGAAGGCAAATTCAAGAAATCAACTTTTGAAGCGGTTTCATATGCCCGTGCCATTGCCGATCAAAATAATACCAACCTGGTAGCCATATCTATTGGCGACGTCGGCAATGATGAACTAGCCGGACTTGCCAAATACGGAGCTGATAAAGTTTTAAACGTTTCGAATACGAAGCTTAAGAACTTTATAAACCAGGCCTACGCATCTGTTATTGCCGACGCAGCAAAAAAAGAAGGATCGGACATAATTGTATTATCCAATTCGTTTTCCGGCCGTGGATTAGCACCGAGAATTGCGGTAAAACTTGGAGCTGGTTTAGCCGATGGGGCAGTATCGCTGCCCAAGCAAAATGCAGGTAAGTTTACTGTTAAAAAAACTGCGTTTTCGGGAAAGGCATTTGCAGTGGTTGAATTAACTTCAACAAATAAAGTGATCTCTTTAACACCAAACTCCTATAAGTTAGTTGAAAAGGCTGTAACTCCGGCTGTCGAAGATTTTTCTTCAGAAGGCAACGCTTCCGATTTTAAGGCAATGATCAAGGAGATCGTTCGTTCAACCGATAAAGTTTCCCTGCCTGACGCTGACATTGTGGTTTCGGGCGGCCGCGGTTTGAAGGGGCCTGAAAATTGGGGTATGGTTGAGGAACTGGCAGGTTTGTTGGGCGCTGCTTTGGCATGCTCAAAACCTGTTTCAGACAGTGGATGGCGACCGCATAGCGAACATGTTGGACAAACCGGTATAGCTGTCAGTCCAAATTTGTATATTGCAATAGGAATTTCGGGTGCTATCCAGCATTTGGCCGGGGTTAGCTCGTCAAAGGTCATTGTTGTGATCAACAAGGATCCCGAGGCACCGTTTTTCAAGGTAGCAGATTACGGCATTGTTGGAGACGCATTTGAGGTAGTACCAAAATTGATTGCAGCAGTTAAAGAACACAAAGCTTCGGCATAAAAAGATCAGTTGTGATGGGTAATGATATGAAAAAAATAAAACTGGACATTGTTGGCTTATCCTACAGCCAAACGCAGTCTGGTGCCTATGCTTTAGTTTTGGGCGAAGTGAGCGGCCGGCGGCGACTACCGATCATCATCGGTAGTTTTGAGGCACAGGCAATTGCTATTGAGATAGAAAAGATGACCCCAAGTCGTCCACTCACGCATGATCTTTTTAAAAGTCTTGGCGAGGCCTACAATATTAAGATCCAGGAAATAATTATTTATAATCTTGTCGACGGAATCTTTTACTCCAAACTGATCTGTTCTGATGGTAAAAAGGTAGTAGAGATAGACGCCCGCACCAGCGATGCCATAGCGGTTGCAGTGAGGTTCGACTGCCCTATTTATACCTATGAGTTTATCCTTTCTACAGCAGGTATCGTAATTGAGGGTAACGACTTTGTTTACCTCGAAAACATCAACGAAACCAAAGAGGAAAAAACAACAGCGGCTGCTACCTCAACCGGCGGATTTGGCTCATTAAGTGTTGATGAGTTAAAGTCGAAATTACAGGAAGCATTAGCAGAGGAGTCTTATGAAAAGGCTGCTAAGATTCGCGACGAACTAAACCGCAGAAAGGCTTCCTGATGCAGAATAGCTAATATTTTATCCTAATTGTAATATTATTTTGACTCGTCTTCATTTCTGCGGCTGAAGGTTCTTGATTTTCCTTTTATTTCCCTATTTTCCCCTTTTGGTTTAACGCAGGCATTTTTTAAATTTAACTTGGCACTTTATGAATATTAAGTTTCGCTTAATACTAATGAATTTTATGCAATTTTTTGTATGGGGCGCTTGGCTGCTAACCATCGGAAGTTATTGTTCCCAAAATAAACACTGGACATTTTCACAATTCGGCGCAATCTTCTCAACAATGGGTATTTCTGCCATCTTTATGCCCGCATTCATGGGCATAATCGCGGACAGATTTATTAACGCAGAAAAATTGTATGGTAGTTTACATATTTTAGGAGCCGTTGCCTTGTTTTGCCTCCCTCTGATGCATACGCCATCAACGTTTTTTTTTGTAATGCTATTAAATGTGTTGTGCTATATGCCAACGCTCTCTTTATCCATAGCTGTTGCATATTCAGCCCTAAAAACTGAAAATAAAGACGTTGTTAAAAGCTATCCGCCTATTCGCATATGGGGAACATTTGGCTTTATCGTTGCGTTATGGACAGTGAATTTAACCGGAAGTGAAACTTCTGCTAATCAATTTTATATTTCCTCATTTGTAGCATTGGCGTTGGGCGTTTACTCATTCACTCTTCCAAAGTGTCCGCCTCTAGCTAGTAAAACTACCAATAAATCTTTTGTAGATTTACTAGGCTTAAATGCATTCATATTATTTAAGACACCAAAGTTTGCCATATTCTTCATTTTTTCATTGCTTCTCGGTGCAGCTTTACAACTGACAAATGCTTATGGAGATACCTTTATTCATGATTTTAAAAACCTTGCCATTTATAAAGACTCTTTTGGAGTAAAGCATGCCGCTATCGTTTTGTCCATATCCCAATTTTCTGAAATGTTTTTCATTATCACTATTCCCTTTTTCTTACGCAAATTTGGAATTAAGTATGTGATGTTATTTAGTATGCTTGCTTGGGTATTACGTTTTGGACTGCTTGCTTTTGGTAATCCTGCAGGAGGGTTATGGATGATAATTTTATCATGTATCATATACGGTATGGCTTTTGATTTCTTTAATATTTCAGGTTCACTATTTGTGGAAACGCAGACTACTCCCCAGATAAGAGGTAGTGCTCAAGGTCTGTTTATGATGATGGTAAACGGATTTGGAGCATTTTTAGGAAGTATAATAAGTGGTTTGTTAATTGATAACTTTTTCACGCTTGCGGATCATAGTTACGATTGGCATGGTATATGGCTGGCATTCGCAGGCTATGCGCTCGTAATTGCCATTATTTTCCCCTTCATATTCAGATACAAACATACGCCTGAACTTGAACGTGCCATTGAAAATGCCTAAGACATTTTGTTCTACGGATTGGTATCCGCTTTTTAAGACGCTATTGAAATCTAACTAAGAATGAAAAAACATTACCGCAAAGAAAACGACTGCCTGAATTGCGGAACCGTATTAGAGGGTAAATTTTGCCATAACTGCGGCCAGGAAAACCTGCAGATAAAGGAAAGCTTTGGCCACATGATGAATCATGCCATAAGCGATTATTTCCATTTCGATCACCAGTTTTTTCACACGTTAAAACCACTGGTTTTTAAACCCGGCTATTTGACCAATGAATATATGTCCGGCAAGCGTGCGCAATACCTGCACCCGGTTAAAATGTATATTTTTATAAGCCTCGTGTATTTCGTTTTATTATTTCAAAGCAGCCATGAAAAGGTTGAAAATAAGCCCGTTGCACCTTCAAAGCCTGTTGCAGGAAAACTAAGCACAGATATAAAAAATCAAGATGGGAAAAATGGCAACTCAGCAGAAAAACAAGAAATTTTTTCGGGCAAAGATACCACCTACGAACAATACCTGGCCGAACAACAAAAATTACCGGCGAACAAGCGGGACGGAATCTTAAGAATGCAGGTGCGTAAAGGTGTTATTATGGTTGCTGCAAAAGCGAAGGCCGATTCAGTAAATCAACAAATTGCTAAAAACCCGAACCTAAGCGCTGCCCAGAAAAAACAATTACAGCAAAAGGTTACAAGCTATGCAGGCGGCCTGGTAAAGGTAAGTGAAGATGGGGAGCCCGATACTGCGTTGCAACGACATGGCTTATTTTCAACCAAAGATACCAGCTATGACCAATACCTGGCCGAACAACAAAAAATGCCCATAAGTAAGCGCGATGGGTTCTTAAAAATGCAAATCCATAAAAGGGTCATAATTTACAACCATAAATATGGCTCGAGGGCTAAGGATGTTTTCTTTGAAGAGTTTCGGCACAATATCCCTAAGATGATGTTCCTGATGCTGCCATTGTTTGCTTTGATCCTCAAGATTACTTTTTCAAAAAGCGGCAAGTTTTATGTGGAGCACCTAATCTACACCTTTCACCTGCATTGTTTCCTTTTCATATTTCTGACCTTTACAATGCTGCTGGAACTGATCATTCCGATAGATTGGTTCGCCGACTGGATAACGCTGATCTCCACCTTATATATTATTTGGTATATATTTCGGTCATTAAGGGTCGTTTATAACCGCGGGGTTTTTCGTACCATCACCAAGATGATTGGAATGTCGGTTATGTATTGGGTCATTTTTATTTTTTGTGTTATGCTGGTATTGGTTGTCACAGCTTTGCTTGCCGGGTAAAGTTTAATTACTAAAGGCATCGAGTGCTATCGTAGGTTTTCCTGTGCTATCAAAAGCGCCAAGACCATAACTCTGCCAGTTATACGCTTCCGGCTCCCAATAAAATACACCAAGTCCGTTGCTGCCCGAAACTGAATTAACTTTGGTGATGATATCAGAAAGAAAATCGCGGGAGGTGTTTGCCGGTGCGGTATCCATCCCAACCTCTACCACCATACACGGCGTTGAATACCGCGATATCATGTCCTTTATGTTCGCCAGGCATTGATTGTCAAGGGTTGACCAGTTATCGGTAGATGGATACAGCGACATCCCGATAATATCCCATTGAGCACCATTTGCCTTTAACCCGTCAAACATCCACCGGAATAGACTATTATCAAACCCGTTAGAAATATGAACAATTACTTGTGTTGTACTGCTAACCGATTTTACCGCCGAATACCCGCTTTTAATTAGCGCAGCAAAATTCGCCATACTTTTTGAGGCCCGGCCATCTTCCCATAGCATCCCATCATTGGTTTCGTTACCAACCTGTACCCAATCAGGTGTGATCCCGTTGTTTTTCAGGGTGGTCATAACATTTACGGTATAATCGTGCAGTGTTGTTGTCAGCGTAGCAAAATCCAGTGACGTCCACGCAGCCGGCTTCGGTTGTTTGCCCGGATCTGCCCAGCTGTCTGCATAATGAAAATCGATCATTATTTTCATGCCTGCTGCCTTTGCGCGCAGGGCCTTTGCCACTACATCAGCGGTATTACACCAGCCATCGGCCGGATTCACCCAAGCCCTTAGCCGGATGGAGTTGAAGCCGAGGCTTTTAATCAACACAAAAAGATCTTGCTGTTTGCTGGTTTTATCATAAAATTTATACCCGGATGATTCCATTTGAGTAACCCAACTAATGTCGGCCCCTTTAGCAAATGTTGAGGAAACAACCGGTGCTTTATAAACTACGGGATCGGTCGGTTTAACTTGCGTGCTTGCCTTATTTGAGCAGGAAAGCATTAACAACACCGGACAGCAGTAAAACAACGATACCTTTTTTATCATTAATTTATTCGATTATAAATTGATATAACAAATATATGGTCTTGCAGTAAAATAAAGTGCCTATCTTAATTACTATAACTTACCTGTTCTTGATGGAACGGTATTTGAAATAAAATTAAAGATCTGTGTTTGATCGCCGATTTGAATCTTAAACTCACCCGGCTCTGTTACCGTTTTGCTGATGTCGTTTACAAAGGCCAAATCGCTTGCTGCAATTTTAAACGTTACAGTTTTTATCTCGCCCGGTTTAAGGTTGATTTTATCATAAGCTCTCAGGCGTTTGGTATCAGGCGCAATACTCGCATAAAGCTGGCTGGTATAAAGCAGCACCGATTCCTTCCCCTCCCGCTGCCCGGTGTTTTTTACATCAACAGTAATTTTTAATGTTTCGCCATCATGCAAATCGGGCTTACTTAAATGCAGGTTATTATAACTGAACGTAGTGTAGCTCAACCCAAAACCAAATTCGTACAACGGGTTGTAGCCGTGGCTATCGTCTGAATTTCCGTTTTCCAGGTTTTTACGATAGTAGTTTACCAAAGCGTTGGGGTACCGGGGATAAGTAAAAGGCAATTTACCTGACGGATTTGCATCGCCAAACAGAATGCTCGCCAATGCATCTCCGCCTTCATTACCTGACAGGTAAGTCATAACAGTAGCGGCCGATTGGTTTTCGGCTTGGGTTACAACTCTTGGCCTGCCTTCAGCTAAGACTAAAATTACCGGCTTTCCCGTTTTTACCAATTCAGTTGTCAGTTCAATTTGGGCCGCCGGTAAGTTTAAATCGTCGATATTACCTACGTTTTCAGTATAAGAAAACTCCCCTAAACATAGAACTATTACATCGGCCTTTTTAGCAGCCTTAACCGCATCATTTACATTTTGCAAACTATCAAATGATGCGCCCGGCTCATAGCTTACGTTATCTTTTCCTATCTTCTGCTGAATAGCTTCCAGTATGGTGTTTTTATTAGCCGCGAATGAATCAGACTGATCACCCTGCCAGGTATAGCTCCAGCCACCATCTAACGAGCGCATGGTATTTGCAGTCGGGCCAGTTACAAATAATTTGAGATCCTTTTTAAGCGGCAGAATATTGTTATTGTTCTTCAAAAGGGTAATTGCTTCGGTAGCTGCCTGTACACTAACCTGTTTGAATTCATCCGATCCAAATTTCGGATAATCGTCCGGGTTACCAACCGGGCGTTCGAATAAGCCTAACTGATATTTAACCTTAAGAATCCGATGAACCGCTTCATTTATTCTTGCCATCGATACTTTGCCCTCGTGTACCAGCTCTACCAAATAATTATAAAAACTATATTCGTAAGGCACCATGCTCATATCAACACCTGCATTTACTGCTATCATTACCGCATCCTTTTGAGTAGCAGCAATGTGATGCCGATCATGCAGATATTCGATGTCCCGCCAATCTGTAACAGCAATCCCGTCAAAATGCAGTTCGCCGCGCAGTACATCGGTCAGCATATATTTACTGGCGTGGATAGGAACGCCATTTATCTCTCCTGAATTTATCATCAGCGTCCTTGCTCCTGCCTTTACAGCTTCGGCGAACGGTGGTAAAAAGTATTCGCGCATGTAGCGATCAGGTATCCAGGCTGGTGTGCGGTCCTTGCCGTCCATCGGATCACCATAGCCAAGGTAGTGCTTCATACAGGCGGCAACATGATATTTATCGCCTACATCATTGCCCTGGTAACCTTTTATTATGGAGGCTCCCATGGTTTTTATAAGGTACGGGTCTTCACCAAAAGTTTCATAGATCCTGGGCCATAATGGCGATTTACCCAAGTCAAGCACCGGCGAATAATTCCATGGGATATAGCTTGCACGGGTTTCATAAGCAGTTATCTCTCCTGCTTTGTAGGCTAGTTCTTTATTAAAGGTGGCTGCCATAGCAATTTCATGCGGGAATAAAGTGCTGCCTGTTGTGTAGGTAACGCCGTGAATGGCATCGATCCCATAGATTACCGGGATCTTCAGCCGATCCTGCGCTGCTTCCTTTTGAATGGTTGAAATAACATCGAACCAATGTTTACGGTCATAAGCATGACCACTTACATTTAGGATTGAGCCGACATGATATTTTAAAATGGCCTCCTTTATTTTTGCATCGTCAATTTGGTGTACTCCGTTCGTGGTTGTTGAAACTACGTCAGAAGTAACCTCTGTCATCTGCCCCACTTTTTCCTCCAGCGTCATTTTGGCAATCAGTGCGTCAACCTTTTTATCAATTTCAGTTACGGGCGATTGACTTTTTTTTGATTGAGCAGACAGCAGGGCAACATTAAGGCATATTAAGCCCGCAACAATAAAAATCCTTTTCATAATATATTGGCTATAGTTTTGTATTTATTTGGATGTATTCAATTGGTTTTGAAACGCTTCAATGGCATTAGCTAAATAAGCAAAGGGCGCGTTCCAGTTGATAGCGATCTCGTTTGCAGCATAAGCCCGGTCATCATCAATATAGGCCTCATCAGGAACTGTTGACGGGACGCGGATCTTATCCTGCATACCGGGGTTAGGGCCGCCGGCCAGTAAACCGGGGATTGGGTCGACAATGCCATCAGCAACGGACGGCCTGTGATGAGGGTGCATTGGAGTTTTACTACCAAAACCAGTCACATAAGAATAGCCGGCCGCGTTTCTACCCAAAATATAGTCAAGGTTGGCAAGCGCGTAATCAAGGTATTTTTTATCAGGAGATAATTTGTAGGCCTGGATCAATGCTACTCCCTGGTTTGCGGCAACAGAATTACTTCCCCACCCAAAATTCCGGGCCGATTTTGTCATTACTGTTAGGTACGCTGTTTCTCCAGCTCCGTTAACGAGCTTATCTGCAAAAGCCAGCAGTCGCTTTCTTATTTCGGGCAATTCCGGAGGGGCCTTTGAACCGAAAGAGCCACTGTTTTTTACGAGCGTATAATATCCTAATAATCTTACCTGGCTCCAAGTTGGCAACGGCATGTTGGTGTCGGGTAATAAGTTAACCTGCTTTAAAAATCCAGGGTTTAATGTGGTCACAAAAAGTTCAGAGGCCGCCCAAATAAATTCGTCCTTAAAATTCCAGTCTCCGTAACCCCCGGTCGTTATTTTAGGACTGAATTTTTGATTCATTGCATCCTGGTTGTAAATAACATTCGGGTTTTTCATTGCCCATGCCCACGCTTTGTTTGCTCGTGCCAGGCATGAATCTGCCAAGCCTGGTAACTGCTTCGGGAATTTTTTAAAAATGCGGCTGGCCTGCGCCATAACTGCGACAAAATCTAGCGTTGCTGCAGTTCCCTTTTGAACTACATAACGCGGCTGGGTGCCCTTATCCGGCATTTCCATTTTATCAAATTCGGCATTGGTGAGCTTGTTATAAACACCGCCGTCGCCGGGGTCTTGCATGGCGAGCATCCAGCGTAAATTCCATAAAACCTCATTCAGCACATCGGGAATTTTATTGCCACTTTCCGGGATGTTTAGGCATATAGTTTTCATGTAAGCCGGAAAGTCCTCATATAACGAAAGCAACGTACCGGTACTGATCCCACTGTTAACTATGTATTTGTTATAATCGCCGGCATCGTACCAGCCGAGTGACGCCGAAATTGAAGTACCTGCAGGGCGTTTTTCGCTTACAGCGGATGTATGGATGAGCACATTTGTGTCCGGGTGCCCCTCTGCCCTGCTCCATTTGCCTGCATATTTTTCATTTAAGGGGATGGATGCCCGCATAAAGTAATAAGCCTTTATTGCTCCGGCCGCCACATTTTGGTGAACAGACTTTTTTATTTCGAATGGATATGAATATCCTGAACCTGGCACATAAAGCTGATATTTCCCGGGTGTATTATATTTCCCAAAATCTGCTATATCTGTAAATGATCTGTTTAAACCCGGTCTAACCGATTTTTTTAATTTTCCAACAAACACATTTTTCTTATCTAAGGTCTGGAGATAAAACTCCTCGCTTTTGCTGTCTAACACAATTGCGATTTTGGGACCTTGCGGATAAAAGCCGAGTTGATTTAAACGAATATTTGAGCCTGGACCACGAGTTGCTGATTGTGCATAACTGTTAGTGAAAGATATTGCGACTATTACCGCAAATGTGCAAATACGAGATAAGAGGCGTTTGCATAAATATTCGGTGTTCATTAATGCTACGTATTATATAATTACCGGGTTTAACTGGTTTATAAAGATATGTGTAACATGTACAATAAGTATAATACTAAATTGACAGCACCCCTACAAAATATAATACTAAATCGGCAACGGGCCTAATTATTACAGGAAACAAAAAAGGCCTGCCTCAAAACGGGCAGACCTTTAGCATATAAAATATTTAACTTAAAATCAGTATGGGCTTACTATAGTTTTAACAAGGGCACAGCCAAACTAAGGTTAAAAAGACTAACTCTTGTGTGCGAATAACCAAAGGTTTGTTTTGTTATACCTGCTTCGTAACGCAGATCGACCGAGATACTCCTGATATCTACTCCTGCACCAAGCACCCAGGCAAAGTTCTGATCTTTATAATCAAGCGAGGTTACCTTGCCCGCGGCGCTGCCAAAACTTTGATCCTTGTTTATAGCGAATGACACCAGTGGCCCTGTGTAAAAACGGGCGCCTAAACCGAATGCACCTATTTTGCCGCCAACCAAAAGCGGAACATCAATGCTAGTAAATTTCGCCTTTACCTCGGTGCCGCCATCGGTTACGGTCACATTTTTAGCCGTAACGTAAAGCTCCGGTTGAAAATTAAAGCCTAACGCGCCAACTCTTGCCCAAAGACCGCCTAAATACCCCGCCCTGTTACCTGTGCTGAAAGCTGACGAGGAGTGATCAAGTGACGCCAGGTTTATGCCGCCCTTAATACCCAGTTGGAAAGATGGTAAAATTTGCGCCGAAGCAAATGTAAACGTTGCTGTAATAATTGCTAATGTGAGGATTAGTTTTTTCATAAGTAATTTAATAAGGCGATGAAATTAAAATTATTAATATTTTCCGGGGAAATAGTTAAAGGGGGGCCCTTTAATTAGCAATATCCGGTTTACATTAAAAACGATTAATGTAAGCCGGATATTTGATAGAATCTGAAATAAAATTAGGATAAATTTTACTATTCCAAAAAGAATTATAATAATTTAGAAACTGAGCTGTCCCCTGTAGTAATCCAGGATCTTTATACGGATCAGGTAGTCATAACGCGCGTTAATTAAATTGGTATTGGCAACATCAAGGTTATTTTTTGCGATTACAAAAATGTCTGCTGTAATAACACCGGCATTAAATTTAGTTTGGGTTGCATTAAAGGCTTCCTGGTACGCTGCAACCTGGTCTGTTACTGCATTAAAACGATCATTCGCAGCAGTCATATTTGCATATGATAGTTCAATTTGCTGTTTAAGCTGCACCCTGGTATCTGTATTTACGTTTTGGGCATCTATTAAATCAAGTTTTGCCCGCTTTACATTATTCCTGTTTTGGAAATAGTTTAAAATAGGGATCTGTAAACTCAAACCCGGCCCGTAGCTATAGTTATTTCTGAACTGATCAAAGAAACTTGTTGTTCCGGTACTTGAATAATTCGTATTGATCGATGCGCCAAAAGACAATGTGGGGTATAGCTTTCCTTTATACGACTGAACTTCCTTCTCGGCCGCCTGAACACGAAAATCGGCCGCTTTGACCTGTGCCAGGCTACCTAATGCAGTTGAGTAGATCTGATCGGGGGTTTGCCCATAACTCGTAGGTGATTTGTCTGCGGGAAGCCTTACCAGTTTTATATCCTTGGTATAAGGCACGCTCATTGCCTCCAACAAATTGAGCTTTGCAGCAACCAGGTTATTTTTAGCATTCACAACATTTGCCGCATCGTTAGCGTGCGCACCCTTTATATTATAGAAGTCAGCAGGGGCTACACTGCCCGCAGTATTCAAAATTGTTTCACGATCAAGTGTTACTTTTGATGCATCGAACTGAGAATTTGCCTGTGTAAGCTGATCTTCACTATTTAATACCTGCAAATACAATTGTATTATATTTAAAGTAGTAACGTCCTTTACCTGTTGAAAATCCATCTTACCGGCTTGGTAGGCAAGCGCATTTTGCTTTATAGCATTTATATAACTAAAACCATTTGACAATAAAATGTTGGTGCTTAATCCATATTGGCCGTAATTAATTTTCTGGTTCACATAGTTATAAGTTGTAGGATCCTGGCTGCGGCCAAAGCTTAATGATTGCGACGCGTTACCATTTAAAGTAGGCAAGAGATTTTCGCGGGCTTGTTGCAAGTTTATGCGATCTCTCTCCATTGTTGTTCCACTGTTTTTTACTAAGAGGTTATTCTTTATGGCTAAATCAACACATTGCTGTAATGTTAAAACGCTATCCAATTGCTGCTGGGCTTTTGCAAATACGGTTACCGATAAAAATAAAAGGAGTAATGGAATTTTTTTAAAAAACATGATCTGTAATATTTATTGCAGGTTTAGAATTTTCTTGATGATTCTACCCTGCCGTCTAAAAGGTTAATTATTCGTGAGCCGTATTCGGCATTTTTTTCGGAGTGTGTTACCTGAATGATGGTAACACCATCCTCTTTATTCAATTTCCGGAACAACTCCATTATCTCCTCGCCTTGTTTGGAATTTAAGTTTCCGGTAGGCTCATCCGCCAGTAATAATTTTGGCTTGGCAATGAGGGCACGTGCAATACCCACTAACTGTTGTTGTCCACCTGATAATTGTGCCGGGAAAAGATCCTTCTTACCTACTATCTGAAAACGATCAAGCATATCGGCAACCATTGCCCTGCGTTCTGTTCCCTTAAAGTCCTGGTAAATTAGGGGCGTTTCAATGTTTTCATAAACGGTAAGCTCATCAATAAGGTGGTAAGCCTGGAAAACAAAACCAATATATTGTTTATATAAAGCCGAACGCTGCTTATCCTTTAACTGGTGAACGGCGTTACCTACAAAGTAATGATATCCTTCTGATGGTTCATCAAGCATGCCGATCACATTCAGTAACGTTGATTTGCCGGAACCCGACGGCCCCATGATAGAGATAAATTCGCCTTCGTCTACCTCGAGGTTAATATCGTTAAGTACAAAATTCTTGTTGCCGCCTACCTGGTAGTATTTCGAAATATGCTGAAGTGATAACATGTGTTTTAATTAGTGAGTTAGTAAATTTTTGAATTAGTGATTTAGCTGCTAATTTATTAAATAAGTATTTGAATTAATCACAGCTTTCCCACATTCTGGCACATAGGTATCAATAACATACCAAACTTTTAAATTATTATATATCAGCATCTTACGAATTAAACTTCAAGTAAAGACTGTACGCTTATGTAACATGGGGCGTACGGTTATGATACAGGTGGGGTTAGTTGATTAGTGACTAGAGGCTAGAGATTAGCTGGGAAAGTGAATAGTAAAACAGGCGGAAGATTAGCTTCTGCGCTAATTTCCGGCCTGTTTCAAAATGCAGACTTGGTTTTTTATTCTGATCGTAAACTTTTTACCGGGTTTGTCAATGCCGCTTTGATTGACTGGAAACTGACAGTAAAAAAAGCAATCAAAATGGATATTATCCCCGCCAAAACAAAGATCCACCATTGAATACTAATACGATAGGCGAAATCACCCAGCCACCAATTCATGGTAAGCCAGGCAATTGGCCACGCCAATACGTTTGCAATAATTACCAGCTTTAAGAAGTTTTTCGAAAGCAATAAAGTGATATTTTGTACCGATGCTCCCAACACCTTGCGCACCCCAATTTCCTTAACCCGTTTTTCTGCAGAATAAGAAGCAAGGCCAAACAAACCCAGGCAGGATATAATGATAATAAGCCCCGCAAGTATGCCCACGGTTTTGCTTACCTGATCATCCACATGGTAAACCTCATTGAAGTGATCATCTAAAAATTGGTATTCAAAAGGCAGATCGGGTTCTATGCTTTTCCAAACCGCTTGTATTTGTGCAACGGCATTGCTTGCTTTACCCGGATTGATTTTTATCGACATGGTATTGAAACCGCCTCGTTTGTCGCTTATAATAAACAACGTTTCAATTTTATAATGTAGCGAGTTGAAGTTAAAATCTTTTACAATAGCCTTGATCGTCCCCAACGAATCATAACCAAAAGTTTGGCCGATGAGTGACGACAACGGGCGTTTAGGATGATCTTTCAATAGCTCCCTCGCGAGACTTTCGTTAACTATGTACTCTCTTCCCTCCTGCGTTTTTTCGCCAGAGAAATTCTTACCCGCTGCTAATTTAATTTTATAAAGGCTTAAGTAATTGGCATCAACAACCAACTGGGTAACTGCCAGGCTGCGCTTAGGGCCGTCTGAAGGTCTGAATTCAACGCCCGACTGATCGAGGTGACTTCCTAAATTATCCTGGGATGCAGTTACCCCGCTAACTGATGAAAGCGCGGATAGTTGCTGTTTTAATAGGTCGTATTTGGCTGATGTAACGCCATTTAGCGGTACTGTAACAATTTGTTCGCGGTTAAACCCCGGATCTTTATGCTGCATAAAGTTCAATTGCTTTACTACCAACACAGTGGCTATCATCAGGAATATAGCACTTGTAAATTGTCCTATTACTAATATATTTCTTAGTAAACCTTTGTTTTTTCCTGTTTCGATCGAGCCTTTTAATACTTTCACCGGCTGAAAACCGGACAGATAAACAGCCGGATAAATTCCTGAAATCAGGCCTACGACTACGGTACAGGCAAGTATGATCAGCACAGTACCGGGGTTACTAAAAACCGGTAAGGTTAACTGACGTTGACTGATGTTATTAATGTAAGGCAACGCTAACTGTACAAGAACAATTGCAAATACGAGCGCCATTAAGGCAAGGATTACCGTTTCGCCCAAAAATTGTATAGCCAGTTGAAAACGATAAGCACCGATTGATTTCCGAATACCAACCTCCTTAGCTCGTTCGGCCGAACGCGCTGTTGACAGGTTAATAAAATTGATACAGGCAATTACCAAAACAATCAATGCGATAGCCAGGAATAAATTGGTTAAGTTTTTATCAAACTTTTGGAAGTTGAGGTAATCGAGCCCGATATCGGCAGAGTTGGCGTGAACATCTTTAAGCGGTAAATAAAACAGTTCATAATATTTATAGCCATCTCCCTTCATGTGTTTTTTGAGATAAGCGGGCATTTTAGCTTCAAAAGCTTTTATGTTGGTGTTTGGTGCTAATACCAGGTAAGTATCCAGCCAGTTGCCACCCCAGTTGTTAGTCATCCACGGCTTAAAGGTGGTATTAAATGAAAACAGGGCATCAAATTGTAAATGAGAATTTTTGGGTGGATTTGCAGCTATCCCAGTAACCGAATACGCTGTAGTATCACCGCCGTAATGGGTTATGGTTTTACCCATTGGGTCGGCATTGCCAAACATTTTTTGGGCGGTCTCCTCGGTAATTACGACGCTGTGTTGTTTTAGCAGAGCAGTATTCCTGTCGCCTCTTACCAACTTAAAGTCGAAAATATTCAAAAATGTGGTATCGACAAAAAACGCCTCCGGTATGAAAACCTTCTTCTCGCCATAGGTCAACTGGAACTTCTCCTGCCAGCGGATGCGGGTAAAGTTCTTAACTTCAGGAAAATCAGCCTGCAGTGCCGGCCCCATCGGGAACATGGACAGGCCCACTTTTTGCGACGATACCATGCCCGGAAATTTTTGCACCTCGTCCAGTTTGTAAATGTTCTGTGTATGGAAGTTATCGAAACTCTTCTCATACGAAACAAACAGCATGATAACAATACACGCGGCCATCCCAACGGACAAGCCAATAATATTAATGGCCGAAAAAACCTTGTTTTTCCAGATGTTTCGCCAGGCAATTTTGAGATAATTTTTTATCATGATTAAATGTTCATTGGTTCAATTGTTCATTAGTTTATTGGTGCTGGTCTGAGTTTTTCAACTAACCTCTGATCTCTAGTCTCTAATCACTCGGAACGAAGGCTCTTCACCGGGTTCATCAATGCCGCTTTTAGGGCTTGCGATCCAATTGTGAGTATTCCTATTATTACAGCTATTATTGTTGTATAAGCGAAAATCGTCCAGTCGATTGGTTGGCGATAGGCAAAGCCCTGCAGCCATTTGTTCATTGCCCACCAGGCAATTGGCGATGCGATGATAACCGATATAATGATCAGCTTCAAAAAATCTACGGATAGCAACGATACTATGGTGCCCACACTGGCTCCTAAAACCTTCCGAACACCAATTTCCCTAGTCCGCTGTTCGGCTCTGAATGCAGCAAGGCCAAATAAACCAAGACAAGATATCAATATGGCTATTACGGTAAAATAACCTACGATTGCGGCAAGCCTGTTATCAGCCTCATAATTCTTTTGAAATTGTTCATCCAGGAAATTATATTCAAACGGGTCGCTCTGATCATATTTATGCCATGCTTTTTCAATCATCTTTAAAACCGGTGTCATGTTGCCGGCCTTCGTATGAACTATCATGTAATTATATTGACTCCTATCATTCTCCAGTTGAAACGCGTATGGAGTTACCGGCGAATGCAAATCTTCATAGTGAAAATCCTTCACCACGCCTACTATCTGCATATTGTATTGCTTGCCGCGAATATCATAGTGAATATTCTGACCGACTGCTTTCTGCGGACTTGCAAAGCCAAGTTCTTTTATGGCTGTTTCATTGACGATAAGGCCTGTATCCGATTTGAATTCAGCCGAGAATAACCTGCCGGAAACGCCCTTGATCTCAAGAGTCTGCAGGAAATCTGCATCCACATAATTCATCCGGGTACGCCTGGCATCGTTCATTGATTGACCATCTTTATAAAAAACGCCGTCGCTGGGGTTGGCAATTCCCGGATAATAAGCCGAAGCGCCTAGCGAAATAATTCGCGGGTTTGTTTTGGTTTCATTCCTGAGCGCGCTGTAAACAGCCTTAGAGTTATTTGTACGAAGTGGGATAACAATCTGCTGATCCTTCGCAAAACCCAGGTCGGCATTGCGCATATAGTTCATTTGCCTGGCGATAACTACAGATGCAATAATAAGTACTACCGAGATGATAAACTGGAAAACAACTAACCCCTTACGGATTGACACTACGGCAAGCGAATTGGTGAGCTTTCCCTTTAAAACCTTAACAGGATTAAACGACGACAGGTAGAATGCCGGGTAACTTCCTGCTATCAGGCCGGTTAGCAATGCCATCAATAAAAAGTATAGCAACATAGTTTTATCAGCCGCAAATGACAATACAATGTGCTTGGCCGCCAGTTGGTTAAATACAGGCAGCAGCAATATGGTAAACGCTACCGCGATAAGAAAGGCGATAAAGGTCATCAAAACAGATTCACCCAAAAACTGGCGGATGAGTGAGCCTTTTTCCGCGCCTAAAACTTTCCTTACCCCAACCTCTGATGATCGTTTTGAGGAACGCGCAGTGGACAAATTCATAAAATTTATACACGCTATTAGTAAAGTGAATAGGGCAATTGATGTTAATACAAATAAATAGGTGCGACTTGCCGGTGCTGTGACGTTTGAAGTAAAATCCCTGCTTAAATGGATGGCCCTAACCGGGGTGAGAAATTGTTTTTTATCGCGCCCCATGCGGTTCAAATCAACAGCCTCGTATTTCTTAACAAAATATGAGAATTTGCTTTCAAGACGAGCTGTGTTAGTGCCCGATTTTAACAGGATATAGGTGTAAAACATATTGTTACGGGCAAAATCATTTCCCTGTTTCTGCAGGTATTTATCCATTCCACCGCCTGCAAATGACAAAAAGAAATTGGCATCGATATGTGTGGGATTATCAACCGGTCTGAAAACACCTGTTATCCTGTAATCGTTATCTCCATTCATATTACTGCTGATGTGCAGCATTTTATTAATAGCCGGCTGATTACCAAAAATTTTCCTGGCCATCGCTTCAGATATTACAGCGGAGTTAGGATTTGCTAACGCGATATTGCCATTGCCCTCTATAAAATTGTAAGTAAACATTTTAAAGAAGGAAGAATCAGCAAGGAAGCCATGTCCCTCAAGAAATGATTTTCTATCACCATTCGCCGGCGCATATTGCACCAGGTTTACATCATCAGTAAACAAATTAAGCAACCTGGTACATTCCGCTATCTCCGGGAACTCCTGCTTTAATGCACCGGCAACCGGAGGTGCAGTGAACGGAGACTTATCATTCTTCTCGCCCTTTTTTATGTTGATGGTACCTACCTGGTACAGGTTTGCTATATTCTTTTGATAACTGTCGTAGGTAGTTTCATAATGCAGGTATAATGCAATCAGCATACAACAGGTAAGCCCTACCGACAAACCAAAAATATTTACGATGGAGAAGAATTTATTCTTCATCATACTGCGCCAGGCAATTTTAAAATAGCTTTTTATCATTTTATTGAGTCATTAGTCATTCACTGCGCTGTCATTGGCTATACCGGTTAATCATCACTCGGAACGCATACTCTTTACCGGGTTTGCCAGCGCCGCTTTCAATGCTTTATACCCAACGGTCATCCAGGCAAGTATGATAGACGATACAATCGCCAGTAAAAACACGTCGACGGTGATGTTTATCCGATAAGCAAATGTTTGCAGATAGCCCGACATCATGTACCACGACACCGGTACCGCTATTAGAAATGAGATTCCGATCAGCATCATGAACTCTTTAGAAAACAGGAACAAAATGCTTCCCAGCGAAGCGCCAAGTACTTTGCGTACACCAACCTCCTTGGTTCGTTGCACTACCATGAACGACACCAGTCCGTACAAACCAAGGCATGAAATAAAGATGGCTATGCCGGCAAAGAGTTTGTAAACAAGCGCCAGCTGGTTTTCCTGTTTGTAAAACTTAGCTATATTGTCATCCAGGAAATAGCCACTGTAGGCGTATTCCGGATACATGTGTTCCCATTGCGTTTGCAGTTTTGAAACGGTCCTGCTTAAGTTTTTCGTTTCTATTTTGATAGCGATCTGCGATAGGAATTTTTTTACGGGAGAAATAACTATTGGTTTAACAGCTTCACGTAACGAATTGGTTTTAAAATCCTTAACCACGCCGGTAATAGGCGCCCATATTGCTTTGGGGCCGCCGCCAATTCTAACGGTTTTGCCTATAGCGAGTTCGGGCTTTGTGATGCCCAGCTTAGCCAGGAATGTTTCATTCACTACTACCTGCTTTGCTGTGTCACTTTGGTCGTAACCTTTGCCGGCCACAAAATGCATCCCGAAGGTTTTAAAATAGTCAGCATCGCCATACTTTAAAAATGTGGTGATCCCGTTTTCTTTACCGTTATGATCGAAATAAAAGTTTGTGCCCCAGTTGTTTTCTGACGATGGTGCATCAGATGAAAAGCTTACAGCTTTGACTTCCGGGTTTTGCAATAGTTGCTGCTTAAATGCATCTATTTTACGTAAGCTTAGGCTATCGGTATACCCCGGAATTATAAGTACCGCGCTTTTATTGAAACCCAAATCAGCCTCGTTAACGTAATTCATTTGTTTTATGGCGATAATGGTACCAATGATGAGTAATTGCGAAATAGCAAATTGCAATACCACCAGCCCGCGACGAAGCGGGATGCCGCCAATTGAAGCCGCAGTAATTTTATTCTTTAATGCCAATACCGGTTTAAAGCCTGATACAACCAATGCGGGATAGATACCTGATAACGAGATTACTACAAGGGTAACTAAAAGCAAAAACAACGCACTACCTGCGCTTAACAAACTGATACTATCGGGTACACTGGCTATGTTTTTAAGGTAAGGAAGGACGATCTTTGCTATTACTATCGCCAATATTACGGAGCTGACAACAATGATAGTAGTCTCGCCCATTACCTGGCCAATCAACTGCGCCCTGCTGCTGCCCAGCACCTTACGAATCCCAACTTCTTTTGATCTACCTACTGACTGCGCTGTAGATAAGTTGATGAAATTGATTGATGCCATTATTATCATCAACAAGGCAATAAATGTCAGGATGCGTAAAGTCGACTTAGTAGTCATGTGATCGCCGAGGGTATTTCCAAAGCGGGTATCAAAATGAAGCTCGCCTAATGGTTGTAAAAAATTCGACCTGCTCACCCTGCCCTTATCGCCGGAGTGTTTAAAGTTGAAAGTTCTAAGCTGGTTATTTATCCTGTCTACAGACTCATTGGCTGGTAACTCCATAAATACCTGGTAGTTACTGCCAACCGAATGCCATTCGGTTGAATAGCCATACTCATTGGGATGTTGTTTATAAGTGGGATAAGATACCAGGATCTTCAACGGCAGGTCGCTATTTGGCTGGGCATCTTCTATTACTCCTGCTACCGTTAAATTAATTAAATTATCCATTTTTAACGATTTGCCCATCGCGTTCTTCCAATCGCCGAAATATTTCGTGGCGCTGCTTTTATCAATGATCGCCATATTGGGGGCGGCTAAAGCCTTTTTATCGCCAGCCAGCCAGGTTGCGCTAAATATGTCGAAGAATTGAGGTTCCATAAACATTACGCCAATATCTTCAGTGAACTTTTTGTCAGCAACACCTTGTGATGACCCGTTTTGAATTACGGTGATCTGGCTACCATAGCTGGCATTTATTGCCGCCACTTTTGCCTGCGGAAAATCAAGTCGCAACGCTTCGGTTGTAGGGATTGGAACTCCCGGATTGTAAGCAATTCCACCCTCGTGCTTTTCAGCGGTTACCACATGGTAGATATTTTTAAAATTGGGCCTGAAAGTGTCAAAGCTCAATTCATACTGGATCACTACGAATAACAGCAGGCAGGCTGCTATACCAACGGTTAATCCCGAAACATTAATGGCTGTATAGCCTTTATGGTGTACAATATTACGCCAGGCGATTTTGAAATAGTTTTTAAGCATCTCGATATATCTGTTCTTGGCATAGTATAGTTAAAATACATACCAAATAAATAAGTTATTAATAATCAGATGTTTATAAATAACATCAATGTACGAATGTGTTCGTAAGTGTAACAACGGGTGTACGGTTTTGATACAGTGAAGTTTAGTTGATTAGAGGTTAGAGGCCGGAGATTAGAGAGTAGAGACCAGAGATTAGTTGAAATGGAACTAATCCCTGGTTTGTTCATTATTATTCTGATCGCAAACTTTTCACCGGGTTACTTATAGCAGCCTTTATGGTATGATAACTCACCGCTATTATAGCCGTTAGCATAGCAATTATACCGGCCACAACAAACAGTGTCCAGTCGGGCGTTATGCGATAGGTAAAATTATCGAGCCATTGGTGCACAAGATAATACGCTAAAGGCGCTGCAATAATGAATGATCCGCATGCCAGCAGGATCGTCCCGCTGTTTAGCAACAGGAATAAATTTGATACTGATGCCCCTAATACCTTGCGGATACCAATCTCCTTTGTACGATTAAGTGTAGTAAGCCCCGATAAACCAAACAAACCCAGGCAGGCTATAATTATTGCAAGGATACATGATACCGTAATAGTGGTCATCCAGCGCATATAGGCGTCATAGCTTTTGGCTACATCCTCGTCCAAAAAAGTGTAGCTGAAAGGCAGGTTTCCCGTTAATTTATTCCAGTTGCTTTTAATATTAGCCATAGCATTAGGGATGCTGTGCCCAGCTTTTATTTTCACCCTGAAGTACTTATAAACATTAGGATATGCTTTGATGTATACAGGCGCTATTGCTTTTGTCAGATCATCGTTGTGGAAGTCTTTACATACCCCGATAATAAGTGCGCCTAACGACGGGTTCACCTGCCCCATTTCGGGTTTACCCAACATATTATACAAAGTTTCGTTCACCACAACGCTCCGTCCAACCGATGAGCTGTGCGGCGTCTTTTGTTCCGCAGTAAGCTGAAGACGTGCCGTATCGCTAACAATGTCATGTGAAAATGCCCTGCCTTTTATAATCGGGATCTTATTAAATGCAAAATAGTTATAATCTGCACCTATCGACTGAATTGGCACAGGCTTACCGTTAATTAAGTGTCCATTTTGACCGTACTGCTCAAATCCAAACGTAGTTGTAGTAATATCCTGCAAATTGGGTTCGGTAGAAACAAAATGATACATTTGATTTTTGAAAGCTGCGGCTTTCTGTCCTTCATCCCATCCGTATGGATTCGCCAACACTACCACCTGGTCTTTATCAAAACCCATATCAGCGTTGCTGATAAAATGCATTTGCTTGTTGATGGCCAATGTCGAAATAACCAGAATAACACAAATAGAAAATTGAACAACGATAAGGCTTTTTGATAAAACAGGGTTAATCTTATACGCTGAAAATCCCCTCATAATATTTAACGGACGAAGGCCCGACATAGCCAATGCAGGATAAACACCTGCAAGTAAGCCAAGTATGATTGCAAGCGTAAACAATAATGCCGCTATATCTATAACAGAAAAGTTTGACAGGTTAAAAGCTGAGCCGGTGAGGCTGCTAAAAAAAGGCAGGCATATAAATGAAATCAGTAAACCCACTATAACTGCTATAAAAGCCAGCAATTGTGTTTCGGTATAATATTGAAGGATGATCTGCCTTCTCCCCGCTCCGATCGTTTTGCGAACCCCTACATCCTGCGACCGGGAAATAGCATTGGTTAGTGTAAGCAGGATATAGTTTAAACAGGCAATAAATAAAATAATTATGGCAAGGCAAACCAACTGGTAAATGTTTTTTAAGTCGGTGTAATGGTTCCAGTTCTCACTTTGGTTATAGTGGGCTTCGGCAAAGGGTCTTAGATACACATGAAAATTTTCAGGCTTGTTTTTAGGGTCTTGTTTGGCCATCGATTCGGTAAGTGTTTTAAAATACCGCGTCGAAAATGCATCCAATTTTTTTTGAAACGCGTTAACGTTAGTGCCCTTTACCAGCCTGATCATCAACAGGTCGTTAAAGCTATTGGTGCCGCGCTTTAACTCGTCACTATAGTATGGGTCGGCAATACGGGGGATAACAATGTCAAATTTAAAGCTTGAATTTGCCGGAAAATCCTTTGCCACGCCACTAATGGTCAGCAATAGTTTGTCGCTTGTGATATTTAAAGCTTTACCAATCACATTGGTGCTGCCAAAATATTTTTTTGCCAGCTTTTCGCTTATTACTACCTGTTTTTGTCCCCTCAGTACATTTGCCGGCTCTCCTGAAATCAGTGGAAAACTGAATGCACTGAAAAAATCGGCATCAGCATAAACAACATTTTCATTTTTCTCTTTAAAACTTTGGTTATCTATCCGGATCACAGGATCCTGTAACTCTGCTATGCGAACGGCGTTTTCAACCTCCGGAAAATTCGACTTGATATCCGGGGCAAAAGCCACCGGTGTAATTATCATATTTTTTTGTTCTTCATTCTTCATTAATAAAGAGAAGAAACTTTTCTTAGGCTTTTCCTTATCAAAAGCGCTAAACACATTGGTTTGCTCCAGCCGGAACAACCTGTCGTTAGAGGCGTGGAAGCTATCGAACGATTGCTCGTTTTTTACATATAGGTAAACCAGGATGCAGAATGCGCTGGCCACACCTAAGCCAATAACATTAATGGCCGTATACAGTTTGTTGCGGAAAATATTCCGGATTGCAAGTTTTAGGTTTGTTTTTAGCATATGTTTTAGTTCATGGTTAATAGTTCATTGTTCATGGCCGCTGCGTCTTTTTAACTAATCTCTTATCTCTGATCACTCGGAACGCAGACTCTTCACCGGATTAGCAATAGCGGCCTTAACAGTTTGAAAGCTTGATGTAAATACTGCCGCCGCCAGCATCCCTATGGCGCTTAAGGCGAAGATCCACCAACTGATGGTTGTGCGGTCTGCAAAGTTTTGCATCCATTTATTCATAGCATACCAGGCAATAGGTGTTGTTAACGTAAACGCAAGCAGGATGAGCCACACCAGTTCCGTAGATAATAGCGTTACTATTTGTGTTACGGAAGCTCCCAGCACTTTCCTTACCCCTATTTCTTTAGTGCGCTGGTTGGTGGTGTAAATGGCCAACCCCAGTAAACCAAGGCAGCTGATGAAGATACATAGCCCTGTTGCCCAACTTAACAACGTTGAAAAGTGCTGCTCGTTTTCATAAAACTTGGCGATGGTTTCATCAAAGAAATTATTTTGAAAATCGCTGTCGGGATAGATTTCCTTCCACGCTGTTTGGATGCTTGCTATCCCCGTTTTCCAATCATTACTGTTTGCGGTCTGTGGTTTTAGCGCAATATGAACGGTACCAAAATTCCAGTGGTCAGGATATATCGCCAATGGTTTTATCGGCGAATGAAGCGAACCCTGGTGAAAATCACCAATCACACCTACAATCTGCATATGTTGTTTACCGCCATATCCAAAATCAATTGTTTTTCCCAGGGCCTTTTCCGGGGTTTTGAACCCTAATAATTGCGCATAGTTTTGGTTGATAAGCATGCCGCTAATGGAATCACTCAAGCGGATATTTCTGCCTGCCAGCAATTTTATTTTGTAAATGTTGATATAGGTTTCATCGCCCGACTTTGTTTGCAATTCCGTTTTTATCTCCTTTTTACCGTCCTTATATGTAATAGTCCGGGAATTCCATCCGTTTGACGATGGAATATCTCCCCCCAACCCTGCCATTGCAACTTGCGATATAGCACGGACCTTGTTTAAAAACACAAGTTTGTTGGTTGGATTTTTATCCTGCCATGGCGTATTAAGATAAATGATAGCTTCTTTTTTAAACCCGAGATCTTTATGCAATGCATAATAGATCTGCTTACTAACCAATATAGTAGCCATTATAAAAAACTGGGCAATCATAAACTGCGTTACCGTCAAAGATTTTCGCATCCAGGCATTGCGGGTTTGGCTTTTTCCATTTGCTGATTGATTTTTAAGCACGTCCACTGGTTTGTATGACGAGAGCACCATTGCAGGGTAAAAACCGGATAGCAGGCTAACCAACAGTATCAATGCCAACAGGAAGACGATAAGATCCGGCTGATGAATAAAATCAGCCTTTAAGCCCTTCGGCATAAAATCGGCGAAGGTTTTTAAGATAACCGGGGTTAATGCAACTGCTAAGATCACCGCAAGTAAGGTAACAAGGAACGTTTCGCTAAGATGTTGACCTATAAGTTGCCCCCGTGTGCTGCCCAGCGTTTTCCTGATCCCAATTTCCTTTGCTTTTTGCGATGCCTGTGCCGTGGTGAGGTTGATAAAGTTAATACAACCTAATAAAAGCAGGAATGCCGCAATCGTCATTAAACCATACAAGGTAGTGGTGCTTACAATAGGGATATCATAATTATAATAGCGGTCGTTAAAATGCATGTCTGCCAATGGCTGTAGCATGAAGGCTTGTGTCTGGCCTTTTTCTTCAGGCTTTGGCGGGTGATGCCTTTTTAGTAAGGCATTCAACTGTTTTTCTATAGTTTTTGGATTTGCACCTTTGTTCAACTTTACAAAAAACTGAGAGTTTGACGAAGTACTCCCCCAGTCTTGCACATCTGGGTTGGTATTTTTGCTGATCCTAAGCGTTGCCAGCGATATAAAATCATGAAAAATAAAATCGGTATTTTGCTTAAGGGGCTCAATGATCCCGGTGATGGTAGTCTTGATGGTATCGTCATAAATAACTTCCTTGCCCAATACCTGCTCTATTGAAAGATGCGGATAATATTTTTTTGCCTGGTCAACAGATAGCACTACCTGGTGAGCGTTGTTCAATGAGTTTTTAGGCGAGCCAGCAAGCCATTTATAATTGAACAGGTTGAAGTACGATTGCTCGGCATATATAATGCTGCTTTCGTCCTTAAATTTTGTCGGTCTATTCGATCCATTCGGGATTAAAACCTGCCCGCCTGTTGTCTGGAATGGGGCTGAGATCTCGATGCCTGTCATCTCGTTTTTAACTGCTAATGCCAATGGCCCTGTCACACCGCTATTATAATTCGGTGAGCCTGCAAACACATAGTTGGTAACTACGCGATAGATCCGGTCGCCATCCTTGTGAAATTTATCAAACGTCAGATCGTAATAAACGATCAGGTATATCACCAGCGAGGCGCTGATCCCGATTGAAAGGCCTACAACATTTATCAGCGTAAACAACTTGTGCTGCTTAAAACTCCGTAACGCGATCTTAAAATAGTTTTTTATCATTGTGTGTTTGGTTCATTGTTTATAGTTCATGGTTCATAGCCGGGTATGTCCTTTTCAACTAATCTCTGATCTCCAGCCTCTAATCACTCGGAACGCAGGCTCTTTACCGGGTTTGCAATAGCCGCCTTAACTGTTTGAAAGCTTGATGTAAATACAGCTGCCAACAACATTCCTGCGCCGCTAATTGCAAAGATCCACCAGCTTATAGCGGTGCGATCTGAAAAGCCCCGCATCCAATAATTCATGGAGTACCAGGCTATTGGAGTGACTATTACGAAGGCCAATAGGATCAAAAAGATCAGCTCCGACGATAACAGGGTTACCACCTGCGCAACCGTTGCACCAAGTACCTTTCGCACGCCAATCTCTTTTGTGCGCTGGTTGGTGGTGTAAATGGCAAGGCCCAATAAACCCAGACAGCTTATAAATATCGATAGCGCGGTTGCCCAGGTAAGTAATGTGGACGTGTGTTGTTCAGTTTCATAGAATTTAGCAATCGTTGCATCAAAAAAATCATAGCTAAAGTCGTCATCCGGGTAAACGTCCTTCCATATTTTTTGGATGCCTGCGATGGCTGTCTTCCATTCGCCTCCCCCGGCTGTTTCAGGTTTTAGGGAAACATGAAACGTGCCCTTCATAAAGCTATTGGTACCTGTGTAGATGGCTAGCGGCTTAACAGGTTCGTGAAGTGACCGCTGATGAAAATCAGACACCACACCTACAACCTGTAAGGTTTTAGGACCATTAAAATGGTTCAATACTGTTCCAATTGCTGCGCTTGGTGTTTTAAAGCCTAACACTTTTGAATACTTTTCATTGATCACCACGCTTTTTGATGTATCGCCAATACGCAACGCTCTGCCTGCAAGTAATTTAAGCTTGTATAACTTCATATAATTTTCATCACCGAACTTTAGCTGAACATCGGTTTTTACTTCTTTTTTACCATCCTGGTAGGTCACTAATGTCGAATTGGTACTGCCCGAAGATGGCGGCGCGCCGCCAAGGCTAACCAGCTCGATCTGCGGCATTGCGTTTAATTTATTAAAAAACACCTGGTTCCGTGCATCGGTACGATTTTTCCATGGAGAGTTTACCACAATTATGGCATCCTTTTTAAAGCCGAGGTCCTTATGCAACGCATAATGTATTTGCTTGCTGACCAATACAGTTGCCATTATAAAAAACTGTGCAATTACAAACTGAGCCACCGATAACGATTTGCGCAGCCATGCTTTGCGGCTTTGGCTGCCGGTTGAGCTCACCTGGTTTTTAAGCACAGATACCGGCTTATAGCCCGACAATACCATGGCCGGATAAAAGCCGGATAATAAGCTAACTATCAACACCAGGCTAATCAGAAACAGGATAAGATCGGGTTGATGCAGAAAGTCAACTTTAACACCAGGTGCAATAAAATCAGAAAATAGTTTCAGCACAACCGGCGCCAATGCTGCTGACAGGATAACGGCGATTAGTGTGATCATGAACGTTTCGCTTAAAAACTGGAAGATAAGCTGCGCCCTGCTGCTGCCCATTGTTTTGCGGATCCCAATTTCCTTTGCCCGTTGATTTGCCTGGGCTGTAGTTAAATTTATAAAATTTATGCATCCTAAAATCAGTAGAAATGCAGCTATAACCAACAGGCCTCTAAGGGTGTTTTTGCTGGCAATACGGCCGTTATCAAAATTGCCGTAGTCGCTGTTAAAATGTAGATCGCTTAAGGGCTGCAGACTGAAGCCATAGCTATTTCCCTTATTTTCAGGCTTGGGTGGACTACTTTTTTTAAGAATATAATTTACCTGTTTTTCAATATTAGCCGCAGTTGCGGTCGGCGAAAGTTTAATAAATAATTGAGACGCTGATGTCGTACTTTCCCATTCGGTAAGCTGTAGTTGGTCTTTAAAGTCTTTTACTACGGTACCTGTACTATATGATATAAAATCGTGAAAAGTAAGGTCGCTGTTTTGCGTAAAGGTTTGTACAATTCCGGTAACAGTGGTTTTAACGGAATCGTAACTAATTACCTTACCTATCATTTGCCCGTAGGATAGGTCAGGGAAATATTTTTTGGCCTGGTTGGATGTCAGTACAACCTGGTTGGGTGCCTGCAACGCAGCTTTTGCTGAGCCGGCAAGCCACGTATAATTGAAAATTTTAAAATATTCGGGGCCGGCCAATACCACATCGTCCTGGTTTTTAAAACGGGTTTGAGGTGCGCCTGCCTTGCCCGGGACAAATACATTTGGCTGGGATAAGGTAAAAAAAGGCGCTACAACGGCAACACCTGTAGCCTGGCTTTTAATGGCGCCTCCCAGCGGGCCGCATACGCCGCTGTTATAACCTACCTCACCCTGGAAGGAATAGTTAGAAACCACACGGTAAATCCGGTCTCCATCGTTATGGTATTTATCAAACGTAAGCTCGAAATGTACAATCAGGTAGATCACTATGGCTGCGCTTGTGCCAATCAACAGACCGGTAATATTTATCAGGGTGAACAGCTTATGCTTCCTGAATCCTCTGAAGGCAATTTTAAAATAGTTTTTTATCATGGGTTAGTTCATTGTTTATAGTTCATGGTTCATAGCTGGAATCTCCTTTTTCAACTAATCTCCTATACTAATCTCTAATCACTCGGAACGCAGGCTTTTCACCGGGTTCATCAATGCAGCCTTTATAGACTGAAAGCTGATTGTAACAAAAGCTATAATTAATGCTATTACACCTGCCATTAACAATACCCACCAACTTACATTAATCCGAAATGCAAAATCAAGCAGCCATTTATTCATGGAGAACCAGGCGATAGGCAAGGCAATTATTGCCGCAACCAGTACTAGCTTTAAAAAGTCCTTTGATAATTCCTGTACTATTTGCGGCACGCTGGCACCTAATACCTTACGCACACCTATTTCCTTAACTCTTTGTGTTATGGTAAAGGCTGATAAACCAAATAAGCCCAGGCATGCTATAAAAATAGCGATACATGAGAATATGGTGAACAAACTGCCTTGTTGTTGTTCGCTGTTATACAGCTGGCCGAATTTTTCATCTAAAAAGGTAAACTCAAATGGCGTTTCGGGCAGGTATTTGTGCCAGGTATCCTGGATCGCCTGGATTGCGGCTTTTGTATTGTTACCATCGATTTTTATCGACAGCTTCCCATAATAGGCATTACGGGCTGGTAAGCTAAACAATAACGGAATGATCTTTTGATGTAACGATTCAAAATGAAAATCTTTAACCACTCCTATTATCTTTCCTTTAACGCCGCCATATTGCATGTCTTTGCCCAAAGCATTTTCAGACGTTTTCCAGCCAAATTCCTTTACGGCCTCTTCATTTATTATAAAATTGTTTGTATCGGTTGAAAAGACTTTTGAAAAATTTCTGCCGGCAGCCATTTGCATACCATATGTTGGAATAAATCCATAATCGGTTGTGATATACTTTAAGTCAATTTTGATGGGTTGTAACGATCCTCCCTCGATTATTGAAGCATTCTGGTCGTCCAGTAGCCGTCCTGATGGGATGCGCGACGATATGCCCAGATCTTTAATGGCGCTATTTTTTTTCAGATCATTTTTAAAAGCATCATATTGCCTGTTCAGTACATATGGGTAACCCATTGTTATAATGTGGTCTTTATTAAAACCAAGCGCCAGTTTTTGAATGTATTGCAATTGCTGAAAAACTACGGTGGTAGCAACGATTAAGATAATGGAGATAGAAAACTGTACCACCACGAGTATTTTTCTGAAAGAGATGTTTCCCTGCCCCACCTTTACAATTCCCTTTAAGACCTTTACCGGTAAGAATGATGACATAAAGATCGCCGGGTAGATCCCGCTTATCAGCCCTATAACGAACGGAAGCGCTATTATTGGCAGTAAGATATTCCAGTGCAGCAGGCTGCTGATCGAGAGAAATTGCCCCGAAAGGTTATTTACAAACGGTATCAGCAACACGGTTAACACAGATGCCAGGATCAACGCCACCCAGGTTATCAGCACCGATTCGCTTAAAAACTGCCCGATGATCTCTTTACGTTGTGCACCGATCACCTTTCTGATACCAATTTCCCTTGCCCTTAATGCCGAACGGGCAGTCGACAAATTCATATAATTTATACAGGCAATCAGCAGGATAAACAGTGCAATTGCCGAGAAGATCATTACCCTTTTGATATCGCCATTTTCCTCTATCTCATCGTCGAGATGCGATCTAAGGTGGATATCTGTAAGGTTTTCCAGTTCCAGTTTGGTTACCTGGTGGGTTTTTATGTTACCAGGCATCCCTTGAAAGTGCACATATTTGTCAAGAAAATCTGGTAGCTGCGCTTTTACCCTGTCGGCATTATAATCCTTCGGAAACAGCAGATAGGTGTAAAATGAATTATTGCCATAGTTGGTTTCCAGCTGTTTCTCGCCGTACACAGCAGTATCCTTTAAAGTATTGAACGACATCAGGATCTCAGGATGCATATGAGAATTAGCCGGGAAAGCCTTAAAGACCCCGGTAACCTTAAAATTATGTTTGGGATTATCCAAAAGGATGCTTTTATTTATAGGATCCTCGTCGCCAAAATATTTCCTGGCCATATCCTCAGTAAGCATAATGCTATATGGATCAAGCAGCGCGCCTTGCTTGTCGCCCTTAACAATCGGTACATTAAAAAAGCCGAAAAAATTCTCATCTGCAAAAACAGCATTTTTTTCATTAAACAGCTTGTCCTTATACTTCAGCGCAGTACTTCCACCTGGGTAAATCCTGGTGATTTTTTCAATATCCGGGAAGGCAGTTTTTAACAGAGGGCCAAACGGTGGAGCAACAGCACTTAAATGCAGGTTTTCAACACCGGGAGACGTGTAAAAAATACGGGTTACCCTGTAAATATCCTTTGCATTTTTATTAAACTTATCATAGCTGCGCTCATTAATAATATAAGCTAAAATTAGCAGGCAACAGGTTAACCCAACGGTTAAACCAAATATGTTGATGAATGAAATAAATGGATGCCTTTTGATATTCCGAAACGCACTCCTCAAATAGTTTTTTATCATGGTGTTATTTATTTATCTTCATTAGTTCACTTGTTTATTAGTTCATTGGTGTCTTATGGTTACCTACGCCGACAAAGCGTTCCATTTTTACTCACGGAACACCCGGAACAAAGTGAAACACGCTGACTACCAAGACTATTACCTTTTGTCAAGGATTGTGAGTAGCTAATAATCAGAAACCATACTATCAACCCTTATCTCGAACTCACATTAATTTAACTATTCTCTAATCTCCGATTACTCAGAACGCAAACTCTTCACGGGGTTTGCTAGTGCAGCTTTCACTGACTGAAAACTAATGGTTACCAACGCTATCAATATTGCCGATACCCCGGATACCACGAAGATCCACCAGCTGATGTTAATCCGGTAGGCGAAATCCTGGAGCCATATATTCATAAAATAATAGGCAATTGGCGATGCTATTAAAATGGCGACCATAACAAGGCTTATAAAATCTCTGCTCAACATCGATACGATGCTTGATGCGCTGGCACCCAAAACCTTCCTGATCCCTATCTCCTTAACACGCTGCTGGGCGGTAAAGGTAGCCAGGCCAAACAACCCCATACATGAAATAAAGATGGCAATGCCCATGGCCGTGCTCATTAGTTTGGCCGTTTTCTGTTCTTTCTCGTATAAATTGGCGATAGTTTCGTCAAAAAACTTGTATTCGAACTTCTCATTCGGATACACTTCCTTCGAGATCTTTTCTATTTGGGTAATTGTCTTCTTAAAATCATCAGCCTGTTTGCCCGCGGTGGCCAACTTTATACTTAATGTTCTTTCATTATCCTTGATTGAGCACAAAAAGAATGGGGTAATAGCCTCGTGCAGCGATTTTGAATGAAAATCCTTTACAACGCCCACAATTGCGCGCCTCTGCTTATTGATACCGACTTCTACAATTTTCCCAAGAGCGTCTTCGGGGTGTTTAAATCCAAGAGCTTTGGCACAGGTTTCGTTTACCAGGAACTCCGTCAACGTATCCGCATGTCGCAGGTTTCTGCCGGCAATTATCTTCAGGCCAAACAGCGGCACATAATTCTCATCGCAAAAATCAAATGAAGCATCAATTTTATTTTCTCCGTTGGCACCTTTATAACTCATATAAGTTCCGGGGTGCCCTGTTGCCGCCGGCGTTATCCGGTGGCGGGTTATTAGCTGCACTCCCTGTAACTGTTTTATCTGGTTGGCATAAACAGTCAATTGCTTACTTGTATTATTCCAGCCCGTACGGATAGATATTATCGCATCCTTATTAAAACCGAGATCCTTATTCAGTATAAAATGGATCTGATTGCCGATGACAACCGTGCCTATGATAAAAACCAGCGAAACGGTAAACTGAAATACGATCAGCGATTTACGCAGATAGCTTTTACCATTGAGTTTTTGCGAACCCTCTCCCTTTAGGCTTATCACCGGCAAATAAGACGATAGCACCCGCGCAGGATAAATCCCGGCAAGCAGCCCTGTAAATATCGTTACCGAAACTAAAAATATCAGGACCGGCACGCTGAACAGATCCAAAGTAACACCTGGTGGAATTAAATTATGGAAGGCAGCCAGCACAGGGTTTGCCATCATAACGGAAACAAATACCGCAACTATCGTTACAAAAAAGGTCTCTATTAAAAATTGAATCGTTAAACTTGATTTACTCCCCCCCAACACCTTACGTACTCCAACCTCCTTAGCCCTGCGCAACGATTGTGCTGTTGAAAGGTTGACAAAGTTTATCACCGCTATCACTAAAATAAATAAGGCTATTCCTATAAGGGCATAAAGCGTTGGCAAATGTGCCTTGCGGGTGTAGGAGTCTTCATAGGCACTATTAAAGTGAACATCTGCTAAAGGCTGTAACTTTAGTTCCACACTACAACCCGGGGGCATTGCCACATGAGCCTTAACAAAGGCCGGAAACTGCTTGGCAACCTGCGCAGGCGTTACCCCTTTCGCCAGCTTCACATATCCCTGCGAATTGTAGTCCCACATACCCCAATGCTGCAAATCAATATCATTTTTCAAGAAACTGTGTTGAATTGTAGCAAATGACACGAAATCCTTAAAGCCAAAGTCGGTATTGTTACTCCAATCCTTAACAACTCCCGAAACGGTGAGGTGCAGCGAATCGTTGTAAGTGACATTTCTGCCAATAACGTTCTGCGGCTCAACGTCTCCAAAATATTTTTGCACTTCACTTTCAGAAAGCACAACTTTAAATGGCTCCTTTAATGCAGTTGTTGCATTACCTGCAAGCCATTGGTATTTAAACAGGTTAAAGTATTGTGGTTCGGTAATAATTATGCTTGATACGTCTTCCGCAGCGTCAAACTTCCTGGGATCTTTACTCCCGTCAGGGATGGTGACTTTAAAAGCATAATTATAAAATGCCGTAACATTTTCAAAACCGCTCACCTCGTTCCTGATAGTGATTGGCAAAGCGCTGATGGTAGAACCCAAATCATCGGTTTTCCCATTCGGGTTATGAAACCTCGCCACTATCCGGTAAATGCGCTCCTTATCAGGGTGAAAATTATCATAGCTCAGTTCAAAGCTTGTGATCAGATAAATAACCAAACAGGCACAAATCCCAAGTGAAAGCCCAAGTACGTTTATGGCTGTATACACCTTGTTACGGGTGATATTGCGCCATGCGGTTTTAAAGTAATTCTTTATCATGATTGAATCATTAGTTCATTTGTTCATTTGTGCCTATCTGAAGTTTTCTTAACTAATCTCTCCCCTCTAATCACTCGGACCGCAGGCTTTTTACCGGATTTGCCAGCGCCGCTTTGATTGATTGAAAACTGATGGTTATTAAGGCGATCCCTATTGCAAGTAACCCTGCTATTAAAAAGATCCATCCGTTAATGTCAATCCTGTAAACAAAATTTTGCAGCCACTTATTCATGGCCCACCATGCTATCGGTGAGCCGATCACTATGGCGATTAAAACCAGCTTTAAAAAGTCCTTCGATATTAATGTTACTATGCCGGTTACACTTGCACCTAATACCTTCCTAATCCCGATCTCCTTTGTCATTATCTGGGCGGTATAGGTTGCGAGGCCTAATAAGCCCAGGCATGAGATCATGATGGCTATGGTCGAGAAAATATTAAACAAGATTCCGGTACGCTGATCTGTTTTATACAGGTTGGCATATTCCTCATCCATAAAAGTATACTCAAACGGGAAACCCGGATTGTATTGGCTCCAAAGTTTGGACGCCGCAGCTAAAGCCCTTGCCGCATTTCTGCCGTTTGTTTTCACGTACATCATCCAGCCCTTGGGTTCGTAATAAATTACTGTTGGCTCAATGCGTTCTTTAAATGATGCTGTATTAAAATCTTTAACCACGCCGATGATGGTACCCTCGGTTTCCTGGAATTTAAAACGCTTACCGATGGGATTCTTAAGCCCAGTTAGCTTAACAGCAGTCTCATTTAAAATAAAATGTGCTGTATCGGTTTTTACTCCTGAAAAGTTGCTTCCAGCAAGCGTTTTGATCTTCATCATCGGGATGAATTTGTCATCAATTCCAAGGTGATGAATAATAACACTTGCATTGGGATCCTTGCCGTCCCAATCTACACCTGCGGTGGTATGCCCATTATCAACCAGGTGATTATCTATGAGTGCCACGCCTTCAATACCGGGAATATTTTTTAATTCGGCTTTGACCACTTCAATATGGCTGCCCAGTGCACCTAACCTGAATGAGAATACCTGCGAACGATCGTACCCCGGATCTTTTTCCCGTACATACTTTAACTGTTTGCCAATAACGAGCGTAACAATTATCAACGTAACAGAAAAAACAAATTGTGTCGTTACCAATATCTTCCGGAAGGCAACATTACCAATACCAAGGCTCAGTTTGCCTTTTAATGCCTTTAAGGGTTCAAATGAGGATAGCAGCAACGCGGGGTAAATGGACGATGCAACTAAGGTACCCAAAACGGTTATTAAAACCACTTTCCATACTCCTGCACCAAGTAAATTAAATTCCATGTGCTTGCCCGAAATGTCATTGTAGTAAGGCATTAGTTGTGTAATCAGAACAAATGCGAGCACAATGGCGATGCTAAAGAACAAAATTGTTTCAATGATAAACTGCCCGAACAATTGCATTTTTTGGGCGCCGACAATTTTGCGAATGCTCACCTCCTTCGCCCTGATAATTGAGCGGGCGGTTGACAGGTTTACATAGTTGATACAGGCAATAAGCAATATTAAAACCGCTACCAGTAAAAATATATTCACGGTCTGCATACCCGAAGCGGTGCCATCGGGCTGGTAAAGGTGGATAGTAGCAAGTGGCTGTAACTGATAGGCATTTTCTTTAACAGATACCTTTATCCATGGTGCATTTTTGGCCTGGATGCTAATGAGTTTCTCGCCTATAGGCTTCAAAGGGGTACCAGGTTGTATTTCAAAAAAGGTAGTGTACCCAAAATTTCCCCAGTCGCTATCCAATGACTTCCAGAAACCGGTTCCATTGTATTCCTTTACCCTTATGTCCATCGGGAACAACATATCATAATTAATGCTGGAGTTACCGGGAAAGTCGGCAATAACGCCGCATACAGTATAATTATCCTTGTGGTCCTGCTGCAACACTTTACCTACAGGGTTTTCATCCCCAAAATACCTTTTTGCGGTAGACTGTGTGATGATAACCGATTGGTCATTAAGAAATGGCTTATCCAGGCTACCATTTAGCAGTTTAAAATCAAACATTTTAAAAAACGAGGGATCAACAAATGCTGTGTTTTCCTCCTTTAAAAGTTTATCCTTATAACTAAAAACGCTCTTGTAACCGTTTGCTATCCTTACCGCATTCTTAACACCCGGCACCTCCTTTAGCGCGTAGGTTGCAACAGGACCCTGTGCATTATCCCAGATCCGCTTGGTATTGCCACTGCCCAGGAAGGAGTTTACACGGTAAATATTTTTTCCATTCTTATGGAACGCATCAAAGCTCAGCTCATCCTGCACCCATAATAAAATAAGCATACCAATCACCAGGCCCATTGTAAGCCCCGCAATATTTATCACCGAATAAAATTTATTCTTTACCAGGTTGCGCCATGCTATTTTAATATAGTTTCGAAGCATCAGTTGTTTTTTCCATAGTAGGTTTAAAATGCATACCAATTATATAAACAAAAGAAAATCAATTGATTATACTTTATTTCCACCTAATAACTGTATCATAACCGTACACCGTATGTTACGCCTGCGAACGGTTAATTTTTTACACTTTAATTAAAAATAATGATAAGGACGCGCATAAACGAAAAAACGGTTATGGCATACTGCGAACAGTGCACCATAACCGTTTTTAAAACTATCTATTTTGCTTAATTAAAGCTCACATTCAAATTGTCGCTGGCGTCAACCTTAACCGGGATTCCTCCGCCGTTTACACTGCCTTTAACATGGTCCTTTTCCCATTCGCCGCTAAATTTGCCCAGGTTTGATGATTTGATCTTGCTGGCCGAAAAGTTAAGATCCATTCCCTGGTTTGATGGCAATCTTAAATCAACATGTCCGCCGCTTACATCAAGCTTAACATATTTGCCTACATGCAGCATTTCTACGTGCATGCTACCGCCGCTTGTTGATGCATCAAGGCTGCATGACATTGCAGAAAGGTTAATGCTGCCCCCGCTTGTGCCGGTAATCAATTCGCCTTTTATGTCGTTTGCCTGGATGCTGCCACCGCTTGTATTCGCGGTGATCATACCATTTAAAGCATCAAGGTGCAATGAACCGCCAGATGTCTCCAGCTTTATTTTTCCCTGGCAATTACTAGCCCGGATGCTGCCGCCGCTTGTTTCAAGGTTGATATTATCCTTCGAATTGCTGACCTCAATACTGCCGCCCGATGTTTCGCCTTTTATTACGCCTGCAAGATTATCCATATGCAAACTGCCGCCACTAGTGCTGAATTCCTCGTTGCCAATAAGGTTGTCAAGATGAATGCTTCCACCACTGGTGCTTAAATGAGTCGCAACCTGTTTTGGTGTATATATTTTGAATGATATACTTAATTGATTTCTCCAGTTAAAGCCGCCATCGTGCTTTCTTTTTGCAGTTGCATGTACTTCGTGATTATTCACCGTAATGGTCAGGTTATAATCTTCACTAAGGCGTTTGTCAATTTCTTCCTTCGAAAGTTGTCGTCCATTATTGCCCTGAACATATACTTCAACACGTGGCGATTCAGAACCACCGCTAACGGAAATACTGCCCCCGGAGGTATTTACTAATACATCCTTTATTCCATCACTGGCCAGCGATTTGGTCTGATAAGGAGTTTTATCCCAATTGCCTTGTGCAAAGGCTGCAGAGCCTGAACACGCAATTAATAATAGTAACAGGTAAGTTTTCATCATCTTTAAGTTTATTTACCCATAAGACCATTGTTTACCTGCTTAGGTTGCACCGTTTTGAAAAAAGTTTCCGGTTGGCAGTGAGCAGTTCGCAGTTTGAATTGAAAAAGCTTTCAGTTGACAGCAATTTATTAACTACTGCCAACTGAAAACTGCCTACTCACTCTTCAGGCTCTTCACCGGGTTAGCAAGTGCTGCTTTTATAGCTTGTATGCTTACGGTAACAGCAGCTACCAATAATGATGATGCACCGGCAGCAATAAAGATCCACCATTGGATATTAATCCGATAGGCAAAATCCTGGAGCCATTTGTGTGCCATATACCAGGCTATTGGTGAGGCTATTATGGTGGCAATGATGATCAACCCTAAAAAGTCTCTTGAAATAAGTACAATAATGTTTGACACCGTTGCGCCAAGTACCTTCCTGATGCCGATTTCCTTGGTGCGTTGCACTACAGCGTAAGCGGTTACGGCAAATAAACCAAGGCAGGCCAATAAAATAGCCAGGCCTGAAAATGTAGTGAATACGCCTGCTGTTCGTTGTTCGTTACGGTACATCGCATCATAATCTTCATCTAAAAACTTATATGAAAACGGCCGTTCAGGTACTCGGTTTTTCCAGATTTTTTCGATGCTTTGAATGGCGGTACTTGTGTTTTTGCCATCAATTCGGACAAATAAATCTCCTGTTTGGTCATGATCCAAAAATATCAGTAATGGGCCAATAGGGTCGTGAAACGATTTAAAATTGAAATCTTTTACCACTGCTTTTATTTTACCGGTTGTACCTTTCGAAATTTCCTTCCCTATGGCCTCTTCAGGTGTCCAGCCTAATTCACGTACAGCAGCCTCGTTCAGCATGAACGAGTAATGGAAGTTTTTGCCCTGGTTGGTGGTATCCATCTGCAACACGTCGGTCTGATTATAATCTGTGCCTGCAATTATTTTCAGCTGCATGGTTTTAATAAAATCTTCATCCATTGGCAGCGCGTTTACCGATATAGCCTTGCCATCTGAAGTAGTGATACCGTCGCCCCACCCCACGTTGATAGGTTCGTTATTTGCCGACGCAACGCCAACAACACCCAGGATATTGCCAATTTCGTTTTTAAGTCCCTTAACCTTTGATACCATTTGCCAGTTGACCGGCAAAACCACCACGTTACTTTTATTATAGCCGATATCCTTATTCCTGATAAAGGACAATTGTTGCAGTATTACTACTGTGGTAACGATCAGGAAAATGGAAATCACAAATTGAAAAACTATTAATGATTTACGTACCCCCTGCCCCGAAGTAAACGAAAAGCCGGATTTTAAAATCTTCGCCAGCTTAATGTTTGAAAGCAACAAGGCAGGATAAGCTCCCGCAGCAAAGCCGATTCCAAGGCCCAGCAGTACCAGGCTACACAGGATAACCGGGTCAAGTACTGCTGAAAACTGGAGGTCCTTTCCGGATAAGTGATTGAATGACGGAAGTAACACAAAAGCGAAGCCAATTGCCAACAGTACCCCGATAGCCGTAACAAAAAGAGACTCACCAATAAACTGCCTGAACAACTGGCTTTTTGCAGCACCCATTACCTTGCGGATGCCGATCTCGGCGCCACGCCCTGCAGATTGTGCTATCGAAAGGTTTACATAGTTTACACAGCCAATAATCAATATCAATACCGCAACCACAACCATTATGTAAATGTAGGTGATGCTGCCATTGGGCTCTAAAAAGCTTGGGAGATTTGAGTGCAAATGAACGCTTGTTAACGGCTCAAAATGATAGGTTAAATATTGGCTTCCTTCCATTTTAAGCTCAGTTTTGCTGATGCCAACCATATAGTTGGAAACCTGCTTTTGCAAAGACTGCACCTGATCTTTATCCTTTAGCAGCAGGTAGGTAATGTAATTTGCTTCCCACCACTTTTCATTTTTAGATGCGCCGAGATTATTGAACGAAACGATAAAATCAAATTTGACCTGTGAATTGGAGGGAGCATTAGCGGCAATCGCCGCAACCGTAAAATTCTGATCGCCAATTTTTAATGTTTTACCAATAGGATTTTCTGAATCAAAGTATTTTTTGGCCGATGTTTCTGTTAAGATGATCTTTTCGGGCGAGCTTAAAGCAGATGCATCTCCGCTTACGAGTTTAAAGGAAAAGATCTTTAAAAACGAAGGATCTGCATAAAGGATACTGTTTTCCTCGAATACGCGGTTATTGTAATTTACCACGCCACCACGTTTTTCCACGCGGACGAAGTTATCAATGGCAGGAAACATCCTTTTAAATTGCGGTCCTACCTTGGTACCGGTCAACGCAGTTTTTTGCGGTGCGCCACCTTGTGCGTATTCCATAGTCACCCTAACTATTTTATCGGCATTATCATTAAAGCGGTCAAAGCTCAACTCATCTTTAATATACACACCAATTAACAAGCAGCTTACAATCCCGATAGTTAAACCGGTGATGTTTACAAAAGCATAAAGCCTGTTTTTCTTTAAGTTTCGCCAGGCAATTTTGAAATAGTTTTTTAACATAGTCAGTTTATTAGTTCACTTGTTTATTAGTTCATTGGCGTCTTTTAAGTTCATTGATCGGAGATTTAATAACTAATCTCTGATCTCTAGTCTCTAATCACTCGGAACGCAGACTCTTCACCGGGTTCATTAGTGCGGCTTTAACCGATTGAAGGCTTACCGTTATTAAAGCAATTAAGATAGCAATAACGCCTGATAAGACAAAAACCCACCAGTCTATAGTAGTTCTATAACTGTAGCCCTGCAACCATTTGTTCATAAAGAACCAGGCCAACGGCGTTGCGATACCCAAAGCTATTAAAACCAGTATTAAAAACTCTTGTGAAAGTAAGGTAAATAACGAGCCTACACTTGCCCCAAGCACCTTACGAATGCCAATCTCTTTTATCCGCTGCTCTGCGGTAAACATAGCTAAGCCCAACAAGCCAAGGCATGAAATAAAGATAGCCAGGAACGCAAACGCATTTGAAAGCTTACCTACCACTTGTTCGTTTTGATATTGTTTTTGATACTCTGCATCAGCAAAATAATAGCTGAACTGGAAGTTTGGATTTATCTCCTTGCAAAGCTTTTCGGCTGAAGCCAGCGCCTGTTTAGTTTGACCGGGCTTGGTGCGGATGAGGGCCATACCATGTTTATTCTCCTCACCAAAATGGATGATAAGCGGAAGAATGGGATCATGTAATGAGTTAAAATGAAAATCCTTTAAAACCCCAATAATTTTTCCTTTTTTACCCCACATGGTAAGCGGTTTGCCAATCGGATTCTTATAAGCTATTCGTTTTAAGGCCAGCTCATTTATTAAGTATCCCACCGAATCGGTTGCAAAATCTCTTGAAAAATCCCGACCGCTTACCAATTTAAGTTTCATGGTTTTAACAAAATCGTAACCCACAGAGATCTGGGTAAACATTACGTTTGTGTTCGGATCCTTTCCATCCCACCTGATGCCGCTTGTGCTGCTACCAAAATTAACAGGCGAATCTGAGAGCTTTGCTATCTGCTGGATACCCGGCATATTCATCCCTTCGTCCTTAAAGATTTTATAGTTTGTGATCAGATCGCCCTCCAATGGCACATAAATTAAATTCTCCCTATCGTAACCCAGGTTTTTTGTCTGGATATAATTTACCTGTTTAGAAATAATTATGGTGCCTATAATGAGCACCACCGATAATACAAACTGGAACACCACCAAGCCTTTACGAAACCAGGCGGCGCCCGTGCTTAGTTTCACAGCCCCTTTAAGAACTTTTACCGGGTTAAATGATGATAGAAATAAAGCTGGATAACTACCTGACAGTAATCCAGTTATAAATGTTAACCCAACCAAGCCAAGCCAAAAGTTAGCCTGGCTAAAAGGGAATTCAATTTGCTTTTGTGTAACCGAATTAAATACCGGCAGTAACAACATTACCATTACCAATGCCATAATTGCCGCGAAGCACGTAAGTAGAATGGCCTCGCCAACAAACTGCTGGATCAACACCGAACGCACGGCACCCACAACTTTTCGAACGCCTATTTCCCGTGCCCTTTTTACCGAGCGGGCGGTGGTTAAATTCATGAAGTTAATGCAGGCGATTACCAATATAAACACGGCGATTATGCTAAACAGGTGCACATACTCAATCCGCCCATCAGTCGGTTGTCCCTCTTTAAAGGTGCTGTGCAAGTAAACTTCATCGAATTTTTGAATCCCTAATTGTTCGCGGAAAGCAGCGCTTTGATCCTTGTCGTAAGTATCTATAAAATGGGTTAGTTTTTTATTAAACAGTTTTGCATCTGTTCCCTTCTTTAAAAGCACATAGGCAACCGGCCCGTTATTACCCCAATCCTTGGCCCAGCTATTTTCTTCCAGGAAGCTGTACCAGTTGATTAAAAATTCAAACTTGTTCGAAACGTTATGCGGCAGGTCTTCGAATACGGCCGTTACTTTAAAATCCTTTTTGTTTTCGTAACGAATAGTCTTGCCAATGGCGTCTTGCGGACTGCCGAAAAACTCGCCCGCCATTTTTCTTGAAATGGCAATGCTCACCGGCGAGTTTAAAGCTGTTTCCGCATTTCCCTGCAACAACGGATAGCTGAATATTTTAAAGAAATCGGAACCAGCAGATGTTCCTTCCAATTTTATGATCTTGGCACCAACACGAAATGTATTTTGATTTTCCCACGCCATATTTGCTGCATATTCAACCTGCGGCAATGCATGTTTCATTTCTTCAGCCAGCACACCGGGAACGGAATATTGCCCTACAACTTTATGATCGTAATATTGGCGTTCAATAACCTGGTATAGCCGATCACCATTTTTATGGAACGAATCAACACTTAATTCGTTCTGCACCCACAGGATTATCAAAATACTGCAAGCCATCCCGAGCGCCAGGCCAAGGATGTTAATTGTAGAGAAGAACTTGTTTCTCCACAAGTTCCGCCAGGCTATTTTTATGTAATTTTTTATCATACTTAAAGACTATGATATAAAGACCCCTTTTAGGGATTATTAGTTGCACGGTGGGTGAAAAAAATTGAAATTTAAGCCTTCGTTAGCGGAAAAATATCCTTTACTGCAAACTGCCCGCCGCCAACAGGGAACTTTTTATTCACTTCTCAGGCTTTTAACGGGATTACTCAACGCCGCTTTAACCGACTGAAAACCAATTGTAATAAGCGCTACACATAAAGTTGATGCCGAGGCCAATATAAAGACCCACCAGCTAATGTTAGTTCTGAATGCAAAATCCTGCAACCATTTATTCATGGCATACCAGGCAACCGGGAATGCGATTAGCGATGCAATAACGATCAGCTTTACAAAATCCACAGAAAGCATGGAAACAACGTTTTGTACTGAAGCACCTAATACCTTTCTTATGCCTATTTCCTTGGTGCGGCGTTCTGCGGTATAAATGGCAAGGCCTAACAAGCCCAGGCAAGCAATGAACAGTGACAGAAAGGTAAATACTGAAAATACTTTTCCCATTGTTTGATCGGAACGGTACAAGGCGTCAAATTCTACGTCCATAAAACTGTAATCGAACGGTGTACCTGAAGAAAATAGCTTCCAGCGATTTTGGATTTGATCGATAGTTGTATTATAGTTTCCGGGTTTAATTCTAACAGTGATATATGATGCGCCGGTTTGGTAGGTTTTTGATGTTTTGTAGAATAACGCAAAAGGAGATATATCACTCCGGAATGATTCGGTATTAAAATCCTTGATTACCCCAACCACGGTAAACTTTTGATTATTATTACCCATGTAGATCATGGTTTTGCCGATTGGGTCCTTCCATCCTATTTGTTTTGCAGCCGTTTCATTTAAAATTACAGAGGCAGAATCTGTAAAGTTTTTTGAAAATGCCCTGCCGCTTATCATCTTTAGTTTTAATGTGGATACGAAGGCATCATCAACAATAAAAGAGGAAAGCATGATATTGTTTTCGCCACCGTTTTCATTACCGGGGTTTGCTTCGGGAGCATAAGTATCACCAAATGAATTTTTTGTGGGTAAGCTGGTTGAGATGCTGGCATCTGCAACCTGTGGCAGTTTTAATAACTCCTGCCTTAAGCTTTCCTCGTTATTTCCAAATCGCTCAGCATTCGCCAGGATGATCACGTTTTCCTTATTAAAGCCGAGGTCTTTTGTCTGGTTATAAACCAGTTGTTTGTAAACTACTATGGTGCAGATGATCAGTACTGTTGAAACAGTGAACTGGAAAACAACAAGCACATTACGGGTAAAAAAGCTTCCTGCCGAATCCTTTAATATTCCGGCACCTTTTAAAATACTAACGGGTTTAAATGAGGTAAGAAAAAAAGCAGGATAGCTGCCTGCAAGCAAGCCTGTCATAGCTATCAGCGAAAGGATGATCAGCCATGTCCTTAGATCAAGGAACACGTTGGCAGATAATATTTTGCCGGATAATTGGTTAAACGCAGGTAAGGCAAGAATTACAATAAGCACTGCAATTAAAGTTGCCAATAAGCTGTAAATCAAAGCCTCAACTAAAAACTGGCGAATCAATTGTTTACGTTCCGAGCCCAACACCTTGCGAATACCTACCTCCTTCGCCCTTTTTGCAGAGCGCGCTGTCGATAAATTCATAAAATTTACACAGGCCAGCAGGATAATAAAGATCCCTACGGCCGAAAATATGTAGACATATTTGATATCACCCTGTACAAAGTAACGGGTACCTACGTTTGCGGAATATAGGTGTAGGTCGGTTAAAGGTTGTAATTTCAAATCCCACTTACCCCCTTTCTTCTTGAATTCTTCCCATGGCTGGCCAATCCGTTTAAAAGCGCTGGCAGCCTGCAAAGCGACCATTGCCGGGAGTTTGGCTTCCAGCTTGTCAATACTTTGTGCATCAACAGCGGCATTGGGTTTAAATTTAATGTACGTGCCCATTTGCAGCCATACCCAGCTCCAAAGTTTTCGCTGGATCGGTGGGATGCTTGCCGTGTTTTGGAGCATATCAAACTGTAAGGACGATTGCTGTGGCAGATCTTTCAAAATTGCCGTTACTTTAAATGGCGACTGATATTCATCAAGCACCAGCGTTTTACCTATAGGTGAAACATCGCCAAAATACTTTTTAGCCGCCGTTTGTGTTAAAACAATAGAATTTATATCCTTTAAGCAAGTGGATGCATCACCAGCTACCAAAGGATAGCCAAAGAACTTCACAAAATTAGAATCGACTGCAAGCAAATGTTTTTCTATGATGTATTTCTTTTGTACCTCATTTTCATTGTGGATGATTTCATCGCCGGGCAAAAAGATCCGCGTGTAGCTTTCTATTTCCGGGAAATTATTCACTAATGCGGCACCGGCAGGCGGCGGTGTATGACCCGCAATAAATTGATCATTCCCCATTTTACCATCCAGGTTCACCCGGAAAATATGGTCGGCATCTTTAGAAAAACGGTCGTAGCTCAACTCATCCTTAACATACATCCCGATGAGTAAAACGGAAGCTATCCCAATAGCCAATCCACTTATATTGATTATGCTGCTAACCTTGTTTCGTAACAGGTTGCGCCAGGCTATTTTTATGTAGTTCCTTACCATAGGTGGTTCATTAGTTCACTTGTTTATTAGTTCATTGGTGCCTCCCAGATTCGGAATCTGTCTCAAGGATTTTTTAACTAATCTCTAGTCTTTGATCACTCCGAACGCAGACTTTTCACCGGGTTAGCCAATGCTGCTTTTATCGCCTGGAAGCTGATAGTCGCCAAAGCTATTAAGACAGCGGCCCCGCCGGCCAGGGCGAATGTCCACCATTGAATGGTGGCACGGTATACAAATGCCCGTAACCAGTTATTCATGGCATACCAGGCTATTGGTGTTGCTATCGCGATAGCGAGGATGATCAATGTTAAAAAGTCCTTTGACAGCATTGTTGTAATATTTGCAATGCTTGCCCCCAATACTTTACGGATGCCTATTTCCTTAACTTTTACCTGTGCTGTATACGTTGCCAGGCCGAACAGGCCAAGGCACGAAATTAGGATGGCTATCCCCGCAAATACGCTAAACAAAGTACCACTGCGCTCATCGGACTTATAAAGTTCTTCATAACTCTGATCCAAAAAAGTATAGCTGAACGGATAGTTTGGATTATACCTTTTCCAAACAGCTTCCACTGTCTTTAACGCTTTAGGGGCATCTTTACCCGTTGTTTTCACCAAAAGCTGCCAGGTATGTGGTTGGTAGTAAAAGATAAAAGGCTCAATTTTTTGCTTGAGCGAAGCAAAATGAAAATCTTTTATAACGGCGATAATGATGCCATCCGTTTGATGCAGCTTAAACCGTTTGCCGATAGGGTTCTTAATTCCTGCATCACGAACTGCAGTTTCGTTTAATATGAAATGTGCCGAGTCTCCTTTAACACCCGCAAAACCTGCACCGCCATCCAGTTTAAGCTTAAAGAACTTTATAAAATCCTGATCGATGCCCATCGGGTGGATCATAAATTGCCTGTCTTTTTCCTTACCGTCCCAATCGGTATCGCCCGTTGTATTGCCGATGCTGATAATACTGTTATCGCCGGTGGTTACACCATAAATACCCGATTGGTTCATCAGCTCGCCTTTTGCAGCTTCATAATGGTTTTCCATGTCGTGCATAGGCACCGAAAACACAAATGATTTATCGAAACCTAATTCCTTATTTTGGATATAAGTGAGCTGGCGATTGATTATCAGCGTGCCGATAATCAACCCCACAGAAAAAGCAAACTGGCACACAACCAATATTTTTCTAAAAACAACGTTCCCCACTCCCATCGATAATTTGCCTTTGAGCGCGTTGATCGGTTTAAAAGATGACAGCAGTAAAGCGGGGTAAATACTTGAGGCAATCAAAGTAAGCCCCACTGTTGCCCCAATAACCTGCCAAACCGTCCCGCTCAACAAATCGAAATGCATATTCTTGCCCGACAGGGTATTATAAAACGGCATAGCAATGGTAATCAGGATAAAAGCCAAAACGAGCGATATGCCGAAGAATAATATCGTTTCTACAATAAACTGGCTGAACAGCTGCAACCTGGCTGCGCCGATAATTTTACGAACGCTTACCTCCTTTGAGCGAAGCATAGCGCGTGCAGTACTCAAGTTAATGTAATTTATAGCAGCTATCAATAAGATCAGGATGGCAACTATAGCAAATACCCTTACTGTTTGCATTGCCGAAGAGCTGCCATCAGGTGCATACAGATGGGTTTCGGTTAGCGGTTGTAAAAGATAGTGCCCATCAGATAGTTTTGTTCCTTCCTGGTTTTTAATGTGGATTTGGGTTAGCTTGTCGGCAACTATTTTTGTTGAAGTACCAGGTTGCAATTGTAAGTAGGTAGCCTGGTAATAGTCACCCCAATCAGCATCCATTGATTTCCAATAACCGTCTTTATTGTACTCATTCTTCTTCATGTTCATGGAGAAGAGGATATTGCATTTAATGCTGGAGTTGCCAGGAAAATCGGCTATTACTCCGTTAACAATAAAGTTATCCCTGTTGTCGGCCAACAACGTTTTACCAATTGGGTTATCATTCCCAAAATACCGTTTGGCGGTACTTTCTGTTATGATAATGGAGTTATCAGTAGGAAACGGATTATTTACATTTCCCTTTACCAGCTTGTAATCAAAGACCTTAAACAAGGATGGATCGGCGAAAAGCATATCGCCCCCATCCTCGTTCAATAGGCGATTATTATACCTAAAAAAAGAATACCTCCAATTGCCGGTTATTCTCACTGCATTTACAACTCCCGGTACTTCCTTCAACGCAAATGTCGCAATAGGGCTTTGCACACCACCCCATACCTGCTTACTGCTGCCGGTGCCTATCTGGGCATTCACCTTGTAGATCTGTTCAGCTTTGGTGTTAAATTTATCGTAGCTAAGCTCGTCATTCACCCAAAGCAATACCAGCAAACCTACAGTAAGGCCGATGGTGAGCCCTAAAATGTTTATCGCGCTATAAAACTTACTGCTAAGCAAGTTGCGCCAGGCTGTTTTGAAATAGTTTTTAATCATGATATAATGTCATTGGTTCAATTGTTCACTAGTTCATTGGTACCTGCGCAGATTTTATCTAACCTCTAATCTCCAGCCTCTAATCACTATCATTCGCTCTTCAGACTCTTCACCGGGTTTGTAAGCGCGGCTTTGATGGATTGAAAGCTGATGGTAACAAATGCAATTGTAATTGCACCACCACCGGCCAAAGCCAACACCCACCATTGTATATTCTGTCGATATGCAAATCCCTGTAGCCAACTATGCATGGCCCAAAACGCCAGAGGCGTAGCTAGTACGATAGCTAACAGTACCAGCATAATAAAATCCTTTGACAACATACCTACTATGGTAGAAATATTGGCGCCAAGCACCTTCCTGATACCAATTTCCTTGATCCGCTGCTCGGCCGCATATGCAGCCAGTCCGAATAAACCTAAACAGGCTATCACGATTGCTAGCGAGGTGAACGCCACCGAAATTGTACCTATACGTTGTTCTGATCTGTAAATGGCGTCAAAGTCCTCATCCATAAATGAGTAATTGAACTCTTGTGTTGGCGAGAATGAATTGTATTTGTTTTTTATCTGCTGAATTATAGCCGGGATATTTGTTGACCGGATACGCACAGTTACGGCACCTCTATCCTCGTCCAGCGTAAATATTAACGGCGTTATGTCTTCTTTTAATGACCTGTAGTTGAAGTTTTTCATTACACCAACTATTGTGTATTTTTTCATCACCTTTGCGTCGTTGTCCATTGGTTTGTAGAGCGGCTGATTCAGCGGATCAGAAAAGCCGAGCATTTTTGCAGCTGCTTCATTAATTACCAATGCGGCGGTATCTGTAACCATTTCCTTCGAGAAATTTCTTCCGGCTACCATTTTAATACCCAGCGTAGGCAGGTAATCTTCATCAATGGGCCAGATCTGTGCGAGGATGGCTCGTTTTTGATCGATAACCGGGTCCTTAAATAAACTTGAGCTGTTTCCGTAACCGCCGGTTGGCAAAGCCCCTGAAAGTGAAGCATTTTGCACACCGGCCAACTTTTGTACCTCTTGCTTAAACGCCTTCGCCGAATTGCCCAGCGACCATACATTGCGCACGATCATCACATGGTCGCGGTTATAACCTAAATCCTTGCTCTGAATATATTTAAGCTGGTTATAAATAACCAATGTGCCGATGATGAGAAAAATAGAGATACAGAACTGAAATACCACCAATACACTGCGAAAAACGCCACCCTTAAAGCCGGCCGCAATTTTTCCTTTTAATACTTCGATAGGCTGAAACGCCGACAGGTATAAAGCCGGGTATGAACCCGCCAAACATCCGATAACTACAATTATCAATAATAAAACAGGCAACAGCCATGATAGTATCTGCCCGGTTACAACCAGTTCCTTACCCGACATTTTGTTAAACACAGGTAATAGCAGCCATGCGGCAAGCAATGCAATTAGGGTTGCGAATAAAGTGACCAGGATTGATTCGGTTAAAAATTGTGCGATCAGGTGTTTACGTGGGGAGCCCAATACCTTACGCACACCAACCTCGCGTGCCCGGTTTGATGATCGTGCTGTAGACAGGTTCATGAAATTAACACACGCGATCAACAGGATCAATATGGCAACTGCCGAAAAGATGTAGACATATTTAATGTCACTATTGGCTTCCAGTTCTGCAACGCTCACAGAATGCAGGTGAATGTCGGTTAACGGGGTCAAAGTAAACCTGAAATAATTACCGCTTTGCTCGAGTTTATCAAACGATAAATGGATGATGCGCTGCAGTTGCGGCCCCGCATGTTTTCGGATAAACCCGGGCAGTTTTGCGGATAACCTTTTCACATCGGCCCCGTCTTTAAGTAAAATATAGGTATTGAAGTTAGCACTGAACCAGTTATCTTCCTTACTCTCATTCAGTGTAGGCATTGATATAAAAAAGTCGAAATGGAAGTGGGATTGTTTGGGTAGCTCTTTAATAACCCCGGTTACTTTATAAAGCGATGTGTCATTAAAGGTAAGCGTTTGCCCAACCACGTTGGTTCGATCGAAGTACTTCAGCGCCATTTTCTCGGTTATTACAACCGTGTGCGGATCTGTTAAGGCGTTCGATTTGCTGCCGTCGACGAAGGGCAGGGTAAAAATATCGAATATTGAATTATCGGCATAAACCATGCGGTCTTCAACTATATTCTTGCTGCCCTTTTTTACCTGGTTGCCTCCTCTGTCCCTAAACCTCGCTACGTGTTCAATCTCCGGAAAGTCGGATTTTAACGCAGCTGCCGTAGGTGGTGGAGAGACTGCATATGAGCCCTCATTACCACCGAATTTTATTTCATTGTTGATCCGGAAAATGCGATCAGCTTTAGTGTTAAACTTGTCGTAGCTTAATTCATCAAACACATAAAATACAATAAGCAGGCACGTGGCCAGGCCCAAAGCAAGGCCAAACACATTGATAAATGTGAAGCCCTTGTTTTTCATCAGGCCGCGGAAAGCGGTTTTAATATAGTTTTTTATCATGGCGATTTGTTTTAGGTCAACCCAATGTTTAACAGCTGTGGATAAGACGACTTGTTAACTCATTAGGTTGCACCTGTTTTACGTTAATTTGTTAGTTATTTTAAAACAATTAACTCACCGTTTACCCCTATTCGCTTCGTAAGCTTTTTACCGGGTTTGCCAATGCGGCTCTTATAGCCTGGAAGGCCACAGTAGTGATCGCAATCATCATTGCCAGTATACCTGCCACAGCAAACACCCACCACGCGATGTTTATTTTATAGGCAAAATCCTTCAGCCAACTGTGCATTCCCAACCATGCCAACGGGAACGCAATTAAAGCAGCAATACCCACCAGCCATAAAAACTCCTTTGAGAGCATATTTACTATACCTGGCACTGTAGCCCCCAATACTTTCCTGATCCCAATTTCGCGGGTGCGCTGTAACGTACTGTATGACGCCAGGCCCAATAGACCAAGACACGAGATCATGATGGCCAGCACGGCGAAATACATAAACAGTTTACCAAACCTATCTTCAGTAGCATATTGTTTATTAAAGTTTTGATCGAGAAAATAATAAGAGTATGGACGTTGGGGAATAAGCACTTTCCACTTGGCTTCAACTGCTTTTAAAGTATTCGGAATATCTCCACCCTTTATTTTCAGTGTAAATACACCCAGGTTATGCGGATTTATGCGGAGATTCAGTGGCTTTACATTTTGTTGTAGTGATTCAAAGTGAAAATCCTGAACCACCCCGATAATGATTCCTTTTCGCCCCCATTGATTAAACGTTTTACCTACTGCATCCTTTGCGGAGGTATAGCCCAGGTTTTTAACGGTGGTTTCATTAACTACAAATGATTTGGTTGAGTCCGTTGCAAAATCTCTTGAAAATGCCCTTCCGGCAACTATTTTCATGCCGTATTGCGGGATGAAATCGAAGTCAACATCATACAAATTCATATTCATTGGCACCAGGCTACCATTCCTGCTTTCAATTTCTGAATAAGCCACGCTGTTGCCATTGCCCGGAGTTGTCCCCGACCCCGATGCGGAAAGCACTCCCGGAACCTGCGTAAATTCATGTTTCAAACTTTCACTCATCGCCTGCACCGTTGAATCTCCGCTAAAATCAAGCACCAGCATTTGATCTGTCCTAAAGCCAAGCGACTGGTTCCGCATGAAATTCAGCTGGTTATAGACGATAATGGTGCCTACAATCAATACTATCGAAATAGTAAACTGAACAACAACCAGCCCCTTTCTTAAAAAGATGCCTTTTACAGAGGAAGTAAACCGGCCCTTAAGTATCGTAGTTATTTTAAAGTTGGTAAGTACCAGCGCCGGATAAATACCCGCTAGAAAACCGATCGCGACAGCAATAGCAAACAGGATGAAGATGTACCCATGCTCAATTATATTATGACTGATGATCTTGCCTGCCAGTTGATTAAATAACGGCAATAACAACATACTCAGCAACACCGAAACAACAAAAGCGATCATCGAAATAATGATCGATTCGCCTAAAAATTGGGTAGTAAGCTGATTTTTACCGGCGCCAATGACCTTACGGATGCCTACCTCCTTTGCTCTTTCTGTTGAACGGGCAGTGGTAAGGTTCACAAAATTGATACAAGCGATCAGCAAAATAAATATAGCTACAATTGAGAACACATATACATTGCGTAAATTTCCGTTTATGGGTGCCCCGTAGAAGGTGTCCATATATACATTCTTTAAAGGCTCGATAAATAACTCATAGTTATACCCTTTCCTGCGCTTGTCTTCGCTGATGTGTTTTCTCAAGAAGCCGGGAAGCTTGGCTTGTAGCTTAAGGCCGTCATATCCTTCGGGAAGCAAGAGATAAGTAGCGTTGCTAAAATTACCCCATTCATTCATATCAATCAGCTTCATTTTCTCCATTGTTGAAGAAGAGATCAGCATATCGAAAGTGAAGTGAGAGTTCAGCGGAACGTCCTGCATTACACCGGTAATTGTAACCAGTTGTTTGCCGTTCATCTTCAGCGTTTTACCAACTATATCGGTGCCACCGAAGTATTTTTTAGCAGATGTTTCTGTCATAACAACGCTGAAGGGATCTTTAAGCGCAGTTGCCGGATTGCCATGGATAAAAGGGAACGTAAAGATCTTAAGTAACGCCGGATCGGTAAATGCCAGGTTATTTTCCTGGAATTTATGATTGTTGCTTTCCACCAAAAAGCCGGCGCCAAAAACGCGGGCATTTGCTTTTACCTCGGGGAAATCAGCCTGCAATGTTGGGCCCATCGGCGGTGATGCGCTGCTCCAGTGAAGCACTTCGTTGGGCGCTTTGATATCCGTATTCAGTCTGTGGATTTGGCTGAAGTTTTGGTTAAACTTATCGTAGCTCAATTCAAACCGTACGTACATAAAAATCAGGAAGCAAGCCGTCATCCCAACAGCGAGCCCTACAATATTTATCAGTGAGAAACTTTTATGTCTCCAAAGGTTCCTGAAGGCGATTTTAAAATAGTTCTTTATCATGGTTAGCTCATTAGTTCAATTGTTTATTAGTTCATTGGTCTGCCTGATGACCTATCATTCAGCTTTATTTTTATTTCAACTGATCTCTAGTCTCTGATCACTCGGAACGCAGGCTCTTCACCGGATTTGCCAACGCGGCTTTAACCGATTGAAAGCTTATAGTGGCAACTGCAATTATTACGGCAGTTAAACCTGCAATGGCAAACACCCACCAGTTAATCCCGATGCGGTATTGGTACGTTTTTAGCCAGTTTGTCATAGCCCAATAGGCTGTTGGAAAGGCTAGCAGGCAAGATAGTATCACCAGTTGTAAAAATTCCATTGAAAGCAGGCTTGCCAGCCCAGGCACACTCGCGCCCAACACCTTGCGGATGCCGATCTCTTTTGTTCTTCTTTCAGCGGTATAGGCTGCTAATCCAAACAGACCAAGACATGAGATTACAATCGCAAGCGCGGCAAATACCCTGGATAGCTTGCTTACCAACATTTCCGATTGGAACATCCGGTTAAATTGATCGTCAACAAAACGGTAATCGAAAGGATAGGCGGGATTATATTTCTTTAAAACATTCTGGATACTTGCAAGTGACTTTTCATAGGCATCTGAAGATTTCAGGCGTACATACATTACCGTCGAATTTTGCGGTGTTGCGCTCCAAAACATCACCGGATCCGGATGTCCATACATATTGCCATAAACATAATCGTTTACTACGCCAACTACAGTGGCGCTTACGGTATCATTTTCAGCGTGCATCTTCTTACCTATAGCACTTCCCTTACCCATTAATTTTGCAAGCGAAGCAGTGATTACCGTGCGAAGCGGCTTCGCGGTATCCCCGATGGTCAGGCTGCGGCCCTCAATTACTTTGAGTCCTGATGTTTCAAAAAAATCAGGGCTTACATAACGTTGTGAGATCAGCACCTGCGATCCGGCAGGCTTACCGTCCCATGTAAGTCCTGAGGTGTTGTTTCCCCCGTAAATAATGGCGTGATCGGCAACAGCGACGTTAGAAACATAGCCCGTCCCTAATAGTTCATGCTGAATCGGGTTGAAGTTTTTAGCCATATCGCCCTGCAAATCCATCTCTATCAGGTTGTTTTTATTAAAACCCAATTGCCGGTCTTTCACATCCTGAATTTGCTGATAGACAATTATCGTACTGATAATTAATACAATAGATGCAGTAAATTGAAGTACTACCAATCCTTTGCGAACATAAGCAGCCCCACTGTCCTTTAACTTGATCCCCTTTAATACTGATACCGGGTTAAAGGATGACAGGTACAACGATGGATAGCTTCCGGCAATTAAGCCGCATGCCACTGTTATCAATACCAAACCCAAAAGATGATAAGGATTACCTAGCCCAAGTGTAAGCTGTTTTTGTACCAGCAGGTTAAATGCAGGCAATACTAACGCGACAATTATTACAGCTGCTATAGCTGAAACGAATGCCATGAACAACGCTTCGCATATGAATTGGTAAATCAACAGTTTTTTACCTGCGCCAAGTACTTTACGCACTCCTACTTCGCGGGCGCGCTTTTCGCTGCGGGCAGTGGCAAGGTTCATGAAATTTATACAGGCAATGAATAATATAATCCAGGCAATCAGCGTGAACATGTGCACATTTTCTATCTGCCCGCCGCCGGTCATTTTACCATCTTTAAAATCATCGTACAAATGCCAGTCCTTCATTCCGAAAAGGAAGGCATGGCCAAGGGAGCGCGGCGATCTTTGCTGAATATAGTTGAACAGCTGTTTATTAACCGTCTGCGGATCAACTCCGGGCTTTAATTCAACATAAGTATTGGTCGATTGGTTACCCCATTCTTTTAACCACGGACTTTGGTCGTAATAGATCTTGTATGGCATAAACCATTCGCCTGCAACCGATGTATTTGGTGGAAAATCCTTTATAACACCGGTCACTATATAATTCTGCTTATTATCAATCTTAATACTTTTACCAAGCACCAGTTTTTCATTGCCGAAAAATTTCTTCGCTGCAGATTCAGTAATAACCACCGACCGTAATTGCCTGAACGCGGAAGCTGGGTTGCCCTGCACAAAAGGCATAGTAAACATGCTGAATATAGACGGGTCGGCATATCGCCCTGCCGCAAAAACAGATTTATCCCCGCGTGAAAATAACAAGGTAGTATTCCCTTCGGTTGCGCGGGCTGTGTTAGCCACGCCGGGCAGTTCGGCTTTCATTGTTGGCCCCATTAAGCCAGGCGTCGAACTTTCAGTAAACACATAGGTGTCATATTTCTGGTTTTCCTCTACTATGTAAAGCCTGTCCTTCTTCAGGTTCACCGAGTCGAACCCAACTTCATCCTCCACCCACAAAAAAATAAGCGATGCACAGGCTATGCCTATTGCCAGTCCGCCTATGTTTAAAAAGCTGTAGCCCCGGTTTTTACTCAGGCTGCGCCACATGGTTTTTATGTAAATCCGTATCATTTGCCAGTTTATTGGTTCATTTGTTCACTAGTTCATTGGTGCCGTTTTGACTAATCTCTAGTCTCTGATCTCTAATCACTCGGAACGCAGGCTATGTACCGGATTGGCAATCCCTGCCTTTATAGCATGATAGCTTACGGTTACAACCGCGGTAATAATTGCTACAAAACCTGCCGCTGCAAACATCCACCAGGAAATATTAATGCGGTATGCAAAGCCCTGCAGCCAGTTATACATTGCCCACCAAGCAATTGGTGAGGCTATAATTATCGCCAGCACCACCAGCTTTAAAAAGTCTACTGATAATAGAGCATTTATTGAAGCCAGGCTTGCGCCTAAAACCTTGCGCACGCCAATTTCTTTGGTGCGTTGCTCGATGGTGAATGCGGCAAGTCCGAATAAGCCCAGCGTAGCCAGTATAATGGTTATATAGGTAAATACGCTGAAAATAGAAGCCAAACGATCTTCGGCTTTATATTGCGCGTTAAATGCATCATCCATAAATGTGTAATTGAATGGTGCATCCTGGTCGTATTTTTTATAGATGCCCTGCATTTTATTTAGCAGGGTGGGTAAATTGGTATGCGGCTTGATCCGTGCAAACAAATTACAACCAACCTTACCCCAAAACGGTGATTTATCCGAAGCTATAAAAAGCCCAAGCGGAGAAATTTCCGAACTCATCGAACTGTAGTTAAAATCCTTCAGTACGCCTATGATTTTATATTTTTGATCACCTGATTCAAGGTATGTTCCAACCGGATTTATTGGTAAATGGAGTTTTCCAATAGTCTGTTCGTTTATCACTACCTGGCCGATTTTACTGTTTTGGTCAACGAAACCCGGGGCTATCTTCCATTTCAAGTCGAGTGTGTTTACAAAATTATTATCAACAGATAAAGCGGGTAACATTGTTTCCTGGCCTTTTACCTTTCCATTTATGGAATACGAATCATACCCCCCAAACATTCCATACCGTGACGTAGCAGTGTTTTCCACACCAGCCAGTTCCTGGATATCTTTTTTAAATGCTGGATAATTGGTGCCAAAGCTATTGCCTACCGGGATCATGATCACATTTTCGCGATTGACGCCGATATCGGCGTGACGGAAGAAATACAATTGCCGGTCGATAACAATCCCACAGATAATAAGCACCACCGATATGGTGAACTGCAAAGTGGTAAACACTTTACGCACGGTAACCCCGCCGGCCTTCTTGCTCATTTTACCCTTTAGCGTAACTACCGGGCTAAATGCTGAAAGCACCAGTGACGGGTAGCTACCGGCAACTACAATTGTTATCACCAGCAAAACGCCCAACAGGATTAAAACTTGGGGACTATACAAAAACGAATTATCGATTTTTAACTGCAATACATTTAAAAACCATGGTTTAAAGGAATAACATAACAGGTAACCAATTACAAATGATAAAATAGCGAACAATGCTGATTCCACATAAAACTGGGTAGCGATGGTCTTCCGGCTCGCGCCTGACACTTTACGTACGCCAACTTCCTTGGCCCTGAGCGTCGCCCTTGCAGTTGAAAGGCTCATATAGTTTACCAAAGCAAGCAGCAGGATCAATACAGCAACCAAAGGAAATATCTTCAGGTATTTGGTGTTTGACCAGTCGCCGAAATTATTTTTAAGGTGAGTGTCAGTTATCGAAGAAAGCGAATAATGCACATCTTCAAATGTGCTTTCCTTTTTTGCCATCAAATCAAGGTTGCGCCTCAATGATGAGCTGTCGGCAGCGTGATTTAACAACAGGTAGATGCCGAAATTACCAAAGCTGATGTCCTTTGAACCTACATAGTTTGAAGCCTCCTTCATTTTTAGCAGGCTCAAATTGGAGGATACAAAGTTGAACTCAATAGATGAATTTGATGGTGCGTTTTCCGCGATTCCGGTAACTAGATAAGTAAACGCGCTGTCGGTTTTTAAGGTGATGGTTTTGCCGATTGGATTTTCATTCCCAAAATACTTGGTAGCCATATCACGCGACAATACCACGGTAAATGGTTTATCAAGCACGTTATCTGCACTGCCGGATAATAGCTTAAATGAAAAGAACTTAAAGAAACTCGCATCAGCAAAAAGCAGGTTTTTTTCCGAAAACTTTTTATCAGGCGATTCCGGGGTGCTTGCAATTACCGGCTTAAAATATGCCATTGTGCGCATATAATCCTTTACAGCCGGTTGTTTTTGTTTGATGATAGAACCAGCTTCGTAGCTCATAAAAGCCATATTCATGGTGTTCCCGCCAAACTTAAAAGAAGCATGCGGATTAAAGATGCGGTCGGCATTTGTGTGAAAACGGTCGTAACTCGTTTCATGTGCCACGTACAACATGATCATCATACAAACAGCAAGTCCGACAGCTAAGCCGGAGATGTTGATCACGCTAAACAGTTTTTGTTTAACCAGGTTGCGCCATGCAATTTTTATGTAGTTAAATATCATTAGTTGGTTTATTAGTTCAATTGTTCATTAGTTCAATGGTAGCTAACTGTAGATATTTTTTACCGCTCACTGCCAACTGCCTACTCACTCTTCAAACTCGTTACCGGGTTATTCAGTGCTGCCTTTATCGATTGAAAACTTATCGTTACAAATGCTATTAACACAGCTCCTGCGCCTGCTATTGCTAAAATATACCACTGGATAGTTGTACGGTAAGCAAAATCCTGTAACCATTTTTGCATAGCAAACCAGGCCAGTGGGGTTGCAATACAAATAGAAATAAGCACCAGCTTTATAAAATCCATGGAAAGCATACTGACAATTGTCGACACACTCGCGCCTAATACCTTGCGAATGCCGATCTCTTTGTTGCGTTGTTCAGCAGCGTACGCAGCAAGGCCAAATAATCCAAGGCAGGCAATAGCGATAGCCAACGAGGTAAATGAAATAAATATGGTACCGATTCGCTGTTCTGTACGGTAGTTTGCATCGAATTCCTGATCCATAAAAGAATAGGAAAATTGCTGCCCCGGTGATACCGATTTCCATTTATTTTCCACCTGTGCTATTAATGCAGTAAGATTTGAGGTATGGATCCGTATACTTAATGCGCCGTTGTCATTACCGTATGATAAAACAACCGGTAGTACCTGGGATTTAAGAGACTCAAAATTAAAATCTTTCATGATGCCGATGATGTGGAATTGCTGACGGCCATAGCTAAACCTGTAAACATTTTTGTTGATAGGATCCCTCTGACCAAATCTTTTAACAAACGCTTCATTAACGATAACGGCGGCAGTATCAGTTGCCATATCCTTTGAGAAGTTGCGGCCCGCTACCATTTTAATTCCCATTGTTTTGATATAATCTTCATCAACAGGCCAGAATTCGGTAAGTACGTCTTGTTTTATGTCGATAACAGGATTTGGGAATAAGCCTGTTTTTAACCTGTCCTCGCCTGTTGGGGTGTAAGCCGACATGGTAGCACTTACAACACCGGGCAATTGCTTAAACTCTTCTTTTAAAACCTTAACCTTGTTGCCAAGCGAGGTGGTGTTTTTAATCACCAATACCTGGTTACGGTCGAAGCCAAGGTTTTTATTGTGAATGTAGTTCAGCTGATTGTAAATAACCAGCGTGCCGATAATTAAAAATATAGAGATAGAAAATTGAAAAACGACCAAAAAGCTGCGAAGAAATCCACCTTTAAAGCCGGTTGCAATTTTTCCCTTAAGTACATCAATAGGTTGAAATGCGGACAAGAAAAATGCCGGGTACGATCCAGCAAGAAAACCAATTATCAGCACAATAACGATTAGCGACGGCACCAGCCATGTCAGTGACTGCATGGTAAACGCCAACTGCTTCCCCGCCATTTGATTAAATAATGGCAATAAAGCATAAGCCAACACAAGTGCTATGATGGTGGAAACCAGCGTTACGAGTATCGACTCAGTTAAAAATTGTGCCACAAGATATTTGCGTGCCGAACCTAACACTTTACGAACACCAACTTCTTTTGCACGGTTTGATGAACGCGCTGTTGAAAGGTTCATGAAATTTACACAGGCTATCAGCAAGATAAAAATGGCTATCACCGAAAATATGTATACATACTGCATACTGCCATTTTTAGAAAGCTCGTACTGACTATCGGACCGCAGGTGAATATCAAGCAGCGGGGTAAGTAATACCTTTAAATGATTGCCGCCTGTATTCCAGCTTGATGGTGAAAATGAGTTTTTTATAACGATTTTTTGAATTTCAGCTGCAAGGCTGTTAGTATTTGCGCCTTTCTTGAGCAATATGTAATTATGCATGCCACTGTAGCCCCATCCATTAACCTTGCTTTCAGGAAGCGTAGAAAACGACAAAAAGAAATCGTAATTAAAGTGTGATTGAGCTGGGAGGTCTTTTATTACCCCGGTAATTTTATAAGCGCTCGTATCATTAATCGTCAGGACTTGCCCTACTACATTTACTTTGTTGAAGTATTTTCTTGCGGTGCTTTCGGTAATTACTGCGGAGTGTGGCTCAGTTAATGCTGTCGATGGGCTACCGTCGATCATGGGCAATGTAAACACGTCGAACAGGCTGCTTTCGGAAAATACAACATTTTTCTCTCTGATGTTATCGTTACCCTTCTTAATGTAAAATTTCGAAGCCGACCAAAAAAGGCCACCTGCATCGATCAATCGGGTCGATTTTTGTATTTCAGGGTAACTATTCAAAGCCGCCAGTAACGGTGCCTCAGTTGTTGCTGCTGTTTGAGCATTTCCATTTAGTTTTACATCTTCAGTGATGCGATAAATCCGGTCGGCTTTGGTATTATATCGATCATAACTTAACTCATCTACCACATAAAATACAATGAGCAAACAAGTTGCCAGGCCCACCGATAAACCCAGCACATTTAAAAGGGTAAATCCCTTATTTTTCAAAAGGGATCTGTAAGCTGTTTTAAGGTAATTTTTTATCATGGTATTGGTTGTTGATACGTCTTCAAACTTTCATTAATCTCTGATCTCTAGCCTCTAATCACTCCGAACGCAAGCTTTTCACCGGATTCGCCAGTGCGCCCTTAACTGCCTGGAAACCTACTGTTAGTATAGTTATAAATATGATTGATGTACATGCAATAATGAAAATGCCTGGCCCTATATTAATGCGGTAGGCAAAACTATTCAGCCATTTGCTCATAAAATACCACGATATCGGGAATGCTATTAACACGGCGATAAATACGAGTTTCAAGAAGTCTTTTGTCAACATTACTGTTATGCTGTTTACCGATGCACCAACAACCTTGCGAATCCCGATTTCTTTTTGCCTTCTTTGTGCTGTGAATGCCACCAGGCCAAATAAGCCAAGGCATGAAATAAGAATGGCTAGAGCAGAGAAATATTCTGAAAGCAGCGAAACCCGCACTTCTGTTTCGTATTGCTGCTGGTATGATTCGTCTAAAAAATTATAGGTAAATGGAAAACCGGGATTAAAGGATTCATATAATTTCCTGATCTGGGCTATGGTTTCACTTTGGTGATCGTTCTTAAGCCGGATCACCATTTTATAATGGGGATCGGTGCCGGTTGCAAGGGTCATGAATGATGGTTTTACAACTTCGTGCATCGATTCAAAATGGAAATCCTTAACCACACCGATGATCTGCAGGCTCCTGTTTCCCATTCTGACGATCTTCCCTACCGGATTCTTTAAATGCATAGCACTTATGGCAGTTTCGTTAAGGATGATCTTGTTACTATCAGCACCATAGTTTTTTGAAAACGACCGGCCCGCAACCATATGCATGCCCATGGTTTCGGCGAAATTGTATCCCCCAAAAAAACCTTCAAAGTAAACGGATCGATCCGCATCAACATTGCCATCCCAGCTTAAACCACCAGTGGCAAAATTATGACCGACAAGGTTATGCTGGGTGAAGCTGGCGTTCACAACGCCCGGGATATTTCGTAGTTCAGCAGCAAAATCATCTTCGTTCCCTGAAAGCCTGCCGTCAGAATCTATTCTTAATATATTGTCCTTATTATAGCCAATAGGGCTGGATTGAATATATTTGATCTGGCGGTAAACAACCAGCACGGCAACAATCAGCATAGCAGAAAGTGTGAATTGAAAAACAACTAATCCCTTGCGGGCTACAAGTTCTGAAAATGAAGTTTGAAGCTTCCCTTTTAAAATAGCTAAAGGATTAAACTTTGAAAGATACAATGCCGGGTAACTTCCGGAAACTAAACCGGTGAATAACATAATGCAGGTAAGCGTAATGATAAGGGTACTGTCGAATTTTAACGCTATATCCTTGCCGGTGAGCTGGTTAAATTGCGGTAACAGAAGCCATGCGGCTCCTACGGCAAGTATAGTGGTAAACAAAGCCATCAACAATGATTCAGACAGAAACTGAATGATCAACTGGCTGCGTTCAGCACCCACTACTTTTTTAATACCAACTTCCTTCATCCTGCCTGAAGCTTTGGCGGTTGAGAGGTTCATGAAATTGATACAGGCTATGACGAGTATGAATATCGCAACAAGCGAAAATAGCTTTACATATTCGCCTCTACCGCCTACTCTCGAGCCATGGTCAAATGAACTGTGGAGGTAACTTTCGGAAAACTTTGAAACAAGCAGTGTCCGTGTGGTATCGCCGCTGTTTTTAGTGATTAAAGAAGCGATGTTATGATTGAAGGCATCAATATCGGTGCCTGGTTTTAACAAAATATAATTATGAGGGCCGCTTGCATTCCATGATTTCACCCAGCTTTGCGAATCGGCCAGGTAATCAAAAGAAAGAACGAAATCAAATTGTTGTGACGAATGTGAAGGCTTTTCGAAAATCCCGGACACAAAAAAGTCTTTGTCATGACTTATCTTGACGGCTTTTCCAATAACATTCTCCGTGGTGTTGAATAACTTCTTTGCCAGCTCATCTGAAATAACAATGGAATTTTTAGCAACGAGGGTATTATTTCGGTCGCCTTTGATCATTTTAAAGGAGAATACATTAAAATAATCTTTACCGGCATACTCGCCGGAGGCTTTAATATTTTTATCGGATGCGGTTAGGGTAAATTTCTGCCACCATCCTGCCGGGGCAACCGGCGATGCGTATTCAACTTCAGGCTGCTGAAGCAAAAGCGACTGACTGATAAGGCCCGATGATTCATCAGATAAGGCATCGAAATCTGCGCTTTTGCGATGTTCAATTACCTGGTATAGACGATTGTCGTTGGCGAAGAACTTATCATAACTCATCTCGTCATGTACCCAAAGGTAAATTAACAAGGTACAGGCTATTCCGGCAGAAAGCCCAATGACGTTTAAAAACGTGAATTGCCTGTCTTTTTTTAGGTTACGAAATGCAATTTTTATATAATTCCTAAACATAATCTACGTGTTAAATTGATCAGATTTATTTGTAGCATTGATGCCGTATTTTTGAATTATTTAATTCATTTTTAAGCACTTATATTTATATCCAGATGCAGAATCCGGGCAACACTCAAGCTACCCCTCCTTTTCGGAGGGGATAGCAGAGGCACTTTATTAACTTATATAAACTTTCTTTTTCGGTAGTTCAATTGGTTCAGTGGTTTTTGGAGTTAAACAGCTCTTAGAGCGAACTATCAAACCACTAACCATGAACTATAGGCTATGAACTGCCTTATATCATAATATTTTCCATCACGCTCTGACCATCCAGTAAGCGGATGATGCGGTGGCTGTAACGGGCATCATGCTCAGAGTGTGTTACCATGATGATGGTTGTTCCTTGTTCGTTAAGGTCTGTTAACAACTCCATAACGTCGTTACCGTTGCTTGAGTCCAGGTTACCAGTGGGCTCATCCGCAAGAATCAATTTAGGCTTGTTAACAACTGCACGGGCAATAGCCACACGTTGTTGCTGACCACCTGATAATTGCTGTGGATAGTGGTTACGGCGGTGCATGATCTGCATTTTGTCAAGCACCTCTTCTACCCTTTTTACCCGTTCAGACGATGGAACGCCGGTGTAGATCAACGGAAGCTCAACGTTTTCAAACACTGTTAATTCGTCGATAAGATTAAAGCTTTGGAATACGAAGCCGATGTTGTGCTTACGCAGGTCAGCTCTTTTACGCTCGGTAAAATGTGCCACCTCAATGCCGTTGAATACATAGCTGCCCTCATCCGGATCATCCAGCATACCCAGGATATTCAGCAAAGTGGATTTGCCGCATCCAGACGGACCCATGATGGCAACAAACTCGCCGGTTTTAATTTCGATTGAGAGTTTGTTCAAAGCGATTGTCTCCACTTCTTCAGTACGATAAAACTTCTCCAGGTCGGTGATTTTTATCATAGTGCTCTCACTTACTTCAGTCTTGTTCATATAAGTTTAAATTTGATTTTATGTAGCTTAAATTAATTAATTGCCTTTATTCTTGTTTTTTCCTAAGCTCTAATCTCCTGTCTCTAGTCTCTACCTCCGTCACTTCTTGAGTATCAACTCTTGTATGTCTCCATACGTTTCGTAGCTTGACGTAATTACCTTATCGCCTTCCTTCAAACCGGAAGTTAACTCAAAGTAATCAGGGCTCTGGCGGTTTATCTGTATGTCAACCTTATAAGCCTTTTTGCCATCTTCACTCACTTTAAAGATCCAGTTGCCACCGGTTTGCTGGAAAAATCCTCCCCTTGGTAATAATAACGCGGTTGTTTGCTCGCTTAAGTTAAGGTATACCTGCAAGGTTTGTCCTTTCCTTATGCCAGCGGGTGTTTCGCCTATAAATGCCATATCAACATTAAACTGTCCGTTCACAACGTTCGAGAACACCTTTTTAATCACCAGGTTATATGTTTTACCTGCAAAATCAAAGTGGCCCTTTAAACCAGTAAAAATGCGTGATAAATAGTGCTCTTCAATTCCAACTCTTACCTTAAAACCTGATAAGACGTCGAGTTGTCCCAAATGTTCCCCTTTATTTTTATTTTGTCCTATTTCCGCATCAAAGTTGGTTAATTGGCCATCACGCGGCGCCCTTAACGTAAGGAGGTCAACTTTTTTACGCATCATATCAAGCGCGGCTTTCATTTGAGCAATTTGCTCTTTTGTCTGGCTGTCCTGTTGTTTAACCATTGTGGTGTCCTGTGTTAATATCTGGGTTGCTAATCTTTTACGGCTCAACTGATACTGATATTGATTTTGAGCGGTTTGAAATTCCTGTGAACCAATTGCCTTTTTAGCATAAAGGTCTTTGTCCACCTTATATATTCTTTCAGCTTCTTTAAAAGCTATGTCCACATCAGCCATATTGTTCAACTTATTAATAGTTGCCGACTGCATCTGGGTGTGTGAGATCTGCATCTGGATTTGCTGGGCATATACGTTAGTTTCCTGGGTAGCTAAATTTAGTTCAAGATCGGTATTAGACATTCTTAAAATCGGATCACCTTTTTTCAATACAGCGCCGTCATCAGCATATTTTTCCTCTACCCGGCCGCCGTCGGATGCATCAAGATAAATAGTAGTAAGCGGCATCACCACGCCATTAACAGGAATGAACTCCTGGAACGGGCCTTTTTTAACTTCACTTATAGTTATGCGTTCTGTATCAACATCAAGCTTGCTTTTGCCTGATGTAAAATAAATGCTTCCTCCAATTAGTAATACAATGCCTGTTATGCCGGCAATAGTTAGTATCCGTTTGGTATTCCAGGTCTTTTTTTCAATTACTCTGTCCACTGTAAATTATTTTATATTTTGTTATTAGTTACAAAAAGATATGCCACAAATTAAACAACTGTTTTTCAGCCAATTAAAGCCAATATCACAATTTGATGCGTACGCTTCTGTTACAGCAAGTGTACGGTTATGATACAATACAAATTGGTGCTATTTTAATTTATACTGGGGTGATTTGTCTATAGATCATGGTTCATAGTTCATAGTTAATGATTTATGTTTAATAATTATGAATTTCGGTGATTTAGCATAGAAATTGATACCGGGTGACATGTGGTATGTTCAGTTATTTGAAGCCGTAATATTAAGATAAGCGATGCAAATTGCAGGATAGCTATAAACTTCTATTAAAATTATAAAGATTTGCCGAATAAAATAATAAATATGGTATAATTGGTGAATGTGAGCATGGTCATTTATGAACCATGAACTATCAACCATGAATTTATAAAGAATGATACTAAAAAAAGCAACCGTTTTAATTGTTGATGATGATCCTGACGTGCTTACGGCCGTTAAGCTGTTGCTTAAAACCGAGGCGCAGGAAATTATAACCGAAAAGAATCCGGAAAACTTGAACTGGTTGCTGCAGCGTAACCAGGTTGATCTTGTTTTGCTTGACATGAACTTTAACAGCGCCATAAATACCGGCAACGAAGGTTTATACTGGCTGCGTAAGATCAAGGAGTGGAAGCCGGCTGTTTGTGTAATCATGATAACCGCCTATGGTGATATAGACCTTGCCGTACGTTCATTAAAGGAAGGCGCGAACGACTTCATCGTGAAGCCATGGCATAACGAAAAGCTGATTGATACCATAAAAGATCTTCTTGATAAAAAGGAAGGCGTTAAAACAGTTAAATCAAGCGGAAAAAGCTCGACCGGCGACACCTCGATACTTGGTGACTCGGAAGTAATGCAGGACATTTTTCACAAAGTGAATAAAATTGCCCCTACCGATGCCAATATATTGCTTTTGGGTGAGAACGGAACCGGTAAGGATTTGATGGCGAAGGCTATCCACGAAAGATCGTTACGTGCCGATAAGCCATTTATAAAGGTGGATGTTGGTGCGCTTACCGATACATTGTTTGAGAGCGAGCTGTTTGGGCATAAAAAAGGAGCTTATACTGATGCCCGCGAAGACCGCTCCGGCCGTTTTGAAGATGCCCAGGGCGGTACTTTGTTTTTGGATGAAATTGGAAACATCTCATTACAGCAGCAGGCCAAGCTATTAACCGTATTGCAAAACAGGCAGGTTACCCGTTTGGGGACAAACAAGGCCGTCGATATTGATATCCGTTTGATCTGTGCTACCAATCTTCCTTTATCTGAACTGGCAAATGAAAACCGCTTCCGTAAGGATTTGATCTATCGTATCAATACCGTGGAAATTAATATGCCACCGCTACGCAAACGTAATGATGATATTGTAATTATAGCCCGCCATTTTGCGAAGCTTTACGCAGGCAAATATTTAAAGCCATCGGTTGATTTTGATGCCGCAGCCGTTCAGAAGTTAAAATCATACAATTATCCCGGCAACGTTCGGGAGCTGCAATATACCATTGAACGCGCCGTAATCATGGCCGACGATCATATCCTGCGACCAGATGACCTGATATTTTCAATTCTTGAAACTCCCGGTGAAACAATAATTGACGATGATAATATCCAATTAAGCACCCTGGAAAAAAATGCCATCTTACGGGTTATCGAGAAACATAATGGTAACATTACCAGGGCAGCTAAAGAACTTGGTTTAACCCGCACGGCGCTTTACCGCAGATTGAGTAAATATGATATTTAACCGTTACGAATGGCGGCTGGTGCTGCGTGTTATTTTAATGTTCATCACGTTATGTGTTTCATCCTATTTGGTGACACAGGGCCCGCCGTTGTTTTTGGTGATAACACTTCCACTTTGCGGCTACCAGGTGCTCGACCTGATCCGTTTCCAGAAAAAAGCACAGGACGAGGTAAGCCAATTTGTTGAATCCATTCACTACCGCGATTTTTCAAGGCATTTTGATGTCCGCAAGGCACCCAATGAGTTAAAGCCGTTGCGTAAGGGATTTAACGAGATCAATACCACATTTAAGCTGATCAGTCGTGAAAGGGAAACGCAGTATCAATACTTACAAAAAATCCTTGAACTGGTTGACACTGGTATTTTATCTTACGAGTTGGAAACAGGCGAAACCGGCTGGATCAATGAATCATTTAAAAAGCTGATCGGCGTCCCCTATCTGAAAACCATTCATTCACTCGAAAAACGCGAGGAAGTACTTTACAATGAGCTAATGAAGCTTAAGCCTGGTGATAGCAAGATCTTAACGGTTACCCGTAATCAACAGCTGATAAAAATATTGGTTAGTGCCAGCGCTATGCGGAGTGAAGAAAAGGTATATAAGCTGATTGCCTTTCAAAACGTTAGTGAAGCGCTGGATGAAACTGAATCAAAGGCCTGGCAAAAGCTTTTGAACGTAATGACGCATGAGATCATGAACTCTGTCGCGCCAATATCGTCGCTTGCTGATACGTTAAAAAACCGCCTGCAAAGCCCTGAGATCGCAAATAGCCCTGTTAGCAGCCAGCTGGAAGATTTAGAATTAGGCATCGATACCATAAAACGCCGTAGCGAGGGCTTACTTAAATTTACTGAAAGTTACCGAAGTTTAAATAAAATTACCAAGCTTGATTTGACCAAGATCCTCGTACGTAATATGTTTGAGGCCTTGAGTCAGCTGATGCGGCCTACTTTAGAGAAAAAGCATATCGAACTGGAAATAATATTGCGCGACCCAGCCCTTACAATTGAAGCTGATTTAAACCTGATTGAACAGGTGTTGATCAACCTTATAGTAAACGCTATAGAGGCGGTAAAAGATCGCGAAGAACCACGCCTTACTTTATCAGCCGAGATCCAAAGCAATAACCGTACGCTGGTAAAAGTATCTGATAATGGTTTGGGCATGCCGCCGGAATTACTTGATAAGATCTTTATCCCGTTCTTCAGTACACGTAAAACAGGCAGTGGTATCGGTTTGAGCCTTTGCAAGCAGATTATGCTCTTACATAAAGGAAACATCCAGGTACAGTCTACAGATGGTTTGGGATCGACGTTTATATTACAGTTTAGCGCGGCGGGTGGTTAAACTAAGATTCTTAAGATTTGGAGGATTATAACATGTTAACCCAATAAAAATCTTAAACTCCTATATACCCGTAAATCTTAGTTTTAAACATTCGTCAGCTTCCAATCATATTTTATCGAATTGAAATGAGATTTTCTATTTAAAGGTTAGTATTGTAGTTGTAATAGTCTACTATGCAATCACCTCCTAAAAAGAAAATCTTTGCCATTTCAGGCAGCCTGCGTTCAGGCTCTTCAAACCATAACGTATTGCGTTATCTACAAAAGCTTGCGTCCGATGATGTAAGCTTTTTTATTTACGATCGCCTGGCCGATATTCCGCCATTTGACCCGGGGAATGATCATGAACATCCGCCTGAATCTGTATTTGAATTAAGGAGCTTTATAAGAAATGCGGATGCCGTTGTTATCTGCACCCCGGAATATGCTTTCGGTGTTCCAGGCCAGCTTAAAAACGCGCTGGACTGGACGGTCTCGAGCGGCTCCTTATCCGGAAAACAAACAGCGCTTATAACCGCTTCAACCGGCGGCGAAAACGCACATGCAGCATTAATTAAAATATTAGGCGCACTTGATGCTGATTTGCAGAATGAGGTTACACTATTGATTCCGTTCATCAGGTCAAAAATGAATGACAAGGGAGATATTACCGATGAGGAAACAGCCGTAAGGTTGAAAGCCTTATTACTAAACCTCCTATAACTTTTACAACCACTACAACACTTACAACTTCTACAACCTCCTCTGCCAATTTGTCAATTAAATAACGTTTGGAACAGGCATTGATATGTAAGGATATCACTAAAACATTAATTTTCTAAACAGATAATATTATGCAAGAAAAAGGCACGATTTCGATCCATACCGAAAACATTTTCCCGATCATCAAGAAGTTTTTATACTCCGATACCGAGATTTTTTTGCGGGAACTGGTATCCAATGCCATTGATGCTACCCAAAAAATAAAACGCCTGGCCTCACTCGGTCAATATAACGGCGAACTTGGCGACCTGCGCGTTGAAGTTGCGTTCGACGAAAAGGCAAAAACCATCACCATATCTGATAATGGATTGGGGATGACCGCTGAAGAAATAAAAAAATACATTAACCAGATAGCATTCTCCGGCGCTACCGAGTTTATGGAGAAGTTTAAGGAAGCCAAGGATGCGAACGAAATAATCGGACGTTTTGGCTTAGGTTTTTATTCTGCGTTCATGGTGGCTGATAAAGTTGAGATTGAATCTTTATCGTACCAGGATGGTGCAGAACCGGCTCATTGGACCTGCGATGGCAGCACCGAGTTTGAATTAAGTGAAGGCAGCCTTGCTGAAAGAGGTACTGAAATCACCCTGCACATCAATAAGGAATCGGAAGAGTTTTTAAGTAAACACCGCATACAACAGATCCTTGATAAATACTGTAAATTTTTACCTGTTCCTATTAAGTTTGGTACAAACACACAGGAAGAGGAAGACGGTGTTGATGAAGAAGGAAAGACAAAATACAAATCGGTTGAAACTGATAACATTATCAACGATACCAACCCGATCTGGACAAAAGCGCCATCTGAATTAAAGGATGAAGATTATCTTGACTTTTACAAACAACTTTATCCGTTCTCTGAAGATCCGTTATTCTGGATCCACTTAAATGTAGATTATCCATTCAACTTAACCGGCGTACTTTACTTCCCTAAGCTTAAGAACGATTTCGAGATCCAGAAAAATAAGATCAAATTGTTCTCACGCCAGGTATTTATTACTGACGAGGTAAAGGATATCGTTCCTGAGTTTTTAATGCTGCTGCACGGAGTGATCGATTCACCGGATATCCCGCTGAATGTTTCCCGCAGCTTTTTACAGGCAGACGGAAACGTTAAAAAGATCAACAGTTATATCACTAAAAAAGTAGCTGATAAATTGTCAGAGCTATTTAAAGCCGACCGTAAAGCTTACGAAGAAAAATGGACCGACATCGGCCTGTTTGTAAAGTATGGTATGGTAAGCGAAGACAAGTTTTATGACAAGGGAAAAGACTTCGTTTTGTTAACCAACACAAAAAAGGAAAACTTTACCCTGGCTGAATACAAGGATAAAGTTGAGCCGGAGCAAACAGACAAGGACGGCCAGCTTACTTACATATATACCAACGACCCTGATAAACAGGATGCGTTCATCCAGTCGGCTAACAAAAAGGGATATGACATTTTACTGATGAACTCCCCTATCGACAATCACTTTATCGGTCATTTGGAACAGAAACTGGAGAAAACATCATTTAAACGCGTAGATGCGGATGTGGCCGATAAACTGATCAAGAAGGAAGACGCACCGGAAACTGTACTGACCGAAGAACAGGTAACCAAAGTAAAAAGTATTTTTGATAAGGCTATCAATAAGCCGGCTTACAAAGTTGAACTGGAAAGCCTGAACCCTGATGAATTGCCGGTAACCGTAACCATGGATGAGTTCATGCGCCGCATGAAGGAAATGGCTGCTATGGGTGGCGGTATGGGCTTTTATGGCAGCATGCCGGATAACTACAAGGTAATTGTAAACGGCAACCATAAACTTATCAGCAGGATCCTGCAGGAAGAAAATGAAGAAGTACAATCGGCACTTTCAAAACAAGCTTTTGATTTAGCCTTGTTATCCCAGGGCTTATTAACAGGAGCTGAATTGACAGAATTTGTGAATCGCAGCGTGAACCTGATATAACTGCGATAATTAGCTTGAGTTCGACGTAAAGGTTGGTAGTATAGTAATTGATTATCCGCTACTTACCTATTTGCTCGTTGAGTACAAAGTGAAATATTCTGATACTCAGCATGTTTCACAAAGTTCCGGGTGTTCCGCGTGCAAAAATAGAACGCTTTGCCGGCGTGGATAGACAAACCGGCGCCTTAAACTAATAATAGGAAAGCCGCTTTAAATGAGCGGCTTTCTTTTTTTCCATAAAATTTTATGTCGTATATTAGATTAACTTATTAAACGTTAAACCTTAAATTACTAATCTATGAAGACATTAATTAAGCCAACGCTTGTATTGGCTTTTGTTGCCATGTTCGCAACTGTTGCAAACGCGCAAAAAACAGCAAAAGATAAAAAGGCTGCACGGGTAGCCACTATAACAAAAATAGTAACTGATAAGAACTATGTTTTTGAGGCAAACTACGTCATCCCGCAAAGAGGGAACTCAAGGTCGCTAAGTTATGGTTATGACGTGGTTGTTTCAAAGGATACCATAGTAGCATATTTGCCATACTTTGGAAGAGTTACCTTAGCGCCATCTGACCCAAGTGATGGTGGCGTGAAATTTACGTCAACAAATTTTAGCTATGTAGAGAAGCCTGGTAAAAAAGGCGGCTTTGACATAACGATAACTCCTAAGGAGAACAATATGCAGGGATCGAAGGATGTCCGTTATTTACGATTAAATATTTCTGAAAACGGCTATGCGTCGCTACAGGTTTTTAGCAACAATCGTGACCCAATCTCTTTTAACGGGACTATAGAGGAACGTAAACACCATAAATAGGCCGTATTTAAAGTTAAAAGTCCTGCAGGTAAACCTGCAGGACTTTTAAAAATTACTTTTTCTTAAATCGCTATCACGCAGAGTGAACAAAGACGCGCCATTTTATATCGGCGCCCGCCTTGTCCAGCGTAGCTGCAACAGAACAATATTTATTAATAGACAACTCTACAGCTTTAATAGCCTTGTCTTCGTCAATGCGTCCATACAGGTGGAATTCGACATTTATATCTTTCCATAGAGATGGCTCCTTGCCGGCTTCACGTTCGCCGTTAACAACCATTTTATAATCCTTAATTTCCTGGCGTTGCTTTTTTAATATGGTGATCACATCAATTGCCGAGCAGCCTGCAAGGCCCATCAGCAACATTTGCATTGGACGTACACCAAAATCCCAGCCGCCGCTTTCAGGGCTGCTATCCATTCTTACAACATGACCGTTTTCATCTTTGGCCTCGAAGCCAAAATCGCCTTTTACCCGCGATAACTCTATTTTAGGCATATATCTATTATTTGTAACAATAAAGCTAAGGTAATACTTTACCCGATTGAAAGTTTAATGCGGATGTAATATTACCTATATAAAATATGAAACTTATCCTATTTATTCGCCTAAAGTCATTCCTTTATGGGGCCTTGGCCTTTGGAGCCGACTATTTAATAAAAACTCCTAATCAGCTAAGTTATGCCACTTATGAATTGATATTGAGCAAATAGTATAGTAAAATGTTAACCCTGTTTTTCAAGAAATACATTCAAGTAATTGACTTACAGATATTTACAATAGGACTAACATAAAACTATGTTAACCCACTTAACCCCCTTGACCCATACTGAAATAGCTATACAGATTTGTGAGTAAATCCTATTCTGCCCATACAACATTGACAATTTGTGATTGACATAACACTAGCCCCTATCCTTAACAGGAATTACCAATTTCAAACCCGACCAGGTTTCGTCTACGGCGCATACCTTAATATCCACCAGGCCTGTTTGCAGCGCATAGTTCCTGATGACGTCTTCAGTAATATCGGTAACAACTTTTGATGCCTTCTTTGGCCACGATACCCAAATTATACCGTTTGATTTGATTTGCCCTTTTAAGTCAGGAAGCTTACTCAGATACTCATCTTTTTGACCTGTAAAAAAATGGATTAGATCCTTTTTCAAAACTGAATTATCATTAATACGCAAGTCGTCGGGCAAATCGGTAAACAGGTTGAAATAATAGCCGGGTGCATTAACAAGCATTATACTATCTCCTTGTTTTATACCCAGCTTTTTTGCCAGCGGAGTACCCGAATATCCCGCAGTCGGCATCGTTATCTTGTCCCCCATTCCCATATTCCAAATTGTATTTTTTTATCTACCGGATGTCCGGATTGTTTTAATGAAAGCATGATCTGCCCCCGATGATGTGATTCATGGGATACGAGATATCCTAAAAATCCGGTGGCGTTCGGTTTAAACCCTTTTACTTTACCATCAGTGTACGTTTTTTCAAACAGTTGCGCTATTGCGTTCCCACTCGCATTCAATCCCGTCGCCAATCCATCCTTATTTATATTTTCCTTTTCTATCTTAACCACGCTCTCCAATAGCAACGGATCAGCGGCTTTTAACCACATTAAACGAACATTATGCATATGGGCAAATTGTTCGCCGACAGTACGGCCTTTTGAAGCGGAGATGTCATTTAAATTAGCCTCATAAATATGCTCCAGCAAATACAAATTAATTCGGTTATGAATTTGCCAGGTTTCGGTTAACGGGTTCATATTTATTTCAAATTAATTATTTGTTTTAAATGATGCCTCATGTGCTCCACATAATCTGCCGCCAGCCACTCAATTGTATGCAGGCTTGGGGTTGTTTTACTGTTATCACATTTTGCCTGCAATCTTTCCGGCGGATAATTTGCCAGTACTCTTGAGATTTGCAGATTCAGTAATTTCCATAAGCCCAACAGCTCATTGACGTCGGCCTGTTGATAGTGTTGCGCCTCTATCCATTCTACCTGTTCATAAGTCAGTTTAAAGTTTTCCTCGTAAGTGCAGCGAACAAAACGTTGCAGGTTAATTTGTGCACTGTCAATCAGGTGCCCGATTATTTGCTTTTTCGACCATTTATCCGGGCCGGGCTTTACTACCCAATCTATTCTGTCGACATCAGAATTTAATATTTCGTCAATTGTATCCTTAAGCCTGGTTATGGTGTCGATCATTATTAGTTGAGGTATAAATTCGGAGAATAAAAATCAATTAAAGATGGTTATTCGTATTTAATTATCAAAAAACTTTATCTTCAAAGCTTTAATAATTCTATGGCTCTTAACTATATCTGGGTAGCTTTTTTCCTGATAGCGTTTGTAATTGCGCTTATCAGGCTGATTTTTTTTGGCGATACCGAGATCTTCTCGCATTTAGTTAACGCGATTTTTACTTCTTCCAAATCTTCAGTGATGGATATTGCTCTGCCCTTAGCGGGTAATATGGCGTTTTGGCTGGGTATTATGAATATAGGTGAAAAAGCCGGCGCTATAAATTTTCTTTCCCGTCTTGTAGGCCCTTTTTTTAGCCGACTTTTTCCTGAAGTACCCAAAAATCATCCAGCTACGGGGCAGGTATTAATGAGTTTTTCGGCAAATTTATTAGGACTTGATAATGCCGCGACGCCGCTTGGCCTCAAAGCTATTAACAGTTTACAGGATTTAAACCCGGATAAGGAAACCGCCTCAAATGCGCAGATCATGTACCTGGTACTGCTTACTTCAGGCCTGCAGCTCTTGCCCGTTACGATAATCGCCCAGCGTGCCATTTTAAATGCGAAGGACCCAACTGATATATTTATCCCCTGCATTATCGCAACGTTTGTATCGGCAATATCCGGCATGTTGCTTGTTGCTATTAAACAAAAAATAAATCTTTTCGACAGGGTTATTATAGCCTGGCTGGGCGGAATTACCTGCTTTATAGTTTTATTGGTTTGGTACTTTACCGTATTTTTAACAAAGGGGCAAATTGCACTGGTGTCGAAAGTGGCCAGCAATTTGATGCTTTATTCCATCCCGGTGATATTTATTACAGGCGCCTTATATAAAAAAGTAAATGTATTTGAGGGGTTTATAGATGGGGCCAAAAGCGGATTTGAAACGTCGGTTAAGATCATCCCATACCTTGTTGCCATGCTTGTTGGCATAGCCGTTTTTAGAGCTTGCGGCGCTTTGGATTATATGAATGACGGATTACGTTGGGTGGTGACGCAGCTTGGTTTGGATACGCGCTTTGTTGACGCCATGCCAGTAGCCTATATGAAACCATTGAGTGGCTCGGGGTCAAAGGGGATGATGATAAATATCATGACTACCTATAAACCCGACAGCTTTGCCGGACGACTGGGTTGCATCTTCAATGGATCGGCTGATACCACCTTTTATATAGTGGCACTTTATTTCGGTTCTATCGGCATAAAAAAATCCCGCTACGCCATCCCGGCTGGTCTCTTCGCTGATCTTGCAGGTATCGTTGCAGCCATTTTCGTAGCATATTTATTCTTTGGTTAACCTATTTTAAACCAATGCTTTATAATGAAGAATTTTGCCGCAACTATTTGAGCAAAATTTGGTTTTCGTAGTCGTCTTTTGTTAGATTTAAGTTCCAATCTTAACTAAGTGAGTATGCGGAAAGATTATGATGCCGACAGGGAGGCCAAGATAAAAACCACAAAACAGGGAATAGTAGTATTGTGGATTGTGATCATCCTTATCATCTCGATTATATTTCGATGTGCGCGATGAGGTAAATACGTGATCAAGTCAAGGTTCCTATTTAAAAAAAGCAGGCCCGGAATATTCCCGGGCCTGCTTCAATCACTCTAAAACAATCACCTCTATTAGAAGTATCTGATAATTTTATCAGTCAATATTTGACCAAATCAATTATTTAGTCAAATATATCATAATGTTTTCGTCTTAATTGTCCGTTGACTTCTTTTGACTGGCAGGTGACAGTACGGCGCTTAATATTAGGCTAATACATCAACCCTTTAATGAAAATATCGGCAAGCATTAAGCGTTTTGAACGAATCTCATCCAAATGCTCCTTGTTGGGGAACATTGTTTTTTTGTGAGATAATGATTTTACCCTAACACCGTGCAACGCATCCAATAAAAGCTCCACAACCTCTGTGGGGTTGTCCACAGATTTTATCTGCCCCCGTTCAACTTCTGTCTTTATCGCGCTAACCAGGAGTTCAGTTTCAGACTCATGTACCTGTTTAACAATATCCCAGATCATATCAGGCAAATTCTGTTCATTCAGTCTGAAAAAGTCGAAAAAATTATAATTTGTTACTATAAAATCGTGTTGGGTATCAATCTGAAATATAAACGCCTCCTTTAAATTGCCAAACGTATTTATCCTATCGGCAAGGCTTTTTAAATAATCTCCGGCAACCTTACGCATTACTGCAACATATAACTGACTTTTATCGGGGAAATAATAATATAGCAAAGCCTTGGACATAGAGAGGTCGCCGGCTATCTCATTCATTGTAGTTTTTGAATAACCAAAGTGTAAAAACCTGTGATGCGCAGCCTCTAATATCTTTTCTTTTTTTACGTCCTGCTGATCTGTAGCTGAAATCATTATAGATAATTATATAGTCTATACTTGTGTAAGGTAAAATTGGTTGTTCTATATCCTGACTTTTTTAACAAACTTATCAATTTTTCTAAACATATGTACGGTCGTACCTATACGAACGCAACATTATAACAACAAAATTACGCTGTTATGATTAAGGCCACGCCTGAACCAATCACTAAAACGTCCTCAATTGCACCTACAAAGGGGTCAAAAGCATGCGTTTTGTCTACCACAAATTTGCGAAGGTAATAGCTTCCGAAAGTTGATCCCATTGCTATTACAGAGCCTATCAGCGCCCCAGTCGCGGCATTATTGCCTGATGCCTTGTAGATAGCTGCCCCGGCGAGAGATCCCGACAAACACCTGCCTATTATGCCGCCCATACTTGTTCTATTGGGTGTTTGCGGCAATTTATCACCAACCAACTCGCCTATTGCCAATACCTTCGTCCCAATTGCCACCTTATTCGACTGCATAAATTTCAATGGCGATCCTGAAAGACGGTTTGTTTTTTGCTGGCTTAATATATGACTTGCTATTACCGGTGCCGATGTTGTTCGCATTCCTGCAAGTATGCCTAGGGCTATAACCTGCCAAAGTGGTTTTGGCGATTTATTATTTGATGATGTTTTCATAGATAAGTATGGACGCAACAATCATTCCTAAATTATATCCCCATAAAATGGGCATATAACAAAAACAGCCTTTCAATTAATTGAAAGGCTGCTCCATATGATTGAATTATGATTTAAACGGTAGCTTCTTCAAGTTTAGTTTCTGTTACTTTTTCCTTTTTACCGAATAACCTATTTTTCAGGTTAACTCTTATCAAGTACATACAAGGCACTAAAATTAAAGTAATAACAGTTGCAAAGCCCAAACCGAAAATCATTGTCCATGCTAAGGGTCCCCAGAAAGCTACGTTATCGCCACCAAAGTGGATATGCGGTTCAAAATGGGTGAATAGCCCAACAAAATCGATGTTGAAACCTACCGCCAACGGTATTAAGCCCAGGATAGCAGCAGTTGCGGTTAACAACACCGGTGTCATACGGGTATGGCCGGCTTCTACAACCGCATCGTGCAGGCTTACACCCTGCTCAATCAGCATATCCGTAAACTCAACCAACAAGATCCCGTTACGGACCACTACGCCCGCCAGGGCTATGATACCTATCCCTGTCATTACAATCGACATGGTCATCCCGAATAGGCTTATCCCTAACAACACCCCTATTATACTGAATAATATCTCGCTGAGAATAATGAAAGTTTTACCAATTGAATTAAACTGGATCATCAAGATGACTAATATCAACCCAAAGGATGTACCTAAAGCTCCCAACAAAAACATCATTGCTTCCATTTGGTCTTCCTGGCCACCACCCATCTTTATCGAAATATTATCCGGTGCTTTAAAAGTACCTATAGCACGCAGAATACCTGCATTAACATCATTAGCATTAAATGGCTTAATAACATTTGAACCCAAAGTAAGTACCCGTCTTTGCTGCTTACGTTTTATATTACTATAAGTTGTAGTATAACGTACATCAGTAAATGCCGAGATTGGTACCTGACGTATGGCTCCCCCTGTCGCAAGGTCTCGATAGGTAACTTTTAAATTACGCAGTTCATCAATATTACCACGCTGGCTTTCAAGCGCTCTTACCTGTATTTTATAATCATCTTCCTTTGTATTTCTAAAATTTGCAGCCGGAATCCCAAAAACAGCTGCCTGTAGATTGTCATTAATTGTCTTTGTTGAAATGCCTTCACGATTCGCTCTTTCACGATCAATGTCAAAAACAATTTCAGGTTTATCGTTTTGCACATCGGCAACAAGATTTTCAATACCTGGAATGTTCTGCTTGACGATGTATGCTTTTAAGCGATTTCCGGTCTTTACCAATGAATCGAGGTTATCTCCAACAAGTTCGATACTTATATCTTTTTGTACCGGCGGTCCGCTATTTTCCTGGGTTACCGATATTTTAGCCCCCGGAACCCCCTGTACGGCTGCACGGATATTAGCCAATACCTTTTTAGTATCCTTGCCGTTTCGTTTCCCGAACTCAACAAATGCTACTGTTACTTTTCCTTTATTTTCGTAATCGCCCTGGTCTTCATCAGTTGGGTCAGTAACTCCTTTGGTTACATTCGATATAATAGATGTAACGATTGCCTTATCGGGTTCAACTACTTCTGCCACACGCCTTTCAAGTTTTTTGGTAACCTCGTTGGTAGTAGCCTGATCGGTACCTATTGGCATCGTAATATATACATACGCAAAGTTAGGGTCGCCTGACGGGAAAAACTCCGGTGTCTTTCCTAAAAAATGATTTATCATTAAAGCAGCTACAAACAGAACCACTGTGCCTGCCAAAACTGTCAAAGGTCTGCGTACAGCCCTTTCAAGCCATTTAGCATACCAATCTTTGAAACGCGGCCACGCATTTTTCTGGAATTTGTCAATAATTCGCAAGAACACAAAATGATTCAGCAGATAAAGCACTATAATAAGTACCATAAAATTACCAAAACCTACATTGATCAAATAACCAAGCACAGTACCAATACCTAAAAATATCATAGCACGTTTGACCTTACGGTCGAACTTTGGGTTATCGTGCTCGCCGTCATGATGAGGTTTCATAAAATCAACCGCAAATACCGGGTTCATGATATATGCCACAACTAACGAAGCCAGCAAAGTTATGATCAGGGTGATAGGTAAAAAGAACATGAAGTGCCCAATTAAACTATTCCAGAATGCCAGTGGTACAAATGGAGCAAGGGTGGTCATTGTTCCTGAAAATACAGGCAAAAACACCTCACCTGCAGCCATTTTTGCGGCTTCCTTAATAGCTACTTTTCCATTCGCGAAGATCCTGTGCGTGTTTTCAATTACCACAATGGCATCATCCACTACTATACCTAACGCAAGCAGGAAAGAGAAAAGCACGATCATATTCAGCGTAAAGCCAATAACCGGCATCACCAGGAACGCAATAAAACAGGATAGTGGAACAGATAAGGCCACAAATATGGCATTAGTAGTCCCCATGAAGAACATAAGGATTACGGTTACCAATAAAAAGCCAATCACAATAGTATTAATCAGGTCATTTAACGTAGTACGGGTTTTATCTGATTGGTCGCCCGTTACAGTGATATTCAAACCTTTTGGAAAAACTGTTTTTTGTTTTTGCTTTATGAGATCATTTATCTTGTCAGATGCCTGAATAAGATTTTCTCCAGCCCTTTTACTAACGTTTAACGTAATAACATTTTTAAAATTTGGGTTATCATTCGTTTTTAAACGTGCATAGCTTTCCTGCTCTAAAAATGAATCCTTCACATCGGCTATATCACGCAGATAAACTGCCTGCCCTTTTGGATTTCTGATTGCCATGGCTTTTACCTCATCTGCATTTTTGAAATCTTGCTTAATATCAATGCTTCGTCGTACGCCATCGCTTTTGACGCTACCGGCAGATGATAAAATATTTTCATTTCCTATAGCCTGAATTATATCATTGAAGCTAATCTGAGCTGCGGCCATCTTATTCATATCTACATTCACCTGGATCTCCGGCGTTAAAGCACCTACCTCGTCAACTTTAGAGATTTCTTTATAGCTTTCTATTTCATCCTTTAAAATATCAGCATATTCTTTAAGCCTTTTCAGGTCGTAATCACCCGATATATTTATGTATAAAATAGGCAAATCGGCAACATTAATATCAGATATAATTGATTCTTTAAGGTTTACGTCGTTCTGCGGTAAATCCTGCTTGGCCTTATCAACTGCATCTTTTACATCAATTTTCGCATCCTTAATTTTAATATTTGCCTGAAATTCCGCTGTAATTATAGATACATTTTGAACGGAATTTGAAGTTACTTTTTTTAACCCTTTTAATGATTTTAGTTGCTTTTCAATTTGCCTCGTAACTAAATTCTCAACATTTTGTGGTGATTGGCCCAAAAATGAGGTTGTTATAAACACCTTTGATTGTGCTATATCAGGGAAATTTTCCTTCGGTAGGTTATTATAGCTGATAAGCCCTAATACTGTAATCAAAAATATGAGTACGTAAACGGCTGTTTTATTCTCGATGGCCCAACTTGAGGGCCCAAATTCCTTTTTAAGATCTTTCATAGTTAACAGATCAAATTGTTATTTAATTAATTACCAGCAGCTAAAATCTTTATCTTATCGCCATCTTCAATTTCAGTGGCGCCTTCGGTAACCAGTTCGTCACCACTTTTTAAACCTGATAATATTTCGGACTGTCCGCCATAAGTAGCACCAACCTTAACATTCACCCTTTTTGCAATTCCGTTATTATTTACAAAAACATAGTCGCCGGCTTCTGATTTTTGAATCGCCTTTACCGGGGCTACTATTGTATTAGGTTTCGAGTAATTGGCTATCTGTATAATAGCTGTCATGTTCGGGCGTAAACTTTTACGCACCGGTAACTTTATTTCAACCCCAAAGCTCCGTGAAGTAGGGTCAATAACCTTAGCTGCAAAAGTTACTTTGGTAGTTAATGAATCATTAGCATCAGGTACCAATATCTTCACAACATTACCTGTGTTTACGCTTCCTGCATACGATTCAGGAACATCAGCCTTAACTTTTAAAACATCAGCATTTACAATACGAATCCCTGTAGAACCTGGTTGAGCAACCTGGCCAAGCTTAAGGTCCATTTGGTCAATAGTGCCGCTGATAGGTGAAGTTATCCTGTACATATCTGCCTGTTGACGCAATGATGCAACCTGCTTAACAGAACTTTGTAAAGCAGTTTGTGCCTGCAGGAACTGAACTTCGGTCCCTATTTTTTGATCCCAAAGATTTTTTTGTCTCTCAAACAGTGTTTTATTCAAATTAACCTGAGTTTCTGCCTGTGCTATATTTTGATTCAAGACGCTTGCATCAAGCTGCGCCAAAACCTGCCCTCTACCCACATGTTGACCAACTTTTACATATATAGCGGTAATTGTTCCCGGTGATTGCGGGTAAGCGGTAACGTTATCCTGCGCGTCAATTTTACCCTGAATCTGTACATAATTTGTAAAATCAGCCGGTTTTAATACCACCGAACTAACATCGGTAGTTTTAGCTGAATCTGTAGTCCCTACTTCTGCCTGTAGATTGGCAATTTTTGTTCCCAGGTCAGCCTGCTGTTTTTTTAGATCAGCAAGTTCGGTTTTTTTATCCTTTGGCTTGCCACCACAAGCTGCCAGTAAAATTAAAGCCGGTATGTATATTAATTTTTTCATCGTTCTATAATATATTGTGATTGTTTGATTTTTATTTAATTCGTCCGTATGCTTTGTCAAGGTCAACTTTGCTAACAAGCGCGTCATATAATCCTTGGATGTAGGAGTTGTCCGCATCCTGTACAGAGGTTTGGGCCTGCGTTACTTCAATACTGGAACCAACACCTTGTTCGTATTTAATTTTTGACACCCTTAACACTTCTTCGGCTAATGCCATATTTTTCTTTTGATCATTAAGGGTTTGCAAACCGTTTATATAACTGATTCGCGCCTGGTTTACCTGGAGGTTCACCGTATTTTTCATATTGTCAAGATCGTTCTGTGCCTTCAAAACAGTTATTTCAGATTGTCTTAACTGGTTTCTATGCTGAAAGCCGGTAAAAATCGGGATGGACAAATTAAGGCCGATGTACGCAGACGGAAAATTGGTTTTATACAAATCACCAAAACTATTACTCTGATAAGCAGCGGAATAGCTGGCATTTGCTGTTAATTTCGGCAAGAACTGACCCTTCTTACTTTTTACATCATAACCATATAATATTTTTTGTGTTTCAAGCAAATTATACTCGATGCGGTTGCGGTAAACTGTAGTGTCGTTTACAGCTTCAGCGGCACTTGCTTCAAGTTGAATATCTTCAAGCTTGTCTTTAAGCAGTAATTCCTTATCTACAGGCATTCCCATCTGAAATTTAAGTAGTTGGTAATTTAAACCGAGTAAACGAATTGTGTTTTCACGGCGGGTAACCAATGAATTATATTGAACGCTTAAACGGTCGACATCAACCTTTTCAACAAATCCTTGCTTGTTGCGGGCCGCAGTTTCATCAAGCTGCTGTTTAATCTCCTTTACGTTGGCTTCCAATAGTTTAAGCTGCTCTGCACTTACTAATACCTGGTAGTATGCCTTGGTTACGTTTACGCTAGCCTCAATTTTTGAACGGGTGAAACTGCGGTCATAAAGCTCCTTATATGTTTTACGCGCCTGTAAGCCAACAATATAGTTCGGATCAAACAGAATCTGGTTTAACGTAACACCAACACTTGAATTATATTTTTGTGTGAAGTTAACCGGTTGTTCACCCGAAGATGTTGGAACAACGATTGGCTTACCATTGCCATCCTTTACACCCTCTTTTGCCAAAACACCGTAAGTTAATGGTGTTATAAAATCGGGAAATAATACAGTTGGCGATTTTAGATAATCCTGGAAGGAGGCGGTACCACTGATCTGAGGTAAGCCCTGTCCTATAGTTTCTTTAACATGATATTCAGCACTGGTAACGTCAAGGTTTGCGTTAATCACATCATGCTGGTGCGCATATGCATAATTTATACAATCCTGTATGCTAAAATTATATCGCTGGCTATCCGGCGCTGCCTGCTGCGAAAACCCTTTTAGAGTAATTCCGCTTACCAGGCATATTATTAGTAGTATATGTTTCATTTTATATAGTTGTGACTTGTTTTCTTTTTATGCTGATTCAAAATTCGTGTCGGTTAATGACAGCCTTATGTCAGCAGTATTATTTACTCTTCGTTTATATTTTTATATTGGTTTAAAAGCTTGTAGCCTTTAAGTGTGCAAATACCATAGTTAAAATGTTCTAAAAATTGCACCTGTACCTTCCATGGATTAAACTCAGCCATCGGAAATATGCTTGTATTAAAACCCATCTCCACCTGGCTTACCCTCATCCGTGCAATTATCCTTACGTCAATATCCGGCCGAATGTAACCTTGCATCATACCTTTTGTTAAAAGTTCTTCTAAAGTGCTGATCAATACGTCAGCCTTAAACTTTTGAAACTCAGACCATGCATCAGGGTGATACTTCTGCATATCGTGAATCACTATCGGATTGATCCTTGAAAAGATATCCTCCGAACATTTCATCATGTTGATCAGTTCCTCTATCACATTACCCGATTTACTCATGATCTCGGCAATCTGGTCTTCGTCTTCCTTTAGTTTCTTTTTAACTAAGGCTATCACCAGTTCATTTTTATCCTTAAAAAACTGGTAAATAGTTTTCTTCGACATGCCCAAATGTTTGGCTATGTCGTCCATCGTTACGCTTTTGATCCCTGCCGTTAAAAACAGTTCCTCGCCACCCTGAATTATTCTTTCTATTTGACTCATTGACTTTCCGAGTCAAAACTAAGGAAACATTTTTAGATTTCAAAGTTTCCGTTATAAATTGCTCTCCCATGACATATATTTTAGAAAGTAGCGGTGGCAGTTAATAGTAGCAGTTAAAAAAACATGTCACTATTTATACCTTGTGTTATTTCATTACTGCTACTGCCACTTAATACTGCCACTCTATTTATTATCTTTGCAAAAAATATAGTAAATCATGACCCTCACTCCTCTTTCAGCTATTTCACCTATCGACGGCCGCTATCGTAATACTACTGCAGAGCTTGCTGCATACTTTTCAGAATATGCGCTTATTAAATACAGGGTGTTTGTTGAAATTGAATATTTCATAGCACTTTGTGAACACCCATTGCCACAGTTACAAAAGTTTGATAAAAATGTGGCAGAAAAGTTACGCGCCATTTATAAAAATTTCACTGAAGAAGATGCCGCCAGTATAAAAGAGATTGAAAAAACTACTAATCATGATGTTAAGGCGGTTGAATATTTTATAAAAAAGACATTCGATAAATTAGGCGGTTTAGAGGCCTACAAAGAGTTCATTCACTTTGGATTAACATCACAGGATATTAATAATACCGCTATTCCATATTCATTTAAGGAAGCGTTAAATAACTCCTACTACCCAGCTATTAATGAGTTGGTTAGTTTATTAAAAAAGTATGCGGCAGATTGGGACCAGGTATCCATGCTTGCACACACCCACGGCCAGCCGGCCTCGCCAAGCCGCCTGGGGAAGGAGATCATGGTATTCGTGGAGCGCCTTGAAAATCAACTCAATCTTTTAAAGCCGATTCCTTACTCTGCCAAATTTGGTGGAGCAACAGGTAATTACAATGCCCATAACATAGGATACCCTGAAATTGACTGGAAGGCGTTCGGCAATCATTTTGTAAATGATATTTTAGGCTTGAGTCGCTCACAATTCACCACCCAGATAGAACACTACGATAACTTTGCTGCGCAATGCGATGCTTTAAAAAGGATAAATAATATCCTGATAGATTTGGACCGGGATATGTGGGCGTATATCTCTATGAATTATTTCAAGCAAAAAATAAAGGAAGGTGAAATTGGTTCTTCGGCTATGCCACATAAGGTCAATCCGATTGATTTTGAAAATTCAGAGGGAAACCTAGGCATTGCAAATGCACTATTCGAACATTTTGCGGCTAAATTACCTATTTCGAGACTGCAGCGCGACCTTACTGATTCGACGGTTTTGCGCAACATTGGCGTACCTGTTGGCCACACTTTAATTGCTATAAAATCGACCATTAAAGGTTTAAATAAATTATTGCTTAACAATGCTGCTATTGATGCTGATCTTGAAGCAAATTGGGCCGTTGTTGCTGAAGCAATTCAAACTATATTACGTCGCGAGGCATATCCAAACCCATACGAAGCATTAAAGGATCTTACCCGTACCAATACACAAGTAAATGCACAAACCATAGCTGATTTTGTTGACAGGCTACAGGTAAGCAGCGCGATTAAAGAAGAATTAAAGAAAATTACACCCGGAAGTTATACCGGAATATAATATGCGAATTTTTGATGTGCGAATGGTTATCTATTCAATCAGGTAACAATCCGCACATTTGCATATCCGCACATCAAAACATCTTTCCCCATCGTCACCTACGGGTCATAACAACAGAATAGCAGTATTTAAATCAAAAAGGTATTTAAATTTGTTAGGTTAAATGATAATCAGATAAGAAAATGAACATCAACGTATATACAGAATCAACCCCGAACCCGGCAACCATGAAGTTCATCGTTAACAAGTTGCTTATAAATGGCAGTGTTGACTTTGCTACAAAGGAAAGTGCTGAAAAATCACCGTTTGCTAAGGAGCTTTTTAAGTTCTCATTTGTTAACGGCGTATTCTTCGCGAGTAACTTTGTTACTGTAACCAAGTTTGAAGACGACAACTGGGAAGATATTTTACCGATACTTAAAGAGTTTGTAAAAGGCGCTGTTGAATCAGAGTTAAAGGTTCAGGATGAAGAGCAGGCAGAAGCCGGTGATTTTGAAGGATCAGAAACAGAAGTTAAAATCCAGCAGATCCTGCATGATTATGTACGCCCGGCTGTTGAACAGGACGGCGGCGCAATAACCTATAAGTCCTTCGATGAAGGAATTGTAACTGTTGAGCTTCGCGGATCATGCAGTGGATGTCCGTCCTCTACAGTAACACTAAAAGCCGGTATCGAAAATTTATTAAAGCGTATGGTGCCTGAAGTTACCGAAGTGGTATCTGAAGCATTATAAAATTTGACGCGAATTGTCGCTAATTTAATCGAATTACACGAATCATATTTGATGGATGTAATTCGATTTTTTATTTATGGAATATTTAGTTTTCAGCCAGTACCCAAAAAATTGGGTTGATTAAGTTTCCGATTATTTACAACCACTCACTTAATCAACCCAATTAACTCAATCAACTAATCTCTATTGCTTAAAGACGTCGTTGGTTAATCCTGTATTAGCTGTTGCACTTTTTACCTTAAACTCAATCGGCTGGCCGTTTAAGCTGTTCATCTCTGTAAATGGTATTTTGATGCCGGTGTTCACATTCTGATAATCGCTGAATTCCATTACTGTTGCGTTCACCACGTCGGTATATTGCTTAACTTTCAACCCTGTTTTAGCATCGTAAAAATATTTTACGGTTGTTTTATCAGGTGATGTTACCAATACCAAATAAGCCAGCTGACCATTTACCACCTGGTAATTGCTGTCAAGCTTTGTTGTGTAACCAGGCTTGTTAAAATCAAGTTCAGGGAACAATTTATACCTTGCCCTTACTGCACCTTTCTCAGACGGCCCGGATAGTGGCAGTCTTCTGCTGTTTTGTTTCACGATAAGGCTATCACCGTTAATTACCACATGACTCAGGTTAAAGTTGTTGTATTTAGGCACAGTAACATCTAACTCAACCATGCCTGGCGATTTAAACTTGCTCACTTTTAAAAAGGTATAGCCTTGTACATTACCTTCTTCAGATATTGTCAAATCGTTAACATCCTTCAGGCGTTGTTCACCGCCAACAGCGTCAAGGTAAGCCTTAATAACAGTGGCTGCGGTAACGTCCTTAGGCATTGAAATACCGCTTAATGAGTTATTGTCGGTTTTAACATCAGGTAATTTATGATCAGGATCCAGCGTTGCAAATGAAATTTTTGACGTTGATTTGTAGGCAAACGTCCATGTTCCGCCGCGCTGCCAGATCTCGGCAGGCAACTTTACGGTACTGCTGTTGCCATTCTCTTCCTTTACCAATACGGTTACCGGTAAGGCCATTCCTTCAAGATTTTCAATAGTTATCAATGAGCCCTTTGCCGGATCATTATCGATATAATCAATTGATTTAACCGACTGGTCAAGCTTTAAAGTAGTGGTATACCACTCATACCAGAACCAGCTCAAATCCTCACCTGCAGCATTATCCATTGAGTGGAAGAAATCCCATGGTGTAGGATGTTTGAATGCCCAGCGTTTTATGTAGGTTTTAAACGCATAATCAAAGCGTTGTTCCCCGAGGATCTGCTCACGCAAAATGGTTAAACCTAGAGCCGGTTTCTCGTAGGCAGCGTAGCCCAGGTAATCTGGCTGGATCACATCAGGTGTGCTCATGATCGGGTCTGCATTCGGCGAAAACATGCCAGGCGCGCCTTTTTGTATATCCTGCGGTTCAAAATACTCGCCTTTGTTAAACACTTTGGTATCAACCTTATTAATGAAGGTGTTAAAGCCCTCATCCATCCAGGCATATTTACGTTCGTTAGAACCTACGATCATAGGGAACCAGTTGTGTCCGAACTCGTGGTTGGTAACCTCCCATAAACCGCCGCCCTGGCTTTGTGAGCTGCAAAATACAATGCCGGGATATTCCATACCGCCTACTATACCGCCAACATTGGTAGCAACCGGGTAGGTATACTCAAACCACTCGTTTGAGTACAGCTCGATACAATTCTTAACGTATTCTGTTGAGCGGCTCCATGCACCCATTCCCTTTGATTCGATCGGGTAAACTGATTGCGCCAAAGCTTTTTTACCGCTTGGCAGGTTAATACGTGATGCATCCCAGACAAATGCCTTTGAAGCAGCCCAAGATACGTCGCGGGCATTTTTACAGAAAAAGTGCCAGGTTAAGCTCGGTTTTGCAGGATAAGAATCCTTCATTGTCAAATCCACAGAATCCTTCACCATTACTGTTTTGTCGCTTACCTTCGCAGCATTCAGGCGACCAAGGATTTTTGGCGAATAAACTTCAAGCGGGTTCAATAACTCACCGGAGCCTACCACAACAAGGTTAGCTGGTGCAGTTACTGTATAATCAAAGTTGCCATATTCAAGGTAAAACTCAGATGCACCCATGTAAGGGATCACGTTCCAACCGGTAACATCGTCATAAACCTCCATGCGGGGGTACCATTGCGCAATCTCGTAGATCCAGCCATTTTTATAAAGCTTACGGCCCATCCTGTCGGTGCCATATTCAGGCACATCAAACTGGTAATCTATCCTTAACTGGATCTTTGCACCGCCCTGGCGTAAGGTGTCGTTCAATTTTATTTGTAAACGGGTATCGGTTACGATGTACTCAACTTTTTCGGTTTTTCCATTCTTAATAACGTAAACCCCTTTGATCTCATCGCCTTGAGTAAAAGTCTTGTTAGTAAAACGACCACCTTCAACAGGGCTTGTGGCCTGGCCGCGTGAATCTTCTCTATAAACATTTTGGTCTACCTGTAACCATAAAAATGCCAGCGGATCAGGGCTGTTATTGGTATAGGTAATAACGGTTGTGCCGCTCACGCTGTGTTTCGCAGTATCGAGCGTAACATTCAGCTTGTAATCGGCACGATTTTGCCAGTATTTTGCCCCCGGAGCACCGGCCGCGCTACGGAACTCATTCCCTTTTTCGGGATAAAATAGAGGGTTAAAAACTTTATGCTGGTCATAATTAGATTTCGGCGCGTCTGCATTCTGAGCCCGCGCTGCAAACATACCGCCGCACAAAAGCAGGGATAAGGTCAGTTTACTATATTTCATTGGAGAAAAATTATTTTTGGAAAGATAGAAATTATAATTGCAAGTAGAAAGAACTGAGATGCAAGAATCAAGAGGCAAGAATTGAGAATCAAGAGGCAAGATAAAAAGCTGCATAAATTATTATTACCTCTTGGTTCTTGCCTAAATATTGACAACCAACGCCGTCTTTCCTCGCTCTTGATTCTTGACCTCTTGGCTCTGCTCCTCACGAGAACCAATCAAACAGGTCGTTTTGTTTTAATGATTTTTTATTGGCTGCGTCGAGGTCTTTTTGCACTTGCCCCTCTCCCATCAATATTACCCGGTTTCCATATTTATAGGCATCCTTTAAGTTATGGGTAATGAGGATTGAAGTAAGGCGGTAATCCTTTATCAGCTCATCAGCCGTGCGCATCACCACTTCGGCAGAACGCGGATCAAGGGCTGCGGTTGGTTCGTCCAGTAGTAATACTTTACAGCTATCCATTACGCTCATCAGCAAGGTTAACGCCTGCCGTTGGCCACCGGACAGCGTTCCCATTTGCTGTTCTATTTTATTCTCCAATCCCAGCCCAAGCGTGCTGATCTTTTCCTTTATCTGGTTTTTAAAAGTATCATTTATGCCGATAGATAATCCTTTCGGTTTTGTGCGGATAGCAGCTAACCGGAAATTATCTATAATGCTCAAATCGGAAGCAGTGCCACTCATTGGGTTTTGAAAAACGCGGGCAATCCATTTGCTGCGCCGGTAATCTTGCAATTTGGTTATATCTTCGTTGTCTATGCTGATGGTACCTGAAGTTGGGGAAACACTACCCGCAACCAAGTCCAACAAAGTAGTTTTTCCCGATCCGTTAGCGCCCACGATCACCAAAAACTCTTCACTTTTTATATTCAGATTGATGCCATTAACCGCGTTCACCTGGTTTGGCTGACCGGAGTTGAAAACTTTGTGTAGGTTTTTTATCCCGATCATCGTTTTTTAAAGTTTAAACGGGGCAAACTCACAATTATCAATACAAACCCGGCAGTTACCAATTTCAACAAGTTAGCATTAACGCCAATATCCAACGTAATTGCGAGCACCAATTGGAAGATCACTGCCCCGCCAAGTACCAATAGCAAACTCAGCCAAATTGAAGTAATATGTAACCAATTAATCAGCGTTTCGGCTATAATCACCGAACCAAGACCGATAATAACAATCCCTATCCCCATGCTGATGTCTGTAAAGCCCTGGTTCTGGCAAATCAGGTAGCCGCTAACAGCTGTTAAAGCATTTGCAAGGGCAAGGCCCGTTATTTTCATCCGATCGGTATTTACTCCCAAAGCCCGGATCATCGATTCACTGTTCCCCGTTGCCCGCATGGCTATGCCGAAATCGGTTTTTAACAGGTAGCCAATTATCAAAATTATTGCGATCACAAAAACGGCTACTATCCAAAAAGTATTTTGGTTAGGATCTTCGCTGATGTGCCATAAAGTGAATAAAGATGGAAAACTATTCAGCGGTATATTTGATGTTCCCATTATGGTTAGGTTTACCGAGTATAGGGCCGTCATTACCAAAATACCGGCAAGCAATGCGTTTATCTTTAATTTGGTATGGATAATGCCCGTTAATGCTCCCGCTAAACCACCTGCAAATATAACGGCAGGCAAAACGACGTATACCGGCTGCTGGTGTTTGATCATTACCGCAGTTACAACCGCGCCCAACGTATAACTGCCGTCTGTGGTGATATCAGGGATATTAAAGATCTTCATCGATATAAAGATCCCCAACGCCAGCGCCGAAAAGCAAAGTCCTTGTAATAAAGCGGTAAGGTAAAAATCCATTACTTAACAGCTTCGAAGTTTGATGGAACGGTGATGTTATATTTTTTAGCCGCAGCTGCATTGTAAACACGTCGCCTGATCTTCACCATTTCAGGCTGCAAACCGGTAGTGCTATGCGTTTTTAAATATTGTGCAGCCTGCTCACCTGCCTGGTATCCCCATTGATAAATATCGGCACCAAAAGCCGCTACTGCGCCGCGCTGAACCAACCCGGCTTCGCTGGTAAATATCGGCACATTCTTTTGGTCGCAGCTTTTTAAGATGGTCTCAAAGGATGCAAAAACGCTGTTATCCGGATTGGCAAAAAAAGCGTCGATGTTCTTCCCAAGCAGCGACTGCGTTACCAGTTGTGCATCAGCCGATGAATTTAGCGGCAGCGCAACTAAAGTAATATTCAATTTGTCAGCATCAGCCTGGATGCGTTTTTTTGCGTCAACCGATTGGGGCTCTGATTGGTTATAAATCATCCCAACTACCAATTTACCGGCTTTTGGCTTCAAAAACTTAAGGATGTTTGAAAATGAGGTATCAATATAATTCAGGTCTTCAACCGCGCCAAACAAATTAGCCTGTCCTTTGCCGCTGGCATCTTCCATATTCATTAGCTTAACCGTTGGCGATACCATCATAAAAATCGGGATGGTTTTGGTTTTTTGTGCCGCGGTTATAGATGATAATGTGGTACAAGTCGCCATCAAGTCAACCTTATGTGATACCAGGCGGTTAACAATCTGCGTAAGTGTTGGAATACTGCCCTGCGCATTGCTGTAGTCTATTTCGATATTCTTCTTGTCCTCAAAACCATTCTTTTTTAGCGCATCAATAAATCCGGCTTTCGCCGGAGCGATAGATGCATCCTGGAACGCATCTACAAAACCAACAACGGGCAAAGCTTTTTTACCGGAATTACAGGCAGCAATAGTAGCCACAAAAAATATCAGCGAAAGGTATTTAAGATGCTTCATGGCACTAAGGTAGGGTTTTTGAGCGCAAAGCTAAAAGCAGAAAGCGCAAAGCTTTTATTAAACTCGCGTCATTTTTAAAAACCTGTTTGTTTATACTATTCAACAGCTTTCGGCTTTAATCTTTCTGCTTTCAGCTCAAAAACCGTAATTTAGCCCCTGCATGACACCTATTATTTCTAAACTCCCGCAAACGGGAACAACTATTTTTACCATAATGTCGGCTTTGGCAAACGAGGTGGGCGCTATAAATCTGTCGCAAGGTTTTCCCGACTTTAATACCTCGCCGGAACTTATCGAATTGGTAAATACGGCCATGAAACAAGGCCACAATCAATACGCTCCTATGCCCGGTGTTATGGCGCTGCGCGAACAGATCGCCCAAAAAACAGAGAAACTTTATGGGGCTGTTTACAACCCTGATACCGAAATAACCATTACAGCCGGCGGCACACAGGCAATTTTTACCGCCATAACTGCCGTTATAAACCCCAACGATGAGGTAATTATATTTGAACCGGCTTTTGATTGCTATGCTCCTGCTATAAAACTAGCGGGAGGTATCGTAAAGTCATTGGAGCTGGAGCCACCGGATTACCGCATCCCGTGGGATATGGTACGCAGGCTGATCAACAATAAAACAAGGATGATCATCCTGAACACGCCGCATAACCCTACTGCCACTATACTGAAACAGGAAGACATTGATGAGCTCAGCGCTATTGTAAAGAACCAGGACATCCTGATTTTGAGCGACGAGGTTTACGAGCACCTGATCTATGATGGCGAAACCCATCACGGCATGGCACGTTATCCCGAATTACAGCAGCGCAGCTTTATAGTTGCGTCATTTGGCAAGCCGTTCCACGCTACAGGTTGGAAGGTTGGCTATTGCATGGCACCCGCTTTTTTAATGCAGGAATTCAGAAAGGTCCACCAGTTTTTGGTATTCAGCGTTAATGCGCCTTTACAGTATGCCATTGCCGAACATTTGAAGGATGAGAACACTTATCTGTCACTGCCTGATTTTTTCCAACAAAAACGCGACTATTTTCGTAAAGGACTGCAGGAAAGCAGGTTTGAGCTATTACCATGCTCTGGTTCTTACTTTCAATCGGTAACGTTTAATAACATAACAGACGAAAAGGACAGCGACTTTGCTCTGCGCTTAACTAAGGAAATTGGAGTGGCATCGATACCCACTTCGGCATTCTATACCAAGGGCACCGACCATCATGTTTTGCGGTTTTGTTTTGCAAAAAGGCAAGAAACGCTGGATAATGCCGTTGATAGGTTGTTGAAAGTTTAGTTCATAGTTGGTGGTTCATAGTAAAAGAGTAAATGGGTTTTAGTGAATGTGAGTCATGTACTTCAAACATTTATAACAGAGTAGTTTGGATTGAAGTAAATAATTTTTTTGCCTATTGGATAGATATACTTATTTAATCGTTTTTATTACTGTTGAAAAGTTCTGCTTCAGACATTCTGCCATGAACTATGAACCATCAACCATGAACTAACACGAAATGGAGAATCTAAAAATCACCCTCTTCCAGGGATATTTGTTTTGGGAAAATATTGATAAGAACCTGCAAAATATTGCTTTGCGCTTATCTGCTATCCGTGAAAAAACAAACCTGATTATTTTACCCGAAATGTTCAATACCGGCTTCACCATGGAAGCCGAAACGCTGGCTGAGCCTATGGGGGGTAAAACCATGAAGTGGATGCACAAGATTGCCAATCAATATGAATGTGTTATAACCGGCAGCATCATCATAAAAGACAACGATAAATTCTACAACCGACTGATCTGGATGCGTCCTGATGGCAGTTACGAATGCTACGATAAACGCCACCTTTTTGCCTTGGGCAAAGAGCACCAGACATATACCCCCGGCACCAAAAAATTAATTGTTGAGCTAAACGGCTGGAAGGTTTGCCCGATGATTTGTTATGACCTGCGTTTCCCAGTATGGCTGCGGAACGTTGATGCCGAATACGACTTGCTGCTGATAGTAGCCAACTGGCCCGAACGCCGCACCGCACACTGGCGGGCTTTGATTCCTGCACGTGCTATTGAGAACCAGGCCTATGTTATCGGTGTTAACCGCGTAGGGCATGATGGCAACGAAGTTTACCATTCCGGCGATTCAACTTGCATAGATCCAAATGGCAACGTGGTTTATTACAAACGCGACGAGGAAGACATGTACACCTTTACCATTATTGCTGATGAGGTAAAGAAAACAAGAAGGGCATTGCCTTTTTTGAAGGATATGGATGAATTCACCATAAAGACGGGGATTTAAGGATTAAATAGATTAAGACGGATAAAAAGGAATTGAGAAGACTTACGAAATTTTAAAAATTTCGTAAGTCTTGCCCTCACCCCGCCGGCTGTGTCCCCACAGCCGGAAATGTTTGTGTCTTGAACTAAGTTTTATAAGATAGAAAGATTTCAGGAGTTTTGGACCATTGTTCTTACCAAAACATCCCGGTTGTTGCTGTGAGGACACAGCAATAGGGAAAGATGAAAAGAAATCAAAAAAAATCCCTTAAATCTCCTTAATCCCGGTTATTTTTACCGTTTATAATCATATCAAGTCTCATGAGGTTTCTATCCCGCTTTATCTTTTCGCTTAGTATCATTTTATTTTTTGCGTTTTCATTATCTGCCCAAAAGAAAAAAGATTTCACCAAATATGTTAACCCTTTTATAGGTACCGGCGGCCATGGCCATACTTATCCTGGTGCAGTGGTACCATTTGGGATGGTACAGCTTAGTCCGGATACCCGCATTCCCGGCTGGGACGCTTGTTCAGGCTATTTTGATGCCGACACCACCGTTTATGGTTTTTCGCATACCCACTTGAGTGGAACAGGTATTGCAGATTATTGCGACGTACTGTTCATGCCAACCACCGGCGAGCCAAAGTTTAAGAACACCGACTACATGTCGGGTTTTAAGAAAAAGAACGAGATTGCTACGCCGGGATATTACCGTACCCTACTGGATAAATACAATATTAATGTGGAACTTACCGCCAGCACCCGTGTTGGGGTTCACCGCTATAGTTTCCCGTCGACAAAAGAAGCCAATATCATTATCGATTTGCAGCACCGCGATGCAGTGCTGGATTCATGGATTGAAGTAGTAAATGATCACGAGATTCGCGGGTTCCGCCGTTCAAGCTCATGGGCGGCCGACCAATCGCTTTATTTTTATGCTAAATTTTCCAAGCCGTTTAAAACTTATGGCATTGCCAGCGACGACAAACTACAACCCGGCCAAAGCAAGCTGCAAGGCAAAAACATCAAAATGTATATCCGCTTTGATAACCCCGGCGAGGTGATCACCAAGGTGGGAATTTCATCGGTAAGTGCAGAGGGCGCATTAAGGAACCTGGATACTGAGGTTCCTGATTTCAACTTCAAAAAAGTGCAGGCTGATGCAAAAGCTTTATGGGTAGATCAGCTGTCGAAAATAGAAGTTGAGGGCGGCGCACCTACTGCATCGGCACAACAGGCTCCTCAAAATACACAGGACCCTAATATTAATTACAATAATCAAAACGCTTACAGAAAGCCCGCAGGACAAAAGAACCAACCTAAAATTGACTACATAAAGCAAAAGCATACTATTTTTTATACCGCGCTTTACCACGCTATGCTTGCCCCTAACGTTTACAGCGATGTGGACGGCCAGTACCGCGGCATGGATCAGAAAGTTCACAAGGCCGAAGGCTTTAATTATTACACCGTATTTTCTTTATGGGATACCTACCGCGCAGAAGACCCGCTGTTAAACCTCATTGACCGCAAACGCACGCTTGATTTTATAAAATCATTTTTGGCGATGTACGAGCAGGGTGGCTTGTTGCCAATCTGGCCTTTAGCTTCAAACGAGACCTATTGCATGGTAGGTAATCACTCCATCCCGGTAATTGTAGATGCTTATGCAAAAGGCATCCGTGATTTTAATGTAGATGAAGCTTTTACCGCTATGAAAGCGGCAGTTAACCGTAACCAGTTTGGCCTGGATTCGTACCGTAAAAATGGCGTGGTGCTTTCTGATGACGAGCACGAGTCGGTTTCCAAAACATTAGAATATGCCTTTGATGATTGGTGTATTGCCCAAATGGCGAAAATGCTGAACAAGCCAGCGGATTATGCCGAGTTCATCAAACGCGCCCAGTATTGGAAAAACAACTATAACGACCAGAACGGTTTTATGCAGGCACGCAGCAATGGCGGCTGGTTCACGCCTTTTGAGCCAACAGAGATCAACAGCAATTACACAGAAGGAAACTCCTGGCAATATTCGTTCCTTGCGCCGCAGGATGTGGAAGGCTTGGCAGACCGCATGGGCGGCAAGGCGGCATTTGAAAAAAAGCTGGATGAATTGTTCACTACGGATTCAAAATTGAGCGGCCACGATCAGCCTGATGTAAGCGGTTTGATCGGCCAGTATGCACATGGTAACGAGCCGAGCCACCATATGGCATACCTCTATAATTTTACCGATGCGCCTGAAAAAACTCAATTATATATCAGCCGCATTTTACGCGAGGAATACAGCGATAAGCCTGATGGGTTGTCGGGTAACGAAGATTGCGGGCAAATGTCAGCCTGGTATGTGATCAGTTCATTGGGCATCTATAATATTGCTCCCGGTCAACAGCAATTTCAAATTGGCATTCCGCAATTTGACAAGGCAGTTATTAATTTAGAGAATGGCAAAAAGTTCACCATCACCAATCCCGGCGCAGGTGTAACCCGTGCAAATATTTACCTGCAAGGGATGACCTTGAACAAAAAGGTTTACAACAAGCTTTACCTTAACTACGATGATATTGCCAATGGCGGCGATTTTGAGGTACTTACCGGCAAGCTGCCAAACAGCATTTTTGTGCAAGGGCTGAAAAAACCAACTTCAAAGATCACTGATAGCCTGATCGTATCTGATCCCTATATCATCGCCCCAGCAAGAACATTCAAGCAGCCTTTCAAAATTGAAATAAAGGCAGCTGATAAAAACGCGAAGATCTATTATACTACAGATGGCTCCGCTCCTACAGCAAACTCAACCGTATATACAGGTCCGTTGGATATTTCGGCAAACTCCACAATAAAAGCAATAGCCATCGACGGCGGCAAAGCCAGCTTTGTGGTTACCGGAACTTTTAACAAGATCAGGGATGACATCAAGCTAACCCTAATTAACAAATACCTGCCAAATTACGCTGATCAAGGTGATAATACGTTAATAAACGGGATACGGGGTAAAGCCAACTGGCGCACTGGCAACTGGCAGGGTTACCAGGGGAATGATGTGATTGCAATACTAGACATGCAACAGGTTAAGCCCGTTAAACAGGTTACATTCGGGGCATTGCAAGACAGCGGTTCATGGATAGTATTCCCGAAGGAAGTGGAATATTATACTTCTAATGACGGCGTGAACTACACACTCGCTGCAACAGTAAAAACCAAAATTGATGTTAAAGACACCAAACCACAAACTCAGGATTTTGTCGGCCAATTGAATACCAATGCCCGCTTCATAAAAGTAGTAGCCAAACAATACGGCCCCTTACCTGAATGGCACGAAGCCAAAGGGAGTCCGTCGTATATTTTTGCAGATGAGATAGTGGTAGAGTAATGTTTAGTTGATTAGAGACTGGAGATTAGTTAAAAAACGTTCTATATAATTCCATTTTTTTTAATGACGGCACAAGAACTTATAAATCTGTATCGAAATAGTCCAGATGAAAAAACAGTAAAAAGTGTCTTGCCATATTTTCGATTTGAACCTGTTATGCAAGGCAAAAGCGTAACCGACTTAAATCTTGAATTCAGGATTGAAATTGTAAATGGACTTTTAAATGATTTTTCTCTGCTCGATATTGAACTTATTAGAAGTTTATTTACAGAGGACGTTATCTGTGATCGTGCTACCTTTACCAATGCCGATTTATACCAGCAATGCTTTTACTTATTTAGTCTTGGACAATTAGAGGATACATTTATTTTATACGATGCCAAGTATAATGCAACCAATATGGACACCGGTATGATGTTAGACCGGGAAGCTATGACATTAGGGCATGAAATTGAAAAAGTTATAGACTACGTTGAATCCCGGTTTGAATCCGAACCAGCATTGGCTGGCAAATATCCCGATATGCTGGCAGATCTTAAGGATTTACAACTTAATCCGGATTATGAAAACATCGGTACTTACACTCAATTTATAAAAGGATATTTTTTCGGACGCGAAAAAATTTAGCCCTCCTGAAAATATATTGCTTATGGAAAACACTCCAGAACCAAAACACGAAGTTCTAAAACCATGGTGGAAGTTTTGGTAAAGGCATTTAAACCTTACGAAGTTTTAAAAACTTCGTAAGGTTCTGGGCCAAATAACTATCAGCTTCATCAAAAAAATCAGCTAACATCTGTGATCATTTTTTCCTTGGCCCTTTAGCCAACACCCATCCGGCTACTTTCCTGCCAATATCCTGCGCCGAACTATTCTCAAAATTATAATGTATCCCGCCATAAACGCGGCTGTATCCATTTTCAAACTCAACCTGGCTTAACGATTCAACCACGCGGACAGGTTCACCGTCGGTTGTGGTATGCAGTTCCAAATGGTTTTTATCACCATAAAATTTCTTTAAGATCTCATAACCAGCGGTAACTGTTGCGCTGTGTCCGCTGGGGAAACTTGGATGTGCAGGTGTAGTAATCAACGGAGTCCATTTGGTGTATACTTTTACCGAGCCGTCTTCTTCTGCATTTAAAGCTGTTACAGGGCGCCATGCAAGGTATTTATACTTTCCGCCCCATACCTCGATCCGCGCATCCGCCTCAGCAATATCAACCAAAGCAAAGATCAATGCATTATCTTCTAATGAAGTACCGTGGGCGATAGCAAGTAACCTGGCACCTTCGTTAACGGTTAGCTCGGCATCCTGTTTGTAGAACTGGGCAATATGGGTTTGGTCTTCTGTACGTTTGGTGCTTTTAATTTCGCCAAGCTCATTTACTTCTGCTAATGCCTTTTTATAATCATCGCTGCCAATGGCTGGTGGAGGCGCTGGTAAAAATTGTTTGCCATCCTTTAATAAAAACGGCTTTACATTACCCCATTCCACATCAATACCTGGCGCAAATTTACCTGGCGTTGGGCGGTATGCCCCTACGCCCGGTTTATCTATCCCGGCATACGTGGTTAATGGGCTTGAGCCATCATTTGCCCTTAAGGCAAGAATATCCGCCGCAGAAGCAGCACCAATGGCCTGTCCCTTATCAACAGGCCCGTCTGTGATGCCTTGCAGGCTATTGGCCAACGCCGAATCAAGCGATGGTTTTTGCGCCGGAAAAAGGCCCGTCAGCACATCATGAGCCGCCTGCACTGCAGCGGCAGTAGCCGACGCCGGACCGGAAACTGATTTATTGTAGTGATATGGCGTCCCGATATGTTTAATTGAATTCACCGCATCGTAAACTGCGATAGCTTCTATGGCTTCTGTGCGACTGCCGAGGTTGCTATTCTGCTTCGCGATCTTGGTGGCTTTAACAGTGATGAGGTTCCATTGAACTATGGGATCAATAGGTTTTTGTTGGGCTAAGGTGTTATCTATGGATAAGATCCCGGTACCGATTAATGTTGTGATTAATAAAGCTTTATTCATGATAAGTTAAATATATCAGCAAATATATAAAACTATATAATATCTATAGAAATAGTAGAATTATTAATATTTACTTAACACCATTTTTTAAACCATGATTTTTAGGATTTGACAATGAACATGATTGCTTATGCGTTCAACCTAAAACTGACATATACTATTTGACCATTCATCTTGATAATCCTCCCATCCTTCAATCATGGTTCAGACATTGAATCACATCAACAATTTCCTTGCCTCATCCAGCTTTTCTTTTTCCTCTATTGGCAATACCGGGAATTTCAGATCCAGTTCTTTCAACGTCTTCAAAACAACGGTGGATATAGCAATGCGCGTAAACCACTTTTTATCAGCCGGAATAACATACCATGGAGCTTTCGAAGTAGCAGTTTCCTTTATTGCCTTCTCATAGGCATCCATGTATTCATCCCAATATTGCCGCTCCACTATATCGCCTGCACTGAATTTCCAGTTTCTTTTAGGGTCGTCAATACGTTTTAAAAAACGCTCCTTTTGCTCATCCTTCGACAAGTGCAGGAAGAACTTTATGATCACCGTTCCATTATCTGAGATATGTTTTTCAAAGTTTCGGATACTCTCATAGCGACGGTCCCAAAATACCTTGTTAACTTTTTTCACGTCATCAACCGCCGGCAGATTTTCTTTTAGCAATAATTCCGGATGAACTTTGGTAACCAGTACATTTTCATAATGCGAACGGTTGTGGATCCCTATCCTCCCGCATTCCGGCAAAGCTTTATAATGCCGCCACAAATAATCATGCTCATAGTCCTCCGGTCCCGGTTGCTTAAAACTGTACACTTCGCACCCTTGTGGGTTCAAGCCCGACATGGTATGCGCAATAGCACCGTCCTTTCCGGCCGCATCCATGGCCTGGAAAATGATCAATAATGATTTGCGATTGGCCGCATAAAGTTTTATTTGATGTTCCGATGTTTCACTTATCAACTCCTTCAATACCGCCTTGGCATCTTCTTTTCTAAAGCCGTCGGAATAACGAGGATCAAAATCCTTCAGTGAAAATTTTTCACCGTCAACTATTTTAAATTTCTTAATTATGTCCATCTTTTTATATAATTGGCAAATGCAAGTTAACTTAAAATTTACCTGCAAAACTTACGTTGTTATTATTTGTTAAAACGGCTATGATATAGTGCCATAATTTTACATCTTTACCACATGTTCAGGGAAATAAAAAACCGATTCCTAAGATATTTCTTAATATTCATCTACTTTATTATCATTTTCTTTTGCTCCATCGAATTAAATTTTCTTTGGCTCTTCGGCTACTCGCCTGATATGCACGACATTAAAAACCCTACTTTGTCGCTTGCATCTGAGGTTTATTATGCCGACGGTACCCTGATAGGCCGTTATTATAAGGAAAACCGCTCACCAGTGGAATTCAAGCAGATCTCTCCAAATATTATAAACGCCCTTATAGCTACCGAAGATGTAAGGTTCTATCACCACAACGGGGTCGATTTCTACGCCTTTATTACCAGTATGCTTTCAACAGCATCAGGCGATAGGCGCGGTGGCAGCACCATTACACAGCAATTGGCCAAAAATCTGTTTGAGACGCGTAAAAAGAAATCGCAGGGTATAATAAAACACATCCCTGTGATCAGAACGATAGTGTATAAGTGTAAGGAATGGCTTACCGCCTTTAAGATCGAGCACGTTTACAGCAAGCAAGAGATCTTAACCTTATATTTAAATACAGTTCCTTTTGGTAATAACACTTTTGGTATAAAAACAGCGTCACTCAAGATCTTCAATAAAACGCCGGATGCGCTAAACCCTGCTGAGGCTGCTACATTAGTTGGCATGTTGAAAGCAACATCAACTTATAACCCTATTAATAATCCGAAACATTCATTGGAGCGTCGTAATGTTGTTTTAGGGCAGATGTTCAAAAATGGGTACTTAAAGAAACCTGATTACGATACCAGCATTGCAAAACCTATCCAGCTTGATTTAAGCTACGTTGAAAATGAGGGTCAGGGCGATTCGTATATTCGCCAGGCGGTGGGCCGTTGGTTGAAAAAATGGTTGAAGGATAACGACTACGATCTTTACGAAGACGGCCTAAAAATATATACAACCATAGATCCGCGCCTACAGCAATATGCCGAGGAAGCGGTTGCCGAAAAAATGAAAATGCTGCAAAAGCGCTTCAATAACCTTTGGGGTAACAAAAACCCATGGCAGGATTTAAACGGTGTTGAAATCAAGGACTTCGTGTTAAAGGCAGAGGAACGCCTCCCTATTTACGACAAGCTGGAAAAGAAATATAACAACGACGAAAAACTTGTTAACCAGTACTTCGAGAAGCGTAAGCACATGAAAATCTTTACATGGAACGGTGAGCGGGATACCACATTCTCTACTATCGATTCAATAAAATATTACGCCAAGCTTTTAAATACAGGTATGATGACCATGGAGCCAAGCACCGGAAAAATAAAGGTTTGGGTTGGCGGGATCAATTATCACTACTTTAATTATGATCACGTAAACCAAGCGCGCAGGCAGGCAGGCTCCACATTTAAACCCTTTGCCTATTTAACAGCGTTGGATAATGGATTTACACCTTGCGATAAATTTACCGATAAACCGGTATCTATAAAGTACACCGATGAAGGCCGCGACCAGGTTTGGGAGCCCAATAATGCCGATTTCAATTTCTCATACCGCGAAATGTCATTACGCTGGGCAATGGGAAAATCGGTAAACTCTATTACCGCGCAGCTTACTGAGAAGGTAGGCTGGGATAAAATTGTTCAATATGCCCATAAGGTGGGTATCGAAAGCCCATTAAGGGCTATTCCATCCGTTTCATTGGGATCAAACGATGTGTCGGTTTACGAAATGGTGCGGGCATACAGCACCTTCCTTAATCGCGGAAAAAAAGTTGATCCGATATTGGTAACAAAAATTGCCGACCAGGACGGAAATACTTTAGAAGAGTTTACCAAAAAAGAAGTGCAGGTAATCAGCGAGGAAACAGCATGGCTGATGCTATACATGTTCCGTGGTGGTATGGAAGAACCGGGTGGTACTTCACAGGCTTTATGGGAATACCCGGGCTTATGGAAAAAGAGCAGTAACCAGATTGGCGGCAAAACAGGCACCTCGTCAAAATATGTCGACGGCTGGTACATGGGCATCACAAAGGATTTAGTAACAGGTGTTTGGGTTGGGGATGACGATCGCAGTGTACACTTTACCAGTTCTGAAACCGGCGAAGGTTCGCACACAGCATTGCCAATATTTGCCCGCTTTATGGAAAAGGTTTATGCTGATCCGAAATCAGGCTATACCCCGGGTCCGTTTCCTAAACCATGGAGCAAGATCACCAAGAAATATGATTGTCCATCGCCGATACCGGTTGTTGATTCTGCTTCAACAGATAGCTTATTCAGGCCGCTGGATACCACTAAGGTGGCGCCGCCACCGGCAGCAGTACCGGAAGATACGAAGCCAAAGGCAACGGACAAGTAATTTGGTGCGTACTTATGGTTGATTAAGAGAATGATTGATTAGATTAAATAAACGGCATTGAGTAAATTCAACTTAATCAACCAATCTAACTAAATCAACTTAACCAACTTTTATCTACTTTAGCTTATTCTATTTATCGCCATATGAATAAACGTCTCTCCTTTTTCACCAGAGCCCAAAGATTCCTCTTTATATTCGCCGCGATGGCCGTTTCGCTCCTGCTTTCACAGCGGGCAAGCGCACAGTATTTCGGGCAAAATAAGGTTCGTTATAAAAACCTGAAGTTCCAGGTTTATAAAACGCCACATTTCGAGATTTACTATTATTTGAAAAATGATAGCATGATCAAACGGTTTGCGCAGGAAAGTGAGCTTTGGTACACCCTGCATCAACAAATCTTCAGGGATACATTCAGGAACGTTAACCCGATTATTCTATATGCCGATCATCCTGACTTCCAGCAAACTACCGCTATCGACGGCGAAATTGATGTGGGGACAGGTGGTATCACCGAAGGTTTAAAAAACCGTGTCGTAATGCCGGTTATGGAGAGCAACCAGATGACCCGCCACGTTATCGGCCACGAATTAGTACACGCCTTTCAATACCATTCCCTACGGGGCGGAGATTCAACCACATTCGAAAATATAGGCAATATTCCTTTGTGGATGGTGGAAGGTATGGCTGAGTACCTGTCGCTAGGAAAAAAGGATGCGTATACGGCCATGTGGATGCGCGATGCTTATTTAAATCATAATATCCCGTCGGTGCGTGATCTTACCGAAACCAATAAATATTTCCCATATCGTTACGGTGAGGCTTTTTACTCGTTCATTGGCTCTACTTATGGTGATACCGTTATTGTACCGTTCTTTAAAAACGTTGCCCGCTTTGGATTGGGCTATGGCATCAGGCGCACCTTTGGATACGATGATAAAACCCTATCCAGCTTATGGAAAAGTTCGGTTGAAGCCACGTATAAACCGTATTTAAAAGATACCGTAGAAGTACCGGTGGGTACAAGGATAATAGACGAGCACAATTCAGGCAAAATGAACCTTGCCCCCGCTGTTAGTCCGGACGGCAAATACCTGGCGTTCTTATCAGAAAAGAATTTGTTTGCTGTCGATCTCTTCCTGGCGGATGCTAAAACCGGGCGGGTGCTCCGACGGCTCACCAGCAAAGTATCAAACACGCATATCGACGAATTTAATTTCATCGAATCTGCCGGTGCATGGTCGCCGGATAGCAAGAAGTTTGCCTATAGCGTGTTCAATAAAGGTATAAATCGAATGGTGGTTGAAGATGTAGCTTCAGGCACTATCATTAATGACGTTGCGATGGGAAAGGCTGAACAATTCAGCAACCTGTCATGGTCACCTGATGGAAAAAGCATTGTTTGCCAGGGGCTGGCCGAAGGTCAGGGAGACCTTTACCTTTACAACTTCGATACTAAACAGGTAAAACAGTTAACCAACGACAAATACACTGACTTCCAGCCGACGTTTTCAAGAGACGGCAAGAAGATTCTTTTTTCAAGCGATAGAACGACTTACGATAAATCTTTGTCCTACCAGATAACCTTTAACCTCGCTGAACTTGACCTCGCAACAGGCAAGGTTACAGATATTAAGATTTTTGACGGCGACAATAACTTAAATCCGCAATATTCGTCGGACGGCACACAAATCTATTTCCTGTCGAACCACCTTGGTTTTCGCAACTTGTACCGTTACACTCCGGCAACCGGTAAGATTGAACAAATGACGAATTTGTTTACCGGAGTATGCGGCATTACCGAATACTCTCCTGCCCTAAGCATTTCAAACAATAACGATATTGTTTACTCATACTACGCCAAGCAGAAGTACTCATTGTATAATGCTAAGGCTACAGATTTTAAGGCGCAGGTTGTTACGGATATGCCCGGCGATTTTGGTGCAGGCATCCTGCCCCCGGCCCGTTCTGTAGGTGTTGATTTAATAAATTCTAACTTAAATAACTACCTGGCATATCCTAAATTGCCGATTGATTCCATCAAAACCGTTCCCTATAAATCTAAATTTAAGATGGACTACCTGGCGAGCAGCGGCGTAGGTGCTTCAGTAAGCCAATATGGCGCGGGATTATCCAGTGGCGTCCAGGGTGTTTTTAGCGACATTTTAGGCCGGAACCAGATTTATGCTGCAGTTGCCGTAAACGGAGCCGTTTATGATTTCGGCGGTCAATTTACCTATATTAAACAAACCGGCAGGTGGAACTTCGGCGGCAGTGTTTCGCACATTCCATTTCAAACCGCAAATTACAGCGAAGTAAATTCAACATACAATACCGGGAAGACAACTATCCCCAGTATTGAGGACCGGTTTGACCTGATCCGCATTTTCCAGGACCAGGCTTCACTGTTTACTTCCTATCCTATCACGAAGAAAACAAGGGTTGAATTTGGAACCGGTATAGCTCATTATTATTATCGGGTTGACAGATACACCACCATTTATGATACGCTGGGTAACTATATTGATAATAATAAAACACACATTTCAAATTCTGACTATAATAAAGATCCGTCGAATAATGGCGTCAATCTAACGCCGTTCAGCATCTTCAATGTAAATACGGCACTGGTCGGTGATAATTCATTTTTTGGGGTGGCATCGCCATTAAGCGGTTATCGCTATCGCCTGCAGGCGGAATACGATATGGGTACCTACCGCTTCTTCGCCCCTACCATTGACCTGCGCGAATATCTGCGTGTTGCCCCGGTGACCTTTGCTGCCCGCTTGTACGGATACGGCCGCTTTGGTAACACCGGCAATCTTTACCAGTTATACGTGGGTTATCCCTACCTCATCAGGGGATATGAGCCGCAAACTTTTTACAACGTGAGCACCAAAAAGGCAAGTAATGGCTTTACCATCGATCAGCTATCCGGTAATCGCATTGCTGTTGCTAACTTCGAGATCCGTTTACCTTTTACCGGTCCGGAGAAGCTTTCGCAATTCAAATCGAAGATCCTGTTTACCGAACTTAACGCATTCTTTGACGCTGGTCTGGCCTGGAATTCAGGAAACCAGATTAAATTTCAATCTGCCCCTGATGTTACCGGTTCTGTAGGAAGAGTAGATACACAGGGTAAACCGGTATTGGACAAAAACGGTCTTCAACTACAAGATCCTGTTTATAACACAAACCAGCGCGTGCCGGCGTTAAGTGCGGGTGTTTCGTTGAGAATAAACATTTTCGGTTATTTTGTATTGGAACCATACCTGGCTGTGCCATTTAACCGCACCGACGTTACCAAACCTGTATTTGGTTTAGGCTTCACGCCGGGATGGTAGTTGGATAGTTAGAGACAAGAGATCAGGAATCAAGAGACAAGACAGGAATTAGTGTTGTCCTCTTGATTCTTGACTCTTGGCCTCTTGATTCTAAATTCATGACGCTTCCCTGATTCTTCTCCCTTGTCTCTTGCCACTAAAATCCTATCTTTGCGGCCATGAGGAAATGGTTCATTGTAATATTAATAATTGTCGGCGGTCAGCGTGTGTTTGCACAAAATGCGGCGTCGAATGCCCCCGTTATTGATTCTATAAAGGCTAAGTGGGGTAAGGTGAAGAATGTAAACGGCACCAAAATGATATCGTCAAACAATATCATCGAAAATATAGAATTGTCAAACGAGTATAGTGTGCTGGTGACTGCAATTGAGGATGCAGGCTTAACCGAAACATTTAAAAGCAAGGGCCCCATCACGTTTTTTGCCCCAACCAACCAGGCATTTGAAAAACTACCCGCGGGTGAACTGGACACTTTATTAAAGCCTAGCCATAAGCTCGAACTGAATTACCTTATTACAAGCCATGCAATAGTAGGAAGCTTAAGTGTGCGGGATATTCAAAGAAAAATAAACTCAAACAAAGGCGAGGCTACATTCCGTACAATTGCCGGCACTACATTGACCGCTAAAATTGATGCCAACCGTAATATTGTTTTGATTGATGACAATGGCGGTGAGAGCATTATCAGTAAATTTGATATTCAGCAAAGCAACGGCATGCTTCATATAGTTAATGCTGTTTTGCTTCCAAAAAGCAAGAACATATAAACAGACCTCCTGTTAACAAACCTGCTGAGCTGATATTTCGTAATTTATTTTGTAAGGATATAGAATTCAATCCGACTAAATTAAAAACATAATAAAATGAAACAATCAATTTTAGCAGTTATTGTACTGACGATGCTAACATCATTTGGATGCCAGCTAAGCAGCGGCCAGGTAAAAAAATACGATCCTAAGCGCAAGATGAGCAAAACCCCTACAGAGTGGAAAAAAATCTTGTCAGCAAACGCTTATCATATAATGGTTGAGAGCGGAACTGAGCCCCCGTATCAAAATGCCTATCATGACAACCATGAGAAAGGCGTATATGTAAGCGCAGCAACCGGCGAAGTCTTATTCTCTTCAGAGGATAAATTCGACAGCGGTACAGGATGGCCAAGCTTTGTAAAGCCTGTTGATCCTAAAAAAATTGAAATAGTTACTGACAATAGCGACGGCATGACACGCGACGAAGTTATTGAAAGAAGCACCGGCTTGCACCTGGGTCACGTTTTTGACGATGGCCCTGCGAACAGAGGCGGCAAAAGATACTGCATGAACTCAGGCGCCCTGAAATTTATTAAAAGGTAACAGCGCGCCTGTTTGAGCTGATAGAAGGACGAAGCTGTGGCCTTACCCTCACACCGCTCTCATAATTTAAACCAATGGTCAGATCTACCCAATCAGGGTTAACAGGTCTGATCATTTTTTCTTTCTGGGGCCTTGTAAAAGTGCTCACAGTTTTAAAGCGCTCCATTGCCTGCTCCTCGGTATTTATCTCCTCGAAATACACCAAACGGTTAAGCTGTTTTGAATTATCAAAAAACAAAGTAGGCATCTGGCGATAAAATTCAAGAGTTTTCAACAGGTCTGAACACAGGCCTACGTGTAAGTTATTGCGGTTTCTGTCAGTAATAATATAGATGAAGCGTTTCATATTGATAAATAAAATTTGCTGGTTAAAAAATAATTACTAATTTTATGAGCAATAAAAATACTAATAATTTTAGCAATTCCAAATTTTATGTCAAATATTCCTTCAAATATTAAATTTCTTCGTAAAAAGAAAGGCCTTACACAGCAGCAATTTGCTGATGAGTTAGGTATAAAACGCTCACTTGTAGGCGCTTATGAAGAGGAAAGAGCTGATCCGAAATACGATCTGCTAAAAAAAATAGCATTATTCTTTGACATCTCTATTGATGACTTTATCAACGAGGAAATCGACGAAAAATGGGCGCCGAAGCCAAAAGGTAATCCGGCCAACCTCCGCGTGTTGAGTATATCTGTTGATAAGGAGGATAACGAGAACATTGAATTGGTACCAATGAAAGCCAGCGCTGGCTACTTAAACGGCTATGCTGATCCCGAATATGTTGCCAAATTGCCCAAGTTTTATTTACCCATGTTTAAGCAAGGCACCTACCGCGCATTTGAAATAAAAGGCGATTCGATGCTGCCTTTACAATCAGGCACTATTATAATAGGTGAATACGTTGAAAACTGGGGCGACGTAAAACAGGCTGAAACTTATGTTGTAGTCTCTAAAAACGAAGGCGTTGTTTACAAGCGCATCGGGAATAAATTTAAGGACAATAAAAAATTAAAATTGGTATCTGACAACCCGGTATATGATCCCTATGAAATAGGTGGCGAGGATATCCTGGAACTATGGAAGGCCAAAGCTTATATCTCCACCCATCTTCCAATCCCAACTCCTGAGCCAACCCTCGAAAGCCTAACCGGAATGATGGCCCAGATGCAGCGTTCGATATCGAATCTTCAAGGTAATAATTAGTATTTCGTTGAAATGTTGTAAAGTTGAAATGTTGTAACGTTAAGTTACAGTATTTCAACTTTTGATTTCCTGCCGTTCAAAGCCGCACATAACTTTTCAACCTTAAACCTTTCAACTTTCCAACCCGCGTACCCACGCAACAATTAAGTTACATGTTAACAGTTAAACCTTATTGAGGTTATCTTTATCTATAGATTAAAAAAAACTAAAAAAGATGAGAAAAATTCTGTTAATGTGCTGCTTCCTTATCGGAATTACAGCCGTAAGTCGTGCACAAGGTGGACGCCCGAGAATGACCCCTGAAGATCAGGCAAAGCAATTGCAAACCGCGCTTAAGCTTACAGATGATCAGACTACTAAGATAACTGCTATCTATAAAACACAGGCAACCAAAATGGACAGTGTTAGAACTGCAGCAAACGGAGATCGTGATGCGATGAGAACTGCAATGGGCCCATTAAGAACAGCTACGGCTGTGCAGGTTAAGGCACTTTTAACCCCCGACCAGGCAGCTGCTTATGATAAGATGATGGAAGAAAGACGCGCCAGGCAACAGCAAGGTGGTGGCGGTGGCAACTAATCACCCGCTAAAGTTTTTTTAGAAGGCGCTTCGTTAACCGGGGCGCTTTTTTAATTTAGCACAAAATTTGGGGCTTGACATCATCAGAACTATTCATCGTAAAAAAGCTGCAGGAACGGCAACTTGCCGGTAACTACAGAATATTAAAACCCGACAACACCCTAATTGATTTTTGCTCGAACGATTATCTCGGCTTTGCCCGTTCCATCGAACTAAAAAATAAAATTGATACTGAAGTAACTCGGGCTAGGATAACTGCTAATGGCTCAACAGGTTCTAGGTTATTGGCCGGTAATTCAAACTATACAGAGGACACCGAGCAGTATATTGCTGATCTTCATAATGCAGAAGCCGGACTGATCTTTAATTCGGGCTATGACGCCAATCTTGGCCTGTTTTCATCGCTCCCGCAGCGTGGCGATACGATAATTTTGGATGAGCTTATCCACGCATCGATAATAGACGGCGCCCGTTTGAGTTTTGCTAACCGCTATAGCTTTAAACACAATGACCTGAACAGCCTGGAAGAAAAGTTAAAACAGGCTAAAGGCAACTGTTATGTGGCTATTGAAAGTGTGTATTCCATGGACGGTGATACGGCTCCCCTTGTAGAAATTGTGGCACTTACAGAAAAATACAATGCCAATTTAATTATTGACGAGGCCCATGCCGTAGGATTATACGGATTTGGCTTAGTGGGAGAACATTTACAATGCAAAGTTTTTGCACGTATAGTAACATTCGGAAAAGCTTTGGGTTGCCATGGGGCTATTGTATTGGGAAGTAAGCTTTTACGTGAATACCTAATAAACTTTGCCCGGTCGTTTATTTATACTACCGCAGCTTCACCTGGTCAAATAGCATCGATCAAGATAGCATATGTGCGTTTACAAGCTTCCGATGAAGAAGTAGAAAAATTAAAATCCAACATCCGACTATTTAAACACTCCGTAAATAATGTATCCGGTTATAAACTTATTGAAAGTGACAGCGCAATACACTGTTTGATTTTAAAAAGTAACGAAAAAGCAAGGGAAGCTGCAAGCCTGTTACAGCAAACAGGACTTGACATTCGGCCAATACTTAGCCCTACCGTGCCTCAGGGAAGCGAGCGGATTAGAATTTGCCTGCATTCCTTCAACACTCCGGAACAAATAACTTTATTGACCGCTACTATTAATACATTTACCAATGCCAAATAGAACGATATTTATAACAGGAATAGGAACCGAGATTGGCAAAACGATCGTATCTGCTGCCCTGGTTGAAAAACTAGGAGCTGACTACTGGAAGCCGGTGCAATCGGGCGATCTGGATAATAGCGACACGATGAAAGTAAGAAACCTGGTTACCAACACCACTTCTGTTTTTCACCCGGAAACATACAGGCTTACGCAGCCCTTCTCGCCACACAAATCAGCTGCTATCGATGGTATTAGCATCGATAAAAATAAATTCGTCGCTCCTGAAACCAACAATACTTTGGTTATAGAGGGCGCAGGGGGCTTAATGGTTCCTCTTAACGATAAATTCCTAATGATAGACCTGATCAGGCAGCTAAATGCTGAAGTGATATTGGTGACCAAAAACTATTTAGGGAGCATTAATCACACACTTTTATCTATTGATGCATTAAAGCATCGTCATATTCCGGTTAAAGGGATCATATTTAACGGCGTAAAGGATATCTACTCAAAGGAATATATTCTCAAATATACCGGTATCGAATTATTGGGGCATATCCCGGAATATAACCTGATCGACAAAAAAGCTATTATTGACGCGGGAGGATATATTGAGGTATAGTTGTTTGAGTTGGATTAGGTTCGCTGGCGGGCTAAATTTTACTTTTGGCTGGTCGATTATTCATTTAACTTTGCGACCTTAAAGCTTAATCAACTCAATAAACCCAATCAACTTAATCAACCAATGACTAATATCACCGTAATAGGTTCCGGAACAATGGGTAACGGAATTGCACATACTTTTGCGCAGCATGGCTTTACAGTTATTTTGGTCGATATCAACCAGAATGCTTTAGCCAGGGCAATCCAAACCATCACCGGTAACCTTGACCGCCAGCTTAATAAAGGCACCATTGACGAACAGCTAAAGCTGGCTACACTAAATAACATAACGACTTCTACAGATCTTAAAACAGCTGCCGCAAACGCCGACCTGGTTATAGAAGCCGCAACAGAAAACCGCGAAATAAAGCTAAACCTATTTAAACAGCTGAGCGATTTTTGCAAGGATGGAGTAATATTGGCTTCAAACACATCATCCATATCAATTACGCAAATTGCATCGGTAACAAAAAATCCGGGGAATGTTATAGGAATGCACTTCATGAATCCCGTTCCAGTAATGAAGCTTGTGGAGGTGATCAGGGGTTATGCAACAACAGATGCCGTTACTGAAACGATAATGGAGCTTTCCAAAAAATTGGATAAGGCGCCGGTTGAAGTAAACGATTATCCGGGATTTGTAGCCAACCGCATCCTGATGCCGATGATAAACGAGGCTATTTATACCTTATACGAGGGTGTTGCGGGTGTTGAGGAAATTGATACCGTTATGAAATTAGGCATGGCCCACCCCATGGGTCCGCTGCAACTGGCAGATTTTATTGGACTGGATATTTGCCTGGCCATATTAAAGGTGCTATATGACGGCTTCGGCAATCAGAAATACGCACCGTGCCCCCTATTGGTCAACATGGTGACAGCAGGGCACACAGGTGTAAAATCAGGCAGCGGCTTTTATAAATACACACCGGGAAGCAAGGACCTGGTGGTAGCAGAAAAATTCCTTTAGAATCTCCAAGATTTACGAAGTTTTTGAACTTCGTAAATCTACCCCTCTTTTATTCTTTCGGACTCCCGGACTTTACTGACTTTCGGACTAGCTAATCTCTAATCTCCAGCCTCTAGTTAACTACCTTAAACCTTTTCCCAAAATAATTGTCTATGTATTCATCTATTATTTAATATTTAATATCTATGAAAACGATATCAAAATTGGGAATAATGACTGCATTAGCGGGATCGTTATTCCTGTCAGCTTGTGAAGGAACTTATTATGTGGCTGATCAGCCGGTTGAACCTGTTTATGAACGGCCGGTGGCCCCTTATGCCGGTGCAATTTGGATTGATGGCGATTGGGGATATAGCGGTGGACGTTATGTTTACCGCAGAGGTTACTGGGCAAGGCCAAGAGTCGGCCGTGCCTACATACGCGGCGGATGGACACATACCAACCGCGGTTATGCCTGGCATAGAGGACATTGGAGATAAGGCCAAGCCCCCAGCCCCTGAAGGGGAGCAAAAAATGATAAAGCAAAAGGCTTTGTGGATGAACCGCGAAGCCTTTTGCTTTTAATCCCCCTTTAGGGGGTTAGGGGGCCTACATCCGTTCCGGTACGTCTATTCCCAATAATTTCATTCCTTTGTTGATCACCTTTCCTGATGCTGCTGATAATTGCAGCCTGAATTGTTTTACATTTTCATCGTCCGCCTGTAGTATCGAGCATTCGTGGTAGAACTTGTTGTAGATCTTAGCCAACTCGTATACATAATTTGCAATTACTGCCGGGCTATAGCCATCTGCCGCTGCCTTTATAATTTCGGGGAATTGGGTTAATGACACGATCAGATCCCGCTCTTCGGGAGCTAATTGGCTAACTGTAACGTCAGCATTGGAAATTTTAGCCCTGCTAAGTACAGACCGAATCCTCGCATGCGTATATTGAATAAACGGACCGGTATGTCCCTGGAAATCAACCGACTCTTCAGGGTTAAATAATAACCTTTTTTTAGGATCAACCTTTAACAGGAAATATTTTAAGGCCCCCATGCCGATGGTATGATAAAGCTGTTGCTTTTCGTCTTCGCCAAAGCCCTCCACCTTACCCATGGCTTCAGTTTGTTCTTTGGCAGTTTGCTCCATTTTTTCGATCAGATCGTCGGCATCAACTACTGTTCCCTCACGCGATTTCATTTTGCCGCTAGGCAGGTCAACCATCCCATAGGATAAATGGAAAAGGCCATCAGCCCCATCCTTACCTAATTTTTTAAGAATGGTAAACAATACCTTAAAATGGTAATCCTGTTCGTTGCCTACTACATAGATTGATTTATCCATGTGGAAATCGTTGTATTTCAACTGTGCTGTACCCATATCCTGGGTCATGTAAACCGAGGTACCGTCCGAGCGCAAAACCAATTTTTCATCAAGTCCTTCCGAAGTTAGATCAATCCAAACTGAGCCATCATCCTTTCTAAAGAAAACACCCTTCGCTAATCCCTCATCAACAATATCCTTACCTAGCAAATAGGTATCAGACTCGTAATAGAATTTATCAAAGGTTACGCCGAGTTTCCTGTAAGTTTCAGCAAAACCGCCGTAAACCCAATTGTTCATGGTTTTCCAAAGGCTGATGACATCTTCGTTACCGGCTTCCCATTGCTGGAGCATTTCCTGGGCTTCCTTTATTAAAGGCGCATTCTTTTTTGCCTCCTCTTCGGTTTGTCCTTCGTCCTTTAATTCCTTTATCTGCGCTTTGTATTCCTGGTCGAAGATCACATAATACTTACCAACCAAATGGTCACCCTTCAATCCTGTTGACTCCGGTGTTTCACCATTTCCAAATTTTTGCCAGGCCAACATTGATTTGCAGATATGGATTCCCCTGTCGTTAACCAAATTTGCCTTTATAACTTCGTAACCAGCAGCAATCAGGATCTCAGAAATAGAGAAGCCCAATAGGTTATTCCTAACGTGACCTAAATGCAATGGTTTATTGGTATTAGGCGATGAGTATTCTACCATCACCTTTTGGCCATTTGCAGGTACAACGGCGAATGTATCGGGTAATATTTCGTTATAGAGTTGATTTATCCAATACTCATCAGCTATGGATAAATTCAGAAAACCCTTTACTACGTTAAAACCTGAAACCTCACTTAATTCGTTTTTAAGAAACTCGCCTACCTCCGTCGCGGTTTGCTCAGGTGATTTTTTTGAGAATTTGGTAAACGGAAAGGTAACCACGGTAACCTGTCCTTCAAATTCTTTACGGGTTTCCTGCAGGTTTATATCAGTAGCGGCAATATCGGTATCGTATAGGTGTTTAACAGCTTTAACAGTAGCGTCGAGAATAAAATTCATGGTGCAAAAATACATTTTTTAGTCGGGAAGTCCGAAAGTCGGTAAAGTCCGAAAGTAAAAAAGGTGACGGGTTACCAGCAGGTTTTTCATCAGAACAATCAATCTTCCGGACTTTTCCGACTTTCGGACTTTCGGACTTTTCCGACTCTATTCACTACCTTTGGCTTTCTACAACCCATTTATGACACTTAGCAACAGCGAATTTAAATTAGATGTAACATCCGAAATTGGAAACCTGCGCGCATTATTGATCCACAGCCCTGATAACGGCCTGGGTAAGGTGGTGCCATCAAAAGCACAAGACTGGCTTTTTGAAGACATCGTACACCTGGATACCATGCGTAAAAATGAATACGACTACTACGTTAAGCTGTTGATGTATTTTCTTGATCCGGAAAAGATAAAAGGTAAACTGGCGCAGATAGACGCCGAAAAAAGTAACCGTTCTTTTTATAAGCCTGATGATAAGGCGTTCCATGCTTCAAACAGGGTAATCGAGATCCAAAGTTTACTGGAAGACATTTTGCATGATGATGATACCCGCAAAAAAATGGTTGCATCTGTTTGTGCCATTGAGAATTGCACTTATCGCCTGCAATTAAAATTAATAGCAACCGAACCTGTGGAGCTGGCAAAGGTGATCATTTCAGGTTCGTTTAATAAAAATGAAATGATCTTCGCCCCTATCCCAAATTTAATTTTCTCCAGGGATATCGGGATCGCCATTAACAACTACATGCTGCTCAACAAGCCTGCAAAGAAGGCACGTGCGCGCGAAACACTCATAATGAGGTACATATTTTTTAATCATCCGCTGTTTGCTGCTTATCAAGACAACATACTGGAAATCCCCGAAACAGTGCAGCATTTTTTACGCCCAGGCGAGGATACCGACCAAAAGACCACGCTGGAAGGCGGCGATGTAATGATGGTTAGTCCGAAGCATTTGATAATTGGCTGTAGTGAGCGCACCTCGGTGAGCGGTGCCAACGAAGCCATTAAGCTACTGTTTGAAAATGATGTGGTAAAAAAAGTAACCATCGTAAAAATTCCTCATAAGCGTGATTATATGCATATCGACACGGTTTTCACGCAGGTAAAGCGTAATATGTGGGTGCTGTTGCGCTCGTTATCTGCAACTGAAACCGCCATTCAAAACAATGAACCAATAGCCTGGTTTGCTGATAAAAAAAATAAGGATAAGCCTGAGATTGTTCAATTTAGGAAAGATAAAAGGACAAAGACCTTTGATACTTTGGAAGACCTGCTAGCCGATATCAGCGAGAACGATCTTAAAAGTGCAGATAAAACAGAGTTTATTTATTCAGGCGGAGATACTTTTCCTTACGATGCACGTGAGCAATGGACGGATTCCTGCAACTTACTTGCTGTAAAGGAAGGCGTTGTTTTGGGTTACGACCGTAACGACAAAACAGTAGAAGCATTCAAAGAAAAAGGCTTTACCATAATAAAAGTTGCCGACCTGTTAAAACAATTTGAGAGCGGCGAACTTAATCCAGAAACGATGATTGACACACTCATCCTGATGCCGTCCGCTGAGCTTTCGCGGGCACGCGGTGGTTTTCATTGCATGAGCATGCCGTTGCAGCGTGATGAAATTTTATAGTTCATGGTTGATGGTTCATAGTTCATGGTAGCTTCAGCTATTCATTACTACGAACCATTCTGCATGAACTTCGGCTATGAACCATGAACCATTAACTATGAACCAGCAACAGTCTACATCCCATATCTTAATGATCCGCCCGGTAAACTTTGGGTTTAACGAGGAAACAGCGGCAAGTAATGCCTTCCAAAACCGGAATGCTGTTAAGGATGGCGTAAATGAAAAGGCACAAGAGGAGTTCGACCGTATGGTAAACACCTTGTGCAGCAATGGCGTTGATGTTACAGTAATTGACGACACGCACGAGCCATATACCCCGGATTCTATCTTTCCAAATAACTGGGTGTCATTCCATGCCGACGGCGGCATCTTTTTATACCCTATGCAGGCAGAGAACCGGCGTTTGGAACGCAGGGAGGACATCATTGCCAAGCTGGAAGATAGTTTTGCAGTAAAGCACATTATCGATCTGAGTCGGTTTGAGGTGGAAGATAAGTTTTTAGAAGGCACCGGCAGCATGGTGCTGGATAGAGTTAACAAAATTGCTTACGCATGCCTTTCGCCACGTACCAACCGCGAGGTATTGGACTTGTTCTGCGAACAGGCTGGCTATACGGCTATCTGCTTTGATGCGGCTGACGAAAAAGGGAAAGCTATTTACCATACCAATGTTTTAATGTGCGTAGGCAGCGCCTTTGCTGTGATCTGTTTAGATTGCATTCCGAATCCGCACGAAAAAATTGTGGTTAAGGAATCTCTTTTATCTACCCAAAAAGAAATTATCGACATTTCATTTGAGCAAATGAACCAATTTGCCGGCAATATGCTGGAAGTAAAAAACGCAGGTGGCGAAAATTTGATCGTGATGAGCCTAAATGCTTTCAATGCCCTGTCAACTGGACAAAAGATAGACCTTGGAAAGTATGGCAAGCTTATTTATTCTGATATCAACACTATTGAAACAAATGGCGGCGGAAGTGCAAGATGCATGATGGCGGAAGTGCATTTACCTTTGGGTCCATAGTTGATGGTTCATTGTTAATGGTAGCTGCAGTTATTATTTCGGCTATGAACCATCAACTTTTTATCATCCATGAACCTCTCAAAAAATTACATAACAATACACCAATTGTTGTGTTTAAAAATTACATTTGCCAAAATTTTAATAAATGCAGAGTTACGAAGAGTTTCTTGACCTGAGTGTAGGTTTTCCGCAGGATGGTTTTGAGATAATTGAGGATGAACTTTATTTTCACGACCTCAATTTAATGGAGATGATCGAGACGTATGGTACCCCCCTACGCTTCACTTATCTGCCTATAATTTCGAAAAAGATCCAGCAGGCAAAATTGCTGTTTCAGCAGGCCATCGTAAAGAACAATTATCGCGGCACCTATAAATATTGCTATTGTACCAAAAGCTCACACTTTAAACATATTGTTGAGGAAGCGCTTAAAAACGAGATCCACCTGGAAACTTCGTCGGCCTTTGATATGCCGATGATTGATGCTTTGGAGAAAAAAGGTGCTGTTAGCAAGGATGTTACCGTGATCTGCAATGGGTTTAAAACATTCCAGTATAAAACGTATATCGTCGACATGCTGCATGATGGCTTTAAAAACATCATCCCGGTATTGGACAATAAAGAGGAATTTAACCTGTATGATGACGAGATCGAGATGGATACTCCATGTAACCTCGGCATCAGGATAGCGGCAGAAGAGCAACCTGACTCGCAGTTTTATACCTCACGCCTTGGCGTGCGCATGGAGGATATAATCGATTTTTACTATAATAAGATCGAAGGCAATCCAAACTTCAGGGTTAAATTACTGCATTTCTTTATCAACTCAGGTATTTCTGATACTCCATACTACTGGAACGAGCTGGAAAAATATGTAACGCTTTACTGCAAGTTTAAAAAGATCAACCCGCATTTAGATACGCTTGATATTGGTGGCGGCATGCCTTTTAAAGATTCATTGGTTTTTGATTTTGATTATGAATACATGATCAACGAGATAGTGAGCCGGATAAAGGAAATTTGTGCCGATAACGACACTGAAGAACCGGATATCATTACAGAATTTGGTAAATACACCGTTGCTGAAGCTTCGGGTATTCTTTATAAGGTACTGGGCCGTAAGCAACAGAATGACCGCGAACGCTGGCTGATGCTGGACGGCTCGTTCATCACCAACCTACCCGATGTTTGGGCGCTTAACCAAAAGTATATCCTATTACCGGTAAACAACTGGGACAGCGAGTATGAGCGTGTAAACCTAGGCGGTATTACATGCGACGGACAGGATTATTATAACCAGGAGGCTCACATGAACAGTGTGTTTATGCCAAAAACCCGTAAGGTACAATACCTGGGCTTTTTCAACACAGGCGCTTACCAGGAGGTATTGAGCGGCTACGGTGGCATTCACCATTGCCTGCTGCCATCGCCAAAACACGTGATCATCCGCCGCAACCGCGATGAGACCTTTAACTTTGAAGTTTTCGGCGAGGAGCAGAACAGCAAGCAGGTATTGAAGATTCTGGGTTATACAACGTAGAGATTAGAGGTTAGAGATCAGAGATCAGGAAAAATTGTAGAGACGTAATACTGTGCGTCTCTTTAGAAAATACAAAGGCGCATAATAGCGCCTTTTTTGTTAAAATTGCGTGATGAAACACATCCCCATACACAAAATGCAGGAAACAGCCAATATCGGCCTGTTGCTTCACTATACTGATGAAATGCGGATGAAGAAGAAAACCGACGCATTAGGAGTGCATCGTGATGACCATTACATATTTTTCATAATAGAAGGCGGCTCGGTAGTAATGGCTGTTGATTTTACCGAAGTAGAAATCCCCGAGCGCAACATTTATTACGTGCTACCCGGGCAAGTACATTGCTTCGCAGATTCACGCAATGCCAATGGCTGGTTCATGGCTATAGATACTTCGTTGATACCAAATGAATTTAGGGAGATTTTTGAAGATCATTTGATATTGCAGCAGTCGTATCTGCTTTCAACAGAAAAATATGAACAATGCCATAAACTGATCAGGTTACTAAACGATGCCTATAAAAGTGACCCAAATGAACCGTTTTATTTACAAACCGTTTATTCGTTGTTGAATTGCTTTTTAGGGATAGCGGCTGCCGGCTACAGCAATTACCTGAAAAACGTAAAGGCATCATCGCGTCCCAAACAAATAGTCCAGGATTTTAAGCGTTTATTATCCGAGAACTTCCTGGTTGAAAAAAGTCCATCGGTATATGCCGGGATGTTAAATATCTCAGGCTCCTATCTTAACGAAGCTTTAAGCAAAGTAACCGGTTTATCGGTATCGTACTGGATAAACCACCAGGTAATACTAGAAGCCAAACGACTTTTATACTATACACAGCTTACCGTTAAAGAAATTGCTCATCAGCTTGGATACGAAGATCACACCTATTTTTCAAGGATCTTTAAAAACACCGAGGGTAAAACACCATTGGCCTTTCGCGACAGTTACCGCAAATAGTCCAACACCTACCCCGATCTATCTATTTCAGAATTCGTCATTTCCCGGTTCCTTTGTATTATTAAAACATCACTCCAATGAATACATTAATACTAAATAGCCTAAAGAAAAAAGCATCATCAGTTATAGAGAACCGAGTTTTAAAAACAGCCAGAGTGCTGGAAGTACGTAAATGGCCGTCATCAAACATAATCGAAATTGATCTGCATATGCCTTTCACTATCATGCACAACTGGAACGAGGTAAATTATATAAAATGCAAAGTAGCTGACTTCACCTACCGCGATTATACACCATCTGGCTGGGATGCAGAAACACAAACGTGCACCCTGTTTGTAGACGCTGGACATACCGGGCCGGGAAGCTCTTGGGCCAGTGAGCTTACAAAAGGCGACGAGGTTGGCTATCTTCATGTTAAATCAACCCGGCAGACACCTGTAAACACATCAGCAGTTATTTGTTTGGGCGATGAAAGCAGTATAGGCCACTTGTTGGCTATGCAACAGCTAGCAATGCCTGCAGCCCGGTTTTCCGGCGCCGTAGTAATGGGTGATGAGCACAGCAGAAGCTTATTTAATGAATATTTCCGCACGCCGCTACAGCCCGTTTTACGAAACGACGTGTATGGGCATCATTCGTTAACCGAATGGCTTTTAAAGCAATCGTACAACCTTGAACATACGATATTTTATCTTACAGGGAATAACACAATGGTTAGCCAGCTACGGAAAACGCTAAGGCAACAGGGATATGGGCAGCATCAAATTAAAGCAGAAGGATTTTGGTCGTGAAATAAAGTCTCCAGGTCTATGAAGTTTTTAAAGCCCCGTAGGTTTCCTTTTCAGTCCGGGTTAAAGGAACGGCTTTGTTTGTAGACGTCCCGGCCGGATAAACAGAAGCTCCTCGATCTGGAATCTGCTCATCCAGTTTCGCTGAAATACTTTTTATAGCATGATCCATACTTTCGGCTGAGCCGAAAAGATGATCCTCAAACTGGTAATACTCCCTCTCGCGGTTATCACTATTTTTAATAATATCAATAATGCCCAAAATATTTGAGAGGTGCTTTCTAACCTCGTGTGAATTTATAAAGGCAAGCTCTTCTTTCTGCGCTGTAAATAACAGTTTTTGATAATGCCGTTTTTGCCTTGCACTACGATAAAACAACGTTACAATAGCTACGATCAGGAGAGCTACAACCACAGCAAATATCAACCACAAACGTTCCCGTTTATACCTTTCGTCCTTTTGAAGATATGAACCTGCCAATTCATCAATTTGAATTTGTGACGAAATACTGCCTACCTGTGTAAGCCTGTTGATAACATCCTCCGATTGTTCGAGCGCCATTTTAAAATTATAGTCGGCAAGCTGGGGATTATGGTTACCTTCGGCAATTTGCCCTAAAACCTTATATAAGTGATATTTAATTTCCGGATGATTCACCTCCAGTGGTTCATCCAACAGTTCATTAATTATTCTAACCGCCGAATCAGGGTGCCCCCCATTAAAATAGGCGTCGGCCAGGTTCTGCTGATCCTGGTCGTTATATTTATAAAGGCTATCCGTCTGCATAGCCTTTATCAGCCTTACCGCCCTTTCAAAGTCGTATTGCAGCAGGTATAAATAATATTCTGTTCTTTTCTGATAGGTATAAAGCTTGTAGATGTTGCCTTTTATTGCTTTAAGTTTATCGCAATATTTTTTCAGCGAGTCGGGCTTGTTCATCCTGAAAAAGTTCTCGGCTTTATTATAGTAAATGATCTTGTTGATATGCACGTCATTCGGACCATATTTTTGCGTTAAGGCTTCCGCCTCATTCAGGTAAAAAAGAGATTGATTGTAAAAATTATTTTTATAATAAACGTCGGACAGGTTTACGTTTATTTGCTGCTGCAAGAGGGGATCGTTCAGCGTTAACGCTTCTTTCTTTGCAAGCCCATAGCTTGTTACGGCTTCGATGGCATTACCCTCATCGGTTTGAATAAATGCCAGGTGGCTTAAAAAAGTGAATACCAGGTAATGATCGCCATTAACACCGGCATATTTAATGGCTTTTAACATTGCAGCCTCGGCGTCGTCCATATGCATTAACCGGCGCTGGTACATGGCCTCTGTAAAATATTCAAATGCCTTGTGGTTTTCTATTCCCCCTAATATTGTGTTCAACCTTGACTTTGCTGAACTCAGGCTGTCGACCGGGTGGGTTTGAAGGTATTGTTTGACGTAGCTTACAAGCTTTTTCTCTCTTACCTGCCGATCCTTAATCTTCAGAATATTCGGCATGCTGTTGCTGTCAATGGTCAACACGTCGGCATTGCCTTTAAAGGCAATACAAGCGGACAGCAACACAAGCAGGAGATTTTTCAGCATCAGGTAAATTATGTAAAGACTTCATCCCGTGTCATATTGCATCCGCAATATTATATTAGGCCGGTTATTACTTTATACCAATTAAATGAAAAAAAAGTTGCCTCAAAGCAATATTTTATACTATTAATCAAAACCGAGAGTCCGAAAGACGGAGAGTCCGGAAAGCCCCAAAGAAAAAAAAAGTTCACAACGCCGTTCGTCTCTCGGACTTTACTGACTTTTCGGGCTCATCTAAGCATCAAATTTTTCCAATAGCTTCAACAGTGTTTCGAAATCTTTTGGATATGGCGCATGAATGGTTATGTCCTTGCCATCAATCAGCTTAAAACTCACCTCATAAGCATGAAGTGCAAAGCGCTTCATAATAGGTTGCTCTTCCTGGTCCTTACCGAGATGGTATTTGCGTTTTATTTTAGATAGAAAAACTGGCTGGCCCTTGTACATTTCATCACCGGCTATCGATGCCCGCTGTGTAGCCAGGTGAATCCGGATCTGGTGCATACGGCCGGTAACTGGCCGACACTCTACCAATGTATAATGCTTAAAATATTTCAACGATTGAAACCAGGTTTCAGCTCTTTTGCCCTCCTGCCGGCTGATAGTGACATTGCCCTTGCCTACATTTAAGATAGGAAGATCTATCAACAGGTTTTCGAAAATATGGGTACCATCAATAATGGCGTGATAAACTTTTTTAACCTGCCGTTTCTCAAACTGCATGGATACAGTACGATACGCCTCCGGATTCTTAGCTATGATTAAGGCACCTGAAGTTTCCTTATCAAGCCTGTGGCAGATCTGTGCATCTTCAGAATAACCCTTGGCCAGGCGGAGCATATTGATCTCCCCGCCCTCGCGCTCATCCAACGAACTGATGAATGGCGGCTTGTTGACCACAATTATATCATCATCCTCAAACAGTATCAGGTCGGCAAATTTCGGAAACTTCATAGCCGGCAAAAATACGGTTATTAATAAGCTTATAAAACAGGTTACTGTAATTATATGCTATTGCCTGCGAATAATGCCCTTAATAACATACAAATCGCTGACTGTTTACTGTATTTAAGCTTAAAAACAGCTTGGAATAATATTTGTTTATCGAAAAATACACACATCTAAATATAAAAACAAAATGAGCGCAAACACAACCAAACCTGAAGAAAAGGGATTTTTCGAGAAGGTAAAAGAAACAATTGAAGAATTTTGGGATGGAACCAAAGAAAAAGCCGAAGATATAAAAGACGCAGCCGAAGATAAATTTGAAGACGTTAAAAAAGCGGTAACTGCAAAAAAAACAACAGTTGCTAAAAAGGTAACCACCGCAAAGCGTGTTGTTGCAAATAAAGCCGCTGACGCTACCACCCAGGCTAAGGCAGCTGTTAAAACAGTAAAGGCAAAAACCGATGCAAAAGTTACCGCAGCTAATGCCAAAGCAAAGGATGAAACCGCTAAAGCAAAAAAAGCAGTGGCTGAAGTAAAAGCCAAGGCAGACACAAAGGTCAAAGCTGCAACTACCAAAGCAAAAGCCGATGTAACTAATGCCAAAAAGGCTGTAAGTACCAAAGCCTCAAAGGCAAAAAATACCGCTACAAAAAGAAAGGTAGCAGCGGCTCATTAAGTTGGCAGTACCTTACAAAGCAAACGAGCCGTTCAACACTGAACGGCTCGTTTGCTTTTAATATTGTTAGGTTAAATTACCTCGCTTCAAATTTATAACCTACACCTTTTACTGTAGCAACACAATCATCGCCAAGCTTTTCGCGCAGCTTGCGGATGTGTACATCAATAGTGCGGTTAGTAACCACTACTGAGTCTTCCCAAATATTTTTCAAGATCACTTCGCGGGTGTAAACTTTGCCGGGTTTTGAGGCAAGTAAATAAAGCAGCTCAAACTCTTTTTTAGCTAAAACTACCTTATTTCCTCTTTGAAAAACAAGATATGCCTCGCGGTCTATCACCAAATCGCCAATTTCAAGTTTGTTATCGGTAACATCCTCGGCTGGGGCATTGCGGCGGAGGATGGCATTTATACGGCTTACCAGCGCACGCGGCTTTATTGGTTTAGCTATGTAATCATCGGCACCAACGTTAAAGCCGGCAATTTCAGAATATTCCTCGCTGCGGGCGGTTAAGAACACCATAAAGGTATTTTTAAACTCGGGCATGGTGCGCATAATGCGGCAGGCTTCAATACCATCCATTTTGGGCATCATTATATCCAGCACAATAAGGTCTGGTAATGAACGCTTTGCTTCGGCAACAGCTTCCTGTCCGTTGCGTGCCAGGAATACCTGGTAGCCCTCTTTTTTCAGGTTATATTCAATAAGCTCTAAAATATCAGGCTCATCGTCAACTATCAAAATTTTCTGTTTGTTAGAACTACTCATGCAGGTTAATTTTTGCGTAAAAGTAGGCGCGCAAATGTATCTTACGGTTAAAGATACATTAACAAATTGTTAAATGTTACTTTATTTTAACGATTTGTTGAGATTTGGTAAATGTCTTATTTAAAAATTCTTCAAGATCGGCGCCTGTTATGTTCTTTGCAACTATAATTCCCAGCGGATCGATGATGAAGTTTGATGGGATGGCTTCTACATGGAACAGTCTTTCGGTGGGGCCCTCAAAATTCTTCAGGTCCGAGCCGTGGCTCCAGGTTAGCTTATCAGCAGCAATTGCCTGCTGCCATTTAGCTTTATCCTGGTCAAGCGATATTCCTAAAATATTCAAACCAAGTGGCTTGTAGATGGCATACTGCTTAACTACGTTAGGGTTTTCTGCCCTGCAAGGCGCGCACCACGATGCCCAAAAATCAAGCATCAGGTATTTTCCCTTATAATCTGATAATTTAATAGGCTTTCCATCGATCCCGGCAACAGTAAAATCAGGCGCTTTATGACCAATCGAAACAGGTTTTAGATCGATCATCATCTTGATGAATTTCTGCACACCCGGGTTATCCTTAAAGTTATCCTTAATATTATCCGCATAACTGATCATTTGCGCCTCATATTTTGAGGGATCGAGCGAGGTTACCGCATAAAAACCAGCCAGCGAGTTTTTGTTTGCATTTACAAATTTTAGGATCTCATTGCTGTAATCCACACTGTTTTTTTGAAACATCGGCAGGTAAATCTTTATCAGCGAATCCGATTCTTTGCCTATAGCTTGCGCCTTATCCTGGTATTCCTGGGTTATCTTGGCGTTCTTCTCGCCATAAATATTACTGATCTTGTTAAATTCCTTAATTTTCCCTGATTCGTCCGACCCGGAAACTTCGTAAGCATGTGTATTATCATTCAAACTGGTGCTAAAATCAATGGCATCGCCATTTTTAGCGATCATATCAAATATGCTGCCTCCTACTCTTAACTTATAAAGATTAGCGTACGGCGCCTTGTGCTTGAACTGAAACTTACCGTTCTCGCTCAGGTTCACAGAATCAACAACAGCAACTGCGGAGCTATCAGCCTCCATCAGGTAAACGGTTTTTAAGCTGCCCGGATTATTAATTACCCCCGAAATAGTAAAGGCATCCTTGTCTTTGCAGGAGTATACGGCAAATGACAAAATGGTAACGATGCTTAGTATTAAATGCTTTTTCATTCTTTATAGATTTGGGTTGAGAGATCAGAGGTCAGAGATTAGTTAAATCTGCCTGATTGTCAAAACCGCTGCTATTCTCATATATATTTTTATCTTAACTGATTTCAAACTAATCTCTGGTCTCCGGCCTCTAATCAACTATTTCGACTCCAATTCTTTTATCAACAATTGATTCGTTTTCTGCGGATCGATCTTACCCTTCGAGCTTTTCATGATCTCACCCATAAACAGGCCCAAAACGCCCTTTTTACCCTTTTGGTATTCTATTACCTTGTCAGGATATTTTGCGATGGCGTCTTGTATAAAGCGGCCCACATCGTTGTTATCACTGGTAATCAACAGGTTGAGTTCAGCTGCCAGTCCTGCGGCGGTTTTATTGCTGTTTTTAACAAGCTCCGGAAATAGCTTTTGTGACGCTACCGTGTTATTTACCTTACCGGAATCAACCAGTTTTATCAGGCCGGCTAACGTTTCCGGTTTAAGTTTAAAATCTGTAATCGATAGGCCGCTATCATTTAAGTATGATTTTACAGATCCCATCAGCCAGTTTGCTGCTGCTTTTGAATTTTCCGTATTGGCAATCAATGCTTCAAAATACAAGGCGACATCCTTATCGGCGGTAATAACCCCGGCGTCATATTCCGATAATCCTAACTGATCGGTGTATTTATCATAAAGCGCGTTTGGCAACACCGGCATGGCGCTTTGGATAGCATTCACGTACTCCTTTGTTAACGCCAGTGGGGTAAGGTCAGGTTCAGGAAAATAACGATAATCGTTTGCCATTTCCTTTGAACGCAATACAGAGGTTTCGCCGGTATCCGCATTAAAATTCAATGTGTTTTGATCGATGTGACCACCTGCTTCAATAACGTTAATCTGCCTTTCAAACTCATGCTCAATAGCTCGCTGCACATTCCGGATTGAGTTCAAGTTCTTTACCTCGCACCGATTGCCATAAGCAGTTGCGCCTTTTAATCGAACAGAAATATTGGCATCGCAACGCAGGCTGCCTTCCTCCATGTTGCCATCGCAAACATCAAGGTAACGGACAAGCTTGCGGATCTCTGTTAAAAATTGTCCTGCTTCTTCAGCGCTGCGCATATCGGGCTCGGTAACAATTTCAATAAGCGGCACCCCCGCCCTGTTCAGATCTATCAGGGAATCGGCGTGGTGCTGATCGTGCATGCTTTTGCCTGCATCCTCCTCCAAATGAATATGATGGATAGCAATATTTTTTGTTGAACCATCCGTCAATCGCACCAAAACAGCCCCGCCTAAACATATTGGCATATGGTCCTGGGTTATCTGGTAACCCTTGGGCAAATCGGCATAAAAATAATTCTTACGGGCGAAGGTGTTGTGGAGATTGATGGTGCAGTTGCAGGCAAGACCCATCTTTACTGCATATTCAACGGCTTTTTTATTAAGCTTAGGCAATGTGCCAGGGTGCCCTAAAGATATAGCGCTGATATGCTCGTTCGGTCCGCCGCCAAAGGCAGCCGAATCTGACGAGAATATTTTGCTTAAAGTTGATAACTGTGCATGAACCTCTAAGCCGACAACCAATTCATATTTGTCACTAATCCCGGCGGTAATACTTGTCATATAAATAAAATGCGGCGATGGTTTTTATCACTTATTAGGGTTCAAATATAAAGTTAATAGTGATGAATGCGAATATAGATGCGAAAAAATACCATCGCGGCACGGGTTTTGGCTTATGCAGTGCAAATTAATACTTAAACATGAAAAAAATCATTTTAAACTTACTTGCAGCAGCTTTTATAATTGCAGTAAGCAGTGCCGAAACAAAAGCGCAGGTTAGCGTTGGCTTGAGCGTTGGTGTAAACGTTTGGACACCGCCTGCAGATTATTCAGATGCAAATTATTATTACTTACCGGATGTAGAAGGTTATTATTATGTACCAACACATCAATATGTTTATATGGATCGCGGCAGATGGGTTTTCAGGGCGTCATTGCCGCCACGTTACGCCTCATACGATATTCGTACAGGTTACAAAGTAGCCGTTTACAGGCCGCGTCCTTACCGTTATTTTTCTCACGACCGTGTAAGTTATGGCCGGTACAGAGGTCATGGAGGCGGTGGAATCATGCGTGATCGTTACCGTGCAAGATATGCTCCCCATCACGATAATGGAAACCATTATGGTGAAAGACAACGTGGATTTGACCACAATAGAGGACAGTTCCATGGCGGCGGCGATCACGGACATGGTGGTGGACGCCCGCAAGGCGGTGATCATGGTCACGGCGGTGGTGATCACGGACATGGCGGTGGCGATCGCGGTCACGGCGGTGGTGGTGATCATGGTGGCGGTGGCCATGGCGGCGAGCACGGACATCATTAATTACCGTGAGTTCAAAGTAATCAGTCACTCGCGCCGGGAAAGCGTTCCATTTTTACACATGGAACACCCGGAACGCTGTGAAACATCCTCATTATCAGATAATTCCGTTTTATACAAATTAATAAGTACAAATATCTGATAATGTGTATTTAAAAAAAAATCTGGATGTGCCGATGTAATCAATTTTTAATTAACATGTTTCAGTTTTACAGGCAGTTAAAACTCGCGTTAGTCAGTAATTTAGTATAACAAGAAAACCGCCTTTTGGGCGGTTTTCTTGTTATAAACATTTTTCATCTGTAGGGGCGTATTGCATACGCCCTATTGAATATAACCGGATCTCTACATTGTTGATTTGCAAAAATTAGGGCGTATGCGATACGCCCCTACGCTTTATGCTAAAAAACTCTTCGCCTTTTCCAACGCCTTATCCAACCCATTGATATCGCTCCCTCCGGCAGTCGCAAAAAATGGCTGACCACCGCCGCCGCCTTTTATTTCTTTTGCCAGCTCACGTACTATGGTACCTGCATTCATGCCTTTTTCTTTAACAAGGTTTTCAGCGATCATTACGGTTAATGATGGCTTGCCGTCTATATCGGCGGCTAATACCAGGAACAGGTCTGACACGATATCCTTCAACTGGTAAGCTAAGTTTTTAATCGCATCAGCATTTGGTAATTGAACTTTTTGGGCGATGAAATTAATGCCGCCTATCTGTTCGGCTTTTTGAGCCAGCTCATTTTTTAGACCTGCTGATTTTTCTAAAACTGATTTTTCGATCTCTTTCTTAAGTTTCGAATTCTCCTCCAGTAAACTTTCTACGCTTTTTGAAAGATCCTTAGGATTTTTCAAAAGCTCTTTTAATTGCTGAACCAGCTTATTTTGTCCGATGATGTAATCTTCAGCGCCCACACCGGTAATGGCCTCAATGCGTCGTACACCCGCAGCAACAGCGCTTTCACTTACAATTTTAAAGAAGCCGATCTGCCCGGTAGCCTTAACGTGTGTACCGCCGCAAAGCTCCTTGCTGAATTCATCGTCAAACGTGATCACCCGCACATACTCACCATATTTTTCACCGAACAAGGCAGTTACGCCCATATTGATCGCCTCGGCATAAACAACGCTCCGCTCCTCTTTTAGCGGGATATTCTCACGTACTTTTTGGTTCACGATGGCTTCTATCTGCGCCAGTTCCTCATCGGTTACTTTAGCAAAGTGTGAAAAGTCGAACCGCAAATAATCGGGATTCACTAATGACCCTTTTTGATTTACGTGCGAGCCCAACACCTGTTTCATAGCCGCATGCAGCAAATGCGTAGCGCTGTGGTTGCTATTGGTGCGATTGCGCAATGCTGGATCAACAATAGCTGTTAAAGCATCATCCAAATCCTCCGGCAACTTATCTGTAAAATGGACGATCAGGCCATTCTCCTTTTTAGTATCGGTAACATAAATGATCTCGCCATCCGGGAAAACCAGCTCACCCTTATCACCAACCTGGCCACCGCTTTCCGCATAGAATGGTGTTTTATCCAGCACGATCTGGTATTGCTCCGTGCCCTTAGCCTTTACCTTGCGGTATTTTACAATATGGGCAACGCTTTCAGTTTCATCGTAGCCGGTGAACTCAACGGTGTCATCATCTTTTAGAACTACCCAATCATCAGTATCAATTATTGATGCGGCACGGGAACGCGTTTTTTGTTGTTGAAGCTCTTTTTCAAATCCCTCCATATCAACTGTTAACCCATTTTCACGTGCCATCAATTGAGTTAAATCAATAGGAAAGCCATACGTATCATATAGTGTAAATGCAAAATTACCAGTTATCGTTCCAATAAATCGATCAGCGATATCAAAGGCTTCAGAAACAGTATTGCAATTATTAAGCAACCGTTCAAGATCATTTATCTGTTCATCGCTGTAAACCCTGCTGGCATCTATAAAGTATTTAAAATTAAGGAACGATAAAACGTTAGCGACAAACGAATTATTATCAAAACCGGCATCGTTTTTATAAACGCTAAATTCAGATTTAGCCATCTCTATGCGGTATTTTCTTAATTCAAACAACCTTATGCCTTTTTCAAGAGTTCTTAAAAAGCTAATCTCCTCCTCCAGAACCACTTTCTGCACAAAATCCTTCTGTTCGTACAAATTATCAAATACACCCTTAAACTGTTCTGCCAACAAAGGCACCAACTGATTTAAAAACGGTTCCTTAAATCCTAAATATTGATAAGAATACCTCACCGCCCTGCGCAGGATCCTGCGGATCACATACCCTGCTTTGTTATTCGACGGCAGCTGCCCGTCAGCAATGGCAAAGCTAATAGCACGGATATGGTCTGCCAGTACCCGCATTGCAACCGCTTCATTCCAGCCCTCTTCGCCAGGTTTGGCGCCGCTGTTATATTGTTTACCACTTTTCTCAGCTATAAAGCTGATCATCGGTTGAAAAACATCCGAATCATAGTTTGATGTCTTTCCCTGAAGCACCCTAACTAATCTTTCAAAGCCCATCCCAGTATCCACATGCTTAGCAGGCAATGTCTGTAACGAGCCGTCCTTCAGCCTGTTGAACTGCATAAATACATTGTTCCAGATCTCGATTACCTGGTCGTGATCGGCATTTACAAGAGTTGCACCATTAACTAAAGCGCGCTCGCTATCCGGGCGGTTATCATAGTGAACTTCAGAACAAGGTCCGCATGGGCCGGTCTCGCCCATTTCCCAAAAGTTATCCTTTTTGTTTCCAGGGAGGATGTTTGCTTCATCAACATAAGCTTTCCAGAAATCGTAAGTCTCGGTATCTTTTTCCAGTCCTTCTTTTTCGTCACCCTCAAAGTAGGTAACGTACAAGCGGTTCTTATCAATTTTATATACTTCGGTCAGCAATTCCCAGCTCCAGGCAATGGCTTCCTTCTTAAAGTAGTCGCCAAAGCTCCAGTTGCCCAGCATCTCGAACATGGTATGGTGATAGGTATCTATCCCTACTTCTTCCAGATCGTTGTGCTTACCTGATACCCGCAAACAACGCTGCGTATCGGCTACGCGCGGAAACTTAGGCGCTTCCTCGCCCAAAAAAAGCGATTTAAACTGGTTCATCCCCGCGTTGGTGAACATCAGCGTAGGGTCGTTTTTAATAACAATAGGCGCCGAAGGAACGATGGTATGCCCCTTTTTTGCAAAAAAATCAAGAAAAGCCTGACGAATTTGAGTAGCTGTCATGAGTGCAAAGGTAATTATTAGTTTATTAGTCCGAAAGTCGGGAAGTCCGAAAGTCCGAAAGTTGAAGGATATATTCAAGAGAGCCATACGGCAATTTAAATATTCCAGGCTATAGCTTGATTTGCTTATTTATCTTTCGGACTTCCAAACTTTTTCCCAATCTTTCGGACTTTACTGACTTTCGGACTTCCCGACGTTTTCAAATCTTCCGAACTTTACTAACTTTCGGACTTCCCGACTTTTTTAAGACTTTTCCGACTTTCGGACTTGCGGACTTCCCTCCTAAAGCATTACATTTGCATATGCCATATAAAGAACGGGAAATCAGCAAGATGTACTACACCATGGGTGAGGTAGCCATCCTTTTCGACGTAAACCAATCGCTTATAAGATTTTACGAAAAGGAGTTTGACGTATTGCAGCCTAAAAAGAATAAGAAGGGCAACCGTTACTTTACTCCCGAGGATATTGAAAACCTGAAGATCATCTTTAGCCTTATCCGTGATAAAGGCTATACCCTCAACGGTGCCAAGGAATATTTAAAAAATAACATGGCCGACACAAAGGACAGTCACCGCGTGATCAGTTCATTGGAAAGTCTGAAAAAATTCCTGATTGAGGTACGCGATCAATTATAATATTAAGCCGCGAATTTCACGAATTAAGGCGAATGACACGAATTAAAGCGCGCGAGCGATTGCTTCCGTAAAAAATTCGTGTAATTCGAAAAAATTCGTACTAATTAGTGTTATTAATTTAATTTAGTGGCAATATATGATAGCCAGCCACAAGGGTGAGATCCCCTTCCTTATCTACTTACTTCCTTTTATAGCCGGTATTGGGTTTGCTATCAATTTACACCCTGCGATTAATCTTGATTGGTTTATAATTGCCTTTGGGGTTTTCACCCTTTTCTTCATCGCACTTAATGTAACGTACAGTAAATTAAAGCTTTATAAATCACAATGGATCGGTGGTTTGTTAATTGCAGCAATTCTATTCACTTCCGGTTATATCCGTGTTATCCAAAACAAAGAGACCAACAACAAGGATCATTTTTCAAGGGCAAAGGCACAGCAACTGGTTGTAAAAATCAACAACGAACCCATCCTAAAAAACGGATGGCTGCGATTTACTACGAGTGTTGAAGCAACGGTGAATAACAGCAAGACAACTTCTGCTACCGGCACCCTGCTTATAACGCTTAAGGATACTGCAAGTCATTTGTGTTATGGCGACGAGTTAATTGTACCGGAAAAATATACCATTGTAAACCAACCGTTTAACCCTGCTGAGTTCAATTATAAACGATACCTGGCTAACCAGAATATTTATTACCAGGAGTTCCTGTTCCCCAAACAATATAAAGTAATATTGACTGGAAACGGAAACCCAATCATCAGCTACTCGCTGCATTTAAGGCAATACTTTATCGCGAAGCTAAAACGCAACATGCGCGATACCAACGCCATAGCCGTAGCCTCGACCCTGGTACTTGGCTACAAGGCCGATTTAAGCAATGATGTTTTGCAGGCTTATTCCAAAACAGGAACGGTACACGTACTTTCCGTTTCGGGTGCCCACGTAGCGGTGTTTTACTTATTCTTATCCTTTGCGCTTGGCTTTTTAAACAAGTTTAAATATGGCAAGCTGATTAAAGCCATCATAATCATAGCTGTTATCTGGTATTATTCCCTGCTTACCGGGTTTTCTCCTGCGGTTTGCCGGGCGGCGGTAATGATCAGCATGGTGGTGATCGGTAAAACTTATAACCGCTATATCAATACACTGAACATCCTGGCCTTATCGGCCTTTGGCTTATTACTGTACAACCCGCTTTATATCGTTGATGTGGGCTTCCAGCTCTCCTACCTCGCCGTGTTTGGCTTGATCGTGTTTCAGCCGATGGTGTACGAGTGGCTCGATGTCCAAAACAAATGGCTAGACAAACTATGGATGGCCTGTTCCATTTCTATCGCGGCACAGGTTATTACCTCCCCGTTGAGTGCTTTTTACTTTCACCAGTTCCCAGTTTACTTTTTGGTGAGCAACCTGTTCATCATCATCCCAACAGAAATCATCATGCTTTCAGGCATCGTTTACCTGCTGCTGCCACAAATACCGTTTGTATCAAAACCAATTGCCTGGGTATTTGAACAGACGATCCTGGTGATGAACAGGCTTTTAACATGGATTGAGCACCTCCCATTTGCATCCATAGCTAAAATATGGATAACCACTACTGAATATTTGCTACTGTACACGATAATTATTTGCCTGTTCTACTTTCTGTACAACAGGGCGACGATATTTTTAAAGGTTGGCGTTGCCGCAATACTAATCTTAAGTATCAGCATTAGCCTAAAGCGGATTGACATGGAACATGAAAGCAATATCGCCTGGCTGAATGTAAACAAGCACAAGGCAATTATTTTTAAGGATGGGGATAAAGCTGTGATACTTACTGATCTAAAGGATACCGACAAAACTTACAGATATTCCATACAACCCTATTTGGACAGTTGCCAGGTTAGCCATACCTGTTTACTTGCCGTTAATCGGGATATTAAAACGCCGTGGATAATAAAACAAGGGGGATTGATCCAGTTTTTAAACCATCGCATATTTATCTTAAACAGCCAGCCTGAAGCGGAAAATCTTCCTGAGAAAATAAAAACTAATTATATTTACATAACAGGCAATCCACATACGACATTAGCCGTTATCAATAACACTTTTGATTATCAAACATTTATAGCCGACGGCAGTAACAGCGACGCCTACATTGACCGTTTGAAAAGTGCGGCAGGAAACAAAAACACAAATTATAAGATCCTGAAACGTAACATTTCGTTTGGCACTGTATCTAATTAAAACAATAAAAGAAAAACAAAATTTGCATCAGAGTTAATAAACATCTAAATTGTATTAAAAATCAATCCTATAAAATGAATATCAAATTTTTTAACGTTGCACTGGGCATAGCCCTTACCGCAGCAACCCTTAGTGCAAGCGCACAAAAAACATACACGCAGGGCACTATCTCGTTGTCTACCGAGGCACGCGGCCAGGCTGTTGAAGCAAAAGGCTATTTCACAGCAGATTCACTTGCATTAGCGTTCTCACAGGGACCTGCATCAATCAAGATCCTGAAAAATACCAAGAATACGTATTTGGCTATTTTAGTTGACGTTCCTGTTGCTTCTATTAAAAAGGCTGCAATTGCAAGTCCGGCTGAAATTGAGGAAATGCAGGGACAGGAACCTAAATTTACTTTTGCCCCGACAACCGAAACCAAACAAATTTCGGGCTTCAATTGCAAAAAAGTTGTAGCTACTGATGCCAAAGGCGCTAAATACGATGTTTGGATCACAAACGACATCGTGCTTCCGGCTGGTGCAACTGCAGCATACTATGCAACCATAGGTGGTACCCCAATCCAATACACTTCATTTAGCCAGGGTCAGTCGGCAAGTGTAACTGTTACGGGAATTGCCGAAGGCAAGGCACCTGCCAACACATTTACCATTACTTCCGACTTTGAAAAGATCACCCTGGATGAATTAAAGGCTTTAGGTGGTGGTTGATCAACTGTTAACACCAATAAAATAACAAGAAAGCTTGCCGATTCGGCAGGCTTTTTTTATTATTAAGAAAGAGGCGCGTTTGCATTCATCCCCGGTATAATTTAGGGAACTAAATTTATCAATAATAAATGCAACTAAATTGTGTTAGTCACCTTAAATTCAACTTACCTTAATTTCGCAATTATGTCAGTCACAAGAATTCCATTTATTTGCTTACTTTTTGTCTGTGTGTTTTCCATCTCGAAGGCAACTACATGGGATGAACCATGGCAAGACCAGGTAGTAAAGCAAGCTGACTATTTTGTTTTTGCTAAAGTCATCAGTTTCGATAAAAACAAAGATGTTACCATAAGTATTATAAAGCAATTGGGTGGCAAGCCTCTCGTTGGCACCATTAAGATCACCAATTTTTATTTATTGCACCTATGCAGCTCCTCTGCCGGAGAAGGCCCGGAATTTCATTTTAAAAATGTTGACAGCTGCTATTTCTTTATAAAATTAACCGCCCGTGGCGAATACTGCATCGCAACGCCAACCAGCGGCTATGCTGCAGAGCGAAATGGTAAAGTTGTCGCAACCTATCGGCACAGTTATCACCAGGCTTTGGTAGATCAAAAAATTTACTATAATACCATGAAGGCGATTTTTAACAAATACCACGGGCTGGCTTATGATAAAACATATATAATTACCTTCATTAACAAATACCTGGCTTTAAAACCTGCCGGGTATAATAAGGATCATATTGAAACTTTCTTTAATCAACATGTTGCATTAGAATGTATCTATCATTTAGGTTTAACCGGTTATTATGAAAGGATAATCCCGTTTTTAAAGGATACCACAAATTTCCATAACCAAGCTTCGGCAGCGAGGGCACTAACCGCTTATAATAGCGATCAAGGTAAACGAGCGCTGTTAAATACAATCAACGACAAAGGTACCAGCGATTTTGTAAAAGTTATTTGCATCTGGACATTAAAAACCTATAAGCCAAAAGAATTAAAATCAGAATTGATCAAGATTGAGCAAAAAGCATCGACAGAAGAAAACGGATTTGGCGGAGATATTATGGACCCTAGGGTTTGTACGCACTTTCCCAATGTGAAGGACGCGCTTGCCGATCTGATAAAATCCTGTTAAGATTTGAGTATAGATTTTATCTAAACGCAAATTATGAATCTATGTAATCGATTTTTAGATCACTACAATCTTGAAAAATTAAAACTTCTCCTCTATCCCCAACCCAAACAAAGCAAAATCATACTTAACAGGATCAACCGGATCAAACTCCCTTAACCTTTGGGTTAGTTCGACGGCGGTTTGCCAGTCGGTTTGTTTACGGGTGATAAGGTTAAGTTTGCGGGCTACCCTATCCACATGTAAATCGCAGGGAACAATTAATTCCGCGGGTTTGATATGGTTCCAGATGCCAAAATCGACGCCGCAATCATCCTTGCGCACCATCCAGCGTAAAAACATATTCAACCGCTTACAGGTTGATTTTTGTGACGGTGAAGAAATATGCTTTTTAGTTCGATGTGGAAAATCAGGCAATGAAAAGAAATAGGAACGGAAATAATTAAGATATTTTTCAATGTGCTCTTCACCATTTAACTCCTGCTCCCCCTTTAGGGGGCTGGGGGGCTGGGGAAAAAACGCCGATTCCAACGATTCATTATTTTCATAGTGATACCTAAAAAAGGATATAAAATATAAGGTATCGATATCGTTAAAGGTGCGGTGCTTAAAGTGGAGCAGCTTTTTCAGGTCGACTTCTTCGTGATTGATAATGAAATCATAAGGTGCGCCATCCATCAGGGTGATGAGTTCCTTACACTTATTGATAATGGTTACCCTTTGTCCCCAGGCAAGCACAGCAGCCCACAATCCCATAATTTCGATATCCTGCCGCCTGGTAAACATGTGCGGTATGGAAACAGGATCGTTCTTTATAAAATCGGGTTGATTGTATTGACGTACTTTTGAGTCGAGAAAAGCTTGAAGCTCCCCAGCCCCCTGAAGGGAAAGTTTTTGAAGATCAAATTCTAACATAGCGAATTATTCATTCCCCCTTTAGGGGCTAGGGGCCATACTCATATCCAGGGCTCATGTTCCCTGGAAGCTGTTTCCCATTTATCGAGCTTGTCATTTACAAAATAGAGCCAGTAGCTTTCAAGTTTTTTATCGCCATTCCATTCACTGTATTGCACTACTTGTACCATTGTGTTGGTTTCGGGGTAGTTTTTTGTGGCGACAATATTATCCGGTTTCTTTTTTAATAGCGCCTGTACTTCCTCTTTACTCATTCCTAATTTTATGGAAGTCAGGTTTACGCTTTTAGACCTGTCTACAGCAAGATTATATGCCGAGCAAGAAGTAAACGTAATAATTGCTAATAATACAAATACTGATAATTTGATGTTCTTAATCATGTGGTTTATGTTTTGGTTGTATTTACATAGATGCCGCTTAAGCAAATAGGTTTAATACACCAAAACATTTTCACTATAATGTTACACAGGCCCTAGCGCCTGCTTCAAATCCTCCAGCAAATCATCAACATCCTCCACGCCTACACTTAAGCGCAGCAGGTTATCAACTACACCAACTTTTTCGCGTTCTTCTTTGGGGATAGAGCCATGCGTCATGCTTACCGGGTGATTGATCAATGATTCGACACCACCCAATGATTCAGCTAATGCAAAAACCTTAAAGGATGATGCAACGCGGTAAGTTTCCTGAAGATCTGCCCCTTTTAGCACGATGGAGATCATCCCACCAAAATCGCGCATTTGTTTTTTGGCAACTTCATGGTTTGGATGATCTTTAAAGCCCGGCCAGTAGATCTTTTCAACCTTAGGGTGTGTTTTTAAAAATTCAGCTATAATTCTACCATTTTCGCAATGTGCCTTCATGCGCAGGTGGAGGGTTTTGATGCCACGCAGCACTAAAAAGCTATCCATAGGACCTGGCGTGGCGCCACAGGCGTTATAGATAAACCAAAGCCTTTTATATAATTCTTCGTCGTTCAGCATTAACGCGCCCATAACCACGTCACTATGGCCACCAATATATTTGGTTACCGAATGCATTACAATATCAGCACCCAAATCTATCGGGTTTTGCAGATAAGGCGATGCAAAAGTATTATCAACAGTAAGCAGGATGTTTTTCTCCTTGCTGATCTTAGCAATCGCAGCGATGTCAACAATTTGCATGGTCGGATTGGTCGGCGTCTCTATCCAGATCAGCTTGGTATTTTCATTGGCATACTCCCTAATAATCTCCGGGTTGGAAAGATTCAGGAAATGGAACTTGATACCGTAGTTGGAAAAGATCTTGGTGAACATCCGATATGAACCACCGTAAAGGTCGTTGCCTGTTATCACCTCATCGCCAGGCTTCAGCAGTTTCATTACCGCGTCCGTCGCTCCCATCCCACTTGAAAAAGCGAGACCGTATTGAGCGTTTTCCAATGCAGCCAGGCAGTTTTCCAAAGCCTTGCGGGTTGGGTTGGTACCGCGTGAGTACTCATACCCTTTATTATCCCCCGGCGATTTCTGCCAGTAGGTTGATGTCTGGTATATCGGTGTCATTACCGCACCGGTCGTAGGATCAGGTTCTTGTCCTGCGTGTATAGCTTTTGTCGCGAATTTCATGGTTAGTGAGTGGTTGATTGGGTTGATTAGGTGAATGGTTAATCAGCGGCAGATAATTGATGCCTTTCTAATTTACAATCCCTTTCATTACCCTTCTATTTTTTTAGTTTTTAAATATTGAATATAACCGTTTATTAATCTCAAACAGCTTTCATATTCTGGTAGAAAGGCTTGTAAGATTTCATTAGTTATTATTTTTTCGTCAACAGCAACAATCAAATGATCGTATGTTTCCGTTAGAGAACCCCTTGCTATGATACAGAACCTAATATTATCCTGGTAATGAAATCTACCGTGTCCCTCTGCTAAATTATTTCCAATCGACCGTGAAGACCTGACGATTTGATCGGTAAGTCTAAACTTTTCATCAGCCGGAAACTTTTTAGCCATGTCAGAAATCAGGTTTCGTATTTTTCTGGCTTGCTTCCAGGTTTCAAGATCTGTAAATGAAGCCATTAATTGTATTAGCGTTTTTTAGATTTAATTAATCGATTTAAATATTCTTCTCCTAACTACTCACCTAATCAACCCAATCAACCACTCACCTCAATAAGCCCTTGCAAATACTACCCTCTGTGTTGATGGTTTCCCCGTCAAAATACACTTACCTTCTTCCTGCTTATTATCCAAAGGAATACACCTAATAGTAGCCTTGGTTTCATCCTTTATCCGTTGCTCCGTTTCTGGTGTTCCGTCCCAATGCGCCAGCAAAAATCCTGGCTGCTCGTCAAGCATGCGTTTAAATTCATCGTAGGTGTCAACTTCGGTTGTATTTTCAGCCCGGAAGCTGAATGCCTTTTGGTAGATATTCTTTTGGATCTCTTCCAGTAAACCTTCGATATGAGCCCCTAGTCCTTCCTGGTTAACGGTCTCCTTTGTTTTTGTATCGCGGCGGGCCAGCTCAACTGTACCGTTTTGCATATCGCGACTGCCGATGGCTACGCGTAAGGGAACGCCCTTTAACTCGTATTCAGCAAACTTTGCGCCCGGGCGATGCGTATCGCGGTTGTCAAATTTCACAGAAATTCCTTTGGCCTTTAATTCTTTCGTCAACTCTTTTACAAAGACCGAAATATTATCCAGTTCCTCCTGGTGCTTATAAATTGGTACAACAACAACCTGGATAGGCGCCAGTTTTGGTGGCAACACAAGGCCGGCATCATCCGAATGCGCCATGATCAGCGCACCAATCAAGCGGGTTGATACACCCCATGATGTAGCCCAAACGTAATCGAGCTTGTTTTCCTTGTTCGTGAACTTCACGTCAAACGCCTTAGCGAAATTCTGGCCTAAAAAGTGTGATGTTCCTGCTTGCAAAGCCTTTCCGTCCTGCATTAAAGCCTCAATACAATAGGTATCCAGGGCACCTGCAAAGCGTTCATTGGCAGTTTTCTTTCCGCGGTATACCGGTAGTGCCAACCAGTTTTCAACAAAATCAGCGTAAACGTTAAGCATCTGTTCAGTTTCGGCAATTGCCTCTTCAGCAGTTGCATGGGCTGTGTGGCCTTCCTGCCATAAAAACTCAGTAGTACGTAAAAATAAACGTGTACGCATTTCCCAGCGAACCACATTGGCCCATTGGTTAACCAATATCGGCAAATCGCGGTACGACTGGATCCAGCCCCTATAGGTATTCCATATAATAGTTTCAGATGTCGGGCGGAGAATCAGTTCTTCTTCCAGCTTTGCGTCCTCATCAACAACAATATTACCGTTGCCATCATTTTTCAACCGGTAATGGGTAACAACAGCGCATTCCTTGGCAAAACCCTCAACGTGACTTGCTTCCTTTGAAAAAAACGACTTTGGTATCATCATGGGGAAATAGGCATTAACGTGACCGGTTTCCTTAAACATACCGTCAAGCACTGCCTGCATTTTTTCCCAAATCGAATAACCGTAAGGTTTAATGATCATGCAACCTTTAACCGGCGAATATTCGGCCATGTCGGCTTTAATCACCAGGTCGTTATACCATTGCGAATAATCTTCTTCCTTACTTACAACCCCTTTGCTCATATAATTTTTGTAATAGTTTTGAATTTATAAAGAGGTCAAATTTAAACTAAGATTTATAAGATTTATAGGATAAATGGATTTTAATGCAAAAAGCCTTGTTAAATAACAAGGCCGTATTTCTTATAGTCAATAAAACCAACTAATCTCTAATCTCCGGTCTCTAATCAACTAACGTTAGTCTTCATCAACAAATGAACGCAACATCCAGGTGTTCTTTTCTTTGAACTGCATAAAGCGGTTAATCATATCGTTGGTACCGTCGTCTCCAGCTTCAGCGGTTATCTCCAGGATCTCACGTTCTAATTTAATTAGAGTGGCTATGTCGTCAATAATGGCCTTAACCATGGTGGTATCCTTTAACCCAATGGTATCAATTTCCTTTATTTTAGATTTTTTGATATAGTCGTCGAAAGTACTATATGGTGGTTTGCCCAGTGTTAATACCCTTTCAGCAAGTTCGTCGATATTGGTCAGTGCCTCGGTGTAAAGCTCCTCGAATTTTACGTGCAGGGTAAAAAAGCTTTTGCCCTTTACATTCCAGTGGCAGCCACGCACTTTTTGGTAATAGATATGGTAGTTGGCCAGCAGCTCATTTAAATGATCAACTACCGGTTTTTCCTTCGATTCCTTAAGACTTATTTTGTCTGCTTTCATTGTATTTGTGTTTTTGATAAGTGTGTACAAAAATACGCACCCCTGCTTATTTATCTTCATATTTGCAGCTAATATGACAGTATCGCCACATATAAACGAGAATTTTGCAGGGGCAATTTGGCGTATGGAAATCGATAATATAACAGACACACTTTTTGTAGAAATAAGAAATAATGAAGAGAAAAATGTTTGTTTTGGGTCGATAGATATGCTAAGCGGTAAAGTAAATTTTAAGGACTATACTACCCCCGAACGATGGCTCACCGGGATAGAATCGGCTTATGATGGCGTTTTGCTTATTCACTATTACCAGTCGGAATCCGGGCCAACTCATAAAGGCCTGCTGGCTATCGATGCGTTTACCGGCACAACACTATGGAACAACTTTAACTATGCCTTTAATCATTTAACAGCAAACGGGCCAATTGTTTATGATACCCGTTCGCAACCGCGCAAATTGTTTTTGGCTGATATTAAAACCGGCGCAACAACCCGGATCTACGAGCCATATGTTTATAAGGATGGCGAAAATAACATCAGCGTACCGGAACAATTAAGTGCCGAAAATCTGCCTCCCGATTTGATAACGGTACATCCTTACGGAAATTGGATGCATTATCTTGAATACAATAATTTTAGAATTGTATCTTTGCACGCGTTAAAAGCGGGCTTGCTGGTGCAAATGCTATATCTGTTTGATGGAGCTGATAAAGTTTATGAAGATTTATTAAACTCAGATATACAAAAAATTCAGCCGGAGGCGTTTATATTGCATAAAAACCATTTAATTTACATAAAAAACAAGACCGAACTAAAAGTTTTGTCCCTATAAATTATTGACTCAAAGTTAATTATGAAATTTAAGATTCTATTGTTAGCCCTCTCGTTATTTACATTTTCCACGTCGTTATTTGCAAATCCATTAATTGATTCGATAGGTGTAAAAAACAACGACGGTAAAAAAATGATACTGTTTAAGGTAAAAGCCGGCGATACTTATTATTCCATCGGCCATCGGTACAACATCAAGGCTGAAGTTTTAATGAAGTTTAACGGAAGTAAAAAACAAACCCTTTCCATAGGTAAAATAGTAGAAGTTCCTACTGATCAGCCATTCAAAAAAAGCAAATCAAAATCGAAGGAAAAGGAAGCGGTAGCAGATAAACCAGCTAAGGAAACCAAGAAGGAGAAAAAAGCCAGGTTGGCACGTGAGGAAAAAGAAGCCCTCGCGGAGAAAAAGCATTATAAAAAGGAAGCTGCCGAAGAACCAGCCCCCCGTGAGGAGCAACAGGTTGCGACAACCCAGCCGACAGTGCAGCAGCCAGTTGTTCAGCAGCCAGTTGTTCAACAGCCGACGCCAACTCCGCCACAGGATACTACCCCGCCAACCCAATATAAGGTTTCGGCCGGTGAAACTTTATATTCAATAGCCAAGAGGTTTAACACCAACGTGGATAACATTACTAAGCTAAACAATTTAACTTCTACCAGCCTTTCACCGGGGCAGATCCTATTGGTTAAGCCTGCAACTCCACAACAGCCTGTTCAACGGCAGCAGATTGTAAGCGAGGCACAGCAGGTTGTTGCTAAGCGTGATTCGAACTTAGGCACAGCAATTTCAAAAGACAGCAGCGCTTTAGCTGAGCGCCATTTGAACGCAAATAAATTTGGCATCTACGAAAAGAATGAAAAAGGTGTAGCTACCTGGATAGATGATCCAAGTCTCGATCCGAATAAAAAACTGGTACTACACCGCACGGCTCCTATCGGTACCGTTATAAAAATTACTAACCCAATGACAAATCGTACTACCTTTGCAAAGGTGGTTGGCCGTTTTACAGATAGTGAATCAACTAAGGATTGCATCATAGTGATGACAAAAAATGTTGCCGATTCATTAGGCGCCTTAGACAAACGCTTCCATGTAAACATCAGCTACGGTAGTCCGAATGAATAAACCATATATAATGGGTATTGCCGGGGGAAGCGGCTCCGGCAAGACTTTTTTTTTGAAGTGTTTTCTAGAGCATTTTTCTGCGGATGAGGTATGCCTGGTATCGCAGGATGACTACTATTTTTCTGTGGCTGATAACATGACCAAGGAGGAAATTGCGTATTATAACTTCGATCTCCCTTCCACTATTGATCATGACCATTTCGAGGCAGATATTGACAGCCTGCTAAAAGGCAAAACGATTCTAAAAAAGGAATACACCTTTAATAATGCTGATGCTATCCCCAAAATGCTGGAGATAAAATCAGCTCCCATTATAATTGTAGAGGGCTTATTTATTCTTCACTTTAAAAAAATAGCTGAAACACTTGATTTAAAAATTTTCATTGAGGCCGATGATGACATAGCCCTGCAGCGTCGCCTTAAACGCGACTTGCTGGAACGCGGCTATTCGCACGAGGATGTGATGTACAGATGGGCTAATCATGTACAGCCTGCCTACAAAGAGTTCCTGCTGCCTTATAAGGACGAATGCGATAAGGTAATCGTAAATAACAGTCACAAGGCTGAAGATATTATTTGCGTAACGGAGGAAATTTCGAAGGATTTGAGGGAGCGCTTGTTGTAGCGGTTCATGGATCATAGTTGATGGTTCATAGCCGAAAATGACAGCTACCACGAACTATGACCCATCAGCTATGAACTAAATAACCATCTCCGGCACTTCGCCCTCAATAATCAACTTTCCGGCAGTAGCCTTTATAATTTCCTCAACACTTACACCGGGAGCACGCTCTAAAAGTTTGAATCCGCCATCCGGCAATACATCAAGCACGGCCAGTTCTGTTACAATTTTCTTAACACAGTTTACGCCGGTTAAGGGCAAGGTACAATTTGGCAGCAGCTTTGATTCGCCTGCTTTGTTTACGTGCTGCATGGCAACGATGATATTTTCGGCAGAGGCTACCAGGTCCATTGCTCCGCCCATTCCCTTAACCATTTTGCCGGGGATCTTCCAGTTGGCGATGTCGCCGTTTTCAGAAACCTCCATGGCGCCTAAAATAGTAAGATTCACCTTTTTAGCCCTGATCATCCCAAAACTCATCGCCGAATCAAACACGGCAGAGCCTGGCAGCATGGTGATGGTTTGTTTGCCTGCGTTTATGATATCTGCATCTTCCTCCCCCTCGAACGGGAAGGGGCCCATACCCAACAATCCGTTTTCAGATTGTAAAACCACATCTATATGTTCCGGGATATAATTGGCAACCAGCGTCGGGATCCCGATGCCAAGATTTACATAATATCCGTCTTTTATTTCCTTAGCAATTCGTTTTGCTATTCCTTCTTTGTCTAACATAAATCAATTTGATGATTTGGCGATTTGATGATTTGAAAATTATCAGGCTTTCGAACTTGATATAATTTTGGAGAGGATTTTAATTATTGATCTCAATTTTTCGATTAGGGCCTCGTTAAAGGGATATGTTTTGGAAAACTTACATAAAAGCAGAAAATATTCTGTTTCGTCAGCCTCTTTAGCCGCAATCTTCAGTTTGTGAATAAAATCGTTCTTACTTTCAGCATTCTGCGCTTCTCGAACATTAGCACCGATAGAAGTGCCGGATTTTAGTATTTGGTTTGCAATAACAAACTTTCTGGTGCTCTCCAACTCTTCGGCAAATTCGATGATATCTAACGCAAATTCAAATGTCAGGTTAACAATAAGATTGTCTTTATCATTTCTCATAATCTAATAATATTTAGGTTTTAATTATTTTCAAATCATCAAATCGCCAAATCTTCAAATTAATTTCTTTTCCTTACTGTCCTTTGTTCTATTCTTTTTTCGTAATTCGCCCCCTGAAAAATGCGGTGTACGTAAATCCCGGGTGTATGAACATGATCCGGATCAATTTCTCCGGGTTCTACCAGTTCCTCTACTTCCGCGATAGTAATTTTACCGGCCATGGCCATAACCGCATTAAAATTACGGGCAGTGGCACGGTAAACTAAATTCCCCATGGTATCGCCCTTCCAGGCTTTCACTATGGCAAAGTCTGCCTCGAAGGCCATCTCCATTAAATAGTCCTTACCATTAAAGTTTCTTACTTCCTTGCCAATAGCCACTTCTGTTCCTATTCCTGCCGGGGTAAAAATTGCAGGCATTCCGTATCCCGCCGCCATGCAGCGGGTGGCGAGCGTGCCCTGTGGAATCAACTCGACTTCGAGCTCGCCACTTAATAACTGGCGCTCAAACTCGGCGTTTTCGCCCACGTATGATGAGATCATTTTTTTTACCTGGCGTAGCTTTAACATCAGGCCGATGCCAAAATCATCAACACCGGCATTGTTGGAGATACAGGTTAAATCCTTCACACCCTTTTTCACTAAAGCCGCTATACAATTTTCGGGCAGCCCGCTCATGCCGAACCCACCCATCATCAAGGTCATGCCGTCCTCAATATCCCGGATAGCTTCGTCAGCGCCGCTAACTGTTTTATTCATGTTCTATAATTGGTTAGGGCAAAATTAATCATTTTTTAGGGAGTTCATGGTTGATAGTTCATGGTTCATAGCCGGATTCTTTTTAGGTTGATATTGCATTAATTATTCACTCTTAGTATCGGTGCAGCTACTATGATCTATGAACCATCAACCATGAACTATTTAACAAATTAAAAACAATTATAATTTCCACACGTAATTACTTATACCTCAACAAGCAAACCAATGGAATTTAACAACAAAAAGCATTTGGATGATTGGGACGATCATTCAGATAAAGCAACTGATAAACCAAACGCGCGGCGTGTTAATGATGGTAAAAATTTAAGCGAGAAGAACCTGGCCCGTAACTTATATGGCAAAAGCGATAGCAATATGAAGCCGGTGAAGGAGGGTCAGGCAATGGGTGGTCATAGCTTTGGTAAAAACAGCAATACTCCCGCTGGCGACGACAAAAATAATCCGTCGCAAAATGCAGGTTACACAAACGCTTATTTCGCCCGGACCGAACCATTAGAAGAACATCCGGAAAATAGCAACTTCAAACCCAGGGAACAGGATGGCGAACCTGATTATGCCAAAGCCCAACCATATGCGAACTGGAACAGTGCCGAACCTAAGCCCGAAAAGGTTGAGCGCGGCAATGGTGAAAATGATCGCCCGCACAAAGGGGCTGATGGTTACCTGCAAGGTACCGCAGATAACGACAGTGAACCAAATATTCCCGGACCAAATGAATTACCCGATCAACAAAAAGTTGGAGAAAATGATGATGACATCGATCACATCGAAACTTGAGTTAGTCCGAAAGATGTTTCTCTTCTTCTTCCGGACTTTCGGTCTTTACTGACTTTCGGACTCTTCTCTACCAAACAATATTTTTATCAATAAAAGCAATCAAATCATCGGCCATTGCCCGTTGCTCTTTAGTACTTGGATGGCCATTTGTGTTTTTATAAGGGATAAAATGCGTATAGATCTTTTTATCATTTAACCCGGCAACAGCCTTTTCAATATACCCCGGCCATGGCGAACCGGCTTTGGTTGCGTCCATGCTACCAAGAATACAAAGGATCTGTGCCTTCGGGTATTTGGATCTTACACTTTTTACAAAGCTTTGATAAGCATTAACAATAAACTCGGGCGTTGGCGGGGTTGTGCCGAATTTTGCTTTAAACTGCTCGTTGTCCGGCATTTTAACCAGCCAGGAATCATTTTGAAACAGGTTGATAATTACCAGGTCGGGCCTATACTTTGAAAAATCCCATTTGCTTTTTGGGTCGGTTGCATCCAACCGGTCGTACATTTCCGACATCACTAATGGGAACCAACTAATAGTTATGCCAATTCCGCTTTTTGAAGTGCTATAAAACTCGGCGTCATAATGTCTTGCCGTTAACGCCGCATAACTCAGATAACCATTCTCGAACGGACTAGTGCCCCTATCCTGCCCTGTAGTATCTTCATCGGCATATCCACAGGTGATGGAATCTCCAAAATATTCGATTTTACGTTTACCAACTGTAGGCGCCGACAAAAATTTCCCGCCTTTATCCAGCTTAAACTGGTAAAACCAAGTTTTGCCCATAGCCCATTCGGTACGCTTAAATATTTCAAGTGTGTGTTTGCCTGCGGACAATCCGGATGCAAGCACATACTCTTTTTTTGCAGCTTCGGGGTGAAGAACACTTAGGATCTTGCCGTCAACTATGATATTATAGTTATTGTCGCTTCGTTCGTCCTTTAGCGTTGCACTTACACTTGTACCTGTAAAGTTTATTCTTATAGAATTTGCCGACCATGAAAGCGTAGCAGCGGTATCCAGCATGGTAATCCGGCCGGAATATCGAATATGCGGATCATTGAACTTTACAATTGTTTGTGCAACACAGTTAAGGCTCGCAAAAACAGCAATTAAACAAATCCAAATTCTTGTCTTCATATCTATAAAAATCCTTAAAATCTAGTAACGGCGACGCCCTCTTGAACGCCTTGATAAAACAAACAACAAGTGAAAAATCCTGATCTTATTTCAAATATACATAAGTGATCCCATCCCCGCCACGATCTAAATGCTCGTCCTCCATCCTGTCAACCTGCTCATATTTTTTTAAATATTGCCGAATCATCTTGCGCAGGATGCCATCGCCCTTGCCGTGAATGATCTTTAAATTGCCAAATCCCATCATCACTGCGCGGTCAAACAATCTTTCTATATTACCCAGGGCGTCCTCGGTCCGCATTCCGCGTACATCAATTTCAGGGCTAAAGCTTGATATATCGCTTGTTTGTGTGCTGAAACTTTTCCTTATCTCCTTCGGCACCGCTGATCTGGATACCTTCATCACACGCTTCCGCTTCGCCACGGTGCGCAAATCACCAATGGCAATCACTACATTATCTTTTATCAACTCAATAACCTGTCCTGTAGTCTCACTGTCCGTAAGTTTTACCCAATCGCCAGGCTTTAATTCTTCGTCTTCTATTGGTGAAGATTTCGGAGTAGTTGGCTTAACCGTATTCTTTTGCAACTCCGCGTTTAAGTTCTCACGAAGTGTTTTTGTTTTTTCCTTATCAGCGTTGCTACTTTTAATTTCTGAGATAGTATTTTCAACCAGCTTGTTGGCGTTCAGAATAATATTCTTCGCCTGGTCCTTCGCATCCCTGATCAGCGCCTTCTTATTTTCCTCCAAATAACTTTTCAGTGTTTCATTCTCGGCAAGCAAAGCATTTACCTGTCGCTGTTGTTTATCCAGCTTCAGCTTGGTGTCAAAGATTTCCTTTTTCTCGCGTTCAAGATCAACCAACAAAGTGTCTACCTTTTTTTGACCTGCACTCACTTTGTTTTTTGCCAGGTTGAGCACATTTTGTGGCAATCCAATTTTTTGCGCTATTTCAAAAGCATACGAGCTTCCGGGCTTTCCAACCTCCAGCATATAAAGCGGCTTCATTTCCACGTTATTGAATAGCATAGATGCATTTTCAATCCCCTCTGTATGGCTGGCAAAGATCTTAAGGTTTGAGTAGTGGGTGGTTACCATCCCCTTTACCTTTTTATGATTTAATGATTCCAGCACCGCCTCGGCAATAGGCCCGCCAAATTGCGGATCAGTACCTGTGCCAAATTCATCAATCAGGATCAGGGTTTTACCGTTGGCTTGCTCCACAAAATTTTTCATTTTTGAAAGATGTGCGCTGTAGGTACTTAAATCGCTTTCGATAGATTGGTCATCCCCAATATCAACAAAAAGTTGTTTAAATACGCCTGCAACGCTTCCCTCCGCCGCAGAAATCAACAAACCGGCTTGTACCATCATCTGCAATAAACCCACAGTTTTCATACAAACAGATTTACCACCGGCATTTGGCCCCGATACCACAATGATCCGGGTTCCCTCATCAATCTGCACATTCAATGGCACCACTGTCTTCCCTTCTTTTTTGAAGTTTAACAGCAATAATGGATGCCGTGCATTTGTCAGTTTAAGCCGGGCATCATTAACCACTTCGGGCATGTTGCCCTCAATGTCTATCGCAAAAAGCGCTTTGGCCCTAACAAAATCAAGCTTGGTTAACAAACCGTGGTAGGAAAGCAAAAGTGGAACGTAAGGCCTCAGTTCATCGGTTAAGCCGGTTAATATTTTTACGATCTCGCGCCTGCGTTCAAACTCAAGGTCGCGGATCTTATTATTCAGAGTAAAAACTTCCTCCGGCTCCATGTAAACGGTTTGGCCGGACGCCGATTCATCATGAATGAAACCCTTCAGTTTACGCTTATTTTCTGCAAGCAATGGAATGCACAACCGCCCGTCCCGAACTGTTAGCGATCCGTCTGCTGTCCATCCATTTCCCGCCGCGCTTTTGAATATAACGTCGATCTTTTTACGGGCCTCCTGTTCGGCCTTTGCGATGCCTGATGTTATTTCCTGTAAGTCCCTTGACGCATTTAGCCTGATCTTTCCTTTTTGGTCAATCACAAGGTCGATTTTCTTAAGGATAGCTTTTTCTATGGGCAAGTGTTCAAACAAAGCCTCCAGGTTAGGATACTGCCCTTCTCTTTCGTTAAAATAACCGATCACAGCGAATACGGTTGTCAATGACGCCTGTACCTGGTAAAATTCTTCCTCGCTCAAAAAAGCGCCCTCAATTTTTGCCTTGTTGGCAAGCGACTTAATGTCAAAAAAATGATGAATGGGTAACGGAGCGTCATTCTCCATTATATTTTTAAACTCGCTGGTTTGGTAAAGAAATTTACGGATCTGGTCGTAATTATTCATCACCTGGATCTTGTCCACCATTTGCCTGCCCATCTCGCTAAGGCAATGCGTTTTTATCAGTTCCTTTACCTCGGTAAAACCGAGTTTATCAACACTATTACTGGGGTAAAGCATTCTTTTTCGTTTGTTTCCTCCTTATGGAATCGGCCACGTGCTGCAGGTTACTCAGCGAATCAGACTTCTTCTTAAGGTTTATTAATATTTGGTCGTACATCTTTTGCAATTCAACCGGCTGGGTTGAATAATATTTAAGGCTCTTCCTGAATTCCGCGGAATCGGTATGAAATCTTTTAAATACTGCCTCGTATCTGACAGTGCCGTATTTAATCAGGCTATCCTGCATCTGGTTGTTACCATAGCTTCGCCCGTCAACAAGGTGAACCTCGGTTAACAGGCTGACCATTTGGTCGTGATTTATAACTCCATTGGGCCCTTTAGATCCTTTACATGAAAATAAAAAAAGCGTTGCTGAAAAAAACAAGGTGATATATTTACGCATTCTGTAATTTAGCGGCGAATAATTAAGCAAATTTACGGATTAATGAGCATAGCAGAGAACATCAAAAGCTTAAAAAAAGAAACTGAACTTATAAATGTTACCTTAATAGCAGTATCAAAAACCAAACCGGTTAATGAATTGCTGGAGGCCTACCAAACAGGACAACGCTTATTTGGCGAAAATATGGTGCAGGAACTTGTAGAAAAGTACGAACAGTTACCAAAAGACATCGAATGGCACCTGATCGGGCACCTGCAAAGCAATAAAGTTAAATACATCGCACCGTTCATCAGTATGATCCAGTCTGTTGATAGCTTGAAACTTTTACAGGAAATAAACAAGCATGCCGAAAAGAATAACAGGGTTATCGACTGCCTGCTCCAGGTTTATATTGCCGATGAGGAAACGAAATTTGGACTGGGTTTTGACGAGGTAATTGAATTACTGAGATCGGAAGATTTTACAGCCTTAAAACACATCAGGATTAGGGGCCTGATGGGTATCGCTACCAATACCGACAGCGAAAAACAAATTAAAGAGGAATATTACGAGTTAAAAACATTCTTCGACGGCATAAAACAAAGCTTTTTTAGAAAGGATGCAACTTTCGATACGCTATCAATGGGCATGTCGTCCGACTATAAATTAGCCATAGAGCAGGGCAGCAATATGGTACGGCTGGGCAGTACTATTTTTGGCCAACGAGTGATTAAACACTGGAAAAACAATTAGGATTTCGGAAGTAGGATTTTCGATTTCGGAATTTTTGAATAACAATTTGCCTGGTTGAAGTTACAGGATCATGATAATCCTTAAATCCTCTTAATCATGGTTCAAAAAATAACTTATGACACAATGACTAACATACGAATAGCAAAAAAAGAAGATTGTCCGCGTTTAATGGAGCTGGTACACGAGCTGGCTCTTTTTGAAAAGGCGCCTGAAGAGGTAACTGTTTCCTTAAAGGAATTTGAAGATGCCGGTTTCGGCGAAAAACCTGTCTGGAAGGCATTTGTTGCTGAAAACAACGGTCACATAGTTGGCTTCGCCGTTTATTATATCCGTTACTCAACCTGGAAGGGATCGCGGTTGTATTTAGAGGACCTGATAGTAACTGAAGAAATGCGCGGAAAAGGAATTGGTAAATTATTATTCGACAGGTTAATAGTTGAAGCCAATGAGCTTGGATTTAGCGGGATGGTATGGCAGGTATTAGACTGGAACGAACCCGCTATCAACTTTTATAAAAACAAATATGGAGCCGCTGTTGAAGCCGGTTGGCTTAATGCATCGTTATCAAAAGAACAGCTTTTAAATATCAATTTATGAAACTACAGCCGGGAGTATTTTGTTTAGTTGTTATCGCGATAAGCGGGTGTATGTGGGGCAAACCCGGTACAACCAAAAGCGCTATTAATACGGATACACTGGCTTATAAATATACGGTATTTAAGCAACGCGCTGCCGATTGCGGTGAAAAGGCCGACACTGCCTGTACAGTAGTGAAGTTTAAATATCCGGACTTTACCGGGCAAAAAAAGTTGAATGACACAATAGTACAAAAGCTTATCAACTTGTTTCAATTGAGCGAGAAGCCAGATACGAGTTTAAAGGAATTATCGAAAAAATTTATGGCGAGTTATTTAAGCGCCAAAAAAGAAAACAGCGCCGAGATGTTTTACTCGCTCGATTGCTACACAAAAATAATAAGGCAGGATTCCAGTTTAACAACACTGGAAATCGGTGGCTATTCATACATGGGTGGTGCTCACCCAGCGTCGTTTACCGGCTTTGTTAACTGGAATACCAAGGCCGATAAAATTATAACACTGGACGATTTAATTGCTCCTGCCAACAAAACAAAACTTGCTGGCATAGCGGAACACATATTTCGTGCAAGCGAAAAATTAGCAGACACCGCCTCACTTGCAAACAACTATTTTTTCAAGGACAATAAGTTCGCGTTAAATGATAATTTTTCCATAACGCCGACCGGATTAAGGTTCCTCTATAATCAGTATGAAATAAAACCTTATGCGGCCGGCACTACGGAGCTCATTATCCCCTACGCAAAAATCAAAGTGCTATTGCTACCCAATACGATTCTCACTCAATATATAAAATAATGCTTGTTTTTAAATTCGGAGGGGCATCTGTAAAGGATGCCGAAGGTATAATAAACCTCGCCAGCGTGGTTGAAAAATATAACGGGAACCAATTGCTAATTGTGGTTTCGGCGATGGGCAAAACTACCAACGCGCTTGAAAAGCTTACCAAAGCATATGTTGACCAGGATGAAGAAGTACACACCATTTTCGATGAGATAAAAAAATATCATTACGATATAATTGAACAACTCTTCGACAAGAACGACCAGGTGTTTGACGATGTTGCCAACACGTTTGTAGAGATAGATTGGGTAATTGAGGAAGAACCACACGATGACTATGATTTTATTTATGATCAGATCGTGTCAATCGGCGAGCTTGTTTCCACGCGAATAGTTAATGCCTACTTAAATAAAGCAGGTTTAAAAAGTCAGTGGCTGGATGTACGCGGATACATCCACACAGATAACACCTATCGGGAAGGCGTTGTACAGTGGGATAAGACGAGGACAGCCATCAGCACCGAGATTCCGGCCTTGTTAAGCAAGGGCATTGTTGTAACGCAGGGTTTTTTAGGTGGAACGTCTGAAAACTTCACCACAACGTTAGGCCGTGAGGGATCGGATTATACTGCGTCTATATTTGCGTCGTGCCTCGGTGCCGAATCTGTTACCACATGGAAGGATGTGCCCGGTGTGTTAAACGCTGACCCGAAATTTTTTACAGACACTATAAAATTTGATGAGCTTTCGTATTCCGAAGCTATCGAGATGACCTATTACGGTGCCACGGTTATCCACCCGAAAACAATAAAGCCGCTTCAAAACGCCAAAATACCATTGCTGGTTAAACCGTTCACAAAACCTGACGAACCCGGCACTGTAATAAAGGAAAACGGCAAAAATGTATTTCTAAAGCCGGTGATCATCATCAAACAAAACCAGGTTTTGCTTTCCCTTTCCGCTAAGGATTATTCCTTCATTTCTGAGAATCACCTCAGCGGCATTTTTGGCATGTTTGCCGCCAGCCAGGCCAAAGTAAACATGATGCAAACATCGGCACTGAGTTTTACTGTCTGTATCGATTTTTCTGAGGACCGTTTTAGAAGGCTTTTGAGACAACTGAGCGAAGAGTTTAATGTTAAATATAACGAGGGTTTAACGTTGATAACGGTAAGGCATTACTCAACCGAATCGTTAAACGAGTTAAAGGCCGGTAAAACCATATTAATGGAGCAATTGAGCCGGAACACCATACAAATGGTTGTTAAGTAACATTCCTGTTCAAAAACTGTAAAAAAATGTTAAACCCGCTATTGCAGCGTTATATTTAATCGGCAATGGGCTATATTAGCCCTTGCATCCGGCTTAATCTAAATTCATGAGATTTATAAAGACAATTTTAACGTTATCAATATTTTCAATTTTATTTTATTCAGACGCATCTGCACAGGATGGAACTGTTTTGAATAAAATAATGACGAAAACAGCCAAGATTTACCAGGACATGCCAATAGAGCGGGTTTATTTGCATTTTGATAAACCTTACTATGCCCTTGGCGATACGATTTGGTTTAAAGCATATTTAACATTAGATCAGCACCAACCGTCGCAGATCAGTAAGATAATATATGTTGATTTACTAACCGCCAAGGACTCGTTGGTAGAGTCGCTGAAGATCCCCGTGAAAAATAGTGTCGCATGGGCCGATATTCCAATCTCTCAATACACGTATAAAAAAGGGAATTACAGGATTGTAGCCTATACCAATTGGATGAACAACTTCGGGCCGGAATATTTTTTCAACAAAAATATAACAATTGGTGATGCGATAAACAATTCGGTATCTACCCAGGTTTCGTTAAAAAGGTCAGTTTTTCCTAAATACACAAAAATTTCTGCAGGGATTTTCTATAAAGACGATGAAGGAAAACCTTACAGCGAGAAGAAAGTAACATGGACAATTGAAAAGGATTACGATGAGATAGCAAAGGGAAAAGGCGTAACAGACAAAAACGGCTATATCGATATCGGTTTTGCGAACGTCAAAAATATTGGACTGGATTCAACTGCGTTAATTACGGTTATTGACCGGGGCGACAGGAAGCAGGGAACCAGTAAGTTTTCGCTAAAATCGGTCTCGAAACCAAATGACATGCAGTTTTTCCCGGAAGGAGGACAGCTTATCGGCGGGATCCCCACGAAGGTGGCGTTCAAGGCCTTAAAACCGGATGGATTAGGTATTGATGTTAAGGGTACCATAACTGACAATACTAATAAAGTAGTAGCCGAGTTTTCATCTGCCCACCTGGGGATGGGTTATTTTTTACTGACACCTGAAGATGGCAAAACATACACTGCGCACGTTTCGTTTGCGGATGGCACCGAAGCCACACCCGATCTTCCTAAAATATTAGCAGATGCAACAACCATAAACATAGACAACACCGATCCGGAATCGTTAAAAATAAAGTTATTGTCTGATGCTGCGTTTGTGAAGGAGAATGAGGGCAAAACGTTTTTTATACTGGCAAAATCAAGCGGGGTAATATGTTTCGCAGCCCAAACCAAGTTGCAAAACCAGGTTTACACAGCAACGGTCCCAAAAAGCAAATTCCCAACCGGGATTGTACAGGTAACGCTTTTTTCAGACGATGGGGAACCATTAAGTGAGCGAATTGCTTTTATTATGCATAACGACCAGTTGAACCTTTCCGTTGCCAGCGATCACCCATCCTATACAACCAGGCAAAAGGTTAAGTTGAGTATAGCAGCTAAAAACGGCGACAAACCTGCTGAAGGAAACTTTTCAGTTGCTGTGATCGATGATTCGAAGGTCCCGGTTGATGAAAATTCCGAAACCACCATTTTATCATACCTTTTACTAACAGCGGATATTGGCGGTTATGTTGAAAAACCAAATTACTACTTTAATCGCCCTGATGAAAAAAAGCTTGCTGACCTGGATATTCTGCTACAAACACAGGGTTACAGGCGTTTTTCGTACGATGGCATAATGACAGAAAAATACCCGTCGATAAGCTTCCTTCCGGAACAAGGCATTACGCTTACCGGAACATTAAGGGCATTTAATGGCATGGCCGTACCTAACGGCAACGTTAGCTTGAAAATAAAGGATAAAAATTATTCTGCAAATGCAGTTACAGATGCCGACGGACGTTTCAGATTTCCAAATCTTGTATTTTCCGACTCAACCCAGGTTTTCTTAAGCGCCAGGAACAATACGCGCGCAAGCGATCTGGTGTTAACCGCAGATGGAGACCCGTACCAGAAAATAAACTCAAACCCTACCACGCCCGACGCTGTAATGAATATCGATAGTACCCTTAGTTCTTATTTAAAAAACAGCAAAGTTCAATTTAACAACTCGCATGTGCTAAAGGAAGTGGTGATAAAGGATACCAGGATCGTAAAAACAGTTAGTCACAAGGATTATAGCAGTTTATCCAGCTTAAGCAGCGAGCCTGATCATTTAATTAAGGCAGAAATGTTACAGGGTTGTGGTAACGTACTAAATTGCATAAAGGTTTTTGCGACAGGTATGATCTATGAGAATAATAACTTTTATGTAATGCGGGATTATAACTCGGGGAACAAAACGCCGGTACAGGTTTTTGTTAAGGGCATGCCGGTGGACAACAATTACCTGGAGAATATAAGCGCTGCCGAGATTGAATCGGTAGAAATATTCTTAAAGGATGAACTGGGGTTGGTGAATAGTGCGTACAACAGCAACGGCGCCATTGTTGTTAATATGAAAAAAGCCCCCGAGGGCCAAAAAATAACTTTGGCGCAACTTAGGGACCTGATTCCACCTAAAAACGAATTGACGATAAGCCCGAAGGGATATGTGATCAAAAGATCATTTTACCTGCCGAGATATTCCGGCCCGAGAGCCAGCCAACCAAACCAAATTGATACCCGAAGTACCATTTATTGGAACTCCAATATTGTTACCGATGCAACAGGCACCGCGTCCTTCGAATTTTTCAATTCGGATGGCAGCGGAACATACAGGGCAATAGTTGAGGGGATAGATAAGGATGGCAATATCGGCAGGCAATTGTTTAGGTATACTGTGAAATAGTAGTTGATTTAGTGAGTGGTTGATTGGGTTGATTTAGTTTTCATCACCAGTTAACCTAATCAACTCAATCAACATAATCTAACTAAATCAACCCAAAAATGGGCAAACTAACCCCATTCCACGTAGCTGTTCCCGTTTATGATCTTGAGGAATCAAGACTATTTTACAGGGAGGTTTTAGGTTGCAGCGAAGGCCGGACTTCGGATCGCTGGGCCGACTTTAATCTTTACGGGCACCAATTTGTAATTCATTTAAAACCCCGGCCAGCCGAAAAAGCCGATCACCATTTTAACCCTGTTGACGGGCATGAAGTACCTGTTCCGCACTACGGCGTGGTTTTAGAATGGGATGAATGGCATAAGCTTGAAGAAAGACTCAGGACCCATCATATAGAATTTGTTATAGAACCTTACATCCGTTTTAAGGGCTTACCTGGCGAACAGGCTACTATGTTTTTCATGGACCCATCGGGAAACGCGCTTGAATTTAAATCATTTAAGGATTTTGGTCAGCTATTTGCTGTATAGGCAACCAGTTACTGTTTATTAAAGTATTGCTAGTAACAATACTTTATGAGTAAATTTGGTTATGGATGTAAAAGAAGTTGAGCGCCTGATAAAGATCAGTAAGGAACATCCCCTTATGCCGGAAACTTATATTCCGTGGCAAACAGAACCAGCGCCGGATGATATCTTTTTACCTGAAGCTTTAACATCATTACAGGGACTTGATATTTACGACACCCTCACTCCTGCTCAGAAATTAGATCTCGGTCGCCATGAATTGGTACAGGTAATAGCTTCATACGCCTGGGGCGAATGCCTGTTTTGTCTTTTTATGACGAGGCATATCCTAACGCTGCCGTTGCAGAACGTTGAACACCGCTTTTTACTTCGGGAATTGATAGAAGAATTCAGGCACCAGGAAATGTTCGGGCAAGCTATTGCAAAAATTGGCGGTGAACCAATCAGGCAATCGGGGATGCACAAATTTTTCGGCGAATTCAGTAATAAGTATTTACCTGCCGACTACCTGTTTATGGGCAGCGTATCTGTTGAACTGGTAACAGACGTTTATGGCAATCATGCCCGGCGCGCACCAAACATATACCCAGTGCTAAAAAAGATGTTCGATCTGCACAATATTGAAGAGGGCCGGCATATTTTGTTTACAAAGAGTTTATTAAAGGAATATGCCGCTAAAGCGGGTTACATCAAACGGACATTATACAGCTATGTAATATTGTTCAATATCTTCTTCGTACGTACTATGTACGTTAAGAGGGAGATCTATGAGCGGATCGGGCTTGAAAACCCCGGCGAAGTTTATAAACTGGCGTCCCGAAATTTTAAAAAGAAATTTAGCGAAACTTGCTTAAAGGACATTACAACCTTTGTTGACAGCTGGAAGGGTTTCAATAACTCAACACGTTGGGCATGGCGATGGATCCTGGGCGCTAAGGTGTAACGACGGGTTCCGTTTTTTCAACACTTGCCTTAAGATCAACAAGCCTTTTTTTAACCTCCTTTTGCAACTTTATTTTTATGAGTGCACTTATCAGGCTAAAAGGAAAACGAAATTCATACGCGTATAAAAAAACCACTTCGGTTTGATGCTCACCAATTTCTTTAAAGGTCCAGGAGCCTAAAAAGGACTTGAACATGTAAGGCCCGTCAATCATTTTAATGGCGGTAACCTTCGGTCTGTTAAAGCTGACATATTCAGTAACCATCCCTATACCATTTTTCGCGACGCATAAAGCCTTGACACCCGCTCCGGCCTCCTTTGCACCGTATAGCAGATCTGCCTTTCGTAGAAACGTATCCCATGTTAAGCGAATATTATAATCCTGGGTAAAGTCGAAAACAACTTCAGGCTTGCGGTCAATGATGATTGATTCGGTGAATTTCGTTGTTTTCATTTTTGGGATTCTGCTTAGAACAAAAAAGCCGCTTAACGCGGCCTTTTGTTGTTTATATCACTTCGTTAATACTCATTTCCCTGATCTCTTTTATTTCACTGGGTCTCCCATTCTTAAATGCCTTTCTTGGTGTTAAGCCAAGCAGTTCGAACATGGCCATATCTGTATCAAATGACGGATTAGGTGTGGTAAGCAACTTCTCGCCGGCAAAAATAGAGTTGGCGCCTGCCATAAAACAAAATGCCTGCTCAACCAAACTCATTTCGGTACGACCAGCTGAAAGACGTACTACGGTCTTAGGCATTATAATTCGGGTGGTGGCAATCATCCTTACCATATCCCAAACTGATACACGGGGCTGATCAGCCAGCGGAGTACCTTTTACGGGCACCAAAGCATTAATAGGAACCGACTCAGGATGCTTTGGCAAATTTGATAATGTTTTAAGCATCGAGATCCTGTCCTCTACAGTTTCACCAAGTCCTATTATGCCGCCACTGCAAACAGTAATCTTAGCCTTACGCACATGTTCAAGCGTTTTTAAACGATCATCATATGTGCGGGTAGTTATAATGCGCTTGTAATCATCTTCAGAGGTATCCAAATTATGATTATAAGCATATAGACCAGCGTCGGCTAAACGTTGAGCCTGCGATTCGGTAAGCATACCCAGGGTACAGCAAACTTCCATGTCAAGCTCATTTACGGCCTTAACCATGTCAATCACCTTATCAAAATCCTTATTATCCCGTACTTCACGCCATGCCGCACCCATACATAACCTTGACGCGCCGCCGTCCTTAGCTTTTTGAGCAACGGCAACAACTTCATCCTTAGGCATTATGGCGTGTACATCCACACCGGTGTTGTACCGGGCCGCCTGCGGGCAATAAGCACAGTCTTCCGGGCATCCCCCGGTTTTAATTGAGATCAATGAGCTGATCTGTACTTCTGAATAATCCTTGTTTTCACGGTGCACGGTAGCTGCTTCGTAAACAAGATCAAGTAATGGTCTGTGGTATATTTCAGCAATCTCTTCTTTGGTCCAGTTATATCTTACTTCGGTCATTATGTTCGCTGTTTAGATGTATTCTATTTATATTAATCATTTAATTTTTAATGATGCAGATTCGGCAAATGCTGCAGCTGCTGTAAGTGATGCAACATTTGCAAATGTTTTTCTGCTTGTATGCGTGGCAGCAATAACTTTGTAGCAAACCACAAGGGTAATAAAAAACCCGCACAATCGGTAAAAGTTGTAATAATTATAGATGATGCTACAGCCGGATCAATCCCAACTCTTTTTAATACCAGCGGAATAGACGCACCTGTTAACCCGGCTACTATTAAATTCCCTGTCATTGCTAAAAACAAAACCAGGCCAAGCAATGGGTCGGCATCGTAAAACAAGGCTATGAAAAAAACGATCAACCCATTAGCCGCGCCATTGATCATTCCCACTAAAAATTCTTTAAAAACAGTATTGTAAGCCTGACGGTCGCTAAGGTCACTTAAAGAAATACGCCTTACCGTTACGGCTAACGCCTGAGTTGCGGAATTGCCGCCCATACCCGCAATAATGGTCATGTAAGCTGCCAGCACCGGCAGTTGTGCCACTGTATCATCAAAATGACGGATGATGGATGCTGCAAGGTACGCAGTACCCAGATTGATAACCAGCCAGGGCAAACGGCTTTTAACCGCTTCTTTCCAGTTACCGCTTAGTTCCTCGTCCTCTGAAACGCCTGAGATCTTTAATATATCTTCAGTATTTTCCTGCTCCATTACGTCGATGATATCATCAACTGTAACACGGCCGAGCAACTTCATGTTATCATCAACAACGGGGATGGTTGTCAAGTTATATTGTGAGATCAGGCCGGCAACGTCTTCCTGATCAAGATCAGCTTTTACATATACAAAGTCAGTATTTACGAGGTCTCGAACATGAGCTTCCGGGCGTGCTTTGAGGATCGATTTTACAGATAAAATTCCTTGCAGGATATCGTTATCATCAACCACGTAAATGGTGTAGAACTCCTCCATCTCTTCCGACTGGCGAATGATATCGTCCAATGCGTCTTTTTTATCAAGGTTGATATTTACCTTGATAATTTCAGAGTTCATGATCCCGCCCGCAGTATCTTCATCGTACTTTAACAGGGCGCGGATACTGTCAGCATCTTCCTGGTCGAGGTCTTCCAGTATTTCCTGCTGTTCGTCTTCATCCAGCTGGGAAATAATGTCAGTAGCATCGTCATAATCCAGTTCCTCAATGATCTCCGAACGCTTTTCAGGATGAAGGCCGATCAGCAGCTCACCGGCATCCTGCTCCTCGTGCATTTCAGCAATTACCTCTGAAGCGACGTCCGTCGGCAGGATATTAATGATCCTTTCCTTGGCTTCCTGGGGCAGCCGCTCAAACATCATAGCAATCTCCGAAGCGTGATATTCTTTTAGAACACGCTCTAATTCAGCATCATCCGCCTCAAGCGCGGCTTCAATGCGAAGCAGGTCAGACTTATCTATTTCAAATGATTGCATATGCGACTAAAATACATATTTATGCCGCAAAACCGGGAATAAAAATGGCTTGATTTTATATAGTTGTTTACAACTAAAGGCTATGATTATATTTTGCGATTACCCCGGTAAGCTTACTGAATTTCGATAAGGTTTGATTAACCTGCATTTTACGGATCGACAGTTGAATACTGCAATTATTGTCAAAACTTTGGGTAAGAATTTCCAATCCGTCTTCCTTAATGATCCGCATTACATCATTCATCTGCAGGTAATCAAATTCAATAAGATAGACATCATTTACCGTTTTTGAGATAACAGCTGCCTGTTTCAAGGCTTCTTCGGTTGCCAATTTGTAAGCATTGATCAATCCGGGAACGCCAAGCAGCGTTCCACCAAAATAGCGAACCACTACAACAGCTATATTTGTTAAATCGTGCGATAGCAACGTATTTAAAATAGGCCGCCCGGCTGTACCTGATGGCTCTCCATCATCGTTAATTCGGAATATGGAACGATCCGGCGTTAACCGCATGGCCCAGCAATGGTGGTTTGCCTTAGTATGCTCAGAACGTAACTGTGTTAAGTTAGTTTTTAGTTCGATTTCGTTGTTTATTGGATAGGCAAAAGCAAGGAATTTGCTGCCGCGATCGCGAAAGATCCCTTCAGCAGCCTTCTCAATAGTACGGTAGGTATCGTCAAAAAGCATTAATGTGCAAAAAGATTGGTAAAGAATTGCGGGTAATAAATAACAGCAATGGCAAGTATGGCTAACACCAACCCTATTTTATTGAACAGGCTGAGTTTTTCCTTAAAGATGAACACACCTATTAACGTACCGAAAACAATCACGCCGATATTCATGGAGGCGAACACTGTAGACGGATTTTTTGAAAGGGATTGATGTGCTTTGAGATAAAAGAGGATATTGCCGAAGTTGGCGATCCCCAATACCCAGCCAATAAATATATGCGGCCACGAAAACCTCATGGTTTTGGTAAAAACCTGGTACAGTAACCCTATTAAAGCAAATACAAAAGCCAGCGAGTAAACTATAAATAACGAGGTGCCCAAAGAGATCTGTGAAACGCGTTTCAATAAAATATCTATAATCCCCATCCCCAGAAAAACAATCAGCAGGTAAACCCATGAGCTTGCACCAGCCTTTCTATCTTTTGCCTGCTTATTCCAGGGGATAAGACAAACTACAGCGATAAGGCCAATTGCAAGGCCTATAAGTTTAGCAGTGGTAGACGTTTCATTAAATATTAAAAATGCAGCAGCAAACGGAATAAAAAGCGATAGACGTTGTGCAGCGTCGGTTCGTACTATTCCTGTAACCTTAACAGATGTAGCAATTATTACAAACAGCAACGGTAGCAGCAACCCAAGTAAACCGAGTAGCGCAAACGGCGCATTATTTAAGTGCCGCAGGTCCGGCTTTAAAAATAACCAGGTTAAAACTATAGCTATTGAATAGTTCCACGTTATCGCCTGGTAAACGTCAATATGATAGCGCTTAGCCAGCTTTAACATTATGGACACCAAAACGCTACAGCAAATACTTAAAAAAACGTAGAACATGTATCTTATAGTTGATTAGGTTGATTAGGTGAGTGGTTGATTAAGTTGTTTCCGCGGTGATTTGATCTTTTACCTAATCAACCTAATCTAACTTAATCAACCATTCACTAACATTACCAATTTATCATTTCCGGGTGAATACTCACCTATTATCACACCGCTTAAAAATGGTGCTTTTATTCCTTTTTTTAATTCCTTTTCACCGGTGAAGATCCGGCCTTCGTCCCAAAGATCAGCCTCAATAAAACTATTTAGCGTGTGGGCGCCCCCCTCAATAATTACAGATTGAATATCCTGCAGGTATAGTTGAAATAAAATATACTGGGGTACGTACCTCTCAAAATCTTCGAGGCCAATATACTTGTTTTTACCATCAACATCTGTTTTTACTTCATTAAATATAAAGGTTTCAACAGATTGGTCGAATATATTTAAGTTTGAATTTAATTCCAGTTTTCGGTCAATTACAACACGTTTTGGAGATTTACAATTTCCGTATCGCACATTAAGCTGCGGATTATCAATAGCCGCCGTATTCTTTCCTATCAATACGGCATCTTCTTCGCTGCGCCATTGGTGTACCAGCTTACGCGATTCTGTTCCGGTGATCCAAAGCTGACTATTGTCATCCGGCGCAAAAAAACCATCAGCCGTTTGTGCCCATTTAAGGATAATGTACGGCCTGTGCTTTTGCACCCTGGTGAAAAAGCGGCGGTTAAGCCATTGGCATTCTTTTTCCAATACACCTACAATAACTTCTATACCAACGGCCTTCAACTTTTCAATTCCCTTCCCATCCACTTGTGCAAAAGGATCGCGGCAGCCAACTACCACTTTTGGAATTTGGTGTTTAATGATCAGATCGGCACAAGGCGGAGTTTTCCCATAATGCGCGCAGGGCTCTAAGGAAACATGTATGGTTGAATATTTTAGCAATTCAGCTGAATTTTCAAACCTGTTGATAACACTATTAATAGCATTCACTTCGGCATGTGCCTCGCCGTATTTGTGGTGACAGCCCTCGCCTATTATCTTATCCTCAAACACAACAACAGCGCCAACCATCGGGTTAGGACTCACCGTCCCCATCCCCAATTCGGCAAGCTCAATGCAGCGCTGCATATATTTTTCGTGTTGCACCATGCTGCAAAAGTAGCTTTTATGTTACTTTGTTGCATGAAAACTATAAAGGATGTTTTTGACAGCTACCGCCAGGGGCTTAAAGCTATCTACGATACTAATGAAACCGAAGCTTTAATACTTGTGGTTATCAACGAAGTATGTAACATATCCAAAGCAAAGATCAAGGCATTTCCTGAACTTGAATTAACAAGTGAGCAGACTGAACAATTAAAAAGCATCCTTGAAGAGTTAAAAACCGGTAAACCTGTTCAATATATTTTAGGTAAAACTGAGTTTTACGGCTTGCCATTTAACGTAAATTCATCGGTACTAATTCCCCGGCCGGAAACGGAGGAGTTGGTGGAATGGGTTTTGGAGTCAGTTGGCAGCAGGGAGTTGTCAGTTGGCAGTATCCTGGATATCGGGACTGGTAGTGGGTGCATTGCTATTTCTTTAAAAAAGAACCTGCATGCCTTCAAGATATCCGCAATGGATATTTCCATTGATGCGCTGCAAACAGCCGCTGGAAACGCAAAACTTAATGAAGTTGATATTTTGTTTGTTGACGATGATGTCCTGAATTTAAAATCCGAATATCCGAAATTCGAAATCATCATAAGCAATCCCCCTTACGTTACTATGCAAGATAAAACCCAAATGCATACCAATGTAACCGATTTTGAACCACATACCGCGCTGTTTGTACCGGAACAGAATCCACTGATATTTTATAAAGCGATCGCTGATTTTGCAAAATTGCACCTACGCCCAAACGGGCTCTTATTTTTTGAGATTAATGAAATTTATGGGAATGAAACCGTTGATTTATTGGCAGAAAAGGGATTTATAAATATAGAATTAAGGAAGGATATGAGCGGGAGGGATAGGATGATACGATGTTCTTTAAATAGCTAAGCATACTGCTACCGCCACTAGTTACGATCTCGGATGAAACTGAATAATTGTCCCTTTCAAATATTCTCTGTCCAGGTGCGTGTAGATCTCGGTGGTAGTGATGCTTTCATGACCCAGCATTTCCTGCACAGCTCTCAAATCAGCGCCGCCTTCTACCAAATGGGTGGCAAATGAATGCCTGAATGTATGCGGGCCAATTGTTTTTTTTATCCCGGTAAGTTGTGCTAATTGCTTAATTACCATGAATATATACACTCTGCTAAGCCGGCTTCCGCGTCGGTTTAGAAAAACCAAATCTTCTTCGCCTTTTTTTATCGGGATATGTACGCGGATACTTTCAATCCAGATCTTTAAAGCATTGATAGCCTCTCCCCCTATCGGCACGAGCCTTTCCTTACTGCCCTTACCGGTAACTTTTATAAATTCAATATCAAGGTAAAGATTGGAAAGTTTCAATTCTGTGAGTTCTGACACCCGCAGCCCGCTGCCATACAGCACTTCAAGTATCGCTTTATTACGCCCGCCCTCCGGCTTGGAAAGATCGATGGCAGCAATCAGCTTATTTATCTCCTCGTAACTTAAAGTATCCGGAAGTTTGCGCTGGATCTTAGGCGATTCCAGCAATTCGGATGGGTCACTTTTGATCAAATCCTCCATCAGCAGGTATTTATAAAAGGATTTTATACCGGATAAGATCCTTGCCTGCGACGATGGGATCATGCCAAGATCGGCCGCCCATACAATAAATTCGCGCAGGTTGCCTAAAGTGATCTTTTCCGGGTTTATTTTAAAACCCTCCCTGTCAGCAAATTGATAAAGTTTTTCAATATCCCTGCTATAGGCCTCGATAGAATTTGCCGACAGCGATTTCTCTAACTTTAAATAACTTTGAAAACCTTTTATTGCCGAACGCCAATCCAATTGATTTTATTTAATGTTTTTATTTATGTTTACGCTGATGAAGATACAAATTATAAACGGCCCAAATTTAAATCTGCTGGGGGTTCGCGAGAAATCAATCTACGGCAATACCGATTTTGTAACCTATCTTGATGAACTGCGCAAACGCTACCCAACGGTAGAAATTGATTACTACCAAAGCAACGTAGAAGGCGAAATTATAAATAAAATACACGAGGTGGGATTTAGTTACGATGGTATTGTGATAAACGCCGGCGCTTATACCCATACATCCATAGCCATTGCCGATGCTATTGCTGCCGTAAAAACGCCTGTAATAGAAGTTCACATTTCAAACGTTTATAAACGTGAGGAATTCCGGCATCATTCCATGCTGGCCGCCAGCTGTAAAGGCGTTATTGCGGGTTTCGGAATGGACTCGTATCGCCTTGGTATTGAAAACCTGGTAAATATTTAAACAATTGTATAAACTTCAGATGCGAAAAATAATTAAACTAACCCCGCTAATTATACTGTTATTAACAGTTTTTTCAAGCCTGAATGCTCTTGCACAGGATAGAAAAAAGAAGCCGGAGGTGGCAAAAAAAGAAGCCGTAAGGCACAGAATGCATTCGCGCGATTCGCTGTTGCGCTCTTATAACAAATCGGATACATCTATAAACAGTCTGCTTCAACTAATTGGGCACTATACCACTACGTTCAACCAGATCAAAAATGATTTATCAGAAGGCCTGGATACAGCTGACGTAAGCCTGGGTTTTCCTCCGGTGGCGAAAAGGATCAACAAAATTGACAGCCTTGCTAATACACACAAGTCAAGCACGTTACGCTATCTATTTGTTTTAAGAGATAATTTAGACAACCTGCAGGATAAACTGGATGGCTGGCAGTCTGACCTTGAAGATGTAAGCACAAAGCTGATACAAAATCAAAACGAGCTTATCAAATTCGCAAAGGATACCACGCTGAAAATTGTACCAGGAGACAGTGTTATAAGAAAGGCATTTTTTGCTCAGCGGGGAGCTGTAAGGTATTTATTCCGTAAAACAGATTCCCTTAACCGGGCCGATCTGTTGAAAGTAAATCTTTTGCAGGATAAAGTTGCAGTTGCATTTACCAAAACTCTTGATGAAAGCGACCAGATAGATTCGAAAATAAAAAAGTTTGCTATAAAAGCAGTAAATGGAGAATCCGATTATATATGGAACACCGGGCTTCAATACAACGATTTCAAAGCCGCATTAAAAAGTACGATCAGGCTTAACGGAATCCTGTTTAATTATTTTATCAAAAGCGGAACATTCATCCACTATATTGGATTTGCTTTTCTTTTGTTGGTATCGGGCTGGATTCTATGGGTGCGGAGAAAAACCTTACGGCACAGTGAAAACCCACAAACTATCCTCGACCAGGCAAATTATATCGACAAAAAGCCTTTAATAGCATCACTTCTGGTAGCCGTAGCAATTATTCCCTATTTCTACAGTCATCCACCGGTAGTTTTCCTCGAGGTTTTATTCCTGCTATCCATGATCCTGACACTTGTGCTTGTAAAGAAGTATTTTCCGCGCCCGTGGTTTAAATTTCTTCAGTCACTCTTCTGGCTCACAATCGTGTATGGAGCAAGCAACCTTTTCATACAAATCTCTAACGTCGACAGGTATGTGATCCTGATTTTAAGTATCGTATCGATTTTTATCAGCAGATCTTTCCTAAAACAGGTAAAAAAATCACCAGAAGAACACCTTGCGTATACAGTACCCGCTTTGAGAATATTTACAGCTCTGCAGTTTTTATCGCTGTTGCTTAACATAACCGGAAGATTTAGCCTGGCAAAAATAATCGGGGTAACGGCCATTTTTAATTTATGGTTTTTAGTGATCTTATTCTTTGTGGTTCAAATAATTATGCAGGGATTGTTCCTTCAGTTCCAGGTTAAAAAGGATGACAAAAGCATTATTAACTGGATTGATTATACCGTTGTTCAAAAGAAATTCAGGCAAGTGCTGATCACTTTTGCCACCTTATTGTGGTCATTTTTTCTGTTGCAAAATTTAAATATTGACGATTGGGCATCTGATAACTTAAGCGATATTTTAAAAGAAAAGCCAAGCATAGCCGGAGCATCGTTCACCATCAGCGGACTTATCACTTTCATTGTCGTAATCTGGCTATCGTCTATAGTTTCAAAGATCATCAGTTACTTTTATGATGTTTCGGCTCAGCGGGCTACCGACATGTCCGCGTTGAAAAAGAAGAACCGTACCTCCACGCTTTTAATCAGGATGGGAGTTTTTTCATTGGGCTTTCTTTTGGCTGTTGCCGCATCGGATTTCCCGTTAGACAAATTGACCATAATTATCAGTGCATTTGGTGTAGGTATCGGTTTTGGCTTGCAGAATATTGTGAACAACCTGGTATCCGGTTTGATACTGGCGTTTGAAAAACCTATTCAAATAGGCGATGTTATCGAGGTTGATGGCGTTTCAGGTACCATGAAGGAAATCGGCATTCGGTCGAGCAAGGTAGCTACGGGCGACGGGGCGGAAGTAATCATACCCAACGGCGACCTGATATCACACCACGTAATAAACTGGACATTAAGTAACAGCAACCGCCAGGTTGGCCTGGTAGTCAATACGGCTTACGGTGTCGACATCAATAAAGTTAAAACCTTATTGAAGGATTTACTGCTTAAACGGGATGATATTATGACCACTCCCGGACCATCTGTCTTTTTAAACAATGTAAGCGAAAGTGCTGTAGAGTTCAAGCTGTTTTTCTGGGCAGCTGATATTAGCACTGTTTCAGAATTAAGGAGCCGTGTTTGGGCTGATATTTTTGATGCATTTAGAAATGAGGAAATCGCGATACCCTCATCAAAAAAGGATTTGTACTTACATTTTCCGGATGGCGCCCCTACTGCCATATTAGAGGCAAAAACGGATCAGGAGAAAAACAAATTGGACAAAAAGGAAGAGACTAACAAAAACGATCAGGATCAAGATCAGTAAAATGCCTTTTCTTCTTCACGAAGAAAGCCCAAACCAGACTGCCTTTGTACATGCCTTTGGAGTTTGACGTATGCGATTTACGGTTGATAGCGGGGCGTTTTGACTTATTCCTTTTAAAAAGACTTAGTACAAAATTCTGGTGTGCCCGGCTTACAGCCCAGGCATCCTTACGCTTGCCCTCGCTTAAAAAACGAAACAAGGCGAGTAGATCCATCCAGATGCGGACAAAAATGACAAACACGGCCCTGCCAAATGAAAGGTTATTTGCCAGCAGCAGCAAATTGTTCCTGAAATTCAAATAGGTTTTAAATGGGTTTTCAACATTAAGTGTGCCGCCACCAAGGTGAAACACCTCAGACTCGGCGCAGTACATAATCTTGTAACCCATATTTTTTAAGCGCCAGCACAGATCTATTTCTTCCATGTGCGCAAAAAAGCGGTCATCAAAACCTCCCGCTTCAAGCCAGCATGTTTTTTTCACGAACATCGCAGCGCCTGTAGCCCAAAATACTTCTTTCGATTGCTGGTATTGCCCATTATCAGCTTCAATTTCATAAAACATCCGGCCCTGGCAAAAAGGATAACCGTAGCTGTCAATAAAACCTCCTGCAGCGCCGGCGTGCTCCAAATATTCCCGCTGATTATAAGCTCTTATCTTTGGAGCCGCTGCCGCGATAAGCGGATCGCCTTCCATTAAATTGATGACCGGTGTTATCCAGTCTGGGGACACTTCTACATCCGAGTTAAGGAGGATAAAATAATCCGCATCAACTTTAGCTAAAACCCTGTTATAGCCCCCGGTAAAGCCGTAATTTGTATCGTTTTGAATAATGGTGATGGATGGGTATTCAGTCTTTATAAACGTCACAGACTCATCTGTCGAAGCGTTATCTCCAACGACAATTTCCAGATTCGGATATACTGACGATAATACGGAGGGAAGAAACTGCCGAAGATGTTTAACGCCGTTCCAATTTAAAATAACTACGGCAACTTTGGGTGTATTACTCATTTTTGTGTATCCTCCGGCTTAATTTTCCATCTCCGGTGCGACCATAGCCAGTATTCGGGTTTCTCTCTTATTAATGATTCCAGGTACTTTACGTGAATTTCCGTAATCTCGTAAGGTTTCGTTTTTTCCGGCTCTTCAACCAAAGGGACAAAGGTATAAGTATAATGCCCTCTTTTTACTAAATCTATCCTATAAAAAACAACTACACAGTTAACAACCTTTGTCAATTTTTCTATCCCTAAAAAAACCGCAGTTTGTTGGTTTAAAAAGGTAGTAAAATATTTAGCATCCTGCAAGGTTGGAGTTTGATCGGAAGCTAATACTGTAAAAGTAAGTTCATTTTTAAATTCAATCATTTTACGGAGCGTTTGCCGCATCGAGATCATCGTGGCTCCAAAACGCGACCGTGTACGGTTAAAGAAATCAGTAAACACTTCGTTGGATTGCGGTTTATAGACGATCAGGCGCTTTTTTTCCGTCAAAAAGCCAAAGCTTAAACAAGCCATTTCCCAGTTGCAATAATGCCCGGCGGCAGCCATAATACTTTTACCTTGTTTAAAATAGTGCTCAACTAATTCCGGGTTGGTTGGGATCATTCTTTTGCGCACCTGCTTTTCGCTCATACTTACCGACTTGATGGTTTCCATCATCAGGTCGGCCATATATTTATAGTATTTTCGTTCGATTGCACTACGCTCAGCCTCAGATTTTTCAGGGAATGAATTGCGCAGATTTTCCTGTACAACCTTACGGCGGTAACTGGTTATATAGTACAGAATTACAAATACAAGATCAGACACCAGGTACAAAAACCAAAAGGGAAGTAACGAAAGCAGGTATAAAAAGAATGTACCTAATCTTGAAAGCCCTTTTTTTATCATTATTTTCGTCCGATTTTTGCTACAAACATAAAATTTATGATTGAAAAAGGCGCTGTGTTACCTATGTTTTATCTGCCACCGATTGAGTATTTTGTACAACTAAATACTTATAAGCCTGATATACTGATAGAAGCCGAAGAACACTTGCCAAAACAAACCTATCGGAACCGGGCCAATATATATACACCCGATGGCATACTTTGCCTAACTGTGCCTGTAATAAAAGGAGCAAAAAATCATACCAAGATACGTGACGTTAAAATAAGCTACGATTTTGAATGGCAACGCCTGCATTGGCTTGGCCTGCAAGCTTGCTATCGCCGCTCTGCTTATTTTGAATATTACGAAGATGAACTGGCCCCATTTTATGAAAAGAAGTTCGATTTTCTTTTCGATTATAATGAGCAGTTGCTGCAATTTATTTTAAAGTCGATCAAAATCAAGCTGGACTTAAATTATACAGAAACTTACGAACCCTCCTATCCGCATTTAGCTGACTTCAGAAGTTCCATCAATCCAAAGCAGGCAACAGCACTCGACCAAAAGCCATATTTCCAGGTATTTGAAGATCGAAAAGGCTTTATAAAAAATCTCAGTATTGTTGATCTCCTGTTTAACCAGGGGCCGCATTCTGCTAATTATTTATAATTCTTCGCAGATATCAAGTCGATTTAATCAAATATTCCCCTAAATATTTCAGGAGGTAATACATTTTATTTGTAATAATACCAGAGCCATGAAAATACTTAAATCGGTTTTTTCGCTATAAATACCTATTAATCAATAACATAAATCAATATATTTAATTATTGTTAACTTTTTTCACATAATATTTGTGAATTGAAATATTACGCATATCTTTACCCCACTAAATAGGTAGATATTATAGTATTTAACAATCAAATGAAAACTTCAATCCCTTACTTGCACTCAACTAATACCGCAAGCTGTTGTCCTCAACCCTCAAAATATTATATGTGTTGCTGTTGATATTGCTAAAAACAGACACATAAACAACCTTAATTAATCAAAACTTTTCAAGTCTAAACTTAACAAATGAAATTACCTTACGTAATTAGAGCGGTACTCGTATTGAGTATACTTTTCAGCGCATTTAACTTAAAAGCGCAACAAAACGAAGACCTCCTCAACCTCCTGATCAAAAAGAATGTATTGAGCCAGCAAGAGGCTGACTCCATCCGCGCCGACCAGGCACTTAAAGAACAGGCTAAAAGAGACAAAGGAAATCAGCACAATATTACTATAGGAACCCGCGCCCTGCAAATAAGTGGATTGGTGCAATCACGCTACCAGGGTTTCGCACAAAATGGTGTTAATAACGCTTTCGATCTGCATCGTGCACGTTTGGATGTCAAAGGTGACATTAACGATAACTGGACTTATGAGGTGTATACTGAATTTGCCGGTACAACCAAACTGCTTGACGCCTACACCACTTATAAAATTACTGATTACTTAAAATTCACGGCCGGGCAATTCAAAGTTCCCTTCTCGCAGGAAAGCCTGATTTCAGATAGTCAGCTGGACTTTATTGACCGTGCACAAGTTGTTGATGCGCTTTCGGGCCGTGCTAAAGATGTAATAGGCAATCAAAATGGCAGGGATATAGGGATCCAGATCAATGGCAGCTTTGCAAAAGTTGATGACCGCTATTTATTCGATTATACTTTTGGCGTATTTAACGGAGCTGGTTTTGATGTAACTACTGATAATAACTCACATAAGGATTTGGCCGGAAGGTTAAGCATTCACCCAATTAAAGACCTTGTTGTCTCTGCCGATATCTATAACGGCCAGGGTAATTACGGAACGCCGGCAAAAAATCAAAAAAGGAACCGCACAGGCTTTGATGCCAAATATGTTTATGACCAGCTATCGTTAACCGCCGAATACGATAAAGGCACCGATGGTATAATCAAAAGAGAAGGCTGGTATGGCCAGGTGGCTTACTACGTAATACCGAAAAAATTGCAGCTGGCTACAAGGTACGATACTTACGATCCTAACGAGATAATAACCACAGACCGTTCAACGTGGTATGTAGAAGGGATTAATTACTTCTTTAATCAATGGGCCAAGCTAAGTGTGGACTATAGCATCCGTCACGAAGAAACCACGCAAATAAAAAACAACTTGTTCTCAGCTCAATTACAGCTAACATTCTAAATAAAATAGCATGAAGAATATATTTTTCAAAAAACAGACATTAATAATAGGCAGTCTGGCCTTAGGAATTACAGTGACAGCCTCTTCGTTTGTAAAGAGAGCAGTTCCTAACCCGCCGGTGGACGATCTTGAAGGCACCATCAGTATCTCAGGCGCATTTGCCCTGTACCCTATTACCGTAAAATGGGCAGATGAATTTAAAAAACTGCACCCAAATGTAAAGTTCAACATTTCAGCAGGTGGTGCTGGTAAGGGAATTACCGATGCCTTATCAGGACTGGTTGACATCGGTTTAGCTTCACGCGATATTGATCCCGCCGAAGTAAAAAAGGGCGCTTACACAATTTACGTAACCAAAGACGCTGTGGTACCTACCTTTAATACAGGCAACCCAAATGCCGCTGCCTTATTGGCTAAGGGTGTAAAACGCGATCAGTTCCTGAACGTTTTTGTGACCGGTAGTATTAAAAACTGGAACCAATTGGCAGGAAAGGTTTCTGTACCGATCCACGTATACAATCGCTCTGACGCTGCTGGTGCTGGTGAGACCTGGGCAAAATATTTTGGCAAAAAGCAGGAAGACCTTTTAGGTGTGGGTGTTTATGGCGATCCAGGCTTAGCACAAGCCGTAAAGAAAGATGTAACAGGAATTGGCTATAATAACCTGGCATACTTATACGATTTAAAAACACGCAAGCAGGTTGCCGGCGTACACGCCCTGCCTATTGACGTAAACGGAAACGGTAAAATCGATGCAGATGAGAATTTTTATGAAACAATTGATCAATTAACAGACGCCATTGCGGCGGGTAAATATCCTTCGCCACCGGCCCGTAACCTTGGATTTTTATTTAAAGGCAAACCTAAAAAGAAGGAACTGATAGAATTTGTAAAGTTTGTGCTGACAACAGGCCAAAAAGATGTTGACGAAAATGGTTACATAGCGCTTTCAAAGGCCAAGATCCAGGAGGAGCTGAAGAAGGTTAATTAGGTTTGGAAAAGTTGTAGTTGTTGTAAAGGTTGTAAGTTAAAAATCACTGCCTTTACAACTTCTACAACAACTACAACACTTACAACCTTTACAACAACCATCATGAACTTCAGACTACTAAAAGATAAAATCCTATCAAAACTGATGCTGGTGTTTACACTGGCATCAGTTTCTTTATTATTGGTGATAGGGATAGGATTATACTATAAATCTGCTCCTATAATACACCAGCTCTCGTGGGGCACATTGATCACCTCGACCGTATGGAAACCGTTAAAAGGCCTATTTGGCTTTTTCCCGTTTATAATGGGTACGTTGTGGGTAACCGGCATCGCCATAATAATAGCATTGCCCTTATGCCTGCTAACCGCTTTATACATTGTTGAATATGCCCCGGTAAGAATAAAAAGAATCTTAACGCCTTTTGTAAACCTGCTTTCGGGCATCCCCCCTGTTATATTCGGGGTATGGGGTGTATTATTTATCATTCCGCTTATTCAAATTTACATTGCGCCGCATTTTGTAGAATTCTCTACCGGGTACAGTGTTTTAGCGGGCGGAATTGTATTGGCCGTAATGATCTTCCCGCTGATAGTCAGCATCATCAGCGAGGTATTACGAACCATTCCACAAGAATTAAAGGATGCATCACTCGCATTAGGCGCTACTAAATGGGAAACTATAAAAAAAGTGATTCTACGCAATGCTTTACCCGGGATAGTTGCGGCTACGGTTTTGGCTATTTCACGGGCATTTGGTGAAACTATAGCCGTGTTAATGGTTTGCGGAAACAACGCTGCGGTACCGCATTCAGTTTTCGATCCGGGGTATCCACTGCCTGCACTTATTGCCAATAATTATGGCGAGATGCTTTCCATTCCATCTTACGACTCTGCACTGATGTTCGCCGCATTGCTGCTATTTATAATTATCCTATTATTTAACATTGTATCAAGGGTGATATTAACCCGCTTAGAAAGGAGACTTGCGGGATGAGAAACAGGAAATTAGAAGAATTATTTTTCAGGATATTGATGGTCCTCGCCACTATACTTGTTGCGGGAAGCTTTTTCCTGATCGTCGGCACGGTATTTATCAAGGGGATTCATTATATGAACCTTGATATGATCACCAAAACGCCGGGTGGGGGTTTCTACATTGGTAAGGATGGCGGTGTTTTAAACGCGATCATCGGATCGTTTTATGTGGCGGGGGGCGCAACTGTCCTGGGGCTTATTATTAGTATCCCGGTTGCGATCTTTATTAACCTGTATATGGATGGCAAAAGATTTTTATCAAACACCATTCGAATGGCATTTGATGTATTGTTTGGAATTCCGTCAATCGTTTATGGCGCTTTTGGGTTCCTTATCATGGTATACTTTGGCATTCGGGCATCCCTGTTGGGCGGCATTATTGCAGTAACCCTCCTGGTGATCCCTATTTTGGTACGAACGCTTGATGAAGTGATCCGTACGGTTCCGTTTGAGCTTCGTGATGCGGCGCTTTCCCTTGGCGCTACCCGCTGGGAAACAGCCAAAGTGGTATTAAAGCAAATAAGACCTGGGATCTTTACTGCTATATTGCTTTCGTTCGGCAGGGCTATTGGCGACGTCGCGTCCGTATTGTTTACCGCGGGCTTTAGCGACAATGTGCCAACGTCATTACACGAGCCGGCAGCTACCCTCCCGCTTGCTATATTTTTCCAGTTAGGCAGCCCGGTTGAAGAAGTGCAGGGACGCGGCTATGCCTCTGCTTTGATATTAACCATTATTGTTTTAATTATTACGGTGTTAGCCGACTTACTGATAAAGAAATATTCCAAACACAAAATTTAAATGACTAAAACTCCACATATCAGCGTGCAGCATTTAAACGTGCATATCGGCGCGCAGCATATTTTAAAGGATATCAATATTAACATTCCCGATAAAAAGGTGACATCCATCATCGGCCCATCCGGTTGCGGGAAAACTACGCTGTTAAAATCATTTAACCGGCTTTGGGATAATACTGCCGATGTAAAGATCACCGGGAAGGTATTGGTTGACGGCGAAGATATTTACGACCCCAACGCCGAGGTAACCCACATCCGCAAAAAAATGGGCCTGCTTTCACAAAGGCCTTATCCCCTGCCAATGTCTATATACGATAACGTCGCCTATGGCCCGCGGATTCATGGCATTCGTAAAAAACAGGACCTTGACCAACTGGTGGAGGAACAGCTAAAGGCCACAGGTTTATGGAACGAGGTTAAGGATCGTTTAAACGCATCCGCAACACGCCTGTCAATTGGTCAGCAGCAACGCTTATGCCTTGCGCGCGGACTTGCGGTTGGGCCTGAAATTATTTTGGGTGATGAATCAACATCAGCGCTTGATCCTGTTTCTACTGCCATTATCGAGGATCTTTTTATCAGCCTGAAGGAAAAGTATTCGATTGTTTTGGTTACGCATATTCTTCGCCAGGCTCGCCGCGTATCAGATTATATCATATTTGTTTACATGGGTAAGATCATTGAATTCGGGCCTACGGAAGAAGTATTACTGAACCCAAGGGAGGAATTAACAAAGGAATATGTAAAGGGATACATCAGTTAAATATAAAAAAACGATAATTTACAATCAAAAATCAATCGATTTAACCTCAAAAAATACCATTTTAAGAAAAAATAAACAGAAAATCAATAAATAACCCTATAGATTGCATATTCATACTATTAAAATCGCACAAAAACAATAACATTTTTAATACTTTCACCGTATATTGCACCATTTACAAGCTAAATGGCCTACAATTACCAAAGAATCGTTATAAAAATCGGATCAAACGTACTTACTCAAAAGGACGGTCTTCCCGATTTAAACCGCATTAATCACATCGTTGAGCAAATTGCCAAAATAAAAAGGCAGGGCATCGAAGTGGTATTGGTTTCATCCGGAGCGGTGGCATCAGGGCGAAGCTTAATTTCCATTTCCGAAAAATTTGATTCAATCGCTACCCGACAACTATTTGCCTCTATCGGGCAAGTAAAGTTGATCAATACCTATGCGCAACAGTTTGAAAAGTATAACATCCTTTGTTCACAAGTATTGGTAACCAAGGAAGATTTTAGGGACAGGCTGCATTACCTGAACATGAAAAACTGTTTAAAGATCCTGTTGCAGCATCACGTTATACCTGTTGTTAATGAAAACGACGTAGTATCGGTTACCGAATTAATGTTTACTGACAATGATGAATTAGCCGGCCTTATCGCATCCATGCTGAACGCTCAGGCGTTAATCGTACTAACTAATGTCGACGGTATTTATGATGGTAACCCTGAACTGGAGGGTGCTAAGGTAATTGAAGAGGTAAGCGGCTCAAAGGTTGATTTTTCATCATTCGTAACTTCCGGCAAATCACAATTTGGCCGCGGAGGAATGATCACTAAATCAACCATGGCGCAAAAGATAGCCCAATTGGGAATTGCTGTTCATATTGCAAACGGCACCAGGGACAATATTTTGAACGATGTGTTGGATGATAAGATCGCCCATACTTACTTCGTGCCTAACAGGTCAGCTTCCGGTAAAAAGAAATGGATTGCTCATGCCGGCAATTTTGCAAAGGGAGTTGTACAGGTAAACGCCGGAGCCAGAGCTGCACTTACATCGGCCAAGGCATCTAGTTTGCTCCCGGTTGGTGTTATAAATATCATAACGGGATTCAAAAAAGGCGAGATCATTAAGCTAATTGATGAAAACAACAAACCCATAGGCCTCGGAATTGCTGAATACGGATCAGACAAAGCCGAAGAAATGATGGGGCAAAAAAATCAAAAGGCGCTGATACATTATGATTATCTTTACTTAGAATGTTAAATAGCTATATCCCATATTTCGAAAAAGCCCGATCTGCAGGCAGAAGGGCCATAAGCCAGGAGCTCATTAACAAGGTATTGAATGCGCTTGCGGCGACGGCCATCGCCCAAACCGATTATTTGTTGGCGGAAAATCAAAAGGACCTCGATTTGATGGACCGGCACGATCCTAAATATGACCGCCTGAAACTTACAGCAGAGCGGATATCCGATATAGCTAAGGAAATTGGAACGATTGCTTTACTGGAGAGTCCGTTAGGAAAAATATATTCGGACAAGACGATGCCGAATGGCTTACAAATCAGCAAAATGAGGGTTCCGCTTGGCGTAGTGGGCGTTATTTACGAGGCAAGACCGAATGTAACATTTGATGTATTTTCATTATGCTTTAAAACCGGCAATGTTTGTATTTTGAAGGGGGGCAGTGATGCTCACCATTCAAACAAGGCTATTATTTCCATTATCCACCAGGTTTTATCGGATCATGAAATTGACGTTAACAACGCCATCCTGCTCCCGCCGGAACGTGAAGCCACAGACGCATTGCTTGGCGCTATTGGTTACGTGGATGTTTTAATACCGAGGGGAAGCCAGCAATTGATTGATCATGTACGAAATAACAGTAAAGTACCTGTAATTGAAACAGGTGCCGGAATAGTTCATACTTACTTCGATGAGTTTGGCGACCTTGAAAAGGGTGCAAACATAATATTTAATGCAAAAACCAGGCGTGTAAGCGTCTGCAATGCACTAGATTGTTTGATAGTTCATTATACCAGGCTGCGAGACTTACCCGCGCTTGTTAAATACCTCGGCGAAAAAAAGGTGGCGCTTTATGCTGATAAAACTGCTTTTACTATCCTCAAAGGTCATTATCCCGAAGGAAGCCTTAACCACGCCAAACCAGAACATTTTGGCACTGAATTTTTAGCCATGAGAATGGCTGTAAAGATTGTTGAAAGCTTTGAAGATGCGCTTGATCACATCGCACAATACAGCTCAAAACATAGCGAGGCTATCATTTCGGAAGATGCCATTCGTACAGAAATCTTTTTAAACAATGTAGATGCAGCGGCAGTATATGTAAACGCGTCAACTGCATTCACTGATGGCGCTCAATTTGGATTGGGGGCCGAAATCGGCATAAGCACACAAAAACTCCATGCGCGCGGCCCCATGGGTTTGGAAGAATTAACCAGTTATAAATGGATAGTTAAGGGAGACGGGCAAGTAAGACCCTGATTTTCACCGATATCTTTAAAACAAAAAGGTGTCCGCCTGGAGCGGACACCTTAATTTAGTTTCACTTTGCCTGATTACTTTACAAGGTAATTCACTACCGCAACAAAACAAATGATCATCAAAATTACACCTTGTAATTTTTGCTCTAAAGTTAACTTGGTATACATTAATTTATTAATTAGGGTATTCAAATTTATAATGTAATACGTGTGTTACAAAGCATTTTTTCATTTTTGCGATTTTTTTAACAAAAAATACACATTAATTTTATAAAAGGTCAGCTAAACAGTTATTAAATGAAATATTTGCAAAAAACTGACTTATATGTAAAATTTACACCATGTAAAATAAAACTAAAAAGCACCCCTGAAGTTCCCTAAATGCAGTTTTTCTGCTTTTTTTGATGGAATTTTTCAATGTGTTTTTTTTAAATAAAATCGACCGTTTCTGTAGTTTATTCTACAACCAATGGACGCTTTTTTTGTAGCCAGGTTAGCAAGAGGAAAAATAAGAAAGCTAAAAGGGCCTTATTGTGTCCGACATTATATACACCTCTAGTCAAAATTTAACTAATAACTTATTTTCGTTGTGTTTATTATATTATTAAATAATAATTACAATAATCAACCGTATTTTAAACCGTGAACCTATTTAAAAGAGTCATTAATATCACCTGGAAAACATTGCTGGGCTTTGTTATCTTCACTTTATTATATATCTCCTCGTCTTATATTTTATCAAGGATTAGTGTGGCTGAGGAAACATCCACATCTAAGGAGATCGCCATTTATATCCATACGAACGGCGTACATACCGATATTGTAGTACCCGTTAAAAATGAACTTTGTGATTGGAGCCGTGAGATAAAATTTGAAAACACAATTAGCAAGGACACCATTGCCGGTTACGTGGCTTTTGGTTGGGGCGATAAGGGCTTTTATTTGAATACGCCAACATGGGCACAACTTAAATTCAGCGTGGCATTTAAAGCAGCCTTTGCGCTGAGCACCTCGGCAATCCATGCTACATTTTACAAGGAAATAAAGGAAAACGCTGATTGTATAAAGATTATGATAAGCAGAGAACAGTACGGTCGGCTAATAAAATACATTCAATCAAGCTTTAAGCCTGACTCTGCAAACAACATCATCAACATAAAAACCAACGCAAATTATAACAGGTGTGATGCTTTTTATGAAGCGAAGGGCAAATACAACCTGTTTTACACCTGCAACACATGGGCAAATAATGCGCTAAAAGCCTGCGGGCAAAAAGCTTGTCTATGGACGCCCTTTGATTCGGGCATCTTTTATCAATACAGGAAGTAGTAGCGCCAAGAATCAAGATACGCGCAAGGACGGTAAAACTGTCCCAGAGTCCCCCTATCACTTTACAGTCAAATTACTTAAGTGAGCTTAACAATTCGTACTTTTGCAAAATTATGAGTAAGCACGGCAGGATATTAGTGGCAATGAGTGGCGGAGTTGATAGTTCGGTAGCAGCAGTTATGCTGCACGAGCAGGGCTATGAAGTTATCGGGCTCACCATGAAAACCTGGGACTATGCCTCATCGGGCGGAAGTTCAAAGGAAACAGGCTGCTGCAGCCTTGATAGTATTAACGATGCACGTGCATTAGCTGTTGGCTACGGATTTCCGCATTACATACTTGATATCAGGAGCGAATTCGGCGATTTTGTGATCGACAATTTTGTTGATGAATATCTTGCTGGTCGCACCCCTAACCCGTGTGTTTTATGCAATACGCATATTAAATGGGAAGCGCTTTTAAAACGTGCCGATAAGCTGGATTGCGAATTTATTGCAACCGGGCACTACGCTAACATCCGTTTACAGGATAATGGCAGATATGTGATCTCAAAGGGTAAAGACGAGAATAAAGATCAGTCCTACGTACTTTGGGGAGTATCCCAGAAAAACCTTGCCCGCACTAAATTCCCGTTAGGAAGCTTCTCGAAACCGGAGATCAGGCAGATGGCTTTGGATATGGGACAGTTTGAACTGGCCGGTAAAAGCGAAAGCTACGAGATTTGCTTTGTACCTGATAACGACTACAGAGCTTTCCTTAGACATAAAGTGGAAAACCTTGAAGCACGTGTAGCCGGTGGCAACTTTGTTTTAACAGACGGCACGGTAGTAGGTAAACACCAGGGTTATCCCTTCTATACAATAGGCCAGCGTAAGGGTTTAGGTATTGCATTAGGGCAGCCAATGTTTGTAACCAACATTCAACCTGATACCAACACAGTGGTTTTAGGCACCATTGATGAGCTTGAACGCAAGCAGGCCTGGGTTAAAAATCTTAACCTGGTGAAATATGAAACCATTAACGAGCCTTTGGAGGCCGTTACTAAGGTAAGATATAAGGATGCAGGCACACAAAGTACCATTGTACAAATGGGCCAGCACATGAATGTAGACTTTCATCATTCGGTATCTGGCATCGCCCCGGGCCAGTCCGCTGTTTTTTATGAAGGCAATGACCTGCTTGGCGGCGGATTTTTGATGTAGTTGTTTCGTTGTTGGAAGGTTGAAATGTTGTAAAGTTGAAATGTTATTTTTTTTAAAATTCCTCTTAACTTTTCAACCTTCAAACGTTACAACATTGCAACAATTCTTAGAACATTTCAACCTTCCAACTTTACGACATTACAACGCTTTTCCCAAAAACAAATTTGCGTTTCGCTTTCTTTATGTTTTATTTGCAAAAAAAACTGCTTAAATGGCTAAAAACTTACTCATAGTTGAATCTCCGGCGAAAGCCAAAACCATCGAGGGATACCTTGGCAAAGACTTTACTGTTAAGTCGAGTTACGGGCATATCCGCGATTTGGTTAAGTCTGACGATGCCATTGATGTAGCCAATAACTTCAAACAAAATTATGAAGTTCCTGCAGATAAGAAGCAGGTTGTCAGCGAATTAAAGAAACTGGCTAAAGAAGCCGACATGGTGTGGCTAGCATCGGACGAGGACCGGGAGGGTGAAGCCATTTCCTGGCACTTATTTGAGACATTGGGCCTTAAAGATGCCACTACCAAGCGAATTGTATTTCACGAGATAACAAAGCCTGCTATATTAAAGGCGATTGAAACCCCGAGAAAAATAGATTATAATTTAGTTAACGCACAACAAGCCCGCCGTGTGCTGGATAGATTGGTAGGTTTTGAGCTTTCTCCTGTTTTATGGAAGAAGGTAAAGCCATCGTTATCTGCCGGCAGGGTGCAGTCGGTTGCTGTCAGGTTAATAGTCGATCGCGAGCGTGAGATTAATAAATTTAAATCGGAAGCTGCATTTAAAATAGTCGCCATTTTTGGCAAAGGCAGGGAAGCTTTTAAAGCCGAATTGCCTGAGCGTTTTGCCCAACAGGAAGACGCTGAGAAGTTTTTGCAGGACTGTTTAGGCGCCGATTTTGATATAAAGTCGTTAGAAACTCGCCCGGCAAAACGTTCGCCGGCTGCTCCTTTTACAACATCTACCTTGCAACAGGAGGCTAGCCGTAAATTAGGCTATTCGGTTTCGCGAACTATGCAGGTTGCACAAAAGCTGTATGAGGCCGGACATATTACCTATATGCGTACCGACTCGGTTAATTTGTCAGACACTGCATTAAATGCTGCAGCAAATGAAATAGTATCTGCCTACGGCGATAAATACCATCAGCACAGAAAATATAAAACCAAGAGCGCCAGCGCGCAGGAGGCCCACGAAGCCATCAGGCCTACTTACTTTGATAAGCACAGCATCCAGGCCGATTCAAGCGAGGTGCGTCTTTACGACCTGATCTGGAAGCGTGCCATTGCTTCACAAATGAGCGAAGCGCAATTTGAAAAAACCACGGCAAAGATCAGCATCTCGACCCGCAAGGAAGACTTGGTTGCCAATGGTGAAGTAATGAAGTTTGACGGCTTCCTGAAGGTATACCTGGAATCGAGCGACGACGAGGAAGATAATTTGGGCGACGGTGAAAATGCGATGTTGCCACCCTTAACAAAAGGGCAACGTTTGGCTTTGCAGGAAATGTCGGCAACGGAACGTTTTTCACGTCCACCCGCTAGATATACCGAAGCAAGTTTAGTAAAGAAGCTGGAAGAACTTGGTATAGGCCGACCATCAACCTACGCCCCTACTATCTCCACGGTTCAAAACCGCGGTTACGTAGTAAAGGAAGAGCGTGAAGGCAAGCAAAGGGCTTTCAGAGTTTTGACACTTAAGGGCGATAAGATCACCAAAGAAGAAAAAATAGAAAATACTGGTGCTGAACGTGGCAAGCTTTTCCCTACTGATATCGGCGCTGTAGTAAATGACTTCCTGGTTCAGCACTTTAACGATATAGTCGATTTCAACTTTACAGCCAGCGTTGAAAAACAATTTGACGAAATAGCCCAGGGGTTGAAGGAATGGACGGATATGCTCCACTCCTTTTATACGCCATTCCACAAAGAAGTTGAAAGTACCACACAAACAGCTAACAAGGCAACCGGCGAACGTGACTTGGGCATACACCCGGAAAGCGGTAAAAAAATGTCCGTACGGATTGGTCGTTATGGCCCGTTTGTGCAGGTGGGTGAAAATGCTACCGACGAGGAACCCGAGAAACCACTGTATGCCAGTTTGCGTACTGGTCAGAGTATTGAAACCATAACACTTGAAGAAGCGTTAGAGCTATTCAAACTACCGAAAAAAGTAGGCTTCTTTGAGGATAAGGATATGACCGTTGCGATCGGAAAATTCGGCCCGTATATAAGGCATAATGGTGCATTTGTGTCATTGCCAAAGGGAGTTGATCCACATGATGTGACCGAAGATCAGGCTATCGAGCTGATCATCGACAAACGCAAAAGAGATGCTGAAAAACTGATCAAAACTTTTGACGAAGACCCAACCATGAAGGTTTTGAATGGTCGTTGGGGTCCATATATCGAATTCGACAAACTAAACGTTAAGATTCCTAAGGATAAAGATCCGCTAACGCTAACCTACGAGGAATGTAAGGCACTAGCCGATGCAACCCCGAAGGACGCTAAAAAAGGACGTTTTGGTAAAACCGCAGCTGCAGCTAAACCGGCTGCAAAAAAAGCCCCGGCTAAGAAGAAGGCCGTAGCGAAGAAGAAATAAGTTGTAATTGTTGTAAAGGTTGTAGTTGTTATAAAAGGTTAACGGTTACAACACTTACAACAACTTCAACCTTTACAACCAACAAAAAATGATAAAAGACCTGCCCAACAACGTAGTAAAGGATATTGCTATAGCGGTAGCGCTGGAGAAGGAAAGTGTTGAGAGCAAAATATGGTATGTATATCTGATTAATTTGAAGAATATCTCTATTGAAAGTGTACTCATCACATCAAAGGGCTATGGTGAAAAAGACGGTGTGCAGGTAAAAACATCCACCCTGCGCCACATGATCCCTTTATTAGAGCCAAATTCATACAAGCTTATAGAACCCATCGACGAGCAAACATTTGGCTTAAATAATGAATACTGGTTAAGCTTTTATATTGGCAAGGAGATCTACGATAAAAAATTCATTTTCCTCCCTGAAAGTATTGTTGAAATGAATTTTGTTAAATTACCAGTGGTTAATAAGGTTGGGGTGATGATACTGTAAGCGTCTCTTTTAAACTAAGATTTATAAGATTTTAACAATTATAAGAGCTTTACAGGATCAGCTAAATCAACAAAATCCCATTTAATCAGCGGTTAAAAATCTTTTTTCACCAACCCTTTTTATTGTCATTTATTTCATAATTTACATGACAATAAACAAACCTATCCATGGACACTTTCTACAGCCTTTTCCGGAGCCGGAAGGGATTAATCAGCATCGGTATCTTTCTTGTACTGGTATTTCTAACCGTTTTTATTGTTGCACAACGCCGAAAAAAAACAGGAATCGATCCGGAATTCAGTAAGTATATCGAGTCGTACACCACCGGGATAATTTCGAAGGGAAGTAACATCAGGATCAGGCTTGCCGGCGAGGTACAAGTAAGCCACGAGCAAAATGCGGCCTTAGCCGATAATATCTTCAGCTTTTCACCATCGATAAAAGGCAAGGCTTATTGGATTGACGCCCGCACCATCGAATTCAGGCCTGACGGCAAGCTGGATCCGGATAAAAGTTATTCGGCAGACTTCAAATTGGGTAAGGTAATTACTGTCGACAGCAAGTTCGACGACTTTAAATTCAACTTTCAAACTATAAAGCCTGACTATACGGTGAGTTTTGTCGGCCTACAAACTGCCACAAACACCTCGCTGGATAAGATGAAGCTTAGCGGCGTACTGCAAACCGCAGATAACGAAGACCCAGCTGAGATAGAAAAAATAATCACTGCAAATTTTGTAAACCCGGTTCACATCAGCTGGCAGCACAACAGCGTTACCAAAACCCATAAGTTTGTAGTAACAGAACTAAACCGCGGAAATGGTATAGTAAATCACCTTAACATTCATTGGGATGGCAGCGGCCTTAATATTAACAAAACAGGAGATCAAGCCTTTGAGATCCCGGCCATTGGCGATTTTAAGGTACTTGATATCAAAGCTATACAGGATAACGACCAATATGTATTGGTTCAATTTTCCGATGCGATAAAGGTTGGGCAGGAGCTGAATGGCCTGATCGGCATGAGCAACGTTACCGATGCTGCTTACACCATTGAAGGCAGCACGGTAAAGCTTTATGCTCCCGAACATTTACAGGGTAATTACAGTGTATTTGTTAATGAGGGTGTTGAAAATATCTCAAATAAAAAAATCACCAAAACCTATACTGCCAATGTATTCTTTGAGAATCGGTTGCCTACAGTAACCATCCCGGGCAAAGGTGTTATTTTGCCGGACTCCGGCAAACTGATGATGCCTTTTGAGGCTACCAACCTGAATGCGGTTGACGTCAGCATTATCAAGATTTATGAAAATAATGTACCCCAATATTTTCAGAACAATGGCTTTGACGGTGGTGAGGAACTACGCCACGTGGGTAAGCCTGTGGTGCAGAAAACCATCCGGCTTGATGTGGATAAAAGTCTTAATTTAAATAAGAAGAACCGTTTCATGCTGGATATCGACCAGCTATTGCGTACCGAACCGGGCGCAATCTATCGTGTCATTATCGGCTTCAGGCAGGAATATTCCATTTACAATTGTAAAGCAGGATCACCAGTACTAAAAAACGAGAGTGACGAAGAGGGCTACGGCGATGAAGGTGGTGGCAACAGTTTTGGAAGCAACACAGGTGCGATCAGTGATGAAGATGACGATTTCTGGGCAAGGTACGATAATTATTATCCTGAAAACTTTAGCTGGAGGGAGCGCAATGATCCTTGTACAAATTCATACTTCACCAAAGACCGCTGGGCAGTACGGAACATCATTGCATCGAACATTGGCCTGATAGCCAAACGCGGCAGCGACAACGGTATGCTGGTAGCAGTTACCAATATCCTAACCGCCAAGCCCATGAGTGGCGTTGAACTGGAACTACTTGATTACCAAAAACAGGTGATCTTTAAAACCACTTCTGACGGTGATGGACTCGCTAAATTCGACATGAAGCGCAAGCCTTACCTGCTGGTTGCTAAAAATGGCAAGGAACGCGGCTATCTGAAACTGGATGATGGCAGTTCATTGCCCCTCTCCCGCTTTAATGTTGGTGGTGAGCAAATCCAAAGTGGATTGAAGGGATTTATTTATGGCGAGCGCGGCGTGTGGCGGCCAGGTGATTCAATATTTATGTCGTTCATTCTGGAGGACAAGCTAAAAACTTTACCAGCTGATCTCCCGGTTCAATTTGAGCTATCGGATGTAAACGGAAAACTATATAAGCGCATCACGCAAACCAAATCTGTAGATGGGTTTTACAGCTTTCACACAGCTACCGAAACTTCATCGCCTACAGGTAACTGGTCGGCGAAGGTGAAGGTTGGCGGAGCTGTGTTCGAAAAGAATGTAAAGATAGAGACGATCATGCCAAACCGCTTAAAGATCAATCTATCGTTCAACGGCGCGAAGGAATTGACAAAGGGTGGTGATGTAACCGGGAACCTAACAGCACAGTGGCTCTTCGGAGGCACTGCACAGAATTTAAAGGCTAAAGTCGACGCATTTTTATCGCCTAAATCAACATCGTTTAAAGGGTATGAGGATTATGTTTTTGACGACCCAACCCTCGCCTTTACCACACAAACCCAAACCATATTTGATAGCAGGCTTGATGAAAACGGAAAGGCTTCGGTAAATACCAATATCAATATTGAAAAACAGGCGCCAGGACAACTGACGGCCAACTTCCTGGTAAAGGTATTTGAGCCGGGTGGTAATTTCAGCATCCAATCGTCGAGCATGCCATATAATGTTTACCCTGGTTATGTGGGCATTAAAACAGAAAAGGGCAGCGACCTTTCGGGTATGCTGGTTACCGATAAGGATCATGATATCGATATTGCCGATGTAGATGTAAACGGCAGACCATTTGAAGGCAGCCGGAATGTTGAGCTGGAACTTTACAAGATCCAATGGCGCTGGTGGTGGGACGAAACCGGCAACGAAATGAGCAATTTCACGCAGGACAAGTATAATAAGCTCATCAAAACAGCCAGTGTAAAACTGGTAAACGGTCGCGGTAAATGGAATTTACACATTAACCAGGCAGACTGGGGGCGTTACCTCATCAGGGTTAAGGATGAACAAACCGGGCACTCAACGGGTAAGATAATTTATGTTGATTGGTCTAACTGGTCGGAAAGGTTGCAGCAAACAAACCCTACGGAGGCGGCGATGCTGTCCTTTACGTCCGACAAAACCAACTATAAAGTTGGCGAGGATGCTACACTCACCATCCCGACCATGAGTGACGGGCGTGCGCTCATCAGCTTTGAAAACGGCAGCAAGGTTTTAAAAACAACCTGGATAGATACGAAGAAGGGACAAACCCGCTATACATTTAAGGTTGATGAAACCATGGCGCCGAATGTGTTTGTGAACGTTACGCTGTTACAGCGGCGTTCACAAACGGTAAACGACTTGCCGATCAGGATGTACGGGGCTATCCCATTGAATGTCGATAACCCGGCAACCATTTTAAAACCGGTGATCAGTATGCCGGATAAGATCAGGCCGGAAACACAATCGTCCATTACGGTATCGGAAGCATCGGGCAAGGAGATGACGTACACTGTTGCCATTGTTGATGAAGGGTTGCTGGATATCACTAATTATAAAAACCCTGATCCGCATGAGACATTTTATGCCCGTGAGGCGCTGGGTGTAAAAACCTGGGATCTGTTTGATTATGTGATTGGTGCATACGGCGGTGGCCTTGAACGCATTTTAAGTATAGGCGGTGACGGAACGGCAGGCACCAACCACAACGTTTCCGTAAACCGTTTTAAACCCGTAGTAAAGTTCTTAGGGCCTTACCACCTGGATGCGGGCGACAAGCAGACCCACACATTTACATTGCCGCAATATATCGGATCTGTAAAGGCAATGGTTATTGCCGGGCATGATGGTAGCTACGGCCATGCAGAAAAATCCGTCGCGGTTAAAAAGCCGTTGATGATTTTGGCAACTTTACCGCGTGTATTAGGTCCATCAGAAAAGATCCAGCTGCCGGTTACGGTGTTTGCGATGGAAAACAATATCAAATCGGTAAGTGTATCGGTGCAGTCGAATGCGTTCAGCAACTTGGGCGGCAATAATCAAAAGACCATCACCTTTGCAAAAACCGGGGATCAATTGGTGACATTTGACTTGAGTGTGAAGGATTTTGTTGGCGTTGGTAAAGTACGCATCATTGCTAAAAGCGGTAGCGAAACGGCAGCCTACGATGTAGAGCTGAATGTACGCAATCCAAACCCGCCGGTTACAAAGATCCAGGAAAAAGAGCTCGCTCCGGGTGAAAGCTGGAGCGCTTCCTATACAGCCATCGGCATAAACGGAACGAACAAAGCAACCTTAGATGTTGCTTCCATTCCGCCGATGAACCTTACCAAGCGGTTAAACTATTTGATAGAATACCCATATGGATGCGTTGAGCAAACTACTTCATCGGCATTCCCGCAATTATACCTGGGTCAGCTGCTTGACCTAACACCAAGGCAACAGGCAGAAACCGAGCGAAATATTAAAGCTACGATCAACAGGCTTAACGGCTTCCAGGTTAGCGACGGCGGCTTAAGCTATTGGCCGGGTGTTGGTGAAGCTGATGAATGGGGAACAAATTATGCCGGGCACTTCATGCTGTCGGCGCAGGCAAAAGGCTACAGCCTGCCACTTGGCTTTATCGACCAATGGAAAAAATACCAGAAACAAAAGGCAGTTGCCTGGACACCAGACCCAAGAGCTTACAATTGGAGCGATTTGGTACAGGCTTACCGTTTATACCTGTTAGCGCTGGCACGCTCACCTGAGCTTGGTGCGATGAATAGGTTGCGCGAATACAAATACCTTAGCCCCGAGGCAAAATGGCGGCTGGCGGCTGCATATAAGCTTTCCGGTCAGCCAGAGATTGGCTTACAGATGATTGCAGGCTTGCCATTAACTGTTAAACCCTATAATTCAATGTATGGTACATTTGGCTCCGATCTTCGTGATCAGGCCATGATCCTGGAAACGCTTACGTTGCTTGGTAAGCAGCAACAGGCTTCCGGTTTATTGCGCACCGTTGCCACCCGATTATCGCAAGACGATTGGTACAGCACCCAAACTACCGCTTACTCACTAATAGCGATTGCACAATATTGCGGAGAGCATAAATCATCCAGTAAATTAACGTTTAGCTATACTGCGGGTAAATCGAAAGCTTCGGTTAGCTCATCATCTTATTTGTGGCAATTACCTGTTGACGCACGGGGTGGCAATGTAACTTTAAGAAATACCGGACCCAATAAATTGTATATCAGGCTGATCCAGCAAGGTCAGCCATCATCGGGTGATGATGTGCAAACCCGGATCGATCCGGATGTTTTACAAATGCGGATAGCCTATACCACACTTGGCGGTAAACCGGTTGACCCGGCAAGCCTGAAACAGGGAACCGATTTCGTGGCGCAGGTGACTATCAAAAATCCGGGCAAACGTGGCCGGTACGATAATATGGCGCTTACGCAGATCTTCCCGTCGGGCTGGGAAATCCTGAATACAAGAATGATGAATGGAGCGGAAGCCTTCGCATCATCTGAATCGGATTACAGGGATATCAGGGATGATCGGGTAAACACCTACTTCAGTTTACCTGAGGGCAAGGAAGTAACCTATTATGTAATGCTGAATGCGGCTTATGCAGGCAAGTACTATTTACCGGCTACCTATTGTGAAGCAATGTATAATAATTCGATAACGGCGTTGATAAAGGGGCAGTGGGTTGAGGTGGTTAAATAAGTTGGATTGGGTTAGATTAGGTTGATTAAGTTAAAAGCGTTGTGATCAGAGACTTCCGAAGTTTTGAAAACTTCGGAAGTCTGAAACGGCTGACTCAATTGGCGTGAGATCAATTTATTAGCGTTTTAAGCATTCCGGGCACTATGGGTGTGTTTAAATCTTTTGGACTTAACAGGGCCATGTAGAATTTTCTATTGCGTTTAATAAACATAATTTCTATTGGAATTCTTTCTGTGCTATCGGTTTTTATACTTCCGTAAATATCATCAGACTCATTTTGCGAATACTTGATTGAGAAACTAACTACCTTCGAGTAGTAATACGCCAGGGTATCATTTTTCGCGATCACTTCTATTGGAGCTCCCGATAAATTCAACATTATAGCAGACGCTTTTTTTTGAACTCCGCATTTATACGTAATATCGTATTGTTTAAATGCATCAAGAAATTCGTAACTCACCCCTACGTCCGAAGACTTATTATTATTTGTTTCTACAATAATGCTGTCAAGAGGTAAATTATCGATATTAATTTTACAAACACTTATTCGAAAAAGCCGATCAAGCGAAAATTTAGAAATCGGATTTCTTGTTTTACTTGTACGCGTTGTTTCCAACATTAGCTTTTCTGTCGGTTTAAACAAACTCAGATATTCCGTCGGGGCACTGGAAATGTTGACAATAGAATCCTTTTTTATGTCGTTATTTAACATTTTATTTTCGACGGAAATGAAATGGAAAAACCAACCAATAAGTGCGGCTATTACCAACCCAAATGCTGTCCATTTTTTCATGTATTAATAATTTGCTGTTGAGTGAATAGGCAAAGTGCGGCCAGCTACATCTTGAACAAGCCGTATTTTAGAATACAATATATCGCCCTCACCCCATCTTTCCACCCTATCTTCTTACCATCCTCATAAGTGCGGCCATAGTATGAGATGCCTACTTCATAGATCCTGATCTTGGGTACCCGGGCAATTTTCTGCGTAACCTCGGGCTCGAAGCCGAAGCGTTGTTCGGTTAGTTTGATGGATTGGATAAGTTTAGTATCAAACAACTTGTAACAGGTTTCCATATCCGTTAGGTTAAGGTTACTGAACATGTTTGATGCAAATGTTAACCAGCGGTTGCCGATGGTATGCCAGAAGAACAGGATGCGATGTGGATTGCTACCCATGAAACGCGAGCCGTAAACCACATCGGCAAAGCCGGAACATACAGGCTTTAAAAGGTCGTTATATTCGGCAGGGTCGTATTCCAAATCGGCATCCTGGATTACCAGGTATTCCCCGGTTGCCTTTGCGATGCCGGTATGTAATGCAGCGCCCTTTCCTTTGTTAAACTCGTGTTTGTAATAGCTGATGGGCAGTTCAGGATTATTTTGCTGGTAGGTGTGGATAGCCTCTTCGGTATGGTCGGTAGAAAAGTCGTTTACGATAATCACTTCCTTTTGAATGTGTTCAATAAGGTCTACAGCCTTAATTTTATCTAAAATTAAATGTATCGTGTTACCTTCGTTGTAAGCCGGGATAATAATTGATAACTTTCCTATCTTCATTCCAATAAATGCGACTGGGTTTAAATCGACTAAAAACTTTCCTTAAAAAACCAAAAGTAATAATAATACTGGCGTTTTTATCAGCCCTTTTCCTGCTATTCTGGTTTTGCCTGCCCAAACCGTTGTTCAACAGCCCCACTTCCTATGTAATTGACGATGCAGATGGTCAATTACTTGGCGCTTCAATAGCGAAAGATGGACAATGGCGCTTCCCTCCCAACGCTGAAGTACCTGAGAAGTTCAAGCAGTGCATCATAGCTTTTGAGGACAAACGTTTTATGAGCCACCCAGGCTTCGATGTTTTGGCGTTAAGCCGGGCTATAAGGCAAAACTTTCGCTCAAAGAAGGTTACCAGCGGCGGCAGCACCTTAACCATGCAGGTTATCCGCCTCGCAACCAAACACAAAAGAAACATCTGGAATAAACTAACCGAGATCTTTATGGCGATGCGGTTGGAGGTGGGCTTTAGTAAAAATGAGATCTTATCATTATACACCAGCAATGCACCTTTCGGAACAAATGTAATTGGCCTCGACGCGGCTTCATGGCGATACTTTGGGCGGAGTCCTGATAAATTATCATGGGGTGAAATGGCGGCGATGGCGGTGCTGCCTAACTCGCCATCACTGGTTCACCCTGGCAGGAACAGGGCGATCCTGCTGAAAAAAAGAAACTTGCTGCTTGACAAATTGCTCAAACAAGGCATTATAGATTCTACCACAGCAGCGCTTGCTAAATTTGAGCCGGTGCCCGACAGACCTATGCCCCTACCAACCCTTGCCCCTCACCTGCTTGAAAGGTTTAAGGCCGATCACCAAACCAATGTTCATGGCGATACACGATTAAAAACCAGCATCAAATCGGCATTACAACAACAGGTAAACGAGATCCTGGAACGACACCACCAGGTTTTAAAATCAAACGATATTAACAACATTGCTGCAGTTGTGCTTGATGTGGAAACCGGCGCTACATTGGCTTATGCCGGTAATATAGCCCACCCGGAAGATCCTGAAATGGAAAGCGATGTGGATGTGGTGAATGCACCGCGCAGCCCGGGAAGCACGCTTAAACCAATCCTCTACGCTAATATGCTGCACGACGGTTTACTGCTGCCAAATAGCCTGATGCCGGATATCCCTACACAAATCGCCGGTTATCATCCCGAAAATTTCGATTTGGGATACGATGGTGCAGTACCCGCGTCAAGAGCTTTATCCCGCTCACTAAACGTGCCCGCTGTAAAAATGCTGCAACAGTTTAAGTATGAGCGTTTTTATGATGCCCTGCAAAAAATGGGAATCACCACGCTAAAAAAACCGGCAGATCATTACGGTTTATCACTTATCCTTGGTGGTGGAGAAAATACCCTTTGGGAACTAAGCGGCGCTTATGCGGACCTGGCGCGGGTTCTTAATCACTATAATAAATACAGCGGCAAATATGACCCTGCAGATTATCACAACCCGGTTTACAACATCTCAACAGAAAAAAAAAAACCGGAACTGGAGAAATCAAGCTTATTGGATGCCGGCTCAATTTATTACACTTTGCAAGCCATGGAAGAGGTTATGCGCCCCGGCGAGGAGATGTTATGGCAGCAGTTCAGCTCAAGTCAGCGGGTGGCCTGGAAAACCGGAACAAGCTTTGGCTTTCGTGACGGCTGGGCAATTGGCATAACACCCAAATATGTGGTCGGCGTATGGGTTGGCAATACTGATGGAGAAGGCAGGCCAAACCTTACTGGGATCAACACCGCTGCTCCTGCACTGTTCGAGATCTTCCGCCTGCTGCCTATTACGCGCGACTGGTTCGAGATGCCGGTTGGTGAAATGGTGAAAATAAAAGTCTGCCACCAAAGTGGTTACCGCGCCGGAGATTATTGCGACGAAACCGACGACATGTGGGTGCCCAAAGGCGGATTAAAGGCCCCTGTTTGTCCCTATCACCAATTGGCACATTTAAGTGCGGATGGTAAATGGCAGGTGACAGGTAACTGTACCCCGCCGGATCAGATTGTAAACAAGCATTGGTTCGTACTGCCGCCATCAATGGAGTATTATTATAAAACGAAAAATTATCAATACCGCGTGTTGCCACCTTTCAGGCCGGATTGTGTACAGACAGAGAACGCCGCGCCTATGGAGGTCATTTACCCAAAAGACGGCGCCAAAATATACGTTCCGCTCGAAGCCGACGGCAGCCGGGGTCGGGTGATCTTTAACGCAGCACACAGGCAGGCAGGTGTAAAGATCTTTTGGCACCTGGATGATAAGTACATAGGCGAAACAAAGGACTTTCACCAGATGGCTTTAAACCCGCCGCCTGACAAACACGTGCTTACACTTGTTGACGGAAATGGGAACACCGTTCATATCGGGTTTGAGGTATTGGAGAAATAGTTGGCTATATACCATAACTTGTGCAAATCTGTGTTAACCCCCTTATTTTACAAGTACTTAATTATCAATATTTTAATCATAATTTTTTCGAAATTATGTTAACCCTGTTAACCCCCTCCTGCCCCAAAACAACACCATGACCCGTCCGGAAATAGCTATACAGATTTGTGAGTAAATCCTATTCTAACTATACAACATTGTGTTAATCCTGTATATACTATACAGGTTCTTTTTTTAAAGATAGTTATTAAATAACTTGTTGT
>JALYIP010000079.1 GCA_030775685.1 Bacteroidota bacterium
AGTTCTGGGTAAGGGCTGAGGATAGGACAAGAGAAACTGCAAAAGCTTATGACAAGCTCGGCATGGCTGAATATGAAGCCATGGAGGCTTTTGTCAGGTATCATTTTTAGATTACACTGATTTTGGGGATGATTACACCGATTGAGAAAGCAATCGGTGTAATCATCCATTTTAATCGGTGAAATCATGAACTATCTCTTATTTTTCGCTAATAACCAACGGCCTGGAGGTATCAAGACATTTGGTTAGTGGTAACGTCCAGCTTTCACTGCCCGTTGTAGCATCCAGCACATAAAAAGCATTTGAGCCACCGCCGCCTGCATAAACTTTCCCGTTTGCAACTGTGGGTACAGCGCCATTAGCAACAATAGATTTTTTCCAGACCATGTTCCCGGTAGCAGCATCAACTGCATAGATATTCAGATCGTCGCTGTTTATAAATATTTTCCCATCAGCATAAACCGGGCTTGACGTAAAGCCCTGGCCATCGAGGCCTTTCCAGATCTGGGTCCCATCACTTTCCTTAATGGCATAGAGAGAACCAGGTTGATTAAAATGATTAATATCAATAACATTATACCAGCTTGCCAGGTAGATCACCCCATTATTGATGGATGGCCTTGTGTGTTCGAGCGAAATGCCATCCGTATTAAATGTCCATTTTAACTGACCGCTGGTCGCGTTTACAGCACTCAAGTAACCATTCCTGCTGCCTATGAATACAACACCATTTGAAATGATTGGACTTGCCTCAACTATCACGCTGCCTGTATCATATTTCCATTTTAAGCTCCCGCTTAATGCATCAAGGGCATAAAGATTTCCATCGGCACTGCCAATATATACTACGCCATTTGCAACTACCGGGCTCGAATCCACGATTTGATCGGTGGGATATTTCCACCTCAAATTACCTGACACTGCATCTACAGCGTATATATAACCATCATCACTACCAAAATATACAATGTTATTAACCACCGCGGGGCTTGATACGACAGAGTGTCCAGTTGCAAACTTCCATTTTAACGCCCCCGTAATGGCGCTAAGTGCATAAAGGTTATGATCAGTATTGGTGGAATATAATGTACTATCTTCAAATGCAGGCGCTGAATAAGAAAAATTACCATCTGAATGGTATTTCCAGACCAAATCGCCAGTTTGTGCATTAAGCGCATAAAAATTACCATCCTCTCCCCCAAAAAAAACGATAGCTTTTTTAGAGGTCGGCGTAATTGGGTCAAGGTCCTTTTTACAGGCTGTTGAAAATAAGATTAATAACAAAACAGCAATTTTTAAAAAATTCTGTTTGAAAGGCTGAGTAAAGGTTTTCATTTCGTGATAAGTTACCGGATGTGAAACGGACAGTTTAAACGTATATTATTGATCGGTTTATTAAACAACAAAATACCAGATCACTGACACGTGAAATCTTTGAAGGTTTAATACTTATTAAAAAATAAAAAAGTCACCGGTAAAGTGATTATATAACTCAAGGCTTTAGAATAACAAAGAAACAATTTCTCACCTTTTTTGTACGGCAATGCAAATAATATCGCAGCTCTACGAAAATCGCTCCTTCAAAAACTTCCCGGTATAAGAATCCTTTTCCTTTATCAAATTCTCAGGCAAGCCTTCAAATACAACTTTACCACCCCTGTCTCCGCCTTCAGGGCCGATATCTATCACCCAATCGGCGCATTTAATTACGTCCATGTTATGCTCAATAACAATAATGGTATTGCCATGATCGAGCAATGCATCGAATGACTTCAGCAGTTTTTTAATGTCTGCAAAATGCAGCCCGGTTGTTGGCTCATCAAAAATGAACAGGGTTTTATGGGTGTTATTACCTTTAACCAGGAACGATGCCAGCTTAATACGCTGCGCCTCACCACCAGATAGGGTGTTTGACGATTGCCCTAATTGTACATAGCCTAAACCAACATCCATCAGCGGTTTTATTTTGGCAATGATCTTCGGCTCCTTAGCAAAAAATTCCAGGCCTTCCTCAATGGTCATGCTCAATACATCCGACACATTTTTATCCTGGTAAGTAACATCCAAAATGTGTTGCTTAAAGCGTTTACCGCCACATGTTTCGCAGGTAAGGAAAATGTCGGCCATAAACTGCATTTCTATCTTTACTTCACCCTCGCCCTGGCAAACATCGCAACGGCCACCCTCTACGTTAAAGGAGAATGCCGATGGTTTTAAGCCTGCGGCCTTTGCAACAGGTAAGGCGGCATAAAGGTTCCGTATCTCGTCCCATGCCTTTACATAAGTAACCGGGTTTGAGCGTGACGAACGGCCGATGGGGTTTTGATCCACCATTTCAACCTGTTCAATTTTTTGGTAATCGCCCTCAATGCTATCGTATGCGCCGGTTTGTTCACCGTTATAATTACCAAGTACTTTTTGTAGGGCGGGCGCCAAAATTCGTTTCACCAAGCTGGTTTTACCCGAGCCGGATACCCCGGTAACTACGGTTAAAATCCCCAATGGAAATTTGGCGTTTACATGTTGCAGGTTGTTTTCCCGGCCACCTTTTATCTCGATAAAATCGTTCCATTTACGGCGACTTTTGGGGATCGCAATTTCTTCTTTGCCGCTTAGGTAACGACCGGTAAGGCTATTCTCGTCCTTTATAATTTCGTCGTATGTGCCGCTGAACATCAAATTACCACCGTGTGTCCCGGCTTCCGGCCCAATGTCGATAATATGATCGGCGGCCTTCATTATTTCCTCTTCATGTTCAACCACCAAAACGGTGTTGCCCACATCACGCAGGGATTTAAGCACGCCTATTAACCGTTGTGTATCCCTCGGGTGCAAACCGATGCTCGGTTCATCCAATACGTAAACAGAGCCCACTAAACTACTACCTAAAGAAGTAGCCAAATTGATCCTTTGAGATTCCCCTCCCGATAACGTATTCGATAACCGGTTGAGCGTTAAATAGCTTAATCCAACATCATTCAGGAACAACAACCGGTTAGTTATTTCCATCAGCAGGCGCTTGCCTACCTTGGTATCCGTTTCGTTGAGCTGAATTGTTTGAAAGAAATTAAGAGCCTTGTCCAACGCCATCAATACCACATCGGTGATTGATTTTTCGTTGATCTTTACGTAGCTGGCGTCCTGTCTTAAACGACTACCCTTACATTCCGGGCAGGTTGTTTTCCCCCTGTACCGCGATAGCAAAACCCTGTATTGAATTTTATAGGTTTGCTCCTCCATCTCCTTAAAGAACTCGTTCAACCCGCGGAAAAAGCCATTGCCTGTCCATAGCAATTGCTGTTGCTTTTCGGTAAGCTGGTTATATTGGCGATGGATAGGAAAGTCGAACTTCAATGCATGTTTTACCAACACATCGTTCCACTCGCGCATTTTTTCACCACGCCAAGGGGCTATTGCACCCTCGTAAACACTTTTACTTTTATCGGGGATCACCAAATCCTCATCGATACCGATCACCTTTCCATAACCCTCACAGCGTTTGCAAGCGCCATAAGGATTGTTAAAGCTGAAGAAGTTTGGTGTAGGCTCTTCAAAACGCATTCCATCCAGCTCAAACCTGTCGCAAAAGAAGCGTTCAGTTTCGTCTTCTGCATCCGGTTCGCGATAGCGTACATAGCAATCACCCTTACCTTCAAAAAATGCAGTCTGGATAGAATCACCCAAGCGGCTTACTGTTTCGTCTTCCTCGTTTTTAGAGATCCTGTCGATAACTATGCGAACGGTAGTGATGATTTTAGAAGCAGGTCCGGAAATTTCAACTTCAGGCTCTGCAACTTCCGCTTTTGCCTTTTTGCTTTTAGCTTTCGGCTTTACGCTTTCAGCTCCCACCTCTTCCACTAACCAGCTGCCATCGTCAACAATGCTCATATCCTCCAGCAGTTCTTCAATTTTTGACAGCTTGCCGCGGAACTCCACACGAACAAACCCCTTTTGCATCAACACCGCCAGTTCTTCCTTTAAACTGCGGTTATTATGCGGATATAAGGGGCATAATATAGTAACCTGCGTTTCGGCAGGCAGGGTCATAATAAAATTGATAACGTCGGTAACGGAATCCTTCTTAACGATGCCGCCTGATATTGGCGAAATAGTTTTGCCAATCCGCGAAAAAAGTAATTTCAGGTAATCATAGATTTCAGTAGAAGTACCAACAGTTGAGCGCGGGTTTGAAGTGATCACTTTTTGTTCAATGGCTATTGCCGGGGCAATTCCTTTGATATAATCAACATCCGGCTTGTTCATCCTGCCCAAAAACTGGCGCGCGTAGGATGATAAACTCTCCACATACCGGCGTTGCCCTTCGGCGTATAAAGTATCAAAAGCAAGTGACGATTTACCCGAACCCGACATGCCCGTAACCACAACCAATTTATTTTTGGGTATGGCAACATCCAGGTTTTTCAGGTTATGTACCCTTGCTCCCTTTATAATAATATGTTTTTGAGGATCTTTATCTGCTTCTTTGATCATTTTGCGTTGTCCATGGTCAATGGTCGATAGTCCATAGCTGCAATATTTTCCATGGTCCATGGACTATTGACTATGGTCTTTCTTCCAAAATGCAAAAATCCTAAAATATTTAGCAGAATCCAAATGAGTTTGAGAAATGTATTTGGTTAAGTGGCAATTTGTTGCAGAGTTTGCATTGGGCTGACAATAGCGCTTTTTGCAACAGTACGCCGATGTGTTTATTGTGTGGCAAAGTGTTAAAAAATGTTAAATAATCCCTTGTAGCATTTTTGACAGGAAATAATATTTGTTTTTTACGCGATAAATTGTTTTATTTGGGATAACAATTTTTTAATCCCTAAAAAATAACGCTATAGATAGAACTCTACTTTATTAAAATATTTAATTAATTATATTTAGTAGTTTTTTCTATGGATTTTCAATTGAAGAGTGACCAGGATCTAATCCATCTTTACATTGCGGGTGATGAAGGAGGGCTGGTAGAACTAATTCGCCGCTATCAATCAAAAATATACACTTCTGTTTACTTGCTTGTTAAGGATGAATACCTTGCCGAGGATATTTTCCAGGACACCTTTATTAAAGTGATCAATACTTTAAAAGCCGGGAAATATAACGAGGAAGGAAAGTTTTTACCCTGGGTAACAAGAATAGCACACAATTTAGTGATCGACCATTTCCGCCGCGAAAAACGCGCGCCGATGATCAGCAATGGCGACGACTTCGATATTTTTGAAGTACTTGGAAATTATGACGAAAGCACCGAGGACCGTATGGTTAGGGAGCAAACGTATAAGGACCTTAAATCGCTGATTCACCTGTTACCAGCCGAGCAAAAAGAGGTACTGATAATGCGCCATTTTGGCGATATGAGCTTCAAGGAGATTGCTGATATTACAGACGTGAGCATCAACACCGCACTTGGCCGCATGCGTTACGCGCTGAATAACCTGCGCAAAATGATGCAAAGTAAGGAATTGAGTTTGAAAAATTAATTTAGTCCGGGAGTCCGAAAGAAGGAATATACTTAAGTAAAAAATCTGTGACGCGAATCGGCTCGTATGTAGCTGATTCGCGTTATTTTGTTTCACAGGATGGGATTTTATAGCTGATCGAAACTCTTTCTTTCGGCCTCCCGGACTTTCCCGACTTTCGGACTTAAAAAAAATTTCATTTAATTTTCATCTTGATAAAATATTATATTTAAGCTTTCGTTTAGTATTCTGTAAACCACAAAATTTTAACAAAGCTTATGGATGAAACCTTTACAACGACTTTAAATTTACTGACCGACAAGGCCATGGTGAACGCGGAATTACAGGAGAATCTGGAAGGCGACGAACTGATGTTCTATCACTCGCTTCGTGCTGATTTGGATCTGCTGAAAAGAAACCCGAAAGTTCAAACCATCCACCAAATTCTCGATTATTCGAAGAGTTTACGTTAGTACAGTAATTTGCCCCACTGGTTCACGGATCCTCGTTGTTTTCACAAACAGCCTGCGATTTGTGAACCTTTCTATTTTTACCGGTTCATATTAAATTGAGCGTGTCTGAATAAGCATTCGCGTTAAAGCGTACAAATTTATTATTATTGTGGTAAGAGTTCTTGGCTCGTTTTTGGGGGAAATTAGAATACGCAATGCTTACGAATGACAATGAATGTGAATGAACAATTTGTGTTGAATGAGTTATGGGCCCAAAAGTTGAAAAATTATTTGAGGTCATTTTATCAAACCATTTATTTGGGTCCCCCTATATTTGTTTTGGTTAATGTGATGTTTTGCTTCGCGTTTCAGAAAGGCACAGACATTGGCTTTTGGACCTTACTTGTTCCACTAACTATACTATCGACCATCTATTGCATACTATTACCACGAAAAGCAATCAGACGATATAGAAATATAATTCACACTTTAGAATTTAGAAGCAAAACGGAGATCCGATTGATTCTCATCGACGGCAAAACGTTAACGTTGACTCACTACGAAATACATGATACTTTTTTTAAGGTGGATAAGACTGAGAAAGCTAGTGAGTTAATTGTCGATAAAAATGATGGAATTGGATATACTTTAATTATCGAGGCTTTTACTAATGTTCCGACCTGGAACAGTGTAAGTGTATTAGATGAACCATCAACTATGAACTAATCAATGACTAAGAAAGAACGCTACAAACATTTCGTCGAATATTTTTCAAAGAACCAGCCGGATGCAGAAACAGAGCTGCATTACGGCAATCCATTTCAATTATTAATAGCAGTTATACTTTCAGCCCAGTGTACCGATAAGCGGATCAACCAGGTGACACCAGCATTATTTGAACGATTTCCTACACCTGAGTCATTGGCAGCTTCAACACCAGACGAGGTTTTTAACTATATCCGGAGCGTGAGCTATCCTAATAATAAGGCAAAGCATTTGGTGGGCATGGCTAAAGTACTGCTGGATGTTTTTGGCGGCGTGGTGCCATCGGCTATTGATGATTTGCAAAAGATGCCCGGCGTTGGGCGTAAAACCGCGAATGTTATTTCATCTGTAGTTTTCGAGGCACCGGCTATTGCTGTTGACACCCATGTGTTCCGGGTTTCGGAGAGGATTGGTTTAACCAACAAGGCCAAAACGCCGCTTGCCGTTGAAAAACAATTGGTGGAATTTTTACCAAGGGAAACATTGGGTATTGCGCACCATTGGCTGATATTGCATGGCCGTTATATATGTGTTGCCCGTACGCCTAAATGCGAGATCTGCCCTATCAGCTGGTTTTGCAGGTATTATGAGCGCACGCATACCGAAACGGCATTATTGAAGGCAGAGGCTTTAAAGGTGAAGAAGGCTAAGGAGCAGAAGAAGCGTAATGCCTTGAATAAGATTACCAAAGAACTACGGAAGAGAAGTGTTGGTAATGAGTGAGTGGTTTGTTTTGATATATTTAGATATTCCTCTTACCTTACTCAACCAAATAAGACCTTAAAACAATAAAAAATAATTTACTAAAAATATTAGCATTTATAAAAAATAGATTTTATATTTGTCCATACAATTTTTACAATGAGCAGCGCAGATAAATTAAAAGCATTACAACTAACCCTTGACAAGCTGGAAAAATCGTACGGAAAAGGCACCATAATGAAGTTGGGCGATTCTGTTATTGAACCTACTGAAGTTATATCAACCGGCTCCTTAGGGCTCGACATCGCCCTGGGCGTTGGCGGTTTGCCTAAAGGTCGTGTTATAGAAATTTACGGTCCGGAATCATCAGGTAAAACTACGCTGGCAATCCATGCTATTGCCGAGTCGCAAAAGAATGGTGGCATTGCAGCATTCATCGATGCGGAGCATGCCTTTGATCGTTTTTATGCCAAGAAATTGGGTGTAGATGTAGAAAACCTTTTGATCTCTCAGCCGGATAATGGCGAGCAGGCTTTGGAAATTGCCGATAACCTGATCCGCTCAGGGGCCATCGATATCCTGGTTATCGACTCTGTTGCTGCATTGGTTCCCAAGGCAGAAATTGAAGGCGAAATGGGCGACTCGAAAATGGGTTTGCATGCTCGTTTAATGTCGCAGGCATTGCGTAAGCTAACCGGTACTATCAGCAAAACCGGATGCTGCTGTATCTTCATCAACCAGCTGCGCGATAAGATCGGTGTGATGTTCGGTAACCCTGAAACTACCACCGGTGGTAATGCGCTTAAATTCTATGCCTCTGTTCGTTTGGACGTGCGCAGAATCTCGCAGATAAAGGATAGCGATGAAGTATCAGGTAACCGCGTTAAGGTAAAAATTGTAAAGAACAAGGTTGCTCCTCCTTTTCGTATTGCTGAATTCGACATTATGTTTGGCGAGGGTATTTCAAAGGCCGGCGAGATCATCGACCTTGGGGTTGAGCATAACATCATTAAAAAAGCAGGTTCATGGTTCAGCTACGGCGAAACCCGTTTGGGCCAGGGCCGGGATGCCGTTAAACAATTGATCCTTGATAACCCAGAACTGATGGAAGAATTGGAAGCTAAAATTAAATCCACTGTTACCGGCGATCTGTTGGTAGAAGAATAATATATTTTGGATTGATTTCACTGATTATTGAGGAGTGATTTCACCGATTTGGAGAGCCCTGGTATTTTATGCCGGGGCTTTTTAATTTCTTAGATTTACATAATGGAGGATTTTATTATACCAGGACATAAGCTATCAATTATTGATACTGAACAGGTTATTAATATGGGCGGTCCTTGGATCGGCACCTTGTTGATCGATGGTAAAAGAATTTCGACAGATTGTATTATAGACAATTTTATTTACGACGAAATACGACATCTTTTGTTTTTCGTTAAATATCACAGTTTATCAAATTCAAGGGGCGGGATATATTTTACCATTAATTTTTGCAATCTTGATGGATATGGGATTTTTGAGTTTGAGAAATCTTTCGATATGGTTTATCTAAAGCAATTAGTTGGGGATCATGAAATTGAAATCTATAATTCTGGGCATGACAATATTCAAAATAAAGGAATCGTCTTTAATATGGATGAACAGGCATTTGTGGAAATAGCTATAACCTGAGAAAATCCCAACCCCATCGGGGTTAAATATCGGTAGAAATAAAAGCAAAAGAAAGTACGTGCCATCGGTACGTAACACCGCTTTGCTAAGTATTCACAGCTATTTAACCGGGAAATCAATTAAACAACACATCAATCCCCACCAATCTCTTATCAACCGTTCCCGGCGCTATCATATAAATACGTGGCGATGGGGTATTTCTCCTGCGAACTCCTGGTGCCTGGGCATTATAAAAGTATTTAATCTTTATTTTATGATAGCCTTTTAGCAGTGATATGGAACCCTCATTTTCACTTAATTTAGTATCATCGATAGATAGTTGGGTGTCATTATAAGTAGCGGTGTAGAAATTATAAATGCCGTCTGTTAGCACGGAAATATAGCCCTCGTAAATAATTCCGGAGTTCGGGCGTGTTTTCCGAAATTCTGTAGTTTCTAAGGTTTTTGTAATGCCGCTTGTGTCTGCGGGCGCGTAATCCAGTTCATCCATTGATGTAAAGTTGCCTTTTACCAAAGTGAATTTTAAGCCTGGGTTGTTGGCGGTATAGGCAGTTGCCGCTACCGGCGCCTGGTTGAACATTACAGTGCTGGTAGGCAAACTTCTTCTGCCTGATGGAGTAATCACCAATGTTTTAAAGGTTCTCTTTTCGCCCGGCGGTATGTTAAGTACAACCGGCGCTTCATACGGCAGGTCGGTATCCAATGGGTCACGGCCATTCAGCGTATAAAAGATCTTTGCATCTGGGATAAATGTTTTGGGCTCCATGGTAAATTGAGCGCCAATCATCATAGTATCTATCACATCGAATGCGGTTGGCACCCTGTAATTGTAATGCATGGCATCCAGCCGTTCAAAATGTTTGGCCAGGCGCACCTCGAAAAATGTCTTATAATCTTTTTTCTCCGGTTTACTCCATGCAATTTCCGAGAGGGCAAATAGCCTCGGCAGGATCTGGTATTGTAATTTGGCGACAGACGGTACATACTCTGTCCATAAGTTCCCTTGTACGCCGATGATGTATTTCTTTTCTTCGGCAGTAAGCACTTTAGGTACAGGTTCATAATTATACGTTTCAGAAAAAACGGCATATCGCCCAAATGAAACAGGCTCCAGCGGCGACCTGCTTTGGTAATGATCGAAGTACAAGCCGGTAGTTTGAGGCGTCATGATCACGTTATGCTTTTGTTGCGCTGCGGCAATTCCGCCAGCCTCGCCTGTCCAGCTCATAACGGTGGCATTTGGCGCAAGGCCACCCTCTAATATTTCGTCCCAGCCGATGATACTGCGTCCCTTGGAGTTCAGGAATTTTTCTATCCTTCGGATAAAATAACTTTGCAGCGCATTCTCATCCTTCAGGTTTAACTGCTTGATCAGACTCTGGCAAAAGGCAGATTCCTTCCAGGGCTGCTTATTGGCTTCGTCGCCACCAATGTGGATGTATTTACTTGGGAAAAGCTCCATAAGTTCAGTGAGCACATTTTCCAAAAAGGTAAACGTTTCTTCGCTTGGGCAATAGATCCCCGTTGTTCGTGCCGGATTTTTTACAGAGGTGTCAGGTGTGCACATCAACTCCGGGTAGGCGCGTAATGCTGCATCGGAATGTGCCGGCATTTCTATTTCAGGCACTACATTGATAAAACGGTCGGCAGCATACTTTACTACATCGCGAATTTCATCCTGGGTGTAAAAGCCGGTATAAGGCTGCCCGTCGGGCCAATCGCGGTTACTGCCAAACATGGTTTGCAGGCGGGTGCCGCCAACTTCAGTAAGCTTTGGATATTTCTTTATTTGGATGCGCCAGCCCACACCGTCTACCAGGTGCCAGTGAAAATTGTTCAGCTTATAAAAGGCCATCAGGTCGATCACCTTTTTTACCTGTGTCACATTAAAAAAGTGGCGGGATACGTCAAGCATCATTCCCCGGTATCCAAACCGGGGTTCGTCATTGATAACCAGGCAGGGCAGGTTTGCGGTGGCCACCTTATCAATAGGAAATAGCTGTATTAAGGTTTGAATGCCGTAAAACAAGCCGGCGCCTTTGCCGATGACAGTAATTTTACGTGGTGTTATGATAAGTTTATAACCTTCGGCAGGCAACGCTTCCGAACCGCGTGCGGTTAGTACCACCTGCGTGCCGCTTCCTTTTGTTTTAGGATTATACTTAATTACCTTATTATATAACCCTCGATTGTTTAAAATAAAATCTTTAAACAGCGCTACTGCCTTGTCATTTGGCTGGCTGGCCTTTATAATGGTGCTTTTGCTAAAAGTAAATGTCCCCGGCGATTTAACCAACGACGCCGGTGCTGGTATAATACCCAGGTTAGGATCATCCTGTGCGTAGGCGGTGTTCATTAACAACGGGAATAGTAAAAATAACGCAGCTTTTGTGATTTTCATTTTGTTTATTTTACGGCGGATACGATTAATTGCCAGGTATTAAAGTTAAACTACTACTTTAACAGGAAAGTAGTACAACAAATTGACTTTTGAACAGATTTGAGGTTACTGTAATCATATTATTACAAAAAAATCCCCCGGCTGTATATAGCCGGAGGATCATAAATGGTTTAAATTTCAACTATCAAAGCCCGTTACCCTAGAAATGTGTTACGCTACCTGTAGTGGCATCATAAAGGATACCATGAGTAGAGCCTACGGTGTTTCCGTCGGAACATTTACATAATATTCCTATACGAAAGCCATAGCTGGCAGAAGGACGCGGCAGTGTAAGTGTATTTGAATAAGTATTTCCGGCTGGGAATGGTACAAACGGACTGCCATTATAATAGCCGCCGTAATTGAACGAGGTTGGCGAACCTGTGTAGGTCCAGGTTACGGTAAACGAACTGGAAGTTACCGATACAAGGTTAACAGTACCCATATCGGCTACGCAATTAGCCATTTTGGCAGGCACTGCTTTAGCATGAGCCTTTTTGCGGGGTGTTCCATTTTTAATAATAGAGAAAGATGCAGTAACAAGCAGTGCAACGCACAGCGTTAACGCCAGAATTAGATTTCTTTTCATAGCATGTGTTTTAATGGTTTGGTTAAAAATTGGTTAAAAATAGCTTAGGCTCTGATAATTTTTAGGCAACGCAATATAAATAAAATATTTGCAGATATTATTTTAATTTATATTATAATTAATTCAAAACTCAAATACATATCCTGGTCATCTTTATTGCTTTATTATTTATAACCGATGCAAGAATGTTTAACTTTGCGCTCCAATAATTACAAAGCTTATGCAATATGATGTTATCGTTATCGGTTCGGGCCCTGGTGGCTACGTTGCCGCTATACGTTGCGCCCAACTGGGTTTAAAAACTGCTATAATTGAAAAATATAATACCCTGGGCGGTACTTGCCTTAATGTAGGCTGTATCCCGTCGAAGGCGCTGCTGGATTCATCCGAGCATTACCATAACGCGGCCCATGCATTTGAAGCACACGGCATCAAACTCAGTAACCTGGGCATCGATTTCGGGCAGATGATAAAACGCAAGGAAGAAGTGGTTACCGCAAATACCAGCGGGATAGCTTACCTGATGAAGAAGAATAAGATCGACGTGCACACAGGAGTAGGATCGTTTAAAGATAAAAACACCATCATCGTAACCAAGGCTGACGGAACAGCATCGGAGTTAACCACTACCAACGTTATCATAGCTACCGGCTCAAAACCATCTTCACTTCCTTTTATAAAGATCGACAAAAAACGGATCATAACCTCAACCGAGGCCTTAACGCTTAAAGAGATCCCAAAACATTTGGTATTAATTGGCGGTGGGGTTATTGGGCTGGAGCTTGGTTCGGTTTATGCCCGTTTAGGATCAAAGGTTTCTGTAATTGAGTTTATGGACGGAATTATTCCGACTATGGATAAGGCCCTTGGGCGCGAGTTGCAAAAAGTATTGCAAAAGCTAGGTATGGAATTTTACCTGGGCCATAAAGTTACAGGCGCTGCTGTAAAGGGCAAGGAAGTAACCGTAACATTTGACGACCCGAAAGGCGAAAAGAAAGAGCTGAAGGGCGATTATTGCCTCGTAGCAGTTGGCCGTATCGCGTATACCGATGGCTTAGGGTTAGATAAGATAGGCCTAACCGTTGAGGAACGCGGCCGCAAGATCACAGTAGACCAGCATTTGGAAACAAGTGTTAAAGGCGTTTATGCAATAGGCGATGTTATTAAGGGAGCAATGCTAGCCCATAAAGCTGAAGATGAAGGAACGCTTGTTGCCGAGATTATCGCCGGACAAAAACCGCATATCGATTATAACTTAATCCCTGGTGTAGTTTATACCTGGCCCGAGGTTGCCGCCGTTGGGCAGACCGAAGAACAGCTAAAAGCTGCCGGTGTAAAATATAAAACTGGCTCATTTCCATTCAAAGCCAGCGGACGTGCGCGCGCCAGTGGCGACCTGGATGGCTTCGTAAAAGTGCTTGCCGATGCAACAACCGATGAGATCTTGGGTGTACACATGATAGGCCCGCGGGCAGCAGATATGATTGCCGAGGCCGTTGTAGCGATGGAATACCGCGCTTCAGCGGAGGATATCTCACGTATGAGCCACGCACATCCAACCTATACAGAAGCTATGCGCGAAGCCTGTTTATCTGCAACTGAAAACCGGGCAATACATATTTAAGAAATAAGATAAAGGTTTTTAAAGATCTTAATTGGAGGGTGAAAAGTATTTAAACTTTTCACCCTTTTTTATTCAATATTTTTAGGGGTATCTCCTGCACTTGTGGATAATTTAGATACTCCACTACGAAAATACAATAATAACCCCTGGTTAATATTATGATATATAAATAGCATTATTTATATGTTTAAACATTTAATATAAATGAGATATTTCCGGAAGTCTTGACATCAGGATTACCTCCTTAACAGCACGGGGAAATTAAACTCATACTTAAAACAGTGTTTTCATACATATATAACAGGTGTTTTACTACATTAAACTAAGTGTTTTTACGCAAAATATTACCGTGATTAAACACGGTAATATGGGTGATTATACTAGTTGGTGCCCAAATCTTAAATCACTATTTTGTATTGATTTCGCGGGAGTTAAAAACTCATCGGATATTTTATTTATCGCAGGGGCTCATTGAATATTTAATTAATAAGTATTTTATATTGAGTGTGAAAAATAGTACAAAGCATTTTAATTCATTATTCTTCAAATTAGCATTTTGCTGGCTAATAGCTTTCGGTGTCCTCTTTAAGCCCGGTAACGCCTCAACTACATCGATGAAGCCCTTAGTTGCCATACTACATTCAAGTGGAAGTGGTAACTTGAATTTTCCCGGAAATTGTCCGACAGACGCAATTCTACGCTTTGGCGATAATGCTGTTTTCAAGCAACCTTCATTTAATACTATCTATTGTACCATTACAACGATGAGTGAGTATGCTTAATACAATTAGAATTTCAGTATTTAGTTTTGTTGTTTTTCTAATAGCTATTATAAATAACTGTTACGGTCAAACCGTTAGTATTACCGCCCCGACCACCGGGTCTTCTTACACAATAGGCAGTAGTATAGCTGTAGCGGCCAATGCAGGTGCACCATTTTTAGGTTATGTGTCAAATGTGGTTTTTACATTGAGTACTGTAACTGTAACAGATGGTAGCAGCCCTTACTCTGCCAGCTTACCTACAAGCGGGTTAGCCCCCGGGACCTATACATTGACAGCAACTAATAACTCATTTACCGTTCTAATCCTTCCTGTTTCAGCTTCAGCTTCTATATCTGTAACGCTTACCCTTGCTACTCCAACTATTTCAGGAGCTGGTGCAGGTTGTGGTGCAGGGTCTGTAACACTTACTGCCTCAAGCGGGGCAAACCCAACAGGCGGTACATTTAACTGGTACAATGCAGCAAGCGGCGGCTCGGTTATGGGTACCGGCTCAACCTTTAAACCTATTGTAAGCGGAACGTATTACGTGGCCTATACTTATGGTGCCTTTACATCGGCCCGCGCAAGTGCAACGGTAACTATCAATCCTATTGTGGCTACACCCTTAAGCAGCATGTCATTTGCTTATCCTTTTAACGCAGGCAGCACTGCTGATATCTCGGGCAATGGCAATACCGCCACTTTGAAATTTACCGGTGCAAGCGTAGCAAACCCAAGCACCTCGGCCGATCGCTACTCCACCGCGACCAGCGCCTATACTTTTGATGGCGTGGGCCAATATATCACAACTGCAACAAATTATTCTTTTGCACAGTCTTCGGTATTTACCCTTAGCTTATGGTTTAAAACTACCACCACGTCAGGCGGGAAGCTAATTGGATTTGAAAATCAGCTGGGCGGCGGCGGTCAGTTTGACCGGCATATTTATATGAATAACTCAGGCCAGCTTTATTTTGGCATGTACAATGGTGGTACATTTACTATTAACTCTGCAAATAGTTATAATGACGGCGTATGGCATCACGTAGTAGTAACGGTTGGCGCTTCAAACGGATCTATAATGTATGTTGACGGAACATCCGTTGCTTCAAGTGCTGCTATGAACTTACCTGAGAACGACAGCGGATACTGGATCATCGGTGGCGGACAGCTTAGCGGATGGCCGTCAACGCATACAAGTAATTACTTTGCCGGCCAAATAGACGATATAGGTGTTTATAGTAACGAACAAACTGCTGCCCAGGTGGCGGCATCAAATGATTTAAACTTAAACGGAGGCGGCCCTGCTTGCATAGGCAGTTCGATTACTTTAAATGCGCAAACTATAACCGGGGCCACCTATACATGGACAGATCCATCCGGAACGATAACAGCTACAGGCCAAAATGCTACATTTTCAAGCGCAACTACAGGAGTTTATTCGCTTACTGTAACAGGTGGGCCTGGTGGATGCAGCTCAACTGCAAGCGTTACCCCCGTAACAACATCAAAGCCTATAGCAACGTTTACCGCTACGTACGTAAGCAGCATAGCCACCACATCAACAATTACCAATACTGGCGTTAACCCGGCCGGCTATACTTATACATGGACAATTACCGGAGGAACCCCGACAACAGCATCCGGGAGCGCGCCGTTTACGGTTACGTGGGCGGCAGCAGGCGGAGGTACGGTATCACTTACTGTTACAAGCCCAACCACGGGATGTTCAACTACTTCCACGCAAATATTTAACGAAGCTAACTATGCCTATAGCCTTCCATTGACGATTAATGCGGGGAACACTACTGCTTTAAGTAATTTCCCATACCTGGTAAGCATTACAGACCCTTTGATAGCAATTAGTGCAACAACATGCGGTAATAAGGTGCAATATCCAAACGGAACTGAATATGATTTTGATTTTACCGACGCCAATGGTGTTGAGTTGCCATACGACATAGAAAGCTATAATAAATCTACAGGCACACTGCTGGCGTGGGTTACCATTCCAACCCTCGCTGCTTCAGGTAATACCACTATAAATTTATTGTTTGGTTCGGTTACAGCGCCTGCCCATAATGCAGCTTTCCATAAGGCAACATGGCCGTCAGATTACCAGGCAGTTTATCATTTTAATGAAGCCGCTTATACCGGCACCGTTACTGATGGCACAAGTAACGGACATACAGGCACCAACGTTGGCATGACAGCTGCCGACCTTGTTACGGGTAAAATTGGCAACGCTTATAGTTTTAATGGCAGCAGCAAAAGCATAGCCGCTAACCCGGTAAATATTACAGGCTCATTCACCATTTCGGCGTGGGTAAAACTGGGTGCACTATTCCTCGATCAAAAAATAATGACAAACCAGAGCTCTGCTGCCTACTTATCGGGCGGGTATAAACTTGGCGTGTTTTCTACAAATCTTCCGGAAGCAGAATCGGGAGTGCCTTCAACCAGGGGGAAAACTCCCACAGCCCCCTCCTTAACAAGCGGCACCTGGTATTATGTTCAGGGAGTTCTTAACGGCACTACGCTAAGTGTATATGTAAACGGCGCCCAGTATTCAATAAATAGCAGCGGAACATCGCCTTTTTCTGTCTCTAACTTTTATATAGGCGTAGGCGAAGGAGGTAATCAGCTTTATTTTAATGGGTTAATAGATGAGCCCAGGGTTTCGAATGTAAGTAAAACAGCAGATTGGTTATTAACCGAATATAATAATCAAAACAGCCCCACAAGTTTCATCAGCAAGGGGACTTTGGCTACAAACGTTACCAATGCTGAATTAATATATGGCGGCATGCTTTTTACCACCACAAACGGAACTACGTTTACTATTAACGGAACTGCAACTACAGGCACCCCACTTTATAATGGTAAAGAAAATTTCGCGGTTACAGGCGGTACCTTTAGTTTAAGTGCAACATCATCTATTTACGGGCTTACAGTTACCAGCCCCGGGGTATGTAATACAAACGGACAAACTATTAATGTGGGTTGTAATATTGCAAACACAGGTACCATAAATAACACGGCAGCAACTGCATCAACTTTAATTTTCAATGGTACAACTGCTGCGCAGACCTATACAGGCAATACATCAACCAGCGCTGCCCAATTTGGTAACTTAACCATTAATAATTCTGCCGGTGGAACAGTAACTATTACGGGAGGCCCGGTTAGCATGACCAATGTGCTGGCTTTAACGAAAGGTAATTTGGTGATTGACAATGCAGGCAGCGGCGCCCTTACATTAAATGCTAATACTGTAACCCCGTTACTTTATGCACAAATAGATGCCATAACACCCGGTTATACAATCAGCGGGAATATAAATTACCAGGTGTATTTTACAGGAGGTGCGGGTTACCGCAACTACCGTTCAATGGCTGCCCCGGTTTATAACAACACCAGCGGCGTATATAGCGCAACAAATGGTACCTATAGCCTGGCAAGCCTTATAAGTACCTTTATCATTACCGGATCAGGCGGTTCAACAAATGGGTTTGATAAGTCGACGAATAACGGGGCTACGTTACGAACATATAATTTTGCTTCTAATACCTATTCATTTATAACCAGCCTTTCAAGCAGCCCAACCCTAGCTTCGGGAACACCTTTTTTTATGTATTTCAGGGGAAGCCGAACACCCGCCGGCACAACTACTGCTGCAGACCCATTTGGCTCAAAGACCAATAAAACGCTTGGCGGCGGCTCCTATGCCACAGCTGATGCGGTAACTTATACTTACACCGGTGTACCCAACCAGGGAAATAGCGCTTTACCGGCATTCGCTGCAACTGATTCAAGATTTTATTTCGTGGCTAACCCTTATGCGGCAACATTGGATGCCAATCTGGTTATTGGCGCTGCTTTAGTTTCAGGCACCACGTATTTTATAAATACTAAAACATGGATCTGGAGCCCATCGGCAGCCAACTATGCTATCTATAATTTTACAACCCCCGGATTGTCGACAAATGGGGCCAAGCAATATATAGTACCGGGGCAGGGCTTTTTTGTCCAGGCCGCTACCACCGGAACGGTAAAAACATTAACCCTTACCGAAAGCATGAAAAGCGTGACAAACAATTTAAATGCTGTGCGTTTTTTGTACCAGGCGCAACCCATAGCCGCAGTTGACATGCCAATTTTCAGGTTGAAATTTGTTAAAGATTCGGTATTATCAGATGAAATTGCCGTAGGGTTTTCAGATAGCGCGAAGGCAACGATTGATAAAAATGATGCCACCCACCTGGAGGGATCTAACCTTACCCTTTCCAGTTTCACTGCCGACAACCAATACCTGGCTATTGATGTAAGGCCTTTTACCGGGAATAAAACAACCATGCAACTATACATAACTCCTGAAAAGGATACTACCTATACCTTAAAGCTATCCTATAAAAATGCACTTATTAATAACTATAAGATAAGCTTAAAAGATAGCCTGCTCAATACAATAACAGATATTACCGACAGCGCCTATACTTTTAGTGTAGCCTCGGGGCAGGCCAATACTTATGCCAAACGGTTTAAGCTTATTGTTGAAGCCCTGCCTGCTCCCGTGTTGTTTACAAAGTTTACCGGCAAGCTTAACGAGCTGAAAAAGGTACTGCTAAATTGGAATGGAGGAACCGACCGTATTAATATCACTTACCAGGTGCAAAGGAGTACCAATCGAAACACCTTCACCAATCTTGGGCAGCCTTTAACCGGCGATTTGAATATTGATTATCAAACCATGGATAATAGCCCGGCAATTGGAATGAATTATTATCGCCTGGTGCAAACCGATGCGTTTAATAACACCGTATACTCAGATACGATAGCCATTGCGAACAACCCTGGACTGTTGAACGGAATAGCGAAAAACGGGTTTGTTTTATATCCAAATGCGGTAAGTGACATTGTATCGGTAGTGGGTGATAAAACTTACCCGGGAACCGTGAAATTTCGAATATATGATAACCTTGGGAAAATGCAGGCTTCGCAATCATTTACGGGAATGAACGCGCAGGTTCCTATACAGACTGACGTACGTAATTTGAAAAAAGGCGTCTACACCGCGCGTATAGACAATAACAGCAATGAAATTGTTGTTATTAAGTTTATTAAAAAGTAGAAATAAGGCCGGCAGATATGATTGATTAGGCATGGAATACCGCTCGTTTGCTGAAGATATATCGCGCATGAGCCCCGCCCACGAAGCCATGCGCGAAGCATGTTTGGAAGCTATTGAAAAATCGGGCCATACGTATCTAAGAATTTATAAAATTAAGATTTCTAAAGATCCTTATTAAAGGGTGAAGAGTTTAAATGCTCCTCACCCTTTTTCATTCAACATTTTTGAGGGACACCGCTTGCTCTTGTGGGTAATTCAGGCGCTCTCCTAACAGAAGTATCATAATAATTCCCGGTAAATATTATAATATATAAATGATGCTTTTTATACGTTTAAACATTCAATATTGGGGAAACATTTCTGGAAGTTTAACATCGGAACTTACCCCTCAATAACACAGAGAAATTATACTTATACTCAATAAAGGTGTTTTCATGCGCCTAAAAGGGGTGTTTTGTCTCGAAATTTTGCGTGTGTTTCACGATTATTTCCAGGTGTTTTTGCGGAGCAATTTGGGTGATAATACCCGTTGGCCAACACTACGCGCTGCTCGTAGCTTTGTATTAGTTGCGTGGATGTTATCACACGGACGATGAAAATTATTTGCGCGGGCGCTCATTGAATATTTAGTTATTAAATATTTATGGGGAAATCTAGACACTATTACGGGTCCAAAATTTTAAAAGCACTATTTAGTGCCCTGCTCTCCTTACTCTTAATAAATACAGCATCGGCACTAACTACAAACAATTGGAAGGGTGTAAGTGCCGATTGGAATACCGCAACCAACTGGAGTACAGGTTTAGTTCCTGGAAGCGGCGATGCTGTACAAATAGGAGTTTCTACCGCCTTTAAATTCCAGCCGGTTATCAGCGCAGGGGCAACAAACATAATTGGCAGCTTAACTATCGGGACAAATAACAGCACCCTGGGTGCGCCCGTTACGCTTACTGTAAATGTAAGCAATAGCCTTACTGTTAATGGCGCACTCATTCAAAACCCAAGCAATACCGGCAGCTATACATCTACTCTTGCCGGCGCCGGGGGTATTACATGTGCCTCAATTCAGGTAGGAAATACTACTACATTTCCACCCGTGCTAGCTGTTGATCTTACTCAGGTTACCTCAACTATAGCCAATCTTCATGTAACTGGTAGTGTAACAGTTAACGCTACAGATTTTGCCGTACTATTTGTTGGTGTCGGGTTTATTAACGCAACCTTTTCACTTCAAGGAGGTACTGCCGTTATAGACGGAACTATATTAACCACCACTACAGATGGCGGGATATTACCATTACTTGCACCGTCACCGAAATTTAGTTTGGACATCCCCTCCGGTTCGTCGCAATCACCTATTTTACAGCTAACTAATGCGGCTCCAATAAATACGTCAAGCGTTGCAGGTTCTATTGATTTTTATAACAACACAGGGGGTACAGGGACAGCCACCGTGAATTATAATTATGGCAGTACTAACCAGGAGGTCTACACAGCTTCAACTTCGGCCTTAAATTCAAGCCCGCAAGTTTACCAATATCTCACGCTCTCCGGAACCGGCTCACAAAGGGCTGACGCAGGTTCCTTAACCACAGGGCAGGATATTACTTCGTCATCAACTGTAGATTTGAATACCAATAACCCCACAATATCCGTTGGCAATAGCTGGACGAATTCCGGTAATGTAACCCAGGGCTCCGGCACTATAGCGATAACCAATACACTTCAAAACACCAGCGGCACTTTTCAATTAGGCACGGGAAACACAACAACCAGCACTTTACAAAATAGCGGCGGAACAGTAGCGGGAGGCACAGGCCCGGGAACCATTATAGTGAGTACCACCTTCCAAAATAACGGAGGCACATATCAATGCAATGCCGAAGACCTTTACGTAAATGGCAGCTATCAAAACACATCAACGTTTACGGCGGGTTCCGGCACCGTATTTTTTAATGGAACTGCTCAAACGTTAACAGACGCCAGTTCAGCGGGAACATTGTTCAACAATGTTACGTTCAGTAACAGTGGCACAAAAACAATGTCGTCAGGTAGCTTTGGTGTGTCAACAACTGGGGTATTAAGCGTTTTGGGCGCATCAACGATATTGGCCCCCGGTGGCAATCTTACTATGTATGCCAGCAGTTCTTCGCCGTTAGTCTATGCACAGATAGCCCCGGTTACAGGTAAAATTAGTGGTAATGTTAATTACCAGGTATATTTTACCGGCGGAGCGGGTTACCGCAATTACCGGTCAATGGCTTCGCCTGTGTATAACAACACCTCAAGCTATAGTTCAACAAACGGAACATATACGCTGGCAAGCCTTATAAATTCCTTTATAATAACCGGGGTAAATGGATCAACCAATGGGTTTGACAAATCAACAAATAATGGCGCCACTCTCAGAATATATAATACAGCTACCAATATTTATACATTTATAACAAGCCTACTGACAGCGCCTACTGTTTCGTCGGGTACCGCTTTTTATATGTATTTCAGAGGAAGCCGTACCCCGACAGGCACGGTAACCGCAGCAGACCCATTCGGTTCAAAAACAAACAGGAACGATGGCGGCGGATCATATGCTACAGCTGATCCTGTAATGTATACTTACACAGGTGTGCCAAACCAGGGTAGTCTAGCAGCACCAACGTTTGCAGCAACCGATTCAAGATATTACTACCTCGCAAACCCTTATGCTGCAACTTTAGATGCAAATGCGATTATTACCAGCGCTTTGATCTCTGGCACAACCTATTATGTGAATACGAAGACCTGGATTTGGAGCCCCTCGGCAGCTAATTATGCGGTATACAATTTTACCACCCCGGCTATGTCAACAAATGGGGCCAAGCAATACATAGTACCGGGACAGGGTTTTTTTATACAGGCAAATACAACCGGAACAGCTAAAACGCTAACCATAACCGAAGCTATGAAGAGCGTTACTAACAGTTCAAATGCTGCCCGATTTTTATACCAGGCAGAGCCTTTAGCAGCGGCTGATCCGCCAATATTAAGACTGAAATATTTGAAGGATACTGTTTTATCTGATGAAATTGCCATTGCGTTTATTGACAGTTCAAAAGCCACGATGGATAATCAGGATGCAACCCACCTGGAAGGATCCAGCCTTACCTTGTCCAGCTTAACTACCGATAATCAATATCTTGCTAACGACGTGAGGCCTTTTACCGGGAATAAAACAACCTTTCAATTGTATATAACTCCTACGCAGGATACTGTTTATACAATAAAACTGTCTTATAAAAACACTTTAATGAATAATTTTAAGATATGCTTACAAGATAGCTTGCTTAACACCACCACCGATATCACCAATAATCCTTACACATTTAGCGTAGTTTCGGCTCAGGCAAACACCTATGCCAAACGTTTTAAGCTTATTGTTGAGCCACAACCGCCATCGCCTGCTTTTATAAAGTTTACAGCCCAACTTAACCCTGTAAGGCAGGTTTTTTTGCATTGGAACGTTATTGGTAATCGAAGCAAGATCAAGTACCAGGTACAACGCAGCATCGATAACAAAACGTTTGCCGACATCGGCAGTCCGGTAAATATTATCGGGGATGCCCCTGCAGGAAGCTACCAAATACTTGATCAAAGTCCGCTGGTAGGCTTAAACTATTACAGGTTGGTACAAACAGATATGTTTAATGACAAATGTTTTTCTGACACGGTAACAATAGCAAACAACCCGGGACTATTGAACGGAATTGCAAAAAATGGGTTTGTTTTGTATTCAAACCCAGTAAAAGATGTCTTGGCAATAGTAAGTGATAAGAGTTACCCCGGCACAGTAAAGCTGCAGATTTATAACAACATGGGGCAAATGCAGAAATCACAATCATTTACAGGAATGAGTGCCCAGGTACCTATACAAAAGGATATAAGTGATTTAAAATTGGGTGTTTACACTGCACACATAACCAATAACAACAAGGAAATGGCGATAATTAAGTTTATAAAGGAGTGAAAAGAAAGCGCTTAACCTAACGTGGGGTCGCCATAAGTAAACAGTCACCTCACCCAAAATCGGTCTCCAAAAACGTCGAGGCGAAGAGCAAATTGGGAATCCTCATCCGCCAAAGCGTTCCATTTTTGCACACGGAACACGTGGAACACTATGAAACATTAAGATTATCAACACATTGCACTTTTGTCATGAATTGCAATTCCCTCCATGTGTACAAAACCAATAGCAATTCAAAGTAATTCCGGCTTGATCTTTTCGGTAAATTCCTTGGCAAATTTGTAAAGCTTCGGTTGTATAACAGCTGCACAATACGGATTTCCAGGGTTATTGGCAAAGTAGTTTTGATGGTAATCCTCGGCTTTGTAAAATTCACTTGCTGGTGTAACCTCCGTTACAATAGGGTCATCAAAAACCTTTTCATCAGTCAGTCTTTTTATCATGGCTAAAGCCTGATCGCGCTGCTCATCGTTGTAATAAAATATAGCCGAGCGGTATTGTGTTCCAACATCACCTCCCTGGCGATTCAACGTAGTAGGGTTGTGGGTTTTAAAAAACACAAGCAACAACTCATCGAACGATAATTCGTCCGCATCATACTCCAGCCGTATTACTTCGGCATGGCCTGTAGTTCCTGTGCAAACATCCTTATAAGTAGGGTTAAGTGTATGACCGCCCATATAGCCCGACGCCAAGCTTTTCACGCCTTTTAGTGTCTCAAATATGGCTTCGGTACACCAAAAACAACCGTTGCCAAACGTTATTTTTTGACTATTCATATTTTGTTTTAACAAAGATAAGGGCTGTTCGATTTATTTGACCTAACCCACCAATAATATGGCAATATGATTATAAAATGGTAATAGCCATGGAAATATTAATTAAAATTCGAACAATAAATACTATTCGTCATAAATCCAACGTCCCGAATTTAACGTATACTCAATACCGAATGCTTGAAACGAAAAAATAATAGATTTATATATTAATGGTTAATTTATTGAAAAATATGTAATTAGCAATGTTAGCTTGTTGATAATTACATAAGTTAAGTAACTATATCATTACGTTACATTTGCCTTTAGGGCCTCAATTAATTTAAAACATTGGAAAAACGCTTACTAAGAATCTTCGTTCTTTTTTTATATTGTTTTGTCTGTATCACAACAGCATTTGCTCAAACGCCCACACCAGGAACGGTTACATTCCAATACCAGGGAAATTATCAGTTGGTTTACGGGTATGCCGGTTATTCATCCTACGTTCCAGCGTCAGGAACGGCAACACAGGACATGGGCCTGGGATATGAATTTGTAACACAGGGAACCGTGAGTACTCCGGGCGGAGCATCTCTTTATGTATCTTCATACTCATATCCCTTCGCCTTCAATGATGGGATGATATCATTTGACCGATCAAGCACAAGTCTGTCAGTAAATGCAGCATATATCATGAGCGCGGCTACAGGAGCAACAACCACAAATTCGGCAACTTCATTGCCCACACCGGGCGGAGAATTTCAATTGGTATCAATCAATTTACTCACGGTATCCGGAACTTCGAACGTCTCGGTGCAGGCATACGCAAATGGAGTAGCCGTTGGCTCGCCTGTCACAAAATCTGTCGGTAGTACCACCAAAGTGCTTTTTGATTTTTCAACAAATTCCAGCTTTTACAGTATTGATGAAATTAAGATTACCGGCTTTGGCACCGCCGGGATAAGGGCTGACGATATTAAAAGCGCCGCGGTCCCGACCATAAATGTTGTCGCAACGGGAAATCCTGGTTGTGGTTCAGGTTCAGTAACGTTGACAGCATCAGGTGGTACACCCACAGGAGGCACTTATAGCTGGTATAACGCACTAAGCACCCTGGCAACCGCCCCGGTATTAGCAACCGGTACCACATTTAAACCGATGGTAAGTGGTTCATACTATGCTATCTATACACAAGGCACAACAACTATTACATCTTCAAATACATCTGTTACAGAAAATCCAATTGTATCGTCACCAATTCCTAACGCTGTATTTTCGTATTCATTTAGCGGAAACACAAAGGACGTTTCCGGCAATCAAAATGATGGTATAGCAATAAATTCGCCAACGTTTACTACTGACAGGTTTGGCGCAGCTAACAGTGCGCTGAATTTTACCGGCACCTCCAGCCAGGTTGTTGAAACTACTACAGCAAATGGTAATCCTCAAACGTTCTCCATAAGCGCCTGGTTTAAAACCACCAGTACTACGGGCGGAAGAATAGTGGGGATTTCGCAAAATCAAAATGGAGGGGGCAGTTTTGACAGGCATGTATATATGAATAATGCCGGGCAAGTGTATTTCGGTGTTTACAACGGGGCCACAAACACAGTGAATACAACAGCATCGTATAATGACGGGGCCTGGCACCATGTGGTTGCTACCCTTTCCAGCGCGGGATTGTATTTGTACGTTGATAATAATGCACCAATTTTTAATGCCGCTTACACGGTTGCAGAAACGCAAACTAATGCATATTGGATAATTGGAGGCGCCAACCTCGGCGGATGGCCCGGCACAATATCAAGTAATTATTTTACAGGCACAATTGATGATGTATCAATTTACAGTACCGCACTTTCCGCTGCTACAATAGCTACCTCGCACGATTTAAATCAGATTGGCCCTAATGCGCCGGTTTGCGCCGGTAATTCATTAACACTGTATAGCCCAACCATAACCGGGGCAACTTACAGTTGGACCGATCCTGACGGGGTTACTGCTACGGGTCAAAATCCTACTTTTGCGAGCGCGACCTCTGGCAACTACACTTTAACAGTAACCGGCGGCCCCGGAGGATGTACTTCAACTGCCACAGTACCAATTACGGCGACTGCCGCTCCTGTTGCAACTTTCTCAGCAACTTATGTAAGCAGCGTAGCAACAACGTCAACAATTAAAAATACAGGGACCAATCCTACAGGTTATACTTACGCCTGGGCAATTACCGGCGGAACCCCTGCAACAGCAACAGGTTCCGGTCCGATAACGGTAACCTGGACCGCTGCCGGAGCGGGCACAGTTGCACTTACGGTTACAAATCCAACAACTGGGTGCTCCACAACTACCACACAAATATTTAACGAAGCCAATTACGCGTATAGCTTGCCACTAACTATCAATGTAGGAAACACCACAGCCCTAAGTAATTTTCCATATTTAGTAAGTATTACTGATCCTACGTTAGCCATTACATCAGGAGGTTGCAGTAATAAAGTTCAATATCCGGGCGGTACTGAACACGACTTTGACTTTACCGATGCTAACGGTGTCGAACTTCCTTACGAGATAGAAAGCTATGATCAAACAGCCGGTAAATTGCTGGCTTGGGTTAACATTCCTACGCTGGCAGCTTCTGGTAACACCACTATAAATTTATTATTTGGTTCGGTAACAAATCCTGCTCACAATACCGCTTTTCACCAGGCTACGTGGGCTAATGACTACCAGGCAGTTTATCATTTAAATGATGCTGTCTCTACCGGGTCAACAGTAACAGACGCTACAGGTAGTGGAAATACGGGGGTTACAACAAACATGGCCAGCGCGGATTTAGTAACCGGTAAAATAGGCAACGCTTACACTTTTAACGGCAGCACATCATCAAAGGCAATCACGGTAGTGCCTGCAAACGGCTCAAGATCGGTAACCTTAACCGGCACATTCACGCTTTCGGCATGGGTAACGGTAGCAGCCACCGCCGATCAAAAAATAATAACAAACCAAGGGCCGGCGGGAAGCAGTTCGGGGGGGTATAAGTTGGGAGTTTACAATAATAATATTCCCGAGTCAGAGTCAGGTACTGCGATTAACAGGGGTACAGCAACTGTGGCCCCGGTAATGTCGGTAAATACATCTCCAGCCACCTGGTATTATGTACAGAGCGTTTACAATGGTTCGCAACTTATTACCTATGAAAATGGCAAACCATATCAAACACTGGCTACCACTGTTAATCCTTCTTCACTTACTAACATGTACATTGGCGTTGGGGAAGGTGGCACGCAATATTATTATAATGGTTTAATTGATGAGCCACGTGTTTCAAACGTGGCCAAAACAACAGATTGGCTGCTTGCAGAATATAATAATCAAAATACGCCAGCGAGTTATATTACAAAAGGCTCACTGGCTACAAACGTAACCAATGCAGAGTTAATTTATGGCGGCATGACATTTGCCACCACAAACGGAACAACGTTCACTATAAATGGTACCGCTACTGCGGGCACCCCACTTTACAATGGCCGCGAGAATTTTTCGGTTACCGGCGGTACATTCAGTTTAAGTGCAACCCGGTCAATCTATGGCCTCAATGTTGCCACCCCGGGAGTTTGCAATGTAAACGGGCAAACACTTAATGTAGGTTGTAATATTGTCAATACTGGCACAATAAACAATTCATCAGCCACTGCGTCAACATTAACTTTTAACGGCTCGGCATCTGCACAATCCTATACGGGTAATACATCAACAAGTTCGGCCCAGTTCGGTAACCTAACTATCAACAACAGCTCAACCGGAACAGTGACCCTTACAGGCGGCGCGGTTGACATGACGGGTTTGCTAACGCTAACTCAAGGCAATTTATTCATTGATAACACCAACAGTGGTGCATTAAACCTAAAAGGCAATGCATCCAGTAACTTGGTTTATGCGCAGATAGCACCAATAACTTCCGGTACCATAAGCGGATCTATTAATTACCAGGTATATTTTACAGGCGTTCGTAACTATCGCTCAATGGCGCCGCCGGTTTATAATAATACCACAACATATAGTTCCACAAACGGCACCTACTCGCTTGCGAGCCTTAAAGGCACAGGAGGCTTTATTATTACCGGCACAGGCGGTTCTACAAACGGGTTTGATAAATCATCTAACAATGGCGCTACACTTAGGATCTATAATGCAGCTACCAACGTTTACACATTTATAACAAGCCTTAACACCGCCCCAACGGTTGCTTCTGGTTCTGCTTTTTACATGTATTTTAGAGGGAGCCGTACACCTGCAGGCACAGTTACCGCTGCAGACCCATTTGGCTCAAAAACAAATAAGGTAGATGGTGGCGGCTCTTATGCCCCTGCTGATGCGGTAATGTACACCTATACCGGCGTTCCTAACCAGGGAAATGTTGCGTCAGTTCCAGCCTTTGGCTTAAATGATACCAAGTTTTACTTTTTGGCAAATCCGTATGCAGCAACTTTAGATGCAAATATGGTTATTGCCGCTGCTCCGATTAAAACCAGTACGTGGATTTGGAATCCCACCCTTGGTAACTACGCGGTCTATAACTCAACAAATTCCTTGCTGACTGTAAATGGCGGTGCAAGGTATATAGTGCCGGGTCAGGGCTTTTTCATTCAGGCCGCAACAGCTGCTACTGTAAAATCGCTAACCATTACCGAAAGCATGAAAAGTGTTGCAAACAACTTAAATGCCGCACGAATGTTAAGTGCATCTGAACCAACCAGCGCTTTAAACCCACCGATATTTAGATTGAAATTTGCAAAGGATTCGGCGTTATACGATGAAATTGCCGTTGAATTTAGCGACAGTTCAAAGGCTACGCTGGATTATAACGATGCCACTCACCTTGAGGGAACAAACCTTACGCTTTCATCATTAACTACCGATAACGAGTACCTGGCTATTGACGTAAGGCCCTTTACCGGGAAGAAAACAACAATGCCGCTATACATAACACCTGCGCAGGACACCGTTTATACTTTAAAGCTTTCTTATAAAAACCCTGCCATGAGTTATTATAAGGTAAGTTTACAGGATAGTTTGCTCAATACAATAACAGATATAACCAATAAGGCGTACTCTTTTAACATCGCCTCTGGACAGCAAAATACCTATGCCAAGCGGTTTAAACTTATTGTTGAAGCGTTACCTGCACCAGCGTTATTTACAAAATTTTCCGGGCAGCTTGATAATTTGAAAAAAGTGCTGCTAAATTGGAATGGCGGAACCGATCGTGCAAGCATCACTTACCAGGTGCAAAAAAGTGTTGATAATAAAACTTTTGCCAACATTGGTACCCCTTTAACCGGCAGTACAAATATCAACTATCAAACTATGGACAGTAGCCCGGCAATTGGATTGAATTACTATCGCCTGGTGCAAACTGATGCCTTTGACACTAATATATATTCAGACACGATAACTATAGCAAACAACCCCGGATTGTTAAATGGGATAGCGAAAAATGGATTTATTTTGTATCCAAATGCTGTGACTGATGTGGTATCGATAGTAGGCGATAAAACCTACCAGGGAACTGTGAAATTGCAGATATATGATAACCTTGGAAAATTGCAGGCTTCGCAATCATTTACCGGAATGAACGCGCAGGTGCCTATACAGGAAAACATAAGCAATTTGAAAATGGGGGTTTATACCGCACGCATAGATAATGACAGCAAGGAAATTGTTGTGATTAAATTCATTAAAAAGTAAGTGCACGAATTTGGCACAACGCTTTTTGTTAACCATCGGTAGTGCACTTGTGAATAAAGCACTGCTTCACACGCGTTAACAATGATTGCGTTTTATTCTAAAAAACAAAAAAATAGTATTCCTGCTGAATTTCTTTTAAAAATGTAACAAAATTGTTACCTTGCGCGAATGGCGCTGACTATGTGACTGTTACAGGATGTATCGGGTTGCCTTGAAATTGCTCTTTGACCCTAATTAATTTAGAACAGTGAAAACACGGTTACCTAAAATTGTACTTTTTGTTTTTTTTATTGTTGTTTTTACAACTAATAGCAGCTTTAGCGCAATTACGTTTACTGTAACTCAACTTAATACTTCAGCAAGCGGGATTACCACACCGTTTACTATATTCGACGGGCAGCTAAATACGGTAGTAGTAGGGTTTAAAGTTGTTGCTTCCGGAACAGGAACATCAGCTACTATCAGTAATTTGTTTGTAACCACAAATAATGCGAATTTAAATAATTACTTCCCATCAGGCACAGCCAGATTGTATGAAACAAGCGGGAGCGTCTATCCGTCGACGGTTAATAATACCTACACACCCAATGTAAGCGGGTCAAGTTATCAATTTAACGTAAACAGATCTTACACGGCGGGTACATATTATTACTTTCTGGTTTTACCAAAAGCAGTGTTTACCGGAAACACCGTTCCAACAACCTTTACATTTGGCGCAACCAGTGCCGGTTTCTTCGGCAATAGCCCATCAGTTACAGTTTCAGGCAGCGGAACAACATACAATGCCTATGGCGGAATGTATTGGTATGGAGATAATACTACCACCTGGAGCAGCAGCACTAACGGCCCGTGGGAGGTAGCTAACGGATCAGGAGGATATCAAAACGCTAACCGGGTTCCTACCGCTACCGATATAGTTTATATTGGCGTTGCGCCGTATAGCAACAATGGCGGTCAGAACCCCATTATTACCGGCTATAGCCCAACAATATACAGGTTGGTGTATGGTACCAATTTAACACACACTACAAATTTAGGGGCTAGCGTTACATTAACGAATGCAACAGATGTTTTAACGGTAAAGGACGATGTTACGGTACTTGCAAGTGCAGGGGCCTCTCTTACCGGAAAGGGAACATTAACTATTGGGGGTGATTTTACAAATAATACCGGTGGAACGTTCTCCGTAAACACTACGGCTACCTCCAATCAAAATACAATTACGTTCAATACAGGTGGTAATAATATAGCGAACTTAAATACATCGGCCACTGTGGCATTCGGTAATCTGAATATTACGGGTGGGAGCACGGCTACAATTTCCAGCGGAAAATTTAGTGTTTCGCCTTACAGCATCTTGGGCGTAAGCGGGCCAACAATTTTATCAATAAATTCGGCTGCCGGCCTTACGTTACTTACCGGAACGAGCGCAACACCATTAAACTACGCCCAAATTGCTTCAATGACAGATGGCTCAACCATCCAGGGGAATATAAACTACCAGGTTTATTTTACCGGTGGCTCAGGCTTTCGAAATTACCGGTCGATGGCTTCGCCGGTTTACGATAATACCACCACTTACACTTCGGCAAACGGCACCTATAAATATTCAAATTTAAAAAACAGCTTTATTGTAACTGGCTCGGGCGGTGCTACAAATAGCTTCGACGAATCTTATAATCATGGCGCAACGCTTAGAACCTGGAACCCAACAACCAGTAACTATACATTTATAACTACGCTAGGTTCCAGTTCTACGGTGGCCACAGGCACCGGCTTTTATATGTTTTTTAGGGGCGATAGAACGAAAACCGGGACGCTTACAACCGCAGACCCATATGGTTCAAAAACGAATAAGGCAGATGGTGGTGGTTCATATACCATACCTGAAGCTGTTACCTACACCTATACCGGCATTCCGAACCAGGGAAGCGTTTCAACCACATTTGGTACCACTGATAACAATTATTACTTTATTGCTAACCCATACGCGGCTACGCTCGACGCTAATGCCGTTATCAATTCAACTGCTTATAATTATTTGGGATTTTTTCCGACTAATTATATAAACACCGTTATTTGGACATGGAAGCCCGGCGCTACGGCACAATATGCTGTCTATAACTCAGTTACGCCCTCAGCCTCTACCAATGGTGCTAAGGAGTATATTGTCCCCGGGCAGGGATTCTTTGTTCAGGCTGCAACAAATACCGGTTTTTTTGGCTTCGGCGGGTCATCAAATGTTCTTACCATAGACGAAACAATGAAAAGCACAGGTAACAACCTCAACGCAGTTAGAAATTTAAATGCAATTGCCGCCACAAAGCAGGAACCACCTGTATTACGGCTGCAGCTCTATAAAAATAACAGTACAAGTGATGAAATAGGAATGGTGTTTCGTGATAGCACTAAGGCAATAGCCGATGGGAATGACGCTGTTCATTTTGATGGTATTAATCTTACCCTTTCCAGCCTTTCGGCAGATAGTAAATATTTAGCTATTGATGTAAGGCCTTTTACCGGCAGCAAAACAGAGGTGCCCCTATATGTTACTGCGGAGGTTGATAGCACCTACAGTCTTCAGTTGTCTTATAAAAGTGATTTGATGAAGAATTACAAGATCAGCCTTTATGACAGCCTGCAAAACACCAATAGTATTATTAGTGAAAATGCATATTCATTTCAGATAGTAAACGCCCAGGCATCAACTTACGGCAAGCGATTTAAACTGATAATTGAACCTGACCCTGCCGGTGTGTTGTTTACAAAATTTACAGGGAAGCTTAACGATTTGAAAAAGGTTTTACTAAATTGGAACAGTATCAGCGATCGGAGCAACATTACCTACCAGGTACAGCGAAGTACTGATAAAAAGATTTTCGCCAATATTGGGCAACCTTTAAATTCATCAGTTAATAATTCGTATCTCGACTACCAAACCATAGACAGCAACCCGGCCATTGGCGCAAATTATTACCGGCTGGCTCAAACTGATTTGTTTGGTAACATTGTTTATTCGGATACCGTAAAAATAGGTTATAACCCGGGGATACTAGCGGGGCATGAAAAAAATGGATTTTTACTATATCCAAACGCAGTAAAAGACGTGCTGTCGATAGTTAGCGACAAAGATTATAAAGACAAGGTGAACATGACTATTTACGATTCGCAGGGCAACCTGAAGCTCACACAAGCTTACCAGGGCATTAATGCGCAATTACCATTACAACAAAACGTGAGTAACCTTCAATTGGGTGTTTATATTATTCATCTCGCCAGCAATGGAAAAGAATTGGTAACTTTGAAATTCAATAAGGAACAAAACTAATGTTGAGGAGCAAATTATTCTATACAGCTTTTTGGAGTAAATTTTTTTTAACAGTTCTGTTTATGTTGTGTACGCTCATAACGTTTGCGCAACCAGGCGGTCCGGGGCAAGGCGATTGCGGTGATACTACTGCTGGCCCGGATGAACCATGTCCCCTTGACACATGGGTAATTGTTTTGGCAGTTGCAGCCTTAGTCTTTGCTGCAATACACCTCCATAAAAAGCAAAAAAATACCCTAAAAATACAGGCATAAATTATTTGTAAGCGCCTGATCTTTTTCAAATTACCGCTATTTAAAGTTTAATTTAATTACGTAACTGTTCGCGGGGTTTCTCCGTAAAAGGGCTACTTAATTGTTTTGAAACTTAAATAATGGAAAACCCTTCACGCCGCTATAATAACTTATCAAGGTTTTTTTGTGCGCTGATACTTATCTTACTTGTATTTAATAGCAAAAGCTATGCACAAAACACGGTAAGTATAACTTCTCCATCTGCTGATATTATTTTTACGATAGGCTCCTCGTTTACAGCAACAGCGCAGGAATCCGCAACCTCTTTTTATACATTTTCTACCATGACTTTTTCGGTAGATGGCGGCACCGGGGCAACGGCAACTATGTCTGGCACTACAGGTAGCAAAAGCATTTCAACTACCGGGCTATCGTATGGTGTACACACGTTAACAGCAAAAGCTACGTTTAACTATTTTTTAGGAGGCACCAATAGCGTAACCAGTAGCATAACGTTCCTGGTAAAGCCTACCCAGCCCAGCATTACAACAGGCAGTTATGGTTTTAGTATTCCCATCACTTTGAAAATGTCGAGTACCGGCGTTAGTGCCGGCGCGTCTTTAACAACATTTCCGGCCCTGGTTTATATACAAAGTGATTCATTGAAAATAGGGAAGGTTTGCGGGGACAAGGTTCAGTTTCCAACCGGTAACGGGGGTGGCGCAACTGCGGGAACAAATTACGATTTTGCGTTTACCGAAACAGGTCTTACTACGGAACTTTACTACCAGGTTGATACCTATGATTCGGTAAACGGGATCTTGCTGGCCTGGGTACAGGTGCCGGCATTAACAAAAGCAGATAAAACACTTACCTTTTATTTTGGTTCCGCAAGCCCATCCCATTCGGCAGCATTTGCTGCTTCAACATGGCCAAGCGACTATTTGGCAGTTTACCATTTTAGTGAGGGCTCGGCAACAGCTACTGTATTGGATGCCACATTGCACGCGAGGAATGCAGTACAAGCGCACACTGCAATAACAAACGACGAAATCCACGTGGCGGCAGGCATCCCGACAACGGGCGGAGCCTATACCTTTAACGGGACCAATACAAGCATTATTCAAAATACGGGTACGTTTCCCGACTGTACAAGCCAATTTACTGTATCCGCCTGGGTAACATATACCGGAACATCAACAAGTGACAATAAGTTGGTGTCAGATCAGCTTGATTATAGTCATGGATATAAATTAAGCGTACGAAATAGTACAATTGAAACAGAAACAAGGACGACAGCCAACGCAAGCCCGGGAAACGTTTATGATGCAGGAACGCCGGTAAGCCCCAATACCTGGTCGTATGTGCAGGGCGAGTTCAACGGTTCGACATTCTTGAACTACCTGAACGGGGCCTACGCAACAGGTGGGGCATTCAAAGCCGGTACTAATAGTACAAATTCGCCACCAGAAGCAGGCAATTACCTTACAATGGGCTTGGACCATGGTACGGGAGCGGTAAACGGCGGGTATGACGATGCTTATTTTTTTAGCGGGGTAATGGATGAGGTGCGTGTGTCGAATATCGCCAAGTCTGCCGATTGGATCCAGGCTGAATATTATAATCAAAAAAATCCCAAAACCTTTACGGTTTGCACAGCGGTAGCTACAAACTTAACCAATGCACAAACATTAAATGCGGGAGCAGTAATCTGCACCTGGACCGGAGCTTCGGGCACGGGCCTCACTACCGCTGCAAACTGGGACCTTGGTGCACCTGACCTTACAACCGGTAAAACCTCGCTGGTTATCCCTTCTGTTGGCACCGGAGTTTATCCAAAATTAACAGCTTCTGCTAGTATATATGGGCTAACCATTGCTGATGGTGCATCAATAGATTTAAACGGACAGACCCTTAACGTGGGGTGTAATATCATTAACGAAGTTACAACCGGTGGAAAAGGGATCCTGGATGCGACTATTTTGACAGGTATCACATCGGGAAATCTTAACAGCTCAACAGGCGTTGTAAACTGGAACGGGAGTTTGGCAAGCCAAACTTATAAATCAACCGCCAATGTTGCCACTACAGCTCAAATGAGTAACATGACCATTAGTAATACCAATGCCGGTCCGGGAACAATAACTTTAACAGGAGGGCCGGTTGAAATTTATAACCTGCTTAAACTTACCCAGGGCAACTTGTTAATTGATAATACCAACAATGGAGCGTTAACGTTAAAGACTAATACAACAACCAATACACTAAATTACGCAGAAATAGAAACTATCCCCTCGCCTTACACCATCAAGGGGAATATTAAATACGAGGTGTATTACACAGGTGGGGCCGGCTGGCGCAATTATCGTTCAATGGCTTCGCCGGTTTATGATAATACGACCACTTATAGCGCCGCAAATGGTACTTATAAATTCCTCAACTATAAAACCTCATTTATAATCACAGGGTTCAGCGGTTCCACTAATAATTTTGACAACTCGTGGAATTTTGGTGCAACTATCAGAACATATAACTCTACCACCAATAATTATACATTTTTAGGAACTTTGAGCGCAAGCCAGGTGATACCAACGGGATCTGGTTTCTTCATGTATTTCAGGGGCGACAGGACCCATATTACCGGCGCCACAACTGCTGATCCATTTGGTTCAAAAACAAATAAAGCTGATGGCGGCGGCTCGTATGCAATACCAGAAGGTGTAACGTATACTTATATTGGCATTCCAAACCAGGGGAACGTTTCTACTAGTATGGCAACAGGCACCAGCAGTGCCTATTATCTTATAGCAAACCCTTATGCGGCTACGCTTGACGCTAATGCATTACTGGCGTCCTCCAAAGAAGGCGCTACGAGTGTGTATTTTACCACGAGGAAAATATGGGTATGGAAACCGTCTTCATCTGCACAGTATGCCATTTGGGATGCCACTAATCCTACCGCATCACCCAATGGTGCAAATAGTTCGGTGCTTCCGGGGCAGGGATTTTTTGTGCAGGCGGCTAATCCAACAATTACCTATCATATTCTCACCATTACTGAGAGCATGAAAAGTACTAGCACAAATAATAATACATTTAGAAATCTAAGCGTATCCGAACCCGTAGCAGCAGCTCCGGAGCCACCAATATTAAGACTCAAGCTATCTAAAAACGCGTTAAACAGTGACGAAATAGGCATGGTTTTCAGAGACAGCACCAAAGCCATAGCAGACGCTGACGATGCGGTCCATTTTGAGGGTGATAATCTTACCCTTTCAAGCCTTTCGGACGATGGCCAGTATTTAGCAATTGACAAACGGCCGTTTACCGGGAAGAAAACAATTGTACCGTTGTATGTTACGGGTAATCTCGATACGACCTATACCATTCAACTATCCTACACTAGTACCTTAATGAAAAATTATAAGGTAACACTTTTTGATAGTTTGCAGAATACCAAAACGGTTATTAATAGCAAAGCATACTCGTTTAATATCATAAATAGCCAGCGCAATACCTACGCTAAACGATTTAAGCTAATAATTGAACCGCTCCCGGTTCCCGCATTGTTTACAAAGTTTACAGGCAAGGTTGATGAAATAAAGAAGGTTATGTTGAATTGGACCACGTTGAACCAACGCGGAAGCATTTTTTACCAGGTACAAAAAAGTACCGACAAAAAGGTATTTACCAATATTGGAGATCCTTTGGTTTCTTTAATGAATCCCACAGATGTTAACTACCAGTCTATTGATAACAGCCCCGGCATAGGTATAAATTATTACCGCCTCATTCAAACCGACCAGTTTAACAACAGGGTTTACTCTGATACGGTGGCAATAGCCTTTAACCCGGGCTTGGTAAACGGAATAGCTAAAAATGGATTTATATTGTACACAAACCCGGTTAAGGATGTTTTACAAATAGTAAGTGATAAAAGCTACACCAGCAAGGTTACAATGGATATTTACGACTCATTAGGCAACCTTAAATACACGCAAACCTATTCAAGCATGGATGCGCAGCAACCGATCCAGGAAAATGTAAGCAAGCTTAAGGTTGGGGTTTATATCATACACCTCAAAAGCAACAACAAGGAATTAGTAACCCTGAAGTTTAGCAAGGAGCAAAGCTAATATTTGATTGATGTTGCCTGGCAAGAAATAGTTTTAGCAGAAACAAGTAACCCCTGTATACCTTAAATAGAAATCCCTCTAACCTTATCAGGCAAGAAGGATTTTATTTAAGGTATATTTCTTAAGCCAAAGCTAATTGTTACCTGCTGGCGTAAGTGGGTGTTAATTTTAACTGATCTATTACGCCGTTAACAACCTTTGGTAAATCGTCAACATTTTTTTGTGGGTTTTTGTGTACTTCACCAACACCAAAGCCACGCCAAACTATTTTATGGCTGCGTGGATCAATCAAATCAATGATTAAAGTACCCTCTTTAAAGTGTTCCTTTTCGGCATAGGTTGGTCCGCCATAAGCAAAGGCCCCGCCATAGTAGTTGTAGTACGGCCTGTAATAGCCGCCCCAGCCAAAACCGAAGCCATAACCAAATCCCCAGCCGCCCCAGCCACCGTAGTAACCACCCCAGCCGCCGCCGTAATAACCCGGAGTATAATAATTTGTCCTGGCACCACGGCCCACGGATGTAGTATAACTAACAATAAGATCAGGATTTCTTTGACTCAAACGAAGCCCTTTGGCCGATAAAGCCGCCGTTGCAGCATCCCTGATCTTCGCATCAGCCTCACTGTTCGCCATTTTCTTAGCACCGTTGTCAGCAGGCGGCATCCACGCAAATGTATGATAGCTGCTTAAATTGGTTTTATTAATGGCGGCGGTGTAATAATCGTAGCTTGAACAAGCTGAGAGCGCTGAAATCATCAGAGCAGTCAGCGCCAAATAAATTGATCTTTTCATGATATTAACTCCCTTTGTAATTCTATTAGACAAACGATTGATGAAAGGTTTAATTGCGAAAAAAATATTTTCTAATTTAAATCTAATCTATCACAAATTACAGACTAATCTAAGGTTTTGTTTGTATCAATAGTGTGGCAGACTGTAAGCCTTTTGAGGTAGCGGTGAAACTGATATTTCCGCCTTTTTGTTTAGCCTGCACAATTGCCAGCGCCAGCCCATTAAATGCCTTGCGGTAATCTGCCTTAAACGAATCATGATTATTTTCGTCGCCGTTATCAACTCCTGCTATAAAGCCCCCGCCATTAATTTTAAAGTTCACCAGGTTGTCGGCATCCGGAACCACATTCCCATCCTTATCCAGGATCTTAACGGTTATAAACGACAGGTCTTTTCCGTCAGCTTTTATGTTCTTCCGATCGGCCAGCAACTCAATTTTGGCAGGTGCTCCGGCAGTATGGATCTCACGGGTTAATACAACTTTACCATCCTTACGTGAAACGGCTTTAAGTGTACCTGGTTCATATTTTACCCGCCACATAATGTGCAAGTCATCGCCGGTCTTCTTTTTAATACCCAATGATTTACCGTTCAGGAATAGTTCTACTTCGTCGGCATTGTTATAATATGCCCAAACGTCAATCAATTTGCCTGGCTGCCAGTTCCAGTGCGGGAAGATATGCAGTACCGGTTTATTGGTCCATTCAGATTGGTACATATAGTACACATCTTTTGGGAAGCCGGCCAAATCGCAAATACCGAAGAACGAACTGCGTGACGGCCATGAGTATGGTGTAGGTTCGCCCAAATAGTCAAAGCCCGTCCAGATGAACATGCCTGATAGGAAATCGTATTTCTTCATCACTTTCCAGGTAGCCTCATGTGTTGATCCCCATCCGGGACGAACGTTGTCATAAGCGGAAACGGTGTTATCCGGGTTGCCCTCGGTAAAAGGTTTATCATACTTCGATGGCCATACCCTGATGCTGTCTGACGGCATATCATAATGCCCCCTGGTTTCCAGTCCCGACGTAGTTTCAGTTGCTATAAATTTCTTGCCAGGGTACCTGTCATGAAATTTCGCATAGTCAAATTCGTGGTAGTTATAGCCCACCAGGTCAATAGCGCCTGATTGGATGATCTTATTGTTTTTACCGGGATTGTCATTAGCTGTCGTAATTGGCCGCGTTGTGTCAAGGCTGTGTACAATGGCAGCAAGCTCAGGCGCAATTCTTAATGCACTGGTATCGCTTTGCTGTGGGATTTCGTTACCAATACTCCAGATCATTACGCTTGGGTGGTTACGGTCGCGCAGAATCTGATCTTCCAGGTCGCGTTTGTGCCACTCCTTAAAAAACAGGTGATAATCATAAGTTGCCTTTTTCCATTCCCAGCAATCAAAGGCCTCATCCATTACAATAAAGCCCATTTTGTCGCAAAGGTCAAGCAGTTCAGGTGTAGGCGGGTTATGTGAGGTACGGATACCATTGCAACCCATAGCCTTTAAAATTTGAAGTTGACGCTCAAGTGCACGTGTGTTAATCGCAGCCCCAAGTGCCCCAAGATCGTGGTGATCACACACGCCAAGGATCTTCATTGGTTTGCCATTCAAAGTAAAACCCTTATCTGCGTCGAAATTAAAATAGCGGATACCAATCGGGGTGGAATAAGTATCGACAATTTTATTATCTGCCAATACTGTAGTAACCATCTTATATAAATACGGGTGCTCAACCGACCATAATACCGGATTTTTTACATTGATTTTTTGAGCCGAGGTAATCGTAGTATCCTTTAAATGGGCTTTTGCGATAATATCGCCATAGGCTGAAACCTCTTTACCTGTAGCATCATAAATACCGGTTTTTATTGTAATTGCAGCTGCGTTGCCTTGATTTTTTACGATAGCTGTTAAATTAATGGTAGCTGATTTTGTGCTTACATCGGTTGTATTAACATACGTACCCCAATGGTCAATAGCAATTTTATTAGTGGTAACCAGCCACACATTTCTATAAATACCCGAACCTGAATACCAGCGTGAATTTGGCTGCACAGAGTTATCAACCTTAACAGCGATGGTGTTTGCGCCGCCAAAGTTTAAATAAGGTGTAAGCTCGTACCTGAACGAGATGTAACCATTCGGCCTGAAACCTAAATGATGACCGTTTATCCACACATCACTTTTCTGGTAAACACCATCAAAATCGATATAAACCAGTTTGCTTTTTGAAGCTGCCGGTACGGTGAATGTTTTGCGGTACCAGCCTAACCCGCCAGGTAACGCACCGCCTTCAGGCGTAGCAGGATTGTCCTTGCTGAATTTGCCCTCGATGCTCCAGTCATGCGGCAGGTTGAGCCTCCGCCAGTCGGCATCATTAAGGCTGGCTTTTTCGCCACCTGTAACATCACCCAAATGAAAGTGCCAGCCTTTGTCAAAGTCGACGACTGTTCTGCCCTGCTGTGCAAATACACTTGAGGAAAATATCAACAAAAAAGAAAGGCAAAACAGCCGGCCAGCCTTTTGCATAAAGGTGTTATTAGTTAGCATAACGGTGCATTTGGTAATAATTGTAAATTTGACACTAAATTATAAATTATTATTGAAAAGCATAATTTATCGTTAGCTTATCAGGATTTCGCTAACTGCAATACTTTACTTCTGCCTTACAAACTTATACCTCAACTTATCCACCAACAACTCTGTTGAATCGCCATTAGCCTTTGTATCGTAAAAACTCAAGGTATCCGCGTTGAACTTAAACGTAAAATCCTTTCGTGTTTTCAGGTCCATGTCAAACATAATATTGTCAAGGTTATTCATGGGTTCGCCGCCAAGATCGTTTTGAATGGAGTATGTTTTAAGATTTTCAAAGCCGCTTACTTTTCCTAATGCCGTGAACGTCACTGTGCTGCTTTTGCCAATGCTGTCGGTCATTTTGTAGGTGCCCGCTATCAATCCCTTATTTATTAGGTAACCCATCCCATCGCCAAGATTTTTTTGTTTGTTAAAGGCTTTAACGTACCATGTAGTGGTGTGCTCGTTTTTCTCTTTATCATACCCGTAAAGCACAATAGATGTGTCGCCGTTTTTAATGCTATATCCCAAATCAAAATCGCCCAATAAAATAGTTTCTGAGGTTTTGCCGGGTTTAAATTTTAAGGTAAGGTCGCTTCCCTCATGGTTGTTCCAGCCGGCATCAACCTTCATGCTATCGCCTTTTAAGCTGTCCGTTTCAATATACATGGTAGTTAACCCACTTGCCAGGTCTGCTGCAGTCATCGGCGATTTTGTTGCTACAACCTTATCTATGTAGTCCTTTTTAACCCATACGCCCTGTATAATTGGCTTAAACTTCTGTATCAGTTCCGCTGATTGCTTATTTGAATAGGTGTTATTGATGATAGAATCCTTGTCGGTGGAACTGTTTTTGCTTTTGCAAGCGATAAAGGCACTGATGATTAAAAGCAGGATGAGTTTTTTTTTCATTTGGTTGATTGGAATACTAAGGTAATATCTAAAATCAAATATTCCCCTAAAAGGTTTTTAATATAATTGAAATCTGAAATTCATCAACTTTACAACCTTTCAACATTACAACAACATACAACAAACCAACAAATTCGTATTTTTGCAGTATGGATACTGATGCTGTTAAGGCGCTGCAAGGCCGTTATTGTAATTCGCTCACTGAATATTCGCGTTTTGTAACGCGCGAGGTTTTTATTGGCGATGTGCCCCTGGGCGGCAATAACCCTATCCGCATCCAAAGCATGACCACCACCGATACCATGGACACCATCGGTACCGTTGAGCAATCTATCCGTATGGTAGATGCAGGCTGTGAATATGTGCGGATCACAGCGCCAAGCATCAAGGAAGCACAAAATCTTGCTGAAATAAAAAAACAGTTGCGTGCCCGTGGCTACAATGTACCCCTGGTTGCCGATATTCATTTTACCCCAAACGCTGCCGAAGTAGCCGCGAGGATAGTTGAAAAAGTACGCGTTAACCCCGGTAACTACGCCGATAAAAAGAAATTCGACCAGATAGATTATACCGATGCCCAATATGAGGGCGAGCTGAACCGCATTTACCAGAAATTTGCACCGCTGGTAAAGATCTGCAAGGAATATGGTACCGCCATGCGGATTGGTACCAATCATGGTTCACTGTCCGACAGAATAATGAGCCGATACGGCGATACACCGCAAGGCATGGTGGAAAGCGCCATGGAGTTTATGCGTATTTGCGAAACGCTGAATTACTATAATTTGGTGATCTCCATGAAATCAAGCAACCCGCAGGTAATGGTGCAGGCTTACCGTTTATTGGTTGAAACCATGGTGGCCGAAGGCATGAATTACCCGCTGCACCTCGGTGTAACTGAAGCCGGCGATGGCGAAGACGGTCGCATTAAATCTGCCGTAGGCATTGGCACCCTGTTGGAAGACGGCCTCGGCGATACTGTTCGCGTATCCCTAACCGAAGAGCCGGAAGCAGAGGCGCCTGTTGCAATTGCGTTGGTAAAGCGTTATTCAAGTCGCAAGTCCTTAGTCGAAAGTCAAAAGCCGGCTCAGGACTCAGGACTTAAGACTCAAGACTCCCAACACAACCCCTACGATTACGAACGCCGCCAAACATATGAAGCCAATGCTTTTATAGGCGGGCATATGGTGCCAAGGGTAGTTATCGATCTTTCAAAAAAGAACCTGAAGGACCCTGCAATATTAGGTGATGCAGGCTACCTGTATTCGCCGTTATTGGATAAATATAACATGGCTGAGCAATCGGTCGACTTTGTTTATTTTGCCGATGAGTTGCCATCATTTAACCTGCCCGGCAACTTAAAACAGCTTTACAATTATAACACCTGGCAAAAGCTGGCCGATAAAATCATGTGTCATCCTTTATTTACCTTAAAGGAGTATGTGGAAGCCCCAGATCGTTCATCAGCCTTAAACCTGGTAAAATTAAAATCCAGCGATATTGATTCGGAAGAATTTGGCGCATTGCCATTTGATCAGTCATTGGTATTTGTGCTGGAGACTGACTCAGAATTAGGGATGACCGATCAACGTTCCTTCTTCTTTAAAATGGAAGAACTTGGCTTGGATGTACCGATAATAGTAAAAAGAACTTACCCGGAGAACGACCATAGCCCATGGTCTATGGTCCATGGACAAGAAGAGCTTACTACGCTTCTCCAATTATACGCCGCCACCGATCTTGGCGCTTTATTGGTTGATGGATTTGGCGACGGCATCTGGATTGATGCGCCGGAAATAAACACCAAAGTTATAACCTCAACTGCATTTGGCATCTTGCAAGCTACCCGTTCGCGAATCTCCAAAACAGAATATATCTCTTGCCCAAGCTGTGGTCGTACCCTATTCGACCTGATGATTACCACGCAGATGATCCGCAGCCGGACAAGTCACCTTAAGGGCTTAAAAATTGGCATTATGGGCTGCATAGTAAACGGCCCCGGCGAAATGGCTGATGCTGATTATGGTTATGTGGGGTCAGGCACTGATAAGGTTACCCTTTACCGTGGTAAGGAAGCCGTTAAGAAAAACATCAATTCTGCCAATGCACTTGATGAGCTGATTATTATTATTAAAGATGACGGGAATTGGGTGGAAATAGAATGATGTGCAGATGTGCGAATTCCTGATGTGCGGATGAAAATTGTTTAGCCAGTTTGTCATTGCGAACGAGAAACGAGTGAAGCAACCTCGTAGCTAATACATATTCGACATGCAAATTCGCTGAGCATCCGGCGAGGTTGCCACGCTGTCGCCCGCAATGACAATAGTTTTCAGCACATTAAATCACCGCGGTAAACTCCGCAAATAAATTACTTGCCTCGCTTAAACTATTCAGCGGCACATAATCACAAACTGCCGCATATTCGGCCCAAATAGTATGTACAACAGGGTTGGAGTGTGCCTGCTGTATTGCCTCCGCCGAGCGCCATTCAAATACCTCGATGATGGTGCCGTCTGCCGTTTCCACAATTACAGGTTCACGATCAGTTACCAATCCCTCTGCCTTTAGGCGTGGTACATGGCTTTTAGTTAATTCCTTCAATGCTTCGGCCTTGCCTGGCTTTGGTTTGTAGGCAACTATAACTATGCGTCCCATAAAATATAAAATAATTATATGTTTTAAAATCCGTTTGCTATCTTAACGACGAATATGCAACTGACCGCGTCAATTCAATATTAACCCTTAAAGTTAATATTAAATTGATTTAAAAATCAACCCCTAGTTTAAATGGCTGATCGCAATTCTACTACTTCTTTAAAATTTTTTAGAAACCTGTTTCGGACGTTCTTATTATCGTTGCCATTTTTTTCCTTCGCGCAAATTTCCGATGTCAGGTTCAGGCATATCAGCAATGAGCAAGGCCTTTCAAACTCAACCATCAACTGCATTTTCCAGGACAGTCGCGGCTTTATCTGGTTCGGTACCCGCGATGGTCTTAATCGTTATGACGGGGTAAACGTAGCTATATATAAAAATAAGCCTAATGATAATGCCAGTATAAGCGATAATTTCATCCGATGCATTTATGAGGATGCCTCGCATAAAATTTGGGTGGGCACTTCTTACGGCCTAAACTGCTTTAACCCAGTTACCAATAGCTTTACCAACTACAAGCACGATAAGACAAACGCAAATTCCATCTCGTCAGACATCGTTTCTACTGTTTACGCGATCGACGCTAATAATTTATTGCTGGGCACTATGGGGGGCGGTGCTGAGCTATTAAACACTAAAACCAATACGTTTAAACATTTCAGGCGTAACGCCAAAAACAGCAGCAGCCTTAGCAGCGACACCGTAAGCTGCATTTATCGTGATAGCTATAAAAATATCTGGCTGGGTACGCAGTGTGGCGTCGATATTTTTAACGCGGATAAGCAAACCTTTAAACAATATGGCAATAGTAAAATAACTGCCATTGCTGAAGACAAGCAAAATAATTTGTGGTTGGGCACAGTAGATGCCGGCTTGCAGGTATTTACACCAGCGTCAGCATCTTTCAGAACAATAAAACATGCTGAAAACAATCCCGGCAGTTTATCGGGCAACCTTATATTAAGCCTGCTTTGCGATAAACAAGGAAGCATTTGGGTTGGTACCGTTAACAATGGCCTTAACCAGTATAACCCTAAAAACGATACCTTTTTTAAATATTATCCCAAACCCGATAATATCGGCAGCCTTTCAAATACAACGGTTTCGGCAGTTTTTGAGGATATCCAGGGGAATCTTTGGATTGGCACACATCGCGGAGGCATTAACCTGTATACGCATGACATTGATAAATTTAAATTATTCCGTGAGGGAATTGATAACACCAGTTTAAGCTATAACGATGTTAAGGCATTTTGCCAGGATAGCAAAGGGAACATTTGGATAGGTACAGACGGCGGCGGATTGAATTTGTTCGATCGTAAAACAGGCACCTTTCGTCGTTATAAAAACCGGCCGGATGATCCGTCAAGCATTTCGTCAAACGCGGTGCAGGCAATTGCAGAGGATGCCCAGGGAAAGATTTGGGTTGGCACCTGGGGCGATGGCATAAACATGCTGGATCCGGCAACCGGGAAATTCACCCGATATAAAAACGATCCAAACAATAAATCATCCATCAGCTCGAATTTTTTGCAGATGATGCACCTTGATGGCAAGGGAAACTTTTGGGTTGCAACATATTATGGAGGGTTAAATTTACTTGACACAAAAACACACAAATTTACACGGGTAACCAATGCACCTGATGCTAAAACCAGCCTGCACGGAAAAAACATAGTTTCTATTGGCGAGGATAATGACAACAATGTTTGGTTTGGAACCGATGATGGTGGGTTGAATAAGTACAATCTGGATAGCCATCGTTTTGAACATTACCTCGATCACGAAAGGAAAAACACCGATTCGCGGGTACTTTTTACTGATAGCAAGGGCCAGTTTTGGGTGGGTATGGCAGGGCTGTATAAGTTCAACAAACAGAAAAATAAATTTGAGCTATTTACAAATAAGGCCGGCCTGGGGACATTATTTATTAAAGGCATTACCGAGGGTTATCATCACCACCTTTGGATCTCAACTTCGGCCGGGTTAATAAAATTAAACCCGATAACAAAGGAATCTCAGCTGTTTAATACATGGGACGGATTGCAGGGGATGGAATTTGAAGCTAATTCCTACCTAAAGGCAAAAGACGGCGAAATGTTTTTTGGTGGGGAACGTGGATTCAACAGTTTTTATCCCGATGATATCAAGATCAATAAGTTTGTGCCGCCGGTTTATATTACCGATTTCCAGGTGTTCAATAAATCCGTTTCACCACAGGACAAATATTCACCATTGAATACGGATATTAGCTTTGCAGACAGGATTAATCTTACGTATAAGCAGTCGTCTGTCTCCTTTACTTTTGCTGCGCTCAACTATGTTATTACCCGTAATAACCAGTATTATTATAAATTGGAGGGGCTTGACACTGGTTGGGTAAAGGCCGGCGTGGAGCGAAAAGCCAGCTATACAAATCTCGATCCGGGCGATTACACCTTTAAGGTAAGAGGCTCTAATAACGATGGGGTGTGGAACAACACGGGTGCCAGTATAGCTGTTGAAATTGAACCGCCGTTTTGGGTCACTGTGTGGTTTAAAATGATGGTGTTTTTAATAGTTGTTTTAATTGCCTACTTTTTTTATGCCTACAGGATAAACGCCATTGAGAAACAAAAACGTGCACTTGAGAAACAAGTTAAGGAGCGCACTGCCGAAGTTACCAAACAAACGCTGACACTGAAACTGCAATCTGACGAGTTGCAGGCGCTGAATTTTGAGCTGCTTACCCAGTCGGAAAAGGTGATGGCTCAGTCTAAAAACCTGCAGCAGCTAAATAATAAACTGGTTGAACAACAGGTGCAGGAAAGTGAGGCACGTATGGAAGCTGAAAAAGCCAACCAGGCAAAAAGCATCTTCCTCGCTACCATGAGTCACGAGATCCGCACCCCTATGAACGGCGTGATCGGTATGGCTTCCCTGCTCTCTGAAACAAAGCTTAATTCAGAACAACGGGAATATACGGATACCATCATCAATAGCGGCGAAAACCTGCTGAATGTTATTAGTGACATCCTTGATTTCTCGAAGATAGAATCGGGCAAGATGGATTTGGAGCACGAAGATTTTAACCTCCGCAGCGCCGTTGAGGAGGTGATGGACCTGTTTTTAATAAAGGCCTCTGAAAAAGGGCTGGACCTTATTTACCAGCTTGACGAGGATGTACCCGCTTATGTTGTTGGCGACAGCCTGCGCGTAAAACAAATATTGATAAACCTGATAAACAATGCCCTGAAATTCACCAGCAAGGGCGAAGTATTTGTGCGGGTGAATTTACTGGAGGCATTGCCCGGCGATGCTGTTAAAATTGGGTTTAGTGTAAAGGATTCCGGCATTGGCATCCCGGAGGATAAATTGAATAAACTGTTCCAAGCATTTTCACAGGTAGATTCATCCACTACCCGGAAGTACGGGGGCACGGGACTGGGATTGGCAATTTCGCAACGGTTGGCAATGTTAATGGATGGCGACATCTCCGCAAAAAGCGAATATGGCCATGGGTCGGAATTTAATTTTTCCATCAAAACAATTAAAAGCAAAAACCAGGTTCCATCATCTCTAATTTGCGATCTCGGCGCATTTACCGGCAGCAAAGTGTTAATTGTGGACGATAATCAAACCAATTTAACCATTCTTAAAACCCAGCTCGAACTTTGGAAGCTGGCGCCGGTTACTGCATCGTCGGCCATGGAAGCTCTGGGCATTATTGCCAAAGGCGTAGTTTTTAACCTGGTTATAACCGATATGGAAATGCCCGAAATGGATGGCGTCGACCTGGCAAAAGCAATAAAGGTAAAAAACCATGAGTTACCGATAGTAATGCTGAGTTCCATTGGTGATGAAACCCGCAAGAAATTTCCCGACCTGTTCTCTTCGGTACTGGTTAAACCTGCAAAGCTGCAAAATTTATGCAAAGCCATTCAGTCAGCATTAAATAAGCAAACAACTGTAGCTGAAGAAAAACAGCGGAGCGTGCTTTCTGCTGAATTTGCCGCCCAATATCCATTGCAGATCCTTGTGGCCGAAGACAACCTGATCAATCAAAAGCTCATCGGGCGCATCCTGGGTAAGCTGGGTTACAGTTGTGATATAGCCGAAAATGGGTTAAGTGTTCTCGAGATGATGAATAAAAAGGTTTATGATACCATCTTAATGGATATCCAAATGCCTGAAATGGACGGGCTCGAAGCTACAGCGTTTATTCGCAAGAGTGCCAAAAAACAGCCCTACATCGTGGCCATGACAGCTAACGCGATGAGCGAAGATAAAGAGCTCTGCCTGCAATCGGGCATGGATGACTACCTGGCTAAACCAATGAAGCTGGAAGACGTAATGAATGTTTTGCAAAAGGCATCCGCAAAAGCGTCAGCGTAAATTCATTAAAAAAGATTTTTAAAACCCGCCCCTGTTTATTTGGTTAGTTGATATAGAAATTAACCCAATATCATGGCAAAGAGTGTGGCCGATCAACTGGTAGAAATGCTGGTGAATGCAGGAATAAAAAGGATCTACGCCGTTACCGGTGATAGCTTAAATAATGTAAATGATGCCGTTAGGCGCGAGGGAAGTATCCAATGGATCCACGTGAGGCATGAAGAAGCCGGCGCTTATGCAGCAGGAGCCGAGGCCCAACTAAAAGGCCTTGCCTGTTGTGCAGGCAGCAGCGGCCCGGGACATGTGCACCTGATAAATGGCTTGTACGATGCCAACCGGTCCGGAGCCCCGGTTATTGCCATTGCCTCCACCATTGCCAGCTTTGAGTTTGGCACCGAATACTTCCAGGAAACGAATACCATTAAGCTTTTTGACGATTGCAGTAAATACAACCAGATAGCCACCACGCCTAAGCAGTTGCCGCGGATGCTCCAATCGGCTATACAGGCAGCTATTCACCAAAAAGGAGTTGCCGTATTAGGTTTGCCCGGCGATTTAAGCGGACAGGATGCCGAGGAGATAAGCACGGCTACAGAGGTATTTAAATCGACAGCAGTTGTTATTCCGTCGGCAAATGATCTGCAGCAATTAGCCGGGCTGATAGCTAAGTATAATAAAATAACCATTTTTTGCGGAATAGGCGCCGCCGATGCCCACGACGAAGTGGTGGATCTATCGAAAAAGATCAATGCCACTGTGGGCTATTCGTTCCGCGCTAAAATGGAGATCCAGTATGATAACCCGCACGAGGTTGGCATGACTGGCTTGCTTGGCTTGCCTTCGGCATTCCACAGCATGCACGAAAGCGACCTGCTGCTATTACTGGGTACCGATTTCCCCTACACCATGTTTATGCCGACTGATTGCAAAATTGTGCAGGTTGACATTAAGCCCGAACGCATCGGTCGCCGTGCAAAGGTTGACCTGGGCCTGCACGGATCTGTAAAGGATACACTGACTGCCCTGCTGCCGCTCATCGCCCAAAAAACAGACGACAGCTTTTTAAAGGCGCAGCTAAAAGTTTATGACGAGGTAAAGCAAAAGATGCAAACCTACGTGGACGATGCCGGCAAAAAGGAAATGATCCACCCTGAATTTGTGGCCAGCACCATTAATGACCTGGCTACCAGCGATGCCATTTTTACGGTTGATACCGGCATGTGCTGCGTTTGGGGATCGCGCTATATCCAGGCTACCGGTAAGCGTAAAATGCTGGGCTCGTTTAACCATGGTTCAATGGCTAATGCAATGCCGCAGGCTATCGGCGCTGCGCTGGCAAGTCCCGGCAAACAGGTTATCGCTCTTTGCGGCGATGGCGGCCTGTCAATGCTTTTGGGCGACCTGGCTACCATCACCCAATATAAACTGCCTATCAAGATCATTGTATTTAACAACCGCTCGTTGGGCATGGTGAAGCTTGAAATGGAAGTTGCCGGCCTGCCCGACTGGCAAACCGATATGTATAACCCTGATTTTGCACAGGTGGCCCAGGCTATGGGCATCAAAGGTTTTACAGTTACCGATCCTGACCATGTGAAACAGGCCCTGCGGGAAGCATTTATGTATAAGGGCCCGGCGCTGGTAAACATCATGACCGATCCTAACGCCCTGGCCATGCCGCCAAAAATTGAATTTGAACAGGTAAAAGGCATGGCCCTCTCCATGACCAAACTGATGCTAAACGGCAGGATGGACGAGGTATTAGATACTGTAAAGTCGAATTATAAGCACTTGAAGGATTTGATTTAGCTTGCTAACCAGGCGTACAACCGTCGCGTTTAATCAGGATGGTTGTACGTCTTTATATTTTATCTGCACAAAAAACCTTTATATCAGTCTTTCACACACCTAACAGAGTAGCCGGTATTTTTAGAAATGGCTTCTCTTGAAAGATACCCTTTTACATACAGGTCCCATGACCATGCGGCGCTTGTGGTGCTTGCCGTTCCGGTCCAAAAGGTACCATCAAAGCCGAAACTATCATAGGTACCATCTGCCTTGCGATAACCGCCTGCCAGTGCTGTGAATAATGTACTATTGGTACCCAATGCCACTTGCCAGTGTGCGGTTCCTGCTTCCTGCAGATCTGATCCGTCCTGTTGGGTGCCGCCTACGTAGGCATAAAGCGCTGCCCATTCGGCATCAGTGGCAACGTGCCAGCCTTTTGGGGCAAGCTTTTTGGTATTATTTACCGCAAACCAGTTGTACAGTTTCCCATAAGTTCTTGAAGTGGTGGCGTTGTTGCTATAATCGGCACTTGCGCCTGTAGTTAATGTGCTCCATTGGGTGTTAACCGTTACGTTAGGAATGGCAGTACCATCCTGGTAATGGGTAGCACGAAGATTTTGTGCCATCCATGTTTTGCCATTGATTAGGATGGTTTGGTATACAATACCATCAACATCAGTAACCGACCCGGTAACCGGAGGTGGATAAATTGAAAAAGGAGCCTTTATCGACCATTGTAAATAATTGCCGTTTGCTGCCTGCGTTGCTGTGATAACGCATTGCCCAGGGCCATGGATAGTTACCACGTTGCCCGCTACCGTCGCTATTTTTACATTGCTGCTGGTATAAGTAAACGCACCTTTGCTGCTGCTTACAGGGGTTGCTAAAGTAAACGATGGGTTATTGGTTTTTTTATCGGGAATGGTGGCCCAGGTAATATTTGGAGCCAGGTAAGGGGCTATTATAAAAGTTGCTTTTATTGAGTCGGCTTTAAATGTGCCTGCTGCTGCCTGGTATGCTGTAATGGTGCAGGTGCCGGCACCTCTAAGGGTAACGGTGGTGCCGCTTACAGTAGCAAAAGCAGTATTGCTTGTTTTATAAGTAAAAGCGCCCGTGCTGTTGCTGGTTGGTTTTGTTAAGGCAAATGCCGGGTCGCCCATTCTTTTTGTTGGAATGGTAAATGCGGTAATTGTCGGTTTGGTTGCGCTGGCTTTTACTGTAAATGTTGCTTTTACGGTATCCCGGGCAAATTCGCCGGCTGCAGCCTGGCATGCAGATATTGTGCAACTGCCCGCTCCCGTAATTGTTACGGTAGAGCCTGTTATAGTCGCCACCTTAGTATTGCTGGTGATGTAGGTAAACGCCCCGATACAATTGCTCTTGGGAGTAGTAAGCGCGAAAGCCGCATCGCCGAATGTTTTTACAGGGACAGCAAAGCCTGTAACAGTTGGCTTTTGAGTTGCCGCGACTTTAACAATAAATGTAGCTTTTATGGTATCAGCTTTAAAGTTGCCCGCAACTGCCTGGGCCGCGCTTATTACGCATGTGCCTACCCCGGTAATTGTTAGGGTTTGGCCGTTTATGGTGGCTATTTTAACATTGCTGCTTTTATAGGTAAACGCACCGGTGCTATTGCTGGTGGGTTTAACAAGTGTAAATGCAGACTCATTTAATCTTTTAGACGGTACTGTAAAATTTGTAATAGTTGGTTTTACCAATGCTGCAGTAGCAAGACTTGCCGAGATCTTAACAGAATCGGGGAGTATTTTGCCCGCAATGGGTGTTATATTTTCGGAGTTTTTAGCACAGCCAAATAAAAATAGTACGAGGCAGGCCGATAAGGCTTTAGGAGAGATTTTCATTAAGTGGTTATACGTAATAAGGTGTAGCTATGTTTTCTTTAATCTGAATTGTTAAGTGCCCGTTTTACTGACGGTTTTTACTGTTCTTTTGATAGGTAGCTAATCAAAATTCCAGCCACTTATTTAATTTCAGGTTAATCTTTGTCCCCTCGGCGTGCTTGCCAAACTGGTCATTAAGCACACGGATGGTTACACCCTTGTTTTCCATTATCAAGTCCTCATAGCAACCCTTAAATAAAACCTGCTTCACTTCCCAATCGTTATGGGTCCAGGTTTTAACGGTTTCAATCCATTCGGGGTAGATGACTACGTGTTCCGATTTTGTTTTCAGTCCGCAGATGCGGGCCTCGGCGCTTGTTAATACGGTGCAGTTGGTAAGCAGCTGTGCCGTGTACAGGAATTTCGGATTTTGATAAAGATCCTTTGGATTTCCTGATTCCAGGATGCCGCCATCCTTTAACACGATCAGTTCATCGGCCATTGAAAGCACTTCGGCAGGGTCGTGCGATACGATGATCACCGTAAGGCCGGTTTCCTTAACTATGTGCCTGATGTCCTGTTGCAGGCCCTCGCGAAAGGAGGTATCCACCTGGTTAAAGGGCTCATCGAGCAACAGCACCTGCGGAGCGGTTATCAATGCCCTTGCAATGGCAACCCGCTGCTTCTCGCCCCCGCTTAATTCCGACACCTTTTTATCGGCAAGGCGCATCATCTTTAGCTGGGTGAGCATCTGCTCGGTTTTCTGTTGTTTGGCCCTTAAGTCGGTGCTGGGCAGCATGATGGCCACGTTGTCCCATACCTTGGCAAAAAGGTTCAGATCATCCGTTTGCTGGGTAACCATCTTCATGGCGTCATGACCGGGGATCAGCTTTTCTTCCGGCCCCCAGATACGTTCACCTTTAAACTGTACCTCGCCCTTATCCGGCGACAGCAAGCCGTAGAGCATCTTTAACAAGGTACTTTTCCCGCTACCGCTCTCGCCAATTATAGCGGTTATAAGCCCCGGAGTTATTTTTAGATCGATGTTCCTAACCCCAGAACCTTGCGCCCCGGGATAAACCTTGCTTACCGAAATTGCCTGTAAAAAGGGAGAATCTGCCATTGGCGGCAAAGATACGTTGTAAAGGTTGTAGTTGTTATAAGGGTTGTAAAAAGTTGCAACGGTTGTAGTTGTTGTAAAAGTTTAAAGGGTTGCCGTATTTTTTGTAACGGTTGTTGCAGGGGATTCCAGGTTCTAATGGAAATACCGAAACGCTAACAAATCCCTTACTTGTATCGTCATTTGTGGAAGGGATGAATCACCTTCCACAAATAATATTCAACAAGCCTTTATTATGGCGGGATTTTGCAGCCGCTTTTTTGTCGCCGCAATACTATTGTTGCCTGATTTGCATGGCTTAGCGATTGCTTTGCGCCTTAACAATGACCGGTTCCCGGTTAAAATTCCGCGTTCTTCGGATACCTTGGGAAAGGGATCACGTCCCTGATATTGCCCATGCCGGTAACAAACAGCACCAAACGTTCAAAGCCTAAACCAAAGCCGGCATGCGGACAAGCGCCGAACCTGCGGGTATCCAGGTACCACCAAAGCTCATCCTTAGGGATGCCCATTTCATCCATGCGTTGTTCCAGTTTATCCAAACGTTCCTCACGTTGTGAACCGCCAACAATTTCACCGATGCCCGGGAATAGGATGTCCATAGCGCGAACAGTTTCGCGGCCGTTGGCATCAACCTCGTTCTGGCGCATATAGAATGCTTTGATCTCTTTAGGGTAATCGGTAAGGATCACCGGTTTTTTAAAGTGCTTCTCCACCAAATAACGCTCATGCTCTGATTGCAGGTCAGTACCCCATCCTTCAACAGGATACTGGAATTTCTTCTTCTTGTTCGGGGTTGATTCCTTTAAAATGTCGATAGCCTCGGTATAAGTAAGGCGTTCAAAGTCGTTATCCAAACAAAACTTCAGCTTATCTATCAGGCTCAATTCTGAACGCTCGTTCTGCGGTTTTTGCTTTTCTTCCTCGGTAAGGCGCTGGGTTAAAAACTCAATATCATCTGCGTTTTTATCAAGCGCATATTTTATCACATATTTCAGCATGTCCTCGGCAAGGTCCATGTTATCGTTCAAATCGTTAAAGGCAACTTCGGGCTCTATCATCCAAAACTCCGCCAGGTGACGGGTGGTGTTCGAGTTTTCCGCACGGAATGTTGGTCCGAATGTATAAATGTCACTCAAAGCCATTGCTCCAAGCTCACCTTCCAGCTGACCGGAAACGGTAAGGTTAGTGGCTTTGGCAAAAAAGTCCTGTGAGAAGTCAATCTCGCCGGTTTCCGTTTTTGGCGGATTTGCTAAATCGAAGTTGGTTACGTGGAATGTCTCGCCTGCACCTTCCGCGTCAGACGCGGTGATGATTGGCGTATGCAGGTAAATAAACCCGCGTTCCTGGAAAAACTGGTGCACGGCAAAAGCCAGGCTGTTACGCACCCTGAAGATGGCGCCAAAAGTATTGGTACGGAAGCGCAGGTGCGCCTTCTCACGCAAAAACTCAAGCGTTTGCCTTTTTGGTTGTAAAGGATATTCTTCGGGATCGCAATCGCCTAAAATTTCAATATCCTTAGCAATAACTTCTACCTTCTGACCCTGTCCTAACGATGGGATCAGCTCACCGGTAACACTGATAGCAGCGCCAAACGTAATGCGCTTAAGGAGGGCAGGATCGGTGTTTTCAAAATCAACAACAACCTGGATGTTGTTATTGGTGGAGCCATCATTCAAAGCAATAAAACGATTTTGGCGGAATGCACGTACCCATCCCTTAACGGTTATCTCAATACCTGTCTGTTCGCTTTCTAATAATGCTTTAATCTTGATTCGCTGGCTCATATAAAATATTTTGAGGGGCAAAAATACGATTATTTGCCGAATGAGAATTGCTCCAAATGCAAGAATTAACCAAAGTTGTTAGTTGTCCTGCGGCAAAAAACTCCCGTACGGCACATTTTGAAGTTTACATTCGCTAAGTTTGTGTATCATGAATCCAAAAGCAAGCCTGATCATCGGCATCCTCTGCATCTCCTTTTCGCCAATTTTTGTAAAGCTTGCCGGGGCATCGCCCATTGCTTCGGGTTTTTACCGCATTTTTATTGCCTGGCTTTGTTTGCTGCCTTATTGCATTGCCAAAAACCAACTGAAAATAGGCCGAAAAGAATTAATAGTGGCATTAATAGGCGGGATAGTTTTCGCCTTAGACATTGCTGTTTGGAACTTGTCTCTTATCAAGATCTCTGCCACCGTATCAACACTTATAGCAAACCTTGCTCCTGTTTGGGTTGGGCTCATCAGCTATTTGGCATTTAAAAGAAAATCGGGCCGGCTGTTCTGGATCGGTACCTGTGTTGCCATTTTTGGTATGGTTATTTTGGTTGGGGTTCAAAATTTAATGTCGTTGCAGTTTAATATCGGCATCCCGCTGGCCTTGCTGGCCAGTTTGTTTTATGCCATTTATATTGTGATCACCCGCGGCATCCTGCAAAAAATAAGCACCATCACGTTTATGTTTTATAACATGCTGGCTGGCAGTATTTTCCTGTTCATCATTAACCTGTTTCTGAGTAACCAGCTTACTGATTTTTCTGTAAATACGTGGCTGTGCTTTTTAGGGATGGGCCTCCTATGTCAGCTTGCCGGATGGTTAACTATAAACCATACGCTACGTTTTTTAGAATCAACCAAAGTATCCATCGCGCTGTTAAGCCAAACGGTGGTAGCCGGATTTTTAGCCGCGCTTATGCTGCATGAAACATTGGCGCCAAAAGAGATCATCGGCAGTGTAATTGTTTTGGCGGGGATTGCGGTTACGTTTTTGAAGCCGGGGAAAGTGATGAGTTAATTGTTAAAGACCTGATTTATACCGCAATTTCATTTCACTCTCTTCATCCGCGAAAACGGATACCCACCGCAACCTTTCATCGGGTTATCCCTGTCGGCGGCAGCAGTCGCTTCAGCAATGACATCTGTGGCTGCGTTGTAGGCTGTAAGGCAAAAGCCCCATTTCCAGGGTTCCATTTTATCAAAGGTCATGTAATCGATGCGGGTATACAGGTTGCCATCGCCAGGATTTTTTGCATCGTTTTTAGCGATGATATATTTTTTCTCGGGATTCCATTTAATGATATGGTAGCGGGTATTGGGCAACTGGATCCAAAGTGAATCGGATATTTTGTACTGGATCAGGTAATCGTCTTCAAAATTGCCCAATACATAGGTAGGAGGTTTGGTTTGCGCATGGATTTTTAATAGTAATAAAAACAGAACAATTGTAATCAGCAATCTTTTCATTACACAATATAGCAATTTTCACCTCTTTACAAATCAATAAACATATTTGCCCGTTTTCTTCTTAATATTACGTTTTGAAAGTGTCGGGAAATCTCGCTCCTTATACTAACATCTTATAGCTAACAAAAAATGAAACATTACGGGCTTATCGGTTATCCGCTTACGCATTCATTCTCAAAAAAATACTTCACCGAAAAGTTTGAACGAGAACATATCACTGATTCGGTTTACCATCTTTTCCCGCTGGAAGATCTTCACGACCTGCCCAAGTTACTGGCAGACAATCCCGAACTATGCGGACTGAATGTTACCGTGCCCCATAAAATAGGCATTTTAAAATACCTGGATTGGGTTGATGAGGATGCCCGCGGCGCCGGTGCAGTAAATTGTATCCGCATCAGCGCCGAAAGCCCGGTGATGGCTGCATTTTCAGGCGAGCTTGGGATAAAGGGGCATGACTTTAGGCTGGAGGGATACAATACCGATATTTATGGCTTCGAGATGTCGTTGAAACCGTTGCTCACCGATAACCATGATAAAGCCCTGGTTTTGGGCGATGGCGGCGCGGCAAAAGCTGTAAAATGTGTGCTCGAAAACCTGGGAATTGCCTATAAGGTGGTAACCCGTAAACCGCATGGCGATAATATACTTTTTAGCGATTTGAAACCGCACCACATAAAACAGCATACCATTATTATTAATACAACGCCGTTGGGCACGTCGCCAAACGTGGATGAATGTCCACCGATCCCCTATCAGGCGATTACCGAGGACCATTTATTGTACGACCTGGTTTATAACCCCGAAAAAACCTTGTTTTTAAAAAAGGGAGAAGAACAGGGCGCCACCATAAAAAACGGCTACGAAATGCTCTTGCTTCAAGCTGAAAAAGGCTGGGAGATCTGGACATCCAAACAAAAGCATCCATGAGGAAAATTGTATTGTTAATATTGGTTGTTTCCGCATTTGCTGCCTGCAGTGGTGATCATGATTACTCGCCCAAGCCGCGTGGATATTACCGGATAGTTTTCCCTGAAAAGGCCTATCAGCCTTATACTTCCAGCGCTCCTTTTACCTTCGAATACCCAAAATATGCTACGATTGAGCTGGACAAAAACCCGGATGCGAAACCTTATTGGTTAAATATGCAGTTTGCGCAATTTAACGGGACCTTGCACCTGAGCTATGAGCACATCAAATCTAAACAGGAATTTAACGAGCTTGTTGAGGATGCCCATAAGCTAAGCTTTAAGCACACAATAAAGGCAACATCTATAGACCAGGGCTCGATCTATTATCCCGACCGGAAGGTTTATGGCATTTATTACACCATCGACGGGAACGCGGCTTCGTCCGTACAGTTTTTCCTTACCGACAGCACAAAAAATTACATCCGCGGCGCGCTTTATTTTAACAACGAACCCCGGCTGGATTCTATTCAACCCGTACTTACGTTTGTAAAAAAGGATGTGGATTTGATGATAAAGACTTTTAGGTGGAAGTAGGAAGAGAGTCCGGAAGATTATTTATTAAAACTAAAATGTTATTACCATGTATAAAGCCATCTCCTGTTTTGTTTTTGGGTTGATTTCCTGCTTGTCGCTAAAAGCGCAAAACACCGAACCAACCTTTGATGTGCAGCACTACCGCTTCGCCATTCAGTTAACTGACGCAAACGATACCATTAAAGGGCAAGCCAAAGTGCGGATCAAATTTTTGAAGGATGTGAGCTCACTGCAGCTCGACCTGGTTAAACAAAAAAATGCGGCGGCCGACTCGGGCAGCAATGCAGGCAGTGAGCATGTTAGAAATAACAAAAAGGCAAGCCTTGCAGGTAAGGGGATGCTTGTATCGGCAGTAACAGAAGATGATAAGGCAGTAGCTTTTACACAGGATGCTGAGACCCTGGATATCAAAACAGAAGCCAAGGCAAACAGCACGCACAGCTATACTATTATCTACCAGGGCATTCCAGCTGATGGGCTGATCATCTCGACCAATAAATTTGGTCATCGTACTTTTTTTGGCGATAACTGGCCTAACCGCGCGCATAACTGGCTGCCCTGCGTTGACTATCCGGCTGATAAGGCCCAGGTTGATTTTGTAGTTACAGCACCCGATCATTATGGAGTTGTCGCCAACGGTTTAAAGATTGAAGAAACCGTTTTACCCAATCATTACAAACTGACCCACTGGAAGGAAACTGCGCAGCTGCCTACAAAGGTTATGGTTATCGGCGTTGCTGATTTTGCTATAGATCATCCCGGCGATGCAAATGGCGTACCTGTTTACACCTATGTATTTCCCGAAAACAAGGAAGTCGGCTTTAAAAACTATGCGGTAGCCACACAAATCCTGCCCTTCTACATGAAAAACGTTGGACCTTATGCCTATAAGAAGCTGGCCAATGTACAGTCGAAAACCATATTTGGCGGCATGGAAAACGCAGGCGCAATTTTCTATTTTGAAAACTCTACCACCACAAAGGGCATTGAGGAACTAATGGCGCACGAGATTGCTCACCAATGGTTTGGCGATGCCGCCAGCGAAAGAAATTTCGGTCACGTTTGGTTAAGTGAGGGCTTTGCCACTTATATGACCAACCTTTACCTGGAAAGCAAATATGGCCCGGATACTTTAAAAAAGCGGGAAGCCGAAGACAGGCTAACTGTTTTCTCATTCGAAAAAAGACGGCAAACGCCAATAGTTGATACGCTGGTAAAAAGCAACTACATGCAATTATTGAACGCGAACAGCTACCAGAAAGGCGGCTGGGTGTTGCACATGCTCCGCAGGAAATTAGGCGATGAAGCCTTTTGGAAGGGCATCAGGGCTTATTATGCCAAATACAATGGTGGCAACGCCTATACCAGCGGCCTGCAGAAAATTATGGAGCAAGCAAGCGGCAAGGATTTGAAGCAGTTTTTTCAGCAATGGCTTTATACTGCGGGGCATCCCGACTTAGGAATTAAATGGAAGTATGATGCCAGTAAGAGAACTGTAGAAATAACAGTTACCCAAAACCAGGATACCCTGTACGAAATACCCCTGGAAATTGCCGTTGGAACCGAGCAACATTCCATCAGCCTGAAGGATAGAATTACCGTAATGCAGTTTAAGGCCGCAGCAAAACCAGCAGAAATAAAAGCCGACCCAAATGTGAATTTGCTGGCGACGTTTGCTGTTACTGAGGAAAATTAAGCATACCGCGCACTAAGCGTTGCTCCATAGGAGCATAATATTGGTAGAAAAAAGAAGAAAGGGATTTTTCGCTCCGTCAGGTGCGTAACTATTGAACTATTTTACCGCTGCCTATGTGTTGTACCTACTGCACAAGAACGTTTTTTTATTGTTCTCTACCAATATTGACCCCGATGGGGTTTTATATTGCTGTTAATATCAGTGCTCAGAACTAGATTAAATAGTTGGCGCTATAACCCGCCCTGCCCCCGGTATAATTTTACCCGGCCGTTAAGCTTTAGCTTTAAAACGGTCATATATTTATCCTGCACACCTTCGGGTAAATCAATATAAACAAGGCCGGGAACCCGGCTCCATGATATTTTGCCAACCACTTTGTGGGTGAGCTTTTTGTCGGTGCCTACAACCGTTATATCTTCAATTTTATTGTCCAGTCCCTTAAGCATTACCTGGCCGCTGGTTTTGCCTGCGATAAATAAATAAAGCGCAGTTGAATCTTTTGACAAAGTTGTAGGCCCGTAAAAATGACCGGCAGGTATTCCGGCAATTGTATTGAATACGGCTTCCCCGTGTGCCTTATTCCATGCACCCAACTCTTTTAAAACATTAACTTCCTGGTCGGGGATGGTGCCATCCTCTTTAGGGCCGATATCCAAAAGCAAGTTACCACCATTGGCCACAGCATCAACAAAAATAGTAATGATCTCATTTGGCGTTTTCCAATTCTGATCTGCCTGTTGATAACCCCAATTATCGTTAATGGTCATGCAAAGTTCCCACCAATTAAACGGCGGGCGGGTAACCGGGAAGTTTTGCTCCGGCGTGGTATAGTCACCATAGCCCTGCAGTCTGCCATTAATGATAGCATTGGGATTTTTTGAAAGTATAATATGCCTGATCTTTTCAGCCTGCCATTCTTCGGCACTATGTTCCCAATCGCCATCAAACCACCACAGATCAGGCTTGAACATATTGTTAATCTCGGTTATCTGTCCCTGGAAATACATTTTGAAGCTGTCCCATCTGTCGTAATCATTTTGTAACGAATACCGGGAGCTATCCTTTAAAAACCCGGGATAATTCCGGTGCGACCAGTCGATCAATGAAAAATACGCGCCACATTTAATATCACGCTTGCGCAATTCCTCAAAAAGCGGCTTTACCATGTCCCTGTTGGCAGGGGTCGCCTTTACGATGCTCAAGTTACCTTGCTTAGTATCGTACATGGCCACGCCGTCGTGATGTTTGGTGGTGATCACAGCGTACCGGGCACCGCTTTCCTTTATCAGGTCGGCCCAGGCTGCGGGATCATACTTGCTAAGCGTAAACCCTTTCAGTTGCTTCATATAATCGGCATAACTGATTTTTTTATTATGGAAGCTCCATGATTCATCAATGCCGTTTACTGAATAAATACCCGCATGTATAAATATGCCGAGCTTGGCATCTGCAAACCATTTCATTTTATCAGCAATGGTTTTTGGGTCGATTTTAGGTTGAGCCGAAGAATAAAGTGCTGCAAAACAAAAAAGAACGAGCAAAAGGGATTTCCTGGTCATAGCGATAGCGTTTTGTTCACAGATAGAAAATACAATATTAGCAACATTTTGTTGGCTGCTAGCATTTGAAACTGAATCATCAGCTTCATCAAAACAATCAGCAAACATCTGTGCTCCTTCTTTACACGCCCATGAAAAAAAATCGCGCAAAATTTCGTACTTTTGTGGGCTTTTAAACTAAGATTTATAGGATAAATGGATTTTAAGATCTGTTTGTTTAATGTGTAATTTTGGTTTAAACAGCAGAATTACCGCAACCAATAAATAAGCGGTCAAAATTATGTTAGAGAAATTAGAAGCGATATTTCAACGCTGGAAGGATGTTGAAGCCGAGTTAAGCAGCCCTGATGCCATGGCTGATATGAAGCGTTTTGCCCAATTAAATAAAGAATATAAAGATCTTGCCAAGGTTGTTGACCAGTACAACATTTACCGCAACATCATGAGTAATATTGACAGCAATAAGGAAATCTTAGCTACCGAAAAGGACGAAGAGTTCCGCGAAATGGCTAAAATGGAGCTTGACGAATTGCTGGTTAAACAGGATGAAATGGAGGAAACTATCCGTTTGATGCTGATCCCTAAAGATCCGGAAGATTCTAAAAATGCAATTGTAGAAATTCGCGGTGGTACCGGCGGCGACGAGGCTGCACTTTTTGCAGGCGACCTTTACCGTATGTACATGCGCTATTGCGAACGCCGTGGCTGGAAAACCGAGTTGGTTGATTATACCGAAGGCACTTCAGGCGGATACAAGGAGATTGTGTTCAACGTTAATGCCGAGGACGCCTATGGCAATTTAAAATATGAATCGGGCGTGCACCGTGTACAGCGTGTACCTGACACCGAAACCCAGGGCCGTGTGCATACATCGGCTGCTACCGTGGTTGTGTTACCCGAGGTTGACGAATTTGATATAGATTTGCAGGTAAGCGATATCCGTAAGGACCTTTTCTGCGCATCTGGTCCGGGTGGACAGTCTGTAAATACAACTTATTCGGCGGTACGTTTAACACACATACCTTCAGGCATTGTCGCCCAGTGCCAGGATCAAAAATCGCAACTAAAAAACTACGATAAGGCCTTACAAGTATTGCGTTCGAGGGTTTATGAAATGGAGCTGCAAAAGCACCTGGAAATAACCTCCAAAAAACGTAAAACCATGGTATCAACAGGCGACCGGTCTGCCAAAGTGCGTACTTACAATTATCCCCAGGGTCGGTTAACCGAGCACCGCATCGGTCTTACCATATACAACCTTACCGGCGTAATGAACGGCGACCTGCAGGACATAATGGAAGCGCTGCAATTTGCTGAAAACGCAGAAAAGTTGAAGGAAGGCACCGTAGCTTAATTTTTATTGGCATTTGCGGTGCAACGTTTTTATTAAAACGCCCGTCTATTACGCAAATGAAAAGACTGATATTCCTGCTGCTGGTTATCACAACGGCATCACGCTACGTTTATGGACAGGCGCCTAATGAGCCTAAATTTTCTGCGACTGCGTTAAAAGGCGATCTCGCCTATTTGCAAAATCAGTTATATACTGTTCATGTTGATCCGTATACCGAATTTAGCCGGGCGCAATATAATCAGCTTTTTAGTGCTATCGACAAAAAGCTAACCGACTCCCTCACCGCTACCGCCTTTTTAAAATTGATTAAGCCGGTTATTGCGCACTTGTGCGACGAGCATGCCCAGGTTTATTTACCCGAAAAGCTTCTTTGGGCAAGTTATCAGCATGATGACGTATTTTTACCAATCACATTAACAAGGCGCGGCAACACATACCGGGTTGAGAAGGTATTAGCTACGGGTAGCGTTCTCAATCCCGGAGACATCATCACAAAAATCGATAATAAACCTATAGCCGAACTGCTCGATCAATGCGCCTTATTCTCCTCAGGCTACGCCGATCAGCGTTTAGAAAAGGCACTGATGCAATTTGGATACCTGTATACCTGGGCATTGCCGGGTGTTCAGAAAAGCTACGTTGTTAAAACCGCTGACGGCCGGAATGTTGTAATAGCAGGCGTTTCGCTAAAAACCTGGAAGGATGAGCTGAACAAGCAGACCGGCTGGGACAACGCCTGCGATGAAGCAATTGCCTATCAAAAAGTTGGCAGTGCGGGCTATATTAATGCGTGCTCATTCAACATCCCGCCAAAACAAATCGATTCTATTCAAAAAAAGATCTCGGCGATATTTGAACAGGTAAACAAGGATAATCCGGAATACCTTTTTATCGATATTAGCAAAAATAGTGGCGGACAATCCGTTGTGGGGAGGATGCTAATAGATGGTTTTAATAACAAGCCTTATGCGGGGTTTAGTTCGAATTTCAAAAGGAGCCTGGATTATATTGACCTCTTAAAATCATGGAAGGTTGACGCGGATGATTATTATAAACAAGCACCTGAGGGGAAAGTCTTTCATTTTTCATCAGACACTACCTTTCCACCAGAGCATAACGACAACCGATTTAAAGGGAAAGTATTTATAATAGTTGGTAACGGTACCTTTAGCAGTGCCATGATGATGGCTACCTGGATAAAAGACAACCATTTGGCCACCATAGCCGGCGAAACGCCAATGATAGGCCACCCGAATGGGTTTGGCGAATTGTACAATACCAAATTGCCCAATACTAAAATAAACCTGCTTTTTGGTGTAAAACAATGGATAAGACCAAGCGGTGATTTAAAGAATAACCTATTGCAGCCTGATCTGCAAGTTACATTAACCGACGATAAGGCGCATCTGATAAAGAGCGTGCTCAATGCGGCGCGCTAAGCCGCGGTGATTTTCTTTTTATTGTTTTGCCCCTGTCATGCATTTGTCTTTTTATGCTTCGGGTATGGAGAAAGTTCCCTTTTACAGATATCGAAATGGGGTTTTCATCTCATTTTCATAAAGCCCAGCTACTTTAGCGATATGAATTTTAGCAGTATTCTGTATTGTTGGCTACAAAACCAATAATAAAGTGGCCTAAAATTTAATGGTTTAACGTTTAAAAATTAACGCGTATGCTGGCTGTAAAAAGTATCTCCCATAACAACTCTATCATCTTCAGGCGTTCTTTACGCTTAATGGGCGACCAGTTTGAGATTAGTGTTGTTGGAAATAACCCATCGTGGGCCGACGAGCGAATTGCTGATGCTGTTGCAGAGATTAACAGGGTTGAAAAACTGTTGAGTGCTTTTAGTGAAGACAGCGCAATTAATACAATAAACCGCAACGCAGGTATTAAACCGGTAAAAACAAACGCAGAGATCTTTAAACTGATCGATCGTGCTTTACAAATATCAGAACTTACTTACGGCGCTTTTGATATTACCTATCTTACTGCAGATAAAGACAATAATTCAGACAATCAGAATGGCGGAATTGCTGTAAAAACTGCTGTTAAAGTAAGCTATAAAAATGTTGAAATTGACGCCGCCGCTCAAACAGTGTTTTTGAAGGAGCCTGGCATGCGCATCAGCTTTGCGGCTAACGGTAAAGGCTATGCTGCCGACAGGGCAAAATACATACTGCAGCTGCAGGGCGTTAGCGGCGGCGTAATAAATTCAGGCGGCGATTTGCTTACCTGGGGTCTTCAGCCTGATAATGAGCCATGGACCGTCGCAACTGCCGATCCGTCGCAGGAAAACGTGCCGTTTGCAAATGTCGATATCAGCAATATGGCCGTAGCAACGTCAGTGAATACCGATAAGCACGCTACTGTGATCGACAAAAAACTATTAGGATCATTTAACCCGAAAAAAGGGTTCCCGGTAAGTAAAATTAAAAGTGTAAGCATTATGAGCACCACTGCTGAGTTTGCCGATGCAATGGCCACCCCGGTGTTGTCAATTGGCATTAATGCAGGTTTGTATTTAATTAACCAGCTTAATCAAATGGCAGCCGTGATCATTGATGATCATGACCGCGTTTACACATCAAAAAATATAAGCATCAATTAAACTTTTATTTTTTCTTTTGACTAAATATAAGTTATTTTTATTCCATATTAGTGTATGTATAACACTAATATGGCTGTTATAATAAACCTCAGATATATAAATTCCGATCAATTTAAACTTTGTAACGCCGGCACCGTTATTCGATGGTATTAACGCCGAATAATTAAATAAGTAAGGCTTAATTAATTACTGTTTGAAAAGAATTTTAACATTTTCTACTCCTCAATGATAAAGTGGTTTGCGTATATTGTATTGTTATTGATATTTGCACCATGTTTATCATCTGCTAAAATAAAAAAGCATCATTTTGATTTTGTTTCTGATAAATTGCGGATAAGTTTGCCTTTTGCAGATGCGTTTACTGATACTGCAAAAACTAAAAAACAGCAGGAACAGGACGAAAAAAAGAAAATTAAGGAAGTAGCCAAGGCTAAAAAACAACCGAAACCTGAAAAGGTTGAACCTGAGGATAATCCGGCAACTTCCAAACCCAAAGTAAAGCCGAAACGGCTGCGCCGGCCGGAAGGTTTGGAACGACCGCCTGAAATACCCAGGAGAAATGGCAATTAACAGATCGAACAGACGTTATACCGAAAACCAATGAAATACTATTTTGTATTGCTTCTTTCTGTAATAGGTTCTGCTGTAAACGCGGCATCGGCTTTGCCATTGCATTACAATGGCCCCGGGAGTCGCGCGGTTGCAGATACGGATTCGGCTATCAGGAAACGGTCAATTTCTGTGGGGATCAACTATGGGAATGATGTTTGGTTCTATGGACGCACAAGCCCGATTAAATATCCTTTTATGGGTACGGATGTTATTTATAATTCAAAGTCGGGAGTTTTTGTTTATGCATCCGCAATGAAGGTACTGGGATACGATCCGCTTGTTGATGAAATCGACATTGGGGCCGGCTATTTTTACAAGTATTCAAAAAAAGCAACCGGAACCTTAAGCTACAGCCGTTTTTTCTTTAACAAGGATGCCGCCAATGTAATAAAATCGGCATCATCCAATGACATTAATTTCAAAAATAGCTACGATTGGAAGATCGCCAAATCAAGCATCACCACCGATTATCTTTTTGGCAAGTCGAGCGATTTCCTGGTTACATTCAATGTTTCAAAATATATTGAAACCAGCTGGAGTATTTTTGATGACCAGGATTACCTTTCGTTTAACCCCTCCATCAGCGCCATATTTGGCACGCAGAATTTTGTGCACAAATATTCACTGGACCACCCTAACAAGCTTGAGCTTTACGATATTGATCATGCTCCGGAGGGATCGCCTCAAAACCCGTACAATAACGGCCGGTTCAATGCACTTAACTACAGCCTAAAAATACCAATAGCCTATAACAGGCCGCATTATACGTTAGAAGCATCCTGGAAATATTCTATCCCGGTGAATGTAGAGGGCGAATTAAAAAACAAACATGAGATGTTTTTTAACATGACATTTTACTACTTATTTTACTAGCACATATATGAATGTTTTAATAATTGAAGACGAAAGGGCCCTTGCAAGTGAGCTTGAGATTTTTCTGACCAATTATAATTACATCTGTGAGGTATGTTATGACGGCGTCTCGGGCTCAGAGAAGATCGCTGTAAACCTGTACGATTTTATTTTAATAGATCTTGGCCTCCCGGATTACGACGGGCTAGACCTGCTTAAGGAGGCAAAGAAGAACAATTCCGAAGCTATTTGTATTATATTAACAGCCAGGGCCGAGGTGTATGACCGCATCAAGGGGCTTGATCTTGGAGCTGATGATTATCTGCCAAAGCCATTCTCGCTACTGGAGCTGCATAGCAGGATGCAGGCGATTACCCGGAGGCGCTTCGGGCTTAACCAAAGTTTGGTTGATTTAGGCGGATTTATAATAAACTTAACGGAACGCACCATTACCTATCTTAATACGGAGGTAAATACCATCACAAAAAAAGAGTTTGATTTGATTGCTTACCTGATATTGCACAAAAACCGCACATTAACGCGCTCACAATTGAGCGAACATATTTGGGGCAGCATTATTAATGACGACTACGACTCGAACTATATTGATGCGCACATAAAAAATATCCGCAAAAAATTGAATGCCTTTGCCCCGCCCGACTGGTTAGAGACGGTACGTGGATTAGGCTATAAGATAAAAATAAACAGTTAGGGAAGAGAGAGGCAAGAAATTAAGAGTCAGGAATCAAGATGAAAATATTTAAAACGATTTTCTTCATGATGACTTCTTATCTTGACTCTTGATATCTTGACTCTTGCATCCCCCAAATGAAGCTTAAAACCAAACTTACGCTGTTTAATACCATCTCGAAACTGGTGATCGTTACCATTTTCGTTTTGCTATTGCCGAGTTTGATAAAAAAGATCAACCAAACCTATACGGACAATAAGCTCCGGAAGCAAAAAGACAAGCTCTTAAAGATAGTAGATGCACAGGGGATAAAAAGCTACATCCAATCAGGCGAGAGCGATGCCAGCTGGTATACACCATTAAAGGAAGACTACGTTAGTTTGGATGTAGATTCACTTCCCGGCTATGTAGATACGATAAAGGACGAAAAGCGTATCCTGGAGCACGACACCATCGAATACCGCATATTGAGCCACAACTTTAAGGCCGGGAATAAAAAATACCTGCTTGAGATTGCAATCAGTGTTGATGCGATTACCGAAACCACCCGCCCACTGCAAAACCTTGCCTTCCAGGTACTGGTTGGGATGATCTTGCTCACCATTATGGCTGATCAGATCTACTCTACCTACGTGCTGCGGCCGTTAGGTTTGATTATCAAGACCAAGCTCATCGGCCAGAAATTCCCGAATTTCGGCTCTTATAAAGAAGTAAAAACCAGCACTTCCGATTTTCAACACCTCGACCTGAGCATCCATAAAATGATAGAAACGATTGAAAGTACGTTCCAAAAGGAGCGTGAGTTTATATCAAACGCCTCGCACGAACTGATGACGCCTATCTCTATACTGCAATCAAAAATTGAGAATATGTTTGAGCAGGAGGATATTGTTGACGAGGTAAAGGCCCGGTTGCTGGAGATGCAAAAAATACTGAATCGTCTAAAGAGCATCACTAAAACATTGCTGCTGATCTCTCAGATTGAGAACGAACAATTTTTAAAGGAAGATAGGGCTTCGTTGCATGATATTTTGCAGGATGTTTATGACGAGATCTCCATCAGGCTGCAGGACAAAAATATAAGCTATGAAACTTCGCTGCCTACTAACTGGCAATTGGTTAATGTAAATAAGTTCCTGCTATTTAACTTGTTTTTTAACCTTATCAACAACGCCATAAAATACAACAATCCTGATGGTGAGATAAGAATAACGGCGGAGCGGGAAAACAATGCCTTTATCGTTAGCATAACCGATACGGGAATAGGCATTAGCGCGGAGGATTTGCCGCTTATATTTAACCGGTTCAAAAAATTCAGGCAGTCGCTTTTGCAGGACAGCTTTGGCCTTGGGTTGCCTATTGTAAAATCAATAGCTGCATTTCACAACATCAGGATAGAAGTGGTATCTGAAAAGGGGCGGGGCAGCACATTTAAGCTTGTTTTTCCGCCCGGAGCTGTTGAAATTGTGTAATAAAAACTACTGGTACAGGCCGAATTAGGAATTTAATTTGCTTATTAATATTTTTGAGAGGGCATTAAACCTTTACACCCGTTTTTTGTCTAATATACTGTCCGGCTTAATTTATAAGACGGTGATACTTTAACCGGTAAATTTCTGTTAAATAGTTATAATAAAAATATGAAAAGGTTATATAAATATGCATCAGGGTTGTTTTTAACCGGGATGCTTTCTGTGCTGGCGGTTGCTTCAGCCAGCGCACAGCGTGGCGCAAGCCACGGCGGTGGTGGTGGCGGCATTCGTGTTGGCGGCGGTGGCGGCTTCAGCGGTGGTTTTCGCAGTAGTGGTATTGGTGTTTCACGCCCTGCCACTGGCGCCAATGTTGCAGTAAGCTCACGATCCAGCGCAGCAGTTGTTGCATACCGCGGACGGACCGGAAACTACCTTGGCGGTTCAACAGGTTACCATGGTGGTGCTTTTTATCGCACAGGCTTAGGCTACTACGGTTATCCGCATTTAGGTTTCTATTTAGGTGTATTGCCGTTTGGTTATTATCCGTTTTACTGGGGATCATCCCTGTATTATTATTATGGCGGCGTGTTTTACAGCCCATATGATAATGGCGGCTACCAGGTTACCGAACCACCGGTTGGTGCAGGCGTTCCTAGTTTGCCGGATGATGCACAGCCGATAAAAATAGACGGCGTACAGTATTATGAGCTTAGCGGCGTATATTACAAAGAAACCGTTGACGATAAGGGTAAAAAAATATACGTGGTTGCCGGCAAGGATGGTGTGTTAAACACCGGGGATTCAGTTACCGATCCTAATGCAGATGTTGCTGCCCCACAGGTTGGCGACGTTGTAAACCAGCTGCCCGATGATTGCCGTAAGGTAACATTGAACGGGAAGAAATATTATGTTTCGCCTAACAACATTTACTACGAGAAGGTAACCGGCCCTGATGGCAACACTGCTTACAGGATTGCGAGCTTACCAAATGATGATAAGGGCATTTAATCGCCAATAAAGCGAATGTTTTTAATGGGCTCCGTTTTACGGGGCCTTTTTTATTTCCCCTGGGTCAAGTGGGTTATTCCAATAGCTAAAAAGAGGCGAATTACTCAATTAAAAGTATTATCGTGGCTGGGTTCTCTATCCTCTTCAATAAGTCGGCATAACAGGATTTAATCTGTTTGATTTAAATAAATTCGCTGAAATTCAGATAGTTATAGTTTGGTATCAGGCACAATCTAAACTAAACAGATAAAAAACTGTCTATATCTAAACAATACGTAATGATAAACAAACTTATCCGGCCATAAACAAAATAACAGCTTACGATAAGTTCATATCTAAAGAAAAACAAAATTAATATTATGAAAAAGTCAATTTTTATAGCAGCATTAATATTTAGCTGTTTATCAATAAAACTAGCCGATGCACAGATTCGCATCAGCTTAAACATAGGGAGCCAGCCGGAATGGGGCCCTACAGGATACGATCATGCGGACTACTATTACATGCCCGACGTTGATGCCTATTATGACGTAAATGCTCATCAATATGTTTATTATGAAAATAATGTTTGGGTGCGTAACGTTGCATTGCCGCCACGTTATCATTTCGACAGGTATCACAGCTACAAGGTTGTAGTTAATCAGCCTACGCCGTGGGTACATCATGCTGATATCAGGGCAAGATATGCCAACTACAGGGGCCGTCATGATCAGACTATAATTCGTGAAAGCCATGACGAACGTTACCGTAACCATTGGCACGATAATGGAAATCATTACGGTCAACAAAAGGATCACGGTGACAGGGGACATGGACATGATAAGGATCGTGGTGATAAAGGTCATGATCGTGACTAACAATGCTATTATATAAAACAGAAGAGCCCCGGTATTTATCGGGGCTCTTCTGTTTATCCATAGCTCAATTGAAGCTATTTGGCAACCTTCTTTACCACCTTATTTATTGCCTCGCCCCAAAATGTTCCCAATGCAGCAGCGCCCTGCTTATTTGGGTGCAGATAAAACGTACCGGCATGGCCGTTCTCCGGGCGCAAATCGGTAAGTGAATGTTTCTTAAAATAATCAAATGCCTTTGTGTCGCCTACAAAAACACGCTTTGGGTACGCTGTTGCGTAATCTGCAACTAACTGATCAATTTGGGGTATGTAATCTTGTAATCGCTGTAGTCCCTCAGCCAGGTATTTGGCGCCGTTATAAGTATTGGGGCTGTACCATATCGGATGTTGAAAAATAACGATACATCCCGGAAATTCCTTCAACAGGCTGTCGGCAATGGCCTTCAGGTTCTGGTAGTAAACCTCCGGGAACACGGGTGCGCCTGTTGGCCCCTCGATGGCGCTATCGTTGGTGCCCAGCTTGATAGAAAATATCAACAGGGCATGTTTATTAGCAAAGGCACGTGCAGCCTGCTCCACGTCCTTAAACACTCCATGGGTTGAAGGCAAGAAGTCGACGGTGGTGTAGCCGCTATGGCCCTGGTTTGCAAAGGCAACATTGCCGATGTTACCCTGCTGTTTTAAATAATTTACAGCGATGGCAGGCGGCGCTTCAGTTACAGGATCCAGCCCGGCACCATAGGTAATGCTGTTGCCAATAAATACAATATTGACGTCCCTTTTTGCCTGGGCAAGCGAATGCCGTACGCAGGTAAAAAATACCGCTGTGATTAAAAATAAGACTTTAACTTTCATTTTTGCTTGTTATAATTTAGTTGTTGTGGACAGCAGGTTATTTTCCCTAATCTCCGGTCTCTAATTAACTAATCACTAACCCCCACCCCCATATTCCAGAACATAAACGCCCATTTATCAACCTGTCCGCTTATTACCTGTTCAGTACTTTGGCCTGCGCCATGACCTGCTTTGGTCTCAATACGAATAATTGTTGGAGCAGGCCCTTTTTGATATTCCTGCAGGCGGGCCGCAAATTTAAATGAGTGTGCCGGCACTACGCGATCATCATGGTCAGCTGTGGTAACCATGGTTGCCGGGTAGCTGGCAGGTTTTAAGGCATGGTAGGGCGAATATTTATAGAGGTAGTCAAACATCTCCTTCGAATCCTCTGCAGTTCCGTAATCATAGCTCCAGCCAGCGCCCGCGGTAAATTGGTTATAGCGCAACATATCCATTACGCCAACCGCCGGGAACGCTACTTTGCACAGGTCGGGCCGCTGGGCCATTACTGCGCCGACAAGCAGGCCGCCGTTTGATCCGCCGGAAATTGCCAGGTAGTCCTTAGATGTATATTTATGTTTGATGAGGTATTCTGCCGCAGCAATAAAATCGTCAAATACATTTTGCTTTTTCATCTTAATGCCTGCCTTATGCCATTTTTCGCCGTACTCGCCGCCGCCGCGCAGGTTGGGCACGGCGTAAATGCCGCCATGTTCTAACAAAATAATGTTCGATGTGCTGAAGGCCGGTGTAAGACTGATGCTGAAACCGCCATAGGCATAAAGCAACAAAGGATTTTTACCATTCATCACCGTCCCTTTTTTATAGGTGATGATCATCGGGATCTTTGTTCCATCCTTTGATGGATAAAAAACCTGCTTGCTTTCGTATTGCTCGGGATCAAACTGAACGCCGGATTTTTTATACACAGTTGATGCCCCGGTTGCAATATCCAACTTAAAGATAGTTGGAGGGTACACATAATTAGTGAAAGTGTAATAGGTTTCCTTTTCCTCTTGTTTGGCGCCAAAACCGCTTGCCGTTCCTATTGATGGTAAGGTAATGCTGCGCTCAAGTTTGCCGTCCATATTATACTGCAGTACAAGGGAGGTTGCATCCTTCAGATATTCAGCAAAGATCTTTCCGCCGCCTGTTGATGCATTCAGCACATTGCTGGTTGCAGGGATCAGGTCCTTCCAGTTTATAGGTTTCGGATCAGCCGCGTCTACCGTTACAATTTTAAAATTAGGCGAATATAAATTCGTCAGGATGTAAAGCTTACTGCCTACATTGCCTAATACGCCATGCTGGTTATCAAAATTATCAACTACGTTAATTATGAAGCTGTTGGGGTTCCTGAGATCCTGGATATAAAGTTCATTTCCGGTTGTTTCCTTAGCGGCCGAAATCACCAGGAAACGCTCATCTTCGGTAAGTGACGCCCCGATGTAGCGTCGGGGTGTTTTGTCGCCACCGAAAATCAACACGTCAGTATTTTGCGGTGTGCCAAGCTTATGGTAAAACAGTTTGTGGTACTGCGTGATACCTGCCAGCTGACTGCCCGCCTTGGGTTTGTCGTAACTACTGTAATAAAAGCCCTCGTTTCCCTTCCAGGCAATTCCGCTGAATTTAATATCTGTCAGCGTATCGCCAATCATGGTTTTATCACCGGTTTTTATTACGATTACCTTGCGCCAGTCGCTACCACCCTCCGAAAGCTGGTAGGCAGCCATACTGCCGTCTTTTGTGAAATCTATTCCCTGCAGGGAGGTGGTACCATCGGCAGAGAATTTATTGGGATCGAGGAATACCTCAGGCGTTCCATCGCCCATCTGCCGCCATAAAACCGACTGGCTTTGCAGGCCATCGTTCTTATAAAAATAGGTGTATTTGCCCTCCTTAAACGGAGCGCTGTATTTTTCGTAATTCCATAACTTTTTTAGGCGCGCGTGCATGGCGTCGCGGTAAGGGATCTGGCCCAGGTAGTCCTGGGTAACCTTGTTCTCTTCTGTTACCCACTCCTTTGTGTCGGCGGCGCGATCATCCTCCAACCAGCGGTAAGGGTCGGGCACCGTGGTGCCGAAATAGGTGTTAACAGTATCAACCTTTTTTGTAACGGGGTAAGCTATAGTTTTTTTATTCATTTGTTGGGCAAAAGCAAAGCTGCAAATTAAAACAGCTGCGGATAAACAGGTAATCGTTTTCATTGCAAAATTGTGGGTTGGCAAGCTAAGGTATGTTTTTTTGAGGAAAGGGAGAAGAGGATCACATCTTGTATTAAACGGCAGGCCTGCGACCTGCGCTATCGAATTTCGCCCTTTCAGGGCTTGGGTTGCAATAGAACTGTTACTATTCCCTACCCTAAAAGGGTCTAACATATCAGCAGGTCGCAGGCCTGCAATAAAAACGGCGATGATTTTAAAATCCACAAACACCGAAACCCGTCCTAAATTTTTTATTCCACACCCTCATCACTTTAGCAAAATCGCCTTTTTAACGCGGCATAAAAAAGCTATTTTTGTGATTATACTTTAAGTACTGCGTTAATTAATGATCACCAAACCCACCATCGACCGTATTATGGAAGCCACAGATATTGTGGAGGTGATAGGAGAGTTTGTGCAGTTAAAAAAACGCGGCGCCAATTACGTGGGCTTGTCGCCATTTGCCAATGAGCGGACGCCATCATTTACGGTATCCCCTGCAAAAGGCATTTTTAAGGATTTTTCGTCGGGGAAAGGCGGCTCCGCCATTACCTTTTTAATGGAACTGGAAAAGTTCACTTATCCGGAAGCGCTTAAATGGCTTGCCAAAAAATACGGAATAGAGGTTGAAGAGACGATTGAAAGCACGGAAAATCGCGAAGAGGAAAATCATCGCGAAAGCCTGATGATCGTAAGTGGTTATGCTGCTAAGTTTTTTCACGAAAGCCTGCTGGATACCGACGAGGGCAAAAGCATAGGCCTGAGCTATTTTAAGGAACGTGGCTTTAGTAATGAAACGATAAAGAAGTTTGAGCTGGGTTACTCGCCTGACCAATGGGAAGCCTTTACCGGGCAGGCGCTGAAGGACGGCTACCAGGAAGAATTTCTGGCGGAAACAGGGCTTTCAGTTAAGCGCGACAACGGCTCGCTTTATGACCGCTACAGGGGGCGCGTAATGTTCCCGATCCATAGCTTTACCGGCAGGGTAATTGCTTTTGGCGGTCGCACGCTTAAAAGCGATAAGAACGTTCCCAAGTATGTAAACTCTCCCGAGTCGGAGATTTACCATAAATCGAATGTACTTTACGGACTTTTCTTCGCAAAGAAGGCCATCCGTGAAGAAGATAATTGCTATTTGGTGGAGGGTTACGCCGATGTACTGTCGGTCCACCAGGCAGGCATTGAAAATGTGGTGGCTTCATCAGGCACCTCGCTGACCGTTGAACAGATCAGGCTAATAAGCCGCTTTACCAAAAACATAACCATTTTATATGATGGCGATGCCGCAGGTATAAAGGCATCGCTCCGGGGCTTGGATATGATCTTACAGGAGGGCCTTAACGTAAAGGTAGTACTGTTTCCTGACGGACACGATCCGGATTCCTTTGTCCGCAACTTTGGGACAAACGGATTTAAGAAACATATCGACGAAAATAAAAAAGACTTCATCCTCTTTAAAACCGATATCCTGCTAAAAGAAGCCGGCAACGATCCGATTAAAAAAGCGGAGGTGATCAGGGAAATTGTTGAAAGCATCGCGAAGATCCCAGACTCAATAAAAGCATCGGTATTTATAAAGGAATGCAGTTACCAGTTACAGATAGACGAGCGCGCGCTGCTATCCGAGCTGAACAAAATGCGGTCGGCAAAAGCGAAAAAGGATGGCCAGCAAGGTTTCCGTACTGCGCCTGTTGATGAGCCACAATTTGATGAGCCGGAAGTAAGGATTGAAAGAGCGGATGAGTTTACACAGGAAAAGGAAATAATACGGCTATTGCTGCTTTATGGCAACAAAGTGATAGATTGGGATGGTATAGCAAATACCTACATCGGTCCGTTTATGATAGCCGAGCTAAGTGATGTAGAATTTGAAAACGCTACGTGCAAAATGTTCGTTGAAATTTATCGCAAGGAAGTAGAGAATGGCGTGCTGCCAGACGAACAATATTTTATACATTATGCCGACAAGGAAATTGTTGACCTGGCCGTAAATCAGATCGCCACAAAATATACGCTCAGCGAAAACTGGTACGAGATGCACAAGATCCTGGTGAATGACGAACAGGTGAATATGAAGGCTACCATTTTGGGCGCTATCTTCCATCTCAAAAAACAAAAGGTCGGCAAAATATTGGAGGGGTTACGTAAGGAGCTGCAAAATACCAGCGCTGAGGCCGACCAGGAGATCCTGCTTAATCAATACATGCACATGAAGAAGGTGGAGAAAACCATTTCGGATTATTTGGGCTCAGTAATTTTGAAATAATGGCGCAACATCTCGATCTTGGTCGCCGCGGGGAGGCTCTTGCAAAAGCTCATCTTGAAAAGGAAGGCTATGAGATTATGGACGAAAACTGGACGCATGGCCGGTTAGAGGTCGACCTTATTGCGTATAAAAACAAGATAATTATATTTACTGAGGTAAAGACCCGAACCGGCAACGGTTTTGGCGAGCCGGAGGATTTTGTGGATGCCCGCAAACAAAGATTATTGGTGGAAGCGGCGGAGGAATATATTTACCTGATGAACCACCAGGGCGAAGTGCGGTTTGATATCATATCGGTATTGTTCGACAGGAATAACAATTATATACTAAAACATATAGAAGACGCATTTTGGCCCACAGCCATGTAACATGGATAAATTACTAAAAATATTCCCGGTTGCCCTTATAATGATACTGTTATATAGCTGCAAAGAGCCAAAGCAAGCCAATATTAGTCTGACGCCCATCGCAGGAGCAGGGTATAAAACAGGCGATAAGGTTGTCATAAAAATCCACAATCCTGAAAATGTAAAACCTGATTCGGTAATATATTCGCTTGATTCAGTAAGGGTCGCGTCTGTAAAAGATTCGTCAGCCATAACACTCGGCACCGACACCATGAGGGTTGGTACCCGCCTGATAACTGCCAAATGGTATTTGAACGGAAACAGCAGCGAGGCATCTACCACCATCTTCCTGCTACCGGCAAAAGCCCCGGAAGAGTATACCTACAAGGTTGAAAAAGTTTACCCACACGACACCAGTTCATATACAGAAGGTTTGGAATACCATGATGGTTATTTGTATGAAAGTACCGGCAATGCCGGACATTCCACACTTAGAAAAAACAACCTTGAAACCGGGAAGGCCGAACATGTGATTAAACTAGATGACAAGTACTTTGGCGAAGGGTTAACAATGATCGGCGAGAAGATCATTCAGTTTACCTATCGGCAAAAAATCGGCTTTGTGTATGATAAAAACACCTTTAAAACGTTAAGTACGTTTCCATACTACGCAGGCGTAGAGGGCTGGGGCGTATGTAATGATGGCAAAAAGATATTTATTGACGACAGTACGAACAGGATCTGGTTCCTGGATAAGAACGACTATCATGAAACAGGTTATATAGATGTTTATGATAATAAGACCCGGATAGACAGCGTGAATGAGCTGGAGTATATCGACCACAAACTGTATTCAAATGTTTTTCTGAGGGATACAATATTGGTGATCGACCCTAAAACAGGTGCCGTATTACAGCGGGTGGATATGACGAACCTGTATCCATTAGCTGATCGGCCAAAAACTTACGATAACGGTAACAACGTATTGAATGGGATTGCCTGGGATGAAAAGGGTAAGCGGCTGTTTATAACTGGCAAAAGGTGGCCGCATTTATACCAGGTAAAGTTTATAAAAAAGTAAAGCATATCTTTATTTTTGGCAGGAAAGAATTGTTGGGATAGAAATATTTAAAAACAAAAAACGTTCAAACGGAATTCTGGCAGTAGCCAAATACAACAAAATGAAACTTAAGGTTAAAATAACAATAGCTGCAGCCTGCTTATTTGCTTTTGGCTGTACCCCAAAGTCGCAGGATAATGGCATAACGATAAGCCCCGAAGCCGGCTCAAGCTATAAAACAGGCGATGTGGTTAACGTCCAGGCGCATGCTGCCGGTGCAAAGCCCGATTCAATTGTTTACCTGCTCGATTCTGTAAAAGTCGGTTCAAAAAAAGACACAACAGTATTTGCCTTAAAAACCGATACCCTGCCTTTGGGCCCAAGGGTGATTACAGCAAAGGTTTATACCGCAGGCAAAAACCAGGATGTTTCTACCAATATTGTGCTGTTGCCGGCAAAGGCACCCGTTGAATATACCTATAAGGTTGACAAGGTTTTCCCGCACGACACCTCTTGCTATACAGAGGGACTACTTTACGAGGATGGCTTTTTGTACGAAAGCGGCGGTGGCTATTTAACCCCGCCCCCGGGACAAGAAGTTACCGGGCAATCGAGCTTGCGCAAAGTAGACCTCAATACCGGCAAGCCAGTGCAGAAGGTAATGAATGATCCTAAAGTGTTTGGTGAAGGAATTTCTATTGTAGGCGATAAGATCATACAACTCACTTACCTGGAAAAGATAGGGTATGTGTACGATAAAAAGACCTTTAAACTGTTAAGCACCTTTACAAATAATGTCGGAATTGAAGGCTGGGGCATGTGCTTTGACGGCAAGAAGCTGTACATGGATGATAAAACCAATCGTATTTACTTCCTGGATAAAGATAATTACCGCCAAATTGGCTTCATAGATGTGTATGATGACAAAGGCGCTGTAAATGAAGTAAACGAGCTGGAATACATAGATGGTAAGCTGTATGCCAATGTTTATAAAACCAATAACATCATAGTAATTGATCCTAAAACGGGGGCTGTATTGCAGAAGATAGATTTAACCAGTTTGTATCCTGAAGAAAAGCGTGCACCTAACGCCGATGTTTTAAACGGGATTGCTTATGATGCTGCAACAAAACGAATTTTCATTACAGGTAAAAAATGGCCGCATTTATACCAGGTGAGTTTTGCCCCCCAACCCCCTAAAGGGGGAGCAAAATAAAAATGCCCGCATTCAATCCGGGCATTTTTATGAATTTATTTTTCAAAAGCTCCCCTTTAGGGGTTGGGGGCTATCTCCACTCCTTATACTGATTGATCAACCCGTTTGTTGATGAATCATGGGTATTAACTTCAGCGTTGTCCTTAAGTTCCGGGAGGATCTTACCTGCTAATTGTTTGCCCAGTTCAACCCCCCATTGGTCGAAGCTGTAAATGTTCCAGATGATGCCCTGTACAAAGATCTTGTGCTCATACATAGCTATCAGTGAACCCAAACTATGCGGCGTGATCTTTTTAAGCAGGATAGAGTTAGTTGGGCGATTGCCTTCAAACTCCTTAAACGGCGCTATCTTTTCAATTTCCTCTTCAGTTTTACCGGCCTTCTTCAATTCATCAACCACAACTTCGCGGGTTTTACCGTTCATTAAAGCTTCGGTTTGTGCAAAGAAGTTTGAAAGTAACATATTATGGTGTTCGCCAAGCGGGTTGTGTGATATGGCTGGTGCTATAAAGTCGGCGGGGATCAATTTTGTGCCCTGGTGAATTAACTGGTAAAAGGCATGCTGTCCGTTGGTGCCCGGTTCACCCCAAATGATTGGCCCGGTAGAGTAATCAACAGGTTTGCCATTACGGTCCACGTGTTTGCCATTGCTTTCCATATCACCTTGCTGGAAATAAGCGGCGAAGCGGTGCATGTATTGATCGTAAGGTAAAATAGCATTAGTTTCGGCTTCGAAGAAGTTGTTATACCAGATGCCCACCAATGCCAATGCAACGGGCAGGTTTTGCTCCAGCTCGGTTGATTTGAAGTGATTGTCCATGGCATGCGCGCCTGCCAAAAGCTCTGTAAAATTTTCATAACCGATGCTCAGGGCGATAGACAAACCAATTGCGCTCCACAATGAATAACGGCCTCCTACCCAATCCCAAAACTCGAACATGTTTTTTGTGTCGATGCCAAACTTGGCAACGCCTTCGCTGTTGGTTGATAATGCCGCGAAGTGTTTGGCAACATCCGCGTCCTTGCCACCACCTGCTATAAACCAGTCGCGGGCGCTGTGGGCATTGCCCATGGTTTCCTGGGTGGTAAATGTTTTTGAGGCAATCAGGAATAACGTGGTTTCCGGATCCAGTCCTTTTAATGTTTCGACTATATGCGTACCATCCACATTGGATACAAAGTGCATGTTAAGGTGGTTCTTATAAGCTTTTAGTGCTTCGGTAACCATCACAGGACCAAGATCAGATCCGCCAATACCAATATTTACCACATCGGTTATAGGCTTACCTGTAAAGCCCTTCCACGATCCGGAAATGATAGCTTCGCTAAATTCCTTCATGTGGTCAAGCACGCGGTTAACATCAGGCATTACATCTTTACCTTCAACCAAAATTGGCGTGTTGCTGCGGTTACGCAGGGCTATATGCAGCACCGGGCGACCTTCGGTAACGTTAATTACCTCGCCGCTAAACATGGCATCTATTGCCTTATTTAGTGAACATTCGCGCGCCAGTTGAAGCAACAAAGCTACAGTTTGCTCATCAATGCGGTTCTTAGAATAATCAAGCAGAATTTCCTCGAAACGAAGCGAGAATTTATCAAATCGCTGATCATCAGCTTCAAATAATTCCTTAAGGCTTTTTGATACAATGTCAATGTAATGGTCAGTCAAATATTTGTATGACTGGGTGGTGGTAAAATCGGTGTTTGGCAACATAATTGAAAGGATTTTAAACAAAAGTAATAAGTTAAAACTTAGTGCGAAATTAAATCAGGAAAGTATGACATCTTGGTGTTATTTGAACCTGAAAACCTAAATTGATAGTGTTAGTACAACACACCTTACTTAGTGTTTGTTTTACAATAAGTGAATTGTCATATTTATAACAATTTTTACATCTTGTTTTGAATTTCAAAATAAATATTTAATATATTTGTGTCAATGGTAAAATAACTGAAAAATTTTATCAATTTATTAATCTACTTAAATACACTAACTGACCATGTTCGAAAAACTGTTTATGCTTGTCAAAAATAACGCTGGGACGGCTGTTATAGACAATCCTGCGATTCCTGCAAAATACCATGAGGCAGTAATCAATGAAGCTTCAAGTTCCATTATCGAGGTGTTAAAAAACCAACTGGAGACGGGTAAGATAAAGGATTTGATAAAATTCTTTCAATTTTCAGGCATTTACAACAACGCATTAGTATCGAGCATCATTAATAAATTTGCTAATAAGCTGAATAATTTTTACGGTATTGAGCCCGCTTCTGCCATGCAGGCAGCCAACACCTTAATAACACCTGTTATGGAGGAATTGGTAAAGGAGTCAAAAGACGCTAAAAATATCGACTTTGGCTTAAGCAATTTTATATCAAAATTAAGTGGTAACCGCGCCGACATGAGCGTGCTGGTTAACCAGATGATGGTTGCTTAATATAGAGTTGTAGCGTTATAAAGATTTTAAGGGTTGTAGAGGTTAAACTTTACAACCCTTTATTTTTTGTAAAAGCTGAAGTGCTATGGATTTATGGGAAATGATAGATAACTCCCAAAGCAATGCCCTCGGTTCCCTGCACCTGCGACGATGTATTTTTGTCGTAAAGCATGGTGCCATTAACCGTAAAGGCTATAAGGCGGCTAACTTTAGAGGTAAGCAACAGATCAACGCGGTGGCTGGTGTAGGCCAGTGCCTGTTGATATGGTATAAACAATGCATAGCGTACGTTAAGGTGGGTTGTTTTTGATAGGTCCTTATCCAAAGTAGCCACAGCCTGGAAAGCCAGTTCGTTCAATATGGTTTTGCCTATTGGCACACCGTAGTTGGTAGGCTGGTAGTGATAAATGGTTGTATCCAAAACAAACGTTTGTCGAGCGGTACCGGTGCCCAGGCGAAGATCAAAATACTTGGTGGGCTTATATTCAAAACCAATTGACTCGGTTAAGTACCCCGGCGACATGATATTTGAAATGAGCTGTGAAACATTACGTCCAACAGAATCAGTTGTATAATTATATCCCTTATCAAACTGCGATTCAAACGTTAACGACCCAAAGAAGGACCAGTGCTTTGAAATTTTCGAAGCCAGTTTATTGTCAAAAAAGATACGGTCGTTAGTTTTACGCGACCCCTGACCCTTATTTTTAGAAACACCATAGATCAGGTTAAGCTCGGAAGTAAAATCGAGCGGGTTTTTGTTGTACTCCACCTTAAAATCAAAGTTGGAGCCCAGTGCGATAGAGCTGATCCCGCCGGCACTATAGTTATTACTGAAGGCGCTCTGACTAAAGTTTAACCCAAACAGAACTGTCTTATGCCAGTAGCTAACCTTATAATCGAGCATGGTAACCGGGATCTGTTCCCGGTGCACCTGTAATGGCACAAAACGAAGTGGCAATGCGTTTTTTCCGGGTTCAATGCGGTATTTGTTTAACTGGGTGGTATCAACTTTTAATGAGTCGGCATTTTGTGCATTGGCAGATAACATACAGCCAAATAACAATAACAGAAATAACCCGGGGCCGGTTTTTAACATAAGCAGCAGATATTTGAGCGAAAAGCTTATAACAAAGCAAAATACGCCTTGCTACCAGCTTAAACAGTTAAGGCGCAAATTTATTATAATATAGTTAATAATGTTATAAATAGGGGCGTAAAAATAGTAACTAGTTGGCAGTTTTAAGTTGGCAGTATTTTGATGGCGGGAATAAGTATGCTATCATATCAATATAATTAGCAGTGTTATCCTAAAATCTTTCTATCTTAAAAATCTTAGTTTAACTTTGCATCCTCAAAATTAGATAAGTACGATGTTTGAAAATCTTTCGGACAAGCTCGACAGAGCTTTTAAGGTATTAAAGGGACAGGGAACAATAACCGAAATAAACGTGGCTGAAACCATGAAGGAGATCCGCAAGGCCCTTTTGGATGCTGACGTAAACTATAAAACAGCCAAAGCCTTTACCGATGAGGTAAGAACAAAGGCCCTTGGTCAAAACGTGCTGACCTCGATCTCCCCGGGGCAGTTGCTCACTAAGATCATGAACGATGAGCTTACCGAGTTGATGGGCGGAAGTACAGCTGATTTAAATTTAACAACCAATCCAACAATTATATTAATTGCGGGCTTAAACGGTGCGGGTAAAACTACCTTTACCGGTAAGCTGGCCAATTACCTTAAAACCAGCAAAAACAAGAAGGTATTACTGGTTGCCGACGACGTTTACCGCCCTGCGGCTATTGAGCAGTTGCAGGTTTTAGGCAAGCAGATTGATGTACCGGTTTACGCCAACCTTGAATCAAAGGATCCGATAGCTATTGCCCGTGAAGGTATCGCGTTAGCAAAGCAAAATGGTAATAATGTTGTGATCATAGATACCGCCGGCCGTTTGTCGATTGACGAGGCCATGATGGTGGAGATAGAGAACGTAAAGGCCGCTGTTAAGCCACACGAAATTTTATTTGTGGTTGACTCCATGACCGGCCAGGACGCTGTAAATACCGCCAAGGTATTTAACGATAGATTAGACTTTACCGGCGTTGTATTAACCAAGCTGGATGGTGATACCCGCGGCGGTGCGGCGCTGTCTATCAAGTCAGTAGTTAATAAGCCGATAAAATTCATTGGTACCGGCGAGAAGATGGAAGCGCTTGACGTTTTCCACCCGGATCGTATGGCATCCCGGATCCTGGGCATGGGCGACGTGATCTCCCTTGTTGAGCGTGCACAACAGCAATTCGACGAAAAGGAAGCTGCTGAGCTGCAAAAGAAGATCCGCAAAAACAAGTTCGACTTTAACGACTTTTTCAGCCAGATCCAGCAGATCAAGAAAATGGGTAACATGAAGGATTTGATGGGCATGATTCCTGGTGTTGGCAAAATGATGAAGGATGTGGAGGTTGATGACAATGCATTCAAAGCTATCGAAGCCATCATCCAGTCGATGACGCCTTATGAAAAAGGCAATCCTGATAGTATTAATCAAAGCCGCCGTAACCGCATAGCGCTGGGATCTGGAACCAACCTAACCGAAGTAAACCGCCTTATAAAGCAATTTGAGGACATGCGTAAGGTGATGAAGCAAATGAGCAATCCCGCTGCTATGGCAAACATGATGCGGAGAATGCCGAAATAAAGCCCCCAGCCCCTAAAGGGGAGCCAACAAAATTTTTAGAGACGCGATACTTCGCGTCTTTTTTTAATTAAGATGGAATCTTAATTAATTTGTGTACCACGCTGGCGAAGCGTTCCATTTTTACAAGTGGAACACCCGGAACACTGTGAAACATATTGATTATCAGCGCGTTTATTTTTGCTAAGAATAGGCAGTTGGACAATTAAGCGGATAGTTTGGCCCTGTGCCATCAACCTCTATGTCGAATTTCGTTAAATTAACACCATTTATACAAAATCCAGGCCCTTGAAGCTTTGGCCCAGCACCTGGCTGTTATTTACATCCAGCCATTTGTCAAGCAGGGTAGCATATACATCCCGGAAATCTACGGTATACTTAAGGTCACCGTTATCCAGTTGTGCAAGGTTTGGCGCATCGTTGTAAAAGCCAGCCTTTTTAAGCTTTCCGCCAAAGATCATTACGTTATTGGCGGTACCATGGTCGGTGCCATTACTGGCGTTTTGCTCAACCCGGCGGCCAAACTCCGAAAACGTCATCACCAGGGTATCATCCAGTTTGCCTGATTGTTTCAGGTCATATATAAAGGCAGCTACAGCATCACCATAAATTTTTAATTGCCGCCCCTGCTGGTTTTGCTGGCCTACGTGGGTATCAAACCCGCTTAGTGAAACATAATAAACACGGGTTTGCAGGCCTGAGTTTATAAATTTAGATACCGTTTTAAGCTGATTCCCAAGGCCTGTTAAGGGATATTCACAAGTAACGTTGTATGTTTTGGAAGTCTTTTGAATATAATCTGCAGATGAATAAGTTTCTATCATAGTTTTATACAAGTAGCCTAAATTATCCTCATTCAGGTTAGTATCTCCATGGTCGTGCACCAGGTCTTTAAAAAAAGGCTCACGGGTAGTTTGATATAATTTGTAAGGGTCCTGCACGGCAATGCCTTTCATCTTTTCGCCTTTCATGGCAAGTGATAAGGTGTCATCAACCTCAATTGCGGTGTACGGGTTTTTACAACTCGCGCAGTTCGAATCCAGGTACCGCCCGATCCACCCGGTAGTTAAAAACTGGTTAGATTCGCTCCCTGTTTGCCAGATATCCATTGACCTGAAATGCGACCGGTCGGGATTTGGATATCCAACCGAGTTTATTATGCTCATCCAACCCTGGTCGTAAATGTCCTTCAGTGCCGACAAATTAGGATTCAGACCCTGCATATCATTCAGCTGAATAATGTCAGGTTTATTTATAGCGATGGTTTTACGCTTTTGATAGTAAATGTCATTACCATAGGGGATGATGGTATTCAACCCATCGTTACCACCCGAGAGCTGAATTATAACCAGGTTCTTATACCCGGTAATATTACCCAAAGCCATTGCCTCAAGCGGCTTTAAAAAAGATGGGATCAAAAACGCACCTGATGCAAGCGCTGTGTTTTTTAAAAAATTTCTCCTGTCCATATGCCCCCCAACCCCCTAAAGGGGGAGTTTTAAACCTCCACCCCTAAGGGGGAGGTAAATGTTAATACTTGATTGTTTCTGCTCGCTCCTCTACTCCCCCTTTAGGGGGTCGGGGGCTTAACATAATTGATATTCCGGTGTCGATATTATTTGTATTATACTTGTTTTCAGATCAGGTGCCGTGTTAACCTCATCTATCACTGTTTTATTTAATGGCGGTTCCAGCATAAATTCCGCTACCTGCACTTTTGATGCATCGCCCGGGATCTCCTTCAAAAACCTTTCCCAGTCCGGCTGTGCCTGTACCCTTTTTATTACGTTTAACTGTTGTTTGCGTACCGATGCCAGGTAGGCCTCATCTTCGGGATTGGCTTTGCCTGTAAAATCAATAACGCCGGCATTTAAAATGGTTGACGGGATCTTCATCCGGTACATTAACGATGAGCTGTCTATCCAGTTTTTGCCACCCGGCCAACCGGCAACATTTGGCGGACGAAACAATACCTGTCCTAATGTTCGCTGAAATTGCAGCAATACATCAGGGTTTTGATAATTGATATAAAATTGCCTGTTTAACCCGATTAACAACTCAACCGGCGATTTTACCAGGTTGCCAATATTCCTGTCATCATAAAACCAATCAGAATGGAATACAAATTCAAGCAATGGTTTTATCTCATAATTTGATTTATAAAATACATCAGCCATCTGGTTGATATGACTTTGATCCGGAACATCGTTTACCAGATAACGGTACAATTTGGTGCTGATAAATATGGCTGTTTGCTTATTGGCAATTATTATATCAATAATATCCTCGCCACAATAATTGGCGGTGTTGCCCATAAAGTTTTTTACGCCATCGTCATGCACTTTGGGCCTAAATGCGTAAGTGCCGGTTTTGCCGTCATAGGCCCAGCCGGTAAATGAGCGTGCCGATTCTTTTATATCATGTTCTGTATAATGCCCCCGGCCCAGGGTAAAAAGCTCCATAAGCTCGCGCGCAAAGTTTTCATTGGGATGGCCCTTTTGATTTTGCTGATTGTTTAAGAACTGCAGCATGGCCGGCGATTGTGAAACCTGCAGCAGTAAAGTTTTAAAATTACCCAGCGCATTGGCCCGTTCAATATTATTCAATTGCTGTTCATAATAGGCATTACCAATATTACAGGCAAAATGGTTATGCCAAAACAGCGTCATTTTTTCACGCAGCTGTGCATCAGTTTCGCTTAACTGTTTAATCCAGGCATTGTTGAGGGCTTTTTCCTGCTTGTTGCGGTCCTCCTGGATCATCTTCTTTTCCTCGTCGGTTTGATCTTTGGGATGCACACGCAGGTCTATATTTTCGGTAAGTACATTTATAGGTTCCTGTTTTTCAGATGCCTTGAAAAGCTTGCGGACTGTTTTCTTTATCGACCAGTTTTCGTGATCTTGCAGGTCCTCAAATCGAATTCCGAAGCCGGCTCTTGCGTATAAATGTTTAATGTGCCTTGCGTTATTCATTTTCGGGGTATTTGTATTTATGACAAGTACATATTAAAAGGGTTTAATTATAAATTAAACATATTGCTATGTTAACTGGTATTCAGGTGTCGAAACCAACTCTATTAACAAAGCCTTTGTTCCGGCAGCTTCATTTAAATTTTTTATAAGTAAATCGCCAGGCTTAGGTTGCAGCATAAAAGCTGCGGTTTCTATTTTTGAAATGCCGGGTGGCATGCTCCGAAAAAGCCTGTCCCAATCAGGTTGTGCCTGCACCTTTGAATTTACAAACTGCTGTTGGTTGCGGGAGGTGGCAATGTAAGCCTCCTCTTCCGGGTCTGCTTTGCCTTTAAAATCAATCAGGCCGCCGTTTAATAGGGTTGACGGGATCTTTAGCCGGTACATTAACGATGAGCTGTCGATCCAGTTTTTGCCACCAGGCCAGCCGGCCACGTTTGGCGGATAAAACAATACCTGCCCGAGTACTTTCTGAAATTGCAGCAAAACTTCGGGACGCTGATAGGTAATATAAAATTGCCGGTTCAGGCCAACCAAGAACTCAACTGGCGATTTAATTAAATTGCCCGTATTCTGCTCCTGGTAAAACCATGGGGCAGTAAAAACAAATTCAAGCAAGGGCTTTATTTCGTACTTGCCATTATAAAACACATCGGCCATGGCATTTACATGAGCGGGATCAGGAATTTCATTTACAAGATATTTATACAGCTTGGTGCTGATGAATACCGCCGTTTGCTTTTGCTCCAGCAAGCGGTTAATGATGTCCTCGCCGTTTAAGTTACCGGTTTTACCCAGGAATGTTTTTTCGCCATCGTCGTGCTGTGGCTGTCGGAAAATAAATTGACCGTCTTTGTTAAAGCCCCAGCCGGTAAATGCCCGAGCTGATTCTTTAACATCCTGCTCGGTATAATTGCCGCGGCCAATAGTAAACAGCTCCATCAGCTCGCGGGCGAAATTTTCGTTGGGATGTCCCTTTTTGTTTTGCTGGTTATTTAAAAATTGCAGCATCGCCGGTGATTTTGAAACCTCCAGCAGCAGTTCGCGAAAATTGCCAAGGGCGTTGCTGCGTTGAATATTATTTAGTTGCTGTGCCGAAAAGGAATCCTTACTGCGGCAGGCAAAATGGTTATGCCAAAACAGGGTCATTTTCTCCCGTAATACCGCATCGGTTGTGCTCATGCGGTTTATCCAGGCAACGTTAAGGGCCTTTTCCTCGTCACGCTGCATTTGCATAAACTGCTTTTTGGCATCCTTATCGCCCTTGACAAGCATGGCATAATTCGTGTTGATTTGTACGCTGTTAATGGCTTCCTCATTTTCGGAGGCTTTAAACATGGCTGATACCGTCTTTTTTATGGGATTTTTTCCTGCAGTCTTTTCGTCCTCAAAGCTTAATCCGAATCCTGCGCGGGCGTACAGGTGTTTTATCTGCCTTAAATTTTCCATATCGGGGTATTGAGCATGTAGGACTTGTAATTTGCTTAAAGGTTTAATTATTAAGTCGATAAAAAAATTAAATGTGAACTAAATAAATAATTATATTCGTTACGTCAAACCCTGATTGATTGAAAAGACTATTTGTGCTCTTATCGCTGCTTTGTGCTGCGGTAGTTTTAAAAGGGCAAACCCAACCTTATGGACAGATCGACGTTGCCGATTTAAAGCTTACTGCCTGCGATTTTGAAAA
>JALYIP010000080.1 GCA_030775685.1 Bacteroidota bacterium
CCCGCGATGACATTGAACTGATAAGATTTATAGTAGAGCAATGTTGGGGGCAGGCTCCCGGAGATTCTGAGTATAGAAGAAAGATAAATTCAATAGTCCATGATTATTACTCCTACGGAAAGTTAACTAATGAGATTAATAATGATGTTTCTACTTTTTTGCTGGCAATTGATGGAGAATTGGCGGTTGCTTTTGCCTCTTATCGATTCGACAAAAGCGATGTTATATCCAGTGAGCTAAAAGCGTTATACTGTTTACCGCAAACACAAGGAAAAAGATTTGATGAGTTGCTTGTAAATGAAGTAATAAAAAACACGATAGCAGCAGGTGGAAATAAAATATTTGTTGTGCTCACCAATTATAATGGCCCGGTGGGGCTATTTGAAAGGTTGGGTTTTGAACCTGTAAAAATGACCGACGACAAAAAATTAGATCCTGAAATATTAATGATGAGTAAAACCATTGCAATATCTTAAGGTAAATCAAATTGTTATTATTAGCCAGGGTTAAAATAGGCTATCCTGTAAAAGACCCGGCATACATTCAACCGTAATTCAAACATTAATTTATTGCTAAATTTAAGTCTTAAATATTAGGTATATGAAAAACTATGTGTACGCTTAAGTATTGCAAAAAAACAGGAAAGTGGGTATCGCTTATGATCCCTTTTTTGAGTCTTATTTTATCGTGTAGTAAGGCATTTTCGCAACAGCCGGGAGAATATATTGCTAAGATTCATGAAAGCAAGTACGATTCCACCCGCGCTAGCGCATGCATTACCCTGGCAGAAATCTATTTTTTTATAAAGCCTAAGCTAATTAATCATGTGGACAGCGGAGTATTTTATTTAAAACAAGCTCAGGTATTTAATAAAAAGCAACCTACTACAAAATCGCAAAATGCAATTAATATTGATTTTTCATATTTAGATTGTATAAAAAACCCGAAACTGGACCCAATGCTGCGCTTTTCGCCAACAATAGATGGTTGTAAAAAATCGGGTGACAAATTTAATGAACTAAAGGGGTGGCGGTACTTGCAAGAGGTACTTCGTATAGACGGAGAACAGACAGATTCGCTAAGGTTAATGTGTGACCAGCATGCGATGATCCTTTCCCTTCAACTTAAAAGGGAAGATTGGGCGATGGCTACTTTGAAGGAAATTGGAGAAATTCATATGAATCAGGGGCAGTTTAACCTGGCGGAAACGGAGTTTAAGCATATTATCAGCGTCGGAAAGAAGGGGGGCACCACCAATTTATTATTCACTTATGATTTATTGGGAGGGTTGTATACTAAAAAAGGAGAGTATAATAAAGGGCTCCTCTATGCCTTAAAAACAATTGATTTGATGCATCATAATGGCGATTCTTCATTGGCATTAAACTTTTATAGCCGTGTCGCGATCATTTACAAGTTTTTAGGAGATTATCCATCAGCTATTGAGTGGTATCATAAGGTATTAGATAAGATGGAAGCTGATCATATAAATAATATATTATTTTCAGGCGTAAATCAAATGGTTACCTGTTTAATAGCAGAAGGAAAATCGAGGGAGGCTCTGAATTTAATTTTAGAAAAGAGGGCTAAATATAAACCGGCCAATCAGAATGAAGAACTTTTGCTTCAAATGGATTTCGGAAAAGTTTACGCAATGCTTGGTGAAAACGATTTGGCAGAAAAAAAATTCCATAAAGCGGAAGCACTCCTGAAAAACAAATTTTCTTTCAACCCTTCGTTCCAAGCGGAAGCAAATTATGCAATAGGAACTTTTTATCTTAAGAGAGCGGAATACAGCAAGGCGAGGCATTATTTGATAAATGCATTAAAATGCTATAACGAACGTGGTCATGTTCAATATGTTCAAAATACCCACTTAGCACTTTTTAAAATCGATTCTGCTATGGGCAATCTAGATAGTGCGATATACCATTTACAGGCAAGTGTTAGACTAAAAGATTCGATTTTTACTGTTGCTAAAAACAGGCAGATTGAAGAATTACAAATATCCTACGGAACCAAAGAAAAAGAAAAAGATATTAAGCTTCTTCAAAATAACGAAAAATTACAGCAGGTTAAATTGGATCACGAGAGAAATACCCGGAACTGGATTATAGCAGGCGCTATTATGATCTTAATCATTGCAGGATTGCTTTATGGGCAGAGTACAATGAGAAAGAGAAAAAATTTAATTATAACGCATAACAACGAGTTATTGCAGAAACTACTTACAGAAAAAGAATGGCTGGTTAAAGAGGTTCATCACCGCGTTAAAAATAATCTGCAGACAATCATTAGCCTATTGCAGTCACAGGCCGCTTACCTGAAAAACGACGCCCTAAAGGCTATAGAAACTAGCCAGAATCGTATCTATACCATGTCTTTGATTCATCAAAAACTATATCAGTCCGAAGATATTCAAACTATTGATATGGCTATTTATATACCTGAATTAATTCAATACCTGAAAGATAGTTTTGATAATTCTAACAACATAGACTTTAATGTAAAAGTTGTTCAGGTAAATCTTGATGCGTCGATTGCGATACCCGTGGCGCTGATTATTAATGAGGCATTAACCAATTCCATTAAATATGCATTTCCAGGCAACGTGCATGGCGCGATTTCGGTTTCCTTGCAAGAGGAAGGTGAATCATTAAAGCTTGAATTGACCGATAATGGCATCGGGATGAAAAAAAAATCAATTCAAGAAAACCCTGTTTCGCTGGGGCTTCAATTAATTAAAGGATTAACTAGAGAAATCCACGGCGAGGTCAACTTTAAAAACGATCACGGCGTTAAAATAACTTTAACATTTAAAAAACATGCCCTGGAGTATGCCAGTCTTTTAGAAATTGGTACAATTAACTTGGCCTAATCGAAGTTTTATAATTTATGACCATCAAAATACTTATTGTTGAAGACCAGTTTATAGAAGCTAACAGCCTGAGAATTTGTCTCAGTAAAGCAGGCTATACCGTTTGCCCGATGGCTGCTTCAGTCGACGAGGCGCTGAAAATAAAAAACAAAGAGCATCCGAACCTGGTTTTGCTGGACATTCGCCTGCAGGGTAAGTTAAATGGCATAGACCTTGCAAAAATATTGAAGTCAGAAAATATTCCTTTCATATTTCTATCTGCCAATTCAAGTAAAGAAATACTGAATGCCGCGAAGGCGACCCGCCCTTATGGATTTTTGGTTAAGCCGTTTCGGGAAAAAGATGTTCTTGTTGCAATTGATGTAGCCTTGTATCTCCATCAACAAAACCAGGAAGTGATTCTTTCAAAATCCGATGATGCAGAATTAAAGGAAATTATCGGCGTAAGTCCCAAAATGAACGCTGTTCTGAACAATATCAAAATAATAAGCAATTCCTCCATATCCGTTCTGATTATGGGAGAAAGCGGCACCGGTAAGGAACTGGTAGCACAAGCTATCCACCGTATTTCAGCACGCCGCTCAAAACCGTTCATCGTAGTAAACTGTGCCACGCTTCCTGCAAATCTTGTTGAGTCAGAATTGTTCGGCCACGAAAAAGGCGCCTTTACGGGAGCCAATGAAAAAAGGACAGGGAAATTTGAACAGGCAGATGAGGGTACAGTTTTTTTAGATGAAGTAGGAGAATTGCCCCAGGACATGCAGGTTAAGTTACTTCGCGTATTGCAGGAACAAGAAATCGATGTCATCGGAGGGAAAAAAAGAAAAATAGATGTACGCATTATCGCTGCGACTAATCGCAATTTGGAAGAAGATGTTGCCGTAGGCCGGTTCCGTTTGGATCTTTATTACCGGCTTTTTGTATTTCCTATTATGCTGCCTCCGTTGAGGGAACGTAAAGAAGACCTGGTAGTACTGGCCAATTATTTTTTGGCACTTTATTCGGATAAAGAGAACAAACCTCTTGTCAAACTCACTGACCAGGTAATACAGACCATGCTGAATTACCACTGGCCCGGGAATATACGTGAACTTGAAAATTTAATGGCCAGAAGTGTCCTGTTAGCAACCCGCGGCATAATTACGGGCCTCGACTTTCCGTCCTTTCAGAAAAACACTTCCGGCATTTTACCCGCGGCAGAAACCCGGACAATTGAGGAAAACGAAAGGGCATATATCCTTAGTATTCTGACAAAATGTAACGGGAAGCTCCAAGGGCCTGGCGGTGCTGCCGAAATGATGAAGATAAATGTGTCAACCCTCCGATCAAGGATAAAAAAACTTGGCATAGCGAAAACGAAATATTCCTGATATTTTGTTGTGGCTAAGAAACTACTGTGTGCGTTCTGCACATTGTTTTTAACGCCGCCAAGCAAACGCATTCGTGCAATGGGAAAAACCCAGCCCCTGTAGCAATTTCAGGGACTTGGGCTTTCGGCATTAAACACATGAAATATTTTTTAATTATTTACTTTCGGTAATAATGATTGCAGCCAGTTTATCCGGCATAGAAATGAATGGGGTGTGGCTGCTTTCCAGCGTATATACTTTATCAACTTTACTGTTTTTTACCATATATTGTTGTGCGGGATAGCTGATTGCATGGTCGTTTGCAGTATGGATATATACCTTTTTTGCGCTGCCAAAATTCTTTTCAGTTAAATGCACGGGTGTTGCTAAAGGAGCTAATGGCTCTGCTTTAATATTAGCTGCGATGTAGTCCTGCACCTGTTGAGGTGCGTCGGCAGCAAAAATATCTGCGGCTCCCTCCTTGGCAATAATTGCCATACCATGCTCTTTATCGACAGTCAGGTATTTTCCAATATGAGAACCTGCATCTAATTTGGCAAGTCCTAAAAGGCTGTCACCATCATGCGGAAGCGCTGCTGCAAGAAAGATCAACTCCTTGATTTGTGTAGGGATTTCTTCTGCAACCTGGCTGATAATCAGGCCAGCAAAACTGTGGCCTACTAAAACTACATTTTTACGGTCGCTGATAGCAGCTTTTACCTGGTCAACGTAAGTTTGAAAAGTAATGTCCGCCACAGAGGTGTTGTCTTTTCCATGACCGGCCAGGTTAACCGCGATAACCTCATGACCCTGTGCTTTTAATAACGGTACTACTGCATCCCATGAAGATACATCTGCCCATGCGCCATGGACAAGTACAATAGTTTTAGAATTTCTGTTGGTTGTTTTTTGGGCTTGAGCAGTAAAACCTAATACACTCATTGCCATAATTATTATTGCTGTTTTCATGTTTTTCAATGCCTAATTGTTTAGGACATGACAAACATCGGGCTATGCCGCTGCAATAAGTTTAACCCATGTTAAAATCGAAAAATTCCAAAAAAATACTTTTCTGCGGGTTTCAACAATTGAGCAGGTTGGATTCAACATGGCTGTCGCTAAGACTTTTTCAACTTTTGGAAGTCCTTACG
>JALYIP010000081.1 GCA_030775685.1 Bacteroidota bacterium
GCTATGAACTATGAACCATCAACTATGAACCGACGACAGCCTTCTTCTTAAACAACCTGGCAAAAAAGCGCTTATAAAGTTCCATATCAAATATTACGGAATCGGTAGCAGCTTTATAAGAAAGGAACATGCCTATGGGGGTTATTATAACAATGGATATCCATGAACCAATAACAGGCGATAAGTCCCCGTCCTTAACAGATTTTTCGCCAATAGTGGATATGATATAGAATATCAGGAAGAATGCGACGGAAACCACTACGGGCAAGCCAAGGCCGCCCTTCCTGATAATAGCACCAAGCGGCGCCCCAATTAAAAACAGCGCAATACAGGCCGCTGAGAGGGTGAATTTTTTCTGGTACTCCAGCTTGGCCCTGCGCACATTTTTGTGAAGCTCGGCGTCTCTCTCGGCACGGTTCTTCAGCAGGTCCTGGATGGATTTGGCTTCGCTGGTTGCATTGGCAATTGCAGCCACTTGCTCATAATCTTTTAAGCCGGTAAGGGGAGCCCCTGCAATCACCGGCTTTGCATGTTTTTTACTCGTGTCCCTTGCAGCCTTTTTACTCGTATCCTTTGCAAGCAGCTGCGTGGTGAAGTATTTTATATAGGCCGAGATCAGCTTAAAGTTCTCCCGGGCGCCGCTGTCAATCTGTCTGCCTGTAAGTCCCTGGTTGTCTTTTAGTTGACTTAAATCCATCATCTGATAGGCCGATTTAAATTCGGCTTCATCCGTACGGTGCATTTTAAGTCCCGAAATATCAAACTTTTGCTCAGTTGCCTTAAAACGATAACGGATCAGCTTTTGACGAAAGTTAAAATTATTTTCGCCTTTGTCTTCCCAGTATTTTACGCCATCGGTAAGCTTTAGCACCAGGAACTCGCCATTAGGCGTCCGGTACATTTTGCCCGACTTTGCAATTAATACCTCTGTGTTGGTTTGTGCTGCATTTTTATTATAGATCATAATGTCATACAGGGTTTGCCCGTCGGGATCCTTCCTGTTTACCCTGATGGTATACCCCGGGAAGCTGCTGCTGAAAACCCCCTCGGGCAGAAAATTAGCTGACTTTTGCTGGCGGGCATCATACAACAACGAGAAATACTTAAGATTGGCCTTCGGTAGCATGTAATCCGAAAAAAAGAAAGCTGTAACGCTTAAAACCGAGATCACCACCAACATGGGGTACATGGCGCGGCGCAGTGAAATTCCAGCAGCTTTAATAGCTACCAGTTCATAATTTTCGCCCAGGGCGCCGTAGGTCATGATAGAGGATAGCAGAACAGACAGGGGCAGGGCCATGGCCACATTGGTGGCAGAAGCGTACATCATCAGCTCGAGGATAACATACCACTCGAAGCCCTTGCCAATCAGATCGTCGATGTATTTAAATAAAAATAACATCAACAACACGAACATCACTATCAGGAAGGTGACAATAAAGGGCCTGATAAAAGATTTTAGTACTAAAAGATGTATTTTCTTCATTAATGCAACCTGTTTGGCTAAAACGCTGTCCCCAAATAAATTGAACGGGGCACCTTCATGTGTTATTTCGCTCTAATAACGACACATGTGGCGTTTACCATACAAAAGTAGAATAATTAAATTTCTTTATGCGCCTAAGGTGCTGATGAGGTATTTTATCTGGTTATCCCAAATCAGCTTACGCTCGCCCAGGGTATCGTCTGTAGCGAAGTCGGTGATGCTGAGGGCGACATCGCTGGTTAGCTCATCCTGGATTATTTCCATCTCAAAATAGTACGACGGATCGTCGTCAACCCACCTGAAGCGCACCAATTTGTTTTCTTTTACGGCTATCAGCTTGGCTGTTTGCTGCTCGTCATCCCAGGTAAAAGTATAAACCTGGTCGCGTACGCTTACATCATCGGCAAACCATTGCGTGAGGCCATTAGGTTCATTCAGAAAGCTATACAGGATCCGTGGAGATGATTTTATTTCATACTCGATATTAAATTTCTTCTTTTCAGACATTTGGGTTTATAATTGAAATACCAGTAAAGCTGTAAATGTTAACATTTTTTCTAAAGAAAGCGAATTTCTGCTATATTTGCAAACCTTTTTCGGAACCATCGATAATAATAACCCGGCGGGGTAGCTCAGATGGTTAGAGCGCAGGATTCATAACCCTGAGGTCGGCAGTTCGATCCTGCTCCCCGCTACTTTTAAATAGAAAGCCTCAAGTTGAAAGATTTGAGGCTTTTTGTGTTTATTGTCCCGTCCTAAGAAATGTTTAAACGAATGCGGACACCTACGATTATTGGGGCCGAGTTTATTTTGCCGATGGGTTAGTAAATGCCTTAATAAATAGGACACTGTAACTTATTAGTTTGCACCAGTTTCCCTTTTAGAAGAGTATCCACCCTGTTAATAATTGCATATAAGTGCTGTTTTGCCGGGTCTTTAAATTTAAAAATACAGGTTGCTGTGGAGTCAACAAACACCCAATGTTCTTTACCTAACCGGCAATTGTCCACAGCAATGGTATCCGTAATCTTCTTTTTGTTTACCATCGTATCGTGCAAAACCAAAACCTGGTTCCACGAATTTTTCGTGGAGCATATTCTTAAGATAACTGTTTTAGCCTTATTGCTTTTAACAGATGTGGCGCTTAACCCTGTGCATGTTGCAGTCCCCCCGAGATACTTTTTAAATACCGGCGACCCAAACTGGGTCAACAATCCTATACTATATAAAAAAACACCGATCGAAGTAAGTATCACGCAGATTTGAACCGGATGTTATTTCGCTTTGCCGCCTTGTTAAAAGCAGTTCTTACCGAAGCAGGATCGGCTGCGTAAAATGATTCGGGGACAGGGAAGGCGGCAACCATTGCCTGCCAATATGCGATGGTTAGACCCATAAAGGCCAAACCCAATAACAGCAGGGAGTAAATATTCCAGTCGTCTTTTTTCGCAAAGACTACTGAGCCCATTGTTGTGGCCGTGTAAACGGTAAAAACCCACGCAATGGTGGCCTGCAATTTTTGAACAGCGTCCTTCCTGTTTTGGGTTGAATTGTAAACCTCTTCGGCCCCAACATTGAGCCAAAATGGGTCCGAAACTACATTTGTATCGTTGATTGCCATAGCTTTAGCATTTTAGGTCATATTGATTTTTATGTCCAAGCACGCAAACCAGGGTAAAAAGGTGGAACGTGCCCGAACCTCCCGCTGAATTTTTGAATTGCTGGTGCTGGGCGTGGATATCCTGGATCCCTAATTCGCTTTCAATAAGCGAATCAACATGATTAATGCTGGCGGGTATCAGTTTGTCTGCGGGATCCTTTGTCAGTCGATCCAAAAGGTCTGTCCTGATTTGGAATAACGCGTTTGTTTTAACGCAAGGATCCGAAATCCACATTGGACAGTCAGGGGTTATGCATTTTATGTCGGGCATGATGGTTGGGTTTAGTTATTAATTGGGCGTTGTACTCTTTGGTTTTGATGCACCCAGCCAATCAAAGTTGGATGTGATGTTTAGGAAGCCGAAGAATTTGCCGACTTTAGGATCGTATTTTACATCGAACGGTATCCAAAGGTTATCTGTAACCCTGAATCTTAAAATACCATCGCCCGTAAATTTACTTTTGGTTTCGCCAGGTAGCGTCCCATTCAAAACATTATTGTAGGCCAGGGCAGGCTTAAACTCAACATATGACTTTTGCGTTTTTTTGTCTTTGTAGATAATCCAGTTGATTCCCGCCGAGCCGGAGAGCACGTTTCGATTGTACGTTTGGGTCATCGCGGTTGTATCATAGATATCTAAGTTGCCCTTTATATCCAATTCCAGGCCCATACTCGTGTTGGTACGGGTTATACCTTTTTGATATTCCGTATTAAAATCAAGCTTCGAAAATTTGTTTACCTGGTTGGTTGATACCTGAATGCCAGCAGTCCAAAGCGATGTTTTGCTCATCAGGTTTGCCAAGAAGTTATATTTATTTTTCAATGTATCAAACAAATCGAGCGGCTTGATGCCTTTAATTGCCTCAAAATCTGTGATATTTTTTATCGAGTCCAAGATATTCTTAAATCTAGCTGGAACGTTGCCCAACTTTGGCCTGGATCCATGATGATAAATATAATTCACTGCTGTATCATAGCCATGGTTGCGCGGATGCTCATTAAAGTATTTTTGTAAAGCCCGCCGATATAAATGATTGGTTAATTTCAGGGCTGAATCAAGCGAAAGACCAGACGATGCAAAATCAAAAACACTTTTATCACGATTATTTATGATCGCGTATTTGTACGACAATGATGCGCTCTTGAATTTATTGGTTGAATCCAGCCCTATATTAAATCCTATAGTAGAGTTCCGCAGGAAAACATTGTTTTTATATTTGGTATCAGTCCATAGTGTGGTATCTGTTTTCGCTTTGATAGCAAATAAAGACGAGGTAAACTGGAAGTGATGTCCATCGCTTAAGTTCTGATAAGCCAATTTAAAGAAGCTGGCTAATACATCCTGGCTTGCACCGCTTTTTAAGTCAGCCGCTGTCCTTATTGTGGTTTTGGAAGAATCGGCTTTTGCCGATTTCGCCTTAACACTATCTTTAGCCAGGGTCTTGTTTTTAACCGCAGGAGCAAGTTGTTGTGCATGCGCTACGGCAAACCAGCATATAAAAATTGTTATTAGGGGGAACGTTTTCATGATGAAGATTTTTTAAATTGTTAATCTAAAATTTCCCTGATCCATACCTGTTGCTACAGGACTACTTGCAAGCACAGTGCCGGCGCTGTCGGTTATAGAGATCGTCCCCCCTCCACCGGTAACAGTACTATAAATAAATGAGTAATCTCCGGGATCCAGGTTGTAATCCTTTGATGAGCTGCTGGTCGGGTCCCACTCATTGTAATCAGACGGAATGATATTAATGTATCCATGCCCCCATTGATTAAAAACTACTGTAATTGTGATCTTTTTCATGTTCGATTTTTGCTTTAAGTGTTTTTGGATTATTGCTAAATTTTGTTGCAGTAAAGGTAAATGGCTTGTAACAGGCTGGTAAAGAGGAATAATACCGATAATAAAACCGGAAATTTCCGGTATTGAAATAGGGCTGGGACATTTATAATTGTACTGGCTTTTAGATAAGTAAAAAGCTTTGTTAACCGTCTTTGAAATGCGATTATTTATTTGGATATTAGAACAGCAATATTAATGGATGTTTAATTTGCACTAGTACAACCTACTACCATCTGAAGTCACAAAATGTTCCAATGAAAATAACGATAGGCATTGCCGACGATCAGCAATTATTTCTGGGGTCTTTATCTAGTTTAGTAAATTCCTTTAAGGATTTTGAAGTTGTTGTTGAAGCATTAAATGGCGAAGAGCTGTTAAAAAATGTCAGGGCACTTAAAACGTTACCGGATATTATATTAATTGATGTGCAAATGCCCGTAATGGATGGTCCTTCGGCTGTTGCTAAAATAACGGCAGATTATCCTTCGATAAAGATAGTGGCGTTATCGATGAAGGAGGATGATCATTCTATTTTGAGGATGTTAAGAGCAGGATGTTCAGCTTATTTGCTTAAAGATGTGCATCCGAGAGAGCTTGAAAAGGCGTTGAGGGAAGTACGGGAAACGGGCTACTACAACAGTGATTCGCTTAGCGTGCATTACCGAAGGCTACTAAGAAAACGGGATGATGAGGAAATTAAGCTTACTGACCGTGAAAAAGCTTTTTTAAAATTAGCCTGCAGCGATTTCACTTATAAAGAAATAGCATCAAAAATGTTTCTTTCAGAAAAAACGATTGATGGATATAGGGAAGCGTTGTTTGCAAAGCTAAACGTAAAAAGCCGCACGGGGATGGTGTTGGAGGGGATAAAGCTTGGGTTGGTGGTGTGTTGAGGTATATAAGAATGAAAATTTAATTACGAACTATAATTTAATTAAGTATAAAACATAAAATTTAAAATCATGGGAAAAGAAAAAAAGGCCGGAGCAAGACCAATGGCACCGGAAGATGGATTCACAACATTACAGCCAGGGGAATTCGCAATCTCCACCGGCACAATCTTTAAATTTAAAGCAGCCGGGCCAATTACAGTAACAAATAAAGGCACATTAACTATAAAACTGGTGTACGCCCCTGATGCCGCTAACATACAAACGAACACTGGGGCCGTTGAGGTACCAATAACCGCAGCGGTGGGTGATTCCGGTATTTTTAGCAAAGCTACCGACATTGAATTTCAAGACATAAGTTCTTTGCCAACCCAGTTTACTCTTGATTACGACCAGCCAAACAGTAGAATTTGGATGTCGGCCGATAAACCAGCATATAATTTATCGTCCGATGCAGAAAAAGGTAGGCAAATTGATTAAGAAAGTTCCACAAAGAAATTTTTGAGATTAGGATCTATTTCACCAAGAAAATCACGCCAGCTTTCTAGTTCGGTTAGCAATGGATCATCGGAAATACTATCTTTTAGATTAATTAGATCGGGATCAATAACCGAACGATAAATTATAGGAAAAAATATACTATAGCCTGTTGGAAGCAAGCCAATTGCGGGCCACGGAGTGGTGCTATTCTCGATAGTGTATGCTTTTTCACCTCCTGAAGACTTCAAGACGATATTATTTAAATTTTTATTTTTAGCTGAAACAGAATCTAGAAATTCAGTAATAGCCGTTGCAACTGGCAGTGATGGCAGTGACAGAATCATCTGATCGCCAAGCAAAAAATTGGCTTCTTTTACACTTTCTAACCAATTAACGATGTCTATCATTTGATATAAACCTTCGCTAAAATCAAAACAAACGGACCTGATATACTTGAAAAAGTATTTCAGGTCTTGTTGTGCAGTTGGGTCACGTAACAGGCTGAAAAGTTTTCCACATAGACTTTTAAATAAATTTATTTGGTTTTCTAGACAACTATTGCCATCTATTTTCCGGCTTAAATCGACAGCGAATATTTTATATCGCTCGATAACCCCGGGTTCCGATCTGTCAAGTATTAAGGCCTTAGCTTTTGAGTAAGAATTTTCTATCGATTCCACACACTTTATAGCCAATTCAGTTGACTTAATTATTTCCCCCGTTGAATTTGTTATTGCTGTGAATATATCCTTTAAATTATAACCTGGTATATCAATACTTCCCTGTGGAGCAACCAAACATTCAACCTGATCTTTAAGCGCATACATGGTGTGCAAGTTCATCATCGAGCAATTGCTCATTAATAAAACAGCTACTTTTTTAGTATCCAACCAACCTTCCAGACATTGAGCCAACTCACGGTTTTTTAAAATTTCTGCGGCTCTTGGTTCTACCTTTAAAGTTCTCACCCGTGTAACATTCTTTAAAATATTTTCTAAATCAACGTCCGGCTTGACGTTAGTAGCTTTTTTGTTTTCATCAATGAGTTTTATTTGCGCGATTTTCGCATTGTACACAAATTCGCTTTTTTTATTTTCATGGTATTGAAGCCACTTCTGATTGTTGGCAGTATTTTTTGCTTTTACAAGACTATGCCCTAACTGGATAGTGGTGTAGCTGTTTTCCCCTAGATCTTTCCTTAAGAAGCCTTTCTGGTCTTTTTCGTTAATACGATCCCAAAATAATTTTATAAACGGGAATTGAGATAGATTTTGGTCGATCTCGCTTCTAACACTCTTAATAGTGAGCTTGTGGTTTCGCGAACCTTTCTTGAAAATTCCGAACGCTGAGCCATGGTCCCAAGTAATCAGAAAGACCTGCTCATCCGGGTGAACTTCCGTGTGCTTCAATACTGCGGTTAGTTGCTGAACTTTTTGTAAAACTCCAATATCGTGTTTGTTTTCACGGAGTTTGTCTGGATCTAGCAACTCACAACGTTCTATACAGTTACCAAACCCATTCGCTTCCTTTCCAATCTTAAAAAAAGCTGCCCTGTTATCAATCTTATTTTTCCCTCCTCTAGATATATATTTAATACTATTCAAAATAACAAACATTCTCGTTTGATTATTTATGGGAGTAGTTATTATATCACCCAGCATGCTGTTCACCATAGTTTTCATGTCATCAATCATGGGCAGCTTTTCATTTGTGGTAAAATCTGCGTAAATTAGAAAGATAATTAACCACTTATTACTTTGACCATTCGGGGAGTTTTCCATATCGCAGTTTTATTGTTAGTTAGTTTAGGTACAAAATCTTTCGCGCAGCAAAAAGTCAGGGTATCTCTGGTGAAATACGGGCAATCCGACGGATTATCCAGCTACAATATACGACAAATTCTCAAAGATCAAAATGGTTTTCTTTGGATCGCTTCACAAGATTGTTTAACCAGGTTTGACGGTAAATCCTTTTTGGCGTATACTAAACAATCGTCGCCAAAACACCGGATTTCCGGACCGGATGTACGTAAACTAATTGAAGATACGGCACATAAATCCCTTTGGGTTTTACCGAACCGGGATCAATTGCATATCATCAATACATTAAATGGTGATGTAATTAAAAACGTACCTATTCCAAATTACGCCAATGACGACTGGAACATCACTATGGCAAATTGCGGAGGTAACTTATGGATAGGTTCGTTTCGTGGTTTAAAGATACTAAACACTAAAAACTGGCAATTCATTCCGCCACCAAAAATTCAGAACAAGGCCACAAAAACAGCAGGTAATTTTGAAGTTAATTGCGTAGGAAAAGACAATTTTAATAACGTTTGGGTTTGTTATACCGGCTATGGTATTGTTATTTATAACGGAACCAGTATGAAGGAGATAGCGGAAATTAAATTAAACGACCTTGGGGACCATTTAGGAAGTAATAATATTCGTGTTAACGACTTCACGCTGGTTAATGACAATGAAATTTTGTTTGCCACTGATCAGGGGGTGAGAAGAGTTTATTTCGATAAATATTATTCATTAACAATTGACAGTAATCCTGTTAAATATTTAAAAGTTTTAAATAATTGCCCAATAGATGCAATAAAAACAATCGGGTCGGAAGAAATAATGATTTCCGGTAATGGCCATTTATATCAGTTTAATTTCGGGCTAAATAACTATGTGGTTTATGATGAAAGTATCGGCGAAGCTGAAAGCAAATGGATCAACTATGCTCAATCAATTTACATTGACGGCGACAAGATTTGGTTAGGTTGCCAGCAAGGGATTGGGATGATGAAAACCAATACCAGCCCTTTTGCAAAATATTACTATGATGAGAAAACAGGAAACAAGCTCGAGCATATGCGCTCAATCTGTGTGTTACCAGACAAAGACATTTTGTGTGGTTTAAGCAGCGGCTTAATTTTAGTAAATCATTCGGATAATAGTTTTACTGCGTTAGACAGGGGACACCTGTATCATCATATTTTTTTAAACAACAACAATTTGGTTCTTCTTTCCGGCGATCAAGGGTTGAATATACTTAAAAACAAGACAATTAATTCCATCGAAAGCATTTATCCGGAATTCGAAAAGTATAAAACTTACACCATCAACAGCCATATTTTTGTGGGAGATTCTGTAGTAATAATGGGAACAGAGAGTGACGATGGTATTTTGATCTGGAATTATAAACGACACTATGTGAGAAAAATTGATACATCTTCAATGCCCTCCCTGGCATCCAATACTGTTAATAATATTTATCGCGACAAAGGCGGAAACTTATGGGTCTTATCAGATAAGGTAATAAACATAATAAATAATAGTTTCACCGTATCAAAGGCCATAGATTTTGTTTCAGAAAAAAAATACCCAAAACTCGATTTGTTTTTTGATATGTGCGAATCTGGCGGCAGTTATTGGATTGCCGCTTATGGAAATGGTATTGTCCAACTGGATGACAAACTGAAAATCAAGAAGCTTATCAGGCAAAAAGACGGACTATCAAACGAAGGTGTTTACAACATTTTCAACATCAATGATTCAAGTTTACTGGTGACTTCTAATAATGGTCTATCGCTTTATGATATAGAAAGAAAAAAATTTAAGAATTATTATATCGAAAACGGGTTGCAATCAAACAGTTTTGAAGAGGTTACTTCTACAATTTATGATAGTAAAATCTATGCCGGGGGCATCAATGGTTTTACCGTGATAGACCCCGCTAAGATGATTGTAAATAAAACTCCGCCTATTTTATATTATGAGAGCGTTGAGGTAAAGCTCAACAATGGCCAAAATATTGCCAATACAGGTCCCTATACAAAACCGCTAATAATTCCCAGTAATTGGCTACAAACAACAATATCATTTATCGGAATAAACTATGACAATCCAAAGCGGGTAAGTTATAAGTATCGTATAAAGGAAATTGATACGACCTGGATAAATAATAACCATCGCGATTTGATCGATATTATTGGTCTCCCTCCAAACACCTATACTATTGAGGTAAAAGCAGCGAATGAGGATGGTTATTGGAGCTATCCAAAAACGCTTATTGTAAACATTGAGCCCAAATGGTACCAAACGTTATGGTTTAAACTAATAATAATCGTTTTGATTTTTTGTATATTATACGGCATTTATTCCTACCGTATTAAACAAATTAAAATCCAGCAGCGAATAAGGCGAGACATCGCCAATGACCTGCATGATGACCTTGGCAGCACCTTAAACTCCATTAAAATATTTACTCACCTGGCTATCGAAAAAAAACAAAATATCTCCTATTTAAATGAAATTGAAAAATTGATAACCAGTACCGCCGTTGGCCTTCGGGACATGCTTTGGGTATTGGAAGATTCGCGGGACAATATTGATGAGCTAATGGAACGAATTCAGAAGTTTGCCGCCCCAATTGCCCATGCAAATCAAATAAGCTTTGAACACCAGGTTGAGCAAGGTATTGGTAACCAAAGTATTTCAAAAACAGAAAAAAGAAATCTTTTATTAATTGCGAAGGAGGCAATAAATAATAGCTTTAAATATGCTGAATGCCGAACAATAAAAATTATAATTAAACCGGGGAGCAACAACAAAATTTCGTTATCAATATCAGATGACGGGGTGGGATTTAACATCACCGATAAATCAAAAGGGTATGGTTTAAATAACATGAAATATAGGGCAAAACAAATTAATTATTTGCTTCATTATAATTCATCTCCCGGAAATGGGACCTCTATAACAGTTGAAAAAAAGTAATTTTCATAATCGGGATAGTTTAACAAGAAAAGTTATTTAAACAGCACAACTTTTGATTTTTTAAGAATCAACTATAGATTACAGCTTCTCTACATAGTTCTGTATTTAGAGTGTTTCCTCTACTTAGTGGAAAGCCTCATGTCGAAAGATTTGAGGCTTTTTTAGTTTTCCATAAGTAATTACCACATACTAACTCATCCCGGTTGTTTACTGTTTGTTAGTTGCGCGCTTATGCTTTTAAACACAGATTTGATTAAATTTAAAAATACATGAAAAAGCAATTTATTTTTATCGCTGGTTTAATCATTTTGCTGTCTAACACAAGGGGTATAGCTCAGCATATAGCTCCTACAGCAGCCGAAGAGAAGCGGTTTACGCATAATATGAGTGCCGATAGTACTGATAAGTGGTTGTATAGCGGGGTTTATTTTTTTAATGCTGAATATGCCAAACATGGCCCTAAATTTGATGTATGGATAAAGTCACGTTCAACAGATAACATACATCATTTCTTAAGCCTTAGTCTTAAAGGAAGCATATTATCAGCCCAATTATATAACGCAGCAGAACTGGAGCTGGCAACCACTTCGATAACACCTGCTAATGCAACTCAATACCAGTATCGTGTGGTAGCTAACGACAGCCTTGAACTGGTACCCTGGACAACACCCTCAGTTTTCAGGTCGAATAAATTTACGTCATACGCTTATTTAGGAAAATTTAATTGCAGACATAAGACCATAACGCTGATCATAGCGGAAAAAAATAACAAGAGCAATCAATCGGTTTACGTGTACAATAGTGATGACATACAGCCGGTAAAAATCAGCCGTATGTTTGTACAATATCCCACTGGCCTTAGCGCTAAGGACGCATCAGATTGGAACAAGGGTTTTGGCATCTTGTCGGTTAAGAATGCCGAAAGTATCAACTTAAATATAGAAAACACATCACAAAACGAACTTTACCACGTTTATCTTAAAAGAGAATCCGATGGGAAGGAAACTATTTTTCCTGTCGGAAACAATTGGGAGCATAATTTCAGTTCACCCGACCCCGCGATGTACGTCAGCAGTTCCTTTTTCAATAAACCAGGGAAGTATACAATAATTATCAGACCGGAGATAGCGGCTGGAAGCAACGGACCAATAATTATCGGAGCAGAGGCCAGGGCGCACTTCACCGTTTTTCCCGGACCGATTACACTGTCTCTTAAAACAGTTGAATTTATTATCCTTATTATACTAACCACGGGCGGATTTATGTTTATGATGTACCGCCGTCAGCAAAAACGAAAACTGGCTCTCGAGGCCCGCAGTAAGCAAATTGCTACGCTGCAATTGCAATCGGTACGTGCGCAGCTTAACCCCCATTTTATTTTTAACGCGCTGGCAGGCGTTCAGAACCTGATGAATAAGAACGCCATAGATGACGCCAATAAATACCTTGCCCGCTTTGCCCGGCTTACCCGAAACATATTGGATGACGGCCAAAAAGAGCTAACTACTATTGATCATGAAGCGGCAATGCTGACCGATTACCTGCAAATGGAGCAAATGCGTTTTGGCTTTAAATTCAGCATTGATATTGAACAGGATATCGATCAGCAAATAGAAATACCCGCTATGCTATTGCAGCCCTTTGTTGAAAATTCGGTTAAACATGGGGTATCAGCCTTAAAAAACGAAGGTATGGTAACGGTTAGCATCATTAAAAAGGGCAACGATATTGTATTGGCTGTGCATGATAACGGTAAGGGTTTTAGCAGCAAACAACCGGGCGGCATGGGTATTAAGCTTTGCGAAGAAAGAATAAAATTGCTTAACAGCATCTATAAAAATACCATTATCTTGCTGCATATAAATGGCGATAGTAAAGGCACATTGGTTTCTATCGAGCTAAAAAACTGGTTGTAAAATGAAAGCGCTTATTGTTGATGACGAAATATCAAACCAGGAAAACCTGCAGCAGTTGCTAAAAACATATGCTGATGACGTGCAAATAGTTGCAGTTGCCGGTGATGTTGACGAAGCCGCAATTGCCATTAAACAGCACAGGCCCGAGCTGGTTTTTTTAGATATCCAATTGTACGGGCGATCAGGTTTCGACCTTTTGCAGCAACTGGATGAAATAAATTTCGAGATCATATTTGTTACTGCTTACAACCAATATGGTATACAGGCCATAAAATTTGCCGCGCTCGATTACCTGTTAAAACCTATTGATATTGATGAACTGGCGGCGGCGGTTAACAAAGCACGGAAGGCCGTTCAGCGAAAGAAGAAAAACGAGCGGCTGGGCCACCTGATTGAGTATTTAAAAGAGGAGAACCAAACAAGCCCGCGGATAGCCTTGCCGTTGTTTAGCGAAACCCGTTATGTAAGTATTAATGATATTGTGCGCTGCGAGGCGGATAATACCTACACAAAGTTTATACTTACTAATGGCGAACAGGTGCTGGTATCAAAAACGTTAAAAGAGTATGCCCATTTGCTTACCGGTTATAGTTTTTTGCGAACCCATCAATCGCACCTGGTTAATATGGATCATATTAAAAGCTGGCTGCGCGAGGATGGCGGCACCCTGCTTTTAAAGGATAATACCAAAATACCCGTATCAAAACTAAACCGGCAAAAAGTTAAGGATATACTGGCGGTACAGTTTAAATTATAGGTTTCAGATTGGGAGATTTTTTAAAGTTGTCAAATCCAAAAACCATTTCCTGGGTCTCTGAAGGAGTATTTGGTGCAGAGATGGGTTAAGGCAATTATGGAGTAATATAATGGGACAGGTAGCCGACAAGCCAATCAACAACAGCTTTAAAATACAAATCATTATAAAGTGGCCCGCTTCGTTAGCAAAGCGGGCCACTTTATGCGGGCCACAAGCCGGGAGGCTTGCGGTGGCAAAGTTAAAAAGGAGACTTATCCTGATTAATTATTAGTTATAACTAACCGAATAACTGTTACAGGTAAAATTTAAGCCACTCCCGTTGTTTCCGTATGATGAAGTAATTTCGAAACCGAACTGAACATTGCCTAAGGTAATATTACCGAACCAGCCCTGATTTTTTATCCACGTTTCTATAGCCTTAACATCAACCGTTCCTGAATTGGTATTGCTGGTGCGTAAAAATGAATAAACATTGTTGTAGCCATTGTTACCCCTGTAAACGTTCCAGGTATGGCCGCCAACGCTTACATTGGTGTAAACAGGTACTGCGTTACCGTTGGCGTTATAATTGTACGATATGGGTTTAACATTGCCGCTGCCGTTGGCACTGCCGGTGTAATTTAACCAGAGCATGGTTTCGTTTTGATTGCCGCTATCCCATATATCGTAAGCCGCTTCCCAGGCTCCGCTACCAGGTATGGTAAAATTAAAGCTGCTGGTGCATGAATTAAGGCTGCTTAACGTTACGCCAACATATTTTGATGAATTAGGATACGATTTAATGCCACCGGTATTTGGATGATTAGCCCATACCCCCCAATTACTGTAAGAGTAAGCCCATATACTCTGCGATCCGGCCCCGGAGCCCCAAATATCATTGTTAAGGGTGTACCCGCCGTTGGACCACGACCCATATTGGGCGCTCGATGACCAGTTTGCCTTTACTTCGGGATCGGTGCTTTGTGGCTTAACTGAACTTTTTTTGCAGGCAAAAGCCATGCATGACATTGCCAATAGCAATAATGCTTGTTGTTTAATTCCCATGATTTTTAATTTAAGGTTAATATTGGATTTATAAGCAAATGTATTTGCGTGCATTAACGCAGCATGGCTCGTTTAACTATGTTTATGGCTACAAATGTTAACTATTGCTTATAACCATTATTGCCGGTATGTTTTATTAGAATTTTAATGTTTATTTGGATTTTAATAAAATGTTTGGATCATCCGGATGATGAATAGATACCATATTTACCCTGTTAAGCTTTTAAGCTTTGCTGTGCTTTCCTGCATTTTTATTCTCTATTCATGCAAAAAAGATCAGGCGGTAAAAAGTGGCAAAATCGAGTTGTCAATGCTGGATTCTGTAAACAAACTTCGAAGCCGCGGATGTAAATGCGGGCAGGATTCTATGCCGCCTGTAAAAAAACTGACATGGAACAGCATACTTGCTACCGCCGCGCAAGCGCATGCCATCGACATGTATACCAATAACTACTTCAGCCACATTTCGCCGGCGGGTACTTCGCCCATTCAGCGGGCAATCAGCATCGGTTATACCGGGCAGTACGTAGGCGAAAATATTGCTGAAGGATATGCCACAATAGGAGATGTAATGCTCGCCTGGGAAAAAAGTGACGACCATTGCAAGGCTATGATGGATCCACTTTACATAGAAATGGGTGCCTACAGCTATAACGGGTATTGGGTGCAGGAATTTGGCCATTAAAAAGCCATTTTTATTTTGATTGTCATAACTCAGAAATAAACAGGAGTATCAAAGTTTTTTGTTCATAAAAAATATAGGAGTGAAATCCCCCGAACAATCCCCGCCCTGGTAATTTATTATCTCATCGGTAAAATTCGATATCGCTTAACCCCGTTCAATTCTATTGATATTGTTACAGTATGGAATAGGATCTGCCTGGTGATTTAATAATAGATTAACATTAGCGGGCTACTTTTACAGGGACGTCAATTATCTTATATTGCTGACATTTGGTCTGCCCTATATCTTAGTATTAATCAAATCCTGGCGGGGCAGCATTTACCAGGTGGTCGGCAGTGAAAAAAATTAACTCCTGTAAATTATGTCACCAAACAAATTTCTATACCTGGCCATTTTGGTACTTACATGCACCCGCTTTGCCCGTGCACAGGTTCTTTCAACAGTTGAGAAAAACCGGGTAAAATTACCTAATGGGTGGTCCTTAACCCCTGTAGGTAAAAGCCTGCCGCTGGGCGATCTGCCTTTAAATATTGCAGTAAGCAAAAGCCACCGGTATGCCGCAGTTACCAACAACGGGCAAAGCGTTCAAACAATCCAGCTGCTTGACGCCCGAACCGACCGCGAACTGGATAAGGTATTGATCAGCAAGGCGTGGGGCGGATTAGTGTTCAGCGCTAATGACCAGTCGCTTTATGCTTCGGGTGGCGATAATAACTGGATCATCCGTTACGCAATTACCAACGATAAGCTGGTGGCTGCTGATACCATTAAGCTGGGCGAACCATGGAGCAAAAAGGCAAATTCAGCGTCTATTTCGCCTACGGGTCTGGCACTTGACGATAAACGGGGCATCCTGTATGTGGTTACCAAGTTGGATAACAGCCTGTATCTTATCGATCTTAAAACAAAAAAAATTCTTCAACAGGTAAAACTCGGTACCGAGGCCTATACCTGCCTGCTGTCGCCGGATTTGTCCAAATTATATATCAGTCTTTGGGGTGGTGATAAGGTGGCCATATTCGATACAAAGGAAAACAAATTGCTCGATGCCATTGCCGTAGGCGATAACCCGAATGATTTGTGTATCTCCCGAAACGGAAAATACCTATACGTAGCTAACGCCAATGATAATACGGTGTCGGTAATTGACGCACGCAAGGCTAAGGTGCTGGAAACGCTGAACACTGCAGTATCCCCAACACCATTAAGCGGAACCACCAGTAACTCGGTAGCGCTAAGCAAGGACGACAAAACCCTGTACATTGCCAATGCCGATAATAACTGCCTGGCCGTATTTGATGTAACAAAGCCTGGTTCCAGCCACTCGCTTGGGTTTGTGCCTACGGGCTGGTATCCCAGTGTTGTGCGCGTTATCGACAATAAACTGTACGTAGCCAATGCCAAAGGCTTTTCGTCGCTGCCTAACCCGCACGGGCCCAATCCGGCAGCAAAAAATCAAACCGTTTTACTGCACGGCGGCGATCCATTCCGGCCGGCCCGCACCGAATACATCGGCGGTGGACTGCTGATGGGTACCCTGAGCATCATCCCTGCACCAACAGAAAAAGAGCTGCCGGTTTACTCGCAGGCAGTGGTTCACAATACGCCGTATCACCGGGAGCAGGAAAGCAGCGCAGAGGGCGAAGCAGGCAATCCTGTTCCGGCAAAAGTGGGCGCTGCGTCGCCAATTAAATATGTATTTTACATCATCCAGGAAAACCGTACTTACGACCAGGTACTGGCTGACATGCCAAAAGGTAACGGTGATACCAGCCTATTACTATTTGGAAAACGCATTACGCCCAACCACCATGCGCTGGCCGAAAACTTTGTGCTGCTGGATAACTTTTATGTAGATGGCGAAGTAAGCGCCGACGGCCATAACTGGAGCCTTGGCGCCTACGCCACGGATTACATGGAAAAGAACTGGCCCACCAGCTATGGCAACCGCGGCCCGGGTGCGGTTGGTCCGACGGCTAAAAACAAGCTGTATATTTGGGACCAGGCAAGCCGTTTCAACGTAAGCTTCCGCACCTACGGCGAATTTATTAATGCCGACAATACGCCCCAGGTGTCCATATTGAAGGATCATTATGCGAAAGCCTATCCTACCCGCGACCTGCGCGACCCCGATACCCTGCGTTACCAGGCATGGGAACATGATTTCGACTCGCTGATGCGCGCCAATGCAGTGCCGCGATTAAATACCCTGCGCATGTTGTCGGACCATACTGAGGGCACCACTGCGGGCAGGCCCACGCCTTTTGCGCACGTGGCCGATAACGACCTGGCGGTTGGCCGCCTGGTAGCGCACATTGCCAAAAGCCCGATCTGGGCAAACACCGTGATCTTTATTGTTGAGGACGACGCACAGAACGGCCCGGACCATGTGGATGCCCATCGCTCGCCTGCCTATATTGCCGGGGGCTTTGTAAAACGGAACTTCGTGGATCACAACATGTACTCTACATCCTCTGTTTTGCGCACCATAGAGCTGATCCTCGGCTTACCGCCCATGACGCAGTACGATGCGTCAGCCGCATCCATGTGGCGTTGTTTTAGTAATACGCCTGATAGCCGTCCCTTTACCAGCCTGCCATCCAACATCAACCTGAACGAGCTTAATCCGAAGGGCACAAAGCTGGCAGCAATGGCCAAAGGGCTCGACTTCTCGCAAGTAGACCGCGTGCCCGACCAGATCATGAACACCATGATCTGGAAAGCCATTAAAGGAGAAAATGCCGTAGTGCCAACGCCGGTGCGCGCCGCCTTTGTGAAGGCTGTTCAAAAGGCGGATGATGATGATTAGTGGTGGGAATGGCGAAGCGGAGTAGCTTTCTGTGGCCCAAGCTGTTTTTTTCCAGATAATCAGAATGTTTGTTATGTTTTAGGTCGAAGTTGTGAAACTTTGACCAGTGAATTTTCATTCGCGTAGCAAACCGCCTGATACCGTATCGGAAACTTATAAAAAAAGCTGCTTGCCCATCTTCAAAAATGATATTATTTAAAAATCATCAACCTGGCAGCAATAACGGCGCGGCATCCTGTAACTTATTTGGATGAACCATGTCTTGTAAACTATGAAACGTGCGCTTTTACTTTTATTGATCAATCTTACCCTGCTGGTGCCCGCTATTGCGCAGTCGGTAGAACAACTCAAACGGATAGATTCCCTGATGCAGGTCGCAAAGGATCGTGGTGTATTTAACGGTACAATCCTGGTTGCCACAGGTGGCCGGGTTATTTATGATAAAGCCTGGGGCTTTGCCGATGCCACCCAGACCCTGCCTTTGACAACGGCCATGCTATTCGATATTGGCTCTATCTCGAAAGAGTTCAATGGGGTTAGTATCTTGCTGCTGCAGGAACAAGGCAAGCTGAAACTGGAAGACCCCTTGTCTAAATATATGCCCAACCTGCCCGGATGGGCGACAAAAGTGCGGCTTAAACACCTGCTCAATTACACCAGCGGCCTGCCTAATTTTACCGCGCAGTCTGATGAAACGGATGCGCAGCTGCTGGATTCTATCAAAAACCTGAAGTCGCTCCGGTTTGAACCCGGCAGCGCCTATACTTACGCCCATGCCAACGTCTACCTGCAAAAGCGGATCATTGAAAAGGTATCCGGGCTATCTTATGCCGCCTTTGTGGACCGTTATATTTTTAAACCCTGCGGCATGAAGCATAGTATGATGGATGCCCGCCTGGACCGGCCGGATGTCGCAAAAGCCTTTGACAACGATCACAAGCCAACGCCTTATATCCAGCTTACCACAGGTTTCCCCAGGCTTACTGCGGCTGATCTCTATACTTTTCTTACCCGGCTGGAAGCTTTTCAGATCATCAGCCGGGAATCATTGAATCAGCTGGCGTTAAACTTTCCGGGAGGCGAAAGCAGCCTGGGCACCACCGTTTTTAAAGACGGCCTGCTCCAGTGGCACCGTCACCAGGGTTCCAATAGTAATTATGAAGCGCTCGTTTACACCGACCATGTACAAGGCGTTTCGATGGTTCTGGAAACGAATAACCAGAACTTTAAAGTGGATGCGATCAAGACCGCGATCCTGCATGTCCTCAAAGATGAACCTTTCGAGGTGCCTAAGAAATCCATATACCTGGATATCCGGGATAAGGTGCTCAACGATATGAACCAGGGACTAGCTTTTTACCGGGAAATAAAAGCTAACGGTCGGGATAAATATGATTTTAATTCTGAAGCGGCCGACCTGATCAGCACGGGTAAATACCTGCAACGACGGAACCGTTTTGATGATGCCATCAAAATTTATGCACTTGCCGTACCTATTTGTGTCCGGCCGGCAGATACTTCATACGCTTATGAATTGACAGCAGAATGTTACCTAAAAAACGGCGATAAGGTGAAGGCTAAAACCTGGTATGAAAGGGCTCTATTAGCAGATGGAAATAACAAGAACGCTAAAGGCATGCTGTCCTCACTTAATTGACATTCGCACCGGCTTATGACATTACTGCCGAAAGCTTCATGCTAAGCCCGAAACAGCGGCCTATTACGTATTCCTTCTACAAGGCCGCTTTACGAAAATAGGCGGCTTTTTTTTACAGACAAGAAGAATGCTTGTTATATTTTAGGTCGAAGTTGTGAAACTTCGACCAGTGAGGGTTCTTATATAAGTATTTGAAGTTTAAATCTTTGCGTTTTATTTTGATGCTATTTATTATTTATATTTACTCAAGCTTTATTCAATCATTTATGAACGTTTTAATTGACAATACTACTTTTGCCGGTACGATTAGGGTGGTACAACCTAATCTCAAAGAACACGAACAATTTTATAAGAAATACCCCAGCTTCAGGGAAATTGACGTTCATTCCTTTTGTGATTTTTTGACGGCGATTGTCTTATATAACAAAATACAGATTGATGCACATTCAAAAATCATCGAAAAGCTCAAGGAAGAAAAACAAGTTTCGTGGGTTGATGAAGTAAAGGATTATTTACCTGACAATGTAAGTGCACTACTTGATTATACAAATCCTTTGCCAAGATTTCCTATAGAGTCGCCAGGCTCGGCGATCAATCATCTTGAAAATGATTCTTTCGTCAAAGCATATGATTTAGTTGCATCGCCTGTTGACAGAGAATTATTATTTCCTGATTCGTATCAAATTCCTGAAATATATTACGATAGAGAGTATGTCTATTACTATCATTTTGACCGGATAAATTTTATTAATGATGACCTTCTATCTCATTCCGACCTTGTTAAGGCGATGTTTTTGCATCGGGGATTATTTTTACTTTCGATAGCTAATAGCAACAACTGTACATACTTCCCATATTATTACCGGGGAGAAATGCTTTCGAAAATTAGCCCTTCTATCATTGAGGCACCACCTAAAGAAGGAGTACTTTCGGCTAGGTTGCCAAGGAAGTATGAAACTACAAAGCATACAAAGGAATATTTTAATCAGCTAAATAGTTTCTATTACGAATTACTTTCCTTATCGACTTATTCGACTCCCGATATAAGATTTCCGTTTATAGGAAAGGCAATTTACGATATACATAACGGCGATGCTGGCAGATGCTTAGATTTGGCACTATGGCTGCGGCAAGATGGTGGACTAAATAAAACCTGGAGTGAATTAAACCAAAACATTAAAGATTTAAAAAAGCCTCAGGCAGACGAAATTATTGATGATATATCAACCCAATTGCGATATGCATCACGAAGTGATGGCGTTAAAATGGATAAAATTCCGAACGCGTTATCGTTAGTCTACCCTTTGATTCAACACGGTAAAACAATCGAGGCTATTGTGAATATCCTGCCAAAAAATGTCCGGAATTGGGCAGAAAAATTCTCAAATCAATTTATTGCTAATACGCCCATGCAATATTTGCTGATAACGCATATTAACACAGTTAGAGGTCGTTACGACAACTGACTTTGTGCTCCCTCACTCTCCAATTAAATGATTATCAAACACCATACATTTAGATAGAAAGCCTTAAGTCGAAAGATTTGAGTCCTTTTTTCGGCTAATATCAGTTCATATTGCGCGAGGTGTGGATTTGAGGCTTTTTTGTTTTTTATTCGCAGATTCATTTCGGAAAGAGGTAAAAAATTATGGCGTCTTTACGCTTTGAAATAGTTGTTAATAAATGACTTTCAATGATTGCAAAATATTAAATCACAAGGGAATACCCTATCTTTAAAACCTAAACCGATTACCGATGCGCGACTTTTTTTATATTCTGACCATAAATTTGCTTTTTGCCCTTTTGGTCTATAAATACTTCAGTTACCTCACTGAGCTATTTGGCCGACTGAAGCCGCCATTTTTCCGGTTGATTTTAAATATCGCAGGCAGGTTACAGAACTTGGCTACCTACTTGCTAAAAGCCGCTGGAAAAAAAGTGGACCCCAATTATAGAAATTTAACGGCCTATGCAAGGGCGGATCCAGCTGACCCATATATCAAGTTACTTCAGGATTGCGTGCAGGATATCGACACAAGGAATATAGCGCTTACCGGACCACATGGTTCGGGCAAAAGTAGCATTCTGAAATCATTTCAATTGACTCACCCCGAATATCATTATCTGAGCATTTCTCTCGCGTCATTTAAGGAGGCATTATCACCCAAGGCGCCAAAGCCAGACACTCCAGCAACACCATTACCGCCAGAGGAGGAGAAAGATATTAAAAAAACTGAGCCAGCAAGAGTAGAATCTATTGAATACAGCATCCTTCAGCAGATATTTTATCATGTGCGACATCGACAAATACCTTTTTCACGTTTCAAACGAATTAAGAATCTGCCGGGCTATGTGATCTTATTCAGGTCTATAGGCCTTGTTCTTTGGATTGCGACATTTAGTTATTTGTTATGGCATGAAAAAGTATTCGGTAACACATTTAGCTGGGCTGGTTACTTGACCAAGCCGCCAAAAGCAGGCAAGATTAGCATCGCACTATACGTAATTTTGGGTGCTTTTTACCTTTGCTATATTGTGTTGAGGGTTTACAATAATTCCAAGTTCCACAAACTTAATCTTACAAGTGGTGAGTTGGAAATCGCTCCTGACAATGATTCCTCCATACTTAACCGGCATTTGGACGAATTGCTATATTTCTTTGAAGCCACAAAATATAACATCCTTATAATTGAGGACCTTGACCGCTTCGATGATCCGGATATCTTTATCCGTTTACGAGAACTCAATAACCTGATCAATTATTCCAAGCAAGTAAACCGCAAGATCAGTTTCATTTATGCGTTGAAAGATGATGTTTTTCAGGATGAACAACGCACCAAATTTTTCGACTATATCATTCCGGTGATACCGATAATTGATCATCGAAATTCCACGGAGAAAATTCGTGAACGATTGGAAGACCTTGGGCTTGTGAATAACGAGATCCCAACTTCGTTTATTGTCGACATATCATTCTACATAGACGACATGCGTCTGCTGCTTAATACGATAAACGAATTTCAACTGTATCGTACAAAACTAAACACTACACCAGGTAGTTATGTTTATTTATTGGCCATGATGATCTTTAAAAATAAATACCCGAAAGTGTTCGCCGACCTTCACGCACGCAAAGGGCTGGCCTATGAAGTACTAAACGGTAAAGAAAGTTTCTTAACAGGATTATCAGAAGAGTTGAATAAAGAGAAAAAAGATTTGGAAACCCTTCTCCGAAAAGTTAATGATACTTATTTGAAAGACAAAAAAGAATTACGGCTGGCCTACTTAGGCCGCTTAATCGAATCGCTGACGGATTGTAGCGGGCAGCTGTACACAGGTAGTGCATGGTACGATCTAAAAACCCTAAGTGAAAATGATGAGCTTTTTGGAAGTTTACAAACAAGTGTCAATTTAAGGTATCTTAAAGTAAACGGCAATGCACAAAATACCGGCATATCCTTCAAGCAATTGGAGGATAGGTCGGATCCTGATATCAGCTATAAACAACGTGAAGAAGAAATTACCCTACGCCAACAATATAAAAAAGAAGACCTCCAACTCAAATTGCAAAAGACACAGTTACAACTCGACGAGATTCGCCAATATAATTTAATGGAAATATTTGCAGTTCGACCGTTGGCGACTATTAATTCAGAATTAGCCAAAAATGGTTTATTAAATTACATGGTTACCCATGGTTATCTCAATGAAGATTATCATTACTACCTTTCATATTTCTATGAGGGTAGCCTAACAAGGCGGGACATGGACTTCTTTTTTGTTGTGAAAGAGGATAAAAATCTACCTTTTGATTCGCCGCTTGACAATATAGAGGAGTTGATCAAAAGGTTGGAGATTCGTGATTTTGAGCGAGTCGGCGTACTAAATTTGCGTCTCATTGACAAACTTTTGGTAATCCAACCGAAAGGAGAAAAAGCGCTAAAAGCAATAAACCTTCTTATTGATCAGAGTGAAAACTCCATTAGATTCATCAAAGATTACATCAGGCTAGGCAAACAAAGGGACCGATTTATAGAACCACTGGCATCCTTATGGCCAAGATTTTGGGTTTGGGTTGAAACGGAAAGTAATTTAACAAGCGAAATTAAGTTGGAATATCTGGGCCTAATTTTAAAAAACACGCCAATCGATAAACTTAAAGCACTGAATATTCAAAACAAACTACTTGAACAGATACAGGAAATGCCTGATTTTTTAACCTGGCGCCGCCCTTATCTTACGGATCAACGAGGAAAGGACGTGCTTCAAACCTTAGAAATATACTTTGTTCAACTAAATGCTGATCAGGTGGCCGATTCTCTTTTTGATTTTGTTTACGCTAAACTGCATTATCAACTTAATCCGTTCACAGTGGAACTGATTGTGAATGCAAAGGCAAAAGTCGAACAAACTCCTGAATCCATACGAACAGCGAACTTAACGGCGATCATAAATGCAGATGTACCGGCCTTATTAGAATATATAAAAGCGTACCCTGGTTATTATGTAGATGAGGTTTTCATGCCTCTGCCTGACAATACTCAAGAGTCGGAAAAAGCAGTTTTGTTTCTAATTAACGAAGATGAGCTAGATATCGAACGCCGAAGGCAGATATTGGCGAAAAGTAATATTCGTTTAACTGATATTAACACAATCAATGTTTCATTGTGGCCGGATGTTTTGAAATTATCGAAATTGGAAGCGACATGGCCGAATATTTACGCGGCTTACATCAAAGAAGAAACTCTCACTCCGGAACTTTTATCTTTTCTGAATGAACCAGAAAATTATAAGCAGCTAGAAGAAGTAGAATTGAACGCCGTTGAGGGCATTACGGAGCAGCTTCTGCAGCCCATGGCTGAAGCTATCATGCTTTCTACTAATATTAGCCTGGCGGCGTTGGATCATTTACTTAACACATTTACATTTTATTTCCACGAGCCTGAGCTCGATAAACTGAGCCGTGAACAAATTGCACTTATTCTTAAACATGATCAGTTAGAATGGTCAGAAGATACTTTCCAGTTTTTGCAGAACCAGCATCCAGGAACACAACTGGTCTATGTTGAAAATAGCCTCAAATGGTTTTTTGAATCCATAACAAAGCTTACACTAAGCGCGCTGGATTACCGGCTGTTATTTGGTTCGACGATCTTATCAAACGAACAGCACCAATTGTTGGTGGAAAAACTTAGCTTGGGCGATTTAGGCCGCGATCCGGAATTAACGAAGAACTTGGCGGCATTACTGGAAAAAACAGAGTTCATGCCATCGGTTCAATTTAGCGTTTTGTTAGGAGTATTTACCTATTTGCAGAGCGATGTGACAAAAAAACGGTTGTTACTGAAGTACATCGATAAACTAAATGAGGAAAACACAGGTTATCTTTTAAATAAAATGGGAGAAGATTACAACCTCTTGCCTCAATATAAACGACCAAAATTTGCAGAAGAACCCCTGAATGAGACTCTTTTGCGGGTATTGGAAAAAAAGAAATATTTTGTGAATACGGTCACAACGAAAAACGGACGACTAGTAGCCAATACAAAGCAGAAACGATCAGCCGAGTAAGTATTACATGAAAATTTATCACGGAACCCAGCTTACGGGTGCCAATTAAATGCTTCGACGCCTGGACAGGTAGGAATAGCTATTATAACACCTGATCATCAGCCTGGATTGTCCCGGAATAAGTTTACATGGAACAGGTGAAACATGTTGATTATCAAATATTTATAAAAGTCATCAAAAAACCTTAAATTCTATAGTGTTTGGTTATCAATTAGTTAGATTTTGCTAAAAAATCAATACATTGATAATCAGCATGTTTCATAGTGTTCCACGTGTTCCGTGCGGAAAAATGGAACGCTTTTGCTGCCGATTCTTACTTTTTCTTCCGTTTCTCCAGCATATCCGCGATGCTAATGGCCGAGCATTCAGCGATCAGGGCGGTAAAAACCGCAGGCGGAAACTCTCCCTCATCCGTAAAGTTGATGCAGCCCTTCTGAATTTTGGCGTTGGGCAATAGGCCTGCGTATTTGCCATGAAGGGGTGCGTTCATATAAATGGGCATGCAATGCAGCGACATATAGTTTTTGACGCTGGCCAGCCCGTATTTCATATAACAGCGCTCTTCATACAGGATCATTTCCTTGCCCATCATCGGCTTTATCACCGGGATCACGGTAGGGTCATTAGCCAGGATTGCTTCATGAAAGGTTGTTAAAGTGGCCTGCCTTTCCACCGGCGCACTGCTGATGAATTCGGTTACGGTCATGGGTTTATTTTATCAGTTATTGATTCCCGAATATAGTGAAAAAAGCCGGGCGCGGGTTATCCGGCATTGCGCATGATTCCGTTGCAGGCAGCGCTATTAGTATCTTCATTAATTGGCTTATAGTCAGCAAAATGTACTAAATGTAAACCATGAACTTTGTAAACCCCTGTAAACCCCTATTTTTAACTATGGCGTAAGCTGGATGTTGCTGCCTGTCTAAATCGGCCTGCTGCTTAAAGTGAGCTGCCTCAACAGATTAAATGATGCTGGTCATTTGCCTGCATATTGTCGTTTGTACCTTTAGAACGGAATTAATTCGCATAAACGGTTGGTTTTTAAAATATGTGGTGGCAGTATCTTTTGGTTTTTATCGGTTCGTTTCTGTTTGATGTAATGCCTTTCCCGCTTCCTCCGGCTTTTACTGTCATGGTATTTCTGCAAATCGCCTTTGGTTTAAACATTTGGTGGGTTATTGTTATTGGCGTTGCTGGGTCAATTGTGGGGAGGTATTTACTAGCATTATATATCCCGTTTTTGGCTGGCAGAATATTCAGGAAATCAAAAAATGAAGATGTTCAATTTCTTGGGGATCAAATGCGGGAAAAGGGATGGAAGGGCCAGGTAGCAATTCTTGCGTATACCTTGCTGCCCCTACCCACTACGCCTTTGTTCCTGGCCAGTGGAATGGCAAAAATAAACATGTCTTATATAATGCCTGTTTTTTTTGTCGGTAAGTTTACAAGCGATGCCATTAGTGTACACCTGGGAAGATATGTTTCAACTAATGCTGAAAGCATCATTGCCGGGGGCTTTTCCTGGAAGTCTGTTTCAAGTTTGATCGTTGGCCTGGTTTTTCTGTCTGCCATTCTATTTATCGATTGGCGCTCATTGATACAGAAGAAAAAATTTGTGTTGAATTTTATGATATGGAAGAAAAAGTATGCCGTTGGCGATGCGCACCCAATCAACCAAAGAAACTGAATCATCCTGTGGGCTACCGAACAAGCCTAACGCTAAAATGCATCTTTTTTTATCGCTTGTAAGGTGAATGCACTACCTTTAAAAATGCATCACCAGGAATTTACCCCTCCGGATGAGCTCCGTGATACCATAAAGTGTTTTTGGTATAACAGGAGAGCAATTGGAGAAGCAGCATCAAGTTTTGAGGTACAACCTGATGGCTACGCTGAAATTATCTTTCATTTCGGGGGTGGCTGCAGTATTTATACCAATGAAACCCTGCAGCTATTGCCATCGCCGTTTATGATGGGGCTGCTCAATCAGCCTGCTGTTTTTCACACGAAGGGTCGTTTGGAGATCCTTGGCGTCAGGTGCTTCCCATGGACTGTATTCGATCTGCTCGGACTACAGCCCGGTAAGGACGGCGTGCGCATCTTTGAGCATCCTATCGCCCGGCTTCAGCCTATATTGAATAAATGCGTCGAGGCTGGTAGGGTAGATGAAGCGCTGGATGTGGTAAAGCAATATTTCCTGGATGCAAGGTCGGGGATTACTGCCGACAGTATGCTATTCAAAGCGGGAGTTGCTATGAGGGAGGCAAACGGTACCATGCCGGTAAGCCAGGTAGCAGAAGCGGCTCATGCAACCGTTCGCACGCTGGAAAGGAACTTCAAGCAATCATCCGGTTATACGGTTAAGGACGTGTCGGGCCTGATCCGCTTTGAGCAGGTGCGAAACCAATTATGGCTTGATCCGAATATCAATCTTGCCGGCCTGGCTCATGAGCTTGGCTATACTGACCAATCTCACCTGAGCAGGGAGTTTAAGCGCTATAGCGGCACTACGCCGGCGGCATTCGTACGGGAGGCCAGGAATCGCAAGCCTGTCTTAAGCGAGGATTTTGTCGCATTTATACAAAAATAATGCAATAGTATTTCGGAGTTTTGTGTTTCAATCGTTCTATAGATAATGCCTAAAAAAAGCAAATCAATTCCTGTAAATTCGATGGCCGACAATTTCGGGGAAGGTATTTCGATTGAAAGATTGGCTATTAAAGATCTGTTCACTGCGGATAAAGCAAACTTTGACGATGGGAATCAATCACACCGGCACGACGGCCATTCCTTCTTCCTGCTTGAAGTTGGAACGGTTGACCTTGAAATTGATTTCCAGAAGTATACCATTATCCCCGGGTCAGTCATCTACATTCACCCCGACCAGGTACATTATACCGTCACATCTGAAAATGTAATAGTAAGCAGCTGGGCGATCAACAATGAAAACCTGAACCCGGAATACCTTAAATTGCTGGAAGACATTACTCCCGCAAAACCCATAGCGTTAAATGAAGAAACGTTTGCTGTCATCTCCGACGCGGTATCGCTTTGTTTAAAATTTGCTGAACGAAAAAACGATAAGCTCTATCATTCCTTATTAAAAGATAGCTGCAATACATTGGTGGCATTAGTTATTTCGCAATATTTAGCATTAGCCAAACCGATAGACAAGCTATCTCGATTTGAGATCGTCACCAAAGCTTTCAGGGAAACATTGGAACGTAATTACACCACCACCAAAAGCCCGGGAGACTATGCCCAAAAACTAAATGTCTCTACACCTTACCTTAACGAATGCGTGAAAAACGCAACGGGTTTTCCGGTTTCACATCATATCCAACAGCGGGTAATTCTAGAGGCAAAACGTTTGCTTTTTCATTCTGATAAGTCGGTAAAGGAAATTGCTGCGGCGTTAGGTTACGACGATTATCCTTATTTTTCACGGCTGTTTACCAAGATTACAGGTATGACCGCCTTAGCTTTCCGGAACAAAAACTTCGATTAGTCCAATACCTGCTTCGTTTCGCCATTTTTTATCCCTGCTGCGCGATGTTCCTTTGTACTGTTAATTTAAATGGTATATAATGGAATCATTAAAAAATAAAAAAGTACTTATCTCGGGCGCGAGCATAGCCGGGCTTTCTGCCGCATGGTGGATGAACAGTTTAGGTTACCAGGTTACCGTTGTTGAGCTTGCCGGCGAACCCCGAACTGCGGGTGCGGCTATTGACCTGCGTGGAGACGCCATAGACGCCGTCAAGCGTATGGGGATCTTCGAGCGACTAAAAGCTAATAGGTTGAACGTGGAAATGGTGGCTTTTAAAAACGCTGACGATAGCACGGCAGGTTCAATGCTGCCAAACAGCGAGGGGGCCGAACCACCCGACGACGAGATAGAAATTGAAAGGGATAAATTTATAAGCATTTTGTTCGATGACCTGAAAAATGATGTTGAATTTATCTTTAACAACAGTATTACAGCTTTAAACGAAACGGAAGACGATATAAAAGTGACCTTTAAAAGTGGTCCGCAACGAGCAGTCCACCTGGTGCTTGGCTGCGATGGCGCACATTCCGGTACAAGAAGAATTTGGTTTGGCGACGAAAGTGAATACGCACATTTTATGCAGGCCTATTTTTCTATTACCATCGTTAACAAATTATTGGTAAAACAAAAAACAATGCATATGTATAATGTGCCCGACAAGGGCATTATGCTGAATGCTTACAACAATAAAACGGATATAATTTTCTGTTTCAATTCAGAAAAGGAAATTCCTTACGATTACCGTGATGAGGAGCAGCAGAGAAAAATTATTTTGGATGCGTTTGCCGGAGAAAGCTGGAGAACTGAGGAATTGCTGGAAGAAGTGCGGCAGTCTAAAAACCTTTACTTCGATAAATTCTGCCAGATAAAAATGCCGTCGTGGACTAAAGGCAGAGTGGCGCTGGTTGGCGATGCAGCTTATTGTGCTTCGCCGGCTGCAGGTATGGGCGGGTCGTTGTCCATTATCGGGGCCGCAGCGTTAGCTGATGCTTTACAAAAACACGATGGGGATTTTACGCCGGCATTTGCCGATTACAACAAAAATCTGCGTCCGTTTATTGAGGAGATTCAGGCCACAGCTGAATTGAATTTAAAGGAGAGTTTTATCCCTAGAACGGAAGACGCTATTCGTAAAAGAAATTCGAAAACGACAAACTTTTAGCATTTACGAAATCGGAGAGATCACCGCAAGATTTTGTCGCATTTATACAAGCCCGGTTAAAACGGATTCCGGAATTTTGTTTCATCATTTATAAAGAATAACATGCTGATTCAAAACAAACAAATCGCCATTGTAGGCGGCGGTCCGGGTGGGTTAACCTTAGCCTGGCTTTTACAACTGAAGGGCGCAATTGTAAAAGTATATGAACGGGATGTGAATAAAGATGCCCGTGTACAGGGTTCACCGCTGGATATGCACGAAGGATCAGGAGCGGCAGCCTTGCGTGCAGCAAATTTGGTAGAGGAGTTTAATAAAAATGTTCGTACCGGCGCCGATAAAAAGCTCATCGTAAATGAACATGCAGAAATAATTTTCAGCGATCATGAACCCAAACCCGGTGTAGATTCGGGCAATGAATATCGCCCGGAAATAGATCGCGGTGCATTAAGGAAAATATTTTTAGAATCGTTACAACAGGGAACAGTTGTGTGGGACAGTCATTTTGTTTCAATGGAAATGCAAAATGAGGGTTGGTTGCTGCATTTTAAAAATGGGTCAACTGCATACGCAGATCTTGTAGTTGCTGCTGACGGCGCCAATTCCAGGATTCGCCCATACCTTACAAACATCAAAGCTTTTTATTCGGGCGTTACAATGATGGAAATCAATGTTTATGATGCGAAAAAAGCGTCGCCTCATATTTATGCGATGCTGAATGGCGGAAAAATAATGGCCTTCGGAAATGGAAAGTGTATCCTGGGAGGCCAAAAAGGCAACGGCGACCTGGGTTTTTATGCAAGCTTCAAACCCGCAGAAAACTGGTCGACAAACAGCCGTTTGGATTTTTCTGATAAAACACAAATGCTAACGTGGTTCAAAAAAGAATATTCCGGTTGGAGCAGTGTTTGGTATGAATTGCTCGAAAATGCAGTAATGCCTGTTATTCCGCGTCCGATTTATTGTATGCCTTTAGATCAAACCTGGGAAGCCCTGCCTAACCTAACATTACTTGGTGATGCCGCACATGTAATGCCGCCCTTTGCAGGCGAAGGCGCAAACACATCGATGTTTGATGCTTTGGAATTGAGCGAACGTTTAACCTCTGGTAAATACAAAACTTTGAAGGAAGCCATTTTTGATTATGAAATAAATATGCGCGAAAGAGCAGCAAAGGCAGCAAAACGCTCACTTGAAAATGGTGAGCGAATGCACTCAGACGGTGCACTTGAAAAAATGCTCGGGGTTTTTGGAATAAAGTAAACGCGAACTATAAAAAAGAAAAATAGTTGCCATTGCAGCGAATTTCAAAACACTATCAATTTTCCACCACTATCACCTTAACGCCCTTCCCTTCCAATTGCTGAACAGCAGCTGCAGGAACTCCCGCATCGGTTATCAGGTATTGCACGTGGTCCAGCGCGCAGATCTTACCCAATCCCCGACGACCAAATTTTGAGCTGTCCGCAAGTACGATGGTTACCTGTGCCGCGTCTATCATTTTTTGGTTCAGCCGGGCTTCCATCAAGCTGGTTGTGGTAAGGCCCATTTCCAGGTCGACCCCATCAACCCCCAGGAAGAGCATGCTGCATGATACGTCATTTAAGATCTGCTCTGCGTAAGGGCCCATTACTGATGATGAGTTTTGCCTTAACAGGCCGCCCAACTGCAATACGTCCACATGCTGGTGATGCGACAGTTCGAGCGCAACGTTTAAAGCAGACGTAATAACCGTTAAATGTGTTTCAGGTTGAATAGCCCGTGCCAATGCAAGCATGGTGGTTCCTGAAGCAATGATCACAGAATCGTTATGCCCTATCATTTTCGCAGCTTCTTTGGCAATCAGGCTTTTCTCCTGTGCGTACAGGCGCTCTTTTTCGGCTACTGGCTTATCGCTGGTGTAAGGGTTAGTTTTTGAGCCGCCGCCGTGGGTACGAAACAGCAGCTTTTTGTCTTCCAGTAGTTGCAGGTCCTTTCGGATTGTTACGTGTGAAACTTTCATTTCGCTGCTCAGCTCCTGTACGTTAACATAGCCGGCCTGCTGCAACTTGTTAAGAATGTGTTGGTGTCTTTCGGTAATGCTTTTCATAAAATTGCCAAAAACGGGAAGAATTGTTATCTCAAAAATAGCAATTCGTCTTGTATTTCGGTTTTATTTGTCAAATCGAAACCATCAACCAAATTAAAAAAAGTGCCGTTTATCGTTTTTGTTTATCTTAAAAACAATGTTTAAACATGTTAAAGCGAAATAAACAGGGGTTTTGCTATTTTTTTATAAAAATAAATTTCTTTTACTTTCGTTATTGTTTCGTTATGTTTCGAGTTGTAATTTTGATATATCAAACGAAACATGTCGCTTGCGATATAAATAGTAGAACAGATGAAAATCATTGAAAGAGATAGGGTAGTGGCCAACTTAGGCGATCCAAAAAAATTATGGGATGTAATTGTAATTGGCGGGGGTGCTACCGGGCTTGGTACTGCTGTTGATGCTGCATCTCGCGGATACCAAACGCTGCTGCTGGAACAAGCCGATTTTGCAAAGGGAACATCAAGCCGCAGCACTAAGCTGGTGCACGGCGGCGTGCGCTATCTGGCACAAGGGGATATTGGCCTGGTGCGGGAAGCCTTATATGAAAGAGGCTTGTTGCTGAAGAATGCCGCTCATCTGGTTAAAAACGAATCATTCATCATCCCCAATTACGAATGGTGGGGCGGCGCTTTTTACACTATAGGCCTAACCCTATACGATCTGCTGGCCGGCAAATTGGGTTTCGGCAGGGCTAAGCATATTTCGAAAGCCCAAATAATAAGCAGGCTCGGTACTATACAACCCAAAAACTTATACGGTGGCGTGGTGTATCACGACGGGCAATTTGATGATGCCCGGCTTGCCGTAAACCTTGCGCAAACTGCCCTGGAGCAGGGCGCTACAGTGCTTAACTATTTTAAAGTGGTTAACCTAACAAAATCTGCTGTAGGCAAAATTGATGGGGTGGTAGTTACGGACAATGAAACCGGGACCACTTATACCATATCCGGCAAAACAGTCATCAATGCAACCGGCGTTTTTGTGGATGAGATCCTGAACATGGACAAGCGCGAGCGTAAACCTTTGGTAAGGCCAAGCCAGGGTGTCCACATCGTGCTGGATCGGTCGTTTATGCCTGGCGAAGATGCGCTGATGATCCCTAAAACGGATGACGGCCGGGTGCTTTTCGCGGTACCATGGCATGACAAGCTGGTGGTAGGCACTACCGATACCCCAATTGACGAACACAGCCTTGAACCGGTGGCCTTGCAGGAAGAAGTTGATTTTATTATGCGTACCGCGGCCAAATACTTAACCAAAGCGCCAACCCGTAAGGATGTGCTGAGCGTATTTGCCGGTTTGCGTCCCCTGGCTGCTCCTGAAAGTGGATCATCCAAAACAAAAGAAATATCAAGAAGCCATAAACTGATCGTATCTGAATCGGGCTTGATCACCATCACCGGCGGCAAATGGACAACCTATCGCCGGATGGGTGAAGATACCATAGATAAGGCCATCGAAGTTGGCGGCTTAACTCCCTATCCAAACAAAACCAAAACATTAAGCATCCATGGCAGCAAGGCAGATGTTGACCGCAACGATCACTTATATGTATATGGTTCCGACGAAGCCGCTTTGTTAGCGCTGGGAGATGAAAACCCGGGATTGAAGGAGAAGCTGCATCCGCGCCTGCGCTATCTTAAAGCCGAAGTGGTTTGGGGTGTAAGGTATGAGATGGCCCGCACTGTCGACGATATTTTAGCCCGCCGGGTGCGTGCATTGTTTTTAGATGCGCGTGCCGCAATTGATATGGCCCCGGCCGTTGCCGAATTGATGGCCATTGAGTTACATAAAGATGCCAAATGGCAGAAAGACCAAACAGATAATTTTAGAAAAATGGCCCAGACCTATTTGTTGGAACCATACTTACCAAAAGCCTAACCGATTTTTTATATACCGATACTAAATTTTAAGAATCATGGAAGAGTACATTTTAGCTTTAGACCAGGGCACCACCAGTTCCCGGGCCATTATTTTCGATCACGCGGGTAAAATCCGATCCGTAGCGCAGAAGGAATTCAAACAGATATTTCCTCAATCCGGCTGGGTTGAGCATGATCCGAATGAGATCTGGTCGACGCAGGCTGGGGTAGCAGCCGAGGCGACGGTTAAAATGGGTATAAATGGCACCAATCTTAAAGCCATAGGTATAACAAATCAACGCGAAACTACCATAGTGTGGAACCGGGAAACAGGTGAGCCGGTTTATAATGCCATTGTTTGGCAGGACAGGCGTACTGCCGATTTTTGCGACCAGCTAAAGAAAGATGGCAAAACGGACCTGATCCGTGCTAAAACCGGATTGGTGATAGATTCTTATTTTTCAGGCACCAAGATAAAATGGATCCTGGATAATGTGGAAGGCGCGCGAGAAAAGGCTGAAGCAGGAGAACTGGCGTTTGGTACAGTGGATAGCTGGCTGATATGGAAATTAACCCGTGGGCAGGTACACGCCACCGATATTACCAATGCCAGCCGTACCATGCTGTTTAATATTTGCACCCAGCAATGGGACGATGAACTGCTGGAATTGCTGGAGATTCCCAAAAGCATGCTGCCGGAAGTAAAGCAGTCGAGCGAGATTTATGGTAAAACCGCGACCACTATATTCGCTTCCAAAGTGCCTATCGCCGGTATAGCCGGTGACCAGCACGCCGCGCTTTTCGGTCAAATGTGCACGGATAAGGGCATGGTTAAAAACACCTATGGTACCGGCTGTTTTATGCTAATGAACATCGGCGACGAGTTTATCGAATCAAAAAACAACCTGATAACCACCGTTGCCTGGAAAATAAACGGCAAGATCCAGTACGCCTTCGAAGGCAGCATATTTATTGGCGGTGCGGTAGTGCAGTGGCTGAGGGACGGGCTTGGAATTATCAAGTCATCAGCAGAAGTTGAAGCGTTGGCCCTGAGTGTGCCTGATACCCAGGGTGCGTTTTTTGTGCCTGCATTTGCCGGGCTTGGCGCGCCTTACTGGAAACCCGACGTGCGGGGCACCATTGTGGGCCTTAGCCGCGGCACTACGACAGGGCATATTGCACGCGCTGCTGTGGAGTCTATCGCTTACCAAACCATGGACGTACTGAAGGCAATGGAAGCTGATGCGGGCGTGGAAATAAAAGAATTAAGGGTAGATGGCGGTGCAGCAGCCAACAATATGCTAATGCAGTTCCAGGCCGACCTGCTGAACTGTAAGGTGATAAGGCCTACCATTATTGAGACAACAGCGCTGGGAGCAGCTTACCTGGCAGGCCTTGCGGTTGGCTACTGGAAAGACGTGGCCGAGTTGCAGCAGCTGTGGAAATCTGAAAAAGAGTTTGAGGCGAAGGCTGATCCGGCGGTTATTAAAAAGGGCATTTACGGATGGAAGAAAGCCATTCGCACAGCTCAGTGCTGGGACGAAGAAGTGCCTGAAAGCGAGTTGGTTTAGTTGCTTAACGCATAATTTTTAGAAAGATGCCTCCATTTATAGCGGAGTTAATCGGCACTATGCTGTTGATACTCCTGGGCGATGGCGTAGTAGCCAATGTCCTCTTAAAAGATACCAAGGGTAACGGCAGTGGCTGGATGGTGATCACCACTGCCTGGGGCCTGGCCGTTTTTGTTGCGGTAATTGTTGCGGGCCCCTATAGCGGCGCCCATTTAAACCCTGCGGTAACCATAGGTTTGGCCATTATAGGTAAGTTCCCATGGGCTAATGTGCTGCCTTATGTTGTAGCCCAGTTTTTAGGGGCCTTTATAGGCGCGTTCCTGGTTTGGGTAATGTATTACGACCACTTTAGTCGCACCAAAAATGAGCCGGCTTCCATACTGGCCATATTTTGTACCGGCCCTGCCGTGCGTAATTATATATCAAACATCGCCAGTGAGATCATCGGTGCATTTGTGCTGATCTTCGTGATATTTTACATTACGGGAGCCGAGATCACACCATCAAAAACACCGATAGGACTAGGCTCGGTTGGGGCTTTGCCGGTGGCGTTCCTGGTTTGGGTGATCGGTTTGGCATTGGGCGGTACCACTGGTTATGCCATTAACCCGGTACGCGACCTGGGGCCGCGAATTATCCACGCCATTTTGCCCATCAAAAACAAGGGAGGCAGCGACTGGGCTTACGCCTGGATCCCTGTTGCGGGGCCAATAATCGGATCGGTGATAGCAGCGTTACTATACCTGCAATTGCATTAACCTATAATAATTGCCAATTATTTAAAAAACAAATTCTTATGAAGACTTTATGTAAAGGTAGCCTTTGGGCTATACTTGGGCTACTGCTTTGTGTTAATGCAATGGCCCAGGATACAACAGCAAGAAAAAAAGACACAACAGCAATGAAGAAATACCGGCCACTAGATGTCAATCTGCAAGTGCGAAGCCTGTATATCTGGCGCGGCTTCAAGGTGTCAAACAGCCCGATAACGGATATTGATATGCATTACGCCACCCGCGACGGCAAGTTTGCCGTTGGTTTTTGGGGCGGCGAATCATTCACCGGCGATTACCGGGAGTTTGACTACTATGTAAGCTATAAAACAGGCGGATTTAATTTTTCCGTATGGGATATTAATAACTTTACCGATTTTCCCAACGCCAACCTGTTCAATTATAACCCGGGCAGCACGTCGCACTTTATCGATGTAACAGCCGGGTACCAATTCGGGAACTCGTTTCCCTTAAGCATCAACTGGAACACCATCGTTGCCGGGAGGGACACCCACGTGAAAAGTAACGGCGACCCGGCCAATAACTACTCTAACTATGTAGTGCTCGATTACCGTTTGTGGAGGGAAGGCACCACCGATTTGCATGTTTTTGCAGGCGGCGGCTTCGCGTTTGGCAGGCAGGAGAACTTTTACGGGAACAAGCCCAATATTGTGAACGCAGGCTTAACCATTGATAAGGATCTGGTGCTTTTTAACTATCATATGCCTATAGCCGCAACTGCCATGTTTAACCCGGAGAAGAAATACGGGGCTTTGCAGCTGGTGATTAATTTGTTTTAGATTAATTGTTGAATTTTCGAAAGATCCTGGGTTAAAAGACAAGGAGCTTTAACCCAATTTCACACCCTGCTTCCTGATCCTGCTTAACGATTGTGGCGTTATTTGCAGGTAAGATGCAATGTATTGCAGCGGGACGCTTAGCGCCAGGTCAGGGTATCTTTTTACAAATTCATCGTATTTCTGTTTGGCGGTGCCAAAGCTTAAAAAATCATTGTCCCTGATCTTGTTGATGAGCGCGGCCTCTGTAAGCATTTTAGTGAGCAGGAATAGCTTTGGCACTTTTTCACTTAAATAATTCCAGTCATCACGGCTGATGATCAATAGGCGTGCCTCGGTAACAGCCTGTATTCCTGACGGAGAAGGGTTGTTGTTGTAGAAACTTTCAAACTCCATCATAAATTGATTTTTCCGCATAAAATACCTGGTGGCTTCTTCCAGCTCATTTCCGGGAATATAGATCCGGAAGACCCCACTGTCGACAAAGCCTAGTTCGTCGGCGATATCACCTGGCTTAAAAAAATGCTCACCCGCTTTTAATACCCTCGCCGTAAACGACCCGGTTATGCGTTCGACCTCATCAGTATTTAAAATACCGCCAAATGTTAAAGCCTTAGCCAGGTTATCCATAATGCAAGCTAATTGATTATTTTACCAATCCCAAACGAATCAGGCTTTCTGCACAGGAAAGCACTGCTTCGCGATTGTCTATTGGCCGCCAATGCAGCAGTTTTTTTGCCTTGCTGTTATCCGCCTTTCTTTGTTTACCAAGGTCGAGCAATACCGGTTGTAGTGTTTTATCAAACAGCGCAAACAACCTGGTCAGAAAATTCGGGAGTATCATTTTGGGGATTTTCCTTTCGGGATATTTTTCTTTTAGGATGGCCGAAACCTCCTTAAAGGTCATGTAGCCTGCCGAGCTGATAAAACGCTCGTTTGCTGCTTCGGAAACTTCCATCGCCAAAATAAGCGACGCCGCTACCGAGCGCACATCCACCAAATCAAAACCGATATTCGGTAAAGCAGGAATGCTGCCGTCCAGCATTTTCAAAACGATGTTCGCCGATGTTCCGAAATCATCCTCCAGCACGGGGCCGAGAATAGCGCCCGGTAATACAGTTACCAGTTCCATGCCGCTTTTGTCCGATTGGATAAAGTCCCACGCGGCTTTCTCGGCAATAGTTTTGCTGCGCAAATATGGAGTTGTGTCTTTTGAAATGCTGGTATCCGTCCATGTTTCTTCGTTGAAGGTGCCGCTTTGTTTTCCTTTTTTCTTGCCGTATAGTATAGCGCCTGATGATGATGTCAATACTACACGCTTCACTTTATTAACCGATGCCGCTTTTAGAATATTCAATACGCCATTTTTTGCGGGGAGGATCAGTTCGTCTTCATGTTTGGGTAAGGTACGGGGAAAAGGAGAGGCAATATGTTGTACATAATCTACGCCTTTGGTTAATTGTTGCCAGGCAGCTTCATCGGAGAGTTCTGCATGTGCAAAGCTTAAATTATCTGCGTTTTTGGTGTGAGTAGCTATGATTTGCCTGATCTCATCGGCCCGCTTCAAATCGCGCAGGGTGCCGGTTACCAGGTAACCTTTTTCTAAAAGCTGGATTGCAGTATGCGAACCCAGGAAACCGGAAATACCGGTCAGTAACACTTTCTCTTTCATCACACAAAGGTAGATGGGTGTTTTCAGACCATCGCTTAACAAATGGTAAGAAAAATTCTTTAAGGCATTTTTAGCAGATGATTATAAATCATTTGCTAAATCGATTTTTCTTACTAAATTTCACGACTGAAACTGTTGCCAATAAACCCTGATAATGAAACACTTTTTTACGCTCCTATTAGCCATTGCCGGCCTGTTGCTGGTAAAAAATAATTATGCCCAATCCCTGGCCTCGAATGCCGATCGTCCCTGGAATTCCGATTGGATCTCCTCGCCTCATGATAACGGGCTGGAATACGGTGTTTACTATTTCCGAAAGAATCTTGACCTGGCGGCAAAACCGTCAAGTTTTGTCATTCATGTTTCGGCAGATAACCGGTATAAACTGTTTGTTAATGGTACCCTGGTGTCGCTTGGCCCGGCCCGGGGGGATACTTATTACTGGAATTATGAAACGGTGGACCTTGCGCCATACCTGATCACCGGAAAAAATACAATAGCTGCCCTTGTTTGGAACGAAGCGCAATACCGCCCAGAGGCACAGATCAGCGTACGCACCGGGTTTATTATCCAGGGCAATTTGCCTGCCGAAGAAGTGCTGAACACCAATACAACCTGGAAATGTATGCGCGATATGGGGCATCAGCCAGTCCCCGGATTTTTCTTCGCGGCCAGCAAAGGCGAAATGGTGGACATGAACCTTGCTGCAAAAGGCGACTGGACAGCCACAAACTACGATGATACCACCTGGCCCTTTGCAGGCAAGATAATGGGCGGAACCCTTAAAGGCATGGCCTGGGGGATCGACTGGGCGCTAGTGCCTTCTACTTTACCGCAAAGGGAAATGACTTATCAGCGTATCCCTAAATTACGCAGCGCAACCAACGTTAATGTGCCTGCTGCCTTTCCTCAAACAAAAACAGCTGTGACCATCCCGGCCAATACGACGGCAGTTATATTGCTCGATCAAACCTTTGAAACTAACGCATACGTAACACTGAACTTTAGCGGTGGCAAGGACGCCGGGATCTCCCTGGGATATGCCGAAGTGCTTTTCGACAAGGGCAGCAACGGCCGGCGTAAAAGCAACCGAAATGATGTTGACGGCAAAGATTTTATAGGACGGATAGATAGCCTGCTCTCTAACGGAAGCAATGGACAGTCGTTCACAACGCTTAACTTCCGAACTTTCCGATACCTAAGGCTGATCGTAAAAACAAAAGATGAGCCGCTGGTGATAGACGACCTGTATGGCACATTCACTGGTTACCCCTTTAAACAGGCGGCGGTATTTAATACCGATAATGCCGAGATTAAACAGATCCTGGATATTGGCTGGCGCACTGCAAGGCTTAACGCGTGGGAAACTTATACCGATTGCCCTTATTACGAGCAGCTGCAATACATTGGAGATACCCGCATCCAGGCCCTGATCTCGTATTATAACAGCAGCGATGACCGGTTGGCGCGTAACGCCCTCACCGAGATCGACCATTCCCGTTTGGCCGAAGGCGTTACCCGAAGTTGTTACCCAACCAAGGGTACGCAGATCATCTCCACATTTTCGTTATGGTATATCTGCATGTTGCATGATTACTGGATGTACAAGCCCGACGGCGGCTTTATTAAAGATAAACTGGTTGGCGAAAGAACCATCCTCGATTTTTTCAGCAAATACCAGCAGCCCGATGGCTCGTTAAAAAACACCCCATACTGGGCATTTGTAGACTGGGCAGGGAATATGAGCGGAGATGTGAAAGGCAAGGATGGCAGCGCAGCCATCTACGACCTGCAACTGCTTTGGGCCTACCAATGGGCGGCAGAAATGGAAGCTAAAATAGGTCTGCAGGATTATGCCAGAATCTACAACCAAAAAGCCGCGCAGCTAAAGGCTACTATACAACGCAAGTATTGGGACCCGGTTAAAAAGCTGTATGCCGATACCAGGGAAAAAACCGGGTATTCGCAGCATGTAAATTCGCTGGCGATCCTTACCGGTATGGTAAACACGGTGGATATGCCGGCAATGGCGAATTTGCTGCTGAGCGATAAAAACTTAACCCAATGCACTGTTTACTTTCAGTATTACTTAAACCAGGCATTAATAAAAGCCGGTAAGGGAAATGACTATATGAACTGGCTTGGCATTTACCGCGAAAATATAGCTATGGGCATGACAACCTGGGCCGAAGACTCGAGTTTGAAAACGGTACGCTCTGAATGCCACGCCTGGGGCGCCAGTCCTAATATTGAATTTTACAGGACAGTATTAGGAATTGACAGTTACGCCCCCGGATTTAAGAAGGTAAAAATAGAACCTCATTTAGGAACAATGACTAACGCAAGCGGTGAAATTCCTCACCCGGACGGCAAGGTTGCGGTTAGTTATCTTTTAGCAGGCAGCAAGTGGAAGATCAATATCAATCTGCCGCTGAAAACAACCGGGATATTAGTATGGAAAACCAAAACCTACCTGCTTAAGGCCGGTGATAATTCGTTTGTGATTTAGAACTTCAAAAAATAGCCTGGACAAGAGCTACTTTAAGAGGGTTACGCTCAACAATATGGCCTTGAAATGAAAATTTCAGGGCCGTTCTAATTCTTAAAGCTCTGGTGTTGGGATATAAATTCTGTTTCGGTTAAGGCGTTAACCACGACAATAAAGATTGCTTATTTATGAGAATTGGATAGCTATCTGAATAAAGATTTCCCTAAATTTGAGTTATAGCTAAATCCAATTAAACTATAAATAATTATGGAAAACAACACAGATCACACTACCAAGTTATCTCATCTTAATGATCCGGCCAGCGCAGCTAAGTGCCCTTTTTTAAATGGGGCCTTAAAACAAACTGCAGGCGGCGGCACCAGGAACCGCGACTGGTGGCCTAATCAATTAAAATTGAATATCCTCCGTCAAAATTCCTCGCTATCCAACCCAATGGGCGAGGCGTTCAACTATGCTGAGGAGTTTAAAAGTCTTGATCTGAATGCGGTAAAAAATGATATTTTTGAGTTGATGACCACATCGCAAGCTTGGTGGCCGGCAGATTACGGGCATTATGGCCCGTTTTTTATCCGGATGGCCTGGCACAGCGCGGGTACTTACCGCGTTTCCGATGGACGTGGCGGGGCCGGCTTCGGAACCCAACGCTTTGCACCGCTCAACAGCTGGCCCGACAATGCGAACCTTGACAAGGCGCGCCTGCTGCTTTGGCCGATCAAAAAGAAATATGGTAAGAAAATTTCATGGGCCGATCTGATGATCCTCACCGGCAACTGCGCGCTTGAGTCGATGGGCTTTGAGACATTTGGTTTTGCCGGCGGACGTGCTGATGTTTGGGAACCTGCTGAAGATATATACTGGGGCTCTGAAAAAGAATGGCTGGGCGACAGTCGCTATACCGAAAACCGCGAACTGGAGAACCCGCTTGGCGCTGTACAGATGGGTTTGATCTACGTTAACCCGGAAGGCCCTAATGGAAACCCTGATCCGCTTGGATCTGCCCATGACATTCGTGAAACTTTTGGCCGGATGGCGATGAATGATGAAGAAACGGTCGCCCTTATTGCCGGCGGGCATACCTTCGGTAAAACCCATGGTGCCGCCGACCCCGGCAAATACGTCGCTCACGAACCTGCAGCCGCGGGTATCGAAGAGCAGAGCCTGGGCTGGAAAAACACATTCGGCAGCGGCAATGCAGGCGATACGATCACAAGCGGACTAGAAGGCGCATGGACCACCACGCCGACAAAGTGGAGCAATAATTACTTTGAAAACCTGTTCGGCTTTGAATGGGAACTGACCAAAGGATCGGGTGGCGCACACCAATGGAAACCAAAAGACAATGCCGGTGCAGGTACCATACCTGATGCACACGACCCGGCAAAACGCCACGCACCATTTATGCTCACCTCTGATATTGCGTTACGCGCAGATCCAATCTACGAGCAAATTTCAAGGCGATTTTTTGAAAATCCGGATCAGTTTGCCGATGCTTTTGCCCGCGCCTGGTTCAAGCTTACACATCGCGATATGGGGCCGCGTGCCCGTTACCTTGGTCCGGAAGTTCCCGTTGAGGAATTGATCTGGCAGGATCCTATTCCGGCTGTAACACATCAATTGATCGATGATAATGATATCGCTGCGCTAAAAGGTAAGATCCTGGCTTCCGGCCTTTCTGTATCGGACCTGGTATCAACCGCATGGGCTTCGGCATCAACATTCCGTGGTTCAGATAAACGCGGTGGCGCCAACGGTGGCCGCATTCGACTGGCGCCGCAAAAAGATTGGGAGGTTAACAATCCGGCACAACTGGCTAAGGTTCTGTCAACACTTGAAGGTATTCAGAACGAATTTAATAGCGCTCAATCCGGTGGTAAAAACGTTTCAATAGCCGACCTGATAGTTTTAGGCGGAAGCGCCGGCGTTGAGCAGGCAGCAAAGAATGCCGGTTTTGATCTGACCGTACCCTTCACACCGGGACGTGCAGATGCGTCGCAGGAACAAACTGATGTGGAGTCATTCGAGGTATTGGAGCCTAATGCAGACGGCTTCCGCAATTACTTAAAGGGCCATCATACCGCATCGGCGGAGGGAATGCTTGTTGACAAGGCACAACTTTTAACGCTGACTGCGCCTGAACTAACTGTTTTGGTTGGCGGTATGCGTGCGCTAAATACCAATTTCAATCAGTCTCAACACGGGATCTTTACCAAACGCCCGGGAGCGCTCACCAACGATTTCTTTACCAACCTGATTGATTTTAGTGTAAAGTGGAATGCGACATCCGATACACAGGAAGTTTTTGAGGGGCACGATCGAATTACAGGTGAACTGAAATGGACCGGTACCCGTGTCGACCTGATCTTTGGTTCCAATTCTGAACTCCGCGCCATTGCCGAAGTATATGCCTGTGAGGATTCGCAGGAGAAGTTTGTAAACGATTTTGTTGCAGCCTGGGTTAAGGTAATGAACCTTGACCGCTTCGACGTGGTTTAATTTTGAAAATGATCATTAATTTATCTTCTAATAACAAAGCCACTCCTTTCGGGGTGGCTTTGTTATTTTCGTTTAAAGTGATGTGTCTCTTTTTTATGATTTAATAAAATCCAAAAGATCCTTATTAATGGTTGCTGCTTCCGTGGCCGGCATTCCGTGCGGAAAACCCGGGTACGAGATCAATTTTCCATGTTTTAATAACTTGATGGCTTTGGCGCCCGAAAGTTGGAAAGGAACGATCTGGTCATCTTCGCCATGCAGAACAAGTACAGGAATATCTACGCTTTTTAGGTCCCCGGTAAAATCTGTTTCAGAGAAAGCCTTAATACCGTCATGGTGCGCCTTCACGCCGCCCATCATGCCCTGGCGCCACCAGTTATCCCTGATGCCCTGTGAGATCTTGGCTCCCTCACGATTATAGCCATAAAACGGGATGGTAAAATCCTCAAAGTATTGTGCCCTGTTAAATGCAGTACCCTCACGGATCTCATCAAAGATAGCCATTGGAACACCGTCGGGATTTGTTTCTGATTGTACCATGATTGGCGTAACTGCGCTGATCAGCACAACTTTGGCTACACGGCTTTTTCCAAGGTTAGCGGCATAATGGATGGCTTCGCCGCCGCCTGTTGAGTGCCCTATGTGAATGGCATCCTTCAGGTCAAGCGCCTCGGTTACCGCAGCAACATCAGCTGCATAAGTATCCATATCGTGCCCGCCTGATGTTTGGCTCGAGCGCCCGTGCCCGCGGCGGTCATGCGCGATAACCCGGTAGCCCTGTTTAACGAAGAACATCATCTGCCCATCCCAATCGTCGCCGGATAAGGGCCAGCCGTGGTGAAAGAAAAGTGGTTGTCCTGTTCCCCAATCCTTGTAATAAATTTCGGTTCCGTCTTTTACTGTAATTTTACTCATTGTTTTTCATTTTGGTGATTAATAAATAGGAGAAATTGTGTTCGGTAAAAGATTTGCGGATGCGATAAACCTTTTGCCGGGTATTACTAACTTTGAATCTTGCCATACCGTTGGTGCGCACCAGGTTCGGAGTCAAAGAAGTTTAAAGCTACAAATTGTAGTCTGATTTTACTAAACCGTATTGGCAAAATTCATTCAAATTTTATCAATATTTGTTAAGTGCTTCATCACTTGTATAATTCAGTGATGAAATCTTTTCGTCATGCATAACGCCGTAGTACGCTAAGCCATATTTTGGCTACAACAACAGCAGATTTGGCTACGTCCCGTTAATCAATCTCATGCAACTTTGTTTTATCATTAAAACATCGAAAAATGAAAATCATATTAACAGGTTCGTTAGGACATATTGGTAAACCACTAACAGAAGAATTGGTGCAAAAGGGGCATGCGGTTACCGTTATCAGCAGTAATCCCGAAAGGCAAAATGAGATTGAGGCATTAGGTGCTACTGCCGCCATTGGTTCGGTAGAAGACGCAGATTTTCTTACAGCCATTTTTACCGGTGCAGATGCCGTTTACACCATGGTGCCCCCGGCTAACTTTTTTGATAAAAATCTCGACCTGATAGCACATTGTCAAAAATTAGCTGATAACTATGTACAAGCTATTACAAAATCAGGGGTAAAGCGGGTAGTTCACCTGAGCAGCATTGGTGCTCATTTAGAAAAAGGATCGGGGCTTATTTTATTGCATCGCGTAGTTGAAGTTGCGTTGGATAAATTGTTGGATGTTGACATCACGTTTATGCGCCCGGTTGGTTTCTATTACAATTTGTTGGGCTTTATACCCGTTATAAAAAACGCAGGTGTTATTGCATCAAACTATGGTGCCGACGACAACCTGGTTTGGGTTTCGCCGATAGATATTGCTGCTGCGGTTGCCGAAGAACTGGAATCCTCGTTTACAGGCAGAAAAGTACGTTACGTAGCAAGCGATGAAATTACCGGCAATGAAACAGCCACTATATTAGGTGAAGCCATCGGTATGCCCGACTTGAAGTGGATCCTTATTTCTGATGAGCAATTACGGAGCAATTTGGAAACAGCGGGTCTAAACCCGGCCATCGCCGCTGGATTGGTTGAAATGTTTGCAAGCCAGCATAAGGGCCTATTAAACGAAGACTATTACCGTAACAGGCCTGCCGAATTAGGAAAAGTGAAAATGACAGATTTTGCAAAGGAATTTGCTGCTGTATACAACCAAAAATAATATATTGCAATATGGCCAGCGCACAACCTCTCCGGATAAAAACGATCAGTGAATACCACCGGGTTATGGGTCTTCCCAAGCCAGAGCATCCGCTAATCAGCGTGATAAATTTTGAATCGATAAAATATATGCCGTTCGAGGAGTCAATAAGCGTGGTATTTGATTTTTATTCCATTTCGCTTAAGCGTGATTTTAACGGGCGATTTAAATATGGCCAGCAGCAATATGATTTTGACGAGGGGCTTATGTTTTTCATTTCTCCGGGCCAGGTTTTTGGTATTGAGATTGAAAAAGGCGTGGCCTTAACGCACACGGGATGGATGCTGCTTATCCATCCCGATTTTTTCTGGAACACGCATTTGGCCAAAACCATAAAGCAGTACGAGTATTTCAGTTATTCGGTGCATGAGGCATTGTATCTTTCGGAAAAGGAAGAGACAATAATTACAGGCATGATGCAAAATATGGAGCAGGAATATCGCTCAAACATCGATAAGTTCAGCCAGGATATTATTATTGCCCAGTTGGAACTGCTGCTTAATTATGCCGATCGGTTTTATAACCGCCAGTTTATAACAAGAAAAATAACCAACCATCATATCCTGGATCGTTTGGAAGACATCCTTGCGGAATATTTCAGCAGTGATGCGTTGATAAGCAAGGGGTTACCCACTGTACAATATGTTGCCGACATGTTAAATGTATCCCCCGGTTATCTAAGTGGATTGCTTAAAACGCTGACCGGCCAGAGCACCCAGCAGCACATTCATGATAAATTGATGGAAAAGGCAAAGGAAAAACTCTCCACTACAGGTCTATCTGTAAGTGAAATAGCATATGAGCTGGGCTTTGAACACCCTCAGTCGTTCAGCAAGCTATTCAAGATAAAAACCAACCTTTCGCCTTTGGCGTTCAGGCAATCCTTTAATTAAGCGAACGTTTCCTGATGAAATATTCCGGATTGTGCGCTGCAATGGTCAGTCAATATGCAATGATCCTACTGAAATTAACAGGCGGCGCACATTTTTTAATCATCCAATTTCTCCACAAACTGTTTTCATTAGTTATTACACTGTTTGTTGGTTCCGCGATTTAAACAAATTGTTAATTTAACACTAAGCAAGTTCAAAAAATCGGTTTTTACTTAGGCAATTCGATTTAGCTAAGTATTTACCAATATCACTCTTTTGCCCAAATCTGCTCGCTGATTTACTGAATGTTAACACTTAATATCCACAATTATTAATAACTAAAGATACTTTGTAAATTTTTTTATAAAGTTTTGGAATTGTAACATTAATTTTACTAAGTTTGAATTATACCAAATCATAATTCGAATAGTTGATGGAACTTAAAACTAAAAGCTTAAAAGGTGGGCAATTGAAGAACATGATTGTTAAGCGTCTTTATTTTGATAAAGCCTTATCATGTGCCGACCTAAGCGAACTTTTAGAGAAAAGCATTCCATCCATATCGAAGGCAGTTAATGAGTTGATTGATGAGGGTTTTGTGGTTGAACAGGGTTTTGCCCCCTCGAGTGGCGGCCGCAGGCCTTTAATATATGCCTTAAAGCAGGAGGCCATGTATACACTTACCGTGGCTATGGACCAGCTTTCCATGCGGATTCAAATGGTCGACCTGTTAAACAACCCGATTTCTGAAGCGGTGATGATGGAGCTCAAGTTATTGAACAATCCGAACGCGCTATCGGCGCTTATCGAAAATATTAATGACTATATCATCAATACCGGAATCCCGAAGGATAAAATTACCGGTGTTGGGATAGGAATGCCCGGATTTGTTGACACCGTTAATGGAGTTAACCACACCTACCTTGATTCCGGCGGGGAAAGTATCACGCAGCTGATTACCTTGAAAACGGGTATCCCAGCCTATATTGATAACGACTCGAGCCTTATTGCCCTGGCGGAACAAAAATTCGGCATTGCCAGGGCGCAGCGGGATGTTATGGTAATAAACCTGGGCTGGGGTATTGGCCTGGGCATGATAGTTAACGGCGAGATCTACCGCGGGAATAATGGGTTTGCCGGGGAGTTTAGCCATATCCCATTGTCTGAGGACGGCTCACTTTGTATCTGCGGAAAACGCGGCTGCCTGGAGGCAGAGGCGTCGATGCTGGTTGTTGCCGAAAAGGCGATAAAAGGCATAAAAAGAGGGCACATATCCAGTTTGAAAAATGCAGATAGATATCAGGCGCGGCAGGTTGGCGACGCTGTTATGGAAGCCGCCAATATGGGCGATCAGTTTGCCATTGAATTGTTATCAGACGCCGGATATAAAATTGGCAAGGCGCTTGCCATTCTGATCCATATCATGAACCCGGCAAGCATAGTGCTGAGCGGCAGGGGGGCCATAATAGGAAAAATTCTGCTGGCGCCTATACAACAGGCGCTCAATAAATATTGCATCCCCCGCTTGGCTAACGGCACAGAGTTGCTGATATCAGACCTTGGCTTTAATGCAGAGCTGACCGGCGCTGCTGTATTAGTTATGGGAAATTTCGACAAAGACACAAAAAACCATTTAATCACCTCAACCCAATAAAATATGGAGAAAACCAACTAGCAACTAAAAACCCAACTCAACAACTTATTTACAACTTAACTAAACTCAAACTTAGATGAAAAAAATATTACCGTTAATTTTACTATTGCCTTGCGTTGCATTGGGAGCTGGTAGCTTCACAAAGGCCAACAGCAGGGCCGCCATCAAAAAGAATGGCACAAGCCACAGCATTAGCACTGTGGCTCAGATTAAGGGAACCGTAAAGGACGGCGCCGGAATGCCTGTACCGGGCGTAAGTGTCGGCATCAAGGGTACATCCCGCGGAACGCAGACGGATGCGAACGGAGCGTTTACGCTTGAGGCTGCACCCGGCGAAGTATTGGTGTTCAGCGCCATTGGTTACATAAAACAAGAGGTAACTATAGGCAGCAGTGCAGTGTACACGATAACCATGGTAGGTGATTCAAAAAGCCTTAATGAAGTTGTAGTAACAGCTTTGGGCGTTAAAAGAGAAAAGAAATCCTTAACCTATGCTTCCCAGCAGATAGGGGGTGATGAATTAAGAAAAGCGGCCAACACCAATTTTGTGGATGCCCTTAGCGGCAAGGCGGCCGGCCTTGATATCAAAATCAGCAACTCAGGTGCAGGCGGCTCTACTAAAGCGGTACTAAGAGGGAATAAATCTTTGATTGGGTTAAGCGAGGCCCTTTATGTAATAGATGGTATTCCAATGGTAAACAACAAAACGGCGCAGCCCGGTTCTTATGGTGGAACAGATGGCGGGGATGGCCTTTCAACAATCAATCCTGCCGATATTGAAAGTATCAGCATATTAAGAGGGGGCAGCGCTTCCATTCTTTATGGCAGCCAGGGTGCCAATGGCGTAATATTAATTACCACTAAAAAAGGAAAAGCCGGTAAAATATCCGTAGACTTTAACTCCAGTTCTATTTTCGATAAGGTATCAGGGCTTCCTGATTTTCAATATCGTTATGGCACAACGGGTGGAGATTACAGTTGGACACCTACCGGACAAACGGTTGTTAAATCAGATAGTTATCAAAAAAATTATATTAAAGACTTCTTCCAGACAGGTACTACTTTTACCAATTCAATAGCAATCCATGGAGGAACAGATAAAACAACCGTCTATTTTTCTTACGCAAATACGTCAGCGAGAGGTATCGTTCCAACAAATACTTATGATAAAAACAATTTTTCGTTCAACCAGAGTACTAAATTGTTAAATGACAAGCTTACTATAAGTTCCAATGTCATGCTCTCTGCCGAAAAATCTAAAAACCGCCCGGGGGCCGGTTACTATAACAACCCGCTCACCGGTTTGTATTTGTTTGCAAGGGATCGGAACTTTGACACCTACAAGCAAAACTACCAGGTATTTGACACCACCAGGAATATGTATAAAATGAACTGGTACTCCACTGAAGAAAAGCAAAATAACCCTTTCTGGGAAATTTATAACGATTCTAAACTGGAAACATCCAAACGGGTGATTGCCAATGTGAAACTCGCCTATGAAATTGCACCGAATCTGAAGTTTGAAGTAAGAGGCAATATTGATTACAATGATATTCTGAGAGATTTCCGTTATGCCGCAGACGGCAACTCAGTAAGTGTTAGCCCGAATGGAACCTGGAATTATACGAAATACACAGATCAGGCGCTGTATACAGATGGTATCCTGACGTATAACAAAACATTTGGAACAATTAGTTTAAATGCATTGGCTGGCGTTAGCTACCAGAAAAATACGTTTAATGATGGTATGAATGTTAACAATGGTACCGTATCATTACAATACCCTAACTTTTTCACTTTTGCCAATTTTCCTTATAACGTAATGTTCAACAGTACCATCAATCGGACATTGAAAGAGGGTGCTTTTGCTAACGCAACGGTAGGATATAAAAACTTTTTATTCGCTGATCTTGCTGTACGTAATGACTGGGCCTCCACCCTTGCTCTTACTGGAAATCAGTCTTATCTGTATCCTTCCTTTGGGCTTTCCGCAGTTATTAACCAAATGGTGCAATTGCCAACAGTAATTTCATTCTTTAAAGTGAGAGCAGCGTTGTCTCAAACTGCAAATGACGTGCCGTTTAACGTGGTAAATCCATTGAATAGCATTGGTGGCGCAGGTGACCCTACTGGTATTGGGGGTATCAACAGGAATACCCAGGTGCCTTTCACTAACCTAAAACCAGAGAAGATTGTAAGTCATGAATATGGTACAGAAATCAGATTTTTCCATGATAGACTTGGACTGGATTTCACTTATTACAAAGATATTAGTACCAATCAGTTCCTTACCCTGGCGGCGCCTTCCGGTTCGGGCTATACAACTTACTATGTTAACGCCGGAAAGATTGACAACCATGGATTTGAATTTACTTTGACTGCTGATCCTATCCGCTCCCAGGCATTTAGCTGGAAAACTGCGTTCAACGGTTCCCAAAACAAAAATAAAATTGTTGAATTAATTGCATCCAATCCAAACTACCAGGTAGGTGGAGATGATGAAGGTTTTGCCTCAATTATTAAAGCAGGTGGTTCTTTCAACGATGTGTATATCTACAAATTTGCAAGAAACGATGCTGGTGCAATTATATTGGATGGCAACGGGGTTCCAACCAAAGCGGCTACACAGACAAAAGTAGGAAATGTTAACCCTGATTTCCTGCTTGGATGGAACAACAGTTTTACCTACAATAATTTCTTTGCCAGCTTTCTTATCAATGGAAAATTCGGGGGCGTTGCATTCTCCAAAACAGAGGCATTCCTTGACTCCTATGGTGTAAGTGAAAGAACAGCAGCAGCAAGAGATAAAGGTAGCGTGGCCATCAATGCCGTTAGTTCTACAGGAACAGCTGTTACATCAATCGATCCATATACGTATTATTCAGCGATTGGTGACAGGAATAAAATCATGGAGCCTTATATATACTCCAGAACGAATGTAAGATTGGGTCAATTGGTATTTGGCTATACTTTCAAGTCTAAAGGTGAAAACCCCCTTTTTAAAGATGCGTCTGTGTCTTTAGTAGGTAGGAATTTATTCTTCTTATATAAAAAGGCTCCTTACGATCCTGAACAAGCCATGAGCACAAACAACTCCATGCAGTCCAATGATGTATTTGGCTTACCTGCTACAAGATCGTTTGGATTTAACGTTAAGTTTACATTTTAAAAAAAATTGTTATGAAACAGATAATTATTGCGCTAATATGTTTGATTATGCTCGGGTCGTGCACAAAGGATTTTGTTAAAACAAACCAGGACCCCAATCAAATTTCCGACCAGATGCTTAAACAGGATTTTAACCTGGTAGGATCCCCGTTTAAGGGTATGATATTCAACTTGAACGGTCACCAGATTGAAGAGGATTTATGTTATGATTCATGGATGGGATATATGGCTACCGGCACCGATTTTGTGGGCAATGTAAATAACACTACCTATTATATACGTTGGAACGTATATTGGGACCGCGTATACGGTAGTGTAATGTCTCCGGCAAAACAAGTCATCCAATTGGCCAAGGACAATAAATTGCCCCTTTTTGCCACTTGGGCTAAGCTTGTAGATATTTTGGCCACATCTAAACTAGCGGCTATCCATGGGCCTATTATTTATTCCAATTATGGCAGCACTGCTAACTCAATTTTGTATGATAAAGAATCTGATTTGTACAACCTTTACTTTAAACAACTCGATACCATTCAAACAGCTTTTGCTGCAAATAAAGAGTACGGAGGTTTTACGAATTTTGATCCCACCGCCTATAAAGGCAGTATCCCTGAATGGATGAAAGTGGTAAATTCTTTAAGATTAAGACTGGCGATGCGATTATCAAAAGTTGATCCGGCAACCGCCAGAACACAGGGTGAAAAAGCATTGGGTGATCCGGCTGGATTAATAACTACCAATGACGACAATTTTACCAATTCCTTATTGGGAAATATTATGCCGGTTGCCCAAATCTGTTACCAGTGGGACGATACCCGTATGGGTGGGGTAATGGAATCATTTATGGTTGGCTTAAAAGATGGCAGGATTTCGAAATATTTTGCTCCCTTAGCTGACCCAAGTTTGGCCGCTGATCATCCGGCTACTCCGTATAAAGGCATCCGCAATGGGGCTTACATTAAAGCAAAAGCCGATCATATTCCTTTCTCCAAAGTGTCTAAAGATTTTAATACTGTAACAACCAGAAGGGATTTTACTGCAGCGGAGGTATCATTTCTTAAAGCTGAGGCAGGACTTAGAGGTTGGGCCGGAGCAGGTGATCCGAAGACTAATTATGAAGATGGCGTAAGATTATCTTTTGCAGATTGGGGAGCTGCTGGTGTAGATGCTTACCTGGCGGACAATACAAGTAAGCCTCTTAGTTATACAGATCCTGTTGACGCACGGAATAATTTTACGACACGTTCTACCATTACGGTAGCATGGAATGCTGCTGATAATAATGAGTTGAAACTGGAGAAGATTATTACCCAGAAGTACCTCGCTGCATTTACACAAACGCTGGAAGCATGGGTTGACTTCAGAAGAACCGGATATCCTAAAATTCCGCATGTAGCCAAGAACGACAGCAGCCCTGATTGGGGTGTTATCCCAGCTGATCAGTGGATCAAAAGAATGCCTTTTGTGAATTCTGAAAGAACGGGTAATACATCTGCTGTTGCAGATGCCGTATCAAAAATGGGCGCCGGTGCAAAAGATGATATCGCAACCCGCCTATGGTGGGATACTGGTAATGCTTCAAATTTCTAGTGCACTGTAGTCAAATAATTTTTTATTGATTTTTCGGGGTGGCAAACAGCCACCCCGATTTTTTTTATATTTAATCATTTTTATTTCAACCATTCATACAGTACCCAGTTATTCTCCCATCCGGTGGTTGTGAAGCACGGAATGAAAAGGGCAGCCTCTCTACTTTTTTCAATTAATTGTTTATACATTCATCCCGGTTATAATATTTAATATCATGAAGCACGAAGATGTAGTTGCAGCCCTAAGGGTAATAGCAGAAAAGGGAATGGCGATCAATATCACTAAGGAGGATTTAAAGGATTTGCAAACGTATAATTTAATTGACGTTGCTAAGGGCGCAGAAAATGAGCGATCACCCGCCTGTGTGTTAACCAAAAAAGGCAAGGTGATGCTTAAAGCAAATTCAAAAAATTTAAGTGCAGACTGAAAGCTTTATAGTTAACTTACCCCTTTTCTAATCCTAACAACTTTTTTCCTAAAGGCGAACCAACCGCAGACGTTTTTACAACGTACTAATAAATAACAGGCCCGGCTTGACATTTAAACAACCAGCCTGTACCTTTGCGGCGCATGTTAAAAACGGTAACGGCATATTTTCTTATCTTTTCGCTATTTGCGGTCGGCTTCTCGCGCTTCTTTGTTTACGCGGGCTTTGAGCTAAACAAGAAGTACATTGCATCTGCCCTTTGCGAAAACCGCGACAAGCCCTGGATGCATTGCAACGGCAAATGCTATTTTATAAAAAAGATAAAGCAGGCGCAGGAAAATGAGCGCCGGGAAGCTGCAAGAGATGGCCTTAACCGCCTTGAAGTATCGTTTTTCCAGGAGCCATTTAAGCTGGTTTTTATCGAGCCTGTCTCTTTAAAGAAAAACAAATCTGATTTTCCGCAATATTCTTACCAATATAGCAATCATTATATTGATGCCATCTTCCGTCCGCCTAAAACAGTAGCGTAAATTTCCTTTTCTCAATTTCATTAGCAACCGGTTGTTCATGCTGTTGATGCTTTGCTTTGTATTGTTTAAACAATGAAGCGCCAAATTTATTCACGCTTTTATTTTTGTTATGTTTCGGCAGGCAATCATATATTTTTTAATTTTTTCTACGCTGTCAGTCAACTTCTCGCGTTTCTTTGTGTACGCGGGTTTTGAGCTGAACAGGAATTACATTGCTTCAGCACTCTGTGAAAACAGGGATAAACCCTGGCTGCATTGTATTGGCAGGTGTTACTTCATAAAAAAAATAAAGCAGGCGCAGGAAAATGAGCGGCGGCAAACCGCCAGGGACGGTCTTAGCCGCCTGGAAGTATCTTTTTTCCAGGAGCCTTTTAGGTTGATCTTTATAGAGCCAATCATTTTACCCGCTGCCAAAAAACCATTCCCGAATTATTCCTATCATTATATAAGCCATTATATAGAGGCTGTGTTTCGTCCGCCTAAGGCGATAGCTTAATGCTTTCCACAAATTCTGGTTGCCTCACCCTGCCCTCTCCAAAGGAGAGGGTTCGTAGGAAGCGCGAAGTTAAAGTCCTCTCCTTCGGAGAGGATTTAGGTGAGGCCAAATCATTTTTTATTTATCACAGATCACCCTAAAGTGCGTGATAATAAGCTTACGCTTTATAATATCTTATATAAATGAACACATTTAAACTAAAATTAACATTACTGTTTGCTTTTGCATTTTTAACGATACAGTCTGCAATGGCACAACATATTTTTAAAGGCCGGGTAATTGATAACATTACCCACGAGCCGGTAGAGGCAGTATCTGTTTACGCCGGTGTAAAATCAACTGCCACTAATGCATCAGGCAATTTCCAGATTGCTGTAACCACAGATACCGCTACGTTTACGATATACCATATCGGCTATCAAAAAAAATCAGTCCATATAAACATTAGGGAGCGAGTAGTTATCGGGCTTGACCGCGGAGCTATCAGCCTTAACGAAGTGAAAATCACTCCGCATTTAAGCGCCAATCCATTTTATACCCTAAGTGCTTTAGACCTCAGCATCAGGCCGGTTAACTCGTCGCAGGATCTGATGCGCCTGGTACCGGGCTTATTTATCGCTCAGCACATGGGTGGTGGTAAGGCCGAGCAAATTTTTGTACGCGGATTTGACGCCGACCACGGCACGGATCTGAATGTTTCGGTTGATGGCATGCCGGTAAACATGGTGTCGCACATCCACGGGCAGGGTTATGCCGATCTGCATTTCCTGATCCCGGAAATTGTATCAACCTACGATTTTGGCAAAGGCCCGTATTATACTGATAAAGGTGATTTTGCCACAGCCGGCTATTTGAATTATACCACTAAGGATGCGCTGGACCGAAGCATGATCAGCCTGGAAGGTGGTCAGTTTCACAGCTACAGGGTTGCCGGAGTAATTGACCTGTTATGCGCAAAAGCCAAACAAAATGGAGAGAATGCATACATTGCCGGGGAATACAATTATACCAATGGTCCGTTTCAATTGGCGGAGCATTACAAACGTTTTAACCTGTTTGGCAAATACACCAAACAACTCGGACAAAACAACAAGCTTTCGCTAAGCGCATCAACTTTCAGCACCAGCTGGACCCCATCGGGCGAGATCCCGGAACGGGCCGTAGCTGCCGGGACCACAGCTATTGATGATGACGGCAATGCTGTTAAACTGCCTGCCGCTGTTAATACCATTAACCGCTTTGGCACTATTGATAGCATGCAGAACGGAAAGAGTACGCGGGTTAATGCGATTGCTAAACTTTCATCCGATCTGAAAAATAACTGGTCGCTTGAAAATCAATTATACTACACGCATTATACTTTTAAGCTGCATGTGAACACAACTTTTTTTGCCGATGACAATGAAAACGGCGATGAAAAGTACCAAAATGAAACCCGCGATATGTTGGGCTATAACGGCAAGATCAGTAAGCGCAGTTACCTGGGTAATTCCACGCTGACATCAACTTTAGGCATTGGCGACCGCATAGACAGAACCTACGGCAATATTTATGAGGGCGTTACACAAAGCTATCAGCCATTAGACGTAATCAGCGAAGGGGATGTTAAGGAGAACAATGCAAATGCGTATCTCGACGAAACTTTGGAAGCCGGTAAATGGCTGTTAAATGCAGGCGCAAGGATAGATTACCTGCACTTTAATTTTCACGACTCTACCCAAAACAAGGCAGTAATAAGCCCGAAGATCAACGTTCAGTACACGGCTAACGAGCAAATTCAATTCTACCTGAAAGCGGGTAAAGGATTTCACTCCAATGATGCCCGCGCGGTTATCGGCAATAATGGCCTGCAAATTTTACCGGCCGCTTATGGAGCCGATCTGGGCCTAAACTGGAAACCTGTTCCGCGTTTGTATTTGAATGCCGCTGTTTGGTATTTGTACCTGCAACAAGAATTTGTTTATACCGATGACGGTACCATTGAACCCGGCGGCAAAACACGCAGGCAAGGTGTTGACTTTTCGGCACGCTATCAATTAGCCAAATGGCTGTTTGCTGACCTGAACGTTAACCTGGCAAAGCCCCGCTTGGTGGGCGAAGCAAATGGCGAGAATTACCTGCCGCTTGCGCCAACCTTTACAAGTACAGGCGGACTGGATTTTAAATTCAAGAACGGCATCAATGGTGGTATCAGCTATCGTTACATGCACAAACGCCCGGGAAATGAAAATTACACCTTGACGGCAGATGGCTATTACGTTACCGACCTGAAGGTGAACTACACCCAAAAGCGGTACGAATTAGGCTTATCGATAGAAAACCTTTTCAATACCAAATGGAATGAGTTCGAGGCCGAGGAAGTAACGCAATTACGTAATGAGTCGGCCCCCATTGACCAGATGAGCTTTACACCGGGAACACCGTTTTATGCCAAATTAAGGGTGGCGCTGTTCTTTTAAATAATTAACCGGCAGGCGGAAAATAACATCTGCCTGCCGGTTATCAAAACACAGATCATTATGAAAAGATTATTTTTGATATTTTCTCTGGCAGCGGTGGTATTGAATATTGCAGCTTGCGACAATCACAATCCCAAAGATTCAAACAGTAATAAGGAAGTAAAAAAAGCCATAAAATATTATTGCCCCATGCATCCGTCAGTAACCTTCGATAAGCCAGGTACATGTCCCAAATGCGGGATGGAATTAGTGGCGAAGGATACGACCAAAGGTGGTTAAGTATCCACTTACTTATGATAATGCGTAGTAGTCTTTGTATTCACCAAATCATCAACCACCAAAAGCTTGCCACTGTAAGTATCGTTTGATGCCGTTATTTTACCCTCCAGCATACTTTGGCCGGTACAGGCCGGGTTGTTGCCTTTGCCCAGCGGCCATGTGCCCTGGGTATCAGTAACAGTTATACCCGCCTGTTCGGCCATTTCCAATCCGAAATCTGTACAGTTAGTATGGCTGAGCTGGTATTTTTTATGGTCGTACTTTTTGATGACAGCCAGCATTTTGTTAAACTTCCTCTTCGAAATAAATGTACCTGAAACTTCATCCCAGCTATGCCTGGCATCATCCTTAAAAGTGGATGGCGACGATGGGAACAGGGGAGTAGCAGCCAGCGGGAAACTCTTTTTAGGGTAAAAGCCGAAGGAGCGGCTAACAATTGTGCTGTCGGTATTATATTTTATCAGCGTAATAAAAGTGTGCCCAACATTGTTCAGCACGTATACTTTACGCTTACCGGACACCGGCTGCCGAACATGGATCATCATTGCATAAGCCGCCGCCTTTTTTCCGTCATCAAAAGGGTTTGAAATTTCCTCGCTCTTTACACGCGGCGATTTTATTTCAGCATCGCCATTGTATGAAAGGCTGTCCTTGTTAACAAGGCTGATATCTGAACTATGGATCGACATAATCTTCATAGCTATGCTGTCATCAACGATAGAAGTATCGCGTTGCCGGATAATATCTACCATTAATTGCCTGCCATCCATCGATGCCATTACGAGCGGTGCTGCTTTTGTCGTGTCATTTTTAGCCTCGATAGTGAGCGTTTTAAAATAACACTTCATTGCCAGCGGGTATAACCTTAGTTTGGTAAACGCTACGGCAAGCTTATAATAAAACCGCTGCCCGCGCTTTTTATGTTTGGAGCTAATTGTTGCCTCTTGTTCCTCATTTAACAGCGTGGTTAGATACTTACGCTCGGTAACGGGGTCATTAAGTTTTGCATGTTGCAGTTCCAGCTTTAAGCTGTCTTTTAACCTTTCTTCAACCGAATCGCTGAAACGGTTTTGGTGAATTACCGGTTGCGGTAATGTGCGGATGCTATCCTGGCCGTAGCTTATATTAAATAGTAATAGGAATAAGGGCATAACCGTCAGGTAGCGCCTGCGGCTAAAATAACGGTTGAGAGTTGAAAACGATATCAGCCGGTGAAAACTAATGTAGAAGCTGCGCATTTAGGTGTTTGAATGAATGAAAAACGCTGAATGGGTGAAAGTTAGTATAAATGAATGGGTTATTTAACATATGTTAACAACAACACCCGCATCTAAATAAATAACCGTTGAAATGGTTTTTCATAGCCACAAATCTACAAATTGAAATTTAATCTACAAATTTAGTCGTCTTTATTAGGCTAAGGTCTCCGGATTGTTACTTTTGTATGATGAAAAACTATGCATTGGTAACGGGGGCAAGCAAGGGGATAGGTCGTGAGATTGCTCTTCAATTGGCTCAGCAAGGCTACCCGCTTTTACTGGTATCGCGGAATGCCGCTGAACTTTCATTGCTTGCGGCTTTGGTTGAAGAGCAATATAAAGTAAAAGCACAATGGTTGGCTGTTGATTTGTCGGAACCTGGCGCTGCACAAAAAGTTGCCGACTGGTGTGTAACAGAATCTTTTAAAATTGAGGTGCTGATCAATAATGCGGGGTACGGCCTTTGGGGCGATTTTGACAAGATTGAACTAACAGATCAATTGAACATGATCAACCTGAATATAAATGCGCTGGTTGCCTTAACTTCACTCTTGCTGCCAATATTAAAGCAATCGCCGCAGGCTTATATCTTAAACGTAGCAAGTACGGCGGCTTACCAGGCCATCCCGACGCTGGCTGTTTATGCTGCTACCAAATCGTTTGTATTGTCTTTCAGCCGCGCACTAAATTTTGAATTGAAGGATAACAACGTTTCTGTAAGTTGCCTGAGCCCGGGCCCTACCGATACAGGATTTGCACAGCGCGCCGGAATGGATGCATTGAAGGAATTGGCAGATAAGTTCAACATGTCGCCGGCGCTGGTGGCTCAAATAGCCGTTAAGGGCTTGTTTAACAAGAGGATCGAGATCATTCCCGGCTTTTTAAATGCCGCAGGGGCAAGGCTTGTATCATTCGTCCCCAAAAGACTCATAGAAAAAACAATCGGCAACCTTTACAAGGTGCCTGGAAAATAAATTTATTTTTTTCAAAAATATTTGGAGGATAGAAAATAATATCTACCTTTGAATTGTCTATTAAATCTATAGATATTATATACATTGAAAATAAAACAACATATCGCCATCATATCCATGCGAATGCCTAACCAAAAGGCATTATGTTGTAGCTGTTGTTGCTAATTCTGTCACACTCATTTCATCCATTTAACGACACACGGGGCTAACCCGCTGTCACTTTTCCGCAACAAGTTTTAATTATACTCTTATAATGTCATCATATAAAAAATTCACATTAGGTGAAAATCTTACAAGCGAACAACAGTTATTTTTTAATGAACATGGTTTTATTCACTTTAAAAATTTCATCAAACCTCAAACTGTACAAAATATTATTGATGCCTCGAAACAGGTACAGCAGCAATGGCTAAAAAATGAGGTAAGCAAAGTAAACGGCGTACCCATTAAATATGGAAAGGACCTTGACGGCAGCGAAATTGTACAGCGTTTCGCATTCATCAACCAGCATCATGACCTGTTTTCGGGTTTGGCAGACGATCCGCGCTTTGAAACATTGTTACAACTGATTGGACCGGGTGCGAGATTAGGCACAAGTGAAAAGGATGGCATGGTGCTTAACCATTATGTAAACAGCTCTGAAAGCGCTTTTACAAAAATGGGCTGGCATACAGATGGACTGCGCGATATTTTTCATGGCTCTCGGCTAAATCCGATGCTTAACGTCGGGATCCATTTGAATACACTACAACCGGAGCACGGTGGCCTGCGCGTACTGCCCGGGACACACCGCCAAAGCCTTTACCAAATGCTGTTCCGGAAAAAATATTTCCTGGATAATAATGCGGACGAACGGGAAGTGGCCATTATCCCCGAAGCCGGAGATCTGACCATTCACGATGGCCGTTTATGGCATCGGGTAGCACAATCAACCGTTATTGGCGAGCAAAGCAGGCGAAGGGTGATCTATATACCCATAATAGCGGGCAAGTTTGAACCTAAACACGCCAGCAGCCCGACCGTTTTTTATCAAAAATTTGCAGGTTTAGTAAAATAAAGATATGTTGATCACGTTGATAGTTGTTTATATAACCCGCAGGATCAGAGCGGCAAGGGTTCAGCGGGCTGGTGTAGTTTTATTGCCGATTAAGCAGTAAAGTAATCCTAATGTTAAATAAATAACAATAAAAAGATTATTTTGTTAAACATTATGTAACTGTCGTTTAAACATGTATATTTGTCCCAGTAAAATGCAATAGCTGATCCGGCAGCGATTAAATGGTTCGATTCCATACTTGCAGCTCTTCTCATAATTTAGGTTTATAATTGGTTAGAATGCGCTCCTGCCCATCAGGAGCGCTTCTTGTTTCTATAGGTTTTGATAGATTAGGTTAATTGATAGTTTGTGTCGGTTTGAGAACTCTAACTAACCGTCATTAATAGTTCCGTTTCCAGTTTGGTTTCATCGTTTGTCCAATGCCCGTATATTTCAATAAACGGAAGACCTGGCCTTAGTCCCATCCGTCGTAATTCGATTTGCAGGTTGTTTCCCGCTTGTTTTAGCTGGCTATAGGGGCCAATATGTTTATAATAAGCATATTTGGGAAGCAAAATTGTTTTTCGTTCCAACCCGGTATCAGTTATGGAATAGTCCTCCAATTCAACCCCGGCAAAAACTTTATAATGGTCTTCATATAGCCAAATGTTTAGCCCTTTATGTTTTAACCCCTTCGATCTAATTACCGGCCACATTTTATCCATCAATGAAAAAGCTGTTTTTGCATAATCTTTATCCGCGGCAATACCTGAAAAGCCGGAAATATCCAGTTTGAGCGCAGTATTAATTATTTCGATCTTCATTGTGCGTAAATTATTGATTTACAGAAATATGAGCCCGTATCAAAAGTAAAATTGTGAAATGAAAAATCAAAAAATTATGTTGAACTATTATGACCCTGCATGCAGTTGACCTGATGCATAATCGTCCGGTTGAGACTTAATAATACGGTAATGAAGCACCATTAAGCGCTGCGTGAATAAGCTTAACGGCATAAGCATTGTCGGCACTGACGGACGTTTTAAATACCATTCCGCCCCGCCATTCCGCTGGTGCCTCGGCGTGAATCCCGGCAAGAATTAAGAAACCGGTACCGTATTTTCCTTCTGTCACCGCCGGGGTGCCGTCCGGATATTTAGCGACGACCATACCCCAGCCTGAAAGCTGCGGGCCATCCTCCCAGTACTGATCGAGTGTTGGAGCTCCGGGACTGGTAATTGCTACTGCTGCTTTGCGGATACCCTTATTTTCGGCGGAATAAAAACCGAACGTTACGCCTGATGTAAGGTTGAATCCGTTGTAGTATGCCGAATTGCCTGCAAGGAATCCGCCCGCGCATATACCGAGGTAATTCAAACCGCGCTGCACCGCGTAACGGATATTCGCAGCTGCTCCTGTAGTGAGACTGTTCCCCATATCCATAAAATCCCCGCCAGGAACAATGAGCAGCCGATATTTCATGAACTGAGATCGGCCCATCCCATTTAACTCCGGAGAATTTACCATAAAATAGTTGAGGTGCTCGCTATCCAGGATCGTTCTTATGGCATCAACGTCATTAAGCGAAGCCCCGGTTCCATTGAACAAGAGGACAGGGGCCACACCACCCGCAAGCCCTGTGCCTTTGTTATTGCTGTTGCCGCAGGCGGTAAAAACGACTATCATAAAGGCGAAGCAGGAAACAGTGAGTAGCCGGTACAATGCAGGCATCCCACTGCCCGAAACAGGAAAGTTAATATGCGGCTCAATAACCGGCTGCCCGCACAAGTTGGCCCGCAGCCGGAGGTTGCCACAAACTGTACAGAACCATGCAAATATCATTTAATAAGTATTTTGGAATTGAATGTACAAAAATGCGGGCAAACGGTACGCCCATCGCCCTCGCATAGTCATAGGAACTGCCATAAAAAGTATCCCCTCTATTTATGAAAATTAGAGTTCCCAAAAAAAACCTTACATTTCCTGTAACCATTTTATTTTGCCGAAGTATCTAACTAAAATTACCATAATTAACTGAACAGATTGAATTCGTTGGCCGACAATACAATCATGCTGAAGGTGAAAGCCGGAGACCTGGATAAAATGGCACTGCTGTTTGAGCGGTACCACAGGCCGCTGTATGGCTTTTTATTTCACATGACGTATCAGCGGGAAACGAGCGAGGATTTGGTTCAGCAGGTTTTTTATAAGATGCTGAAGTACCGGGAAACTTTTACTGCTACGGGCGAATTTGTGCACTGGATGTATTCCATCGCCCGCAATACGTTGAAGGACCAGGGGAAAAGCTTAAAGCAACGGGTAAAGCATGAAAATACGGATGACCTGACAGAAAGATTATCCGGCGGCTTAACTCCCGAAGAGCACCTGGAGAAAAAACAGGCAAAGCTTGGCCTTTATAAGGCGATGGAAAAGCTGAGCGACAGCCACCGCGAGGTGCTTACGTTAAGCAAGTTCCAGGAACTAAAATACCAGGAGATTGCGCAAATCCTGAATATTTCGGAGATAGCCGTTAAGACAAGGGCACACAGGGCCATGCAGGAGTTAAAAAGTATTTATGAAAAAGCAGAACGCTAAAACAGGAAAAAGATGAAATGTGAGCAATACGAGGAGCTGTTTGCCGGCTGGATAAATAATGAGTTAAAACCGGTTGAAAAGGAAATGCTGGAGCAGCATTTAACGGGCTGCCCTGCCTGCCGGGCGGAGCTGGCGAGTATGCAGCAGTTTTGGGCCATGATGGATGAGGTTGAGGTGCCTGAACCATCTGCCAATATGAAAGCCGATTTCAGCGCAATGCTGAATGATTTTAAAACAGCCGAAGCAAATAAAAAAGGATCATCAACCGGGATTAAGGAACAGTTAAGCTGGCTGTGGGATTGGAAGCAAAAGTGGTCGCTGGCATTTAACCTGGCACTGATTGCCATTAGCTTTGGCTGTGGTTACCTGGTTTTTAATTTAGCAGGAAACAGTAAACAGGATCAGCAAATGGCGGCGTTAACGTCGCAGGTGCATGAGCTTAAGCAAACCATGATGTTGGCGCTGCTGGAAAATCCATCTGCATCTGAACGGATGCGCGGAGTAAGCTATACCGGCGAGATAAAACATGCCGATAAGGAAGTGATAGACGCGTTACTATCTACCTTAAATAACGATCCGAATGTGAATGTGCGGTTGAGTACGCTTGAGGCATTAACGCATTTGGCAAGCCATCCGGAAGTTAGGGCTGGTTTGGTTCAATCCATCACCCTACAGGATTCGCCTTTAATGCAATCGGCTATTGCAGATGTGATGCTGAAATTGCAGGAAAGACGGTCGGTGAAGTCATTCAGGGAATTATTGAAACAAAAGAACCTGGACCATGGCGTTCGGGATAAGATTAAGGAAACCATAACACAACTTATTTAAAAAGAGATTATGAAAAAGTTATTAATCCCTGTTTTAACAGGACTTGGGCTTTGCCTTGCCCAAATTGCGGCACATGCGCAAGAATATAAAACGCACATCAGCAAGGAGTTTACAGCAAAAAAAGCAGTTGCGATCTGTAACCTCGATGGTTCGATCAGGGTAGAAGGTTATGCGGGGGATAAGGTGATCATCGAAATAGACGAAACCATTACTGCCGACGATCAGAAAACGGTTGAGGAAGGTAAAAGGGATTTTAAACTTGGCTTTGATCAAAAGGGTGATAGTGTTATAGCCTATACCGCTTACCCATACGATACCCGGCCGCACCGAAACTGGAACAGGGGCAATAATGATAACCATGTGGAATACCAGGTTAAGCTGCAATACACCGTTAAGGTTCCAAACCAGGTCGACCTTTACGCATCTACAGTAAATGAGGGCGACATTTTTGTGAAGAACGTTTATGGTGTACTAAAAATAAATAATGTAAATGGCGGGATAGAGATTGCAAATGCAAAGGGCACTACAAGTGCGCACACAGTAAACGGACCGGTTACGGTTACTTATCTGCGGAATCCGCCGGAGGCATCATCATATTATTCAGTTAACGGCGAATTGAACGTTACCTACCCGCAGGATCTCTCGGCCGATGTGCAATTTAAAAGCATGAACGGCGAATTCTTTACCGACTTCCCCAATGCGGAAGTACTGCCAAGCAGGGTAAGTAAAACGGAAACAAAAAGCGGGGCAGGCACTACTTATAAATTGAGTAAGGCTTCAGATATACGTTTCGGCACGGGCGGTAAAACGTTCAAGTTTGAAACTTTAAACGGAAATATTTATATTAAAAAACAAAAATAAATTCGATAAGATGAAAGCGATTAAAATAACTATAGCACTGATAGCAGTAATGCTTATAAATACAAACCTATGGGCACAGGCCGGCGGCGAACAAATGGTTGTTCCGCTAAGCCAGCCGGGCAAGCCGTACAAACTGGACGTTGGTTTGGTTGATGGTGCAATAACCGTGACTGGATATGAGGGAAAGGATATCATCATAACCGTACTGGAGAAGGACGATAAAAGGAGTAAAGTGAAAACGCATGATGGCATGCATTCATTATCATCGGGTGCCAGGGCGGAGATCCAGGCTGAAGAAAATAATAATAAAGTTACCGTAAGCGGCGAGGCCGGAAAGAGAACAAACCTATCGATAAAGGTACCTCAAAACGATGTTACCTTAAAGGTTGGAACTATTAATGACGGCGACATCATAGTGAGTAATTTAAACGGCGAGCTCGAAATAACCAATGTTAATGGTGCGATTAAGGCTACCAGCGTATCCGGCTCAGTTGTGGCCAATACGGTCAACGGTAACGTAATAGTAACTTTTAGAAGTATCGACCCCAAAGCGCCGATGGCTTTTACAACGCTTAATGGCAATGTTGACGTTACCTTTCCAGCCAGCCTTAAAGCCAACGTTAAACTGAAATCAGACCGAGGGGAGATTTATACTGATTTTGATGTGGCAACTGAACAGCATAAACCAACTGTAACTCACACAAACGGCAGCAAGGGCGGCATGTACAGTGTGAAAATAGAGGATTGGGTATACGGCAAAATTGACGGCGGCGGTCCTGAGATGATGATGAAGAATATGAACGGTAATATCTATATCCGAAAGGCGAAATAGGTAAATGGTAAGCTTAATTATCAACCATAAATAAACGTGAAAAAGCTTATTTTAATAGTTGTCGCGATAAGCCAGGCAACGTGCGTCGCCTTTGCTCAGGATAGCCAAAAAATGGATACCATTGTTGACCACGCAGCACGTGATTTTATGAAAGGTAATTCGTGGATTGGATTTTCTGCCGGAGTTATTAAGGATGGTAAAACATACCAATATAGCTACGGCAGTATTAAAAAAAATGAAAACCAAAAACCAACCGGACAAACGCTATATGAAATTGGCTCGATAACCAAAACATTCGGGAGCCTTTTGCTGGCCCATGCAGTATTGGAGAAAAGGGTAAAGCTGGACGATGACATCCGTAAATACCTGAAGGGGAATTACCCCAATCTTGAATATAAAGGGAAACCAATCCAACTGCTTCACCTGGTAAATCTTACTTCGCGTCTGCCTGATAATTTGCCTGATAAGCCAGAGGCATTTAAGAATCTAAGCCCTGATTCCATGTCTTTCGCCATGGCAAAGCTGCACAACGGTTACACAAAGGAAAACCTGTTGGCAGATTTGCACAAAGCAAAAGTGGATACTGTTCCGGGAATAATTCCGGCGCACTCTAATGTAGCAGCTCAGCTACTGGGCATAATCCTGGAAAATATCTATCAAAAACCTTACGAGGAATTGCTAAGGGAATACGTTACCGGGCCGCTTAAAATGGACCATACTTTTATGACAGTCCCGGCAGATAAAGCAGGTCTTTTAGCTACAGCCTATAACGACAAAGGGATGGCTATGCCGTATATTCCGAAAGATGCATGGGCTGCCGGTGGTTTACATTCGAGCATAGATGATATGATAAAATATCTTAAATTTCAGCTTGATGAAAAGGATCCTGCAGTAAAAATGACGCATCAACCTGCATGGGGAGATGTGAATACTTTTGCGCTTGGACTAAACTGGTTCATTAATAAAACAGGAGACGGAAAGCTAACCATCCACGATGACGGAACCACCCTGGGCTTTACCTGCTATTTTATGCTTTACCCCGAAATGAATTTTGGAATGGTTTTATTGGTGAATCAAATTTCTCAAACTGCAAATAACGATCTCGGTAAGATAGCTGAAAAAATCTTCAACGAAAATTATTATACCCCGGCGCAGATTGCAGCTGATGGATTTGGATTTTCATCATCTATAAACCAATTGCTTGATGAATTAAGAAAAAGGGGATTTGATAAGGCTATTGAAATAGCCGGCGAGTTAAAGAAAAATAATCCCGGTTTTAACCTGGCAGAAAACGACCTAAACAACTGGGCGTATACACTTGCAGCAAAAGGTAAAAAAGAGCAGGCGCTGCGGATTTTTAAGTTAAATGTTAGCCTTTATCCTGAAAGTTACAACACCTATGATAGCCTTGCCGAAGCTTATGAAAGTATGGGGGATAAAGAACTGGCTATTAAAAACTTCAAACGTTCGTTGGAGTTAAACCCTAAAAATGCAAATGGTACAGAACATTTGAAGCACCTGGAATAATGAATAAGCAAGATTTGACAACTTTTTAAAAGTTGTCAAATCTTGCTTATTCATTATTCCACCGTTGGGAATGCCGAGATTCTTAACCTTGCCCCACCCATGGGCACCAGTGTAATACTGGCTTTGGGCTCTTCTGTTTTTACCGGGCTTACCGGCAGCAAGCCGCATAGTCCGTATTGATCTATCTTCCAATCTGGGATTTGTTTTCCTTTAGCTAATAACCTTATCGGCGCGTTGTCGTTAGTGAAAGGGTTGCCATCAGCAGGCCATGCTCTTTTCTCTACTCTGAATGATTCCGCCGGGTCAATCTTGTTAACCAGTAAGCCATAGTTCCAGGCGGAGGCCGGGTAAATTTCAAATACTGGCCATTTCGCAGGATCCGCAGTTGGCTGCCATTTGGCATCAGCCACTGCTATGTCCTTACTATTGGTGCTCTTTACATATTTCTCATCAATTTTTAACGAGAAGGTAAGCGGGCCGTAGTTTACACTTACGCTGTTTTTATTCTTTTCCCATTCACGGGTTTGGATCTTCATTGGCAGTTGCAAAGTTATGCGGTCGCCGTTTTTCCATTTATTATTTAGTTTGATGTATTCTCCGCCTTGTGCATCAACGGTAACAGGTTTGCCATTTAACTGCAACGTTGCGCCATTGCACCAGGCTGGAATACGTAAATAAATCGGGAATGAATTCACTCCGGCTGTAATCACCTTCATGTCAACCTGCTCGTTAAAAGGATATTTGGTGGTTGTTACAATTGTAGCAGGTTTTCCATTGCCAGCCTTTGCCGTTACAGATCCCTCCGAAAGTAGTTGCGCTGCAAGGCCATTATCCGGGGTTGCCATCCAGCTGTTTTCGGCATAGTAAACCCAGCCGGCCGAGTGGTTATGCTGGCAGCAGCGGCTGCTGAAAGGGTTCATATTCAGAAATGGGCCATCGTTGTCAATTCCCGGTGCGTGATTTTTGCTGTCACTTACCACCATGTTAGGTGCGGTTAAGTAACGCAGGCCGCGGTAATCGGGGGTAAACGCAGCGGGGAAGGTATTGAAGGCTACATCTTCGCAGTTATCAGCCCAAAAGGTATCGCCGGTGTATTGCAATAAAAACTCATCCGAGGTCATTTGTTCAACCATACCGCAGGTTTCAACCGCCTGGCGCGGATCATCATAACCCTTGCGCGCATTTTCATCGGCACCAAACATCCCGCCCGGCACCTGTCCATAAATATCACGGACCAGTTTAAAGTCGTTATAAGTAGCTTGCAGGTCTGCCGGGTTTTTGCTCTGCATCCAGAACGTAGCCGGCTCGCGGAACGATTCCGCAACATTTACGTTGTGCCAGTTAGGCAAATTGTTAGCCTGGCGCCAGTCGGCGGTATTTTTATCGATTTTGGTGGCAAGGTCGAGCAGCCATTTTTCGCCGGTACGGTTGTACAACCAGTAAACGCTGATGAGGTTATCGCCGCCGCGGCTGTTCTCCCAGTAATCCTTCAAAAACAGGTTATCCGGAACGTTCAGTTCATATTTGAAATAGGCGTTCATCAGCTTAATCACACGCGGATCATTTGAATATTCGTAATACGATTGCAGGCACCATAGCATCGGCATATTTCCCCAAAGATCACGCCTGCCCGGTTTTGTTTCATTTGCCGGGCCAAAATCACCGTTAGCACGTTGGTTTTTCAAAACCGCTTCGATCCAGAATTTTGTTTCTTTTAGCATTTTTGGATCGCGGAGCATATAGGCCATATCGCCATAACCTTTTAGCCAGTAAGGCAGTTCTTCCCAGCCGTATTTTCCCTTGCCGGTTTTACTGTTCCAGGCGTTATCGGTTTTGGTAAGCCATACGCTGATCTCGCCCAGGTTACCGGTAAGGCCGTCACGTTGTAGTTCCAGCTGTTTTTTTAACCAGCCGCCGGGCTTTATAGCAGTAACCGGCAGTTTTATAAAATATTGCTGTTTTAGCGGCGATTTGTTTGATACATAATAGCTGTTATGTCCGCTGTTATCAATTTGTTTCACAGTCGTTGCCGATTGTGCGAACGACTGATTATTAATTGTAGCTAAAAATGTAAAACAGGCTAAAGCAATGGTTTTAACACCGGGAGAGACTACGTTTTTCATTAATTTTCGGTTATGTAAGAACTTCAAATCTAAGTAAACAACTGTCTATTCAACAATGTGTTTTTAAGATTATTATATGGATAAATGTCAATCGGGCATATTAATCGATAATCTGATGTAGATATTTCAACCCTGTATTTAGCAGGTTTACCTTGAATTTTGAAACCCGCAGCTATAATTTTAGTAAGTTTATGCTATAGATAACTCAAACATAATGAACCTCCGCCGAATATTAATTATTACCCTGTTACTGATTTGCTGTGACAGGCTATGCGCTCAAAATAATTTCAAAAAGCTTGATACCTGGATTAACGACAATGCAGCTGAAATGGGTGGCCGGGCCATTTTAATGATCTATAAAGATGGCAAGGTCGTTTATACCCACTCGGCAAGTAACATGAACATGAAGCAAAAAATGGCGTTAAGGTTTATAGCCAAACGCCAGGGAAAAACAGCGGATATGGATGACTACACGCCATCAACCCGCTTGAATATTGCCAGCTGCAGCAAATGGTACAGCGCGGCCCTTGTAATGACGTTTATTGACCAGGGTAAATTAAAATTGACAGATACTGTAGGCAAATATCTGCCGGTGTTATCTCAACATGGCAAGGGCAGGATCACCATTAGTGAATGCCTTTCGCATCTTACCGGCATCCAGGCGCCTGAATTAAAGGAAAACATAAAGGATGTGGTTGATGCAAATAGCATGGATGAAGTAATGAAAGCCATTGCCAAAATGCCGATGGAGGGTGAGCCCGGCAAAATATTCCACTACAGCAATACAGGTTTACAAATTGCCGGGGCGGTTTTAGAAAAGATTAGCGGAAAAAGCTTTGAAACCTTGTTTGCTGAAAGAATTGCCGGGCCATTGAACATGAAAAATACAGATTTTGGAAAAAAGAAGGTTGCCTTGCCTGCGGGCGGCGCCCTTAGCACACCGCAGGACTATCTTAATTTTTTGGTGATGATAATGAACAAGGGACTGTTTAACGATAAAAGGATTCTTAGCGAAAAAAGCATTGCCCAAATGCAGATAAACAGGCTTACGCCGGATGTGAAAATTGCCTACTCGCCAGCCGAGGCGCATGGTCTGGGCTATGGTTATGGCGAATGGACCATGGGTAACAATATAGTTAGCAGCCCGGGCTTATTCGGCAGCTTTCCGTGGGTAAACAACGATAAAAGGTATTGCGGCTTTTTAATGACCTTCTACATAAAAAACACAGGGCGTAATGAGCGGTATTTTGATTTGATGAAGCTAGTGGATGAGGCAGTTGCGGGTAAATAGCATGAAAACGAATTCTCAATAGGAATAAACATCAAAAAATGACAGTATTTACGCTTCAACAATAAAACCCAGCGTTCGTTTTTACGTAAAATTGCGCGGGATAAAATTTGAAATGCCGATACGATGCTACAAAAAAAGAATAATATTACCATCGAAGGAAATAAGGATGCGCCACAAACTATAGTTTTTGCACACGGTTTTGGTACCGACCAAACCGCGTGGACCAACGTAAAGCAGGCATTTAAAGATGACTATCGGCTGGTTTTGTATGATAACGTTGGCGGCGGAAAAGCTGACCCTGCGGCTTACAGCCCAATAAAATACAATAACTTAAATACTTATGCAGATGATCTTGTAGCCATAGCGACCGAATTGGATTTAAGGGATGCCATTGTTGTGGCCCATTCAGTTAGTTCTATGATTACGCTTTTGGCAAGTATTAAGGCCCCGCAATATTTTTCAAAACTGGTATTTATTGGTGCTTCACCACGATATCTGAATGATGAAGCTTTAAATTATGTTGGTGGTTTCACCAAGCCGGTTCTGGACGGAATGTATACCGCTATGACAACCAATTACTATGCATGGGTAAGTGGTTTTTCGTCGGCAGCGATGGGCGAACAAGAGAATCCAATTTATAGGGAACAGTTTGCTGAAACGCTTTCGGTAATCAGGCCTGACATTGCATTGTCAGTAGCTAAGGTTATTTTTGAGTCGGATGTTCGTAAAGAACTAAATAAATTAAATAAAGAGACTTTATTGATCCAGGCTCATGATGACATTGCTGTACCCGCCGAAGTTGCCGAATACCTGAATAAAAATATCAGCAATAGCTCATTAACCTACGTTGATGCGAACGGTCATTTTCCACATATCAGCGCTCCAAACGAAGTAATTACAGCAATTAAAGCTTTTATCTAAGGTTTTGACTAATCAAATAACCAACATAAATTGGGCTAAACGGGCATTAAATTTTATTGCCGGTGTATCCGCTGCCGACAGCTATGAGGAATGGGCTGTAATTATGCAGCGCAGCATGCAATATTTAAAATCTGTATCGGGGGCAAACCAGGTGATGCTGGTTAAAAATGAAGATGAAGTAACCGTTCGCGTTATAAAAACCGGCGGTACTTACGATGATGCCGTTTACATTGAACCGGCTGCGCTCAAGCCATTTAGTTATAGCCTTCAGGCGCAATATTTCACACATCCATTCGAAACACTTGACCGGCAATTGCTTGATTTGCTTCAACCCGCACAATTGGTGGTAGCATTACCAGTTAAACAGTTGGATATTGATGGTTATATGTTAATAAGCTGGGACCACAGCTTTGAAGTTAGCGACGATTTTAAAAATTTTATTACGGCTTGTTTAAGCCGTATAGATGAAACTGTTAAACTCGCCCGCACGCATTACCAGCTGGAGGAATTAAAAGTGCGATTCAACGCCATTCTGCAAACAGTACCGCAAGGGGTTGTTTTTGTTGACGATAGTGGGAAAAACAGCTGGATAAACGGCCCTGCGGCTAAACTTTTTGGAATGGATGGCGGCAATATTATCCCGGCCCATCTATCCGTTGCCATGCAACAACTCAGGGCAAGCGCGAGTAATAAGGATGATATCTTACGCCGCGGTATGGAGCTTTTTCAATCCGAGGATAAAAAAGTTAAAGACTGGCAGTGGATCTTTCACCAGCCCAAAACTTTGGTATTAAATGTTTGCTGCACGCCAACAATATCTGACCACGTAAGTGGCATGCTATGGACCTTTGACGACATCACACAACAATACCTTTACGACGAGAATTTAAAGCAGCTTAACATACAGCTGGTTGAGAAAAGCAAAGTCGCCGATGCACAAAACAAGGCGAAGTCGGAGTTTTTGGCCAACATGAGCCATGAGATCAGAACGCCGATGAACGGTGTGATAGGAATGACCAGCCTGCTGCGGAATACAGAGTTGGATCCTGAACAGGTAGACTTTGTTGAATCGATAAGAATAAGTGCTGATGCACTACTTGAAATAATCAACGAAATCCTTGATTTCTCAAAGATTGAATCAGGTAAAATGGAACTTGAAGAACATCCGTTCCTGGTTCATAAAATAATTGAAGAAACTTATGACCTGATGACCTTTAAGGCGCAGGAAAAAGATCTCGATTTGTTATACCAAATTGATCCGGAAGTGCCGATGGAGATCATTGGTGACATGACGCGTATGCGACAGATCATAGTAAACCTGGTTGGTAACGCCATTAAGTTTACCGATAGCGGCGAAATACTAACCAGCATAAAATTAGCAAATAAAGAAGGCGATAATTATGAACTGGAGTTTGCGGTTAAAGACAGCGGCATTGGTATCCCTAAGGATAAAATGCACAAACTTTTCAGCTCATTCTCGCAGGTTGACTCGTCAACTACCCGAAAGTATGGCGGAACAGGTCTCGGGCTGGCTATCAGCGCCCGGCTGGTTGAAAAAATGGAAGGCCATATTTGGGTAGAAAGCGAAGTTGGCACAGGTACCACATTTAAATTTACCGTAAAAGTTAAGGCCGATACACGTGTTAAAGAATATAAAACGATTGTTGTTCCCAAAGACCTGGTTGGTAAATCTGTTTTAATAATCGATGATAATGTAACCAACCTCCGTATTTTAAAGGGGCATTGTGAATATTGGGGAATGCTTGCCGATACGTTTGCAAGCGGCAGGGAGGGGATTGATGCAATGGCTAAGCATAACTATAATATTGTGGTTGTAGATATGCAGATGCCCGAAATTACAGGGCTGGACGTTGCAAAGCAAATAGATAAGAAATATGGAAATAAAGTACCGATGGTTTTGTTTAGCTCTGCCGGCTATTTTCCTCCCAGCCGTAAAGATGACCTGAAGCTTTTTGCTGCCGTGGTGGACAAGCCGATAAAACCTGCGTCTTTTTACAAAATGCTGGTGGACAAGCTATCGCATCAAGCTGGGAAGCTCCAACTAATTGAAACAAAAGTTACTGATTCAGTTTTAACGGAGTTAAAGAATGATATAAGAATACTGGTGGCCGAGGATAACCTTATTAACCAGAAAATTGTAAGCAAAACCTTTAAAAACATGGGCTATACATGTGATATTGTATCCAACGGCCTTGAGGTGTTATCATCATTACAAAGGCAGCCTTATGATATTGTTTTGATGGATGTCCATATGCCTGAAATGGACGGACTACAAGCCACAAAAAGAATAATTGAGGACTATAACGAACACAGGCCAATAATAATTGCCATGACGGCCGGGGCGTACGAGCAGGATAAGCAGAAATGTTTAGACGCGGGGATGGACGACTACATTGTAAAGCCATTTGATTTCGACTCATTTAATGCTAAATTCAATTTCTGGAAGGTCAGGATCAATGCAATTAAAGAAATGTAACGGGCAAAGTTCCTGATGTGTTTATTGGTTGAAATAATTACATTTATTGTAATATTCATTATCATAAAAACTTCATTACGAATGGAACAGTCTGCAAATCAAAGCCGTAAAGCAATTGCTTATTTTCTGTTGATCAATTTTGCTATAAGCACTGTTTATTATTTCTTAGTAATTCATACCGGCAAGCTAGGCAGTGGATTTGGTATGTATGTTACCGGGTTAATGTGGACGCCCGCAATATCTGCATTTATAACCTGCCTAATTCTAAAACGAAAAATTAGTAGCCTTGCCTGGGGCTGGAATAACTCGTGCTACGAGCTATGGGCATACCTTGTTCCCTTAATATACAGTGCGGTTGCCTATTTGGTGGTTTGGATTGCTGGCTGGGGTAGTTTTTATAACACCGCAGCTGTTAGCCAAATTGCAAAGGCATTCGGTTGGGATCATTTACCTAACGGACTGGTAATACTTCTTTATTTTATTTTTACGGCGATAATAGGCATGGTGGCCAGCTTATCAACCGGGCTGGGCGAGGAGATTGGCTGGCGTGGATTTTTAGTACCAGAGTTGTATAAAACAACCAGCTATACCAAAACTTCGTTAATTGTGGGCTTTATATGGGCCTTCTGGCATTTCCCGATATTGATATTTGCTGATTATAACAGTGGTACACCGGCCTGGTTCGGGCTTACTTGTTTTACGGTTATGGTGGTTAGCATCAGCTTTGTTTTTAGCTGGTTCAGGTTGAAATCAGGTAGCCTATGGACTGCGGCCATACTTCATGCAAGCCATAACCTGTTTATACAAAACTTTTTTACGCCACTTACAAAGGATACCAGCCACACTAAATATTTTATCGACGAGTTTGGTGCGGTTCTGCCCGTGATATGCCTGATTACTGCAATATATTTTTGGACAAGGCGGGGCGAATTGAAACAATCAGCCGATGGCGACGTGACGGCACATGCGGAAGGCGCTCCGGCTATTGCGTAATAACTATATTAAATTGTTGCTTACCGCCACCTTTATTAAAGCCGCTGTATTTTTCACTTTGTATTTAGATAGCATGTTTTTGCGATGAAAGTCAATAGTGGTGACATCTACGAAAAGTGTTTCCGCAATTTGCGGGTTGGTGTAGCCATCTGCAATTAGTTCCAGGACTTCACGTTCGCGGCGGGTTAACGGTGGCAGGTCGTCGGTTTCCGTTTTGCGTAATGCTACCGAAGCTGAGCGGCTGAAATAAGTTTTACCCCTGGCCACTGTTCTTACCGCTTCTAAGATCTCTTGCCGCGATACGTCCTTTAAAACATAGCCACTGGCACCACTTTCAACCATTTTACGGATAATCCCAGGCTGGTTGTTTATGCTCAGGGCGATAACCACTATTGCCGGATATTTATCCTTTACCAGTTTGCACAGCTCAATGCCGGTTGTGTCGGGCAGGTTAACGTCCATTAGTATTACATCAGGCTGATGGCTTTTTAAAACCTGCATCAGGTTTTCGCCGCTGGCGCAGGTAGCCATACAGCACATATCAGGCTCGGCGGTGATGAAAGCCTTCACACCTTCTGTAACTAAGCAGTGGTCCTCGACCTGGATTATGTTTATCATGTTACACGGGTAATTGAATAAGTATTGAAGTTCCTTTGCCCCGCTCCGACTTCACATCTATATTCCCCTTCAAAAAGTCAACGCGGCTCTTTAAATTTTTATATCCCATTCCGTCGGCAAACGATAAGTTCGCCAGCTCAAAACCTTTACCATCATCCTCAACGGTTATCCCCAATATATTTTCCTTAAGCGTTATTTGAACAATTGCAGTTTTTGCCGAAGCATGCTTAACGGCATTGTTTATTAACTCCTGCACAATGCGATACACTGCAATCTTCACGGCCTCCTCTGCAACGAGTTTATCGATATCAAAACTCTGATAGATTACCTTTAACGCGCCGCTATTGGTAACCTGCTGGCAGTAATCCTCAATAGCTCCGTCCAGGCTAAGTTTAAGCAGGCTTTCAGGCATCATGTTGTGCGCTACCCGCCTCAGCTCTGAAATTGATTGGTCGAGCATGTTCATTGTTTTTTCGAAGGCTGCAGCGTTGTCTGCACTAATAATCATGTTTTGTTTCATACTGCTTAAAGAATATTTAGTACCTGTTAATATTCCGCCAAGCCCGTCATGAAGATCCTTGGCAAGGCGGCTGCGCTCAGCCTCCTGCCCTTCCATCAGGGCCTGTGTCAATAATAGTTCCTTTTCCCTTTCCAGTGTCTGGATCTGTTGCTCCTTTAATTCCCGCTCAGATATCAGTAACCTTTCCTTTCTGATGCTGTTATTACGTACAAGCCAGCCTATAAGCAGTAATACTACTATTGTCCCGGTTAAAACCACTATGTAAATAGTGCGCGTTTGCAGGGTGAGCTCCCTGATCTTTTTTTCCTTGTTCAGGTTGCTGATCTCGGCCTCTTTTTTTGATACGTTGTATTTGGCTTCCAGTTCCTGGCTATTTTTCAGTATCTGGTCCGAATGTAGTTTAGCCCGTAATGAATCTTCCAACGCCCGGTTATTCTGGTAGCCAGCTATATTACCGGTAAGTAATTCTACATCGCCGAGCTTGCTGTAAACTTTTTGATCGATGCTAACGCCTTTGTATTGATTGGCGATAGCCAGTGATTTTTTTAGGTGATCTTTCGCCGAGGGGTAGTTCTTCTTATTAAAGTCGTATAAAGCATAAAAATATTCTGCATCAGCAAGCACCCTTCCGTTCCCCGTATCTTTGCACAACCGTACAATTTCATCTGTGTAATTTTTTAATTCGTCGTACCTGTTCTGCAGCACAAAAATATTGTTGTACGCCACCAGTACGCTCAATAGTGATATTTTGTCATTTATCTTTTCACTTACCGCTTTGGCCTCCTTCAATAAAGCGAGTGCTTTATTTAATTTCCCCAGGTTTGTATATACCGCACTCACGTTTAACAAAGCCTCCTGAAGCGCGTAGGTGTTATTTATGGAGCGGCTAACTTCAATGGCCTTTAAGCCATATTTCAATGCCTTTTCGGGGGAATGCCCGACAGAAAAAAAGATCCCCAATACGTTGGCGTAAACCGCCGCAAGGTGTTTTTTATCGTTAAGCCTTTCATAAGCCGCAATCGACTTTAGATAGCAGGCGTATGCCTGGTCGATATTCGAAAGATCGGTATAGCTGCCGGCAAGGTTATTATAAGCAGCGCCTATAAAATGATCGTTTTTGCTTTTATCAGCAAGCGCTACAGCTTTAAGCGACATATCTAAAGCTTCGTAATGCATCCCCCTGAAAGAAAGGATGTCTCCGTAACAGGCATAATACTTTATTAAACCCGGTGTGCTTTTTAGCTTGAGCGCAATTTTATAAGCCAGGGTATAATAGTACAATGCCGAATCGGGTTTATTGCCCGAGTAAACGTTATAGCCCAGGCCCATAAGGGCCATCATTTTTGTGCTGTCGTCCATCGCGTTTTTTACCGCTTTAAAATATTTTGATTTATCGGCTGCATTCATATCCTGGCCAACACCCTTAAAGGATATCGCCATTGTAAGCATCAGCAGCAAAAACAGGTACCTCATTTATTACTATATATTATATATATGTCGCAATGTAAAAATGAGATTTATTTTCTCAGAAAAAAACTCCCTTTTTAGGGAGTATACTATTGACCGTCAACAAAATACTTTTGGATTATAATAAGTATTAAAAACATTCACCAGTTATTTAAAACAAAAAAATATCATGAAGTATTTTAAAATCCTACTTGCCACAATTGCCCTTGGCGCTTTGAGCCAGGTAGGGCATGCACAGATCTTAAAACCGGGAGAGGTGGCCAAAGAGGCCGGCACCAGCGAGGTTAACAGTACCGAAAGCAGCACCATTGATAACGGCGTTAGCCAGGCAGCCGGTGCCATTAAAGGCTTGTTTAAAAAGAAGAAAAAGGCCGCTCCTGCACCCGCTGCTGCACCAGCCGCTGCTTCGGTAGGTTTGCCGCCGCCAACATCATCTGCACAACCAGGCATGGGAGGGGGAACACAACAAGGGCCTATAAGCGCTTATAATAACTACGATTTTGTACCCGGCGACAAAGTTATTTTTGATGATGACCTGCTTGACGACCAAAACGGTGAGTTTCCGGCTCATTGGAACCTGGGCGCCGGCCAGGCAGTGGTTAACAGTATTGGTGGCAAAAAAGCACTCTTGCTTACTGACGGCAATTATGCCCATGTTAGCCCGCGGATTAAATCGCCTTCATATTTAACAGATCCATCAACAATTGAGTTTGACACTTACTCAAACGGTGGCTACCCGCCGAAGATGTACCTGTATAATACCAATGCCGACGCAACTGCGGCTTCCGGCAACTTTGCGTGTATTACTATTGAAAACAGCGATGCACAGGTAGCCGCTACGGGCGTTGACCTAACCGGCAATTATCCTGCAGCTATTGCCGGGGAAAACTTTGTCAATAAATGGCACCACATAGCCATTGCTTTTAAAAAGAACCAGTTAAAAATTTACGTTGACCAGTACCGCGTGCTTGTAGTTCCAAATTTGGGCGGCACCCCTCATGCTTTTGATATCGAGGGTATCGGCAATGCCGACCAGCCAATTATGATGGCAAATTTCAGGGTAGCAAGCGGCGGCGGTATGAATATGCTGGGCAAGAAATTTACCGATGCAAAAATTGTTACCCACGGCATCAACTTCGACGTTGACAAAGCTACCATTAAACCTGAAAGCATGGGTACGCTTAACATGATAGCGGGAATATTAAAAGACAATCCTGATTTAAAATTTGAAGTTGACGGCCACACTGATAATTCAGGCACGCCGGCTCATAACGCGACACTTTCGCAACAACGCGCCGACGCGGTTAAGTCACAGCTTACCAGCATGGGGGTTGATGCATCACGCTTAACCACCAAAGGCTTTGGCGATACCAAACCAATCAGCGATAATTTGACTCCCGAAGGCAAAGCAAATAACCGCAGGGTTGAATTTGTAAAAATGTAATAATCTAGAAAACAACAATAAAATCACCCAAAAACAACTACAATGAAAAAGAGACTAATTTATTTATTCATGGTCGCGGTGTCGGCTTTTGCTTATTCGTCGTGCAAAACATCAAGCGACCCAACGCCTGCAACCGTAACACACAAATTTGTGGTTAACGGAACAACCTACACGCAAGTATCAGCTGCCGACTCTGCTACAAACATAGGCGGCGATGTGAAAAACCTGAATTCATTGGCCGTAACGGGACAATCTGCTGATAAATCGGCGCAGGCAGCGCTGATATTTTTCTGGAAAGGTACCGATAAGCCTAAGGCGGGTACATACAAAGTAGTTGGCGATGTTAACAAAATGACCAGCGGGCAGGTAGCCGTTTTGATAATTGACAAGTTAACAGTTGCCAAACAGGGAATATATGGTGCCACAGGGTTAGACGGAACGTCAATAACCGTGGCGATAAGCTCGGCGGGTAAAGTTTCGGTTACCTTGCCGTCGATAAAAATTGCCGGTACAAACATCGATAACACGGACCCGAACAATTCGGTCACAACCTCTGTGAGCGGTTCAATATCCGGATCGGCAGGCGAGTAATTAAGCCGGAACACCACATGCTTCGCACGGCATAAAAAATTAACAAACCGCAGGCCGGGAACCCTAAAACCGGCCTGTTTAAACCCTAACGAGCAATGAAAAAGATCTTTTTTTTAATCAGCATGACTATGCTGGTTTACTGCAGTGTAACTGCGCAGCCCGCTACCTTTGCAATAACCGATAAACAACCCGCGCTGGTTGATGGCCTTGAATTGGGCTATACAATCAAGTCGACCGAAGTTAAAACCGTTAGCAACAAGGGCGATTTTAGCCGCTACTCGGTGAGCTTTTATGTGCGTAACACTACCAACCAGGGCAAAATAATGCTTTATAAACAGGGTTGGAACGTACTGAACAACGTATCGGACCAATTGGCACAGTTTAATTGTTTAAACGCTACCGGCGCAAGGCTCACATCAAAAGAAGCCATTATTAATGCCGAGGCCTGCAATGTACTGGCGTTAGTTGACAATAAATGCGACCCCAAAAGCAATAAGCAGGATAAACAATTTGTGCAGATAGGCTACTGGATTAAACCCGGCCAAACCATAAGCACCGGTGCAATTTTAATTACGCCTTTAAATACGCTGCCTGATATGCAGGTAACTTACCTGGCAAGCCAGCTAACACCACTTGCTTCGGCATCAATTGGCGGTCCGCAGCTGGTGCCTGTGGCAGGCGGGCAATATAACCAACCGCCGCCGCCTCCCCAGCAACAACCTGCAGACGGTCTTGAATTTGTAAAGCTGAAGAACAACTTTAACAATATGTACCTGAATAACCAGCAGGGGCCGCCGCAGGCAACAAATATTGATGCCGGCTGGTGGAGCGCGCAATGGCAGGTACTTGACATACCCAACAGTCATTACGTTACTATAAAAAACAGGTGGAAGTCAAATTATCTGCTGGTTGACCAACGGGGCTACGTTACGTTTACCGATAATTATGCCGACCGTGCAGGGTATTGGACAATGGAAACCACAAACGACCAGAATGTATACAGGTTCCGTAACCTGATGACGGGGGGGTATCTGTGTATTGCCGCCAATGGCGTATTGATCCAGTCAAAAACGCCTATTAATAACTTTTGTTCTGGATGGCTTTTGGAGCAACCGTGATAAAAATTTAAAATAGAATTAACACAATTTCAAGCGCAGTTTTTAAACAGAGCATGCCATAACGCAGTGTGTTTTGCATAGCGCTAACTGATTTATAAACCTAACGACAATGAAAAAAGTAATTTACACGTTGGTGTTCCTCGCTGCAGCCAATATGGCATCGGCACAGCTGTTTAACAAATTAAAAAATAAGTTGACCGGAGGCGTAGCAAAAAGCGCACAGAGCCAGGTAACAGGCCAAAGCGCGCCCAGTACCACAGTTGCACCTGATGGAACTGCCATAAAGTATACCGATCCTGCCAGGTTTGGTACCGTATTGATGAACTTCTCCCAGGCACGGCGCAATGCCAGCCCGGACGGGTTTGATATATGGTTTCGGTCGGTTGAAGTTGTAAACAACCAGCTTGTTGCCAAAATAGCCGATTATAATACGGCGATGTATAGTTATAAAGGTGGTGTGCTGCAGCAAACAGGCGAAATTCCTGATATGAGCATCCGTAATTCATTAAAAAACGGCAGCGAATGGGAGCAAAGAAGTATTGACTTTACACAAACGGACCAGGGCCACGCTTTAATGAAGGATGGACGTAGTGTTTCATCAGGAATGATCCCGGGTAAGCCCGATCAATCCATCACCTTTAATGGAAAACCAGTGGGAAGTTTCGCCATGTTCCAGGTGGCCCATAACGCCGACTCGAGCGTTATTGCTGTATCCGGTGTGAGTTTTACAGGCGGAATGACCTATCATTTTGTGTCGTCGAACGGTTTAAATGTGCAATTGCCAAAGCTTGCCGGGACCATACCAATGATAAGCCCTGACGGGAAATCAGTAGGTGCTTTTTCACTTACTGACATGGCGGTTTACATGAACAACGGGGCTAAACAACCCGTTAAAAGCTTCACGAACGGCCAAATCTGGCTGCGCAATACCGGCAATGTTTTTTATGTGCCAAGTGCAAAAGTGCTTGAAAGAAACGGCGTTTTGTTTTATAACGGCTTTAATAACCCCATAGACCTGAAATTACTCTTTTTAAATGCCAATGAAACAGGCATGGCGTGGGAAGGTTACCGGGGTTTGTATTTTTCTGACGGTACCGTTTTTGAAAACGCATCATCACCTACGAAGGTAGTAATAGACAATAAGGAAGTAATAGTTTTCCTGGATGTAGATCTTTCAAACGGCAATTTGTACCTGTGCAAGCATGATTTGTAAAAGATTTTTCATCGCCTGTTTAGCGCAGGCCGTTGACCTGCACTGACGGATTTGCCCCTTTCAGGGTCAGTAATACTAAGGGTAGAACTGAAAATTAACAGCCCTGAAAGGGCGAAATATACCAGCGCAGGTCGCAGGCCTGTGAGATGGCGAAGGGTTGGAAAATGGGTAAACATATTTGAATATGATTGATCCTCATCATTAAAATAAACGGCGAAACCCACCAGGGCAGTTATGCAGTAATTAAAACAAGTTAAGCTCGAAGTAAAATAAAAAAATCATGAAAAAATATTTTGGCATCGTAGTATTTATACTAATATCCGCGAAATTGTTTGCGCAATATCCACCTGACCTGGTACAGGCGATGAGGGGTGGAAGATTCTCGTTAGAAGCAGATAAATCCATTTTGTCAGCCGGTGAGATTGCTCAACTAAATGTGAATGTCTTTATCCCGCCGGCGGTTGATAGTCACACGGGCGAAGCAACAACTGATGGTCGAGATATTCACGCATCTGACGCGGCACGTACCCTTGCCAATGCCGGAATGACTTTTGTTTACCACGCGCAAAACTGGAAGATAATACAAGGCGGCGGTTCGATTGACATTACTGATGAGTTTAATATAAGATACACGGCGCCATCGCAAGCCCCCCGGGATAACACGATTGTGATATCGGTAGACCTGATCCCAACAGGGCACGACATGCCAAAGGTAGTATTGCTAAAGACTTTGTATTTTGAGGATGGTGATAACATATTTGCCCTTAATGTACCTGCATCAGGCATTAATGATGCCCGCTACAGTCAAAAAACCACCGGCGCTAGAGCATCTGCTACAAACCCATCAACTGTTGCAGCCGTCGACCCTGCCATACTGGCCCGTATCCCGGCTGCTGACCGGGCAAGGCTGCTGGCCAAAAAAAGCCAGGTTGATGCGGCCTTACAATCCAGTGATGTAAACCTGGTGAGCCTTACAAGTAATGCAAATGCTATTTTCGACCCTGCAAATAACGTAACCGTAATAAAGTTTATAGGCCTTGGGCGTGATATGGGCCCGGGCAGCCACACGTCTGCCGGCAATGGTATAATGATGATCACTTATACCGGCGGGTTGACTAAAGGGGTGCATCCTTTTAATGGTAAATCAAATGCGATATATTTTACCCCGGATATTCGGCCGGGCGTAAAGACCTGCGCATGTTCAATGCAGGGAAATCAAAGCCTTCAAAAATTGCATTGCGGCGGCGCCCTTACCATTACCAGCATGGATGGCGACTTTATTACAGGCACCATCAGCTCAACTGTATGGAATAACAAAACCGGGCATGACAAGACCTTTAACCGCGGCACTGTATACGGCGTGTTTAAAATAAGGAAAGCATATCAAGATTATCACAGATGAAAAAATCAGCATTACTTGCCTTGTTAATAGCAGGCTTACTTATCGGAATGAACATTGCGCAGGCGCAGGATAAAAATTCGGCCTTCAGGCAGCAGCGGCCCGCCGAAACCGCCTTTTTGAATATGCTTCATAAAGCGCTATTTACTGCGCTGCCGCATACCTTTCGCGACTGGGCAACAGGCAAGGAAGATACAACATTCGACGCCATGAAATACTGGTGCCGCGACCCTGTTAGCTGGCGCGATTGCAACGGTTACATCATAAAAACAATGGGTGTGAGCGATTCATACGCGTTAGACTGGGAGGTGGAATTTACCATGCCCGAGCAACAAATGGTGGGTTTATTGAGAACAGCCATGACTGACATTAAAGACTATAACAATGGCCCGCAGGTGGCCGCGGCACTTAAGTCGACAAATCGAAGTAAGCTTAAAATTTTCATTGTAGCGAACCTTTACATCACTGGTACCGGCAGCTCAATGGCTTTATCATATTGTGCTAAAACACAGCCCGTTGCCTTGTTAATACCGGTGCCGACAACATTAGCTTTAAAAGGGATTCGTTCGGCTGAATGCCCTATTATGGATGGCGGCAGCGTAAGCCTTCATGGTGATTATTACGATACAGCCCTCGTGTTTTTAGGAAAGCCGGTGGTAGCCAAAGCAACCGAACATACCAGTGATGGATTGACCCATACACGCTATGAACTTGCCTTTGACCGCTCAAAAATTGGCAAACTGATAGTGCAAAATATCGCAGTACAATTTAAAGGAGACTCTGCAGATATTGATGAAGCCATAAAATTGATTGACTGGAAAAAATTAAGCGATCTGATTGAAAAATAATGGATAATGTGAGTTCGACATAAAGGTTGATGGTTTGATTATCAGTCAACTACACAGATTTTATTTGGTTAAATTGCAAGTATTTGATAATCAAAGTGTTTCACTTTGTTCCGGGTGTTCCATGTGTAAAAATGGAACGCTTTTATGTCGAATTCATGTTAATTAAAGATTTGAACAATATTATCTACAGCCGGATACCGGCAGCAAGAAACTCGATTAGGGAGTGCGTTTCGGGCGTGCGGACCGGGGCGATCCCGGTCTGCCCGATTCGCTAATTGCTTTTGGCTGTGATTAAGTAACCTATAAATCAATTAATAAAGAGTGTCATGCGTAGGTGCATCCTTATGATATCATTAATGCTTTTAAGCTTGTTTTCATTTGCCCAAAATGCAGATGATACAGCGTTTCAGCGCTTAATGGAAACCTATAAGGAAAAGATAAAGCATGTGCGTACGCCGCAGGAGGGGATAGCTTTGTTAAACGAGATGCAGGCCAAGCAAAAGGAATATTTGGCCAAAAAGCTGGATACTGTAACAAAAATAAAAAATCGCATAGGGTATGACCAGGCTGTGACAGCACTTGGAGCATTGAAAACCAAACAAGGTAATGCCAAATATGAGAATAACCCGTTGTACACAAAATGCAAGGTTGAGATGACCTATAACTACACCCAGGATGATCGCAGCAATGGAGAAACCGGCTATGCTACCTTTCAAGGAAACGGCCAATGTTCGGTAAAATTGACTACCTATTTGTTTAAATACCTTGGCAAGATTGTATTGGAAACGCCGCCGAGTGCTATTGTGAACAAGGCAGTTAGCGGAAGCATAAGTTCCACCGGCCACGATGTTAACACGGGCGGCTCGTATACTTATAATGAAAACGCCTCGGCTATTAATGGTCCGGTTTTGGGAGTTTCGCTCAATTATGAAAGCCCGACCCATTGGAGCGCTGCCGCAAAAGTTATATTTAAAGGCACCCATACCGATAACCTCGGCGCATCGCTGATTGATACGCCGGACGTGCATCCGTCTGTTACCAATGATAATGGCAAGCTGGTGATGCAAGGGAATAATATTACCATCACCTGTAGCTATAACGAAAATACCAGGACAGGCACCGGTAAACATATACAAACACACAGTTTTCACGGTACACTCACCATCAGGATCTCGCCCGCAAATGATGACAAATACGTAGCTTATTTTGAACCGGTTGGTGGTCAGCAAGCTTATGAGCAATGGATGCCGGAGGGTTACCGATCTACCGTTGGGCAGCATGGAAACTACATCGACATAAAAATAAAGGTAGAAAGCCGCACGCAGCAAGGTCAAGACTTTACAAACCAAATAAACCATATAAGCTGGGAATTGCCAACTGATGAGGTGAGCCGCGTTCCGGGTTATGCAAGCAATGCCCCGAGCGAGAGCGAAGAAAAATACAACAGCCCGCAGGCAGGCGACCCAATAAGCCGACTGGCGGATATGCAGTTGCGACTAATAAGCGATCAGCCTGATACCACGGTGGAAAATCTGCAGGCAACCTCAACCGTTAATAATAATTATACCATCCGGGTTTATTCGTTTGATTGGGGTGGATATGCCAAGCTGGTTGCCCATGTAACACTTACGGACGGAACTGTAATTGACGCGAAGGAGCGCACATCGGGCAGCGAGTTCCTGCTTTTACCAAAGCGCGATGGAAACTCAAAGGTGGCAACCTGGTTTAAAACAAAATACCATTGCCCTGATAAGGACGACCTCGCCGATGATGAGAAAATGGGCGGTGATGACAGTTATCCAGGTGATGGATTTACACTTTATGAGGAATATCGCGGCTTCATAGAAAATAAAAAGCACATAAACGGCGACCCGAAGGTTAAGGATGTAATGGTGTACAACGGCATCAACACCGACCGAAGCCGGGATGCCATGGCTATGTATGAAAATGCATTAAAGGGTACTGGAACGGTTGTCCTTGTTAAAACGCATAACCGGTTTTTGCATAGTGAGTTCGGCATAGTTGAAACGAATATGGAAGAGGGGGCAGGCGTTCTTGCTGTTGAGAAGGGCGTTACTCCCATCGACGAAAATAAGTTTCTGAACTTTAACTACCTGCCCGAATTGCACAGCGTGGATCAACACGGCATTGCTTTATATCACGCGTCAAATTCACGCGACTCACAGGCTGCAACTAAAATACCGCGGCAAATAGGCACGCCGAAAAACTTCTACTTTATTTACGTTGCTACTAACCTCAGCCCTGCACCTTCGGCATTCGCACAAGTAAGGGCCAATGTAGACAGGAGCGGCAAAACTGTTATTGATCCTAACGGAAGCCAAATAATCAGGACGGACGAGTATGCAGTAACAATCGCTCATGAAATGCTGCACGATTCGCACATATACCATCATGGTGATAATGGGGAGTACAACGGCTTAAATCGTTCGACGTTTACGCCGGCCGATAATAATTTCTGGCTGGTGAATGGCACCAACAGGGTAAAACTTTTTTGGGAAGGAAGCAGCCATACGCAAATCCTTACCAACGACCAGGTTTTTAAAACCATGCTGACCGAATCAGGCAATAGTTTGATCATCGGCACGCGGCATGGCTCGTTCAGCGGGAACGAAGACTGTATTATGCGTTATGATAATGCCCTGGCCTATTGCGAATCGAAAACCAGCACCGAAATTTTTGTGATTAACACCTCGGCGCCGTATGCCGAGCGGACCGGCACACACCTATGTGCTTCGGGTGATGGAACAGGTGTTAACAACGAGCAAGGGCAGCCAAATAGGTATGGCAACGCTGCAGAGGGCAGAGGTAATTGTATCCATCAATTTTGTATCAATGATAAATATGCATTATAAACCAATACCGGCATCATGAAAAACATTATTTGTTTAATGAAATTACTTGCATTGCTTTTAATGATTAGCATAACAGCAAAGGCACAAACACCTACCGATGAGCAAGCAAAGGAAATGGCCCGCAAAATGATGACCATGACGCCGCAGCAAATGATGAAATTTCGCGACTCATTGATGAAGGCGGTGATGAAGCACGAGGCAAGGGTACTTCCCAATGGCGACCAGTTACTGATCCAGCATCATTATGATACTACGCACACTTCGGTTCACTTTTACTATTCCAGAACAGTCTCGGAAACGCATACTAACGGGGGGACATCAGGGCAATCAACTTATTTATGTGTTGGAAAATCGGCCAGGGCGCCGATGATATATGAAGCGAACGGGCACACCATAGTGAAATGTGCGATGAATCCGGCAGGCGCAAATACCGACGAGATAGATAAGATGGTCAACAACATCAACAAAGACAAAAAATACATGACTACTGATCAGGCCACCAAGGGCCAGGATGTCGCCGCTCAAATGGCATTTTCGTGTATGGCAGTCAATGATAACTCGATTACCGGTTCAGCCAGCGAAAACAGCCACTACAGCGGAGCAGGGGGAAATACGATTATCGTTACACAGCCGCCTATAATAAACATGGGCTTTTCGTTTACATACGACCCGGTGCAGGTCATGTCCACTGTAGGTGTGGGTGCTACAATAAATATTCACACTTACAGCGCCGACGACAAAGGCAACCACAGCGATACCAAAGGCATTATCGGTGTGGGCATGAGCGCCGGAACCGACCCTCATTTTGCAAAGATGATAGGTTTGGCCACTCCACCTGCCACCAACCCTGACGAGGCTTATATACACGTCGAAAAAACTTCATACGGTTTTAAGATAAGCTATTACAAGCATCAATACCTGCGCGAACAGAATGCAAACATTACAGAGACCCTTACGGCCGATATTGGTGGGCCTGACCAACAATATGAGGCCGTGTTAAAGCCAATGCCCAGGAGCAAATACGAAACATGGTTGCCAAAGGGGCCCAAAGTTGATGGCAGCGACGATACAAAAGGGGATGACAGCTCGAAATTTTATGTAGAAGTACACGACAAAACCAACCCCAATACACTTTACCCGGGAAATTTCACAGTGCGTTACGCATTAAAGAACATAACACATTACAAAGGCTTTAACAGTAATTACCCTATTGAGGGTGCTGATGATAAGGCTGATTTAAAAATATCTGATAGTACAAAATATTTTTGGATAAATGCGTTCGACCCAACTAAATGCACCGATAGTGTTGCAACCTCGGTAATAAATAATGGCAGCCTGGCCATTGTGCAAATAACCTGTATGGATTACGGGGCCTGGGCCAGGTTAACGGCGGAAGTTACACTCGATAATGGCGACGTGATAAACGCGAGCCCTTATTACGATAAAAATAAAACCTACATTACCATTCCGTATGATAAGGACGACAATAAAATTGCCGATGCATGGGAAGAACATGAGCATATTTTGGGCTACGGCTATGGCCCGAATTGGGACAGAGACTTAACACCCGATAACGGTAACCTTGGTGACAACATTCCATTAATAGACGAGTATCGGGGGTTTTTGACAGAGGATGACGACTTTAAACCAGTTTACAGCCAGCTATCGCCCCAGGTTAAGGAGCTTTTTACCATAGGGCTTGCGGATATGACCGGTTTTGGCGCAACATATAAGGCAGCCATAAGGGCAGGTGCGCTGGGATATGGTAAGGTTAGCGGTATTAAGGTATATCACTTTAGTAATTCAAAATACGGGCGTCTTGAAAATTCAATAATGAATTCAACTTACGGACGGTGGGTGAATTTTAACAGCCCTACCGGCAAGCATTTACATGGTGTCGCCATATATGCCGACGATAATCTGGCGGTGCGGGACGATCAGAAAAAAGCGTTGGGTACCACAATTCCTCTGATAGGGGTTGACGCAGGGAGTAGTGGTAACGGTGCGTTTGTGCCGGATGAAGTAAAGGAAATTCACTTATGGACCAACTACATCGTTAACGTGCAGCCTTTTAAACCCAGTGAATTTTTGCCTGGTCAGCATCCGGTCGACGAAGCTTTTACGCGAAGAATGGCAACCGCTATGGCAGCTACGAACGCCGAATTTCACGTTAATATCGATGTGAACCACGCATCGCCGGTTGTAGCCCAATACTACGATGACAATATTACCCGCCTGATAACATTTACGGTAGCGCATGAGCTTTGTCATGCCACCCATATTCATCACCACCATATTACTGATATGAATACTGATGAATTCGCATTTTATAAAGGGGTAGGCAATTGCCTGATACGGTATTGGGGCGATAGCGATTTTATGCCGAATTGCGCAACCTGGCGGCAGATGTACATTTTTGGCTTATGGAACCCTGCATCTATGCTTGCACCCGGGGGCCAGCCAATGGTGCTATGCACAAGCCAAGACGATTGTTTTCACCAGATGAAGCTGACAACGAATTAATGGAAATTACTTTTTTGTAACGGTGGAAGCATGCAAAGTTGCCTGCCCATCTTTCACGCCAATTTTAAAAACGTCCATACAAACGTGGCTAAGGAACATGCCCGCTGCTATCATTATAATTCTAATTGCTGTTTTTGATTTGTTTTGCATGATTGAAGGTTTTATATGTTAGATGTTATTTCTTCGTCCCTGTTACATTTAAAAAAATAATGCTCTTATGCGGGATGCCGAGCGTTTTGCCGGGTGTTACATCAAGGTATAATTTAAGGTAGCCATCGGTAATACCCTTCATGGCATTGTCAGACGACTCCTTGTATTCAGGCATAGTAGCGAGTAATGATTTGCGGAAAGTTATAACACCCTGGTCGTCAACAAAAGCAGTATATGAATAATAAAAATCAGTATAAGCTTTATGAATGGTTACTTCATAAGTTGGTGAAAGGTAATCGTCATACTCCATTCCTCCATTTACATCGTCGGGCGGGGTAACCAGTTTTTTTACTCTGATAAGCTTGCTTTTGGGCGTTAATATTGCTGGTTGGGTTCCGGCAAATGCGCTGTCGGCTATTTTGGCAGCCAGCGCGGCTTTTGCCTTAATGTATACCGTGTCCTTACGGCTGGGTTTCCAGATGGTAGCCGGGTCAGCCCTGAGTACATTTTTAATATAATCGTTAGTGTAAAAGGTCATGAACACGTGCGATTTTTCCTCCTGGATGATGTTTTTGTGCACATGCAGCACCATGAACTGGATGCTATCCTTTTTGATATATCTCAACTTAAGCCAGGCCCAGGCCACGTTGTATACGGAGTCGTGGTCAAATATCACCGGTGTGTTCAGGAACCTTTTCTTTTTGGGGCTATATATATTAACCGAATCGGTTGAGGGAAAGGAAATGCGCCATTCCGGGACCAATTGATAACCTACCGGGCTAAAGGAAAGTCCGTTATCAAAAGTGCGCTTAACTTCGGTATATTTTATCCCGAGGATGCTTTTCAACAACGCCTTTGATTTTACAGCATCTTCCTTTCTTTTTTCCTCAAACTGCACACGTTCCGGCACATGGTGAATACAGGAAGTAAACAACAAAACACAAATGAACAAAGTATATAAATGAGAGGAAACTTTCTTAAAGGCGGATGTATTCATATTTAAATTCACAGGGGCATTTTTGCCGCTAAAATAACGATTTTGGTTGATTGCGTTGATAAGTAACTATTTTATTAGTTGTTTCTTGGCGGTTAACACCCGAACCACCAATATAAAAAATCTTCAATTGTTGCAAATCTGTATAAATTCAACGTAATCAACTTATTATAGATTTGAACTTATATATTAATAATATCTTAATTGTTCATTTTATAAATTTATATTTTAATTTTGTTAACATTAATTCCTGATTAATTGTTTACTCATACTGTTGCTTGGCCTGGAATGGAAGTTGTATTGAAGCGAATTAAGCAAATACTAGCGATTGGGGCAGTTATGCTGTTTTTTTCGCCGGCGTTTGCACAGCCGAAGCGCCCCGTTGCTGTTGTTAAACATGTCGCCCCGGTAACCTCGCAGCTGGCCGAATTTAACCACCTTGCTGCTCAGGCAGATGTTATTTTTACATTTCCAAGGGGATTTAAGGAGATCCCGGCTCCTGATAACGACTACTTTTCGTTTGATTATGCGATGACCATCCCTGGTAAGGATTTTGAGATCTGGTTTACAGTAAAATCGCAAAAGGAAAATTGGGCGAGTTATGAGAAATCGAAAAATGCTCCAAATGCTGAACTCGCTAACCCTGATTCAACCTATGTGTCATTAGCCGAAGCACATGCGGCAGCATTTACCGGCGAAACGAAATTTTTTGTAAAAAATATCCCCCCGGAAGTATTGGCAAGATATAATGCCGATGCTGGAAAATCGTATCTCTTAACACTGCTCGATCTGCCCGCTACCAAGCGCTATAAATATGCGCTGCTGATCACCCTTCAAAAAGATCATACTGGGATAATTATGGCTGTTTGCTTTACTAATGACAAAGGCCCGGAATTCTTTAAAAATATTGACAGGGCAAGTAACTGCTTTAAGTTTAAGCCGCAAGGTTAACAATGTTGATAAGTTAAAACATTCACCTGATAACTTCTGCAGCGAAGTGTTATTTTTGCCATACGGACATGTTATGTTTTGCGACAAACTGTTCGCCCTTTTCCCTTAATTTAATTGTACAAAATTTAAATGGCTGAAGCTGTAAATTATAGTGATGATAGTATCCGTTCGCTGGATTGGAAAGAGCATATCCGCTTACGGCCCGGGATGTATATTGGTAAGCTTGGTGATGGGTCGGCTTATGACGATGGTGTGTATGTTTTGCTTAAGGAGATCGTTGACAACTCGATAGATGAGTTTGTAATGGGTGCCGGCAGGACGATAGAGATCACGATGAGTGATCATAAGGTTTCTGTGCGTGACTATGGCCGCGGCATCCCGTTGGGAAAGGTGATCGATTGCGTATCCAAGATAAATACCGGCGGTAAGTACGACAGTAAGGCGTTCCAGAAATCGGTAGGGTTAAACGGGGTAGGTACAAAGGCGGTTAACGCGCTTTCAAATTCATTCATCGTGCAATCATACAGGGATGGGCGTACAAAGCTGGCTGAATTTGCAAAGGGCGAGTTGGTGCGCGATGAGCCTGAAAAGGAAACAACACAGCGCAACGGTACCGCGATTAATTTTTTACCTGATGATACCATTTTTAGGCATTACCGTTTTATCCCGGAATTTGTTGACAGCATGATCTGGAACTATGTGTTCCTGAACTCAGGCCTTACCATAAACTTTAATAACCAGAAATATTTTTCGGAACGCGGCCTTTACGACCTGCTTACTAAAAACACCGATGTTGAAACACTGCGCTATCCGATCATCCATTTGAAAGGGGAGGATATTGAAATAGCCATGACCCATGGCCAGCAATACGGCGAGGAATACTATTCGTTTGTAAACGGACAGAATACAACGCAAGGCGGAACACACCAAGCAGCTTTTCGTGAAGCCGTGGTGAAAACCATCCGGGAGTTTTATAAAAAGGAATTCGACGCTTCGGATATTCGCGCATCGATTGTAGCTGCTGTTGCCATTAAGGTACAGGAGCCTGTATTTGAATCGCAAACAAAAACAAAGCTGGGTTCGCAAAATATTGGTCCGGAAGGGCCATCGGTTCGTGCTTTTATTGGGGATTTTATAAAACGGGAGCTCGATAATTACCTCCATAAAAACCCGTCAACCGCCGATGCTTTGCTAAAACGCATCATGCAATCTGAGCGGGAGCGTAAGGATATCGCAGGTATTAAGAAACTAGCCAACGAGCGCGCTAAGAAGGCATCGCTTCATAACCGCAAGCTGCGCGATTGCAAGGCGCATTTTGACGAACCCCATGAACGTAAACAGGAAACTACGCTGTTTATTACAGAAGGTGACTCGGCCAGCGGATCGATCACCAAATCGCGTGATGTAATGACGCAGGCTGTGTTTAGCTTGAAGGGTAAGCCGCTTAACTGTTTCGGACTAACCAAAAAAGTGGTTTATGAGAACGAGGAGTTCAACTTATTGCAGCATGCGCTGAATATTGAGGATGGACTGGACGATCTTCGCTACAACAACATTGTTATAGCCACCGATGCCGATGTGGACGGAATGCACATTCGGCTGCTGCTAATGACGTTTTTCCTGCAATTCTTCCCCGATTTGGTAAAGGCCGGGCATGTATTCATACTGCAAACCCCGCTGTTCCGTGTACGTAATAAAAAAGAAACCATTTATTGCTACAGCGACGAGGAACGCCGCAATGCCATTGCCAAATTAGGCGTTAAGCCCGAGATAACCCGGTTTAAAGGCTTGGGCGAGATCTCGCCCGATGAGTTCGGTTTATTTATAGGCAAGGATATCCGCCTTGATCCTGTTATATTGAAGGATGCCAATATTAAGGCGCTGCTTGAATATTTTATGGGTAAAAACACTCCCGCCCGCCAGATGCACATCATCAATAACCTAAGAGTTGAAAAGGATGATGAAAGCATTAACCCGTTGGTTGCAGAGGATGTGGATAGCGTTGAATTGCCGGTAGCTTCATAAATTTCCTGATGATCCCCGGAACAAAAATAGAATGTCCGAGATGTGGGTGGGAGCCTGATGGCGAAGCCCATTGGAAATGCACTTGCGGCCAAGCGTGGAATACATTTGAAACCAAAGGCAAATGCCCGGCGTGTGGTATTCAATGGCAGGACACCAGTTGCCCGGGATGTGGCCAGTCATCAAAGCATGAGTTGTGGTATACGAACCAGGAAAAACAGCAGGCGTCTATTGCGGTTAACCTCCCCGAATTACAACGGAGAAAACAGATCATTGAAAATAAATTGATTGCTTACGGCATAAAAAATAGCCGGATAAGTTACCTGCCTTATCTTGAATTTTCGGAAGAAGATTTTCAAACTCCTTATGAGGTTGGTTGTAGGATTTTGGTTTTGTGGGCTGTATCTTATGTTGCTGGGAACCTGGATGAAAAAGATCTTATTGAAGGCTGGCTAAAAACAACGGTGCTTTGGGATAAAGTATCGGAGCGTGAAAAGAAACTTTTTGAGCAAGAAGTATCTCAACGAGAGCTGATTGATTTTTCATGGCGCATAGAAGCCTGCATAGTTTTATCGTGGGCTGTAAATTTGATGGAAAATTTACCAGGTCTCGACAGTCAAATGGCTGACGACGAACTTGATGAGCTGATGGTCAAATTACCAATAAATGAAAATCCTAATTTCTTTTTAAGCACGCTTACCCTTAGAAATAAAGAGGAAATTTTTACGGAGAATATCGTAAATGAAATGATAACAAGCTACTTGCGAAATTTGATGTTTTCAGATAAAAAAGAACAGCTGTCTATAAACGCAGCAGTTTCATTCGAGCGGCACTACGCATTAAACTGGGTACGGAAATTTGGTGAAATTCCGGAATGGGACGAAACGGATACCTCTACCTAAGTTTTCCATTCTTAAGTAATAATGTTTAATTGCCGTTAGATTAAAAGCTTTCTTTATGCCGTGTGCCTATAATGATAAGGTTTTAAATCAAGTGACTTAGTTTTTTCAGCAGCTAAAAACAAATTGAATTTAGTTTGCATATTGGCCCATACATCAGCGGTGCCGCCGAATACTTTTGCAATCCTGAAAGACATTTCGGGCGTAATATCCGACCTTTCATGAATGATTTTGTTAAGACTCTGGCGAGAGATCCCCAACATTTTTGCAGCTTCAGTTACGGTTAGCTCATTTGCGGTTATTATTTCTTCCCTTAAAATTTCGCCGGGGTGAATATTTCTCATTTGTCTTTTCATAGTGTTTCTTTAATGATAATCGACATAATCAAGATCATATACATTTTGACCGTCAAATCTAAATATGATCCTGTAATTTTTATTTACTTTAACGCTCCAATATCCATTCAAATCACCCGAAAGTGCGTGGATATTCCAATTTTGAAAAGCTCCAAAGTCCTCCGGTACTTTTTGCGCTGTGTCTATAACAATTAACATCCGTTCTATTCTTCCAATTAAATCAGCTGGTAATTTACTGCCATTCCCTTGCTCCCATAATAATTTAAGTCCTTTATGTTTGAAGTTTAGAATCATATTAATAGTAAACTGTAAATTTACAATTGTCAATTTAGTAAAACAAATATTTTGTATTTTATCTGCATTAACCTTACCTTGTATCCCCCAATATTTTAAGGGGACAAAAAATGACAGACCACGAAATAAAAATAAACTTTAAAGAGTACAATTCCCTTATCGAACTTAACAAAACCGACCAGGCGCTTTGCCACGAAGCTATAAAGGCAATGGCAGGATCTCATTCGCCATATTCAAAATTCAGGGTAGGCGCGGCCTTGCGATTACAAAGCGGTAAAATAATATATGGCAGTAACCAGGAGAATGTTGCCTATCCATCCGGTCTCTGTGCCGAGCGGGTTGCCTTATTTAATTGGGGCGCCAATCATTCCGACGATCCCATCGAAGCAATGGCCGTGACAGCGAGTACCGACGAATTTGAACTTTTGCAGCCTGTTACCTCATGCGGCTCATGCCTGCAGGTTTTGGCCGAATATGAAAAAAAACAAAACAAGCCGGTAGAAATTATCTTATTCTGTAATAACGGCCCGGTTTGGGTAATGAACGGCGTTGAAAGTTTTTTGCCATTCCTGTTTTTTGAAAACAGGTTAAACGTCGAGGCAAAGTAACAGATGTGTGATCAACCGGCGAAAGTGTGGTAAATTGTGTAGGTTCGGGTTACCGATTATGAAGGCAAAAATATTATTACTCTTTTTAGGCATCGTGCTAAGCACCCAGTTGCATGCACAAACCGGCTTTCCGTTTGATAACGAGATCCGGGTATTCAAACACCAGGATAGCCTCAATTTTCCACCTAAAAATGGAATTCTGTTTATCGGCAGTTCTTCTATTCGCAAATGGACCGACCTTGAAAAACGCTTTGCTAATGAACCAATTATCAGGCGCGGGGTTGGTGGTTGCGAGCTTTGGCAGATAGTGGATTATTACACGCCATACATTTTGTTCCCTTATCAGCCCCGGAAGATTTTTATTTATGCAGGCGAGAACGACATCGCCGCAGGTAAAACCGGCAAATTTGTATTTGAGGAATTTGAGAAGCTTTGGGAAATGATCAACAAAAAGCTGCCTAATACCACCGTATATTTTATGTCAGTTAAGCCAAGCCCAAGCCGTGCAAAGTTTTTTGGTGAGGTTGAAATTGCCAATAAGCTGATAAAAAATTACCTGGCCAATAAGCCGAACAGCACTTTTATTGATGTGAGCACAACAATATTGAAACGGAATACAACAGTTTCCGATTCTTCCTTATTTGAATCAGACTTGTTGCATCTTAACAACAAAGGGTATGATAGGTGGCAGGAAGTGCTGGAGCCGTATGTGCGTTAGAGATTAGTTAATTAGAGACCAGAGATTAGTTGTGAAACTCCGAATGAGTCACATAAAATAAAAAAGGCTCCCACCACGGAGCCTTTTTCTAACAAACTATTTAACTAAACCTAAAAATTTTCTTATCTAAAAACGCTGTACACATTGGTAATTTTCCAGCCGTTGCCGGTATTTGCAATGGTTACATAGTTATTACGCACAAAGTTGTCATATTTCATGGCAACCTTTACAATGGTTACATTGGCAGTGCTTTCAACAATTGATGTGCTTGTAGTGCAGGCTTGCTCGATGTTTTTATTGCTGTTTAAAAATTCAAGCATTTCCTTTTTTCCGTAGCTAAGTACAGTTTTGCCACGCAGCATGCTGAACTCAGCCGACTTATCTAAAACATCGTTAAGTCCGGCTACTTTGCCGCGGGTCATGGCATCAACAAACGTATTGATCGCGTAGTTTACGTTTGATTTATCGTCGTTGATATTATTTGCTTTTGCTGCGCCGCATACCACCAGTAGGGCTAAACCGAGTACAATTGATTTTAAAGTTTTCATATTGTTGTGATTTATTTTTGTTTTCGTATTTGAATATAAGACAGCGCAACTATTTGATTAGTTACAACACAAATTAGTTTTAACAAACATTTAACAATTTGGCTTATTTTTGTTAACAAGGGTATTAAAAAGGCGGTTTTTGTTATCCGGACTCGCGGCTTAAAGGCTTATTATTAAAGATCTTTTAAAACACTATGGTATCGTACAATACTATTATTCTTCAATTTGGGGAACAAGGCGAAAAAACCGGCTGGCGATACATTGTGGTACCTGTGGATATTGCCCAACAATTGAAGCCTGGTTGTAAAAAATCGTTCAGGGTTAAGGGCTCATTTGATAATTTTCCAATAAATGGTGTGGCTTTGCTGCCAATGGGAGAGGGTGAATTCATTATCCCGCTCAAGGCGGAAATAAGGAAGGCAATACATAAGAGCAGCGGCGCAATGTTACAAGTGAGCCTGGAAGAGGACTTGGATTATAAAATTGAAATTCCGGATGACTTAAAAGAATGTTTCGACTTTGAACCGGAAGCTTTTGAATTTTTCAATGCCCTTACAAAATCGCACCGCGACTATTTTATAAAATGGATAACAGGAGCCAAAACAAACGAAACCCGGGCAAAGCGCATCATAAACACAGTTAACGCCATGCTTCGGCAATGGGATTATGGGAAAATGATGCGGGAAATGAAGAAGGAAAAGGAGAGCTAATATTAGCAGTGGCTTTGGTCAGTTAATTCCAATCAACTTTTTAAACAATTCAACATCATCAACATTCATCAAAATGGTACTGAATTGTTTGCTTGCGCCGTAAAGTTTATCAACCAATACCGGCTCCCTAAATCTAATAAGCATATTGCCGCTGTTTTTGGTAATACCGCCTTTAAGGTAGCTTTCGGTGGAATTATAATCGTAACCAATCTTTTCTATCGAACTGATATTGCTTATGGTGGTAATGGTTCTCCAGCGTAACCCTGTCCGTAATATCAATTGATCGTTGTTAACCAAAATTTTTCTTTTTAGAATTGCGGAGAGATCGGCAACGAACAAAATAAGGGCGTAAGTAGAAACCAAGGTTAATATTATAGCAGCGGTGTCACTCCACTTTCGTAACAGGAGATGAAAAGCTACAATTTCGACCATCATGGCAAATACAAATACGCACCATAAGGCAATGTAGCCAAAGTCTTTATAGGTGGTAAAACTGGTGGTGTCTTTTTGCGCCGTTTTTTCTTTTTTCCAGCATAACAGGCCATACCTTAAAACGGCGAGCTCGGATGCTATTACTTTTACGCCTAATGATTCGCCCATAACATCAGCCATTGCTGAGCGAAGATTATAGATCGGGTCGGCAAAAACTGCCTGGTGAGCTTTGTAGGCGATGTTTAGCTTGTTAAATTTGGTGATGGCGTAAATTATAAAAGCCAATTCGGCCACGGCGGTTAGCTTGCGAATTTGTAAGATATAGTCCCGTTGATGTTGAGGCAATACCAGGTAAGCAACTCCGCAGCATAAGCTTATAACCAGCATTAATTTTTTAGGCGATATTTTTAACGGGCGGATGATTATAAAATAATAAAGAGCAGGGAACGTGATCACAAAATCAACCAGCAGTCCATCGGCAATTTTATCCTTCACTGCGATTGGAACAACATGAAGCATCAGCATCCCACCAAAAAATATCAGTAATGCAATTGCAGATATAATTATGATATTCCGGGTGGGCTTGGCTAAGGCGGCTGTCATGATTTGAAATTTTATAAAGGTAATACTTTCGCGAATACGCATTGAAGATACGCGTGATCTATTGCAACGTTGGGTTGTCAACACCTAAGTCAAAAAGTAAAATTAGAGGAGAAAAGATGCGAAAATAAATTCCGGTTACAACTTCAATTTTTTTGGATTTTGTCGGTTATCAAACAACGTCAAAATCTCAACCACTCCATTATCGGCTTTGAAATATATCGAGGTTTGTGGTGATGCCACACAGCGGCGAATCTTTTTCTTTGGTAAGAGGATTGGAAAGTGCTCCGGTGCGTTCCTGATATGAGTGATAGTTTGATCTATTTCTTTGGTTACTTTGATCGTTATTTCAAGTCCCCATTTCTCTAATAAATAATCAACCAGTTTTTCGTAGTCGTCAGCTGCTCTTTCTGTCCATCTTAAATCGTAAGTCACGGAGAAATTTTAGCGATTTAATTTTCTATCAATTCTGGACATGACCTCGGTATGTGTTAATGTTCTTCCTGCGGCAAGATCTTCAAGGCCGACTTTTATTCCATCAATTTCCACATCGGATAAATCTCCCCAATCTTCATCCTCTGCAAGCCGAAACTTTAATCCCATCCTGCTTAACAAAGCTTGTAAAGCGGGCAAGTCGCGTTCTTTATCAATTTCTACCGTTAGCGTTGTCATATCTCAAAAATACTAACATATTAAGTATGTTCATAATTTCTTTAATAAACTTATGCCATTCTCTATCTTTAATGACGGAATCTCAATAAAAACCAATTGCACTTGTCCATATATTCTCTAATAATGAAATGTAAATGAGTTGGGAAGAAAACATAAATAACATAAAAGAAATCTTTCCGGGTCAATTTCAAATCATTTTGAATTTTGCTACAAATGAAATAGTTAAACATCTAATAAATGATGATATAAAATATGTGTGGGTTTATAATCACAATACCGATATTAATGGTAATTGGGGACGTCACAATCTCCCAATTTTCAATGGTAAAACTGTAAATGTCCTGGCCCGGAAAATTAAGTATGATTTTATTCTGCCAACATCTGAGTTTAAGGAATTGATGCCTTTTATACAAATGGGATAACATTAGCACAGATTAATCATCTACCTAAAAACTATTTAGATCCAAATAAAATTAAAGGAAAAGCGTGGTATGAATTACTTTCAAAAGAATGTGATTACTTATTTGAAGTGAACATACCATCAGCCACAGACTATGGGGAGCTGATAAGCCCAAACAAAAAATTCTTGCAATCTTTATTAGACAATAAGGAAATTGATTGGAATGATCTTCCATAGACTCCCTTTCCGTATCTCTGTATTAAAAATAACCATGGGATAATAATGTTGAAAGTTAATAATGTGTTAAAAAATCGGCTCTCCCAAAATCCGCACATCTGCACATAATCTATATCTTTACCCATCCAAAATTTTTTAGCTAATAATGAGTGAAGATTTAAGCAACGACGAGATACCTGCTAATAACGAAGAAAAATTACACAACATTACCTCACTCGACGGGCTGTACGAAAACTGGTTCCTGGATTATGCATCCTATGTGATCCTGGATCGTGCCGTTCCGCATATAAATGATGGTTTAAAGCCTGTTCAGCGCCGTATTTTGCACTCCCTAAAGGAAATGGACGACGGGCGTTTCAACAAGGCTGCCAACGTTATTGGTAACACCATGAAGTATCACCCGCATGGTGATGCTTCCATTGGTGATGCCATGGTACAGATTGGCCAGAAAAACCTGCTGATTGACTGCCAGGGAAACTGGGGCGACCCTGTAACCGGCGACTCTGCCGCTGCACCGCGTTATATTGAGGCCCGTCTTTCAAAATTTGCACTCGAAGTTGTTTTTAACCCGGACACTACCGACTGGCAAGCCAGCTATGACGGTCGTAACCGCGAGCCGATAACCCTGCCTGTAAAATTCCCTTTGCTGCTTGCACAGGGTGCTGACGGTATTGCCGTGGGTTTGGCTACCAAGATCCTGCCGCACAACTTTATTGAGCTGATAGATGCCTCGATAGAAGTACTGAAAGGCAACCTACCCAACCTGATGCCGGATTTCCCTACAGGTGGGATGGCCGATGCTACGCTGTATAATGATGGTCAGCGTGGCGGTAAGGTGCGCATTCGTGCTAAGATTGTTGAGCGTGATAAAAAGACATTGGCTATCACTGAAATCCCTTTCAGCACCACCACAGGCGGGCTGATGGAAAGTATTGTTGCCGCCAACGAAAAGGGCAAGATCAAGATTAAGAAGATAGAGGATAATACTTCAAGCAGCGTGGAGATCGTGGTGCATTTGGCACCGGGAATTTCGCCGGATGTTACGATCGATGCGTTGTATGCCTTTACCGATTGCGAAGTTTCTATCTCGCCGAATACCTGCGTAATTCAGCATGATAAGCCGCGCTTTATGAGCGTGAACGACATGCTGACCGAAAGCACGCATTACACCCGCCAGTTGCTAAAAATGGAGCTGGAGATCAGGTTGAAGGAGTTGATGGAAAAGATCTTCTTTAGCTCGTTGCTGAAGATCTTTATCCAGGAGGGGATGTACAAGCATCCGGACTACGAAACATCCAGCAATTTTGAAATGGTACTGGAGGTATTGAACAGGTTGTTTGAACCATTCTTCCCGATGTTTTACCGGGCCATTTTACCTGAAGATTATAAGAAGCTGATAGATAAGCCGATGAGCAGCATAACCCGTTTCGACGTAAAGAAAACGGATGAGCAGATCAAAGGGCTTGAGGCGGAAATAAAGGAAGTTAAACATCATCTGAAACACCTTACTGATTATACCATTGCCTGGTTCCAAAAGCTGAAGGATAAATATGGGAAGGATCGGGGCCGTAAAACTGAGCTCCGTACCTTCGATAAGGTAGAAGCTTCGCAGGTTGCTTTGGCTAATGCGAAATTATATGTTAACCGAGTAGACGGTTTCATCGGCACAGGTTTAAAGAAGGACGAGTTTGTAACGGACTGTTCGGATATTGATGAGATCATCGTGTTTCGCGAGGATGGCCGTTGTTTGATTACCAAGGTGCAGGATAAGGTTTTTGTGGGCAAGGAAATTATCCACGTAGCCGTATTTAAAAAGAACGACGAGCGTACCGTTTATAACATGATCTATAAGGACGGGCAAAGCGGGGTAAGCTATATCAAGCGATTCTCGGTTGTTGGCGTTACCCGTGATAAGGAGTATGATCTGACTAAAGGCACAAAAGGTACCCGCGTACTTTATTTCTCTGCTAATCCTAACGGCGAAGCAGAAATTGTTAACGTTCAATTGAAGCCGCACAGTAAGCTGAAGAAGCTTCAGTTTGATGAGGACTTTGCTGCGCTTGCTATAAAAGGCCGTGGTTCGATGGGTAATATTATCACCAAGTACCCGGTTAAAAAGATCATCCTGAAAAGCAAAGGAGTATCAACGCTTGCCGGAAGAAAGATCTGGTACGATGATATTTTAAAGCGGTTAAATGCTGACGGTCGCGGTAAATACCTTGGCGAATTTGACGGCGACGATAAGATTCTGACCGTAATGAGCAATGGCATTTATGAGCTGACAAGCTTCGACCTCAACAATCACTTTGATGATAAGATGATCGTGATTGAGAAATATGATCCTGCTAAGGTTTACTCGGCTATTCATATCGATGGTAAATCGAAAAACTATATGGTGAAGCGATTTGTGTTCGATAGCCTGGTAATTGGCAAGCAGGTGAGCATTATTAATGATGAGCCTGGTTCAAAACTGGTGATGATCTCTGGTGCGGATCAGCCGGTTATCAGCATGACGATATTGAAGGGCAAAGAACAAACGCCGGAAACATCGGAGGTTGATCTTTCAACACTGATTGACGTTAAAGGGATGAAGGCCATGGGTAACCGTTTATCGCAAAGTCCGGTAAAATCTGTTGAGTTGATTGCTGAAAATAATATAGAACAAGAAGAAGTGATTGCTGATGAAGCAGATAGTAAAGATGATGAAACTGAAGTAGCAGAGGCGGAAGAAGTGATCGCTGATGATGCAGAAAGTAGAGTTGATGAAACAGATGTAGCTGAGATTGAAAAGCCTATTGTTAACGCACCTGAAAAACCGGCGGATGTTAAATCGGAGCCATCAACCAAAATGCCTGAACAATCAGTGGAATCTTCTCCAAAATCAGTGGAATCCCTGCCTAAAAAGATTGATTTTGAAATCACCAATCCCGATGACATAGAGATTGATGATAAAGGGCAGTTGGGATTATTTTAATTAAGATAGATCAAAAGAATGTAATGCGATCCGCTGACTAACGTATCGCATTACATTCTTTTGTAGAAAGCTACTCTTCAGGTTACCAATTATAATTCCTTTTCTTAGCATACGCTGCAATTTTCGCGCCTGCATCCGCATCCAGCAGGATTTCGCAATTGGGGTGCAGCTGCACCACCGAGGCCGGGATATCAATACTTACCGGGCCGAGGATTGCCTGCTCGATAATATCCGCCTTATGCGAACCTTTTGCTATCAGGATCAGTTTACGGGTGTGCATGATGTTTTTTACACCGCGGGTTAATCCGCCTAGAACAGTTTCAGGAGGCACCTGTGTTTCGCGGCGCACACGGGCCTCGAAGTCGGGATCCATTGGCGATACCCACGTTTCGCTTTCAAATGGCGTACCGGGCTGGTTAATGCCTATGTGGCCATTGCTGCCGATGCCCAGCATTTGCAGGTCGGCGCCACCGCGTTCGGCAAGGCGTTTTTCAAACAGGATGCTTTCGGCCTCAAAATCATCCGACAAAGTTGGCGGCATGATAAAGTTCGCTTCAGGAATCCCTAGCGGACCGGCAATCTGGTTTAAGATCATGGTATAACAGCTCCCGGCATATTCGCGCGAAAGGTTGGTAAGCTCATCCACATTGAACAGCGTAATATCCGAAACATCAAACGGGTATTGCTTAAAAATATCCGATACGATGCGGTGCATCCCAATGGTAGTTTGCCCGGTTGAGAGGCCGATCACTGAGGTGCGTTTTTGCAGCATCTGTGCAATAATGCGCCAGGCAGCGGTGGTATCAAATTCCTGTTCGTTTTTGGTAATGGTTATTTTCATTATAGATCTTTTAGCTGTTCTGTAAAAAATTGTCCGATGGCCGTCGATGCTTCGGTTTCATCCTCGCCATCAATAATAATGGTAATGGTTTCGCCGCCTTTTATAGTAAGCGATAAAATGTTTAGCATGCTGTTTAACTTAATAGTCTTCTCGCCTTTTTGCATGCTGATGGTTGATTCAAACCCTTTCGCCAGGCGTATCAATGTAGTTGCTGGCCTGGCGTGTAAGCCCTGCGGTGCGAGGATGATATAGTCATTTGTTATCATTTGTGTTCAAATATTCAATTTTGTCATTCTGAGCTGAGCGAAGAATTTTCTACATTTGACAGGTCGCCGCCATACTTGTCCTGCGTTCATATCTCAAGCTGAAGATTCTTCACTGTTGTTCAGAATGACAAAAAGCGTATCATTCAGCTATCCCTTTCAAATACCTCAAAATGTCTTCCGAGCTATCCATCTCCATAACATTTTTATACACCTGCTTTGCCTTTAGCTCACTATTATTTATGATGATACTTTTTATCAAGGGAATTGAAGTCGCACTCATGGAGAACTCCTTTAAACTCATTCCCAGCAACAGCAAAGTAGCCAAAGGATCGGAAGCCATTTCGCCGCACATGCCTACATGGATACCATGCTTTTCGCCTTGCTCAATCACAAAGCTGATGAGCCTTAATACGCCGGGATTAAACGGATCATAAAGGTGAGTGATTTGCTCATTCATCCTGTCGACTGCCAATGTATATTGGCAAAGGTCGTTGGTGCCGATGCTGAAAAAATCAACCTCCTTAGCCAGTAGATCAGCGGTTATGGCAGCGGATGGAATCTCGATCATGATGCCCACTTTTATATTGGCATTAAATGAAATACTTTCCGAAAGCAATTCTGCCTTTGCCTCACCCAAAATGCTTTTCGCTGATCTGATCTCCTTAATATTGGAGATCATCGGGAACATGATCTTCAGATCGCCAAACACCGATGCCCGCAAAATAGCTTTAAGCTGGGTGATGAACAGGTCTTTTCTGTCCAGGCAGATTCTTATCGCACGGTACCCTAAAAAAGGGTTAAGCTCTGCAGGCAAGTTGAAATAGGGCAATTGTTTATCACCTCCAATATCGATAGTACGCACAATAACTGGTTTCCCCTTCGCTTGCAGCGCCGCTTTTTTATAAAATTCAAATTGCTCATCTTCCGTCGGGAAGTTATCCCGGTTCATAAATAGTAATTCAGTACGGAGTAGGCCTACGCCCTCTCCGCCATTGTCAAAAACGTCCGCTAAATCTTCTGCCCCAGAGATGTTTGCGGAAAGCATTACCTGCATCCCATCGGTTGTTACAGCAGGCACATCCCTTAATGCTTTTAGGGTTTCAGCATGCTGACGATAGGTATTACTTTTTATAGTATACTCATCAATTAATTCCTGGTTTGGGTTGATGAAAACTAAACCCTGTGATCCATCCAAAATAATAACATCATCATTTTTTATGCTGATCAGATCGGCACCGCAACCAACAACAGCCGGGATGCCCTTCGATTTGGCTATAATGGCTCCATGTGATGTTTTGCTGCCCATTTGTGTGGCAAAGCCGGTAACCCGGCTTACATCCATGGTAATGGTATCCGATGGGGATAAGTCTTCTGCTATGATGATGGTATCCGGTTCAAATACCTGGTTTCCGGAAGTTTGTCCGCTAAGATTTTTCAGAATTCGGTTACCGATATCCTGTACGTCAGCAGCACGGGCACGCATGTATTCGTCATCCATATTTTCAAAAACCTGGACAAACCCCGCTATAACTTCTAGAATGGCATCGTTAGGATTTTTACGTTCGTTTTCAATTTTTTCAACAATACCGTCCCGTATTTCTGAGTCGCTTAGTAATTCAATATGAGTTTCGAGAATGGCAAGGTCGTCGTCAGAAGACGACTTGCCTTTAATAACTTCAATTTCATTAACCGAATCGGTTATGGCATTATCGAACTGTTTTACAGCTGCCGCTATTTCTTCGGGCGTACTCAGCAAAATGCCGGTTAGCGCAATCTTCTTTTTTCGCAGTAAAAAAGCCTTGCCAATTGATATCCCCGGTGAAACGCCAATCCCCTTCATCTTAACTTAAGCAAATAAATGGATCATACTGCCGATAAAACCAAGCGCCAGCAGGCCCAGCAGCAGGTGCGTGGTTTTAGCGCCGTTCTTTACAAAATAATAAACCAAAAAGGTTAGGCCCAAAGGGATAATTGCAGGTACTACCTGGTCCAATACGCTTTGGATGGTAACTTCCGATTTATCAGACCCAATACTTATTGGCGTGGTGATTGACATTAAGGTCGCCGGCATTGCGCCAACCACCATTAGGCCTAATATGGATGCGCCTTTGGTTAGTCTGTCCATCACGTTGTTTTTGGCGAGGTTTTGCAGAAATTTAGTGCCAGCGCGGTAACCGATAAAAGTAAGGTTATAACGCAGCACCAGGTGCGGTACATTGAAGATCAGCAGGAATAAAATCGGCCCCATGATATTTCCCTTTATGGCAAGCGAAGTGCCTACTCCAGCAGCGATAACCTTAAAAGTGCCCCAGAACAACGAATCGAACACCCCGGCAAGCGGCCCCATCAGGCCCAGCTTTACGGAGCCGATAGATTCTGCATCAAATTCCGCATCATTGCTGTTTTGCTCTTCCATCGCGGCCGTGATGCCTAAAATAAGTGTTGAGCCGTACGGACTGGTATTGAAGAATTGCAGGTGCCTTTTCAGCGCTTTAACCATTGCTTCTTTGGTGGTGTAAAGTCTTTTTAAAACCGGGATAATAGCAAATGCAAATCCGGTATTTTGCCAGGTCTCGAAATTGAAGTTTGCCTCCAGCGCCATCGAGCGTAAAAAAACATTGCGGATATCGCCTTTACTTAGCTTTTGCGATGGCGTAACGTCTTCCTTAATTTCGTCAAAATCGCTATCATCATCTGCTTTTGGTGTAACCTGGGTAACTATCAAAGCGATTACCACCCCCAAACCACCAATGGCAATAACCGGCAATTTTAAATAAGCAGCCAGCATAAACCCAAGAAAGAAATACGGCGCAACTGTTTTATTGAACATCAGGTGCATCAGCAATGCAAAGCCAAGCGCAGGCAGCATATTGCCAGCAACCTGCAAACCTGTTTGCACCCATGCGGGGATAAGGTCGAGGAAATCCTTCATAACTGTGCCTCCCAGCAGTAAGGCCAGCAATACGATGATTCCCATTAAGATCGGCCGTAAAATGCCCGAAAGGATATGTAAACGCTGGATGCAGTTGAAATCGCCGGCATCAGCGTATTGATTAAATTTTTTATTGATCACTGCCCGGAACACGAAGAGGCTGCTGATGAGCATTTCAGCAAGGATAGAAACAGGCACGGCAATAGCCAGCGCAATTGCTGGCCCTTTACCTGAAATGATGGCAAAAGCGGTACCCAATACACCACCGGTAATAACATCGGGCGGAATGGCTGCACCCACCTTTATGTTTCCCATAAAGATCAGCTCCAAAGTAGCGCCGATAATAATGCCCTGTTGCAGATCGCCCAGCACCAAACCAACCAGCGGCCCGAGCACCAGCGGTCTGCTCAGCAGCGTAGTACCCAAAAAGTCCTCGGAATGGCCAAACATGGCTATGAGCGCAATAAGCAGGTAGGATATGGACATGTATACTTCGTTGTTTTTATTTTTTAGAATCAAGAATCAAGAGCCAGGAATCAAGATTTTAAAAGTTTGATTGTCTTTTTTTCTTCTTGGTTCTTGACTCTTGATTCTTGGCTCCCTCTCAAATCAGGCTGGCCACCATTTGCTTGGTATCCGTAGGCACCTGCCTTAATTCAAGCTCGATGCCTCGGTTTAAAAGTTCTCTTATCAGGATTACATCTTCATCGTTTACGGCAACTGCTTTGGAGATCAACCGCGTGCCGTCGATCATTCGTAATCCGCCAAAGTTCACTGATTTGATCTCTTCAACTTCGTTAACCAATGCATAAGCATCCTTTACGCTGTTAATGATCAGCAGGATCTTCATGTTCCGGCTTTTCTCATCATTCAAAAATGTGGCGGCGTCAGCCAGTGATTTTATCAAAAGCTTGGTACCGGCGGGCTTGGCCAGGCCGAGGGTCATCTTTAAAAATTCGTCATTAGCCACTTTATCGTTAGCTATCAAAAGGCAATTAACACCCAATGCTGGCGTCCAGGTAAATGCCACCTGGCCATGCACTAATCTGTCGTCAATTCGTGTAAGCTTAATCATCCGGGTGTTCTCGTTCTACGGTAATCAATTTATTTACGTATGTCATTTGTTCCTTGGCATTTTCAATGGACGAAGTAATTACTTCCTCAACAGGTGTTTCGGCATCAGCCATCAATACTTCTATCAGCAAAGGCAGGTTAAAGCCCGACACTATATGGACGTTTGATCGTAATGCATGTTGCAGCACCTGGTTGGTAATGCTTCCGCCCAATATATCACAGAATATCACCAGTTCATCGTTTTCGCCAATTTGCTCCATCACCTCATTGATCTGGCTTTCTACGGAGACAGCCTCATCAACATAAGCCTGGATCAAAAAAACATGATCAATAGCTCCTATAATTATATCAAGCGATGATTTTACGCCCGCGGCAAACGTGCCATGCGTAGCAATCAGGAATTTTCTTGTTTTCTCACTTTTCTCCATCAGGAATCAGCAACGTTTAATAAGTAAATTGGCATTACAATATATGCATTTTTACGTTCTGCAATAATCAGTCAAAGTTTATTCAAATACTATTTTGACGGCACTACAATACCACTACTATGAGTTTTAAATGAATTTTGACTGTTTAAATGGCATAAAACAGTTACACATAGGATGGCTAAAGGGGAATGTCGTCCCGCGCGCGGGACGGATTAAAATCCATCCCTACAAGATTTATCGAGCCGATGGCTTTGAATTGTACAGGGCCATAAAATTAAATTCACCCCGAAATCAGAGGCGTAGCCTCGGCCAATGTTGTAACAACGGATTTTAATCCGTTTAAACCAGGTATATCAAATTTTCCTAAACCGTAGTGCTAATGTAGTGCCTTGAAAATCCTTGCAGGAAATGTAATATATTAGCTTTGGACTTCTCTTAAGGAGTTCTTTGAACGGGATGCAGCCAACATCCGTCTATCATATAAACGCTTTCATCTAAAATAATATTTATGGTTTTATCAAACTTGAAAAAACGACTTCTTTATATATTATTATGCACCCCGTTTTTTCTACATGCGCAATCTATTAAAATAGTTACCAATCATGTAGGCTACGAGGAGAGCAAAGCCAAGCATGCTGTGATTGTTGCGGAAAGCAAACTGGACATCAATTCATTTAACTTAATTGATGCAGCTACTGGTGCAAGCGTATTTAGCGGAAAACCGGTATTTAGCGGCCCGGTGAGCAAATGGAAAAACTTCCAATTCTGGACGATTGATTTTAGTAGCGTTACAACTCCCGGCACTTACAAACTTCAAATAGCATCGCCAAAAGACCCTATATTTTCCTATCCGTTCATTATCGGTAAAAACGTTTTGGAGAAGGCTACCATATCCGACGTGGTATATTACTTCAAAGGCCAGCGCAGCTCGGGACTACTTGACAAGGCTGATCACCATTTATTGTTATCCGGCAAAACAACTGATACAATTGATGCACATGGCGGCTGGTACGATGCCACCGGCGATTATGGCAAGCACCTTTCACATCTTTCGTTTTCCAATTATTTTAACCCGCAACAAATTTCGTTAACCGCCTGGAGCCTATTTAAAACGTACGAGCTGTTAAATGCAAGACCGGGAACAGACTTCCGCCAGTTTAACCGAAGGATTTTGGATGAGGCCATGTACGGCGCTGATTACTTAGTAAGGATGCAGGCAAAGAATGGCTCGTTCTACAGGTCGGTTGGAGCCCCCGGTCCGGGGAAGTTACCTAAGGACCGGATGATCCCTGCCGAAGAGGGTAGCTATAGGATCAAGAAAACAAAGGATCAAACCATCAATAAAGCATCTGTAGAAAAAGACTGGCGGCTTTACCAGTCGAGCTACCGTTCAGGTGCGGGAATGGCAATTGCTGCTTTGGCAATGGCGTCTGCCTACCCTTTAAGCGGCGAGTTCAGCAATGCAGATTATCTGAAGGCAGCAGAAAATGCTTTTGACTTTTTAGAAAAGGACAATGAAAAAATGGACTACGACCATAAGGAAAATATACTGGACGATTATTGCGCCCTGAACGCAGCTACCGAACTTTATAAAGTAACCAAAAAAGATGTGTACAAAGCTGCAGCCGCAAAAAGGGCCGCCAGTATTATGGCGAGGTTAAGCAGTTGGAAGGGCTATAAAAATTATTTCAGGGCCGATGACAAGGACCGGCCGTTCTTCCATCCGTCAGATGCAGGTTTGCCGCTGGTGAGCTTATTGTATTATTATCCTTATGCTACCGCTGATGAGCAGACGGCTATTAAAAAAGCTACTAAGGAATCGATGGAGTTTGAGTTTGCCATCACCAAAGAGGTAAATAATCCCTTTGGATACAGTCGCCAGTTGGTGCAGGATACTTTGGGCAACCGCCGCAGCACATTCTTCTTTCCGCATGGCAGCGATGCTTCCCCATGGTGGCAGGGCGAAAACGCCAGGCTTGGCTCGGTAGCCGCAGCAGCAAGAATGGCTGCTAATTTATTTAAGGATGATAAGCCATTTCATGACCAACTGGATGGGTTTGCACTCGACCAACTAAACTGGATCCTCGGTTTAAATCCGTTCGACAGCTGCATGTTGCAGGGGACCGGGCATAATAACCCGGCCTATGGTTTTTTCGGCACGTTTGAATATACTAATGCGCCAGGCGGAATTGTAAACGGCATTACTTCCGGTTTTGATAATGAAGATGACATCGATTACAACATCCCTTACGCTGTATCGGGAAAGGACTCTGACTGGCGTTGGGCCGAACAATGGCTGCCGCACACAGCCTGGTATTTACTGGCGGTTTCTATAAATGATTAATATTAGAACAAATGAAAAGGTCTATAACAAGTTTGATTTTTCTGTTTTTGCTTTGCAATCTTGTTTTCTCGCAGGATAAACACAAAACCCTGGCAATTGGCGACAGCGCCCCGGATTTTAGCCTACCCGGCATAGATGGTAAAACCTACACACTGCAATCATTTAAAAATGCAAAGGTGCTGGTAATCGTTTTCATGTGTAACCATTGCCCGACTTCGCAAGCTTATGAAGACAGGGTTATAAAAATGACCGGCGACTATGCCTCAAAAGGCGTAAGCGTGGTGGCTATCAATCCCAATAACCCGGCCGGCTTGCGCCTGGATGAATTAGGCTACAGCGATTTGAGCGACTCGTTCGAGGATATGAAGACCCGCGCAAAAAACATGAGGTTTAATTTTCCATACCTGTATGATGGCGAAACAGAAATAACCTCCAATAAATACGGCCCGGTTGCAACGCCGCACATTTTTGTTTTTGATAAGGACAGGAAGCTGCGCTATAACGGCCGGATTGATGATATGGAAAACCCTGCAAAAACACCGCACTCGCTGGATGCAAGGAATGCCATCGATGCTGTTTTAACGGGTAAAGAAATAGCCGTTCCGGTTACCAAAACATTCGGTTGCTCAATAAAATGGGCGGAGAAAAGTGTGTGGCTTGAAAAGGCCCAAACTGAATGGGCAAAAGAGCCCGTGAAGCTGGATACGCTAAGTGCCGAAGGCATAAAGGAAGTAATAAAAAATCACACCGATAAATTAAGACTTATCAACCTGTGGGCCACTTGGTGCGGGCCATGCGTCGCCGAGTTTAGCGACCTGGTTACCCTTAATCACACCTACCGCGATCGGGGCCTTGAGTTCGTGAGCATCAGCGCGGATGATCCAGCGAATAAGGATAAGGCATTGAAGTTTTTGCAGCGTAAACAGGCGTCCGGGTTGAACTATATATATACCGGCGATGATAAATATAAAATGATAGAGGCGGTTGATCCCAAATGGGATGGTGCGTTGCCGTATACGCTTTTGGTTGATCCTGATGGTAAAATTGTTTACTCGCACCAGGGAGCCATAGACGCTGAAGAGCTGAGAAAAATAATTTTTGATGACCCAATGATGGGCAGGATTTATAAGGAACCGGTTGCGAAACCGTGAGGTAAAAATAGCGTCCTGCTGAATTTATTTCAGCACCCTATATGCTAAGTGTACAACATGTTGATAGTAATATAGCATAACGGCTACCGGTCCTGTGAGGTGCCGAAATAGATTCGGCATGACGGTGGAAAGAATAGAATTAAATAGAACAAGCCAATCAACTTGATATGAAAAAAATATTATCAGACAAAGCTCTTCATCTTACTATAATCCTGCTTTGCTTTTGCGGATTCTGGGTGAGCGCGCAATCAACAAAGTTCAAAGTACTCGTCGTTGCCTCCCAAGCCAAAGACCATTGGAAAAGCATCTCCGCCGGCAAAGAGTTTTTTGAAAAACTTGGTAAGGAGAACCACTTTAGCGTTGATTTTACAGATGATACCAGCAAGATCAATGATGCCAATTTAGCCAAATACCAGGTGTTCGTGATGTTTCATTTGGCACCCTTTGATATGTCGGCAAGCCAGCAGGCGGCTTTGCAAAAATTTGTGGAGCAAGGCAAGGGCTGGGTTGGCGTTCACGCCGCCGGACTAACCGGCAAGGAGTTTTTAGGACCGAATTCAAAGGCGGTTTACTGGCAATGGTTTGAGGGGTTGATGGGTAACGTAACCTACTCGCCGCACCCGGCATTCCAGGATGGGATGGTGGTGGTGGAAGATCACAACCACCCGGTTACAAAAAACCTTCCCGCAAAATTCTGGCTGGCAGACGAATGGTACGAGTGGAATAAAAGCCCTAGGGGCAACGTACGGGTTTTAGCGACAGTTGATGAATCGACCTACAAACAAAACAAACCGATGGGCTACCACCCGATGGTGTGGACGAATGAGAACTTCCACCGGATGATCTATATCTGTATAGGTCATTCGCCAACTTCATTGGTAAATTCAAACTATGTAATACTTATGCGGGACGCCATTTTGTGGGCTGCATCAAAATAAAATCGACCTAAAAAAGGAAATATGAAAAGAATAACCCTAATAGTTGGATTGTGCTTATTAAGTGTAATAAGCACTTGGGCACAAAAAGCACCCCGCTTTAAAGTAATAGCTCTTTATGAAAATGGCGGGCACCATATCGAATACTCAAAACGGGCGAAGACCTGGCTGGACAAGCTGGCTGCCGACAGCAATTTTACCATCGACTATATCCAGAACACAGATAAAATAGACGATGCTTTTTTAGCAAACTACCAACTCTTCATCCAATTGGATTACGCGCCGTACGGATGGAAACCAAAGGCAGTTACTGCTTTTCAAAACTACATAGAGCAAGGCAAAGGCGGCTGGATCGGATTTCACCATGCTACTTTACTGGGCGAGTTTGACGGCTACCCAATGTGGGATTGGTTCAGCAAATTTATGGGCAATACCCGCTATAAAAATTACATAGCAACGTTTGTAAAGGCTAGTGTAAACGTTGAAGACAAGGCCCATCCGGTAATGACGGGGGTATCGCCGTCGTTCACGGTTGAAAAGGAAGAGTTTTATACTTACGAAAAAAGCATGCGCGATAACGTGCATGTGCTGGCTTCGGTAGACGAATCAACCTATGTGCCGAACTCCGATATTAAAATGGGCGATCACCCGGTAATATGGACCAACCCCAATTACAAGGCGCGCAACATTTACATCTTTATGGGGCACTCGCCTGTTCTTTTTGAAAGTAAGGATTATACGACCTTATTCAGTAACGCCATTTTTTGGGCGGCGGGGAAGAGGTAGGAAGGAAGTCGGGAAAGTCCGAAAAGTCAGTAAAGTCCGAAAGTTTAGATAACCATGATAAAAAGACTAATAATGGCACTAAGCCTGCTGCCTTGTTTGTGTATCGCACAGAGCGATACGCAAACGGTGGTAATGCAGATGCAAAATGGAAAGATCTATTTTGATAATGCCTATTCGCTGAATGCATCTTTAAAAAAAGATGAGCTGTTTAACCGTGCCGCCAATTGGTTTAAAGGTGCCTTTCAATACCCGGATAAAAGTATTGATGTTACCGATAGTAAGAAGGGTGAAGTAGCCGGGACAGGGGTATTCAAGATCACCACCAGCGAATCCGGGCACTATTACTGGCTCAAGTTTGCTGTGAATATCGTGGTACACAATGCTACCTATGAGCTTAAGCTGCACGATTTCTATGAAAAACCAATAGAACCCGGCATCTCTAACGAGTATTCAAAAATAGAATACCGCTGGTGGGATTATCGCCAGGGGAAACCATGGAGCCAGGAGGACAAACCTTTATTTGAGGGGATGAGTAAGGATTTGAATGAAATCGAGGCATCGCTGCAGGCGACGATGAGCAAATAAGCGGTTGGCCTCACCCTGCCCTCTCCAAAGGCTACCCCTTACCCAAATTTTGGATAAGGTTGAAGTCATTGTTTAGAAAACCATTGCTGCTAAAATGGGGAATAATAGGTTTTGTACACGATGTTAATAAAAA
>JALYIP010000082.1 GCA_030775685.1 Bacteroidota bacterium
CCCTTACTACTTCACGCTCCTGCAGTACCCGCAATATTTTGCTTTGAACTGCCAAATCAAGTTCGGCAATCTCATCTAAAAATATGGTGCCGCCAATTGCTTCCTCAAACTTGCCAATTTTCCGTGCCACGGCACCGGTAAAGGCTCCTTTTTCGTATCCAAACAGTTCGCTCTCAATTAATTCGCGAGGTATGGCGGCCATATTTACCGGCACAAAGGCCTTCTTTTTACGGTCGCTGTTATAATGGATCCCCTTAGCAACAACTTCCTTCCCTGTACCTGTTTCACCGGTAATTGATACATTTATATTTGTCTTGGATGCTTTTTCCATCATCCCAAAAATCTTCTTCAACACATCACTTTGCCCGATAATGGTTTTCTCGAATGAGAATTTTTGCCCGAGTTCCTCCCGAAGCGTTTCAACCTCTTTTTTTAATGACTGGGTTTCTCGGAGCCTTATAATACTGTTCCATAATAAATCTTTGGTCGAATCGTCTTTGACCAGGTAATCGCTTACGCCCATTTTTAACAGGTTAACCGCCACAGCGATATTTTCCTGCGAACTGATCATGATAACCGGCACCTGCGAATTTATCTCTCTTATTTTTTGGTAAAGCTTATCACCAAGCATATCCGGCAGCGAAAAGTCAAGCGTAATCAAATCGGGCTGCAGGTATAATTTGTCCAGCAGCTCTTTTCCGGTTTCAAAACGGGTTACTTTATAATCCGGGTTTAAGCTAATATGGTACTGGAGAATTTCTCCGTACCACTTATCGTCTTCAACAATAAAAATAGTATAAGCGCTCATATTATCGGACAGGTTTTAAGGGTGAGGTTCATAAATTTTTGATACGTAAACCAAAAATAAAAGTTAACAATATAAGTTTATTTGATTTTAACAAATTGCATATTTAATATTTAAATAACATAATCTTCTGAAAGATAGACAATTGCAATAATTAACTATAAATTAAAAACATTTACACCCTCAAAAATACCGTTAAAACACGGGTTGTGGATATTAATTATTTTTGTAACATTTATACCATTATTCTGCCAATTAAACCCTGGAGTTGTAAGAATAGCTTTTTTGAGTTAAAGTATCAAGCTATTGAATAACTATCCAGGTATTTTTTACTGTTGCTGAATTAACAAATATGCCAATAAAACCTAACCCTGGAACTACAAAAAGAACTCCCGACGAAATACCTGAAAAGCGGCATACTGCCGATGGGAAGCTGTGCAGGGCCATGGTTAACAGCATTATTGATTATGCAGTAATTTTAACCGACCCGCAAGGTTTAATTATCAGCCTGAATAAAGGCGCGGAACTTATTCTTCAGTACAAGGAGAGCGAAGTAATAGGGAAATCAATAGCTATTTTTTATCCCGGCGAAACGTTATCAACAGATGGCCCTGCGTCAAATCTACAGGAGGCCCTCATAAATAATAATTACCAGGTAAAAGGCTGGCGGGTAAAAAAGAATGGCGATAAATTCCTTGCAAATATTCATTATACCGCTTTATATGATGAAAGCCATGAATTGTTAGGGTATACCAAAATAGTATACGAGATAAAAGAAGATGATATTGCAGAAAAGCCCGGCAAAATAAAGCATAACCCTGCAGAAAGTAACATTAGCTTCCGCAAGCTTATTGAAAACAGTTACAGCGGCATATCGCTGCTTGATAAAGACTTTAAAGTTATTTACAGGAGCTTATCGGCCGAAAGGATTGGCGGCTGGAGCACAATTGACGTGATAAAAAGCGGAATGGGCGAATTGATTCATCCGGATGACAGGGAAAGGGTTCGCCTGTTGCTGAACGACGTGTTAAGGTCGCCGGGTGAACCTAAGCCATGCACATTCCGGTCAAGTCATGTCGACGGACATTATATGTGGCTGGACTGTGTATTTACCAATTTTCTAAATGAGCCTAATGTTAATGCCATTGTATGCAATTTTATTGATGTTACAGACAGAAAAAATGCGGACAATTTACTTCAGCAAACGATACACGAGCTTTCGGCCTATAAATATGCGCTGGACGAATCGGCCATAGTTGCCATTACTGACCAAAAAGGCATCATACACCACATTAATGATAATTTCTGCCGGATCTCGAAATACAGTAAAGAAGAACTTATTGGTAAGGATCACCGCATTATTAATTCTTCTTACCATGATAAAGCCTTTATTAAAACTCTGTGGACTACCATAGCCGCGGGAAAAATATGGAAAGGGGAGCTTAAAAATAAAGCTAAGGACGGTAGCTTTTATTGGGTTGATACGACGATAGTACCTTTTATTAACGAAAAAGGTAAGCCCTACCAGTACATAGCAATCCGCTCCGATATCACAGAACGCAAACTTGCTGAGCAGGAGATCAAGAAAAAGACCGGGCAAATTGAGAACCTGCTTGAAAATATTACCGACGGCTTTATAGCGCTTGATGAACATATGTGTTATACCTATGCCAATAAGCAAATTGGTGATTTTTTAGGCATCCCTTCCGAATCTTTAATCGGAAGATATATTTGGGATGTCTTTCCGGATGCAATTGGGTCCGAAACCTATAATGCGTTGCAAACGGCTTATACCGAAAAGACGTATGTTACCAATGAAGATTATTACGCACCGTTAACTTTATGGCAGGAAAACAGAATTTATCCAACCGAAGGTGGCGTTTCGATGTTTGTAAGAGACATAACCAGGCGAAAACAGGAAGAACAGCAAAAGGCATTGTTAACCGAAATTAATATCATATTTAATGAGCCTATTGCATTAAATGATATTCTTTTAAAAGTGCTGAACAGGTTAGCTGATTTCGGTGATTTCAGCATGGCCGAAGCATGGCTGGTTTCTCCGGACAAAAAAAAGGTTAACCTGGTTGTTAAATATCCTGCCACAGCAGCTATGCAAAACTTTTATAACGAAAGCGCTGCAATAAAAAGCCTGCGAAAAGGCGAAGGCATACCAGGAATGGTATGGGAGACCGGCAAAATTGAATTCTTACAAAATGTCGCCGGGAACGAAAATTTTTTGCGAAAAAAGGCTGCAATAAAGGCAGGCTTGACAAGTATCTACGGAATACCTGTGCGGTTTAAAGATAGTGTAATTGGTGTCTTAATATTAGGATTAAACAGGGAAGAAAAGCAGGAAAACGATTACACAGTATTATTTGAAAACTTCAACAATCATTTTGGAACTGAAATAAAAAGGAAACAACTTGAACAGGAGCTGAACCAACTATTCAACTCTGCGCCTGATGTGATATGTACCGCCGGTGTCGACGGGTACTGGAAAAAAGTTAACCCGGCAATGATAAAATTGCTTGATTACACTGAGCTTGAGCTTTTAAACCGGCCATTGATGGAGTTCATTCATCCCGATGACCGGCCGGATTCAATAAATCAGTTCCAGGAAATTACTGACGGCGAGGCTGTGATTTATTTTGAAAACCGGTATATAACAAGGGCCGGTAAAATAAAGTGGCTGGCCTGGACCACTTCAGCGGCTTCGCCAGAGGGCTTGGTTTACTGCGTTGCTAAGGACATTACAGACAAGAAAGAGCTTGAGGACTTGCTTAAAAAGGCAACCAGCCTGGCACGTATCGGCGGTTGGGAAATTGACCTGGTAAAGGGAACGGTATATTGGTCTGAGATTACAAAGGAAATTCACGAGGTGGACGCCGACTTTAAACCCGATTTGGAAAGCGGGTTAAGCTTTTATAAGGGAGGTGACACCAGGAGTTATATAACAAAAAAGGTTAGGGATGCCATAGAGAAGGGAATGTCGTGGGATGTAGAGCTGCAAATTATTACTGCCAAAGGGAACGAAAAGTGGATAAGGTCTATAGGCGAGGCTGAAATGCAGGGTAATAAATGTATAAGGGTATACGGCAGTTTCCAGGATATTGATGCGCGCAAAAATGCGGAGATCTCGGTAACCGAGATTTTGGAGGATCGAAACACAATATTGGAGAGCATTGGCGATGCTTTTTTTGCGGTAGATAAAAACTGGATAGTCACCTATTGGAACAATATGGCCGAAAAGGTATTAGGAAAGCAAAAACAAGAGATGCTTAACCACAATTTGTGGGACATATTTAGTGACGCTGTAGGTTCTGAATCATATAAAAACTATCACCAGGCAATTGAAAGCGAAACAGCGGTTCATTTTGAGGATTACTATCCGCCGCTAAATAAATGGTACGAGGTAAGCGCATATCCTTCAGGAACGGGGCTGGCGGTTTATTTTAAAGACATTACTGAAAGAAAAGTTTCTGACAGCCGCCTTAAAGAATTAAACGAAAACCTGCAACTGCAAACAAAGGAGCTGGCAACGTCAAACGCCGAGCTGGAACAATTTGCCTATGTGGCATCGCACGATTTACAGGAACCGTTAAGAATGGTAACCAGTTTTTTAACCCAGATAGAGCGAAAATATGGTGATATGCTGGACGACAAGGGCAAACAGTATATAAATTTTGCGGTGGATGGCGCTAAACGAATGCGGCAGATAATACTCGATCTGCTTGAATTTTCGAAAGTTGGTACCCTTGAAGATAGCCTTGAAGATATAAAACCTGACAAACTTGTAAGCGAAATTACAGCCCTTTACCGCAAACAAATTGAAGATAAAAAAGCAATCATTTTATTTGACGATTTGCCCGCAATTCATTCATACAAAACCCCGCTAAGGCAAATATTTACAAACCTGATCAGCAATAGTTTAAAATACTCCAGGGCCGGTATCGTACCCGAAATTAGGGTTGAATGCAAAGAAACAAAAAGTCACTGGCAATTTTCAGTAAGCGATAACGGAATCGGTGTTGACGCCGCATACTTTGATAAGATCTTTATAATTTTTCAGCGATTGCATAACAAGGAGGAATACCCGGGCACCGGGATGGGCTTGGCTATAGCTAAAAAGATAGTAGAGAACTTAGGAGGTAGAATATGGATAGAATCTATTTTGGGTGAGAGAAGTACCTTTTATTTCACCATTTTAAAAAACCACGATTTATGAAATCGATAAACATTTTGCTGGTCGAAGACAACGAAGGTGATATTCTGCTCACTACAGAGGCCCTTGAAGAATGCAAAATAATAAATGAAATTACAATTATAAGAGACGGCAGCGCCGCAATTCATTTTTTTGACAAACTGCAGGATACTAACAAAATACCTGATATAGTTTTGCTGGATATTAACCTGCCTAAAATGAGCGGGCAGGAAGTATTGGTTTATATAAAAAATCATGTTAAATACAAACAGGTGCCTGTAATAATGCTAACTACTTCATCATCGGAAAAAGACATAATGGCTTCGTATAAAAACCATGTAAACTGTTATATAACCAAACCCGTTGATGTTACCGACTTCATTAAAGCTATAGCAAAGATCGAAGATTTTTGGATCAACATAGTGTCAATCCCTAGAAAATAAGACAATGGCCACAGATAAACGGGAATATAAAGTTTTGGTAATCGAGGACAACCCGGGCGATTTTGCCCTTGTTGAAGATTTTTTATTTGAGCATATTGCATCCCCTATCGTCACAAATGTTACAACTTACAGATCTGCAAAGGAAACTTTAGCTGGCAATAAATTTGATATCATCCTCCTGGATCTCTCTTTGCCTGACAGAACCGGTGAATTACTCATAGAAGGAATAATTGGAATATGTGCAAATACCCCGGTAATTGTTTTAACAGGGTACACCGATTTCTCATTCGGTGTAAAATCTCTTTCCCTGGGTGTTTCAGATTATATGCTAAAAGACGACTTAACCTCCACATCGTTATATAAAAGTATTGTATACAGCATTGAACGTAAAAAAAACATATCCGAGCTCAGTTTATCCGAAATGCGTTACAGTAATTTATTTAATCTCAGCCCGCTGCCTATGTGGGTAGTTGATTTAAATACATTGCAGTTTCTTGATGTGAATAATGCTACGACAAATCATTACGGATTTAGCCGGGAAGAATTTTTGCAGATGACACTTAATGCTATTCGCCCGGTGGATGAAATCGCAAACCTCGAAAATGCGCTTGCTAAAGACAGGTTAAACCCTGAGCGGCGTTCGCAGTGGTTAATGGTTCATAAAAAGAAAAACGGAGAAATTATTAATGTTGAACTTCAAATAGCGCCTATTCTATACAAAGGACGCAGTGCTAACCTTGTTATAGCTAACGATGTAACAGAAAGATACAGGTATGTTAAGGCGATTGAAAAACAGAATGAAAAGTTAAAGGAAATTTCGTGGATCCAATCGCATGTTGTACGGGCCCCCCTTTCGAGAATTATGGGCCTTGTGCCCTTAATTAGCGGGGCAAATGAATGCGACGAGGAAAGAGAAAAAATGCTTGAATACATTTTAATTTCAGCAAATGAGCTGGATGAGGTAGTTAAAAGTATTACTGATAAATCAAGAGTGGAAGATTTTCAGAATTTGTTAAATCAAACAGAAAAGGAAAAGGTTTAGACTTTTATCCTTACCCATTCCTTTTTTTCAAAATCATATTGTTTGATAACTTTTGCCGGATTGCCTGCGGCTATGCTGTAAGGCGGAATATTTTTAGTTACCACCGAACCGCCTGCTACAACGCTGTGCTTGCCAATAGTTACCCCTGCTGTAATAACAGCGTTGGCCCCAATCCAAACTTCGTCTTCTATTACTATTGCGGTGGTTGTTACCTTTTGAAGCCGGATGGGGATAGTAACATCAGTATAAGTATGGTTTAACCCACTTACAACTATGTTTTGGGCTAAAATTACCTGGTTGCCAATAGTCACCGGGCCAATTAGAACGCTGCCAATACCAATCCGTGAATCATCACCGATAATAACATCGCCAACACCATTATTTACGGTGCAGTAATCTTCAATTGTGGAATTTGCCCCTATTGAAAATTTATTAAACGGGAATACATCAAACCGGCTGTTGGAGCGGATTACCGACCCCTTACCAAATTGGTGGATAAAAGGGGTTACAAACCACCTTAGCCACAAACGCGGGCGGGCATTTGTTACTATCAGCTTATGAGCTATCTGTTTTAAACGCGGATTTGACTTTATAGTGGCTATTATTCCCATTATATTTATTTTTCTAGTGTTATCCGGTTAATTATTAATGATTTGCCTTATAAGTTTTGCCGGCACCCCTCCTACTAATGTAAAGGGAGCCACATCTTTGGTTACCACAGCACCGGCTGCTATTACCGCCCCCTGGCCTATTGTTACACCTTTTAAGATCATTGCCCGCGTTGCGATCCATACACCATCTCCAATGGTAATAGCTTCTTTGCCCGAAGTTGCTTTCATTTTACCCACATCATGAAAATCGTCGTCCATCATAATTACCTGGTTGGCTATATGACAGTTTTTTCCAATAGTTATGTGTTTGCGGGAGGTAATAATAGTGCCGGCATTAATAAACGTATTTTCTCCAATTTCTATAGTAGCCCGTGGCCCCGCAGATATTTGTGTAGTGCCTACGTGCGACCAAATTTTGCAGTTATCACCAATGATTATTTTTCCCTTTCCTGCTATTTTCAACCGCCCTTTAACGGTCACCATTTTTCCTTTTGTACAGTTCCTGAGTTTTATGGCGGCATTAATTAAATTGAAAAAGCCTCCCGTCATTGTTTTTAACAACACCCAGCGGATGTAAATATACTCTTTGGTCGACTGTGCCGGTCTGTCGTAATAATCAATGGACAGCACCCTCAATCTTTCCAGGATTCTTTCTTTAACTTTCATTGTTCAATCATTGTTTCAACTTCGTGGTAAACTGCTACCGTTTCTTTAATCGCGCTATCCCAGGTAAATAGGGCAGCACGTTTTTTTCCATTGGCTGATAGTCTTTCAGCAAGTTCACTATCGGTTAAAATAAGCTGTGTTGCAAATGCCAGTGAGGTTGGATTTTTTGGATCGATAAACAATGCAGCATCGCCGGCTATTTCGGGCATGCATGATACCGATGAGGTAATTACCGGGATCCCACTTGCCATAGCCTCAACTATTGGCAGGCCAAAACCCTCGCTAAATGAAGGAAACCACAACATACTTGCTGCCTGGTAAATGGCCGGTAAATCTATATAACCCACGTAACCGATTAAATCAATTTCTTTTTCAAGCCATTCCAACTTTTCCTGTTTTAGCAGCTGCTGTAGTTGCTCCTTTTTTAAACCCTTCATGACCAGCCTTGGCGCTTCCGGGTTATGCAATAGTAGTTGCGCATATGCATTTACCACGCCCTTGCTGTTCTTCCTGGCATCAGTATTTGCCATAAAAAATATGTAGCCTCTTGTTAGCCCGAATTTTTCAAGGATCCCGTCAATTTGCTCCTGGCTGTAATGGTCAAAAAAACGTTCATCGGCTCCGTTGTAAATTACCTTCACCTTTTCGGCAGGGATTTGAAGCTTTTCTACGATCAGCTTTTTTTGAAACTCCGAAACCGTTATAATACGCAGCGCTTTTTTCGCTATGGTTGAAACTATTATGCTGCGGTACAAATTACCTAAACGCTGGTACCAGCTTGCTTTGGCGCGGATATTTGATTTTTCAAGAAATATCACATCATGTAATGTCAATATCAGCGGCATCTTGTTTGATAATGGAGCGGTGTTAGCAGTACAATGTAAAATATCAGCTTTTAATTTATGACATGCACGGGGAAGGAAATATTGCTCCCAGATAAAATATGGAGCCTTCCTTATGGTGTGAACCAGCCGGTGAGGGATTGATGTAAGACAGCGGTCACTGTCATCCTTAACCATAACGTGATAATCAATGGTATCGGTACCCAAAGGGAGCCGCTTTACCAATTCCTGTGCTACGACATCCATCCCATGCTTGCGTGGCCTGAAAACCCGCTGCACTTCAATGGCGATCTGTAGTTTAGCTTTTTCAAAAATTTCCTTGTTCGGGATTAAAAGATTTTCGGCTAATAGCATGTTGTTAAAGTTTAATATTGATTACTTGGAATCATATATTCCATAAACATGCCACCCTATTAATTAATTGAATATCAATTAATTAGTTTTTTATTTTATTCCAAAAAATGGAATTTTTCTATTAAATATCTTGCTAACAAGGGAATAGAAAGTCGATCATTAAAAAAAGGGCTAATGATCTCATAGATCATTAACCCCCACTATTTAGTTGATCGCACTGGAATTAAACTATACGCTTTCTTTTTGAAGTAAAGCAGGTATTGTTCGTAAAATTAATTTTAAATCATATTTTAAGCTATGGCTTTGCGCATATTTGTTATCAAGCAACAGCCTTTCTTCCTCGCTCATTTCGCCCTTACCCCGTTTTTCAACCTGCCATAAACCGGTAATACCGGCCGGGGCCGAGAACCGTAAGGCATATTTGTCGGTTGTTAATTTTTCAGCCTCATATAATGGCAGCGGCCTGTTGCCTACTATGCTCATATCGCCAATTATTACGTTCCACAATTGCGGCAGCTCATCAATACTCGTGTTCCTGATAAAATTACCGATCCTGGTTATGCGGGGATCGTTTTTAATTTTAAAGAAGGCGGAATTGGAAGTTGCTTTTTTCTCGGACCGAAAATCTCTTTCGCACCATTCAGCATTGTCAGCAAACAAAGGGTATTGGCATTTATTGTACGCTTTACATTCGTCGCATAAGCCTCCGGTTACTGCAACCGTATTTTTTGGGGTTACGGCATCAATGTTATATTGGTTAAGGTGCTTCAATTCCTTTAACCTGGCATCGGCGTTAACATACATTGACCGGAATTTATAAAACTTAAAGATCCGGTAACCGGACCCCACGCGCAAAGCGTAATAAAAAGCCGGGCCTTTCGATTCCAGCTTTATGAGCACGTTTATGATCAGAAATAGCGGTGAGAGCATTAAAAGTGCCATTCCTGCAAAAAATAAATCAAAAGCTCTTTTCGCAAACCCAATACCTTTAATAACAGGTTTTTCTGTTAGCAAACTATTGTTTAGCTGCGACCAATGATCAATTAAAAAATTAACCCGCTTTTCAATCCGGCTTGAATCCACAGGTAATTTAAATACGTCAACTATCCCCGCAGATAATGCCAATTTGGATAGATTTGGATTTATGTGATTTACTACCAAAAAGAAGGGAACACCAGGCAGTCCCTTTTTTTTGAGCGCCTCAATTAGTGGAAGCCCTGTAGGTGCCATAATTTCACTAAAGGATATAATGGCAACGATATTAAGGTTGTCTGCTTGCCATGCCGACGCCATTTTCATACCATTGGTAAACGGTACTATAAACCTGTCCTTAAAGTTACATGCTGCAAATATTGCCAGCTGATCATCTTCAAATCCAACAATAGCAATAATTGGCGTGGCGGACCGTAAAGTGTGCTCAGTACTCATGCGCATAAAGCTAATTTACCCATCCGCCTCAAAATAACCCTTATCCTGGCATCAAGTTCGGCAGGGTTAAATGGCTTTACAATAAAATCATCAGCTCCCGCATTCAAACACTCTATTCTCTTTGCTGTACTTTCCTCGCCCGACAGGATTATGATCGGAATTGAATTGAAGAAATCGCTGATCTTTATTTGTTCAATAAGCTCAAGCCCGCTAAACTGCGGTGTATTTAAATCGGCTATAATTAAATCCGGGAGATTCCCTCTTTGCAGGCATGCCAGGGCATCAAAGCCATTTGGATAAATTGCAACTTCATAAGTTGCCTGTAAAAATTCCTGTAAAATGGCTTGCATATACAAGTCATCCTCTACCACAAGCACTTTAATATTATTTTGATTTGAAAAATTCATAAGCCTGATTTTTAAGTTACAATAATGTTTACGATTAATTAAATCGGGCGTTCTATAAATGTGCCAATTCATAACTTATTGAATATGAGCAATATTATAGGCGTGTAATTTCCATAATTTGGAATAAAATCCAATTAAAAAAAAGACTACAATATATAGAGCCTTAATAAGCCAATTATTTCCCGATAAACCAGTGGTTCGAAAAGCGAGGTGCCAGCACAGGCTTGGAGCCTTCTATATTTTAGATACCGTTTCCATAAAATGGAAAGTAAAAGATTTGCTTATAAATTTAAAATACTGATAATTAGATAATTACTATCTATAATCGATTTGGTATGGTTTTGTACTTCATGGGTAAGCCTATCATAAAACAGTAAGGTGCTGTTATAAATTACCGGCGAAATCATATTAATAAAATGAAATTAAAACTTTGCTTAAACCTGCTTCTCTTAATTTTTTGCGCCACCTGTTATGCACAAAAAACAAGTGGAGAGAAAAACACCGCGCCTGTATTGCTCGATGAGCAAAAGGAACTGCAGCAACAAATGGTGCCACTTGACAGCATTTTAGAAATTGCAGTAAAAAACTCACCCGCTGTTAAGTTTCAAGGCGACCTTATTGAGTCAGCAAAATCACAGCTGGAGTTCAGCAAAAAGTTGTGGACCAACAATATAGTAGGCTTTGTAAACTACTCTGCGGGCAATCAAAGTATCGTCTCGGCAGATAGTCAAACTGCCGGTACGCAGTCATCATCCAATATAACTAATGGATTAAGGATGGGTGTACAGATAAACCTGCCGCTGTATGAATTGGTTGGTCGCAAATCGCGCATAAAAATATATAAGCACGATCTTAATGCATCTGTAAATAAAAAAGATGAATCAATACAGGAACTAAAAAAGGAAGTCGTACTTCAATACTATAATCTATTATATGCCAGCAATTTACTTGCTATCCGCAGTGAGGCAAAACAATCAGCGATAAACCAATATTCCATCGCCGAAAAGCAATTCAGGGATGGAATTATCGAGATCGGCGAACTGTCGAGGTTAAAAACCTTTGATGTAAACGCACGGGCCGACTATGAAGAAGCAAAACGCCAGTTTTCCACCTATTATAATCAATTCGAAATATTGGTTGGTGTACCATTTGAACAATTAACCTTAAAGAAATGAACATGGTTCACTACATAAAACTATTGCTGCGCTACACCAAATGGTTGATTTTATTGCCATTAGTGTGTGCCATTACCGTTTTCTTCCTTACCAAAAAAGCCAAAAAACAATATACCAGTTCAACTACTTTATATACCGGGGTTGCCAGCGGCTATTCCATTACAAGCACCGAAGATGAAAGACTGGATTATTTCGCAGTAAACAATGCGTTTGATAACCTCTTAGCCTCCGCCAAATCACGTGAAACAATTGAGCAGGTTGCATTGCATTTGCTTGCAGAACATCTTTTGCTAACTAAGCCCAATCCGCAGGTACTCGGTAGCGCTGGTTTTGAAAACCTCAGAAAATTAACCGGTAATGATTTACCTGCTAAAGCACAAACGCTACATGACGCCCAAAGCGTTTATAACTATATAAACCAGCTTTATACATCACAGGTTGATAATGTTATCACTAATATTTTAAATAAACCAGGCTCTTTTTACAGCATTGATGAGTTAAAATCAAACCTGGTTGTAACACGGATTAATACCAGTGATATTATACAAGTGGTGTATTCAAGTACCGATCCGGCCGTTTGCCTGCGCACCCTTCAATTGCACAGCAGCATTTTTACGTCGAATTATAAGCGCCTTAAATCTGATCAGACCTATAGTGCTGTTCAATATTTTGAAACAAAGCTTACCGAAGCAAAAACCAAGCTGGAAGCATCAGAGAACGATCTGAAAATATTTGGTCAGAAAAACCGGGTTATAAATTATTACGAGCAAACCCGGTACGTAGCCGAAGCAAAAGAGAACCTGGATAAAGAAATTTATGCAGAGAAGGTAAATCAAAGCGGCAGCAAACATGCGCTATCCCAGGTGGAAAAGAAGCTTAGTTCGCGTGACAACCAGGTTTCAAACGGGCTCAATTTAATAGGCTTAAGACAACGCCTAAGCGAGGCAAATTCAGGTTTAGAACGGGCAAAAATTTATAATAATAAAGATAAAATAGCCCAGTTTTCAAAAAGTGTTAAACAGCTCGATGACTCTCTAAAAACAGAGTCAAACAAATACCTTAATATAAATTATACCCCCGAAACTGTTCCCAGGCCCAGCCTTATACAACAATATGTGGATAATTCTGTAACCACCGACAAGGCAACAGCAGGATTGGGCGTACTTAATAAGCAAAAACAGAATTACCTTAATGAGATTGATGAACTTGCACCACTCGGGTCAACCTTAAAACAACTTGACCGCCAGATAGACATCAACGAAAAGGAATACCTCGCCATTCTGAATGGCCTGCACCTTGCCCGGCTTCGCCAAAGCAACCTTTCGCTTAATTCAAATATTGTGGTACAGGATAAGCCGTTTTTCCCGCTGCAGCCGCAGGCGTCAACCCGTAACTTATTAGTTGCCCTTTCGTTTTTTGCAGCCTTTATACTGGTAATTACCGTAGCCATAGGAAAAGAGTTCATGGATTCGTCGATCCGCAGTCCTGAGCGGGCAAAAAAACTTATCGGCTTGCCACTGGCCGGGGTTTCAATAACCGGAGAGGTCACAATATTGCCCTACCAGCATGCACTACGCAATTTATTAGCCGAGCAATTTGTAAGCGCAATTCTTCCGTATATAGCCAAACCAATCGAAGATAATGGAACGGCACAAATTTCATTGATCACTACGAAAGGCAACGTTTTTCGCGAAACAGATGTTAAACGGCTGCATAAATTCTTATCATCGTTATACAATGATACCTATTGGGTAGTACCTGTAAGCTATGCTGAAGTTTTCTCTACAGCATTACCTCACGATACATTTGCTATTTATACCCCCGCCCTGACACAATTAAACTTTAAAAATGTACAGGAACTTACAACAGAAAATCGGCAGCAACACAAGTTAACCATTTATATATCCCCCGATTTGTCGCAAAATAGTTTGCCTGTTACAATCGCCAGAGCATCAGACATAGTAGTGCTGGCTTTTAAGGCGGATGATACCTGGCTGGCACTTGACAAAGAAAACTTGCAAAAGGCAAAAACTGCTGCGCAAAATGTACCATTTGTCACATGGCTAGTAAATACAGGTGAAGCCAACCTTGATGGGTTAATTGGCGAGATCCCAAAAAACCGAAGCTGGTTTCGCAGAAAAGTAAAGAAAATATTAACCCTGAACCTTAAATAAAAAATGGAACAATTAAAGCCCAAAAACATTGTGTGTTTTGCCTTACCTGCCTGGGAAGCAGACTATTTACGGTCGACCGTGGAGTTAATGAAAGGCGTAGCCGTAAATAACCTTGTGCTATATATTGATTACGCATATACAGTATCCGATTTAATAAAAGGTGTATTAGGCAAAAAGAAATTCGACTGGAAGCGGTTGATTGGACTAAAAAAACGCCTGAGACGAATTAGCGGAGACGATGGAACCGGCCTTTTCGTTCTATCATTACCTCCCGTATTTCCTTCCTTTATTATTAAATCAGCCAGTTTTTTTAAAATGGCGAACCGGTTTAATGCAGCAATTACAGGCTACTTTATAAACCGGGCTATCAAAAAGCTGCAAATGCAGGACATTATCGGATTCAATTCCTTTCAACCATTCCTTGGCAATTATTGGAAAATAATAAATCTGAAGTTTAATGTTTATTATATCTACGATGACTTCTCCAATGTGCCATTCTTCCAGGGTTTCGCAGCGATTGAGGAAAGTAAATTTATAGCAAAGGTGGACCTGGTTATCGTAAGTTCTGATGAGTTAAAAAAACGCAAATGTCAGATCATCAATAAACCAATTGAAGTAGTAAACAATGGCGTTCATTTCAACTCTTTTTTCAATAATATAAAAAGCCGCAAACTAAATGATGGTTACATGAAAACTGTTGGTTATACCGGAACAATGGATAACCGGATAGACATTGATTTGCTTGAAAACGTGATAACGAAAATGCCGGGCGTTCGGTTTTTGTTTATTGGAAAAGTTAGAGAGCAATATATTTACGACCGGCTTTTGAAATACATAAACGTTTGTTTTGAGCCTCCGGTGTCCACAGAAAAAATTCCTTATATGCAGCGCCAGATTGATGTTGGGATTATCCCTTATGTGTGCAACGAATTAACCGCAGCGATCTACCCCTTAAAGGCAAACGAATACCTGGCCATGGGGCTCCCGGTAGTGGTCACACCTTTTGCATCACTGGGCGAAGCCGATGATGTAGTGTATGTAGCCGCCCACGCCGGAGCATTTGTAAACAGCCTTAAAATTGCGTTGAATGAAAATGATGAACTGCTAAAACAACACCGGCTGGCTATTGCACGAAAAGCAGACTGGAAGGAACGCTCGAACCAGTTAATGGATTTGATCGATAAATATAGTGCCGGCGAACAGGCAGTACTGGAAGAAACTTTAATTAAGATTTTTTAAAGCCATGTTCAAGAAAATTTTACACAGCAATACTTCCTGGTCGCTTTTATCAAACGGCGCTACGGCTTTGCTTGGCTTTATAAACCTGGGCTTTATTGCCCACCAGTACTCAAGGGATGACGCAGGGAAGTGGTTTATGCTGCTTACCGTTTATACGCTATTAGAGATGCTGAGAAGCGGATGGGTACAAACCCCATTTGTAAGATATTTTGTTGTAGCTGCAAGCGATGTAGAAAAAAGAAGACTCACAGGGGCGTCATGGCAGCTTTTAATAGTCTTTACACTGGTAATCGCTGCAGTTCTTTTATCCGTTTTGTATTTTTTTAAAATTGACAACACTGCTTTTTTGCTGGCCAAAAGGTTTACCATCTTATGGTTGATCAGCGCGCTGCCATACCAGCTATTGCAATGGCAATTACTGGCAGGTTCACAATTTAAAAAGCTGGCCATAGCTAAAATATTTTTCACAGTAGCCTTTACAATACTGTTGCTTTTCCAATTAAAATTTAAGTTTTCAATTGAAACCGTGGCGTTGTTCTATGCTTTACTGCAATTTATTGCGGGTTTCGCCGGGTTTGTTTTAGGGTGGCTTCGATTTGGAACCTGGAAAACAAACTTGCAGTTTGAACGCAGAAGACTATCTGCTTTTGGCAAGTATAGTATGCTTACCATGGTCACATCAAGCCTGCTGCGCAGTAGCGACCAGTTTATAATCGCTTTTTGGCTGGGGCCGGCAGCAGTGGCCATTTATTCAATTCCGCAAAAATTAATTGAAGCAATTGAGATCCCGGTGCGTTCTTTTGCATCGGTAGCAATGCCCCGTGCTACGTCGTTATTCCAGCATCAAAAAGCCGGGGAACTAAGGCTGATGTTTTACAAGCAATGTGGCTTTTTAACCGCTATTATTTTCCCTATGTTACTTATGTTTTTCTTTTTTCCATCATTCATCGTAAACATGCTGGGTGGTGGTAAATATCATGAATCTGCATTGCTGTTACAAATTTTCTGTTTTTATGCAGCTTTAATTCCATTAGACAGGTACTGCGGTGTTTTATTGGATGCCGGTAACAGGCCACAAAAAAACACACTAAAGGTGTTAATAATGCTGGTTACAAATGTGACCCTGGATGTTGTCGCATTGTGGTTGGGGGCCGGCGTGTATGGTGTGGCTGCCGGCTCAACCATAACATTTTTATTGGGCGTTATCGTTGGGTGGGTGCAGTTGAAAGATATTCTGGATGTTTTTACGATAAAGCTCTTCTGGAAGGAAGGCGTTTTAAATTCAATTAATTCATTACGGAAAATTCCAACAGTATAATGCCATGAGCTTACAAAAAGTATATAATTTTTGGTTTGTACAGGCACTGCTGATTGCAACTGTTGCAGTGGCTTTGGGCTATATTATAGTTGAAACCGACCTGGCAGGTGCAGGTGGATTAATAGCCATTCCCTTCGTGATCATATATCTTGTTTTATTATTCAGAAGCCCCCGGATTGGCTTATATACGGTGTTGAACCTTGGCTTTTTCGCGAATGGGATGATCCGCTATTCAACCGCGCCATTTGGTTTATTACTTGATGTTTTTTTGCTATTGTCATTAATTGCTGCACTTAGTAAGGCAACAAGCCGTAATTATAAATATTTAAAAAATCCATTTGTTTACGCCGTGGTAATTTGGACGGTCTTTACCATCTTCGAAATCATAAACCCTGAATCAAGAAGCTTTGCCGCATGGTTTTATTCAGTTAGGGGAACCTCGCTGTATATGATCCAGCTTGTAATTCTTACTATTCTCCTTTTAAATGATCCAAAAGAGATGAAGGTCTTTATTAAGATCTGGATTGTATGGTCTTTGATTGCATGCCTGTGGGGGATGAAACAACAGTATTTCGGTGTTAACCATGCAGAGCAGTTGTGGCTTGATGCAGGTGCTTATAAAACGCACATATTGTTTGGCCGCCTAAGGGTGTTTTCCTTTTATTCAGATGCTGGCCAATTTGGCGCAGCCATGGGGCATATCGCACTGGTATGTTTAATACTTTCCTTCGGTCCTATTAAAATAAAACAGAAAATGATGCTTTGGTGCTTAAGCGGGCTGTTTTTTTGGGGAATGTCAATATCCGGAACAAGAGGTGCGTTATTTGTGCCGCTGTCGGGAATATTGGTTTATCTTTTTTTGACTAAGAATTTCAAAATACTATCTATAGGGTTGTTTATAGTGGGATTGTTATTTGTTGCGTTAAAATTCACCAATGTTGGAGCTGGTAATTATCAAATACAACGGATGCGCAGCGCAATGGATCCTAACGACCCCTCGCTGCAGGTTAGGTTAAATAATCAAAAAAAGTTGAGCGCTTACCTGTCGTCGCGGCCTATCGGTGGCGGCATTGGTTCTGCCGGCTCATGGGGACAAAGGTTTAGCCCCGGTACTTTATTGGCCGACACGCCTACTGACAGTTGGTATGTGCGCATATGGGCCGAAAATGGCGTTATAGGCTTATGGGTTCATTTGGGCATGATCTTTACATTTATAATAGGCGGAACCATCATGATCTTTAAAATGAAAAACGACAAAATGCTGCGACAAATGACAATGGCCTTGTTTGCAGGTTTTGTGGGGATAGCTTTTGCAAGCTATGGCAACCAGGTACTCGGCCAGGCGCCTACAGGCGTAGTTGTGTTCATGAGCATTGCCTTTGTTTGGTTGGCTTATCGTTGGGACAAAAGAATAATGCCCGGCAAGTTATCACTAATTGAAAATTCAGAAATATGAAAACTGATATAAAACATCCGCTGGTTTCTATCATTTCCGTAAACTACAACACGGATGCGGTAACTGTTGAAATGCTAAAATCGTTGCAGCAAATTACGTATCCTAACATTGAGATAATAATAATTGATAATGCATCTGCTATTGATGCAAGTTACATTGCCAAAGACTTTCCATATATCACTTTCATTCAAAATTCAAAGAATGAAGGATTTGCCGGTGGAAATAACCGGGGAATAGAAATAGCAAAGGGCGATATAATTTTTTTGCTTAATAACGATACCGAAGTTGAGCCTGGTTTTATTGAGCCTATAGTGAACCTATTTAAATATGATGATAAGATTGGAATTGTCAGTCCAAAAATTCTCTATTATCAAACAAAAAACGTTATCCAATATGCCGGAGGTACAGCTATTAATTCATTCACTGCGCGTGGCAAGTTTATCGGGACGGGCGAAGGTGATTCAGGACAATACAACCAAGCCCATCAAACCCATTTAGCACATGGCGCGGCTATGGCCATCAGCAAAAAAGTTTTTGACAAGATAGGCTTATTGCCAGAGGACTATTTCCTGTATTATGAAGAACTGGATTTTAGCGAGCACGCCCAACGGGCAGGTTTTAAAATATGGTATCAGCCGGCATCAGTTGTATATCACAAGGAATCAATGAGCGTAGGCAAAGCGAACCCCTTAAAAGTATATTATCAAAATCGCAACAGGCTGCTATTTATCCGCCGGAATACATTCGGGATAAAAGGAATGATCAGCAAGCTGTTCTTTATTGCTATATCAACCCCGGTATCTCTTCTTAAATATTCCTTACAGGGAAAATGGGATTTTGCCCGCAATATCTGGAAGGGGCTAACATGGAACGCAAATTATAAACGTACTTAATTTAAAAAACAATGCATTACGTAAACGGACTCATCTTTCTTATAACCCTGGTGGTTTTTCTATTCCTGGCTTTCCAGGCGTTATATCTTTTTATATTTTCGGTGGCAGGCCGTATCCTTCCGTCAAAAAAATACCCTGAAAGTAGCGTATTTGGCTCATTTGTGATATATATTCCGTCGTACAAAGAAGATTCGGTAATAATTGAGACGGCAACTGCCGCATTATCCATTGACTATCCCGCGCAGCAAAGAAAAATAGTAGTTATAGCCGATTCGCTGCAGCCTGAAACACTTGTTAGGCTTCACCAATTGCCTATCCAGGTTGTTGAGGTATCGTTTGAAAAAAGCACCAAGGCTAAGGCCTTAAACGTGGCATTACAGCAAACCGTGGGGGATTATGATTATGCCCTGGTGCTGGATGCAGATAACGTCTGCGCAAAAGACTATTTATACAGGATGAACGACGTTTTGCAAACGGGTTTAAAAGTGGTGCAGGGGCGCAGGATAGCAAAAAACACAAATACCACCTACGCATTGCTGGATGCAATAAGCGAGGGGATAAATAACCATATTTTCAGGAAAGCGCATCGCGCACTCGGTTTATCGTGCGCCATAATTGGCTCTGGTATGGCACTCAGCTACAGTTTGTTTAAAGCTATCCTGCCTGAAATCACCGCAGTCGGCGGCTTTGATAAGGAAATGGAACTGCGACTATTGCGGAAGCGGATTAAATTTGGTTATGCTGAAAATGCCCTGGTTTACGACGAAAAAACCACTCAACAGTCAACATTGGCAAATCAACGCCGCCGGTGGCTTTCGGCCCAGTTGCATTACATGCAGCGTTATTTTGGCGATGGCTTTATACAACTGTTTAAAGGCAATATCGATTTTTTTGACAAAGTGATGCAAACTATATTGCTGCCGCGTATTTTTCTACTTGGAGTCACCCCGGTGGCGTTTGCTTTATCACTCCTGGCCGGCCCTTCCCTATCTCCTGTATATTGGCTTGTTGTTTGGCTTACAACATACGTTTCAATTCTGTTGGCTGTGCCTGCTGAATATTTTAACAAACAATTGTTTAAGGCAATTTACAGTTTACCCGCTGCTTTTTTTACCATGTTTAAACTGTTTTTTAAGCTGAAGAATGCTAATCAAACGTTCATTCACACTCCGCACGGGGTAGTTAAATGATCTTTTAGCTACTCTTTCTCCAGGAAGACATAACGAATTCTTTCATCATAGTTCCCATTGGTGCTTACATTCAGCAAGCGCCAATAGGAACTTTTTTATTATCCTAATCCTCGGCATGAATTTCGGTTTGTATGGCTTCCGGCGGAATTAACTGGTGTATAATAGATCCGGCTATATCGTTAAAGTATTCCTGCAGCTTGAAAAAGGTTATTGTTATCCTAATAACGCAGCCTGTTTAATAGGTCCATGCAAGGCCGAAAAATATTACCAACAGCGCTAACCCCGAATAATAAATCCATACCGGGCTCTTTGACACCTATCATCGCTGATGTTTAGAATGCTTAATGTGCTATGGCGTTACCTGTGTAATGCAAGTGATTGATCAGGTGTTTACTGCCCGGTATAAACATAAAAAGCCGGACAAAACCCGGCTTTAACACTTGAATATAACTCCCTGCACTTATTTTTTGTAGATCATCGATTCATTACGGTTGCCGGCTGTAATTAGATACCAGTCCTGGTGGAAGGTACCGCCCGATTTTGCCCACTGTAAAAAGTAGTTATACGATTTGCCAATTGATATTCCCTCGGCAGAATAATCAAACGAATCTGCAAAGTTTAATGCCCATGGCCACGAATTCTTGCTTTTGTAATAGAAACCTGTAGCAGGGTTGGTTTTGTCCTGCAACGTACCAAACAGTCTTTTATCAGCAAGATCTGTAGGCGTAGTATTTGGTAAATGCACTTCATATCCCCTGCGCTGGTTGCTGATCAGGAACGGATTGAAAGGTGCTATGCCTAAAGTTGATGCGGATACCGGCGTTGTAAAACTCATGTAAACGTGAACGGTATCACCTGTAATATAAGGCGCGCCATTCTGTGTATTGATATAGTAACCGCCCGGGCGTTTAATAACAGCCTGGTAGTTATCAAAAGGGATAATAACCGCTTTGCTTTGAGATGCTTCTGTACCATTCCCGTTTTGTTTAATATAGCCCCCTGTCAGTTTTTGTCCTGTTACAGTTTTAACCTGGCCAGAACTGAATGGAAATTGCACGCCAAAGCCACTAACATACGATGCTCCTGACGCCTTAACCATATAATCTGCATACATTTCAACTGCAAGATTTTTAGCGTTGGTGATGGTTTTGTAGCGATAGCCAACAACCATATCATTCATATCATAGTCGCCGGTTGCTGGCCACAAGTCTTCAAACAATAGCGTACCAAAAGTTGTTGCCGATGGATAATAACTTACATATGCCCTTGTGGGATCATTTGGAAATTGATCGAACGTGTCAGTAACACCGTCACCGTCTGAATCCTTTGGCTGATCTATAGGCTGAACATTATTTGTTGATATTGCAGTTACAGGATTAGATGCAGCATAAAACACGACGTCATTAAAGTCATTGTCACTGCCACCATTTTGACGATTCTGATCGTCAATACCAATAAGAAACAAGTTTTGCGTGGCTGAGTATAGTAGTACAGTGTGCTTTTTTAAATTAGGATCTGTTTCCGGGTTACAGGCCGTGGTGGAGTAAAATTTAGCTGCATCGCTGCTAACCTTTTGGGTGCCTCCGTTCCAGGCGTTTGCCAACAACACAAAGCCGATAGATGTTCCATTGTTAAAACGCCCCAATTTTACTTTGCTGCCCGATTTAAGTCCGCCGCCAGAACCCGGCAATGATGCATTTGGAAAAATATAATTTATTGTTGTAATATCAGCAGCGCTCTTTGGTGGGCTATTAGTTGGATACGTATAATAGCCAAGTGAGTTTAAATAGCCCGCACCTTCGCTTACAAAAGTTATCCATACGTCCGCAGTTTGAGTTATTATGAGGTCGGCTATTGCTGACGACTGTAAATATTGCGGGTGAAGCTTTCTCACATCCACTGTTTCAGGCAAGGAGGTGTTCAGAAACGACAATAGTTCGGCTGTAATAACATCCGGTGGGGTTTCCAAATATTTTGGAACGCCGGAGCCATCGTACAGCCCCATGTAATTATAAACAGTATTGCTTGTGGATGCTAAAGGGGTAAAAGAGCTAAATGATCTCATTCCTCTTACTGTCCGCTCAACGTAGCTGCTTTCAACAATATTACCGCTGTAACCCGCTGCACCGCCTATAGTAGCTGTTATTGTATTGTTATTAATTACTGCTTTTGCATTACGCATTAGGCCAATGTATTTGGCATCAATAACCAGTGTATCAACATAGGCAGCAACATTAACTTGTGCCTGCAGTACGCCTTTTGAGTCTGTTACAGCAGTAAAAATAGGTGCTGTTAACGCCGGGTCGCCCTGGTAAATATTTACAGGAACCCCGGCAATTGGGTCGTTGTTGTTTGCTGCAAGATTAATATTAATACTTACCATTTTGGTAGTACTAAAATCAAAACCCGCCGGAGCTATAACACTATCAATAGGTGTTGGGCTACCCGGGGTGCCTGGGGTATTGCTTGTTATATTGTCAGTCTTTTTACAAGATAACATCATTGCACATAACCCCAGGATTAAAAATGTAACTTTTTGTTTCATGGTGCTTTTATTAAGTTTATTGGATAAACTCAATACAAGTACCATTAATCAACTTATTGATAATAAGATAGTTAAATTATGTTACATTTCCATTTTTAGGAATATTTCCAAAAAAGCCGGAAATTTTGGCTCGCCGACTTTTATTGTAAACTACCAGTATCAAAGCTTAATACTTTCGCATAATTTTGACCAGCATCTGCGCTATCCGTTCATGTCCCTTATCTGAGGGGTGCAGGCCGTCATACGTCCAGTTCATCGCATCTACCGGGTATGGATAATCGTCGGTAGCGGGATGATATGGTATTGAGACAAAATCCGGATAGGTGTAATTTTTATATTGCCCGGTTTTAGGATCGCGAAGCCTGCGGTAATTAACCGCATTTTTTAGTGTTACGCCGCTTTTATAATAGAGATCAACCAACTTAAAATCCTCTGCTTTGGCAATTGCCTTGATCGCGTCTGCATATTGTGACAAAAACACCCCATTCTTAGCCGTATAATCTCCGGGAATAAAAACTGATGGATTATTCAGATCTACATAATCAGTTCGTTGCAATGGGGTCATCAGGATAATTACCGCCTGGCTATTCAGGCTGCGGATCTTGTTAACGATAGTACGATAAGACCCATACACCGTTTGGTTGCCGGTGTTATTTTGATAATCGCCAAAGGTACCTATAGGGAGGCCTGTCCACCAATCGTTCGTTCCGAGAAATACTGAATAAAAATCAGATTTCTCCAGGCCTAAATTTTCAATATTATCAGCAATGGCTTTTGCCGTCCAGCCGGAATGTCCCTGATTTACAAAATGGATATTTGGCAATTTTTTAACCACCTCATTCATGTATCCCGTGCTGATCCGGTTTTTAGTTAGTTCAGGCCGTCCGTTCAGGTAAGTTATAGAATCACCAATGGCAGTCCATGTCAGCTCTTTAGGGGTGTTAAAGGAGGTGAGCACCGTTAAAACTAGCAGTAAGGCGATTGTTCTTTTCATATTACTTTAGATTGGGCCTATATTGTTAACCGTAAATTTAAGGATGTTCCGCATTCTTCAACAGGAGCTTATCAAATAAAACCGGGAAGGCGGATAGTGTTAACACCATTCACCTTCCCGGTTTTATTGCTTTTATGATTTTTCCTTATTAATTTGATCGATAGCCGCTGCCGCTGCCCCCGCAGATTCAGCGTCATTAAGTTTCTTCCGGGCATCTTCTATTTGCTGTAACGCAGCTATGAGTTTCGGCGCAATATTAAACCTTTTGAAACTGATGGCCAAATCCTTAATCGAAGTTATCCCCTGTGACACGTATGTTTTGTTATCCAGACGGCAGATCATCTGTGTAAGCGGCCCCTGTGTCAAATTAAACTTCTGCTGAACGGAACTTTTGCCATAGGCATCAATCACGTATGGCCATTCCTTATCAGAGCCGCTGGTAGCGTAAACTGTAACAATGGCTTGTCCTAACTGGCCCTTGCCATCTTTCTCCACGCTTTTGGCGCTTTTAAACGCAGCATCCGGGTCTACACTATTCAAAGCAATAAGCGCAGCACCTTTAACGGTGTATGATGGGCTTGCAAGTGACACCTTATAGATCTGCACATACTCCTTTGATTTTGTTTTACCTAATACGCCGATCGCTGCAGCCCTTACCGGGTAATTTGCATCATGACTTGCCAAATCGGCGAGGATAGGTAAAGCTGCTTTAGCTACTGCGGCACTATCCATTTTAAGCGACCTGATGGCTTTGATCCTAAGGCCATGGTACTTGTCTTTTAATGCCGACAAAACGATACTTAGACCCTGCTCTGAAGTTTCCTGCGCAATTGCCGCATTGATTGCTTCTAACCTGTCAAGATATAGCGGGGCATGCTGGTATTGGTAAGCAAATTCTGTAAGCGTTTTATGATCAGTTTTTTTGGTGATTAGGATCTTGTCGGCATCGACATTAACCAGATCCGGTTTTGCAGGCAGATCAAAAGTAAGCGTATCGCTTTTTTGTGAAAGCCAAACTTGTTTCCTTATTGTTTTCCCACCGGCATAAAGATCGACAGCGATAGGCACATGGAAAGTCTGGCCATCCTGTTTTTGGCTGATGAATACTTTTTCCTTATGGTCAGCATCGCTCCACTGGTAGGTAATATCCAGCACCGGGTGACCTGCGCCATAGTACCATTGATTAAAGAACCAGTTCAGATCCTTACCCGAGATCTCTTCTTCGGCAAGCCTCAAATCCTGCACTTCGCCATTTTTAAAAGCATGGGTTTTCAGGTAAAGGCCTAATCCTTTAAAAAAGGCATCGTCGCCAAGGTAATTCCGAAGCATGGTTAAAACCAGGCCGCCTTTGTCATAAATATTCGAGCCGTTAACCCCCTCCTCATCGGTGTATACAAAAGGCGTAAGCGCTTGTTTATCGGCGGTTTTGTTATTAAGATAGGCCTGCAGTTCATCATAGCGTTTGGCGTCGCCGTCATCTTTGCCGTACGTTTTCTCATTCCAGTATTTCTCGCCAAACACTGCGAACGATTCATTCAGCGTTTCATTGCTCCAGCTTTCGCAGGTTACCAAATCACCAAACCATTGGTGAAAAAGCTCATGCGCTATGGTTGTTCCGCCCGACCCATTCGGATCGTCGATTAAATCCCAGGGCGAATTCTGCACATATGCGCCATGCAGGGTGGCCGAACTATTTTCCATCGCCCCAAGCGGGTAATCGCGCACTACTATCTGTGCATATTTCTCCCATGCAAAATCAACACCCAGCGCCTTCGAGAACAGCTCCATCATCGCCGGGGTTTGCCCGAAGATCTGTTTGGCATAAGGGAAATAAGCGGGCTCCAGGTAATAATTAACCTCTTTGTTGCGCCATTTATCTTTATAGATTTTAAAGTCGCCTACCGCCATCATAAACAGATAAGGGCAATGCGGTAACGACTGTTTCCAGGTATCGGTACGCGTGCCATCGGTATTGGTTTTCTGGCTGATGAGCAAACCGTTTGACAGTGTAGTATATTTTGCAGGCACAGTCATGCTCACCTGCTCGGTTGTTTTTTGATCGGGCTTGTCGATAGTGGGAAACCAGCAGGAGGAACTTTCCGCTTCACCCTGCGTCCAGATCTGGGTTGGTTTATCAGGCTCGGTACCCAAAGGGTTTACAAAATACAGCCCCTTGCCGTCGTACTTAAAGCCCGGCTTGGTGTGTACATCGTTCGGTTTGGCAATATAGTCTATGTACAGCACGTAGCTTTCGGTGTTCTTGTAGGTCCTGTCCAGTTGAATGGCTACGGTGAGGCTGTCCTGGTATTGGTATTTAAGCGGCATTACCTTCCCGTTTTCCATAATGCCGATGGTTTTGATGTCCATCCACTTGGCATCAAGCCTTACCGAATCCGTAGGGTAAAAATGCGGTTTCAAGGTTACCCATTCCTTACCGATCAAATGTGAATGCTGGTAGTCGAACTTTACGTCAAGTTTGGTATCTACCAGGTCATTGATCTTGGGGGCGGTTGCGTGGTAATACGGAACATTTGCAGGATGAAGATTTAGCTGAGCTTCTGCGGATTGAAAAATAGCGCAGGTAATTGCCAGGCTGCTAAGCAGCGTAGTGTATATTTTTTTCATTAGATCAGTTAATATTACTAAAGTGCAAAGCTAAACACCTGCAGGGAAGTTTGGTGTAATTTTTACAATACAAAACCCTGTTATATTTTCGGCAATATTAATGTAACGGGTTTCAACCGCTGCCTGAATTTAGCTTAAATGAAGGCAACTATCAACACGAAGCTAAGCGGGTACGATACTAACATATAGTAGGTTAAATTTACTTTTTTAATAATAATTTAATACCTGAACCAGGAATGATGAGGTTCGCTTTTTAGGCAATAAATAAGTATCAGTACGAAAAAAAAGTACCCCGGAATACCCGGGGTACTTAACTAAAACGGCGCAAGGCCAGCTAAAGCGTCCGTCCGCGCCTTCGGCGAACGCTTTTATTAACTATTAACTGATTTCATTTACGTATGAAAAAACGAAAAGAACGAAGCGTAGTAGCAGTTTGCATGGAATCAATATGGTTTTTACCAACCCGGATTTTGCACTAAATTTTTATTTAGCGTCATATCATAAGGAGGTATTGCCCATACAAACTTATTATCATCAGGGGCAATGGTTAATTTAATGCCCTGGGGTATAAGAACATCAACATTCTGCGGGGTACCCCTTGTGAAGCCAACGTGCCAGCGCTTAAGGTCGTCCAAACGGAAGCCTTCAAATGCAAGCTCAAGGGTTCTTTCATTCCTGATAGCATCTGTTAAAGCAGTTCCACTAGCGATGATTGTACTTCCGCCTACACGTGCGGCATGCAATAAATTAAGGTATTTTAAGGCATTCGCCGCATCGCCATTACTGGCAGCAGCTTCTGCAGCTATCAGGTACATTTCGCCGATACGAAATACTTTTGATGCATTCACGTATTTAGAGATTGCGCCCGGAGTATTAAATGCTGGATTACCGGGATATTTATTTATCAAATTAAGATTGGTTACAACACTGTTTATACTGACATTAAGATTGGCGAAATAAGTAGCCTTGCGGATATCCGCATTATTGTACATGTCAATTATTGATTGGGTTGGAACGTATGCCGGATCATAAGCACTGAAAGTATTTGTAAATTTTCTAAAATTCAAAAAGGTTGAATTACCGCCACTGAGCTCATTTACGCTGGCAAAGCATTGATAAATATCTTCCTGCTTTCCATCGTTATACCAATAGTTTTGTAAGTCTGGCAGGTTACTAACCAGGGGATATTTGTCACTGCCTATTAATTTAGTAGCAGCTGCATAAGCTCCAGCCCAATCATGCATGTGCAGCCTTACCCTTGCTTCTAACGCGGTAGCCACATCGATGTTAAAGGTATTTGCCCCTTGTTTGCCGGTAATATTTGCCAGCAAGCCTTCGGCTGCATTAATATCCGAGAGGATCTGTTCATAAACAGCTTTAACGCTTGCCCTGGCTGGTAGCGCATTTTTATCATAAGTTAAAACCAATGGAACCCCAGGATTTGCAGCCGCACTGGTAGCATCGTCATAAGCCTTACCATATCTCAATATTAATGAATGATAGTAAAAGGCCCTTGCAAGGTAGAGATCACCTGTATATTGGTTCAATTTAGCCGCATCTGCCGCACTGTTTGTTTTAATGGTTTTAAACCCTGCAAGCGCAATGTTAATCTGGTTGATATTCGAGTAATTGGTCCATGTGCCGCCTACATCGCCTGCCTGAAGAAACGCCCCCCATTTGTATACATCGGTATTGTTATTACCGTTATCCGAGGTGATGTTTAACTGATCGGCCTGTATATCAGTCACTGCGCTTGCAAGGGCCTGGGCCCCTCTGAAATTTGAATAAGTGCCGACATCCCAATTTAACGCATCTGTTATTGACTCGAAAGCAAAATTCTGATTAATTGCATCATAGGGATGTATGTTACTAACTTTTTTGCAGGCTGTAATAACCGTAAGGATCATTAACCCCGCCATGATATAAATATTGTATCTTTTCATGTTTTTTATATTTAAATTATAATCCAACTTTTAAAGGGTTGCCTTGATACCGAACGAATATTGTTTAGTATCCGGGTATTCACCATACGATAAGTTTGAATCAATTTCCGGATCAGGACCTGTGTATTTGGTAATAGTAAACAGGTTACGCCCTTCCACGAAGAATTTCACACCTTTTATAACCTTTGTATGGGCCAAAAGCGCATCAGGTAATGTATAACTTAATGTAAGATCCTTTAACCGCATGAAGGATGCATTCTCAAGCAAGCTTGAATCAAACTGTGTCATCTGATAGTTATTAATATCAGGGAAACGTGCTACGTCACCGGGGTTTTTCCAGTAATTCTGCACATCTTTAAATGCGTTGAAGCCCGGATTGTAAACGTTAGCGTTTTGGAAATAATACCCGTCATTATTTATCAGGTGTTTGCCCAAAGCATAGTAAAACATTACCTGCAGATCGAAACCCTTATATCCGGCGTTAATGCCAAAGCTGCCTTGTGATGGTGCATACTGACTAATACCGGCGTTTTGCTGCAATGCATTGCTATTGAAATCGCTTGTCACAGCTTTAGGATCTTTACGGGTAACGGATGGATCCGGGCCAGGCAGGTACCATTGAGGGGCGCCTGTTTGCGCATTAACCCCAGCCCACAGTGGGAGAAAATAGTTTACCGGCTGCCCTACTGACCATGACAATAAATAATCGGGTAGCGGGAAACTGCTCCTGCCCTGGAATAACTTGGTAATTTTGTTATGAGTGATCTCAGTTTTTACGAAAAAGTTAAGATAACCATTGTGCAATTTATCTTTCCATAAATCGACTGAAAAATCAATATCGAATCCTTTATTTACTAAGGATACAGAGTTCTGGAGGATGCTATAAGGAAAGACTACATTTGGGGTAGTGTTAGCCGGAACTGCTGTTTCAGGATATGGAACCGGCGCAAGTTCATTCGTTCCCTTATCGATATAATAAGAAAGATCGAGATGGAACCTGTCAAGCACAGACAAATTTATTCCAAAAGTAGATTTCAAGTGCTGCTCCCACGTTAAATTTGGCGACCCCGGACTTATTAGATTATACCCATTTACATTATTGTAGAGACCATTAGGCGATACCAGCGCAGGGCTTGTATAATTACCTATCTCGGAGTTTCCGGAAGTACCAACATTTGCCTTTAAGGTCAGGTTGTCAATCCATGAAACATCTTTTAAAAAGCTTTCCTTCTTGGCTTCCCAGGCTAAACCGCCAGCCCAAAAAGTGGCCCGAAGATGCCCGGGGCTAAACTTTGATGATTCATCAGTACGTATGGAAGCTGTTGCATAATATTTTTCGTTAAAATTATAGTCCACTTTACCGAAAAAAGAGTTATAAACATATTCCTGGTGAAAAGACCCTATACCCCTCGGAGATGGTATGGTGTTCCCCAGCAGCACTAAACGGTCATCTGTTAGCCCCTGACCAGAAGCATTAAAACCATAATCGTCGCCATCTGAATATTCCTGGCCGGCCAGAGCAGTGATGTGGTTTGCACCACCTACTGTAAATGCATATTCAGCTGTGTTGGTGAATGTTTTTCTTGCATTTCTTTCATAACTCTGGCTATTTGTGCCAAGGGCGCTACCAACGCCAAGATACGAAGGCAGTACTATGCTTGATACTGTATAATCGTAAGCATTAACACCCGCCTGGGACTTAAGGGTTAACCCGGTGATTGGTTTAACCTGGATATAGGCGGTTGGGTTAATGGTCAGCTTGTCGTTGTTAACCGGCATTTCACTGGTATTATAAAAAGGATTGCGGCGACCGCCCCAGCCGGGTATAACAGTAGGATACGGTGTACCATCGGGTTGATAAGGGCTGATATAAGGCGCAGCAAACATACTTAACCCCCCGTTTGTACTGTTAGTTGTGTAGGGGTTAGTATGTGTAATATCATAAACAAGTGAAAAATTTAAACCAACCTGGATCCATTTGTTTACCTGGGAGGTTACATTTGAACGCATATTATAGCGTTCATACCCCGAACCGGCAGCAATACCTGTAGAGGTGAGGTATCCGCCTGATATATAATAGGTGGTTTTGCCGCCGCCGCCAGTTATTGACAAATCGTATTTTTGAGCCGGCGTATTGCTTCTATAATAGTATTTATACCATTTTGTATCCGCATTCTTCACTGGGATTGCTGCCAAAGCATTGTCTAATTGCGCTTGAGTTTGCAGCCCGGAGCTTAAGTCAAAATTTATCAGTTCGTTTCTGTTCATGAACTGTTTAAAAAACTTCAGGTCGGCAATGCTTGAGTAACTGAACTGACTGCCAAATGTAATGGAAGAGGGTTTATTGTACGAACCCCGTTTGGTATTGATAATAATAACGCCGTTGGAAGCTTGTGAACCATAAATAGACAGAGACGCGGCATCCTTTAAGATTTTCCAGTCAAGAATGTCATCCGGATTTATGGTTAATACCGTTGCCAGATCAATAGGAGAACCATCAAGGATCACATAAGGGTCGGTACCCGCGAATAAAGAACCTAAACCATGGAGCCTTATAGAAGGCTGTTGTGATGGTTCGCCTCCGTTTGACAAGATACTCAACCCCGGAACCCTGCCCTGCAGGGCGTCCAACGCGTTGGCTCCCGGCTTGTCTTGCGTATCCTTGCCCGAAACTGTAACTACTGTTGATATGGCTCTTTCGGTCGCAGCATTCACTGTACCATAACTGCCTGAAACAACCACTTCGTTTAGGCCCAATGACTGCGGTTTTAATTTAACCGTAATATTATTGGCAGTCGCCTTCACCTCCTGGGTAAAAAAGCTAACAAAGGAGATTTGCAAAGTGGCGCCCTCTTCAACCCCCTTTAGGGTAAACTGGCCATTAACGTCGGTAACAGTGTTTAGCTTGGTGCCCTTAACCTTAATTGTTGCCCCCGGAAGCGGTAGCCCGGCTGTATCGACAACCCTGCCGGTAACGGTAATTAGCTGCGCAGACGCAGCGGCTTGTATATCACCTGCCGGTGTTCCTTCTTTTATAACAATTGAATTTTCATAAAATGTGTAAACCAATGGCAACCCCTGCAGGCAGGCTTTCATTACGTCATCCAGCGAGGAATTGTTAAAGTTTGCATTGATCTTTTGAGTGGCTTTTAGCTTGTTCGACTGGTACAATACATCATGACCTGTTTGCTTTTTAATTTCCTTAAAAACCTGTTTAAGCGTTACTTCTTTTTTATTAAAGCTTACCCGTTGAGCAAAGGTTACGGCACTTACCTGCATTAAGCTTACAATCAATAAAACAATAGTGAGTTTCATTATGAGCAGGAATTTTGTTATACGGCGTTGCAGCCAGCATAAAGAATTAGTATAAATTTTATACATTTGATTATCTGTTTAAATTAAAAATAGTAGTCAACACACTGTTCGGTTTGATCAGGTATTCTTCAGGGGTGTTGCAAGCACCCCTGATCTTTTTATTCTGATCACCGGTTGATTTTTACTGTTAAGCGTCTTCTTCCAGGTTTTTCATTTTGATTAAGTTTAGTTAGTAATTAATTTATTTATTGTTGTTATTGTAATAAGGTTCAGGTTACTTTATTACTAATATTGTATTGCCTTCTATTTTAAAATGAGCCGCATTTGTTAATTCAAGGGTTTTAATAACCTGCGAAACATTTTTATATCGTGATACGCTACCACTAAAAAGCTGGTATTTTGCCGTTGTATTACGATATTCCACGTCTAAATTATACCACCGTCCTACTTTCTTCATGATACTTTCCAGGCTTTCATCGTTAAATTCGAAATAACCGTTTTTCCATGCCAGGGCATCATCCGTATCAACCGTTTCTACTTTTAAGTTGTAATCGTCAACCAGTGATTGTTGGCCCGGCTTTATAATAATAGTGTTGTGACTGGTAAATGCCGAAACCTTTACAGAGCCTTCCACCAATGTTGTCCGGGTGATGCTCTCATCATCATAAGCATAGATGTTAAAGTGAGTTCCCAGAACTTCCACTTCCTGCCGCCTGGTATTTACCTTAAAAGGAGATTCCGGTTTATGTACCACTTCAAAATAAGCCTCCCCATTTAATTCAACCATCCGCTCCTTTTTATCAAATACAACAGGATATTTAACGGATGATGCTGCATTGAGCCAAACGTGCGATCCGTCAGGCAGTATTAACTGGTATTGCTCGCCCTTTGCAGTTGTTAGGGTGTTAAATCCCGTTTTAACAGTGTCATTGCCTGGTGCTGCATTAGCCTTGTAAATTATCTCTCCCGATTTGGTTTTATTGATAGTTACACCTGCATCACTGGCAAGCTGCCCATTGGAAGCGTCACCCAGAATAATTTTTTTTCCGTTTGATAAAATCAGTGTCGCCCCGTTTTTACCCGGCGCAGCATCCTTTTTGGCTATCTTGGCAATGTCGGCGCGATCCTTTTTATGAAGGAAAAAGTGAGCGCCGAAAGCAGCAAAAATTAATAATGATGCTGCAACTGCTACCCTCTGCCAGTTAAACTTCGGAACGGACTCCTGTTTAAGCACCAGGTTACTGCGGATGAGCGCTAAGTTTTTGTCGAACTCAGCATCACTCAACTCATTACTACTGCTTTCAGCTTGTTTAAGGTACCAACTTTCAAGAATTGCCTTCTCCTCAGGATTTAACTTCCCTTTACCATACTTTTTTAAAAGTGATATTATCTGTTTGTCGGTCATAGTTAACAGGGATTTCCCTTAAATACGCTATAAGACGGCTAAGTGACCTTAAAGTATTAGAAAAACAGAAAAAAAAGTTACAATTTGATAAACAAGAGTTAATAATCTGTGTTGCCGGAATTAACAAAAGTTGGAGCGCGGATCATTTTTTTCATGATCAATTTAAGACAAATTAAATTCCAACTAATTATTTCGTTGATTATAAGATATTTACGTTTGGCTTAAAAAACAATAGCGTCCGCTTCTGATACAAATGATGTTCGAAACCGGATAATGAGTCATCAGGCTGACAATTAATCGTTCCGAATCAGATTTTTTTTCGGTGTTGAGTTTGGATTATAAGAGGGGCAGCAGCAGCTGTTTACTGTATAATTTTAAAAAAACAGCAATAAGGCGGATATGGCAGCCAGTTTTAATCTTAAAATTTTAACAGCATTATGAACCTGCTGTTTTACCGTTTTATCGGAGATATTAAGCTGCTGGCCTATTTGCTTGTATGATAACTCATCCTGGCGGCTAAGTTCAAATACTACGCGCATTTTTGATGGCAGCGCGGCTATTTCCTTTTCTATAATACTCGCCAGCTGCTTTTCTCTAACTTGCGCGTCGGCAGTATAACTGCCCTCCGTTATAAAGTCGCGGATAGAGTCGATATACCTGGAGATAACTTTTTGATGACTGATGAGGTCAAAGATGCGGTTACGTACCGAACTGTATAAATAACCTGATAAAGAAGTTTTCAAATTCAGGGTGTCCCTCTTATCCCATAGCGCCAAAAAAACATCCTGGATTACATCATTGGCTTCTTCCTGGCTATTGAGCATTTGGAAAGCATGCTTATACAAAACTACTTTATAGCGGTCAAAAATTTCTGTATAGGCGAGGGGATTGCCTTCTTTTAAAGTGGCAGCCAATTCGTGATCAGTGAATTTGCTGAAATCGGTCATTTAGGCCTAAGTTATTATATGCTTTTTATAAGATGAGCAATAATAGCGTATTTTTCCATAAGCCGCAAATCTGCCGGTATGTCAAATCCAATCCAATTGTAATAATTTGGATAGTTTATAACAGTGAATGCCTTGTGCAAAATGAGTGTTGATTTTAAATAAATCCGCATTTGGGGGCTATTTGACAACTTCTCTGAACTATTGGGCACCTGCAAAACTTCAATTTTCTACCCCGTACTTCAGGCCTGACTTGCAGCCAATCATCACGATGGTTCTAGTTTATGGCCAGGCAAGTCGCTCACCCGTTCGTTGAGTTTTTTTGCCGATCTGAAATCAAAAAGCCTGTAAATAAAATACTTACAGGCTTTTGAGTGTTTTTGATAGCAATCTCTGCGGTGAGGGAGGGATTCGAACCCTCGGTACAGTTTCCCGTACGTCAGTTTAGCAAACTGATCCTTTCGGCCTCTCAGGCACCTCACCATGTTTGATTCTTGCGAACCGTATTCAAACTATTCCCTTTTTTTCGGGATTGCAAATATAGCAATTCGCCTTATCCGGCAAAAAAAAAGTTCGTTTTCTTAATAATCTACCCGCACATGGTAAATGCTCATCAACATTTTCTTGAATATGGTTTTGATGGTTTCGATATCCTTCAGGGTTATATCACTGTCCTTCAGCTGATTTTGATCGAGTTTATATTTTACTATGCGATCTACCAGGTTACTTATTGATTGTTCATCAGGTTCCTTTAATGCCCGCGAAGCGGCCTCAACAGAGTCCGCAAGCATCAAAACACCGCCTTCTTTTGAGAAAGGAATAGGTCCCGGGTACCTAAAAGTGTTCTCATCGATGAATTTTTCAGGAAAATTTTTCAAAAATGATTGGTAAAAGTAATCAACACGCGTATCACCGTGATGGGTGCGGATAAAGTCGATCACAATTTCGGGAAGATTTGCCTTCCGGGCCATTTCAATACCCTGGCTAACGTGCCTGATAATTATTTGTGCGCTTTCCTGGTACGGCAACTTATCATGCGGATTAAAGCCTGATGTTTGATTCTCTATAAAAAAAAGCGGGTTTTCCATCTTGCCAATATCATGATACAAAGCCCCTGCCCTAACCAACAAGGCGTTGCCTCCAATGCTGTATATTGCGTTTTCAGCCAGGTTGGCTACTTGTAATGAATGCTGGAAGGTGCCGGGGGCTGAAAAAGCCATTTCACGCAACAGGGGAGCATTGGTATTGGTCAATTCAATTAAGGTAATGTCTGACGTTATGGCAAAGATCTTTTCGAAGATATAGATAAGCGGATAAGCCAGCAATGTTAATAAAACACTTACAACAAATGGTACGAAGTCCATCCAATCGATACTCCTGATGCTGCCTTCCCGAATAAATGCAATACCGAGAAATGACACGAAGTAGGTAAGTGTGATGATAAGTGCCGATATAAGGAACTGCTCGCGGCGGATCAAATTCTTGATGCTGTAAATTGCAACCATCCCGGCCGTAATTTCGAAGAATGCAAATTCAAAACTGTTAGGTACAAAAAAGCCGGCTATCAATACTACCAGCAAGTGGATATTTAAAGCCAGACGAGTATCGAACAAAATCCTAATTATGATAGGAACAATACAGTATGGAATGTAGTATAAGTTCGGCAATTGCAGCTTTATGGCTACCGATAATGTGAACAGCATTGCTGTAATAACCAATAATATTAAGCTTACCAACCGGTTATCAGCATAAATATCCTTCCTGAAAAGGTAAAGAAACACGATCAGCAACGCAATGGTTATACCAACCAGCAAAAATTGACCTATTAAAACGAGGCGGGGATCGCCGTTAATCCGGGCATTGTCTTCAAAAGCTTTTTTATACGATTGAAGTTTCTGATAAGCTTCGTCGCTTACAACCGATCCCTTGGCTATTATCACCTCATTCTTTTGAACCATCCCGCGGGTAGTCGATAAATTTTCAACCACTTCCTTTTCAAGCCTTGATGTTAGCTTATTATCAAATATCAAATTTGGTTGCAGCCTGTTGTTGATCAGATCGAGTAAAAAAGCTTTATCCACTTCCTTTTTTCCTGTCAAAAATCGATCACAATAAGCCAATGCACTCCGTTTGGTATATAAATCACCGGTGTTTCTATCCGAAGCTACATTTTGGTTCAGGATAGTTACCTCGTAGTTTTCGTTATTTTGTTGGTATTTTGGGTTTAAGGTTAAAACACCCTTATCGTATATCGATTTCAGCAGGGTATATCCCGTTAAAATATACGTGGCTTTCTTGCTGTCCTTAATACCGGCGCTGTGCCATTTTATTTCCAGATCGCTGTTAAAACCGTCCAGTTCGTGTGGTGCAAGGTTAACATCCAACTGGTATATTGGTGTTATGCTTGCCAGTGCTGTTTTCTGATCGCTCTCGATTTCTTCCGGCGTTTTTAAAATTGCAAAGTTATAAGGCGATACCAGGTCCTTTTGATTCCAAATTCGGCCTTTCTCGATATCGTAACTAAATTTTGCTTGTTTTGGAAGTGTGAAAACAATGATGCAGATACTCACCAGCATCATTAAGAACTTAACATTACGTGAGTATTTGCGAAATAAAGCCTTTTGGCGCGATGAAGATAATTTTGCCATTTATACGTTTGTCAATCAAAATTAATATAAGTTTCCGGTATATGCAGTTTTTCTTAAAATGTCAACCGGGTATACCTGCTTTGTAGTTTAAACAAAACTTTATTATTTACTATGCATGCATAGATAAAACACTAAATTTGCAATCCAATTTACCATAATTAAAAATGAAGGAAGTAGTAATAGTTTCAGCAACCCGTACCCCTATCGGCAGCTTTGGCGGTAGCCTTGCAAGCCTTTCTGCAACGCAACTGGGCAGTATTGTCATTAAATCGGCGGTTGAGAAGGCCGGGTTAAAGCCTGACCAGATCCAGGAAGTGTATATGGGCAATGTGCTGTCTGCCAATGTTGGGCAGGCACCGGCTACACAGGCGGCTATATTTGCCGGGCTCCCCACTTTACCTGCTACTACCATTAATAAGGTATGCGCATCGGGCATGAAGGCTATTATGCTGGCGGCTCAAAGTATTACGCTGGGACAAAACGAAATTGTAGTTGCCGGTGGCATGGAAAGCATGAGCAATGTACCTTATTACTTAGATAAGGCCCGTAATGGCTACAGGCTTGGAAACGGACAAATTATTGACGGCCTGGTAAAAGACGGCTTATGGGATGTATACAACGATTACCATATGGGTTCGGCGGCCGAATTGTGTGCGTTGGAATGTAATATAAGCCGGGAAGAACAGGATGCATTTGCGATAGAATCCTATAAAAGAGCACAAAATTCGCAAATTGCCGGTAGATTTAAGAATGAGATTACCGCTGTTGAACTCAAAGACAAAAAAGGCGATATAACTTTATTTGCTGAAGACGAGGAACCAAAAACTGTAAAGTTTGATAAGATCCCGTCATTAAAACCTGTATTTAAAAAAGACGGAACAGTTACCGCGGCCAATGCATCAACCTTAAATGATGGCGCTGCCGCAGTGGTTTTAATGAGCAGGGAAAAGGCAGACGAACTCGGAATAAAACCCCTTGCGAAAATAGTTTCGTATGCCGACGCACAACAGGCGCCTGAGTGGTTTACTACTGCTCCGTCAAAGGCTATTCCGCTGGCCTTACATCGTGCTGAGCTATCGTCAGACGACATTGATTATTTTGAGATAAACGAGGCTTTTTCTGTAGTATCCATTGCCAATAACCAGCTATTGAAACTCGATCCCGCCATGGTAAATGTAAATGGAGGTGCCGTTTCACTTGGTCATCCGCTGGGTGCATCGGGGGCAAGGATAATTGTTACTTTACTGCATGTGTTACAGCAAAACAATGGAAAATATGGCGCTGCCGGAATTTGCAATGGCGGCGGTGGTGCAAGTGCAATGGTTATTGAAAACTATTCAACAACAAGCGGCGAATAACTTTCTATTGCATATACGAACCTATCAAAATTAAGGCCATTTATAACATGTGGTAAACCTAATGTATGGGTGTGCGCAGCAACCGTCCAGCCATTGCGGATGCTGGGCATGCTTGGTGATGAAGTATTACCTTCAACGGTTGTGAACTGATTGCCGTTAACTGCAACTACGATGCCGCAATGGCCCTGTGTTAGGCTGTCACCTTCCTGCCATACCGCAATTGCGCCTAATTTTGGAATATTGGTTGATGTTGGCCACACCGGATCGTTATGAAAGTTTCTTGCCATTTCCTGGCTATTCAGTGATATAAGCCGTGAAGCATGCGCCCAAACATCCGGATTGTCTGCATATCCCTTTTTCCAGGTGAGTTTTACTGAGGCAGCACACCATTCATCGCCGGGTACCCACCCTATCGATTCCATATCTGCCTGGTACTGTTTGTCAGTCCAACCCGCATTTACCTGGATCTCGGTAATGTTTTGAGTACTGTAAGCGTTTGCTAGTTGTACAATTTGATCTGCTGCAGCCATAAGGGTAAAGGTTAAAACACTAATTAACAGTTAAATATACCAATTAAATATTATTAGTTTTGAGAGAAAATAAAAATAAAAATATTCCCGTTATTTGGGTTAGTTACGTTACATATTACAAATGGTGATAAAGTACTTCTTTTTAACAATTACTATTCTGTTTTTTTGCTTGCCGGGCTTTGCCCAGCATTCAGACGAAAACAGCCGGCTTGCGCGGTTGCGGTCATATGAAGATACTTTAATTGTTTTAGGTAAAACATTCATTAATGATGAAAACGACCTGGAGCGTAAAAATGCAAACTATGCTTTTATTAAAACATTGGTTAACGCGTTAAAAGTTCCAAACTCGTTTCTGTTTCCGTTTGATTCTATAAAAAGCGTCAGTATATTAAATTCGCCCGATAACAGGTTTCGCATATTTAGCTGGCACATTGTAAATAACGATGGTAGTTACCGGTTTTATGGCACCATACAATTAAATACCGGCGGTCAGTTAAAAATGTATCCACTCGAAGATTATTCGCCTCTTTTAAAAAACCCGGAAGATTCAGTTACCGACAATCGGAAATGGTACGGGGCGCAATATTATAAGATAATCCCGGTTTATAGCCCCAAACTATACTATGTATTGATAGGCTGGAAAGGCAATACTGTTGAATCGAACAAGAAGGTAATCGATGTGTTATCATTTAATAATGATAAGCCTGTACTGGGGATGCGTGTTTTTGATGGCAACGGCAAATCCCGGCACAGGGTTGTATTTGAATACAGTCGCGATGCCTCCATGCTCCTGAAGTATGTGCCTGAACAAAATCTCATCGTATTTGATCACCTTGCCCCTCCCGATCCTAAGTCAAAAAGTAAACCATCTACATTCGGTCCCGATTTAACCTACGACGGTTATAAACTAAAAAATGGCAGGTGGGTATATGTTGAAAACCTGGATATGAGAAATGTTCCCGAAAGCCGCGACGAAGAATATGTTGACCCTAAAAAGCAGGCGGCCATTGATAAGGCTGCGGCTAAAGGCAATAATTAATTAAAAATCAATGCGTTTAAAATTGATAATTTATTTAAAAATTGTTTTATTCTCTCCAATAACAAAATATTTACGCTACCTTTTGTAACACTTTCAGTATTAAATTTTGATATAAAGGAATTATATTACTTTAGTAAAATTTTTAGCTATAAATAATGCAAGAAACCGTAACTGCAACAACACCCACCAAATCCATATTCCCCAGGGCCGTCCCGTTTATTATCGGGAATGAAGCCGCTGAGCGCTTTAGCTTTTATGGCATGCGTTCTGTACTTAGCCTTTTTTTGGTAAAACAATTTTTTAACCCAACAGATAGTGCCGCGTTAACAGAGCAGGCTAACGCCCATGCTAATAAATTACATCATTTGTTTGTGATGGTGGCTTATGCTTTGCCATTTGTAGGCGGCATGATAGCCGACTGGTTTACCGGCAAATACAAACTTATTTTATATGTATCGATGATTTACTGTGTCGGACATTTAATGTTGGCTACGTTTGATGGTGGCCTTAGTGGTTTTGAATTAGGTTTGCTTGTGGTTGCCGTTGGTGCTGGTGGTATTAAATCATGTGTATCAGCTAACGTTGGCGACCAGTTTGATGCTACCAACCAGGATTTATTATCAAAAGTTTACGGCTGGTTCTATTTCAGTATCAATGCCGGCTCTATGGTGTCAACTGTCGCCATTCCCTGGACTTATGATCACTTTGGCCCTAAGTGGGCTTTCGGTATTCCGGGGCTTTTGATGGCGCTGGCTACCATCATATTTTTTTCGGGCCGAAAAATGTATGTAAAAGTGCCGCCACAGGGCGTTAATCGCAACAACCTGGTGTTTATAACCTGGTATGCACTAACTCACCAGAGTCAGAAAAAACCGGGACAAGCCTTCCTTGACGTTGCTAAAGGGCCCTATGACCCGGAAAAGGTTGAAGGTATAAAAGCTGTTTACCGCGTAATGGCTGTATTCTTTTTCGCGCTGGCATTTTGGGCAGTTTGGGATCAATGTTTGTCTGAATGGACGCTGTATGCCGAAAAAATGAACCGTGTTATTAACCTTGGGTTTACCAAAGTTACTGTACTACCCGGTCAGCTATCTACGGTTAATACCGTATTCCTGCTGCTATTCATTCCCCTCTTTAACTATGTAATATATCCGTGGCTTGATAAGCATGGGCTAAAAACCACCCCATTACGCAGGCTAGGTACAGGTTTGGTTTTAACAGCTTTATCATTTGTGGTAATCGGCGTTATACACAACAACATTGAGCACGGCGGCAGTCCCTCCATTTGGTGGCAGGTGCTGGCATTTATGATACTCTCGGCGGCCGAAGTATTGGTATCTATCACCGGTTTGGAGTATGCCTACACACATTCGCCAAAATCAATGAAAAGTACTATGACCGGCATTTGGTTCCTGGTAGTATCCTTTGGCAATTTAATCACCGCTCTGGTTAACGGGCTTATTGAAGATGGGGGTTGGTGGGCTCGCAACCTTAAGGGTGCAAACTACGAGTGGTTTTTCGTTACATTTATTGGAGTGTTCATTGTAGCATTTCTATTTGTATCGCGACGGTTAAAAGAGCGCAACTATATAACCGATCCTTATACCGTATCCGAAAACGAAGTGATTTCAAATACAAGCAACCTGTAAATTACCCGTTTTTGTAACAAAGCAGTGAAGTAAACGTTACTTTACTGCTTTTTTATTTTTTATGAAGATGAAAATCCAGTAATTTCGCCAATTATTTATCTAAATATTCCCTGGTGCCTGATAGCATAGTTATTATTCCGACCTACAATGAAAAGGAGAACATCGAACGGATGATCCGTAAGGTATTTTCTCTTGATCATGATTTTCATATTCTTGTTATTGATGATGGCTCGCCGGATGGCACCCAAAATATAGTTAAACAACTACAGCTCGAATACCCGGAAAAGCTTTTTATAGAAGAGCGCGCCGGCAAACAGGGGTTGGGCACTGCCTACATCCACGGCTTTAAGTGGTCAATAGCCCATGAATACGACTATATATTTGAGATGGACGCCGATTTTTCGCACAACCCGGATGATCTGCTAAAATTAAGGCAGGCGTGTATAGAAGGCGCGGATGCGGTTATAGGCTCACGATACATCAATGGCGTAAATGTTGTTAACTGGCCAATGAGCCGGGTTTTAATGAGCTATTTTGCATCTGTATATGTAAGGTTCATCACCGGTATTAACGTTAAGGATGCAACTGCCGGTTTTATGTGTTACAAGCGCAAGGTGTTGGAAACCATTGAACTCAGGAAAATAAAGTTTGTGGGTTATGCCTTTCAGATTGAAATGAAATATACCACCATTAAGCATGGCTTTAAGCTGGTAGAGGTACCTATCATATTCACCGACCGCACAGCCGGTACTTCAAAAATGTCGACCAGTATTTTCAGGGAAGCATTTTTTGGCGTAATCCAGATGAAGATCAATTCAATATTCAGAAAGTATCCTGAGGGGTAAAAAGAGGTTAAAGCTGAAAGGATAAAGGTGAAAGGCTTATTGTGTTTTTTAGAAAAAGAAAACTTTTACCCTTTACCTTTGTCCTTTCACCTCAATAAAAAAGTGTTAATTTCGTAGGTAATGAATGAGAATCTTGATCCCGACCGCGAACGCCTCTCACCTACTGAACGTGATATTGAAAAAGTTCTGCGTCCCCAGGTGTTTGAGGATTTTACCGGGCAGCATAAATTATTAGCCAACTTAAGAATATTTGTACAGGCAGCCCGCCAGCGTGGCGAGGCGCTTGATCATGTACTGCTGCACGGGCCTCCAGGATTGGGCAAAACCACCTTGTCGCATATCATAGCTAATGAGATGGGCGTCGGCATCAAAATAACGTCCGGCCCTGTGCTGGATAAGCCCGGCGATCTGGCAGGGTTGTTAACCAATCTTGAAACTGGTGACATATTATTCATTGACGAAATCCACAGGCTTAGTCCATTGGTTGAGGAATATCTTTACTCAGCAATGGAGGATTTTAAGATAGATATCATGCTGGAGAGCGGGCCGAACGCACGGTCAGTACAGATCTCATTAAATCCGTTTACATTGGTAGGTGCCACTACACGCTCTGGCTTGCTTACGGCGCCATTGCGGGCCCGGTTTGGCATAAACTCGCGGCTGGAGTACTACGACGCGAAACTATTGACAACTATCCTGCTGCGCTCCTCATCTATATTAAAAACCCCGATAAGCGACGAGGGTGCATATGAAATAGCCCGCCGAAGCCGTGGCACCCCGCGTATAGCCAACGCTTTGTTACGCCGCACCCGGGATTTTGCTCAAATAAAGGGCGATGGAAACATTGATACTACTATCGCCAAATACGCCTTAAACGCCCTTAATGTTGACGAGCACGGTCTGGACGAAATGGATAATAAGATCCTGACGACCATTATTGATAAATTCAAGGGTGGCCCTGTAGGTTTAAAAACAATAGCGACCGCCGTCGGTGAGGACGAGGGTACAATTGAAGAGGTGTATGAGCCGTTTTTGATACAGGAAGGCTTTTTAATGCGCACCGCCCGTGGTCGCGAAGTAACTGAAACTGCCTATAAACATTTGGGGAGAATAAAAACCGGCGGAAACCCTTCGTTGTTTTAATCAATAGTTATTACATTTGGCCGTATAAACCGATCTGCCCGGTGAGAAATAAACCAGACAGGATAAAAACCTTGTCGCTATAACCCCATTTCATCTGCAGACTATTATTGAATTACTATTATTTGCTATTTATTTTTGAATATGCACAATTATAATATTCTTAATGATCAGGAATTAACCGGCTTACTGCAGCAAGGTGATGAGTGCGCATTTACCGAAATTTATAATCGGTATTGGAACAGGCTTTTTAGCGTTGCCGCTAACAAGATCAAAGACCTGGACGATGCTGAGGAGATTGTACAGGATATATTTGTTTCGCTTTGGAAGAGGCGGAGCGAATTGGGTGTAGTTGATACACTAAGTTCATACCTGGCTGTATCTGTTAAGTACCGCGTAATCAAAATATTGGATAAGCTAAATAACAGGAAAAAGTACTCCATCTACAGTAAAAACAATAATAGCATTACCGATGATTCAACACAGGAGTGGTTGGAGTTTGAAGAGCTAAGAAGTCGGTTGGCTGAATTTGTAGCTGAATTACCTGAGAAATGCCGCCTTGTGTACAAATTAAGTCGGGATTCCGGGTATTCACAGAAAAAAATAGCTAGTGAGCTCGGGATTTCCGAAAAAACTGTTGAGGCACATTTGGGCAAAGCCATTAGAACCCTGCGTACCCGTTTAGGTCAGTTTTTATTGTAAGCCATCGTCTCCAAAAAAGATAAAAAATATTTCACATTACACTAAGGGATTTTGGTTATTGAGCGGACTTACTATTAAAAGCACCCGCTGAATGGAAAACCGTTACCAGGAACTTGCTAAAAAATGGCTCAATAAAACGATAACTCCCGAAGAACAGGCGGAGTTTGCTGCCTGGTATAATCACGATCAGGATAGCCCTATTGAAATTCCAGGAGACTTTGCCGAAAATGAAGAAGTATTAAAGGAAAGAATATTAAATAAAATAAACCGGGATATTAATCAAAAAAATACCCGCATCAGGAAAACAACGCTTCGATGGCTTTCCGTAACGTCGGCAGCTGCAACATTGATACTTGCCATCGGTTTTATATATTTTCATGGGCACAAGAATTCTTCAACCAAACGCGTTGTATTTTCTCACCAGTTAAAAAACGACATAACCCCAGGTGGAAATAAAGCCATCCTGACACTCTCAAATGGCACTAGGATAAATTTAAACGAAGCCAAAAACGGTGTTTTAGCCAACCAGGGGCAAACTGTGTTAAAAAAAGATAAGGACGGACGGATAATATACCAGGCTCCCGGTAAGAAGGCTATCGATTCATCTAATACATTTAACACCATTAATATCCCAAGAGGCGGACAGTTCCAGGTTGTTTTAAGCGACGGCAGCAAGGTGTGGCTAAATTCTTCCTCGTCCATTACTTTTCCAACAGCTTTTTCTAAAACCGAAAGAAGAGTTACCATCACAGGCGAGGTATATTTTGAAGTTGCTAAAAACAAACAATTGCCGTTTAGAGTTGTTGCGGGTAAGCAGACTGTTGAAGTATTGGGAACACACTTTAACATTAATGCTTATACAGACGAGAGCGCAATTAAAACTACCCTCATTGAGGGCAGCGTAAAAGTTTCGGCTAATTCCAATACTGCTATCCTAAAACCGGAGCAACAATCCGCCATTTTCAACAAAACCGATAAAATAATTATATCCACCGTAGACACTGAAGACGTACTCGCCTGGAAGAACGGCAACTTTCAGTTTGAAAGCGCCGAAATACCATTAATTATGCGCCAGGCTTCACGATGGTATGATGTGGATATCAAATACGAAGGGGAAGTGCCAAAAAGGCGCTTTACAGGAAGCATATCACGCAATGTAAATCTGTCCGAATTATTGAAGATGTTAAAGTATACCGGTATAAACTTTAAAATAGAAGGGAAAACTATAATAGTTACCTCTTAGTACCGCACCTATATTATAAACTATTGAAAAACAATATTGCCGGGCTTACCTGCCTTGCAACTACAATATTATTGCCTTTTGGTAATAGTATGCTTATGCTTGAATTAATCAATTATTTAACCATAAAAATAAATCCAATGAGAAAATCAATACTTAGAGCCCCCTGAAACTTGTGGTAACCTTTTATGCACCACCATAAAAATAATGGATAAAAAATATCCGGGAAGCGTTGACGCGCGTTCCCGGGAAATATCCGGGTTACCTCCTATCCACAATCGCGAAATTGAAATAACAAGTTTTTAACCCAAACATACAAAACTATGAAATTTAATTGTATGGTGGTGCCTGTAAGACGGCATTACCTGTTCAAAATTCTATTAGCTATGAAGCTAACCGCTGTTCTTGTATTTGCAGCTCTTTTAAACGTAAGTGCAAAAACTTACAGCCAGAACATAAGCATTCATCAGAGCAATATTTCTGTTGATAAAATATTAAAGCTGATTAAAAAGCAAACCGGCTATAACTACTTCTATGATGAGGACGCTGTTGCCAAAACAACTAAGGTAAATATCGATGTTAATAACGCTTCGGTTGAAGAGGCATTAAATCTTTGTTTTAAAAATCAGCCACTAACCTACCGTATTTTCCAGCAAACTATCGTTGTAAAAGCCAAGGACGAAACAAAACCCATTTCGGACGTCGCACAAAAGGTTTCAGGAACTGTAAGCGATACCAAAGGGCCTTTGCCAGGTGTAAACGTTAAGGTAAAGGGCACTACAATTGGTACAGTTACCGATGTAAATGGTAAATACGTGTTAAACGATATTGATGGCGGCGCTACGCTTGTATTTACCTTCGTGGGGTATAATACTCAGGAAGTGGCTATAAACAACCGCGAAACCGTTGACGTAAAGCTTGTAGAAAGCCAGCGTGCCCTAAACGAAGTTGTTGTGGTTGGCTACGGTACATCGAAGAGAGTTGATTTAACAGGCGCCGTGGGAAGCGTAAATGAAAAACAATTACAGGAACGCCCCGCCATTAACCTTGAACAGGAACTTGCAGGTAAAATTGCAGGTGTTAACGTTTCCACTAACTCTGGCGCTCCCGGCGGTGCAACTAAGATCAGGATCCGCGGCTACAGCTCCATTAACTCCAATACCGATCCCTTATATGTAGTTGACGGCGTGGTTTGGACAGAAGGCGGTGCATCCATCAATCCTAATGATGTTGCGTCGATTGATGTATTAAAGGATGCGTCATCCACCGCTATTTATGGTACTCGTGGCGCCAACGGAGTAATATTGGTTACCACAAAAAGAGGTAGTGCCAAACAGGGTGGAACAGTAACTTACGACGCTTATGGCAGCGTGGGTGTATTAGCCCGGAAATTGAAGGTATTGGATGCCAAACAGTTTCTTGCAGTTGAAGACCAGTCATATGCCAATATAAAGAAATACGACCCTGCGGGATGGGCTGCCGGTAAATATGCTGACGACGATCCGAAGGTTATCCGTACAGCGCTTATCGGTAAACTGTTCGACGCTAATTTGAACCCGCTATATGATGTGGACTGGCAGGACGCAACTACCCGTCATGCTTTTAGCCAGAATCATAACCTGGGATTTACCGATGGTACCGAAAAAATGAACTATGGTTTGTTTTTAAATTATGGAGACGATGAAGGTATTATTATCAACAGCTATCAGAAACGGTATAATGCCCGCCTTACATTTGACAACCAGGTAAAATCGTGGTTAAAAGTTGGCGCAACAATTAACTATGATTACCGCGAAACGCGCACGCAGGATGATGGAACCGGTGGTAATAACATTCCGCGTATGTTGGTTGAAATGCCTTCTATTATCCCGATAAAATATCCCGACGGCACCTATGGCAAGCGGACTGATTATCCGAATATGGAGGGTGGCGATAACCCCGTTGCGCAGGCTAATGAAATAGTATCGCTTCACTACAATCGTGTTTTTAGCGGGAATGGCTATGCAAACATCAATTTTTTCCCTGGATTTGATTTCCGTACGACTATTGGTGTAACCACTTCGAGCAACACCGAGCCACATTCACAAACCGGCCTCGTTGGTGGCTCAACGGCTGATCAAACCTATAGCTCTGCATCTATAAACCAGTATAACAACACGTTCTGGCAGTGGGAAAACCATTTCACTTACAACAGGAAATTCAATAAGGTGCACTCATTAAATGTGGTAGCAGGTACCGAGCTTCAAAACTTTAGCCAGTTAAGCTCTTACGGGTCATCGCAGGACCTTTCGGATAATTACTACTCTTATTATAACCTGGGAGCAGGCGCTATACCTGGTATTCCTACTTCCGGCTACGACGCATGGCAGATGCAATCGTTTTTTGGCAGGGTGAACTATGGCTACAATGATAAATACCTGTTAACGGTAACAGGCAGGGAGGACGGATCCTCGCGTTTCGGTTCAAAATCAAAATATGGTTTCTTCCCCTCAGCTGCTGTTGCCTGGAGAATTTCGCAAGAGGATTTTCTAAAGAACAACAAAACAGTTTCTGATTTGAAATTGCGCCTGAGCTATGGCCTTACCGGTAACTCAGAAATTGGTGAATATCGCTCACCTGCAAATATTAGTACTAACAACTATGTATTCGGTGGCGCACAATCTATTGGTACACACCAAACCTCTATCGGTAACGACAACCTGCAATGGGAGAAAACTGCGGAATGGGATTTGGGCCTGTCATTCGGTTTATTTAATAACCGGATAACTGTAGACGCCGACGCTTACTTAAAGAAAACCAAAAAACTCCTGCTGAATGCGCCGCTCCCTGAAACAAGCGGTTTTACCAGCGTTTTTGAAAACATCGGAAGTATCCAGAATAAGGGATTTGAATTGACCCTAAACACGGTGAACGTAAAATCCGAGAATTTTTCATGGAACAGCAGTTTCAATATTTCACTTCTTGCAAACAGGATTCTGAACCTGGGCGCTTCAAATGATGATATCTTCCTGGCTCCAACCTTTTTATCGCAGTTTAACCTGATGCGGGTGGGCTTATCGGCCGGCACTTTCTGGGGATATAAAGTTTTAGGTACATGGGGAACCGCCGAAGCGACTGAAGCTGCCAAGTATGGCCTTTTACCCGGAGACTTAAAGATTTGGGATAAAAATGGCGACGGCAAAATAACGGCTGATGATAAAACCGTGCTTGGTAAATCGCTTCCTGACGGCTACGGAACATTCCTAAATACCTTCCGTTATAAAAACTTTGATCTGGCTGTAGAACTTCAATTTGATTTTGGCAACCAAGTGATGAACCTTACCCGGCACTCAGGTCAGGATAGAACCGGGCAGGCCAACAGCTATGCATCCGTTTTAAATGCGTGGACACCTACTAATCAAAATACCGATATAGCAGAAGACAGACCTGCCTACGTTCGTTACCAAACTGAGATCTATTCAACCAAAGTTGAAAACGGCTCATTTGTCCGTGGCAAAACAGTAACGCTTGGCTATAACTTCCCGGGCTCAATAGTTCAAAAACTTAAGATGAGCCGTTTAAGGATTTACGCACAGGCTCAAAACCTTTTCCTGATAACAAAATACACAGGTTATGATCCTGAAACATCCACCTATAACGGTTCAAGTAATTATACACAGGGGATTTTGTTTTATGATTATCCCAAGCCACATACCTTCCTGCTTGGGTTAAATGCTAGTTTTTAATTTGAACTTTAAGATAGAAACATCATGAAATTTAACATAAAAAAATATGGGATCGCGGTAACGTTACTCGTCCTATTGGTTACTGTAAGCAGTTGCAAAAAATACCTGGATGAGAAGAGCAATACCAACTTCGTAAAAAACAATTATTTTAAAACTGCCACACAGGCGCAAACATTTGTGAACGGCATTTACTCGCAGCTTCACCTTTTTCAAAATGGTGACGCCTATGGAGAGTCGCCGTTCATTACGCTTGAATTGTTTGCAGGGCATGCAACCTCGTTGGGACAAAGTGTTAACAACAGTAACGTGATCCATCAGCGTACCGATGCAGTTAACCCTGGCTTTGAGGATGTTTGGCAAAATAGCTATAATGCTATTGCAAATGCCAACCTTGCTTTACAACAAATCCCAACTATTGGAATGGATGCCACCCTCAGCAAAAAACTACTGGGCGAGGTATACTTTTTAAGGGCATTCTTTTATTATCATTTGGTGAGGCTGTATGGCGATGTCCCGCTAATTACCACGCCGGTTACTATTGACAGCCCCGACCTTTACCCCACCCGTACTGATTATAAAAAGGTTTATGACCAAATAATCAGCGATTTGCAGGCGGCTGAAACATCGGGCTTACCTGAGACTGATCAAACAGGCCGTGTATCTTTGGGTGCTGTACACACCTTATTGGCAAGCGTTTATCTTACAACAGCGGGTTATCCCATGCAGGCAACCGCGAACTATGCATTGGCAGCAGCTGAAGCACAAAAGGTCTTGACTGATTATACCCTGTTTACTGATTATGCATATCTGCATGATAACGCCCACAAAAACCAGGGGGAATTGATCTTCCAGGGGCAATATCTCGTTGGTGTTGCAACAAATGCCCTTACCCAATTGACTGTGCCATTTAACCTAAATGTTGGCGCTTACGGCGATCACCTGGGGGCGATGATCCCAACAGATCAGTTTGTGGCCAGCTATGAAGCCGGCGATTTGCGGACAAAGGAAAGACAGTTTTATTTTTCAAGCTACCCTTCACATGACGATCCCAGCAAAATTATTCAGTTTGGGGAACATTGTCTTTATAAATTCTTCCATGTGGAGAGCGCTAACGGCAACGGTATTTGTGACGAAAACTGGACTTTTTTACGCTTGCCGGAAGCCATGCTGATATACGCAGAAGCTACCAACGAAGTTAGCGGTCCAACAGCTGACGCTATAGCACAGGTAAACAAAATAAGAGCCCGTGCGCAACTGGCTCCCTTAGGCACCTTATCAAAGGACGCCTTTCGCCAGGAGATTTGGAAGGAGCGCTATCATGAGCTGGCCTACGAGGACAAAGCCTACTTTGACATTCAACGTACACACATGATATACGATGTGGTGAACAATAAATTTGGAGATGCACTTACCACCGCAAATGAACAGGGAGTAACCATGAAGGAGCAATATCTGTTATGGCCAATCCCCCAACGTGAGATAAACACCAACAAAAAACTCACTCAAAATAAAGATTGGTAAAATTATCAATATAAAAGGCCGGTTATCACACCGGTCTTTTATATTTACAGGATAAATTAATTTAAACATTTAATGAAAAAACTGTATCTGTTTTTAATCTTTTTCTCCCCTTTAGTAATCTTAGCGCAAACAGGTAAACAAACATCCCTTGTGGATTATATAAACCCGTTGATGGGCACTGATTCCAAGTACGATCTATCCAACGGAAACACCTACCCTGCTATAGCATTGCCATGGGGAATGAATTTCTGGACGCCACAAACCGGTAAAATGGGCGACGGCTGGCAATATACCTACGACGCGCATAAAATAAATGGCTTTAAGCAAACCCACCAGCCATCGCCATGGATGAACGACTATGGTCAATTTTCCATTATGCCGGTAACCGGGCATTTAAACGTTTCGCAAAACGGCCGTGCAAGTTGGTTCTCGCACAAAGCTGAAACCGCTAAACCTTATTACTATAGCGTATACCTTGCAGATCATGACGTGTTAGCGGAAATTACCCCTACTGAACGCACGGCACAATTTAGGTTTACCTATCCAAAGAACGATAGCTCATACGTTGTGATCGATGCCTTTGATAAGGGCTCATACATCAAGGTGATTCCATCTGAAAATAAAATCATCGGCTATTCTACCAAATACGCCCGCGGCCCATTAAAAAACTTTAAAAACTACTTTGTAATTTATTGCGATAAACCAATTACCATTGCACATACTTACAGTGACAGCACACAAACCGACTCATTGGAATTGCATGCTAAGCATGTAATGGCAGTTATAGGCTTTAAAACAAGTCATGACGAGAAGGTACACTTAAGAGTGTCATCATCTTTTGTGAGCATAGAACAAGCCGAACTAAACCTGAAACGCGAACAGGGCAGCGACAGCTTTACTGTTACTGAACAAAAGGCAAAAGATGTTTGGAACAAAACGCTAAACCGTTTAACTGTTGAAGGCGGTACCGTTGACCAAACCCGCACATTTTATTCATGCCTTTACCGCATGTTGTTTTTCCCTAATAAATTGTACGAGATTGATGCGAACAATCAAATCATACACTATAGCCCGTACACGGGCAAAACAATGCCAGGTTACATGTTTGCAGGTACGGGCTTCTGGGACACCTTCCGCGCCTTATATCCGTTCCTGAACCTTGTTTACCCATCAATAAACAAGGAGATGCAAGCCGGCTTGGTAAACGACTTTAAAGAAGGCGGCTGGCTACCTGAATGGTCGAGCCCCGGTTATTCAAATGTAATGATCGGTAATAACTCGGCATCAGTAGTATCTGATGCATACCTGAAAGGAGGAAGAGGATATGATATCAATACGCTATATGACGCACTGGTACACGGTGCAAACAATGCAGGCCCTGCCGGAACAGGCCGTACAGGCGTTGAATATTATAACAAGTTGGGTTATGTGCCTTATGATGTTAAGATAGATGAGAATGCTGCTCGCACATTAGAATACGCTTATGATGATTTTACCATCTACCAGTTAGGTAAAGCATTAAACAAACCTGCTTCAGAAATCGAGATCTTCAAAAAACGCAGCATGAACTACAAAAACTTGTTCGACCCAACAACAGGCTTGATGCGCGGTAAAAATAAGGACGGCTCATGGGAGACTCCATTCAATCCGTTTAAATGGGGCGATGCCTTTACCGAGGGAAACAGCTGGCATTATAGCTGGGGAGTTTTTCACGATATACAGGGATTGATCAATCTAATGGGTGGAAAAAAACAGTTCGTAGCTAAACTCGACTCTGTATTTACGCTCCCTCCTATTTTTGACGATAGTTATTACGGCGAAGTGATCCATGAGATCCGCGAGATGCAGATCGTGAATATGGGGCAATATGCGCATGGCAATCAACCAATCCAGCATATGCTTTATCTATACGGTTATGCCGGTGAACCGTGGAAGACACAGTACCATGTTCACGACGTAATTAACAAGCTATACAAGGCAACCCCTGACGGCTATTGCGGCGACGAGGATAATGGCCAGACTTCTGCATGGTATGTATTCTCGGCGATGGGCTTCTACCCGGTATGCCCTGCGGTTGATCAATATGTATTAGGTGCCCCTCTATTCAAAAAACTTACGTTGAATTTAGAAAATGGAAAAAAGGTAATTATTAACGCGCCAAACAACAGCGATAGTAACCTGTACATCAACACTATGAGTGTAAACGGCAAACCTTACGATTTAAACTGGATCAGCCACACATTATTAAACCAGGGTGGAGTTATAAACTATAACATGTCGGCATCGCCAAATAAACAGCGCGGCACAAAGGCTGCTGATGTTCCTTATTCTCTATCAAACGAAAAATAATTGTTTATGAAAAAACTTATCGTTAACGGTAAAAAGATGATTGCTTTAACAGCAATCATCTTTGCTTTTATGAGTATTGCAACTGCACAATCTTTCAGGGTTGGGGTTGCCGGTTTAAACCACGACCATATTTATAACGTTTTAAACGATTATAAGAAGGGCAGGGTAAACATCGTCGGCATTGCTGAACCCAATAAGCACCTTTGGGAAAAATTCGGCAAACAATTTAATATCCCGGATTCATTATTTTTTACTGACTTGAAAACGATGTTGGCAAAAAAGAAGCCGCAAATTGTTTTGGGATACAATGCTGTTGGAAACCATGTTGATATAGTAGAAGTTTGCGCTCCATTGGGGATCCCGGTAATGGTTGAAAAACCGTTAGCGGCTACCTTAGTGCAGGCAAAACGTATTGAGGAACTTGCAAATAAATACCACATTACCGTGCTGACCAATTACGAAACAACCTGGTACCCATCATTCCAGGGTGTTTATGATATTGTAAATAAGGACAGCATTGGCGCAATCCGTAAAATGGTGGCGCATGACGGTCACCAGGGTCCCCGCGAAATTGGCTGCAGCGAGGAATTCTTAGCCTGGCTCACCGATCCTGTTTTAAACGGTGCCGGCGCACTTAACGACTTCGGCTGCTACGGTGCTGATTTAATGACCTGGCTGATGCACGGCCAACGGCCAATTGCAGTAACAGCTGTCGGCAGGCATTACAAGCCGGATGTTTATCCAAAGGTTGAGGATGATGCTACTATAACGGTTGAATACCCAACAGCTACCGGGCTGATAGAGGGATCATGGAACTGGCCATTCAGCATAAAGGATCTTGAAGTCTTTGGACAAACAGGTTACCTGCACGCTACCGATATGAAAAACCTGAATATGCGGCTGCGTGAAAACAAGAAAAGCATAATTGATTTAAAACCATTATCACGGCCTAATGATGATCCTGTTAACTATTTTAACGCCTTTCTGAAAAAGGAAATAAAGGGTGAGGATGACCGCACATCATTAAAATACAACATGATAGTAATGGAGATTTTGGATGCAGCAAAAAGATCAATTAAGGAAGGCAAGCGAATTGTTCTGTAACAAGATTGAATGATTTGATAGGATTGACAAGATTAAATCAGCGTAATCTGTTAAATCATATAAAATCAGCGGTTCCCTTAACCCCAAAGAAAAAAATATTATTTTTGCCGCAGTATAAATTATTTAATACCTCAAAATCTATATATGATAAAACAACTTTTTACTGCGGCAGGCCTGTGCTTTTTAGGCCTTGCAGCTTCTGCACAAGGTAATAATGCGGCTATCATGGCCCGTAAACAAGTTCCGGTTATTTGTTATCACCAGATTCGTGATTGGAGACCAAAAGATTCGAAAACGGCCAAGGATTACATTATTCCGGTACAATCGTTTAAGGAACATATTAAAATGCTTGCCGACAGCGGTTATCATACCATACTTCCTGATCAACTTTATAACTATCTGACAAAAGGCACACCACTGCCAAGCAAACCGGTTATGCTAACTTTTGATGATACTGACCTTGATCAGTTTGAAATTGCACGTCCGGAGCTAAAAAAATACGGCTTTAAAGGTGTTTATTTTATCATGACAGTTTCCTTAGGCCGCCCGCATTACATGACCAAGGAGCAAGTTAAACAACTTTCAGACGAAGGAAATGTGATTGGCAGCCATACCTGGGATCATCACCGGGTGGATAAATACAAGCACGACCCAAATCCTAAAAAGGATGATTGGGTTGTACAAATTGAAAAGCCAACAAAAAAACTGGAAGAAATTACAGGTAAAAAAATGGACTACTTCGCCTACCCTTTTGGTGTATGGAAAAAACCTGTACTGCCCGAAATAAAAAAGTATGGTTTTAAAATGGCCTTTCAGTTAGCTGATAAAAGAGATCCGGATTATCCATTGATGTCCGTTCGCCGCATATTAGATAGTGGTTACTGGACAACAAAAACATTTAGCAATAGCGTAAGACATAGTTTTTAGCCCCCTAACCCCCTAAAGGGGGAATAAAAGATAAAAGGCCTGTTTCGTTTGAGACAGGCCTTTTGTTTTTGTAGTTTTCACCGGAAGAGATTGACTCTTTCTATTTTAAATTTATAAATCATTTGTCTCTTACAGACACCCACCTTATAGCCGCTGCCAATTGATCTAACGGAAAATACCTGAATTTACCGGGTATGATATATTTAAAAAGGTCGCTATATCCCAAAATTCCTTTTTGATCGGTTACAAGGGCTACCCTGCCCCAATCAAAGAAATATTTGAACCCGATTTTCGTATTCCCGCACCATGCGCCATCGGCAAAATTCTTTATGTCAGTTTCAAGGATCAACACAAAGTTGATCTTCCTGTTTCGCTGAAGCAATTCATCCATTATCGGGATCAACGCTTCCTCGTATTCTGTTTCCGTAACCTCAGCAAATGCATGCAGTCCGGCAACGTGGGGCGGCAAATCGCTAATTAGCTGAAGCATATTTATATAATTTGATAAGTTAGTACAATTATTACACCATGCCGATATAAAATGATCATAATGTTAAATAAATATCTCTTTGATTAAATATCAAGTATCTTGAACCAGCGATTTTAGATTTTGTTTTGTAGTATCTTTGCACAAATGCCGCAAAACAGATCAGCTTACAGTCAACTCATTAAGAACGAGGCTAAAAACCTTGGGTTTATGTTTTGCGGTATTTCACAGGCGGAGTTCCTGGAAGAAGAAGCGCCCAGGCTTGAACAATGGTTAAAAAAGGGTATGCACGGCGAGATGCAATACATGGAAAACCATTTTGATAAACGGCTTGACCCACGGCTGCTTGTTGACGGCGCCAGATCTGTAATATCCTTAGGACTTAATTATTATACAGAACTTGAGCAATTCGACACTTCGAGCCCTAAAATATCAAAGTACGCTTATGGTTCTGACTATCATTTAGTTATAAAAGAAAAACTAAAGCAATTACTTCAGGTAATTAATGAGAAAATAGGCGAAGTTGGCGGACGGGCTTTTGTGGATTCGGCACCTGTACTGGACAAAGCCTGGGCGAAAAAAGCAGGACTTGGATGGATCGGCAAAAACACAAACCTGATCAATCAAAAATCGGGTTCGTTCTTTTTTTTAGCTGAGCTGATTGTTGATCTTGACCTGGAGTATGATATAGCCCCCACAGCCGATCATTGCGGCACCTGCACCCGTTGTATTGACGCCTGCCCTACAGAAGCAATTGTTGCTCCATATATCGTTGATGGCAGCCGTTGTATATCATACTTGACCATTGAACTTAAAAATGAGATCCCGCAGGAATTTGCAGGCAAAATGGATAACTGGATGTTTGGATGTGACGTTTGCCAGGATGTGTGTCCCTGGAACAAATTTTCTGTCCTGAATAGTGAACCTGCATTTACCCCTCACCCCGACCTGATGACCTTAAATAAAAAGGATTGGCAGGAAATAACAGAAGATGTATTTCAAAAGGTATTTAAAAACTCTGCAGTTAAACGCACAAAATTTGGCGGACTAAAGCGGAATATATCTTTTCTTAGAGAGATTAGAGATTAGAGGCCAGAGATTAGGGAAAATGAAATTTTCTACAGCTTTTCAACTAATCTCTGATCTCCAGTCTCTAACTACCCCTTTTTAAACTTATCGGCCAGTTGTTTGAGCATATCATCATTCACTGGTAATGCCGGGCCGTCATCCTTCTTTTTAAAAGGTTTGTTATCTGGCTTTTGGTAATTATTTGTTCTTGTATGATCAGGCTTGTGAAACTCCCTTTTAATTGGAACCTCCGCAGGCTTTGCTTCTGCAACAGGAGCATCCTGCGGTCGTTGGGCTACCTGCTGTTGCTGTTTCAGATGCCGTTCTGCAGCTTTTTTAGCATTCCAACGGGTGTAGATCTGTTCTAACTTCTTCTTTGTGTATAATGGAAAATCACCCTGCATCATCCATGAGTAATAGCTCGGCTCAATTTTCAACACGTCCTCAACGGCTTTGCCTTTGTGCTTACCGAAGTTGAAGGTTTCTTCGCCATTCTCATTATAAACCATACGTCCGGCAAAATCAACCGGCTTACTAAGATTTGTAAAGTGGTGCAAAGCTTCAACATCATTCACGACAGGTTTTGACTTATTTCCTTTTTTATCTTCCCACTCCATGCCCTCGTACTTTGCTATTTGAGCCAGTAACACTTCCATGGTTGCCCTCGTGTCGGCCTCAGCGGAATGAGCGTTTATGATCTGTTTATCACAATAAAACTGATACGCAGCCTTTAGGGTACGCTGCTCCATTTGGTGGAAAATATTCTGTACGTCAACGAAATGACGGTTATCCAGATCAAATAAAACATCGGCACGTAAAAACTCCTCCATCAGCATGGGGATATCAAACTTATTTGAATTATATCCAGCCAAATCACTTACATCAATGAATTCGGCTACTTCAGTTGCTATTGCTTTAAAAACCGGCTCATCTTTTATATGCTCGTCATAAATACCATGTACTAATGATGATTCTAAAGGAATCGGCATACCTGGATTTACACGCCACGTTTTCACTTCTTCGCTGCCATCGGGATGTAATTTGATAACTGATAATTCAACAATACGGTCAACTCCGAGATTGGTGCCAGTTGATTCAATATCGAAAAATGCCAGTGGCCGTTTTAAATTTAATTTCATTTGGTAAAGCTATATATTTATTTGCCGGTAACCATATTTTACAAGCGCTAGCTTTCCAATATATTCCCACACAAAGGTCGCAAAAGTGTTAAAAAGAATCAGAACTATAAATTTTTAATTTTTTTAATTTCAAGGATAATATTTTTATTTTGTAGGCTCCTAATTACTTAAACTTTGGTCATGAAAAAACCTGTACTTATTCTTTTTATTTTACTCTGTTTGTTCACGGTTGCCTCTGCCCAGGACTTCCCCTTTGGTGCCATCACCACCCAGGAGATGAATATGAAGAACTATGCCAAGGACACTTCTGCTCATGGGGTGGTATTACAGGAATTTGGCAAGTCGAGAATAGATATAGGTGGCGACGACCGCATTAAACAGATTTACGAATACCACGTAAAAATAAAAATTTTTGATAGCAAAGCTTTTGACAAAGGAACCGTGAAAATTTTCCTTTACAGTAATGATAAGAGCGATTCATACGAAGAAGTATCGGATATTAAAGGGGTAACTTATTACAAGGACGATAACGGGTTTACGCAAAAGGTTGAACTGGAGGATAAAAAGGTTTACCCTGTAAAAGAAAATAAGTATTGGGCCAGCCATAAATTTGCCATGCCGGGATTACGTAACGGTTGCGTGATAGAATATAAGTACCGTATAGAGTCATTCCGTTGGTATAAACTCCGCCCCTGGGAGTTTCAGGACGATATTCCTAAGATTTATTCGGAATACGAGGTACATATCCCTGCATTTTTTAATTTCAATGCTTCAATAAAGGGATTTTTAAAGCTCACCAAAAATACAGCGGTCATTGAATCTGGTTGCTTTGAAACCCATGGAGCAAAAAGCGACTGTTCACTAATCAACTACGGGATGGGTGATATTCCCGCATTTATTGAGGATGAGTATATGACTTCGCCAAAAAATTTCTTATCAACCATAAATTTTGAGTTGGTAGATTATACAAGCCCCTATGATAACATAAAGCACAAAGAAACTAAAGAGTGGAAAGACATTGATTACTCGCTGAAAACCGAACCCGAGTTTGGTGGGCAATTAAAAAGAAAAGGACTGCTCAAAGATAAAGTAGCGCCGATAATTGCCGGAAAAACGGATGAGTTGGCAAGGGCAAAAGCTATTTATCAATATTGGCAAAAGTGGTTTAAATGGGATAAATTTTACGGAATCTACAGCGAAAGCATCAGCAAGGCCATGGATGCTCACAGCGGCAGCGTAGCAGATATAAATCTTTCGCTTGTCACCGCATTAAATACTGCCGGTTTGAATGCTGAAACTGTTTTATTATCCACAAGGGACAACGGTGCGATTAACACTTTATACCCTGTAATAACTGATTTTGATTATGTGGTTGCAAAGGTAAATATAGGCGACCAGGTTTATTTATTAGATGCTACGGACCCGCTTTTACCTTTTGGAATGCTTCCCCTTAAATGCCTGAATGATAAGGGACGCGTGTTTAGCCTTGACAAGCCCTCTTATTTTATGGACTTAAACCTGCCTCAACGTGAAAAAAGCACTTACGCTTTGGATGTGACATTACAGGAGGACGGTAAATTGAAGGGAACTTTAACAAACTATTCTATCGGTTATGAGGCTTACAAGAGACGCGTTGCGATAAAGAAATTTAACAGCATAGATGAATATGTAGAGAACCTGAATGAGAGGTTAGCAAAATGGAAGATTTTAAAATCGGAAGTTGGAAACGTTGACAGCCTTGATCTACCTGTTGTCGAAAAGTATGAAGTTGAAATTGATGCTTATAAAAAGCTGGATGAAAACAACAGACTGACTTTTAACCCGTTTTTTTATAATAGGATAACTGTTAACCCTTTTAAATTAACGGAACGCTCCTACCCTGTTGACATGGCTATGCCGTCGGAGCGCCGCTATTCCATAATCTTACACCTGCCTGCGCAGTATACGGTAGAAACTCCACCCCAAAACGTGGCAATAGGGATTCCAAACGGCGGTGGTAAGTACATCACAAGCTACGAACCAGGCGACAATTCATTCAGTTTTACTTACCTTACACAATTTAACAATTCAGTTTACGGACCGGAACTCTATCCATACCTGAAGGAGTTTTATAATAAAATCATATTATCGCAAAAGGGCGAAATGGTGTTTAAAAAGAAATAATGAGATCGTTTATAGTTTCCTGTTGCCTTATTTTATCAACCACTGTGGCTACGGCCCAGCAAAATTACGATGCAAGCCTTATTTCGAAGGACCTTTTACCCTATGCAAGTGCTGTGGTTAGGAATGACGAGGTTAGTGTGGAGGTAAAAGACCTGGACAATGTAATTTACCATGTAAAAAAAGCAATAACCGTTTTAAATAAAAATGGTGATGACTATGCGCATATAGCTGTGTACTATGATAAAAACGTAGCCATTAAGAACATTAAAGGACTGGTATACGACCAGTTTGGCAAGCAGGTGGGAAAGTTTTCTGAAAGTAATTTCGACGATGTTAGCGTTGGGGGCGAGAGTACATTATTTGACAGTGAAAGAGTAAAACATTATTTGCCATCAGTTACCGATTATCCATATACCATCGCCTACGAATATGAGGAGAAGTTTAAATTCACCTTATACTTTCATGATTGGATCCCTAATGATGACTTCGGCGTAGCCGTTGAGAAAAGTTCATACAACTTTATATGCAAACCTGATTTCAAAATAAAATATAAGGAAATAAACCTGCCCGAAAAGGGGCATATAGGCACGAACGCACAAGGTATGACAACCTATTCGTGGCAAATAAATAATTTAAAGGCTATTAAATACGAACCATTTAGCCCGTACTTTAAAAATTACGCCAGCAGTGTGGAGGTGGCACCTGAGAAATTCCAGTATTACGGTTCAACCGGATCATTTGCCAATTGGAATGAATTAGGGAAATGGATCAATGATAAACTAGTTGCCAACAGACAGGAACTTCCTTATCAAACCATTGAGCACATGAAGGAGATTACCGCTGGAATTGCTGATCCTAAATTGAAGGCCAAAAAGATTTACGAATACATGCAGGACAAAACCCACTATATAAGCGTGCAGGTTGGGATAGGTGGATATCAGCCTTTTTTAGCATCGGAGGTGGATAATCAAAATTATGGGGACTGTAAAGCGCTGGTTAACTACACACAGGCACTGTTAAAGGCCGTTAACATTGATTCTTATTATTGTATAGTTAAATCCGGAGGCCAACATAACGTGAGCCTGCAAAATGACTTTGCCAGCATGACCCAGGCCGACCATATCATTCTATGTGTGCCCTTTAAAAATGACACTACCTGGGCGGATTGTACCAGCCAGACAATACCTTTTGGTTACCTTGGAGATTTTACGGATAATCGTACTGTTTTGGCATTAACGCCACAGGGCGGAAAATTGATGCGTACCCCTAAATACACCGCTGCCGATAACCTGGAGGGCAGGAAAGCGAAATTTATTGTTAGCGCCGAAGGTGAATTGGCAGGAACAATGACCACCACCTACAAAGGCGTTAATTATCAGGATTGTGACGAAATATTGAAGGAAGCGAAAACCGAGCAATATAAATCAGAACAAAAACGATACCCGATAAACAACATGGACATTGAAAGTCTTGCCATAACGCAGGATAAAAGCTTTAAACCTGCCACTACTGAAACAATAAAGCTGCGTGCCCGTGACTATGCATCATTTAACGACGGCAAGATTTATTTCCTGCTCAACCCTGTTAACCGGGAAACATTTGTGCCAAAGCAATTGCGTAATCGTTTAAACAGCGTTTATATAACAAGAGGCGATACAGAAGAAGACGAGGTTACCTATACGCTGCCGGCAGGTTATCGTTTGGAAAAAAAGCCGTTGCATGTAAATATCATCAAACCGTTCGGGAGCTTTTATGTCACTATGGAGTTAAAGGGAGATCAGTTGATCTACAAACGCAAACTTCAATTATTTGACGGAACTTACGACAAGGATACCTACCAGGACCTGGTTGATTTTTATCAATCGGTAGTTGATACGGACGAATATAATGTTGTACTGGCGAAAAATTGATTTAAGAACGCCTGGCGCTTTAGAATTTTCAGTTACAAAATTACTTATCGCCAGTAACTGAAAATAATTATACCCAGCACTATCCCGATAATCATAACAAGGTAGAGCAAAAGCTCATTACCTGCGTAACGCTTGTATTTTGTCCAGAATGAGTAATCTTGTTTGGGATCTGACATCAGGATGCAAATTTACCGAATAAATTTCAATTAAGACGTTATGAAAAAAGGAGTTTCAACTGCTTATTTACCAGTTGGATCAGGTTTTGAATCCGTAGTATCGGTAATTATTGAACCACACCTTGAAAAGTATTTATAGGTGTAAGGATCGTGCAGCTTGGTTATAATCACCCCCTTTGAAGAGCTTGCATGCACATAATACCCGTTTTGCAGGTATACGGCCACGTGACTGAATTTTTTTCCATCGTAATCAAAGAACAGGAGATCGCCCTCAACAAGTTCTTCTTCATATTTGCGCTTGATCACATTTATTTGCTGACTGGTTGAACGCGGAATATTTATCCCAAAAACTTGTTGTTCAAGCAACTGGGTAAGACCTGAGCAGTCTACCCCGCTTTTATCCTCGCCGCCAAATTTGTAGGGGGTTCCCATCCACTGATCGATAAAGGCATATAAGCGCCCATTCTGAATATCGCCCCTATTAACACCCAATATGGCTGAATATTTTTCAGCAATATCTGCCTGTGGCTTTACAACCTCACCGGGCTCCCCTCTCAGCACCGCCTTCTTGCTGTGACATGAAGACAGTATAATTGTAAAGGCCAATAAACAATACAGGTAGTGTATTTTGTTCATGATACAAATGTAAGCGGAAAGCCATTCCGGACATTTGCAGATGTTTTTAACATATTAACATTTGAGAAGTCCGAAAGACCGAAAGTCGGGAAAGTCCGGAAGATAGAAGAGGTATGTTTCAACGATGATAAAAAAACAGGCAGCCTTTCCTAACCTCTAATCTCCAGTCTCTAATTAACTAATCAAATCACCCCTTGATCACCCTTTGGATCTCATCCAGCTTCATCAGGGCCTCAACAGGCGTTAAGGTGTTTACATCAAGGTTATTCAGCGTATCGCGAATCTTTACCAGCACAGGGTCGTCAATGCTGAACATCTGCATTTGCACCGCTTGTTTTTGGACTTTGCGGATGCTTTCCTTGATGTGCTCCCCCCCTGTCCGTTCGTTTTCCAGTTTTTTCAGGATCTCATTAGCACGGCTCAGCACCTTCTGCGGCATACCGGCCAATTTGGCTACATGGATCCCGAAGCTGTGCTCGCTTCCTCCTGGTACCAGTTTACGAAGGAAGATGATTTGGTGGCCAACTTCCTTTACCGATACATTAAAATTCTTAATGCGATTGAATGAATTGCTTAGCTCGTTCAGCTCATGGTAGTGCGTCGCAAACAGGGTTTTAGCTCTGGCTGTGGGTTGATTATGCAGAAACTCCGCTATTGACCAGGCGATGGAAATACCGTCATAAGTAGATGTGCCCCGGCCTATTTCATCTAACAAAATCAAACTTCTGTCGGATAAGTTATTGAGGATACTCGCCGTTTCATTCATCTCGACCATAAAGGTTGATTCGCCTGATGAAAGGTTATCAGATGCACCTACCCGCGTAAAGATCTTATCTACCAAACCGATTGAAGCAGCCTTGGCAGGTACGAAGCAACCCATCTGCGCCATCAATACGATCAGGCCGGTTTGCCTTAACAAGGCAGATTTACCCGCCATATTTGGCCCTGTGATAATGATGATTTGCTGCGTTTCAGAATCGAGGTAAACGTCATTAGTGATGTATTCCTCGCCCAAGGGCAAATTCTTTTCAATCACCGGGTGGCGACCGCCTTTTATATCGATAACCCGGCTGTCGTTGATCTCGGGTTTTACGTAGTAGTTTTTTATGGAGATAGTTGCAAAGTTCAGAAGTACATCCAAACGGGCAATCAGCTGTGCATTCAATTGAATAGGCTTGATATATTCTGCTAGAGAATACAGCAGATCATTATACAATCTTGTCTCGATAACCAGGATCTTTTCTTCGGCGCCCAGGATCTGCTCCTCGTATTCCTTCAATTCGGGCGTGATATATCGCTCGGCATTTACCAGCGTTTGCTTCCTGATCCATTCGGCGGGTACCTTATCCCGGTGACTGTGGGTAACCTCCAGGTAATAACCAAACACGTTATTAAATGAAACCTTGAGTGATGGAATTCCGGTTGACTCTGCCTCTCGCTTCTGGATCTCCAGTAAATAACCTTTACCGCCAAAAGCTATTTTACGCAGGCGGTCGAGTTCTTCATTGATGCCCTCGTTCATCACGCTGCCTTTAACCAGCATGACCGGCGGTTCGGCGCTTAGCTCTTTTTCAATCTTCTCACAGATTAAGGTGCAGGGATTCAACTGCGCAGCTATTGCCTGTAATGGCAGACTTACGGAAGTTTCCCCTATTCCTTTTATTGTACCGATTGCAATTAACGCTTTTTTGAGCTGACAAACCTCGCGCGGATTGGCCTTTTGCAGGCCTATCTTTGAAATCAACCGCTCCAAATCGCCGATAAGGCGGATATTTTGCTTCAGTGTTTCGCGCAATTCTTCCTGCTCAATCAGGTATTCAACCACACCCAGCCTGTCATTTATCGGCTTTAACTCCTTTAAAGGCATCACTATCCAGCGGCGTAGTAAACGCGCACCCATTGGTGAGCACGTATGATCAAGCACATCAACCAGCGTGGATGCATTTTCATTGGCTGAACCAACCAGCTCCAGGTTACGAACGCTGTAACGATCCAGCCATAAATATCTATCCTCTTCTATCCTGCCAATGGACGAAATATGCTGCAGGTTCCTGTGTTCAGTTTCGTTTAAGTAATGCAAGGCAACACCTGCGGCAACAATGCCCAGGTTCAACTTATCTATCCCAAAACCCTTTAATGATTTAACGCCGAAATGTTTTAATAGCACTTCTGTGGCATAATCGCCGCTGTAGGGCCATTCATCAAGCGTGTAGGTGTAAAAGCGGTCGCCATAATTTTCCTTGAAATCATGCTGGCGGCTTTTTGGATATATAACTTCTGCCGGCGAATAGCTTTGTAAAAGTTTATCTATATAATCAGTATTGCCTTGTGCAGTTAAAAACTCTCCGGTCGAAATATCTATCAGGGCTATGCCTATGCTGTTTTTTTCGAAATAAAGCGAGGCGAGGTAATTGTTGCTCTTTTGGTTGAGGATATTATCGCTTGTGGCTACACCCGGAGTTACCAGTTCGGTAACACCGCGCTTAACAATGGTTTTGGTGGTTTTTGGATCTTCCAGCTGGTCGCAAATAGCTACCCGCTGCCCGGCACGTACCAGCTTTGGTAAATAAGTATCCAACGAATGATGCGGAAAACCAGCCAATTCGATAAACGTAGCTGCACCGTTGCCCCTGCGGGTAAGCACAATGCCTAAAATACCCGCGGCCTTAATAGCATCCTCGCCAAAGGTTTCGTAAAAATCGCCCACGCGAAAAAGCAGCAAAGCACCGGGGTACTTAACCTTGATCTGGTTGTATTGCTGCATTAACGGCGTTTCCTTCGTATTGTCTTTTGCCAAACGGTTTGCTCCTGTTTAATAGGTCGGTAAAGTTAATGCATTGCCCCGTGTTTAGCAGGAATGTGGAAAAGTTAGGCGGATGTGGAAACCGTTGATTTATTTTGATTGCCCTGATTACTATGATCTCTGTAGTCGGCTATAATAAATAAAGTTGCATAAATCAGGCAACTGCATCAATTTCATCGGCAAGTAATTTGTCTTTATCGGTGACTTTGTCGCCTGCATCATGAGTGGATAGCCAGATCTCTACTTTGTTATAGGTATTTGTCCAGGTTGGATGGTGATTGCTTTTTTCGGCTAGTAAGGCCACCCTGGTCATAAATGAAAAGGCTGCTAAAAAGTCCTTGAATTCAAAAGCTTTATAAAGCTTATTATCGATTTCGTTCCACATAATGTACCGTTTCAATAATAAACATTAAAACGCAGCTTAAGTTTGAACAATTATTAGGGCTGTACAGGTGTAACCGGGCGTATCGAAATCACACTATCCACAACAAATTCACTCACACCCCGCCATGGCAGCGTATGCAGGTATTCCTTATAGTGCAGTTCGAGATAGGCACCCGCGCTTTTATTTAGCTGATCGGCCACGTGTTGGTCGGTTACAGAAAACATAAATTCGTTTGATTGGATAGCGCCCTGTGTAGGCGTCCGGATTCCCGACTGGATCAACCTGCCTTCGTAGGTCTTGAACATATAACCTTTATGTACAAAGTAATTCATGGTGCCGGCTTTGGTTCCATCGCCAAAAACAAAATAATACCGATAGTAAACGAATCCCACTATAACCAGTGCTATTACTATTCCAACTATAATTCCGATACGTTTCATATTGCCGTTGTATGATATATAAAACAAACATAACAGTAATTTATATCGAGTTGTTAGTGACCGCAATAAATTTATTTTTCATCAGCCATTGCAAATATGAATATTTTACTCTACATTTGTAGAATAAACTCTCAACTCATAGAGCAAAGATGAAACTTACAAGCGCCGAAGAACAATTAATGGAACTGATCTGGGATAAGGACGAGATCTTTATGAAGGATATTATAGACAGCTTTCCTGACCCAAAACCCGCAACAACAACAATTGCAACCTTGCTTAAGCGGATGCAGAATAAAGGATTTGTTGCCTATAAGTTAATGGGGAATTCCCGGCAATATTATGCACTGGTAAAGAAATCGGAATATTTCTCGAAGCATGTTAACGGGCTTATCAAAAATTTCTTTGGCAGCTCGGCGATGCAGTTTGCTTCGTTCTTTACCACCGAAACAAACCTTACTGATGCAGAATTAGAGGACCTGAAAAAAATTATCGATAAACAACTTAATAAAAAGAAGTCATGATAGCTTACCTGGTAAATTCAACTTTATGTTCTGCCCTGCTGCTGGCGGTTTATCACCTGTTGCTTAAAAACAAGACGATGTACAACTTTAACCGGGCCTACCTGTTGTTTGGCATTTTGTTTTCGCTGGCTGTGCCATTTATTGTGGTAAAACATACCGTTGTTAAGCTGCCATCGATACAACAAACCATTGAACCTGAGTTACTACTGATAGATGTTGCCGACGCGCCGGTGGACGTAAATAATCAATCGCTTTCGGCAGACAGCCGGGCTGCAAACCATCATACCAACTACCTCGTTTATACAGCAGCAACTGTTTATTCGCTGGTTAGCCTGCTGCTGCTTGTGCGTTTCATCAGCAACTTAAACAGGATCAGGTTATCAGTAAAACAAAACGGGTATGTGAATTTTAAAAAATCGAAACTGGTATTGGTTGATGAAAACCTAACCCCGCATACCTTTTTAAACTATATTTTCCTGAATAAGCAGGAATACGAAAGCAATAAAATAGAGGCCGATGTGCTGAGGCACGAACAAACACATGCAAGCGAGCTGCACTCGGCCGATATCATATTTATGGAACTGGTATTGTGCTTATGCTGGTTCAACCCGCTTATATGGTTCTATCGCACTACAATTCAACTAAACCATGAATTTATTGCAGATGCAGCAGTACTGAACGGCAACAATAATATATCAGAATATCAGCAGTTGCTGCTTAGCAAGCTGGACTACATGAAAAGTCTCTCCATCACCAGTCAATTCAATTATTCAATAACCAAAAACCGATTAATTATGATGAGTAAAAGCACCCCCACACTAACCGCCGCGCTATCAAGGCTTGCCGTTATCCCGGTACTGGCGTTTGCCTTTACATTTTTTTGCGCAAAAACAAAGGCGCAACAAACGCCTGCAGCACCCAAACAAAATGCTAAAACCAAAGCTCTGGACACTTCGACCGCCTTTAAAACAGCCTTGCCGGCTAAAGTAGTTAAATTTCCGCCGCCTGTGATATGGACTAAATTTCCGCATACCAAGGACGGTGTTTCGGCCGATTTGCTGAACGAATATGCTGCGCTCACTACAAAATGTATCGACAGCACGCATAAGCCTGTAATGCGATACGGCCATATCACAGCCGCAGACAAGCAGCGAATGGAAGATATTTTCAGACAAATGAGTTCAGAACAACAAATGCATCAATCTATAGGTTTCAGCTATTCTGCGCCCCCGCCGCCGCCGGCTTCCCCAACCGACGCCCAGTTAGCATCATGGAAAAACGCAGCTGAATATGGAGTATGGATAAACGATAAGAAATCAAAAAATACCGACCTAGAGAGTTACAAGGCCAAAGATTTCGATAACTTTTTTGTGAGCAAATTATATGGGGCAGCCCGTGCACACGTAAAATATCATTACCAGGTTAATTTGATGACGGTTGATTACTATAAAAAATTCCGCATAGAGGCAGCCGAAAATAGAAACAAAGCTTATATGTATTATAGAAGCATAAAGCCCGCTTCCTTGGAAAATTAAACCTAAATCAGCTTTTTTACCTCCTATAAACTTACAAAGCACACCTCTGTAAGTTTTTTGTATTCGTACTAAACCTTAAGTATTTATTCTATTTAAAAACGGTTAGACAACAGCTTTTATCCAATGCTTTTAGCGCATCGAACATATTGCCATGAATGGCGTTTATCTATAAATATCAAGCCATGAAAACCAATAAAATATTACTGACCGCCTTAGCCTTTTCCACAATATTTATTTTTTCCTGCGGGATAAGAAAACAAGCGACGCTTCGGCCGATACATTAAGCAATCAAAAAAAGGCCGATACCTCCATTGTAGCAACCGGCCAAAAGAGCGTTAAGGACGATTCCGTGTCAGGTGATCCAAGTTCAAAGGGTGCAGCCGATCCGAACGCAAAACTTCCAAAAAAGTAACAGTAAAGGCAAGGCAACTATTTCATCAATTGCCTGGCCATTGCGGCAATGTCGTGTCCCTCTACAAATGTCAACCCCTTTTGGCTTGCCAAATCAGCGGTATTAATTGACGTTACCGGGGGCTACAGCCAAATTGCCCTTGCCTTTAATGGCAACACATGTTGTGCAATGATCTCTGCATGTTCCTCTTCGGGCCGGAAAATATTTACGATATCAACTTCACCCGGCGAAGTATCCAGATCCGTAAAGATCACCCTTCCCGACTTATTGCCAGGCTGCAAGGAGGCCAGGGAATATGCCCCTGCAGAATAACTTAACACCTTGAATCCTGCCTTCAACAGCGTCAAAGGGACTTCTTCATTCGGCCAGTCGACTAAAAGAATTGTATGTGCATTTTTGAACACTTTTATACAGGCTTCAAACATTATTCACTAATTATTTTGCGTTGTTATTTTATCAAGTTTAGCTTTTACCGCCGGGTCGTTCTTAAGCGACAGGGATTTTTTATAGCATTCAATTGCCTTTTGCTTGTCGTTATTTGCGCTATAATATTCACCAAGGGAGGTATACACAGTGGGACTATCAGGGTAAAATTTTGCATTTAGGTTGAATACCGACAGGGCTTTATTGGCCCAGTTTATTTCCAAATAATCATGCCCCATGGCATTCAGTATCGACTCGGGAGGCAATAACCGGTAACCCATCCGCTTTGATACATCGGCGTAATGCGCTTCAATAATAGCGGCTACATCTGATTTATCGCTTTTGTCGAACAATAAATCCTCGGTTTTTGCAGGCAGCTTGTAATAGCTGAACAGGAAGCGAAACGCATCGTATTCTGTTATTAATGGCGATGAATTATGGTTATCCTCATTATAATATTTATAGCTAAAGATCAATCCATTTTCCGGGTTCCGTTTAAACTCATCAGCAAGATTTAAAATAGACCGGATATGATTTGTTTGGGACGATGTATCGCGATGTGCATGTGCTGTATCGTCCCCGACAGGCATGGTGTTCGCGATCCCCATAAAGACAGATTTGCCGGCAAAGTTTTTATTCCTCAATACTTCATGGGCCTGTTTTAACAGTTTATATTGATCCCACCACATGCTTGGGTCAACAATGGTATAGGCATTGAAAAGTTCGGTATGATTTATCAGGATATTTACGGCTGTTAGTCCGCCAAAGGAATGCCCGATCAGCATCCTGTACGGTGCTGCCGGGTATTTCGACTCAATATAGGGCATCAACTCCTTCTCAATAAAAGCAGTAAACGCCTCACCTCCACCCGACGTTTTAAAGTCTGTAGTTGGTTTATTTTCAAAATCAACCTTGCCGTTGGTTGGCGTCAGATCCCGTGTACGGTTGGTATTGTTTATACCCACCACTATCATGTCAGGGCAAACCATATTACCGTTGGCCTCGCTGAGGTATTGAATAATGCCCGACACCGAAGCAAAGTGCTCTGAGCCATCCAGCACATAAACTACAGGGTAGCGCATAGCAGCATTACCCGGCTTGTTTACACCGGCAGGCAGGCGTACCCAGATTACTCTTTTTTCGTTAAGTATTTTTGATTGAAGGCTATCGGTATGGCCTAAAACAATAGCGCCGTCGATAATATTCTGTGCATTGGCTGATGCAGTAAGTATCAGCAATAAATAAAGAAAAGCTTGTTTCATGCAGATTAGTAATGAGTTACTAATCTACATATTTACAAATTGAATTTATTGTTGTGGTTTGCTAAAATTATCCGGGGGTGTTGAAACTATTTCACCAAATTCATTTACATAAGCCATCATACTGTTAAGGTCGCTGCCTGAAGCATTTTGCTGGCGATCAAGCTTGCGTTGTTCCTTATCTTCTTTTTTCTTCTGCCTGTTTTTTTCGAGTTGCTTCTTCATGAAGGTAGCCTGTGATTTTGCCATATATTATAAATTAGAATAGTAATAGCCCGAAGCTCAACCATATAGCGATGGAAGAGAGCTGAAAGTGTAAGTTAAAGCGGGCTGGGATTGGTACAAAGATAGCAAAAAAAGACCACTTTTCTTGTAAGAGCTCTCAGATGGGCGCCTGTCCCCTATTGTTAATATGATTAATTATCGTTTACTTTGTACTTCAAAGTACTTTATAAATGGTATCGCTAGCTGGATTTTATAAGAACTATTTTCTTTGCTTCCTGCTGCTATTTGCCCTTGAATTCATAATCGGCACCAGCATCCATGATCAAATAATCCGCCCTTATGGTGGTGACTTTTTAGTTGTAATTCTAATATATTGCCTGGTTAAAAGCTTTGTAAATGGCCCGGTTTTAAAAACTGCTTGTTGCGTCCTGGTATTTGCTTACCTGGTTGAACTATCTCAATATTACCATTTAGTTGCCATACTTGGCTTGCAACATTCTAAAGTCGCGAGGATAATATTAGGCACACAGTTTTCTAAAGCAGATTTGTTCGCCTATACACTTGGCATCCTGTTGGCATTATTTATTGAAAATGTTAAACGTTGTTTAAAAAACTTTTAAAACGATGGAAGATTACTTTGTAAACAAGGATTCAATTGTCCGAACCATTTGGGGTAAGGCAGACACTGTTCTTTTTATATTTGCCGGTGCCGCAGCTGAATTTGCGCTAAACAAAGCGGTCGACTGGCTTTATTTCACAGGTAAATTACCTGCGGATCCACTCGGAAGATTATTTTCTACCGTTGCCTATGCAAGCCGGATCATATTTTCCGAAACAGAGCCGGCGTTAAAGGCAATAGACCAAATAACCGGTATACATAAAGGTGTTGAAAATAAACGCGGAGCACAAATTCCAGACTGGGCCTATCTTGACGTATTGTTTTTGTTGATAGACTATTCCATCCGGTCGTTTGAGTCACTCGAACGACGACTTTCTGAGGTTGAAAAAGAGGAGGTATTTAACGTATTCAACCGTGTTGGGAGTCGAATGCAGTTAACGGGCTTGCCACAAAGTTACATGCAATACTGCGCCATGCGACAGGACTATCTGCGTAAAAATCTCCTAAACAGCGATTTTACAGCCGACTTATACACGCAGTATAAAAAGCATTTGGGTGTATTAAGGTATGCGATTTTGAAACAGGTGCAGTTAATTCTTGTACCCAGCGAAGTGAAGGAAAAGCTGTTATCGCAACAAATAGCCTGGATTAAACCACTCCTTTTGTCATACAAGCTTTTGCGTATAGTTAAATTAGAGGGCGGCCTAAAGAATGCCTTGTTGCCGGGTGCTTACCGGGAGCGGATTCAAAGCTTAAACTACGCAGTTTAAAGAAACCTTGTAAACTTCTTACAAAGCCATTAAAAATTTATACCTGGCATAAGTATAATATGATTAAACATATACAAACTTAAGCCAGGTATGATCGGCCATCAGTTTTATGTAAAACTAATGGTTAATACAAACAATTTGCAGACTACCAGCCAGAACCTTTTTTAGCGGCTCCGCTTTTTATGTGTTCTTCAGCAGTTGCCTTGCCCATAATTGCAGCCATTTTGTTACCGGCGCTGTCTTTTCCTGTTGCGATGTACCGGCCTGATTTAATATCAATAACAGGATCGATCATCGGTACATTCTTAGTTTTTGTTTTTACTGAATAAGCAGTAATACCATTTGTTGTTGCCATGATAAGTTTTTGTTTTTTTTAAGTTAAACCCTTGTTTGGGCATTTTGTTTTATAAATTGGTTTCAACTAATATATTTATTCAAAATATATGGGTGGCAAGTTATATAATTATGCTTAAGAAACAAATTTAACTTAACCGCGCTTAATTAATAGTTATTAACAATAGCTGCTTCGATTTAGCAAACAGGCGTTACGTTATACTAAAGATTGTATAAAATGTGTTAAATAACGGTCAGATTTGCTTATAATTGAAAACAATTTACAACAATTAATCACTTAAATTATGGGAAAAAGAGACTCAAGTATCCTGTACCTCGTGTTAGGTATTTACTCGCTAATGGTTAACTGGTACTACAATCATAATCTTATATTGCTTTTAATCAGCTACATATTCTGGCCGTTATACCTTATTTACGAATTACTCACCGGCCACCTGTCAGGCGGAATGTGGAAGGAGATCCCATTATCTTATTTTAAATAGCTTTTTTAGCTGCAAAGCGGCAAAATCAGCAGTCTCAAAATGTTAATAAAATTGGCCCATACAAGGGCCAATTGTTAAAAAATGTAAAAAACGAAATACTTTATATTAAATTTAGCTAAAAGTCGTTCCTTTGCTAAATAATCATATATGAAGAAAATTTCACTTATTGCTATTTTGTTATCGGGCCTTTTATTTCTGGAAAACTGTAAAAAAGACACTGTAGTTGCTAGCTCAGTCTCAACATCCTTAATGATCGCTAATATACGGGACACTTCCTGGTACACTGATACTGTAACTTCAACATTAGTATATAACTCCGCTGCTAATACGAAAACCGTTACTTTTGAAGGGACTGCAAACAGTAAAAAAGTAACTATATCGCTTACACGGCCATCATCTTCAAATACCAGCGGTTTTCCGTTGGGTACGTTTACGGTTGATGCCTCGCCTAACTTGCGAATGGCGTTTTTAACTCCAAAAAAAGACTCGAACGGTAATCTCGTTTATACGCCAAACGGCATTATTATTCCCGGCTCGGGCACAGTTGTTGTCAGCGCTGTTGACTCAGTAAAGAATAAGATTACTGGAACGTTTAACTTTACTACCGTAGTTAATAATTATGACAGTACCGGCACCACAATAATTTCTCAAACATTTGCAGTTGTATCAGGCGGCGGTTTTAACGCTGTGCCTTATAACTTCAGTTCTAACTAAAACGTACTTCACCCTTACGGATATTTAAATAACAAAAAGCATGGCAATTATGGTTGTCATGCTTTTTTGCTTTAGCGCCATGTTTAAAACGCATATTTTAAGAATTGTTACCTTTGCAAAAATTTAACTAAATGCCACCTAAAAACAAAGCCGTTTTTTTAGACCGCGACGGAGTGCTCAACCAGGAAATGGGCGACTATGTACGCAGAATTGAAGATTTCCATATCCTTGACAACTTCGACGCATTGAAATCGCTGCAGGATAAAGGCTATATGCTATTGGTGGCCACCAACCAGGGTGGTTTGGCAAAAGGCTGGTATAGTGAAGATGAGCTAGCTAAAATGCACAACAGCCTGAAAAAAGTATACCATGAACATGGTGTTGAATTAACCGACTTTTTTTACTGCCCGCACCATCCTGCTTTTACAGGCGACTGTGACTGCCGCAAGCCAAAGCCCGGTTTATTGTTGCAGGGGATTGAAAAATATAACCTCGATCCAGCAAAATCATATTTTATCGGGGACAGGGAAAGAGACGTTGAGGCCGGCACAGCAGCAGGCGTAAAAGGCATTCTGATTAACAGCGATCAGCCTATTAGTGAAATACTGGATTTAATTGAATGAGGGTTGGAATAAGTTGTAGACATTGTAGTGGTTGTAAATGTTGAATTACGGGCCATTATTAGCGGTTCATATTTATTTCTTTTTTTACAACCTTTGTAACCTTTACAACAACTACAACTTTTACAACCTTTAACAACATGAACGGTAAACGCTATTTAAATAATCTCGATTCATTAATAGCCGCCATTATTGGTTTTATTGTTATCTACCTGTTCACAAAGTACAGCGGTGTTGGCATCTCGCCCGACTCAATTATGTATGCCAGTACCGCAACCAATATCCAGGCTCATGGGTCGTTGTTGACTTTTAACAAGGGGCCACTTGTTTTCTTCCCGGTATTCTATCCGTTTTTTCTTTCCATTATCCAATTTATAACAAGAGTTGACCCCATTGAGGCTGGTGCCATGATCAACGCGACCTTATTCGCAGCAGTAATATTTACCAGCGGCTGGATCATGGAGAAATTCATCTCGCATTCGCGGATCTATAAATGGCTCATATTGATCGCTATTATTTTAAGTCCCGGATTGCTGGAGATCTATACCTATCTATGGTCTGAGACCTTATTCATTTTTGAGATCCTACTCTTCATCATCGCTTACTGGAAATACCTGCAAACACATAGCACCAAGGCTTTAATATGGGTTGCAGTTATTACAGCAATCAGCTTTATTACCCGTTATGCGGGCGTGACAGTTGTAGGTGCAGGCGGACTAATGTTATTGCTGGATAATAAACTGACTATCAAAAAGAAGATAAGCCATATCTTGATATTTGGTTTTGTTTCCATTTCGCTGATAGTTGGCAATTTAATACTAAACAGGATAAATTCAGGCTTAAGCACGGGCACGCGGTATCCGTCAATCACCCCATTTAAAGATAACCTCTATTATTTCGGCACCGTAATTTGCGACTGGGGCAGTTTAAGCAAAGCTGCATATCCATTTGCTGCTGCCATTACTTCAATAGTTTTGCTGGCTTTAATCGGCATTTTGCTTTGGAAGGCTTTTAAAGGCCGCATAAACAGTTATGAAAACATTGTAATTGCATTTGCCATAGTTTACGGACTATTTATAGTGATCTCTGCAAGTATTTCCCGCTATGAACGGATCAATAGCCGCCTGCTTTCGCCGATGTTTATTCCGTTACTCATCTCGTGTACCAGTTGGGTTCCTGATGTATTGATACTGGTTAAATCGAAAGCCAAGTATGCCCTGGCATCAGTTGCAATTATTTTGATGCTGGCCTTTGAGTATTTCACCGTTTTAACTGATTACCAGCGCTATGATGATGAATGTGACTACGGCGTGCCGGGTTATAGCGATGACGACTGGAATAAGTCGGAATTTATAGTGTATCTAAGACATCACAAGGATTTGTTTAAGCCCGGTATCCCGATCTATACCGATGCGGACGAAGCAGTTTACCTGTTTACCCGAATGTCGTCTACCGTGATACCGCATAAGGAACCAAAAGCAGGCGTAGAGAAATTTTACGCACAAAAACGATTCTATTTGATCTGGTTTACCAACCTGTACAACACCGAACTGATCAGCTTGCCGGATATCATGAAGAACAAAAAACTGGTAAGAATTGGTGGCGCAAAAGAAGGTGATATTTATTACTACGAGGGCAACTAAGGTAATATGAAAAGAAGGAGATTTCTGCAAAATGCCGGTATATTAGGCATAACCCCGCTGGTATCTTCTTCTATTCCAGTTGATGCGGAGAGTTTTCTCTCACCCGCCACAAATGCCCGGAACCTTTGGATTGATTATCTCGAAAAACTTGCCGATCCGGTATTGACTGCACTTGCAGCTGATCGGCTCAAGGAAAAAATGGCCGTTGAGACAAAAGACCCATCGCTGGTTACCGACCGGGCAAAATATACGCACCTGGAAGCCTTTGGGCGTTTGCTTGCGGGTATTGCTCCCTTTTTGCAATTGGATGAATTAAATCCCACAGAAAAGAAACTCCAGGACAAATATTTCAAACTCGCATTAAAGGGAATTAAAAACGCTACAAACCCAATTGCCAGGGACTATATGAACTGGGGCGATGAAGGCGGGCAACCGTTGGTAGATGCTTCCTTTTTTGCCTACGCACTTGTTCGTTGTCCGAAATTATGGAAAAGCCTGGATGGTAATGTGCAGAAAAACGTTGTCACCTGCTTACTGAAAACCCATAAAATTAAGCCGCCCGAAAATAACTGGCTGTTATTTGCAGCTATGATTGAAGTATTTTTCATCACAGTAAGTGAGCCATTTGATTTGCAGCGGATAGCATATGCCATAAAACGTCATGAGGAATGGTACAAAGGCGATGGCATGTATGGCGATGGTGCCGAGTTTCATTGGGACTATTACAACAGCTTTGTGATCCACCCCTACCTTTATGATGTTTTAAAGATAGCAATTGTAAAAAATGCTGATTTCGAACCCGTCCAGAAAAAAGTACTGACCCGTAACTTAAGATATGCAGTTATCCAGGAGCGCTTAATAGCGGCCGACGGCACTTATCCAATAATAGGCAGATCGATAACATATCGTACCGGCGCTTTTCATCATTTAGCCAATATTGCGCTGCAACATCAATTACCTGAACAGATCAAACCGGCGCAGGTACGTTGTGCACTAACCGCGGTAATAAACAAATTCACATCCTCCAAAGATTTGTTTGATGATAATGGCTGGTCGCGCATTGGATTATATGGACATCAGCCATTATTGGCGGAAAGCTATATTTCAACAGGCAGTTTATACCTTTCTTCGGCAATATTACTACCCTTAGGCCTGCCGGAATCTGATCCATTTTGGAGTGCCCCGGATGAGGACTGGACAGCCAAAAAGATTTGTAATGGCGTAAATTTGCCAGCCGATCACGCCTTATAAATTCCGGAATTAAATTTTGCCGTGCTAACTAAACAATAATCAAATCGAAATTTAATTTTGATTTAATAAACAGTTGCCTATATTTGCGCTCAATATCTATCGTTTTACTATACAAAAAAATGAACGGTTATACATTATATCATTTGCACCTGCACCATCACCACCATGTGGTGATTAGATAATGTATGTTTCTACGCGAAATAACAACCCTCCGTTTATATTTTTATTATAGTTCCTTTAAACTCAATCAGTGAAAACACTTAAAATAGCGATCCAAAAATCGGGTCGGCTCAACGAAAAATCCGTTGAATTATTAAAAAACTGCGGCCTTAATTTTGAAAATTATAAGAGCTCGCTTATCTCCCCCGTTTCAAACTTTCCGCTCGAAATTCTTTTTTTGCGTGATGATGATATCCCGGAATATGTTCAGGACGGCATTGCCGACCTGGGTATAGTTGGCGAAAATGTGATTGAAGAAACCGAGGTTAAGGTAAGCTACCTGCAGCGCCTTGGTTTTGGCAAATGCTCCCTTAAAATAGCTGTGCCAAACACCAACAATATTCAAAGCCTGGCCGATTTGAACGGCAAATCTATTGCCACCACCTACCCTGTTATATTGGGTAAATTTCTGAAGGAACAGGGTATAACATCTGATATCCGTACTATATCGGGCTCGGTTGAAATTTCTCCTGGTCTTGGCCTAAGTGATGCTATCTGCGATTTGGTTTCAACCGGCGGTACGTTGAAAAGCAACGGCTTAAAGCCATTTGCAGATGTAATGTCGTCAGAAGCGGTATTGATCGGGCGTAAAGGAAGCGAAGATGAGGATTTGGTAAAGGAATTGATCCAGCGGATCCAATCTGTACTGCGTGCAAAGGAAACCAAATACGTAGTTTTGAACGTTCATAAAGATAACTTGTCGGCAGTTACGGCTTTATTGCCGGGCGTTAAAAGCCCATCGGTGGTGCCTTTGGCTGAAGAAAATTGGGTTGCTGTTCATACCGTGATCCCCGAACGTGATTTTTGGGACAGGATCAGTCAGCTAAAACAAGCAGGCGCACAAGGTATTGTGGTAATGCCGATAGAGAAGATAATATTATAGAGGAAGCCCCCCGGCCCCCTGAAGGGGGAGTAAGAGGTAGGGCTTAGAGTAAATAGAATTAACCATAAGGACGTAACACCCCTTTAGGGGGTTTGGGGGCCGGAACTATGAAAGTATTTAACTATTCCGATTTAAGTGTTCAGGAGATCCAAAAACTGGTTCAGCGCAACGTTGATCCGGCCAACGAGATCCGTGCTATAGTTGAGGATGTGATTGCACATGTTCAGCAAAACGGTGACAGTGCACTACTTGATTATGCTTTAAAGTTTGACAAGGTTGAGCTGGATAAGCTTTATCTTGATAAGAATGAACTAACGGAAATTGCTTCGACTGTTACTGACGAGCAAAAGGCGGCATTAGAAATAGCGTACAACAATATTTATAAGTTTCATGCTGCGCAGCTCAGAGATGAGGACAAAGTAGAAACTATGCCCGGCGTAACCTGCTGGCGCGAATTAAGGCCAATTGAAAAGGTTGGTTTGTATATTCCGGGCGGTTCAGCCGTTTTACCAAGCACCTTTTTAATGTTGGGCATCCCTGCAAAAATTGCCGGGTGCAGTGAAATAGTAGTTTGCTCGCCGCCACAAAAAAACGGGAAGGTAAATGCCTTTATAGCCTATGTGGCTTTATTGCTTGGTGTAGACAAGATCTACCTTGCCGGTGGTTCACAGGCTATTGCAGCCATGGCTTACGGCACCGAAACGATTACAAAGGTTGATAAGATCTTCGGCCCCGGCAATCAGTTCGTAACAAAGGCCAAAACTATTATTCAATCGACAACTACTACTGCCATCGATATGCCCGCCGGGCCGTCAGAAGTATTGGTTATAGCGGATGAAACTGCCAACCCGGTTTATGTTGCAGCCGATCTTTTAGCACAGGCAGAACACGGCATGGATAGTCAGTCGATATTGGTTTGTACATCAAACAAAATAGCAGATGAAGTTTTGGCTGAGCTTGACAAGCAATTGCCTATACTGCCACGCGCCGAAATTGCAAAAGTAGCTATGGATAATTCATACATCGTTGTAGCGGATAATCTTTCCAAGGCAATGGACTTTAGTAATGCTTATGCGCCGGAGCACCTGATACTGGCCACAGAAAACTGGGAGAGCATCACTGCTCATATCATTAATGCAGGTTCGGTTTTTCTTGGCAATTTAACCCCTGAAAGTGCCGGTGACTATGCATCAGGAACTAACCACACCCTGCCAACAAGCTCCTATTCAAGGGCCTACTCCGGTGTATCGGTTGATTCATTTGTGAAGAAAATCACCTTTCAATATATCACACCCGAAGGCATTCAAAATATCGGTCCATCGGTCGAGATATTAGCGGAATTGGAGGGCTTGCATGCGCATAAGAATGCGGTAACGGTGAGAATCCCCAAACCCCCTAAAGGGGAGTTACGTCCTAAAGGCTAATAAGCCGCAACGGTGAGAATAACCCCTAAAGGGGAGTTACATCCTAAAGAATATTAAAATGAGTGAAGATATAAACAAACAATATTACAGTAGTGCCGATGGAAATTCCCCCTTTAGGGGGTTAGGGGGCTTACTAAGAGAAAACATCAAAAATCTAACCCCCTACTCCTCCGCGCGTGATGAGTACCAGGGTGAAGCAAGTGTTTTTTTGGATGCGAATGAGAATGCATACGGCTCTCCGTTGGAGCAGGCATATAACCGTTATCCGGACCCATTGCAATTTGAAGTTAAAAAACGTTTAACCGAGATTAAAGGCGTTCCACCACGCAATATATTTTTAGGCAATGGCAGCGATGAGGCCATAGATATTCTGTTCCGCAGCTTTTGTAACCCGGGTGTGGATAATGTGATCCTCGTTCCGCCTACTTATGGCATGTACCAGGTGTCGGCCAATATAAATGACGTGGCAGTAAAGAATGTGCCGCTTACAGAAGAGTTTCAGCTGAATCTTGAGGGCATTGCCGAAGCTATTGATGAGCATACCAAACTGATCTTTATCTGCTCACCTAACAACCCTACCGGCAATTCCATTGATCGTACTGATGTGGAAACCTTATTGGCTAATTTTAGCGGCATTGTTGTGGTTGATGAGGCTTATATAAACTTCAGTCGGCAAAAAACATTTATCCAGGAGCTTACAGAATATGCTAACCTCGTAGTTTTACAAACGCTTTCAAAAGCCTGGGGCCTTGCGGGCTTACGTGTGGGAATGGCCTTTGCCAGCGAAGAGATCATCGAGGTGATGAACAAGGTTAAGCCACCGTATAACGTTAACGAAGCTTCACAACAACTGGCTTTACAGGCATTAGCCAACGTTGATTTAGTAAATCTTTGGATAAAGGAAACCTTACAACAAAGAGACCTGCTGGTTTTGGGTTTGAAGGACTTTGATTTTGTGGTAGACATCTACCCCTCCGATGCTAACTTTATCCTGGTGAAAACTACAAATGCAAACGGCATCTATGATTTCCTGGTTAACCAGGGCATTATCGTTCGCAACCGTTCAAAAGTTGAACTTTGTGAAGGCTGCCTGCGCATAACCGTTGGAACCCCGGACGAAAACAACATATTACTCAAAACTTTACAAAACTTTAAATGAGCAATCTGCAAAAAATACTTTTTATAGATCGTGACGGCACACTTATAGAAGAAACCCCGGATGAGCAGATCGACTCTTTTGCAAAACTTACGTTTTATGCCGGCGCCTTGCAATACCTGCCTAAAATTGCAAAAGAGCTTGATTTTGAACTGGTAATGGTTACCAACCAGGATGGTTTGGGAACAGCGTCGTACCCGGAAGACACATTTTGGCCAGTGCAGAATTTTGTTTTAAAGACTTTTGAGAATGAAGGCGTAGTGTTTTCAAATATTTGTGTCGACCGTACCTTCCCTGCCGAAAACGCACCCACCCGTAAACCGGGAATTGGGATGCTGCTGCAATATTTTGACAGGGAGAAGTATGATTTAAAGGGGTCATTTACAATAGGCGACCGTAAGAATGACGTACTGCTCGGGCATAACTTAGGCGCAAAGGCAATTTGGCTAAACGATAATTCAAACCTGGGCAGCCACGAATTTAGCGGGCAGGCCGAGGAAGACGCCGTAAAAAGCACAGTAGCCCTCGAAACTACCGACTGGCAAAAGATCTACGAATTTTTAAAGTTGGGCGAACGGACGTTTGAACACCGCCGCAGCACCAAGGAAACAGACATCTACATAAAAATAAACCTTGACGGTACCGGCGAATCAAAGGTATCAACTGGCGTTCATTTTTTTGACCACATGCTGGATCAGATTGCGCGCCACGGCAGTATCGATTTAGAAATCGTTGCTAATGGTGATCTGCATATCGATGAACATCACACGGTAGAGGACACGGGCATTGCCCTGGGTGAAGTGTTTGCTTCGGCCCTGGGTAATAAAAAAGGCATTGAGCGCTACGGCTTTTGTTTACCGATGGATGATTGCCTGGCACAAGCAGCCATTGATTTTGGCGGCCGGAACTGGATTGTCTGGGACGCTGAATTTAAACGGGAAAAAATAGGCGAAATGCCAACAGAGATGTTCTTCCATTTCTTTAAATCGTTCAGCGATGCCGCAAAATGTAACCTGAATATAAAAGCAGAAGGCGAGAACGAGCATCATAAAATTGAAGCTATCTTTAAGGCCTTTGCCAAAGCAATTAAAATGGCTGTGAAAAGGGATGTGAATAAGATGGTTTTACCAAGCACAAAGGGATTACTGTAGAGGCCCCCTAACCCCCTGAAGGGGGAACAGAAGTAGAGGCCCCCTAACCCCCTAAAGGGGGAACAGAAGTAGAATTATGAAAAAGCGGATGTTTTTAGGTGCAAGTAATTTGATATTTAAGAATGCAGAGGCACTACGAAATAACATGACGGCTGCTGAAACGTTATTATGGGGCTATTTAAAGGGTAATCAACTTGGTGCGAAATTTAGAAGGCAACATCCGCTAGGTATTTATATTGCAGACTTTTATTGTCATCAACATAAATTAATTATTGAGGTTGACGGGAGCATACACGAACTTCCCGACATTGCTAAGAATGACTTAGAAAGACAGCTTAATATTGAAAATGATGGTATCAGGGTACTTCGATTTAAAAATGAAGAAATATACAATCAACCAGAAAAAGTATTGGAGACAATAACACAAGCTCTTAGCTCCCCCTTTAGGGGCTGGGGGGGGCTAGGCATCATTCGATACGGCGCCGGGAATATTTTCTCACTAACTGCTGCCCTGGAGCGGCTCGGGATTCCTTATGGGATGATCAACAAGGAAGAAGATTTTGACCAATTCGACCGTTATATTATTCCGGGTGTTGGGCATGCGGGCGCGGCCATGAATAAACTGGAAAGTACCGGGCTGGTGCCTGCTATTAAAGCGCTTACAAAACCCATTTTAGGGATTTGTGTGGGGATGCAACTGCTTACTTCATATTCTGAAGAAGGGGATTCAAATCTTCTTGATCTTTTCCCGATAAAGACCTTAAAATTCGCCGGCGGTACCGACCTTAAGGTGCCGCATACAGGGTGGAACCAGGTTTACACGGAATTGGAAAATCCTTTATTTGAAAATATTCCGGTGGGTTCACACTTTTACTTTGTACATTCATACTTTATTGAGTATAATAATTTATACACTTTATCGTCAACTACTTATATAAACAAGTTTTCGGCATCAATTATGCGGGACAATTTCTATGGTGTACAGTTCCATCCCGAAAAATCAGGCGCATATGGTGAAACATTACTAAAAAACTTCTCAAACATTTAAAAACATGTACATTATTCCTGCAATTGATATTTTGAACAAAAAAGTGGTGCGCCTGCGCGAAGGCGACTACCAACAGGTTACAGAATACGACGTTTCCCTAGAGGAAATGATAGAAAAATATCAATCAAATGGCACTAACTTTATTCACATCATCGACCTTAACGGCGCAAAAAACGATTTCTCGAACCAGGAGTATCTTTTTGATGTGATTCATAAAACCGACATGAAGGTGCAATACGGGGGCGGTATCCGTAGTATCGAAAAGGTGAAGGAATTGATAGATTCCGGTGTTCACCGGGTTATTGTTGGCACCCAGGCGCTTACCAACCCAACGTTTTTACCTGAACTAAGCAAAGAGATCTGTGGTAAAGACAAATGTTCCGACCAGGTGGTTATCGCCATCGACGTATTGGACGAAGTGATCAAGTATTCCGGCTGGATGGAAAGCTCACCCATTAAGCTGATGGATTATGTTGATAAATGCCTGCAATTAGGTTTCTTCCGTTTTTTGTGTACAGATATCGACAAAGACGGCAAGCTTGGTGGCGCTGGGATTAAGCTTTACGAAAAACTGCTTGACCACTCCCCTTTTATTAAACTGATCGCATCAGGTGGCGTAAGCTCAATGGACGACGTGGAGCAATTAAGCCGGATAAAAGTTGAATCGTGCGTGGTTGGTAAAGCAATTTACGAGGGCCACATCACTGTTGAAGACGTAAAAAACTGGAACCTTGATGCCCTTATTTCTATCTAAGAGCCCCCTAGCCCCCTAAAGGGGGAACAGAAGTTTGTTATGAGAATGAGAAATATTTAATCAGTTGCAAAAAATTTTGGATACTATAACACAATACGTTTCTAGCTCCCCCTTTAGGGGGCCGGGGGGCCTCGCAAAGCGAATTATCCCTTGTTTGGACGTTAAGGATGGCCGCACTGTAAAAGGTGTAAACTTTGTTGATCTGCGCGACGCAGGCGACCCGGTTGAGCTTGCCTGGAATTATTCGCAACAAGGTGCCGATGAACTGGTTTTCCTGGACATTACCGCTACTGTTGAACGCCGTAAAACAATGGTTGAGTTGGTTAAGGCCGTAGCACGCCAGATAAACATTCCCTTTACCATTGGCGGCGGAATTAATGAAATAGCAGACGCTGATGCGCTTTTAAACGCCGGGGCGGACAAGATTTCCATTAATTCGGCAGCAGTACGTAACCCGGCTTTGATAGACGAACTGGCGAAAGCTTTTGGCGTTCAGTTTGTGGTGATAGCGGTTGATACGAGAGTTATCGCCAACAAAAACATTGTACACTTAAACGGCGGCAGGCTGCCAACTGAAAAGGAAACACTCGACTGGATCCTGGAGGCAGAAAGCCGCGGCGCCGGTGAGATCCTTTTAACATCAATGGATCACGACGGTACAAAGGCTGGCTTTGACAACCATTTTTTAAAACAGGTGAATAACGCGGTTAATATCCCGGTGATTGCATCAGGAGGAGCAGGTTCGGTACAGCATTTTGTGGATGTATTTGAACAAAGCAATGTTGATGCAGCTTTGGCGGCTTCAGTATTTCATTATGGGGAGATTTTGATCCCGGATCTGAAAAGGATTCTGAGAAAGAATAATATTGAGGTGAGGGAAGTTTAAACATATAAAAGCGTGTCATGCTGAACTTGTTTCAGCACCTCACATGTTTGGTCTATACCGAGCAGGCTAATTGTCCTGTGGGGTGCCGAAACAAGTTCGGCATGACGTGTAGATTAGCTTGCATAAAACAAATAATATGAACATCGATTTCAACAAAACAGACGGGCTGGTACCGGTTATTATACAGGATGAGCAAACACTTGAAGTGCTGATGCTTGGCTATATGAACCAGGAAGCTTACGATAAAACTGTACAGGAAAATATAGTAACATTCTTTTCCCGCTCAAAACAACGGCTTTGGACTAAGGGAGAAACCAGCAACAATTTCCTGCATGTAAAAAGCATCGACATTGATTGCGATAACGATACCTTATTGATAAAGGTTAAAGCCGACGGGCCTACCTGCCATACCGGTTCACGCAGTTGTTTTAAAACAGAATACAACCAGAACTTTATATTACAGCTGGAAGCCATAGTTGCCGACAGGTATGAGAACCCACAAGAGGGATCGTACGTTAATAAATTGCGTAGTAAAGGTTTAAATAAAATAGCACAAAAGGTTGGTGAAGAGGGAGTTGAAACTGTTATAGCTGCCCTTGCTGAAACAGAAACAGACCTTATTAATGAAGCGTCCGATCTTGTTTTCCACCTGATAGTTTTACTCCGCGAAAAGGGATTAAACCTGGAGCGGATAGCCAAGAATTTAGAGGAGAGACAGAAATAAGTCCATAGTCGATGGTCCATAGTCCATGGTAAATGATGGATAGCTATGGTCTATCGTCCATGGTCTATCGACTAAATAACATGCTCGTAGAAAAAATAGCTGAACTAACCGGCCACGGCAACCCGATATTTACGCTGGAGCTTTCGCAAAAGCCGGGTATCTTATTTACCGGCGGTAATGACAAGGGATTGGTGGAATGGAGCCTTAAGAATAATGCTTTTATAAAAGTCATGTTTCCGGTTGCAGCATCAATCTATGCCATTCATTGCCCGGTTGATTTACCGCTATTATTTACAGGTTTACGCAGCGGTGATGTTTTAGCCTTTGACTTCATGAAACAGCAATTGCTTCCGCCACTGAAGCAGCATCAAAAGCCCATATTCGATATTAAATCTGTTAAACGGAAACAGGAGTTATTGGCAGCATCGGAAGATGGTTCGGTTTCTATCTGGAGCTTAACAGCATTTGAACTGCTCCATACGGTAAAAGTTTCAGACGACACAATACGATGTATCAGCGTTTCGCCTGATGAAAAACAGGTGGCATTTGGCTGCAGGAACAACCAGATCCATATTTATGACCTGGAGGACTATACACTGATAAAAACGCTCCACGGTCATACCATGTCGGTTTTTTCTTTGCAATATTCGCCTGATGGCAATTATCTGGTTTCAGGCGGACGGGATGCGCAGGTAAAGATTTGGGATACGGCAACTTACAGTCTTTTGCATAATATCCCGGCCCACTTGTTTGCGGTAAATAGTATTGCATTTCATCCCACCCAGCCATATTTTGCTACCGGAAGCATGGATAAAAGCATAAAGATTTGGGGTGCTGACGATTTTAAATTATACAAAAACATTAGTCGCGAGAAAGGTTACGCCGGGCACCAGTTATCCATTAATAAGCTTGCCTGGAATAGCAATCAACTGCTTTCTGTAAGTGATGATAAAAAGGTAATTGTTTGGGATATTAATTTCGACAGTTAAAAAAGTCTTTTAACCGTAGTTAATTTGTGGGTGTAGCGTTTTTGATCTTCGGCGTAAATACCCTTCTGGTCAATACCATCAATCTTAACTTTTCCTGATGCATGAATTATCCGCTCATTATTGAGCATAATGCCAACGTGAACAATCTTCCCCTCCTGGTTCTCAAAAAAGGCAAGGTCGCCCAACCGGGCATCATTTAGCGAATTGATGACATGCCCCTGCTCAACCTGCATACTAGCATCCCGCTTAAGGTTAATTCCCTGCGAACGAAAAACAGCCTGTGTAAACCCGGAACAATCGATACCAAAATGAGTACGCCCCCCCCACAAATAAGGCGCATTCAAAAAAGAGCTTGCTGTGATGGCTATATTTTCAGTCTCACCGATCTCACCTATTATCTCAAATTTTTCGTCCCCTATCCTGCAGGTAGTGCCCTCTAAAAAAGACAGTGAACTGCCAATTGGCAAGTAAAGTATACTATTGTTTGTTATTTTCCAGGCTTGGGTTACCGCCCGGTGAGTTATGGGTGGCGGAGTCTGCAGAATGCGTTTATAGGCTAAGTGCCCAAGCATATTAAATTGCAATTTACTTATCCAACCGGGATAATTATCAAGAGAAGTTATAATCCTTACCCAGTTATCCTTCCATTCTGTGATCTCAAACGTTTCCCCAAACAAAACCTGCGACACCTGCTCGCTCCTATCGTTAGCTTCAGCACGAAGGGGTATAATAGAAAGATTACAAATACCGTATTCCATATAAAAGTGAAGCTGTGTACGAAAGACCAGGTTAAATGTTTCGACATACAAAAAAAGGGAAAAGTATCATATACCATTCCCTTTTCCAGATTGTAACAGACTTGTTACTCTCCCATATGGAGCCATTCCTTTTTGGCAAGCAGTTCTTCCTTTGTTTCACGGATATCTTCATCATCCACACAACAATCAACCGGACAAACGGCTGCACACTGCGGTTCATCATGAAAACCAACACATTCTGTACATTTATCAGGAACTATATAATAGATATCATCAGATAATGCGGCTTGTGTTTCTTCCGCACTCAGGGTATTCCCATCGCCAAAATCAATCACACCCTTTAATCCTGTACCATCAGAAAAGCGCCAGGCAGCGCCTGCATCGTAAATAGCATTATTAGGGCATTCCGGCTCACAAGCTCCGCAATTTATACATTCATCGGTGATTTTAATCGCCATCGTTCTTTTAATATTATAATCTCAATAACTTTGCCTGCTGTTAACAAACATGCAAATATAACAAAAAAAGATTTTAAGGGTTTCAATCCTTACCATATATATGTCAAAATTTAATAAAACGCAATTAATAGAGATCTTCGCCGCCCTTGGAAACCGCTTATCCACCCCTGACGAGCAGTTATTAGCATTAATAGAAACAGAAAAACAATACAACGCCTGGTTTACTCCAGAAAGCGTCACCGAAGCTGTAGGCGCTATCAGCAGGATGTTAAACAAAGAGGATCTAACCAAATGGTTGAACAATTATAACATTGAAAGCGATAGATCTATTAAAAAAGTAGGGCTGATTTTGGCGGGGAATATTCCGCTGGTAGGTTTTCACGATGTTTTATGTGTGCTGGCTTCCGGCAATTTTGCGTCGATAAAGGCATCATCGCAGGATTCCCGGCTTATCAAACATATTTTACAGATCCTGGTTGATATTGAGCCATCCTTCGCAGAACAATACAGTTTTGTTGAGCGCCTGGAGAACTTCGATGCCATTATCGCTACCGGCAGTAATAACTCATCGCGCTATTTTGATTATTACTTTGGCAAAGTGCCGAATATCATCCGAAAAAACCGCAACAGCGTTGCCGTGCTTACCGGTGAGGAAACTACAGACCAGCTTCACAAACTTGGGCATGACATTTTTGATTACTTCGGTTTAGGCTGCCGCAGCGTATCAAAGTTAATGGTACCGAAGGGATATAGTTTCAACACCTTTTTTGAATCTATCGAGCCATTTAACCCGATCATCCACCATAATAAATACAACAACAATTATGGTTATAACCGCTCAATATACCTGGTAGGTAACGAACAGCATTTGGACAACAATTTCTTGCTGCTAAAGGAAAATCCATCACCGTCCTCTCCCCTTGCTGTGTTATTTTATGAATATTATGATGACTTGCAATCGGTACAGGATCTTCTGCAACAGCAAAGCGATAACATTCAATGTATAGTTAGCGCTGCACCAATAAAAGCAGGTAGCCAGGTAGTTGATTTTGGAACAAGCCAGCAACCGGCTCTATGGAATTATGCGGATAATGTGGATACGATGGAGTTCCTTTTAGGAGTTGATGGTCAATAGACCATGGACCATAGAAAAAGGCTATCGATGTTGGACTATCGACCATGGTCTAAAACTCAATTCTCCTTCCCGGATAACGACAATGCAATTCCGTTGGGATAGGCCTGGTATAAAACGTAGGCGCCTTTTCCGTCCTTAGCCGCATCAACCCTTTGCATCCGCTTTCCCTGCCAAACCCAGGCTTTCTTCCAGTCGGCGGGTACGTATGTTTTTAGGGTAAGGGGTAGATCGTACATTATTTTATCAAGTGATTGCGTAAGCGTAATAACTATTTTATCGTCCTTCTTCTCGTGTTCTACCTTGCTGTGCTCACGTTCGCGCATGTACCGCGTAACATCCCCAAAAGTTGCAATCCACAGTTCTTTTTGATTTACCTTAATATATTGGAAATATTCATCAAGCATGGTGTGCCGCAAAGCTTCATAACCAAGATTATCAACACCATGGATTACCAGTACCAGCCAGGTATTATTTTTTGCAACAGCCGTATCAACCCACGATTGCATTAACGACAATGGTGTTTTGGTAGTTGCACCGCGCTGCCATTGGATATAGTCTTTATTTGTGTTACCGGGCGTTTGTTTGCTGGCGCGATCAATTTCCTTTAACCAGGGTTCAGGCATCCTATTACGTAACGCCGGATAAATTTTGTAGGCGATCTTCATTACGCGCTCATTTTCATATCCGTAGGGAACCTCTGCCGAAAATGTGTACCTCGCCCCCATTTTATCCCGGATCTCCTCCTTGCTTTTCTCCAGCTCATAATGGATATTAACAGAATCGAGGCCCGGCATGCTGGCATGCGTTATCGAATGGCTGGCAATCTCATATCCCCGGCCTCCATAGTTTTTCAAATCTTCCCAGGTTAAGCCATCTTCCTGTAAAACCTCATCACAGGGCTGATATCCCGGTTGAAACCCGCCGCTACGCACCTTCTGGTAAAGCTCGTCCATTACTTTAAAAGCCTCATCCTTCGTTTTACCCGAATCATAAAGGCTGGCCGCTTTAGTAACGTAGGTAATAGTTCCCTTGTAGCCTAAATAGCCACCGGCAGCGCAACGCTCAAGAAAATTATGGTCATTTGTGGGGATGGTAGCTGATTCTTTAATTATGGCTTTTATCGGGCGACCGATAAACTTGCCATGATATTTTGACTCGGGGATGCCGCCGGTTATCACAAAGAATGTGGCCGGTAGTTTAAGCCGCTCCATTATCGGCAGCGCGTATTTAAACTGGTTGATTGAACCATCGTCGTAGGTAATTGAGAGTGCACCATTTTTACCATCCTGCCACCTGGTAATTTCGGTTTGGCCAATTTTGGCTTGCTGGGCCCTGCTTACAATAGCCGCCAGGCATAAGATCATTAAAAGGGGAAAGCCTTTAAAAGGGGTATTTAATGCGCACATAACTCAAATTTAACTGAATTAAGGCGTATTAATGGCAATAACGTAAATTTTACAAAACAAGATAAGGGTTACATGTTGAAGTTGATGCCAACCGACTTGCCGGTAAAGCCGATAGGGTTCTTCTCTAAAAATCGCCGCAGCTTATTTCCGTTATGCCTGTGAGTGGAATACATTGTTCCGTCAAATATTAACAGGAATATGCTTTGGACTATTATAGCAGAACCATCGCCCTTTAAATCGGAGAAGTTTTTATGATCGCCCCTTTGTTTAAGATAGATCCCAACGCCTAAATAAGCTACATCCACGCAGCCATTTATAAGAAAGGTTCTTTCTATTTTTCGTTGGGCCGCGAGGGTGGCCCGCCCGTTAGTTGACAAGTTCTGATCGTTCTGCAAGGTACCGATAACTGCAGCAAGTACGTTTGTCGCTCCCCAGATGGTCGTCATCTTATAAAAAGATCTGTTAGCACCGCCCTTTGAATTTGACAAACCGGCAATACCAATACCAACGTTTGCTATTCCCCAACTTCCCAAAACCTCCATGCCTGTTTTTGTTGTATTTACCCGGTTGTAGTTAAATACTTTAAGAGAATCCTGGGCAAAAGCGCCCGTACAAATAATAAGCAGCAAAATTGTAAAGATTCTTTTCATAGATATCAATTGTGCTGCAAGTTACTGAATTAATTTTATCTAACCGATCGACTGGTCGTCGCTTCCCCAGGCTGTAACTATTATGTTCCTGGGTGTTGCATTATCCCGGTGTTCGCACAGGTATATCCCTTGCCACATACCAAGGGCCAGGCGCCCGTTGCGGATAGGGATAGTAACCGAGCTTCCTAAAATGGCGGCTTTAAGGTGCGCAGGCATATCATCTGGGCCTTCATCGTCATGCTGGTAATCAGGATCATTTTCCCGCACGGTTTTATTAAAGTACATTTCAAAATCCTTCCGTACCGTGGGATCGGCATTTTCATTGATGGTAAGTGAAGCTGAAGTGTGTTGAATAAAAACCTGGCAAATGCCTACAGCTAATTCACTAATTTGCGGCAGTGCGAGGGTAACCTCGGATGTTATCAGGTGAAATCCTCTCCTTCGCTCCTTTAACTGCAACGCCTGCTGAAATATCTTCATTATAAAACTCGAATAAGAATATACAAATAAGGGCAATATCTGTACCACGTAAAATACCCGTGGCGTAACAATCATGCAACAATAACATTTCAAACATACTCACATTAATTACATTTACACATTATTTACATTTCGTTAACACCACGGTATGAAAAAGTGCCTTTTAGTTATATTTTTTTCGCTCCTGTTTTGCGCGGCATTTGCACAAACCGGGCAAAATTTACCCGCCTCAATTGCCAATAACGGGAAGGTGTGGGCTTCAGTCTACCAACAAAGAGCGGCAGAATACAGGGCATTATGCTTCCAGGCGTATAATATTGCCCGCCTGCGCTTGAACGAAGCCTTGCGAAAACATCATAAAAAACCATATGCAGTGGTTACTGATATCGATGAGACACTACTTGATAACAGTCCTTATGACGCCCAACGCGCATTAAGCAACCAGGAGTTTGATTTAAAAGCCTGGAAGGAATGGACAAGCAAAGGCATTTGCGACACTGTGCCCGGAGCACCATCATTCTTTAAATACGCTGCTTCAAAAGGGGTTACCGTGTACTACATAACTAATCGGGATGAGGACGAACTCCAGGGAACAATTAAAAACCTCCTGCGGTATCACTTGCCTTACGTAAATGCTGAACATGTGATATTAAGGGCCAAAACATCAAGCAAGGAACAGCGCAGACTTGATATTTTGAAAACCCATGAGATAATATTGTTATGCGGTGATAACCTTCCCGATTTTGATGCTTTATACGACAATCACCCTACCGAAGAAAGCAGGAATGCTGCTACCGAAAAATTAAGGGTACAATTTGGCAACAAGTATATTATTATTCCAAACGTTAGTTATGGCGATTGGGAGAGTTCTTTATTCAAGTACGATAATAAGTTAAGCGGCACCCAAAAGGATTCGATTATAAAGGCCAATATTAAGACCTACTAATCATCAAATGAGCAATCATTCCAGGATGAGACCTTGAATTTATAGCCGAGTACCTCAGTTGTTGTCCTGCTGCCGATCAGTTTCCACCCGGTTAGTTCATCCCGGAACCCGGGGATTATCAAGCCAGCCGTCCTTGCCGATTCTGAATAAAATTCAGCTTTGGTTGGATGATTGGATGAACTGGCATTAAATACAAAGCCGAACGCGTCCTTGTTGATAATTTCACGTGTAATACCAATACAATCGTCCAGGTGAATAAGGTTGACGGGAGCTCTTCCGTTTGGAACGTCGCTTTTTCCTGCAAAGAAACGTCCCGGATGCCTGCCTGGCCCAACAAGCCCGGCAAAACGAAGTATAGTTGTTTTGAATGATGTTTGGCGCTGAAAAAGCTCTTCTACTGCCAGCAATATTTTGCCTGATTCAGTATCTGGTAAAGGTACCGTAAACTCGTCGACCTCACTGTTAGTGTCGCCATACACAGCGGTCGAGCTGACATAAATTACCCTCTTTATTTGATATTTAAGAATGGCTTCAATTATCCCGTTTATCTTAGGTAGATAATCGTTGGCCTCGCCTTGCCTTGTTTTCGGAGGGATACTTATGATAAGTATATCGCATTTAAAAAACTCCGGGTCGTAATCCTGGTTAACAGACGTAAAGCCAACCACGTATGGGGTAATACCCAATTCGCGAAGTGAATCCAATTTTTCTGCAGAAGTAACGGAACCTTTGACGGAGATCCCTTGCGCTAGCAGTGTTTTTGCAAGCGCCTTTCCGTACCATCCACAGCCTAAAATACTAACGATCATGCTTTATAAAAGCACAAAGGTATTTTAATATTTTCAGCTGACAACTGTTGAATCCATTAGCCCTGGTAAGCCATCGATTTTGACAATTCTTCGTTCAAACGAAATTCTTTTTCAAGTACACCAAGCTTCGTCATTGCCCGGGTGTATGCATCTTCTCCTAAAAGCAAATGGACGGGAGGGTTATCATCATCAGCAAGGCTGATCATAGCAGCCGCAGCCTTTTCCGGATCGCCGGCCTGGTGGCCATCCATTTGAAGATAGCGGGTGTGCGAATCTCTTACCTCCTGGTACTCATGAATAGGCTTTTTAGTCATTACTAACGAATCCCCGGTTAAGAAATTAGTTCTGAACGCACCCGGAGCCACAACCGTTACCTTTATTCCCATCGACTTCACATCATCTGCCAATACTTCTGATAAGCCGATCACCGCAAATTTTGTGGCTGCGTATAAAGCCCAACCTGTTCCTGGCGCAATTCCTGCTATTGAAGAGATATTGATAATGTGGCCCGATTTCCTTTCGCGCATAAAAGGCATTACCTCGCGGATAACATTCAATGTACCGAACACATTGATGTCAAAGCTTTCACGTGCTTCCTCGTCGGTTAATTCCTCAACGCTGCCACCTATACCGTAACCGGCATTGTTTATAGCCACGTCAATCTTGTCGAAGGTACCAACGGTTATTTGAATAGCTTCCGCAACGCTTTTTTCATCGGCAAGGTTAACGTACAGCGGTAAAAAATTGTCAGATACATCACCCACAGCTTTAACAAGACTTGATACGTAACGCGAGGTAGCTGCAACCTTATACCCGGCTGCCAGTAACTGCTTTACAAGGCTCAGTCCAAATCCTTTGGAAGCGCCAGTAACAAACCATACTTTGTTTTCAATAATTTTATCGTTTTTCATACAACAAAAATACGGTACGCCGGAGGGCAAGCGCTTGCATCATTCAAACGAATACTTACAAAATTCAAACAATTCTATAAACCGATGGCCTTGAATTAGTTTGTTTTTTAAAAAAGTTGTTGAAATGGGCGGGTTCTTCAAACCCAAGACTATAACTTATTTCAGATATATTCCAGTTGGTGTGCTTTAATAGGGCAATGGCTTCACTGGTAAGGCGCTCAAAAATATGTTCGGTGGTAGTTTTGCCCGTGGTTTGGCGAATGGCCCGGTTAAGGTGATTTACGTGAACCGCCAATTGTGCTGCGTAATCCTTAGCAGAACGCAGGGTGAACCGCTGTGATGGCGATTCGATAGGGAACTGGCGCTCAAGCAATTCTGTAAAAACGGAAGTGATCCTTGAGTTTGCATCGGGATGCTGGTAAAGTGTTTTTGTGGGAGAAACTTTAAGCGCATAGTGAATAAGCTCTGTTACATAACTCCTCAGCAGGTCATATTTAAATTTGTAGTCTGATTGTATTTCATTCAACATTTTATCAAACAGATCGCTTACATATTTATCCTGCTCGATATTTAATGCATAGGCCGGCTCACCACCTATTGCAAACATTGGCAGTTCATGTATGTTATTCCGCAGCATTTCAGTAAAGAACGATTCCCTGAAGATACAAAAATAACCGGTCCTGTCGCCTGACATTGATTCGAGCGTATAAGGTACCTGGGGATTAAAGAAGATCAGTGTGGTGCCATCAGCGCTAATGCTTTTGTCGGCGTAGTGATAGATTGTTTTACCCCTGAACAGGCTGATCTTATAAAAATCCCTTCGGCTGTATTTTATCGGCATGGCATTGGGCCCGGTGCAATCCTCTATCCTAAAAACGTTAAAATGACCAATATCCTGGCTCAGGTTTTCGGGCAGCCAGTTAAATTTATTTTTATAGAATTCTTCCAGTGTTTCTGTAGTCGCCATAAAGCAAAGTTACATAATTCAAACTAATCATTACAAATAGCGAATTAATGTTTGACCCATACCTCAACGTTTGCTGATTTTTGCCCGGCTTCTGAAAATGGCACAAGAATAATGCTTTGGGTTTTATATCCGACCTTCATTTGCAGGCTATAGGCCTCTTTCCATCCCCAATCGGTAGGCAGTGTCGATTTTGTGTCGGTTAATTGAGATGTGCTGTTTACATAATCAACCATCTTTAATGATGTAAGGCCTTTGTTTAATCCCTGGTCTATCGCCAATACCTGTGGGCCGCGTTTAAAGGCAACAGCGTGTGGATATGATACGCCTCCAGGTAAAACCTCCAGCGGTACATCAAATGAAACAACCACATTATCGCCCGGTTTCCACACGCGATTAATACTTAACACCAGACCATTTTTACCGGTGTATGCTTCATTCCCGACTTTAGCCACAAAGTTTTTCGCCCACACAGGAATCCGGAAACCGATGGCAAAAGCCGCAGCCTTCGCAGGGTCTATAACATAAGTGATCTTGCCCTCCAATGGAAAACTGGTGGTCGATTTTATGTTCAACGAAATATTTGAATTGTCGCTAGTGGTAATTTTTGCAGTCGCTTCAGCATTTTCATACATCAGCACCGTAAAAACATGATCAATGGTTCCACCCAGCATTTCCGGGATTAGAGAGATGCCGCGGGGAACACTCGATAAACAACAGGAATATCCCTGGTCGCAGCGATATGGTTTTGCGCCCTGTAATGCGGTGTAATAGCTAACACAACCCGTTTGCGGATTTTCAGCCGCCAGCAAATGGTTATAAACCGATTTTTCTAATTCCTCGGCATATTTGGCCTCCCCGGTAATCTGCAGCAGTTGCAGGTTAAACTGGATCCAGGTGACAGTAACACAACCTTCGCCCATATCATTTTTATTTTCAGCACCAAGTATGCCGGGCGCAACAAAGATCTCGTGATCACTTGCTGTGCCTGTAATGTACAAACGATGCGTTGCGATATCCGTCCAGGCTGTTTGCAAAAGTTCCAGGTATTTAGCTTCCCCGGTCAATTTATAATATTTCAGGATCCCTAAAAAGCAGGATAACATTTCATAAGCCTTCGCATCGCCCACCTTTGTTACATCTCCATATTTTTCCAGTTGAATAATGATCTTCGGGCCGGTTGGCTGCTCATAGGCCCGTAAAATGTATTTGCAAAACTCAAAGTATTTTTGATCCCCGGTATACCTGTACAGGTCAACCATTGGCTCAAGGATACTTCCCGGCGCTAAGCCATTGTGATCCCCTGCTAACATCAGGTCCCTTTTTCCCTGGTCGTCGCCAAATGTTCTGCAGATTAAATCGGCGGCCTTTTTGGCGGATTCCAGCGCAGGTTGATAACCGGTAACCGAATAATAGTTAAGCAAACCGATAATAGCATATTTATGCGCCCAAACATCCCACTCCGTCCAGCGGTCTTTCAATAAATATGTCCCTAAATAGCCATCCGGCATTTGGCAGGCGATATACTTTTGCACCATATCATCCATCAGGTGTTTTATGCGCGGATCGTGGCTATATGCGTAAGTTTTTGATGCGGAGAACAGGAATTTGCCAACGTGCTCTCCTATCCAGGTTTGCGCTCCCGGTCGTTTTTTAAAGCCTGATAAAAGTGTGGCTGAATCTATTTGCAGTAGCCTTTTTTCAAGGTTAATGTTCATCCGGTAGCCAAGCAAGCCGCCGATATTTTGATAATAAGCAGGAATATACCTGTCTGTTATTTTGTTGGGAACGATTGGCTCGTAAATTTTATCGGCACTTACGGCCTGCGAGCCTGTAAAAATAAAAAGCAGCAGGTAAAAAAGTTTTTTCATGTGCAGGATATTTATGATAAATATACCACAATTTAGACTTGGAAATTTAGCATGGTCGCATCATCTAAATTCATTTTCTCTTATCTTTAGCATCTACCAATTAAAGCAACAATGCCAGCTGTAAAAACTAAAATCCTGTGTTTATTGTCGATAGCTTTATTTTTTAGCCTGTATATACCTTATGCTAAGGGAATACCGGCTACGAAGGACTCTACCCTAAAAAAGGAAAACATATTAAATATCATGCACCAGGTCGCCGACTGGCAGCTAAATGAATGGAATACAAAAGGATTTAACCATCCGGCTGTAGATTGGACAAATGCCGCATGTTATACCGGCATTTATTCCCTGGGTGCAATAAAAGGAAATGATAAATACCTGGAAGCGTTAACCAAGATTGGAAACGACCTGAACTGGAATACCGGTCGCAATCGTTTTATGGCTGACGATTATTGTATCGGTCAAACCTATTCATTGTTGTATACAAGGTATCATGATAAGAAAATGATCACGCCGTTTATAAAACTCGCTGATAGCATTTTGGCCAAACCCCACGATGAATCGCTGGAATGGGAGAATAACATTGCATCGCGCGAATGGGCCTGGTGCGACGCGCTGTTTATGGGGCCGACGGCTTTAAGTTATTTAAGTACAGCGACAAAAGATCCAAAGTATTTAAATACTGCCGTAAAACTTTGGTGGAAAACCACAAATTACCTTTACGATTCCACCGAACACTTGTATTTCAGGGATGGCAGCTATTTGAACAGAAAGGAGAAAAATGGCAAAAAGGTATTTTGGTCGAGAGGGAACGGCTGGGTTTTAGCCGGTTTGGTTAGGGTAATGGAGAACCTGCCTGCAAAGGACCCTGAGAAGGCTAAGTTTGAAAAACTGTTTAAGGACATGGCTGCCAGGATAGCGACACTACAGCAGCCTGATGGCAGCTGGCACGCGTCATTGCTTGATCCGGAAAGCTACCCGGTTAAGGAAACAAGCGGCACCGGTTTTTATTGCTATGCGCTGGTTTGGGGGCTAAACCATAACCTGCTTGATAAAAAAACATACTGGCCAGTTGTTAAAAAAGCATGGGCTGCGCTTACTTCATCGGTGCATCCCGATGGCATGCTGGGCTATGTTCAACGGATTGGCGACAGCCCGGATATGGTTACCGAAAATAGTACGGAGGTTTATGGCGTGGGTGCGTTTTTGCTTACAGGGTCGGAATTATATAAATATGTGAGCCATCCCCCGGCAATAAAGTAGATTAGTTGCTGATTCGCAGATTTTTCCAATCGCCGCCGGAGCCATTACCCACCCAAAAGCCTATCATATCCCCGGTTAGTTTTACCAGCTGCTCTACTTCAAGGGATGGCTTTGCTTCGCCGTTAACATATACGCTGAATTTTTTTCCCTTCACAGCTATCCGCACATGGAACCAACCATTGGGGTCGGGCGGCGTGGCCAAACCTTTTTCATATTTACCCGGAAACTCAGCGCGCAACTTCATCCATTCAAATTTGGGATCAGAGATATATTGGACATGATGAACCTTCTTCTCCGGGTCTGCTGATCTAAAATTAAATGGCCGGAAATAAATCGCATCATAAGTGGTATCATTAACCCCGTGAAAAGCAACACCGACGAAGCTCTGTTGTAAAACATCCTTACCCCTTACATCAAATTCAATATTTCCGCCGGTGAATTTCATGCCCTTTATCCACGCAACGCCATTATTTGCTGATTCACTTAAATGAATGACTGCTACCTTGCCATCGTTATTAATAGTCAATACGCGATTATAAACGGCAAAGTCGTCTATCTTTTTTACCTGGCCGAAACAATTTGAAACGATAAGGAATAACGCCGCGGTAAGGATGATTTTCATGATTTGATTGAGTTAACGCCCATATGCCAAAAGGCTTCAATAAATATGCCATCTACATAAATATTTGATTAACATTTTTTTAAGACTAATTACCTAAAACAATCGTACGGTTTTGATATAATGAAACGTACGGATTTGAACGGGGGCCTGTGACTTCGCGATGTTGCTATCCAGCATAAAAGTTAATTCCGTTTATCAACTTCATTATTACCGGACTATAGATTTAATGCCATATATTTAATAAACAATTGCACACCTAATTTTGTATTTATAAAAACCTGAATATTACCAAAATGAAGAAGTTATTTTTTATCATGATTGCCTTATTGCCCGTTACAGCAATTTGCCAAACCCTTAAAGAGTATAAAGCGCCTAACGGAAAAACCTATCATATTGGCGATACGGTTAAAGTTGGAATGGGATCGATGCCTGATGGTAATTTTAAATATATCCAGGTCACTCAGCCATCATTTTTACCCCCGCGCCGTAATGGTAATGAGATGAATGCGCGCAAGGACTTCTCGCTTACCAATGCCATCATCAAAAAGATCAAATCTGTTTCGCAAATGTCGGGTGGCGACAAGATCGTATTTACAACAAAAACCGGGGGATTGAATAATTACGACATCTGGATTGTTGAGGCTATTGCGGCCTGTGAGGTAACCCCTTGTACCGCCGCAGGATCAAATGCCGCCAGCCATGTTGGGGTTGCCGATGAGTTGTTAAAGCTTAAAAAGCTATTGGACGCCGGAGGGATTACGCAGGCTGAATATGATGCGCAAAAGAAAAAGCTTTTAGCGGAGTGAAGCTTTGCGAGTCAAACTTACGAAGTTTCGAAAACTTCGTAAGTTTTATCCGGTATTTTACATTTTATAAAAAAACTGTTCGGCAGCAATTTTTCCATCTTTTACTTCATAAACAGCAATTTCGTTCATCGGCATTCTTCCACCCTCTTTATAGGTCACATCCATAGACATCGAAATAGATTTCCCGAAAAAAAGATTAATATATTTAGCGCCAAGTATTATACAATACAATATGGACAGACGGACTTTTGTACAAAGCGCTGCAATAACAGGCGCGGGCCTGGCAGCCAACGGATCTGGTTTATTTAAAGGTATGGATGCACTGTTGTTAAGCAACCAGCCGCCTGTTTCCCTAAACGGCAATAGGTTCGTCACCTTTTGTATCATGATCCGCACTACGCCCTGGGAAGTGTCCAGGGATGTTAAGCTGCACCCGCGGGATGAAGCTGCGTGGCATACTTTAGAGGGTGTTAAATGGATGCGGGAAGCCTTTGCCAAGAACAATCCAGACGGGCGACTGACATGGGGATTTACGCTGAACGCCTTAGAGGATAAAAGAAAAAATTACGTCGAGATCAGGAATTACGCTGCTGAATGCCAGGAAAAGTACGGCGACGAGGTTTCCTATTTCCCGGGATACTTCCCGGCCATGTACCTGCCGCGCGAAAGGATAAACCGGGAGATGACCGAAGCGATTGAGACAATCACCAGCTTTGTGGGTAAGGGATACCGGCCCCAGGCCATAATGGGCGGTTTTTTATCCGCCAATAACTTACAATACCTGGCAGAAAAGGAGAAGATCCACACGGCCCATGCCGTGATCTGGAGCCAGTCGAACATAGATGGCGGCGGAGCGGACGGCTCACCCTCCTATCCGTTTTATCCGTCGAAGGAGCATTTTTGCAAGCCGGCCCAAAACAGCAGCGACTTTATCGATTGCGTAAACCTTGATGGCTGGACGATGGATTTTATCTGCGCCCGCCGAAGCGGGGCGTCCGATCAAAAGATAACAGGATTTAACAGTCGCCGCGGTGTTGGACCGCTGGAAACATACGTTGGCTGGGGATTGGATCTGGGGCACAGGGAAGTGATGCATACCCAATCCATCCATTTTGACAAGGGCTTTGAGTTAAACGGCTTTGGCTGGGTAACAAATATCTGGGAAGCACAGCTGGTTTATGAGTTTGGAAAGGACCTGATCTGTGGTGCGCTGGAAATGTGGGTAACGGACACCAAAAAGCGCTGGCCTGATACAAAGTTTGTAACCTTTGGCGAATACGGAAATATCTGGCGCAGCCAATACAAAAACAACGATAAATGGAACTACCGCTTTGAAGAACGCGGTTCCGGCCTAGGCGACTCCTACAATAACCTGGAGATCAAATGGTTTATGAACAAGGAATTCCGTTTAGCGCTCCTGCGCGACTGGCACCAAAATACGCCCGAAATGGTGATAGATTTTACCCGTTATGACCTACCGGCGAAAGAACCTGCAGACCCAAGTCCGAAACATCCCGACAAAAACTGGAGCCTGATCAATGAAATTAATCAAAAGGGATTAAGGCCGCTGGATAAACCGCGGTTGATTAAGGAATTGACTAAAAAGGATCAGGATTTGATTGCGGGGTATTATCCGGGGTTGATGGGATAAGTTGGGAAATAAACATTTGCCCGATTAGCGTAAAAGAAATTTCCCATCTAACATCATCACCATTGATATTTGATCAAGTTACTTTATCAATATAAACCAAATATTTAAAGCACGCTACAAGTGTTCTGATAGATTTTCATTCCTTATACGCTATTCTGTTTTTCCAAAACGAAAGCCCACGATTTTTGGTTCTTCGTTTTCTATGGCTAAGCCTTGGATAAACAGCTGGTCGTCAATCAGCTTGTAATTGAGCGAGGCCTCATCAATTTTATAATTCTCTTGTTTAAAGATCTCTTTAAGCGGTTCCAGTATAGCCTTGCGGTCAAAGACCGGGCTGATGCTAAGATCATCATCAATTGTTTGCAACGTTACACCCGGCACCTTGTAGGAAAATATTTTTGAATTCATTTAACGAAGATACTGGTCATTACCATATCATGCAGGAATTTAATATATCATTCACTCCTCAAACTCTTCACCGGATTGGTGAGCGCTGCCCTGACGGATTTATACCCAACTGTAAGCCATGCAATAAAAACCGAGGTAATGATCGCCAGGATAAATATGCCGGGGCCTATGGTGATCCGGTACGTAAAATCCTCCAGCCATGCATGCATAAAATAATAGCCAAGCGGTGCAGATATGGCGAATGCAATCACAATAAGCACCGTAAATTCTTTGGAGAACAGGTACACGATATCCCCTACCGAAGCGCCCAGTGTTTTACGGATCCCTACTTCTTTAATGCGCTGCACCGCCATAAATGATACCAGGCCGTACAAGCCGAGGCAGGAAATGAATATGGCTATCCCGGCGAATATTTTATAAAGCGAGGCTAATTCGTCCTCACTTTTATAAAAATTAGCGATCGTTTTGTCGAGGAATTGATATTCGTAAATACCATCCGGGAAAGTTTTGTTCCACAGGCCTTCAATACCGGCCAGCGTTTGGTGCACATCCTTTGATTGAATTTTGATATTAAACTTTGAATAATGATCCTTCCATGGCCCCATCAAAACCGGCGGTATAGCTTTTCGCAACGAACCTGCGTTAAAGTCCTTCACCACGCCGGTTATCCGGGCATTCAGTTTTGGAACACCCCATAGCATAATGTATTTTCCGATGGCCTGCTTTGGATCAGTAATGCCCAATTTATGGATCAAAGTTTCATTCACCACGTAACCGGATATGGTATCGGTGTTTTTGTAGGGCCCGCCGGCTACAAACCGGATATCGTATAGTTTGAAATATTCCGGGTCGGCCCATTTCAGGCTTGAGTTAAAGTCGACTGCCTTTGGCGCGTTATCGAACCTAAAATCACTGAACCAGCCGCTGTTCTCGGCCGGCCCGTACAGGCTAATGCTTACATCCTTGATACCCGCCTGCTGTAAGAGCTGCTCTTTTAATGCATTTATCCTTGTCTCACTAACGCTATCGCCCGGAAAAGGGACTGTAATTACGGCATCCTTATTAAACCCCAGCGATTTATTCTTAAAGTAATTCATCTGGTAGATCAACACCAGCGTACCGATCACCAGGAATTGTGCGATGCAGAACTGTGTTACCACCAATACCCGGCGCAAGGAGATCCCGCTTGAGCGCCCGGCTTTTATCTTGTTTTTTAATGCCTCTATCGGGTTGAACCCGGATAGCACCAGGGCCGGGTAGAATCCGGCAAGGAAGGTAACACCAACAACCACACCTATTAAAAACAGGATCACCAATCCGTTTAATAAAAAGTCTGCGCTCAATTGTATTTCAAGCAGATCGTTTAACAGTGGTAATGCGATCATAGAAATTACCGAGGCGAGTATAACCGCGAATAAAGTAATAATGAGCGTTTCGCTGATAAATTGCAGCACCAGCTGGTAACGGTTACTACCCAACACTTTCCGGATCCCCACCTCTTTCGAGCGGTTTATAGCCTGGGCCGTGGCAAGATTAACGAAATTCACACAGGCTATAATCAACAGAAACAAACCAATTAAGCTGATCACATTGATGAGCTGCTTACTAAATGGGTGCCCGCCGTATACCCCCACCAGTGTGTCGTAATGCATATCCGTTAGTGCCTGCAATTGCAGGGAGTTAGTTTTATTATACGGTGGCGGGATGTGTTTCTTAGCAAATGCAGCCAGGTCGGCGTTGAACTGCTTTTCGGTTATACCTGCCGGTAGAATCAGATAGGTATTCTGGTCACTGAATGTGCTTACCCAATCCTGTACGTTGCCGTTAAGATCGCCGCCCTTACTTACCAGCGTAGTCCATGACAACAATAACCTCATCGGGAAGTCGGTATTTGCCGGTGTATTCTCAATGATACCGGTAACTTTAAAATCGCGCTTGTTTTCGTATTTAACCGTTTTACCCATTGCCGTATGCCAGTCGCCGAAAAACCTGTCTGCTTCAGCGCGGCTCAATACCATCGCGTTGGGTTCAGCCAATGCTGTTTTTTTATCCCCGGCAAGCCATTTGAAATTAAATATTTGAAAGAATTGCGGATCAGCGTAGTAGGCAGAATCTTCCTTGAATTTTTTTACGGTGCTTCCGGCTATCGAGTAATGCGTACCGTCGTTCAGCATAATAGAACCTACATTCTTTAATTGCGGAAAATCAAGTTTCAGACCGTCTGCTAATGGCACTTGCGTTCCGCCACCCGAGTGTACGCCATCAGGGCCGTGCGTAACATTCACTACCCGGTAGATCCGTTCCGGATTTTTGTGGAAGTTGTCAAAACTTGTTTCATACTGAACCACCAGGAATATCAGCAGGCAAGCAGCGATGCCAATTGCCAGGCCGGTAATATTGATAGCAGCGTAACTTTTATTACGGATAAGGTTACGCCAGGCTGTCTTAAAATAATTCTTAAACATAAAATTGCGGTTTGATTTCTGGTTCGAAATTAGCTCCGCAAACCCGGGATGACTGCCCAACTTATAAGATGGATACTCTTTTTTCAAATCATTTTTATATTCCAGCGGGCTTTTCCCCGTTACCTGCTTAAAAATACGGGTAAAAGTGCTTTGGGAGTTAAACCCCGATTCAAATGCGATCCCCAGCAGGGTGATATGATCATACGCCCGATCCTGCATTTTTCGGGTAACGGCCCAAACGCGGAACTCATTAATGAAATCATTAAAGCTTTTTTTGAGCGCCGTATTGATGATCCTCGATAATTCGTGGGTATGCAAATCAAGTTTGGCAGCCAGTGAACCCAGGCTTAGTTCAGGATCTTCATAGCAGCGATTTTCTTTAACCACGTTTTTTAGCCAGGCCCCTTTTTGCTTCAGCTCTGCCGGCATAGTTGGTTTTAAAAACACGGGTGGATTATTTATTTCGCTCGCTTCCGGCCTCAGGAATGCTTTCGCCGCCATCCAAATCATCATAGCGAATAAAAGGAGGTACATAAAACAGGTGATTTGCAAGCCCGCGGAGAAAATCTCAACCGGCATCCACAGCAACCATACCAACCCAAAGCCAGCCAATAAGCTGTCCAGCCACCGCAGTTCCAGCCGGTACCGGTCTCCTCCATTAAACTTGAGCTGTTTATAGTAATTTTCAATGAGCCTATGGCATTGAAAGAGATAGCTGATAACCGAAATGAAAGCCAGTAATTGTAAAACCGGGTTTAACCGGTGCAAGATTTCTGTATCGTAAGTTTCCGTGCCTGTTATGATACTTTCCCGTACCGCCAAAGCAAATGCAACAAACTCCAGCAACAGCGGGCTAAGATGCAGCCAATCCTTCCGGCCGAACTTATATTCCGGCCGGGCTATCTTCAACACGTAAAAGTACAAAAGCGGCCCAAACGCCAGCGAAAACTGCATCGGTAAACGGCTCCAAACGGGAACGAAAACTGCCAGGTGAATGTCAATAGCTAAGATCTTTGCTATCCATAAAAAAGCAACACCCAGCGCCATTGCCAAAAACCTGTTAGCTGAACGGTTCTCGCGCTTCGAAAAGCATAAAAGCAAAATAAAAGTAAGGCCGATAAACAGCGCGCCAAAGAACGCTGCATCAAAAAGAGTAATATGAAATGTATATAGTTTCAAGTAATTAAGTTGCTCAATCCGTGTTCCAAATTTATAAAACATTCATAAACAAGATAGTAACCGATAAGTGAGAGAAATGATTGTAACAAAAACGGACGGAAAGATGTTCGTTTTTAAACTTAAGACAGTACACGCAAACGCCTGGAAAGCAGGTTTTGTAAGTTTTAAGTTTACACCGGGCATTATCCAGTTGATTTAGGCCTTATTACTCATCCATCAAGTGGCGAAGATACAAAGCCGGATTATCCAGGAACGATTTGGTGAGATAAAAATGTTCGGTGTTTTCGTACGTCGTTTCGCGAACGCCGTCCTCATCAAATTGGTAAATAGTAGCGCCCGGATAACAAATTAGCATGGGCGAATGGGTGACGATCAGGAACTGGGCCCGGCCGCTCCTATCAAGTTCATGGATAACAGACATAAAAGCCAGAATCCTTGCCGGCGAAAGGGCAGCCTCGGGCTCATCGAGGATATAGATGCCGGATTCAAACTGGTTGTTAAATAAGGACAGGAAAGATTCCCCGTGCGACTGTTCATGCAATGACCGCCCGCCATAGGCATTGAAAATACGGCGGTCATCAACTGCTAATTCATCAATATAAGAAGCGAAATTGAAAAAGCTTTCGGCCCGCATGAAAAAGCCCTCATTGATCCGTCGTGGCGTCCATAACAGTTGCAAGTAGGGCGCTAATGCTGATTCATACCCTTCAAACCTATGCCCGGTATTCAAATTATGGTTCCTGTTACCTCCTCTTAGGCTAAACCCGCACTGTTCGGCAATACCTTCCAGCAACGTAGACTTACCCGATCCGTTCTCGCCTACAAAAAACGTTACATTATTTTTCAGCCTGAGTTGCAACCCATTATTAAGGCTCGGAATATTTTGCAGGTAACTGCCATCCTGCACAGGCGGGAGCGAAATTTGGGATAAAAATGGCATGTGTTATTGTTATAACTTTAAAAGGAGACTATATACCTGTCAGACCGAATATTTGCCTAATCATCTGACAAAGCCCAAATTAAGCAAACTATCCACCCAACTCCCGTGCCGCCAAAGAATAAGTTACAAAGAAATATTGTTCCTGAATTTCTTTTCTTACGCCCAATGATTGATGGTAAAAAATAGACCAATCCCGCAATGATTAAAATAATTAAATAACCGAATATAGTCGATCCGCTCATTCTTGAATCCATTGTTATTTCTTAGGCTTTGGTTTATGTATTTCCTTTTCGTACATGTTTGTTTCAATAGGCAACTTGTTCTTTTTAAGAGTTGAGTTATCAATCATTCGAGAATTCTCTTCGACTTAGTTAAGACATAAATATTATCGTTTGCATCGCAAATTATTTAGAGAACACCTTTTCTTTAATAAAAAGCAGTTGTTCGGGCGACAATTTTGACTTATCAATAAAATTACCAAACTTTTTGGTGTGATATAAAATCAAAAAGCCCCCTATCTCCTTCTGTTTCAGAATGTGCGCCCACGTAAGTTCACTTTTAAAAGTGATTCCTTCTACTGAAATCTTTTCGTCGTTGAAGGTATAGGTCATTTCATTTAAAAAGCTTGGATTGGACTTCAATTGATTAACCGCTATCATTACAATAAGTGTTGGAGAAAAAACCAGGAAAGCTCCACAAATTAAGTAGTAGAAAGGCTGTCCATCAAGAAATTTCGTAACGGTTAAATAATCTAAAACTACTATAGTTAAAAGGCAAACTCCAAAAACGGTAGATATGATAAATGATGGCTTTTTATACAGACCTATATACATAACTTTGATATATTCTGATTTGGTCATTTTTGAAGTGATAGAAAAGTTCATCGTGCAATAACGGTTAAAAGTTCTTTAAAATTAAGAAAAACACCTTAATTAAGAAGTGTTTTTGGGGTAGCCATCAACTTTCGTAGGTCATCACTTTACCCTTCTAACCCCGTAGACCCCATATAGACCCTCTATTTTTTATTTTTCTTCCACCAGCCCCAATCGTAGGCATTCATATCAAATCCTTCCAGGTAACTAATTTTCCAGGCACTGTCTTCTTTTTTCGCCTTTGCTTTGTAATAAAAATTGTCGCCCCAGGTCCATTTAAAGCTTACCTCGCTTTTGTTAAATTTAATATCGGCGAGTGTTAATTTTTCCCAATATTTATCAGGACTGTCCTGGCAATTACACCATACGTCTGCATCAGTATCAAATGTCGGCATTTCACCTTCCGGCCATAAAGATGACCCGTCGCGCAGTTCCTTGTCCATTCGCACAGCAATGTTCCGATAATCATTTAAGAAATCGTCAGCGAAAAATCCGGTATTCCTGAGTTCCTTTATAGCTTCCTCATTTTCAATCAAATCAATGCCGGTAAATAATGTATCTGTAGGGTTGCTTTTCTGTGGCTTAAAACCATCTTTTTCAAGGTGTTTAGTTTCATGCCACTTGTAAATATCCCTAACCAGTTTGGTTAGTTTAACACTATCGTCATTTGTATTTGCAACTATGTTACGGGTCGTTTGCTTAACACTGTCCGGCCTCTTTGCCGTAGCATTATTAGTAGTCGGTTTACTGGCATTGGTACAACCGGTTATCAACACGGCGCTTAGTATGAAGATTTTATTTACTAAAGGGCGTTTCATTATTAGTTAGATTTCTTTTTATATGTTAATACTACTTTAAGCTATTAAAAGTCTATTCAGTTAATAAATAACGGTTACCGATCCACTCAGAACTTGTTTGGAGCCCTGGGCGGCAATTACGTAGTAATACACACCTGCCGAAATTTTCTTATTTCGATAAGTTCCATCCCATGGTGTTGTATAACCCTGGCTTTGAAAGATCGGCGCTCCCCAGCGATCAAATACTTTCACATTAACAGTCGGATCGCCCTCAAGACCCGTTATTACCCATTTGTCATTGATGCCATCGCCGTTTGGCGTAAATGCATTGGGAATATGAATATCCTTACAATGGCTGGTAACGTTTATGGTTTGCGTTGCCTCACAGCCGTTTTGATCTGTAACAGTCAAGCTAACAACACCAAGCGTACTTGTGACATAGGTTTGGCTGCCCAACTGCCCGTTCCATTTGTATTTAACAAATCCGGGAGGCGCAGTTAAAGTTAAATGATCGTTTGTAAATTGACATAAGGTGGCATCCGGCAAACTCAATGTGGGGTTTGAAAAAAACTGCAGGGTAAGATCCTGGCTCGTGGCACAACCCGCCACGGTTGTCACGGTAGCTGTATAAGTGCCGGATTGCTTTACAGTAATCCTGTCGCCGGTTTCCCCGGTAGACCATTTAATGGAGCCGCCGGAATAGGTTGCCTGGAGATCAACCGGCTGTCCATCGCACAATGTTGTTTTAACAATCCGTTCCAGGTTAATAACCGGCGGATCATCAAACTTTAAATTAAATACTGCCGAACTTTGGCTGCACGTAGCCTGGTTGCTAAAAATATCAACTGTATATCTTCCGGGCAAACTGCTTGCTATGGTCGTCTTGTCCTGATTTTCATTCATAACAACGCCATCCTTCAGCCATTTAATGGTATAGCTATTATCCGGGGGAATGGCAATTGATAAACTGGCCTGGTCGCCAATACAGTAGGCTGTTTTATCTGCAGATATAACTGGTATGGCAAGTGTGATAAAATCGAGCTGGAATCCTGTTGATGTTTCTGTATTTCCTGAACAAGAGGTAGCTTCCACTTTGTATACGCCAGGTTGGGTGTCGTTTAATGTAGCCGATGTATTTGCAGTTAAAGGAACGCCGTCCTTATACCATTGATATTGATAAGGCTGCCAATTAACAATCCCGGTAGCGTCAAGTGGTACATTAGCAGTTAATACAGCATGGTCGCCGGCACAATACGCAGTTTTATCGGAGGTAACTATCGGGGGCGGCACTTTAATAAAATCAATTTGAACTTCTTTGGTGGATACCCAGCTGCCGGAGCATGCACTAACTTCTAATTTATATTTCCCCGGTTGCGTAATATCAAGTCTTGAAGTAGTATTCCCATTCAGCACGCCGTCCTGGTACCAGCGATATTGGTAGTTAGCGTTATTTTCGGCTTCCAGCGTTGCGGTCGAACCTGCACAGTAACTTAATTTATCAGGGTAGTTAAATGTAAAAACGGGGGCTGATAAAACAATAACCTTTAAGTGATTGGTTTCGAAATTTGCTGCCGAACAAGGATCATACAGCACAGCATAATAATCACCCGCGCGTGTGATGTTTAAGGTGGTGTTGTTTTCATTTGGCAGCGCTACTCCATCCTTATACCACTTTATTGAATTACCGATATAGGACGCATTTGACACGAATGCCTTGGCAGTCGGGATTCCGCAAGTTTGCAGTTCTGTAATGTTACCAGGCTGCCCGTCAAATTGAATGGCCTGCATTTTAATAGTTTTGTCGACGTATGGCACATAATCTGGTTGTAAAAGATAAAGGCCGTCGATCGCTGCGACCCAAACACCGTCCTCGCATATGGGGGCGCTGTTGTACGATGTTGCATTTACATTTATATCATTTATCTTTTTATTTCCCAGTTCGGCATAATGAAAAAATGAATAAGTGGGCAGAGTTGCCTGGTTGGTTTGCCAGTAACCGGAATTACTTACATAAAGGCCATTGTTGGTCCCAACCAACAAATTCTCCCTGATCATGTTGGCAAAGTACGACGAGCCAAATGCCCTTAATCCGTATATGGATGTTATTTTATTAACATTTATACCTTTTAGATACTGATTTTGCGCATTTCCGGTACCCCTGGAGTTACCCCTAAAATTTTGGAACAGGCCATTTTCAGTTCCCCAATAAAAATCCATGAAATATTCAGGGTAGTAGGCCTGCATGTTATCTATAACTACGCCAGTTGTACAATAGGCAGTATTGAGCACATTACCATAAATGCTATTATTACCATACCATACATAGCCCTCTAATATAGAGGCAGATAGTGCAACCGCCGGATAAAGCTTTTGTGTTACCGGATCGGGATCCTGTCCACCTTCCAGGTCGCTAAACATCTCAGTGCGATAGGTAGCTTCAAAAACCCGTGCCGGTAAAGCAGATGACCCTGGCAGCATTACGCCATTTGTAAAATCATAATGGCACATGCCGGTATTAGTACCTATCAGTACAGAAAATATATTAGTGGCCGGCCCTGATCCAAGTAGAAATTCTCTTGAAAAATAAGTGCCCGTATAATCTATCCCTATGGAATTAATTGCACCAACCAAACCATCTGCCGTACTTATATTTTTAAGAATGCCATTTTTTAGTTCGATCAGGTTGGCAGAATTTGCTGCAACATATACCTGGTTCTCACTTACGCCGGCTATATCAATAAACTGCAACCCGTTGTAGGCGCTAAACGTGCTAGTGTAATCATCCACCACTTTGGTAATGCTGTTAATGCGATAAACCTGGTTCCCTTGTGCTAATGCCCATAAATAAGGGTCATTAAAATCGCGCTTTACCTTTATTACATTCTTGCCCTGCAGAAAAGTTTCTTTTAGATGCAGATCGACGTCCTGCTGCCCGTATACAGCACAAATCGAAAAAAAACATACAAACAGAAAAATAAAACGGGGCACAAACATGTATAAGGCTTTGCAGCGCTGAAAATAGTGATAAAAGTTAAAAAGAAATTACATCCCGAGTATTTATATATACAAAAAATGCACTCGGAATTGATGATGATTCAAAGCAGTTGTGCGGGCTATTACCCCAACTAACTCACCCCATAAATCACGACTGTAAAAATCATGACAACTGATAATGAGGATGTTTCATAGTGTTCCGGGTGTTCCACATGTAAAAATGGAACGCTTTCCGGGCCGGCAATTGATTACTCCACCCTACTCACACTATAAATTTTCACCGGTGCAACCAAATACTGGTCTTTATCTTTTTGCGCCTGGATTTTTTTTACGACATCCATCCCGGCGGTTACTTTACCGAAGGCGGCAAAGCCCTGCCCGTCGGGGTTGCGGGCGCCGCCGTAGTCTAAAGCAGGCTGGTTACCGATGCAAATAAAAAACTCGCTTGTGGCGGAGTTAGGGCCGCTGCGCGCCATAGAGAGTGTGCCGTTCTGGTGCAGCAGGCCTGTAGCTTTTGTGGTTTCAATTTTTATGCTGGAAAGACTTGACTTTTCAGGCACATTACCACCCTGTATCACCTGGATCTTTACCTTCCGCGTGGCTTCATTGGCCGGGGTACATACCCTGAAAAAACTGCTGCCGTTGTATAATTTTTTGTCGACATACTGCATAAAGTTTGCCACCGTCACCGGCGCTTTAGCGGGGTAGAGCTCAATTGCAATATTACCGAGCGAGGTTTTAATCAGGCAGTGCATTGGCTTCTGTGCGAAGGCGTTAAGTGATATGGCTATTGCTAAACAAAGGGTGACAATTTTTTTCATGTTGCGATTATATCAAAATCGTCAGAAAGTTACTATTTATCCGGTTTGGTTGGTCGCTATTTCATTTTTTTTAGTAACAACGCCTGGTAATTACCTGTTACAAATCCAGCCTCTTCCCTATTCTATCAAAAAAGTTTTCAAAAACATTTGCGTAGTTAAATAACTACATATATATTTGTAGTCAAATAACTACACGATGAATTTAAGACGAGATGTGTTCCAGGCCATAGCCGACCCGACCAGGAGGGCTATACTCCTGCTGGTTGCCTCACAAACCATGACGGCAGGTGCAATAGCCTCAAATTTTGACACAGCAAGGCCAACAGTTTCAAAGCACCTGCAGATCCTTACAGAGTGCGAATTACTTGGTCAAAAGCAAACAGGCAGGGAAATTTACTATCATATCAACGCAAAAAACATGAAGGAAGTAGCAGACTTTATAGAGCCATTCCGCCAAATGTGGGATGACAGGTTTAACAAGTTGGAAAGCATAATGAAAAATTACAAACCCAAAAAATAGATTACGATGGAACTAAAAACAAAAATCAGCGCAAACGACGGCGAGCAAGACCTAACAATTACAAGGGAATTTGACCTCCCCTTAGCATTGCTTTTCACAGCCCATGTTGAGCCCGAAATTGTTGAGCAATGGATGGGAACGAGGGTCCTGAAACTCGAAGCTAAAAAACACGGCAGTTACCAGTTTGAAACATCTGATGCTAAGGGAAATGTGGTATTCCGGGCGAATGGGGTAATCCATGAGTATATTCCAAACCAGAAAATCACCCGGACATTTGAAATGGAAAATGCACCTTTTGGGGTTCAGCTTGAGTTTTTAGAATTTGAACAGCTCACCAACGACACCAGCAAACTCACTATACATTCAATATATAAATCGGTTGCACTCCGGGATCAAATGCTGAAACTGCCTTTCGCCCAGGGCATAAACATGGCGCATAACCGGTTGCAAGATATCGTAAGTAAATTAAAATAATTATAACATGGAAAAGAGAAAGCTTTTTTGGTATTGGATAATTACTGCAATATCATCCTTTTGTATTTTTTCGGGTGGACTGGCGCAGGCTATGCAGGTAAAAGGAGTTGTGCAGGGCTTTAAACCTCTTGGTTATCCTAGTTACTTTATTTCGCTTATAGGCGTTTGGAAAATGCTCGGTATAATTGCGATATTAATCCCTAATTTTAAATTGCTTAAGGAATGGGCCTACGCGGGCATATTTTTCGTAATGAGCGGAGCTGTGATTTCGCACATTGCCAGCGGTGATGTTACTGTTCAAATAATTGCGCCGGTTGTACTGGCTATTTTTACTGTTTTATCATGGTATTTGAGGCCTGCCGATAGAAAAATTATTTCGATTGACTAATAAATGGTTCCCAAGCCATCCAAAGACCGCACTTTAAACAATATAATATACTACACCATGATAGCACAAGAAATGAATCCCAAGGTTGATTTTTATTTTAATAAAGCCAAAAAGTGGCAGGAAGAAATCGAAAAACTCAGAACGATCGTTCTCGGCTGCGGACTTACTGAAGAACTGAAGTGGGGCTGTCCGTGTTATTCGCTTCAAAAAAGCAATATCGTATTAATCCACACATTTAAGGAGTACTGCGCGCTTTTGCTTTTTAAAGGCGTCTTGTTGAATGACCCCGAGGGTATCCTGGTACAACAGACCGAGAATGTGCAGTCGGCGCGTCAAATCAGGTTCACCAATATCGAAGAGATCGTGGCGCTGGCGGCCACCCTGAAAGCTTATATTTATGAGGCCATTGAAGTTGAAAAAGCTGGTTTAAAGGTGGAATTTAAAAAGACAGACGATTTCAAAATGCCCGAAGAATTTCAATATAAGTTAGACCGGATCCCTGCTTTAAAAACGGCTTTTGAGGCACTCACACCTGGGCGGCAAAAAGGGTACCTGCTTTATTTTTCGCAAGCCAAGCAATCCAAAACCCGGCAGGAAAGGGTTGAAAAATGGATCCCGCAAATTTTAGATGGAAAAGGATTAGATGATTAATACACCTATAAGAAACAAATTGAACTGACTTCAACATATCGCCGATAATAGCAAGCTAAAATTTTCAAAAAAATAACACTAATTTTAGGGCTATCAAATACCAATACAATTACTGTTAATTTTCGATTTTTTAAACCAGGTTAATAATCTAGATTAAGTTCTATAATCGCTTTTTATATGAAAAGATATGTTTTAGTTTTCTTTTTATTCATCTATTTTTCAGGCTATTCCCAAAACACCATTAATAACTATAAATATGTAGTGGTGCCCGAAAAATTTAGTTTCCTTAAAGAAAATGATCAGTATTCATTAAACAGTTATACCAAAGGCTTTTTACAAGATAAAGGTTTTACAGCTTATTTTGATAATGCAGAATTGCCTAATGACATAGCTAACAATAAATGCAGCGCATTAAATGCTGACGTATTGGAAAAAAGCGGAATGTTTAGCACCGGTCTTACGGTTATATTAAAAGATTGCCGGGGTAATGTTGTTTTTAAAAGCAAGGAAGGTAAAAGTCGGGAAAAGGATTATAAAACTGCCTACTATTTGGCTTTAAAGGATGCCTTTGCATCATTAGACAAAGTTTCTTATGTCAATAACGGATCAACCAATGAACCATCCCAGCCGGTGGTTACAACAACAGCTTCAACAGCACCAGAAAGACCTGCAACAGTAGCTTCAACAACACCAGAAAAAAAGATAACTATTCCAGCAACTTCGGCCGAGCCTGAAAAATCAACCGTAGCAGCTACAGTAGTACCTGCAAAAACAACAGAAGCGGTAACCAACCAGCCGGCGGGTACATTATATGCCCAGGCAATTGCCAACGGGTATCAATTAATTGACACTACACCGAAAATAGTCCTAACCCTCCTGAAAACCTCGGTGGAGAATTATTTTATAGCCAGCAATGCTACTGCTAACGGAATAGTCCTGAAAAAAAACGAAGCTTGGTTTTTCGAGTATTATAAAGACAGTAAGCTTGTTTCTGAAAAGCTACTGGTTAAATTTTAACAGACGTAAATTAGATTACAGGAAGTAGTATTTATTGAGCGTTTGATATACCATACTTTATCAAGGGACAAAAAACTTTTATTCTGTCAGTTTGTTATCAAACAAAACTTAAAACGCTGATACCATGAATGCAAAAAGCACAGTTGGTACGGTCACTTTATATTTAGTAACCTACCTGGTTTTATTTTTTTCAGGATGTTCGACACCTGTCCTGGCATGTATGTTTCTGGCATCGCCACTCCTTATAATAGGGATGGTTTATGTCGTTTTAAAAGACGATGCTTACCAGTACCCCGAATTAAAAGAAGGTGATGAATGGGGCTACCGCGACAGGAAGAAAGAAACCCTTGGTTTATTTTGGTAAAAAAAAAACTGATTATTTTCGAATTCCTGTTCATTCACTTCCTGTTAGCCTATGCTAATGCAATCTTGCCCAGGCTGGCTGGTTAGCGTTCCATTTTTTCCAGCGGAACACCCGGAACACTTTGAAACATCCTGATTATCAGGAAACTCAATTTTTAACCATTCAACCCATTCCCATTTTTTCCACCCTCCTTGTGCGCAGCAAAGGGAGGGCAGGTCCAGCGAAGCGTCGACCGGGAGGGTAAATCTGCGCCAGGACATTCACGCAATTGCATCTACGCTTTTCACCCTCCTTCTGCGCAGCAAAGGGACGGTCGCCCAGCGAAGCGTCGGCGGGGAGGGTAAAACCGCCATGCATTCACGCAAGTGCGTTCACGCCAACATCCCCCCAAAACCACTGACAAAACAGTGTCAGCACTTTAACCAAATCAACTCCGTAAATTTGTATTAATCCATTATCGCCATGTCAACCTACCCGCCCCGGGACTCTTTCGGAACATCCTCCGAACGCCCGTCCTACATCGAACAACTGCGCGCCGAAAGCCGTGGACTGCCCCTCCGTCCGGCTCAAAAACAACGCCCCGAACGCGCGCGACCCACGCCCGAAGACGCTCACCGCCTGTTTACCATAGAAAGAGGTAACCGCTGGCTCGAGCTTGCCCGGCGCGAACCCGAAGCCAAAATGCTGCTCGGCGAGCTTTGGCACCAGGGCGAACTGTGTATGCTGT
>JALYIP010000083.1 GCA_030775685.1 Bacteroidota bacterium
GATTTACCCAATCCTAATATGAGACTAATTACCTTATTCTGTTTACTTTCTGTTATAACTATATCGGCGTTTGCGCAGGAGCCAACGTTTACGGTTATAAAAAATAACCAGGCTACACCGGTAAAAAACCAGGGCATGTCCGGCACCTGCTGGTGCTTTTCGAGCACAGCGCTTGTTGAAAGCGAATTGCTGTTGAAGAAGCAGCCTGAGTCTGATCTGTCCGAGGTGTTTACCGTTTATAACCTTTATATCGATAAAGCCGAGAAGTATATCCGCAGGCGTGGTAATACCCGGTTCACCGAGGGCGGCATCCAGCAGGATATGCTTTACTCAACCGATACTTATGGTGCCGTTCCGCAAAGCATTTACCCGGGCGAAGGCAGGGACACCGTTTTGAACCATGATGGTGCCCTTGAGCCTAAACTAAAAGCGTATTTGGATGATGTGTTAAAGAATAACCCCGATACCATCCCGCAAAACTGGGAGGCAGGCTATAAGGCTATCTTAAACAGCTACCTAAGTGCTCCGCCGGAAAAATTTACGTATAATGGTAAGGAATATACGCCTAAGACTTACGCGGCTGCGAATGTGCCGGTAAAGCTTTCGGGATACATCGGGCTTACCTCGTTTAAGCATCACCCGTATTACAGCACCTTCGCTATGGAGGTGCCGGATAATTACAACAGCAATATGTTTTATAACCTGCCGCTTGATGAGTTTATGAAAGCTATTAAAGATGCATTGATGAAGGGTTATACCGTTGCCTGGGATGCTGATGTAAGCAATAACGGTTTTAGGCAGCAAAAGGGTTATGCAAAATGGGTGAGCAGCGCCGATGACGGGAAAAACTACGCCACATTCACGGAAAAATCGGCAACTGCCGACATTCGCCAGGAGCTGTTTGATAAGCAGGTTACACAGGATGACCACCTGATGCAAATTACCGGCCTGGCTAAGGATAACAAGGGCAACGAATACTTTATCGTGAAAAACTCCTGGGGTAAGGTTGGGCCTTATGCCGGATATATTTATGTGAGCATGCCTTATTTTACCATCAACACTATATCAGTACTGGTGAATAAAAAAGCTGTTGATGCTTCGGTGACTGCGAAGGCTATTCAGTAAGAATTGATACAACGATATTCAGGCCTTCGGAGTTATCCGGGGGCTTTTTTGTTTTAGGGTGATAATTATTATAGATTTCAATTTGTAAAAACGGAACACGCCTCCCATTGTTGTAGAAGGATAAACACATTTAATCTACATTATGAAGGCGATCATTCTTAACGAATTCGGACCGATACAGAACCTGCAACTGGCAGACCTGCCCATACCAACTATAAACGACAATGAAGTACTAATAAAAGTTAGTTCCATCAGCATAAACCCGGTAGACTTGAAAACCCGCGAGGGTAAAGGCGCAGCAGGCGGCATCAAAGAGTGGCCGGTCATCCTCGGCTGGGATGTTTCAGGCGAGGTTACTGAAAGCAATTCATCCCAATTTAAAAAAGGCGATGAAGTTTTCGGGATGGTGAACTTCCCGGGGCACGGTAAAGCTTATGCAGATTACGTTGCAGCGAAGGCTGATCATTTAGCACTAAAGCCGGCAAACATCAGTCATGATGAAGCAGCGGCGGCTTGTCTGGCCGCCCTTACTGCATGGCAGAACGTAACCGAACATTACAAAGTTAAGAAGGGCGATAAAGTACTTATCCATGCCGGCTCCGGCGGGGTAGGGCATTATGCCATCCAGTTGGCTAAACATCTGGGTGCTCATGTAATAGCAACATCCTCTGCCGAAAATAAACGGTTTGTGATCGGCCTGGGCGCCGATGAGCACATCGATTATAAAGCCGTGCAGTTTGAAGAGGAAGTAAAAGATGTTGATTTCGTACTAAATACCCAAAGCGCTGAAATTGCTGAACGCTCCTTAGCAGTTGTTAAGCAAGGCGGAACCATCATTAGCATTGCATCTGCCGTAAACGACGAACTAAAGGAGAAAGCAAGAGCTAAAGGTATCAAGATTTCTCAAACCATGGTAAAATCAAGCGGCAAGGATATGAAGCAATTAGCCGATCTGCTGGACAAAGGCATCATTCGCTCACAAGTAGCCGAATTGTTTGCGCTGGAAGATATGCAAAAGGCACATGCCAGCCTGGCAACGGGAAGAACGGTTGGGAAAATTGTGGTGAAACCGTAAGGTAATGTCAATTTAATTTTATCAATAAAAGAAAATCGTACGGATTATTTCCGTATATTTGAATTTATTTAGTTGTATTATGGAAAAGCAATTGATATTATCTGAAAAAGCAAGATTTGACGCTAAAATACCAAGAATTCAAAAGGAACTTTTTGAATACGCAGCAAGTTTAGGTGGGTTTCGTACGCTTACTGATTTTATTATCAATGCCGTTCAGGAAAAGGCCAATGAAATTATTCGCGAGCATGATACAATTATTGCCACTGAAAAGGATAGGGAAATTTTTTTTAATGCATTCAATAATCCGGCAGAACCAAATCAGAAATTGATAGATACCGCCAAGCGGTATAAGAAATTTATTGAGGATAATAAATGAGCATCAAGATAGAGTTGCTTAATTCTTCTTTAGATAAAAAGAGTTTCAGTTGCGGTAAGGAAATGTTAGATAATTATCTGCATTTTCAAGCTAGCCAGGATGTTAAACGAAAATTGTGCGTAGTATTCGCGATGTTCGAGAATACTACGTTAATAGGTTATTATACCCTCTCTAATTCTTCCGTGCCAGCTGAATCTGTACCTGAAGATATTAGTAAAAAGATGCCCAGGTCTTACACCTCGCTTCCTGTGACTTTACTTGGCAGGTTAGCAATTGATAAAAAATTTAAAGAGCAAGGATTAGGTGGCATTATATTATTAGACGCCCTAAAGCGAAGTTATGAGATTGCCGGCAAGAATATAGGATCTATTGGTGTTGTGGTTGATCCGCTAGACAATGATGCTTCAGTGTTTTACAAAAAGTTCGGATTCGTTACTTTGTCAGGCAGTGGAAAAATGTTTCTTACAATGCCACTGATTGAAAAGCTTATTTTGAATAATCTTTAATAATAAGCTATAACAAGCCGCAACTTTTCTTATCTCCCTAATTAAAAAATATCTTCCCTATCTTTGTTTATAATTTGAATTTTACAAAGAAGCGGAGTTATGGACATTACCACAGTAGACGAACTTTACAAACAACTTGGCCTGGCTACCGAAGATGGTGTAAATAACTTTTTACCCGAGGGGATCAATAAGGAGATCGGTCATTTTAATGTGTTTAGTGTGGATGAGCTGGTTGCCCGCGCTAAAAAGCGGGGGATGCATGTGATGCCCTATAACCGTCGTGCTTACTATAAGATCAGTCTTGTGAGCGGACGTAATGTCGCGGAGTATGCTGATAAAACCATTGACATAGAAAACAACGCGCTGCTTTTTGCAACCCCGAAGATCCCCTATAACTGGGTGCCGAAGGATGACCAGCAATCGGGTTACTTTTGCATTTTTACGGCAGATTTTTTGCTGCCCGGGAAAAGCGGCGTAGTGCTGGATGAACTACCAATCTTCAGGCCGGGAGGGTACCCCGTGTTTCAGCTTACGAATAAGGAAACGGCTGATATCAACTATATTTTCAAGAAGATCTACGAGGAATTATCGTCAGACTATGCTTATAAATACGACCTGCTGCGCAATTACGTCCTGGAGCTGATCCACTACGGGCAAAAGCTACAGCCGGTTACCACACTGTATTCCAGTCATAATGCTTCGGCAAGGGTATCTTCGTTGTTTATTGAGCTGCTGGAGCGCCAGTTCCCGATAGAGTCGCCGCATCAAAAGCTGAACCTGCGTACAGCCAAGGATTATGCCGACAGGCTGGCCGTGCACGTAAATCACCTGAATAAGGTGCTGAAGGAAAATACCGGAAAAACTACTACGGAGATCATCAGCAGCCGGGTAATCCAGGAGGCAAAGATCCTACTGAAGCAAACCGACTGGAATATTTCAGAGATCGCTTACTCCCTGGGGTTTGAGCAGGTGGCGCACTTCTCCAACTTTTTCAGAAAACAGACGAGCCTTGCACCGGTAGCGTTCAGGCAATAAGTTTGATATTTGAATTTTGCAAACAATGGATTGATGTTTGCAAACTGTGTAAATCAATTCTGCTGCATCTTTGTACTGTTAAAACAAATAAACATTAACAGACAAAAACATGGCAACAACAAACAAAATAGCTTTGGTAACCGGCGGCAGCCGAGGCCTTGGTAAAAATATGGCGCTTAGCCTTGCGAAAAAAGGCGTTAACGTAGTGCTTACCTATCACAGCAAGGCCGACGAGGCGCAGGAAGTAGTAAAGGAAATTGAAGGCCTTGGCGCAAAGGCGGCAGCTCTGCAGCTAAACACAGGCGAGGTTAAAACGTTCGACGCTTTCTTTGAAACACTTAAAACCACATTGAAGGATGCATTCGGAACAGATCGCTTTGATTTCTTGATAAACAATGCCGGCATAGGCATAGGTGCATCATTTGCAGAAACCAAAGAGGAAGACTTTGATACGCTGATGAATATCCACTTTAAAGGTGTTTTCTTTTTAACCCAAAAAGCATTACCAATAATTAACGATGGTGGCAGAATTGTAAACCTGTCATCGGGACTCGCACGCTTCAGCATGCCGGGCTACGCAGCCTATGCTTCAATGAAGGGCGCCATTGAGGTGGTGAGCAGGTACATGGCTAAGGAACTTGGTGCACGCGGCATCGCTGTAAATGTTATTGCCCCGGGTGCTATTGAAACCGATTTCGGTGGTGGCGTGGTAAGGGATAATGCTCAGGTAAACCAGCATGTTGCAAGCGTTACAGCTTTAGGTCGCGTTGGCCTGCCTGATGATATTGGGGGTGTGGTTGCATTTTTATGTACCGAAGATGCCAAATGGATCAACGCGCAGCGCATTGAGGTATCTGGCGGGATGAACTTGTAAGGTAAGTTGGCAGTTTTGAGTTGGCAGTGCGCGGGTTAAAGCCTCTCATTTCCGTCATGCCGAATTTATTTCGGCATCCCATTATAAAGTTAACCACTTGCTAAGTAGCCAGTATGTTTGCTACTTAGCAAGTGGGGTGCTGAAACAAGTTCAGCATGCCCCCCTTTTATTATAAATAACCCTATCATCATGAAAATTATAAGTGGCATCCTTATTTTAATAACCGTATTCTTCAGCTTTAAGCATGGCTGGGGCGCGCTCGCCATGAAGTACGACGAATCGGATGCCTTTTCAAAATTGGGCATCAGTAAGCCGGTGTTACGGGTAGTTGGTATTTTAACATTGCTCGTTGGCATATTTGTGTTGTTTCCCTACACTTTTTTTGCGGGTAATGTGATCAATGCTTTATTGATACTGTCTATCCTGGTTTTACAATTAAGGGCCGGAAATATTAAGGCTGCGCTTATAGAAATTCCCTTTCTGCTGCTGCCGCTGGTGATGATCTGGCTGGGGTATCCGTTGGGGAAATGACAAATACCTTTTCCAAATCGGGTTCAATTTTAATTGAATTGATTGGCAGCAGATTTTTCCTAAATTTATCTCACCAATTAAAAACCAACCATGCCCCACATTCCATTAGACCCTGATCTGCCAGGCATCACCGGCCTGCTTAATTATCGCCGGGATACTGCTTTGCCCATCAGGCAGCTTACGCAACTGCTGCTGCGCGGCGAATCGAGCTTAACCGAGGGAGAGCGGGAACTGATAGCCACAGTCGTTTCGCAAGGAAATCAATGTGATTTTTGTTGCAATGCACATACAGCTGCAGCCGATGCACTTTTAGGCGAAACCAATACCTCCGAAATAGTGAAGAATGATCCGGAGCACGCGCCCGTTAGCGAAAAGATGAAACACCTTTTACAAATTGCCCGCAATGTTCAGGCCGATGCTCGTACCGTTAGTCCGGAACTGGTGGCTAAAGCCCGGCAAGACGGCGCGACGGACCTTGAAATTCATGATACAGTATTAATTGCTGCCCTGTTTTGCCTGTATAACAAATATGTCGACGGCCTTGCCAGCGTAACGCCAACCGAACCTGCCTTTTATATACGACTGGCCGGAATTCTGAAAAATAGCGGTTATTTACCGTCGGAGAACAGGTATACGGCTTTAAAGGAGGAATAGAATTGAGTAATTAGGTTTCAATATTGGAAATTAATTATCGTTAATAGAAATATTGGAACGGTAGTTGTACGTTTCATAGAAACTATAAAACTATGGAAACTACAACAGAAATGACCGCAGAGATTTTGAACGACCTGGTAGAGATCAATAACGACCGTATTATCGGGTATGAAAAGGCAACCAAAGAATTAAGTGATGAGGATGCTGATTTAAAAAACCTTTTTACTGATATGATTGCCGAAAGCCACCACCATAAATTGGAACTGGCAACAGAAGTTGCGGCAAGCGGAGTGGATATTGAAGAAGGTACTACCGCAAGGGGAAAGATCTATCGCGCATGGATGGACATAAAAGCTGTTTTTTCAGGCCATGATCGCAAAACTGTACTCGCAAATTGCGAGGCGGGGGAAGACGCCGCACAAAAGGCTTATACCAGTGCCCTGCGCGAAGATGAACTACCTGCTTATATTCGTACAATGATAGGTCAGCAAAGAGACAGTTTGAAGTTATCGCACGACAAGATTAAATACCTGCGCGATTTACAGGAATAATATTTAATTAATATAATAATGAGGGTAGCCAATGGCTGCCCTTTTTTATTCGGAATGCACTATAAAAGTTGAAGAACCACCTCTTTAAATTAATTTAGCTTCCCTCAAACAACATCTCTTTAAAATACTTTTTTATTATCATATTTGGATTGTAACAAAAAACGCTTTACCTAAAATACAAATACTAAAATGCAGGAATTAGACCCTACCATTCTACAGAAAGCTAACGCATGGCTGGATGGAAATTACGACGCTGATGTTAAGCAGGAAATTCAAACTTTATTGGATAACAAATCATACACCGAACTTACCGATTCGTTTTACCGCGATCTTGAATTTGGTACGGGTGGCTTGCGCGGAATTATGGGGCCGGGTAGTAACCGTATTAATAAGTATACAATTGGCGCAGCAACCCAAGGCTTAGCCAATTACCTGAAGAAAAAATATCCCGGCGAAAAGGTAAAGGTTGCCATAGCGCACGATAGCCGCAATAATGCCGACTTATTTTCGCGGATTACTGCCGAGGTTTTCTCGGCCAATGATATTTACGTTTACTTTTTTAAGGCATTAAGACCTACGCCGGAACTGTCGTTCGCAGTGCGGCACTTGGGCTGCAAAAGCGGGGTGATGCTTACTGCATCGCACAACCCAAAGGAATATAACGGGTACAAGGCTTACGGAGCAGATGGCGGTCAGTTTGTATCGCCTGATGATACGGCTGTAATGGATGAAGTTGCCGCTGTAAGCAGTGTTGACGATATTAAGTTTAATCGTGTTGATGCCAATATTGAGGAGATAGGAGAGGAGATTGACGAACTATATCTGGATGCTATTACTAAACTTTCTGTATCGCCGGAGGCTATCAAACGTCAGAAGGACCTGAAGATAGTTTATTCGCCTATTCACGGTACAGGGATTACACTGGTGCCGCAGGCGTTGGAGCGTTTTGGTTTTGAAAATGTTATTTTGGTTGATGAACAAACTACGCCTGATGGTAACTTCCCAACAGTGATCTATCCAAATCCCGAAGAAAAGGAAGCATTGACCCTCGCCCTTAAAAAAGCACAGGATACCGATGCTGACCTGGTACTGGCTACCGATCCGGATGCCGACCGTGTGGGCATCGCCGTAAAAAACACCGAGAATGAATTTATCCTGTTGAATGGTAACCAAACCGGCGCTATGCTGATCAATTACCTGCTAAGTGCGTGGGAAGAAAACGGCAAACTAACCGGCAAGGAATATATTGTTAAAACCATTGTTACCACTAACCTGATTGAGCGAATAGCTGAAGCCAAGAACGTAATTTATTATAATACGCTAACCGGCTTTAAATACATCGGCGAGCTGATGACCAAATTTGAAGGCAAACAAACCTTTATTGGCGGCGGCGAGGAAAGCTATGGTTACCTGATAGGGGAATTGGTACGTGATAAGGACGCCATCGTATCCAGCGCATTTATTGCCGAAATGACGGCTTATTATAAAGATAAAGGTAGCAGCCTTTTTGAAGCTTTGATTGATACTTATGTACAGTATGGTTTTTATAAGGAGAAGCTGATCTCCCTGACAAAAAAAGGAAAAACCGGTGCCGAGGAGATCAAGGAAATGATGGAGAAATTCCGTACCAATCCTCCTGCTACCTTAGGCGGATCAAAAGTGGCGACCCTTAAGGATTATGAAAAAGGCATTGAAACGGACCTTTTAAGCAATACCACTAAAAAGATTGAATTGCCAACCAGTGATGTGTTGCAGTTTATTACCGAAGACGGCAGCATTGTATCTGCCCGCCCATCGGGTACCGAGCCCAAGATCAAATTCTATTGCAGTGTTAACGGTAAACTGGCCAATAAGGAAGCTTATTATGATACTGATAAGCAATTGGATGAAAAAATTGGCAGTATAATGAAGGACTTGGGGGTTTAAAATCACACTGACGTCATGCCGAACTTGTTTCAGCACCCCACAAGCCACGTGTACACCTTGTATTCACATGAAGGGTGTCGACTAGTCCAATGGGGTGCCGAAATAAATTCGGCATGACGTTTTTGTATCAAATAAAAATGGGTGATAGGTATGGACTTTTCGCCCCCGCCAAAACATGTTATAATTGTAATAATATGTTTTATACCTTTAATGGTTATTGCACGGCGTTCAAAATGAAGTTAAGGCTAAACCTATTTTTTTATTTTTTTCTGGGTATGTGTTTGTGGGCCAATGCACAGGGAGCCACCGATAGCCTTTTGAGTAAACTGAACGCCACCTTAGCCGACAAGGATCTCTATGTAAAACAGAAACAGGGCCGCATCGAAAACCTAACTCGACAGGTACCCAAAACCACCGACCTGGATAAAAAGTATACCCTCTATCAAAAGCTTTTTGAAGAATACAAGGCGTTCAGCTACGATTCGGCTTATACTTATGCTAAAAAATTACAGGTAACAGCCACCCAGCTTAACGACCCTGTTAAGCAGGCACTCTCAAAAATGGAGCTGAGTTTTACGCTCCTTTCCTCGGGCATGTTCAAGGAAACGCTGGAAACTTTAAACCACGTTGATGTTAAGCTGTTAGCTGATAGCAATAAAATTGATTACTATTTTTTAAAGGCCCGCAGCTATTTCGACCTTTCGGATTTTGACCGCAATACTGATTACTCTGCTATTTATAACCCCAAAGGCATTCAATGTATCGACTCGGCGCTTAGTTTAAGCAAGCCGGGTTCCTATTATTTTTTAACATTGAGCGGGTTAAAGGACCTGCGTACGGGCGACAATGACTCAGGTGCCAAAGATTATAACACTTTGCTTAAGCTGCCCGGCTTAACACCGCACCAGTTTGCGGTAAGCGCCTGCAGTCTTAGTTATATTTATGGTGTACAGGGCAAGCAGGATGAATCTATTGCATTGTTGATCAAGGCCGCAATTTCCGATATTGAGTCGGCTACTAAAGAAACGGTTGCCATTTACAAACTGGCCGATTACCTTTATAAAAAAGGTGACCTTAAAAATGCCTATACCTATATCAACCAGGCAATGGACGAGGCCACTTTTTATGGCGCACGTCACCGGCAAGTTGCCATCAGCAGTATATTGCCCATTATCGAGTCACAGCGGATCAGTATTGTTGAGCAGCAGCGAAAATCGCTGTTTATTTACTCATCCATAATTACCCTGCTGGTAATTTTTGTAGTAGTGTTTGCGGTGATAATTTTCAGGCAGCTGAAAAAGCTACGCATTGCTGATGATATTATAAAGGCGGCCAATGCATCATTGCAGGAAAACAACATCGCGCTTGAAGAGTTGAACCGTAACTTAAGCATAGCCAACAAGATCAAGAACGAATACATAGGGTATTATTTCAACATCAATTCCATCTACATTGAAAAGCTGGAAAGCTTCCAAAAATCGCTTGATAAAAAGTTAAGCAGCAAGCGCTACGAGGATGCACAGGCTGCAGTGAAAAACCTTAACCTCGAAAACGAAAGGTTACAACTGTTCCATACATTTGATAAAGTTTTTCTCCGCCTGTTCCCGGATTTTATCGCGAAGTTTAATTTGCTCTTTAACGATAATGAAGAAATAGCCATCCCCGATGGACAATTGATGGGTACGGAACATCGTATTTTTGCACTCATCAGGATGGGAATTCATGACAATGAAAGGATAGCAAAATTGCTCGGTTATTCCGTTAACACCATTTACTCCTACAAAAACCGGATAAAAAACCGGTCGTTCATCGCCAATGATGAATTTGAAGATCGCATTATGGCTATTGAAGCTGTATAAAACAGTTTTTCCTCAAAATATAAATCTATATTGACTTAGTGTTTTGTGTCTATAATTGATTGATTTACAATTAATTGAATATTGTATTCTTCAATACTTTCTATATTGGGGTGTGCACCTGTTGCCTTTGAATTACCAACAACCTTTCTTTGATTCGGATTTGGCACCAAGCCAAATTCTGTTTAAAAACCAATTTTAAATCAATATTAAATGAAAAAAGTTTACTTATTTAAGTATGGCCTGACTGTACTGTTTTTAATTTGTGCGATTTCTGTATTTGCACAGACAAGCGTTTTTAAAGGTAAGGTGGTTGATGAAACCAATCAGCCATTGCCGGGCGCTACCGTAAAAATTAAAGGCACTGCGCAGGCTACTGTTACCGATGCTTCGGGAACGTTCTCGTTTCCGGCTAATGGTCAGTCTGCAATTGTGGTGCAAGTTAATTTTATCGGTTATGATTTATCGGAGCGAACCATAACTGCAGGCGAATCGCCGAGCATTCAATTGGTTCCAAACCAAAAATCGCTATCAGAAGTTGTGGTTGTAGGTTACGGTACGGCAAAGAAGACCGACCTGACCGGTTCAGTATCGAACCTGTTAGGCAAGGATCTGACCCCGGGTCCGGTTACCAACCCATTACAGCAACTCGCAGGTAAAGCTGCAGGCGTAAACGTTACGCAAGTGGGCAGTGAGCCGGGCGTTGCGCCATCAGTGCGCATCCGTGGTATTACTTCATTACAAGGTGGTAATGATCCATTGGTTGTAGTTGACGGGATCCAGGGTAATATGGACCTGTTAAACCAGGTACCGCCAAATGAAATAGCATCAGTTGACGTGTTGAAGGATGCATCGGCAACTGCTATTTACGGTTCACGCGGTGCGCCGGGTGTTATCATCGTTACAACCAAAAGAAATTCGGCTGGTAAAACAACTGTTGAGTATTCAGAAAACACCTCATTGGATGTTATAGCAAATAAGCTGAAGATAATGTCAGCATCTCAATGGAGCGCACAGGCAGCCGCTCAAGGCGTTGATATTTCTGCAAACCACGGCTCAAATACCGATTGGTTTAACCTGTTGACCCAAAATGGGGTAACACAAAACCATTCACTTGCCTTCGGTGGCGGGTCGAATGATTTTAACTACCGTGCTTCAATAAGCGCTATCGACCAAACCGGTATCGTTATCAAATCAAAATACAAGAAATACATCGGTCGCATTGTGGCAACACAAAAGGCAATTGACAACAGGCTTACCCTTACCATGAACTTAAACAGTGGTATTGAGCAAACTACTTACAGCCCAACAGGCATAGGCAGCGTGGCCTTTCAGTCAAACCTAATCAGCCAGGCTTATGTTGCAAGGCCGACCGACCCGGTTTATGATGTTGACGGTTCATACTACCGTGACCCCAATGTGTTTCAGTACACCAACCCTTATGCAGTATCGCAAACCGTTAAAAACGACGATAACTTTAATAACCTTTTCGGAAGCTTAAAAGCCGATCTGGATGTTTATAAAGGAATAACAGTTGGATGGTTTGGCAGCTGGAGAAAAAGAGATGAGGACAGCGGTTTTTATTTACCGGCACTCTCAACCGTTCAAACAGCTATCGATAACAATGGGATCGGTAATATCTGGAACAGGCATACCGATGAAAAGCTGATGGATATCAGTATCAGCTACAAACATGATTTTGGAAAAAATCACGTAGATGCAACCGGTGTTTATGAGTGGCAGGCACAAACTTATAACGGCGCATTTGCGCAGGGACGTGGTTTTGTAAATGACCTTGCAAGCTACAATGCATTACAATTAGGCGATGTTTCAAAAGTTGTGCAGGGCGATATTCAATCATACAAAAACGACCGCAGACTGGTTTCGTTTTTAGGAAGAGTGAATTACTCGTACGACAACAAATACCTGTTAACCGCAAGCTTCAGGCGTGATGGTTCAACTGTATTTGGTGTGAACAATAAATGGGGTAACTTCCCGTCAGCTTCATTGGCATGGCGCCTTGATCAGGAAGATTTCCTGAAGGGCAGCACTACAGTAAGCACCTTGAAATTACGCGGCGGTTACGGTGTTACCGGTAACCAGCAGGGTATTGGCCCGCAAAACTCAATTGCATTGGTTGGCCAGGCAGGTACTGTATTTTTTGGCGGAACCACTATTCCTAACTACGCTGTTACCCAAAACTCAAACCCTAACTTAAAATGGGAAACTAAAAAGGAAACCAGCTTAGGTTTAGATTTCGGTTTGTTTGGTGACAAGCTTACCGGTACTATTGAAGCTTACTCCGCTAACACCGACAACCTATTGTTTAACTACACAGTGCCTTTGGAGGGACCTTTTTTAACCACTAATATACTTGCAAACGTTGGTAGCCTGCAGGGCCGTGGCCTTGAGCTTTCGTTAGCTTACAGGGTTATCCAAACCAACAAAATGAGCTTAACCCTTGCCGGTAACGGATCATTAATGCAAAGTAAGGTGACAAAGTTAGGTGGTAACATTGACGGTTACGACATTCCTACAAATTATGTAGGCTTAGGCGGCGGTGGAAACGGCTACCTGGTAGTAGGCAAACCAATCGGTACTTTCTTGATCCTGCACCACCTTGGCAAGGATGCCAACAATGCAGAAACAGTAGTTGACGAAGACAAAAACGGGCAAATTGACCAGGGCTCACAAAGTAAGGACAGGATTGACGCAGGGCAGGAATTGCCTAAATATACCTACGCGTTTACACCAACCTTTACTTTTGGAAACTTTGATGCATCAATGGTTTGGCGCGGACAGGGTGGTAACAAAATTTACAACGGTGTTCAGCAAAAGTTCAGCTTGCTGGAAAACCTTGGTAAATCAAACCTGCTTCAAAGCGCTGTGCCGCTGGGCATTGCTTCTTCACAATACAGCTCTGATCTATGGTTGCAAAGCGGTTCGTTTTTACGATTTGAAAATCTTTCGTTTGGTTACAGGATAAATGTGCCTAAGGTTAAATTCATTAGCTCATTACGTATATCCTTAACCGCTCAGAACCTGGCAATAATTACAAAATACAAAGGTATAGACCCTGAGGTAGATGTTAGTGGTGATGGCGGTTCGGGCCAGGATTACGGAGTGTATCCGCGTACCAGGACCTTCTCTGCAGGTTTAAACGTTGTTTTAAAATAATTAGATCATGAAAAAAATATTATTTGGAATTCTCATTATTGGCCTTGCCGCAAACTGCACCAAGGTTAATGAAAATGTGTACGACAAATACGGCGCGAACCAGTTTTATTCAACGCCCGCAGGGGCCAATGACGCGCTTGCAAATGTGTACGCAAAAATTACAGGATCGTGGGGAAGCAATTATGCCGGCCGCGATAACTGCTGGTACGATTTGAACTCATTCTCGGCAGATGACCAGGTGATCCCTCACCGTAACACCGGCGACTGGCAGCTGGACTTTGCACAACTGTACACACGTACAGAGCTGCCAAGCCTCGGCATCATCAACAATACCTGGAATTGGGCTTATTCAACCATCTATAGCGCAAATCAGGCCATCCAACTGTTAACCGATGCGAAAGCATCAGCAGATAAAATTGCGGAAGCAAAGGTTATGCGTGCCTGGATGTACTACCTGTTGATTGATGATTTTGGTGATGTACCGTTTTATACGAATAACAATACCGACGTTTCAAAGATCCCGCAGAAAAAACGTGCTGACATCTATGCTTTTATAGTATCTGAGCTTACAGCGAATGTTGATCTGCTTTCTGAAACACGGGGTGGCGCATACTACGGAAGGTTCAACAAATGGGCCGGGTACATGGTATTGGCAAAGGTTTATTTGAACGCACAGGTTTATACGGGTACGGCACACTGGGCTGAAGCTTTGGCGGCAACCAACAAAGTTGCATCAGGCGGCTTTGCCCTGCATTCCGGAGCTAATAATACAAGCAGCCCGAATGGTAACCAATATTTCGAACTGTTTGGTGATGTATTACCTAACGATGAAACGATACTGGCAATTTATCTTACGGAAAACGTGATCAGCGGTAATATTTATGGGATCCGCGGTTTAGACGGGCCTAACGGTACAGCATTAATTGGTTACAATGGCTGGAACGGTACAGTTATCCCAGAAACGTTTTACAATAAGTTTGACGCCAGCGATATCCGCAGGAAGCAATTTTTAGTAGGTCCGCAAAAGGGCGGTATTACTTATTCGCCAACTGTTTCGTCGCTGATCTCCCCCGGAGCAGCGCCTGACGAAGGCATCAGGGATGTTAAGTTTTTCCCTGCCGGAATTACTGACGGCAGCGGCTCATCAAACGACTTCCCGGTTTACCGGTATGCTGATGTGTTGTTAATGCAGGCAGAGTTGAACATCCGTTTGGGAAATGCAGCCGTCGCCGCTCCGTTCCTTAACCAGGTTAGAGAACGTGCAGGCTTAGCCGATATCGCTTTGCCAACCCTTGACAATGTTTATGATGAACGTGGATTTGAGTTGATTTATGAGGGCCATCGCAGGCAGGATATGATCAGGTTCGGTAAGTATTTATTACCGCATGATGTTGTTCCGGCTTCGCCTGAATACATGCTGCTATATCCGCTGCCAACCAGTGCGCTTAACGCCAACACTACATTGAAACAGAATCCAGGATATCCTAATTAATTATAGATCATGAAAAAAATAATTAATCTCACATTATTGGCAATAGCCTTAATGGCTGTTGCCTGCCACAAGGAGGCTACGCTGACAAAGCTACCGCCCGTGGCGTTTACAGCTACAGTATCCTCTTCGGCAAGCCAGGTTATTTTAACGGCCGCCACCGATGATACCCCGGATGTATTGACCCTGAAATGGGGCGCAGTGACATACCCGGTTAAAGCGCACGTTACCTATACTGTACAGGCTGACATACCTGCCGATACCGTTGGTTCATCTGCGTGGAGCAACGCCAAATCAATATTGGCCGGATCAGATGTCTTAACAAAAACGTTTAAAGGCTCCGATTTGAATGCACTTGCAATTTCTGTAGGTATAACTGGTAATGATACCGCTAAAATGGTATTCAGGATCCAGGCTTACCAGGATCGTAATGCTTTTTCAAAGGCAGTAACGGTTACTGTTAGTCCTTACGTTACTATATTGCCTCCGAGCGATGGTTACCCGGTATTATATCTTCCTGGCTTTTACCAGGGCTGGTCGCCGGGTACTGCCGGCACAGTGGCCGCACCTACAGCAGGAATTTATCCTACAAGTGGTGTTTATGAAGGGTATATCAACATGCCGGTGAGTACGGATGGATCTGCCTATCACTTCAAATTCACCAGCGCACCAGACTGGAACCACATTAACTATGGTAATGGAGGTGCAGGTATTTTAACAACAGATGGTACGGCAGGCGATTTAGTATTGCCAGGCCCAGGCATTTATGAGCTATGGGCTAACCCAACTACACTTACATGGGGTGCAGCTCCAATTACATGGTCTATTATTGGCGACGCTACACCGGGTGGCTGGACAGGCGATACACAAATGGCCTATAACGCGGCCAAGGGTGTTTGGACAGTAACAGCCAATATGGTTAAAAATGGCTCGTTCAAATTTAGGGCTAATAACGACTGGAAGATTGATTTCGGTATTGTTACAGCAACAGGTAAAATCTACTATGCTGATAATCCTGCATTTGGTGGTAATAAATCTGGACTGGATAACTTAACAGTTCCGAGTGACGGAAATTATACGTTGACTTTAGATCTTCACGATCCGAACAACTATCATTACACCGCGCATAAAAACTAATAATTCAATACATAAGGCAGTGCATTTGCACTGCCTTATTTTACAAATTAATACAGGTGTCATAGCGGCACTTAAGGCCGGGTATATCGAATGGTAAATATTGCAGGCAGGTACACAGAAATACATTTTTACACAATTGATGAAATTTTTTAAGTTCACATTTATACTGGCAGTTTGTTTGAATGCATCGGGGCTTATGGCACAAACGCCGGTATTGATGCCCGGTAACATTGAAAACGTTACCATTAATGATCATGATATAGTTTTTAAAACTGCTAACGCTTACGGAAAGATTGAGGTTTATAGTCCATCGGTTATCCGTGTGCGATTAGATAAGAAGCCACTTGGCCGCGATTTTTCATACGCCGTAATTGGTGAACCGGGAAAAGGCAAGATCAACATCACCCAAAACGAAGAAAATATTACACTGATCACCGATTCGCTTAAGGCGGTAATTACAAAAAAGCCATTTAGCGTGGCTTATTACACCGCTAGCGGCGAGTTAATTAACCAGGATGAGCGGGGCTTAGGCACATCATGGGCAGGCGATGCAGTTACTACATACAAGAAGTTACAACCCAACGAGCACTTTATAGGTTTGGGCGAGAAAACAGGCAACCTTGACAGGGCCGGCAATGGGTATACCAACTGGAACTCGGATGTTTACGGTTACCGCGTTGACCAGGATCCGCTTTATTCAACCATTCCGTTTTACATTGGCATCCATGATAATTTAAACTATGGGATCTTTTTAGATAACACCTACCAAAGCGACTTTAATTTCGGAGCGAGTAACAACAGGTTTTCATCGTTCGGCGCACGTGGTGGTGAAATGAATTACTATTTTATCTACCATAAACGCCTTGCTGATATTATAAAATCATACACGTGGTTAACCGGCAGGATGCCGATGCCGCCGCTATGGTCATTAGGTTACCAACAAAACAGGTACAGTTATTACCCCGAAGCGGAAGTGATGCGGATTGCAAAAACGTTGCGTGAAAAGCGGATCCCTGCCGATGGTATTACTCTTGATATACACTACATGGACAAGTACCAGTTGTTTACCTGGAACAAAAGCCGGTTCCCTGATCCCGCAAAAATGAGCGATTCTCTTAACAAAATTGGCTTTAAACTAACGGTAATTGTTGACCCGGGAATTAAGGTTGAGAAAGGTGCCCCTGCTTATGAAAGCGGCCTGAAGGATGATGTTTATGTTAAATATCCCGATGGACAAAACTATACCGGCCAGGTATGGCCCGGCTGGTGCAATTTTACCGATTTTACCAGCAGCAAGGGCCGCGCATGGTGGCGCAAACAGGTTGACTTTTTTGCAAAATCGGGCGTCAGCGGCATCTGGAATGACATGAACGAGATTTCAACATGGGGCCAAAAAATGCCTGATAATGTGCTATTTGATTATGATGGCGTACAAACCAGCCATTTGCAGGCGCATAATGTTTATGGGTTGGAAATGGTACGGTCGAGCTACGAGGGGGCGTTGGAGCACTTTAAGGAGCGCCCTTTTGTTTTAAGCCGCTCGGGATATGCGGGTTTGCAGCGCTATTCAGCCATCTGGACGGGTGATAACCGTGCCGAGGAGGATCACATGCTGCAAGGCGTGAGAATAATGAACAGTTTAGGTTTGAGTGGAGTATCCTTTACAGGGATGGATATTGGCGGATTCACCGGTAATCCAACCGTGCCGTTATACACCCGCTGGATTGAGCTTGGCGCGTTTGTACCTTATTACAGGAACCACACGGGTGTAAATACCAAAGCGGCAGAGCCCTGGGCATTTGGTGAGGATGTATTAGACATAGCGAGAAACTATATCAGCCTGCGTTACCAGTTAATGCCTTATTTGTATTCGTCGTTTTACGAATCAACGCAAAGCGGCATGCCGGTGATGCGCTCGCTGGCTATTGATTATACTTTTGATCCAAAAATATTGTGGGCCGATTTTCAAAACCAATACGAATTTGGCGGTGTATTTATGATTGCTCCTTTTGAAAGTACAAGGGAATATGGTAAGATCTATTTTCCGGAAGGAACCTGGTATGATCTTTACAATGGCGATGTGATAGCAGGCAAACAGGAGAGGGTTGTTCCGCTAAATGTGGCGAAGCTACCGGTTTATGTTAAGGGCGGAGGGATTATCCCGATGCAATCATTAGTACAAACAACCTCGATATTGCCAACAGATACGCTATCTGTACACGTTTACAACGGGCCCACGGCAAACAGCTTTGTTTATTATGAAGATGATGGCAAAAGCTTTGACTACAAAAAAGGGAGTTTTTACAAACGTACCATTACATTTAGCCCGACCGATAAGAGTCTGACTTTTAACGCGGCCGAAGGGAACTATACCTCACACTTTAAATTTATTAAACTAATATTACATGGTTTTGATCAGGCAGACAAGATCAGTATTGGTAAGGATCAAATAAAAGCAGAGAGCGGAATTTATTCATTCTTAAGTGGCGCTGCGGCAACCGATCCGCAGGGAAGCGGCTCACCAGCCGAAAGCTGTGCGGTTAAATACCTTGTTATAAAAAATAGTACAAATAACATAAAACTTAATTATTAAAAACCCAGGAGGGATTAGTGCAAATGAATAATAAAACAACAAAGCTTATGCTGAATTTATTAATGCTGTCGATAGTTTTAGCCTGCTCATCGTGCGGGAAATCATCAACAAAACCCGACACCCCGGTTGTTACACAGCCTACCAATCCAGGCAAGGACCCGGTTCAATATGGAACGCCGTATGCAAATGTCCCTGCCACAAAGGACATTGTAATGTACGAGGTGAATATCAAGACGTTTACCCCAGCTAATTTTACAGGTGTTAAAGCACGCCTTAATGCCATAAAAGCAATGGGCGTGAACGTGATCTGGCTGATGCCTACTTATCCTATAGGGACCTTAAAGGGCGTTGGCTCGCCGTATTCGGTAAAGGATTATGAGGGGGTTAATGCGGATTTCGGCACGCTGGATGACCTCCGCTCGCTGATTGCCCAGGCGCATACACTTGGAATGGCTGTAATTTTAGATTGGGAAGCGAACGATACCTCATGGGATAACGCCTGGATAACAGCACATCCATCGTGGTATTTACAGGATGGGTCGGGCAATATAATTATGCCTCCGGGTACCAATTATGCCGATGTTGCCGCTTTGAATTTTAACAATTCAGATATGCGCGCCGCGATGATAAAAGCCATGAAATATTGGGTGTTTACTGCCAATATCGACGGTTACCGCTGCGATTTTGCCGATAATGTTACCACCGATTTTTGGACGCAGGCGATAGATACGTTAAAAACCATCACCACTCATAAACTGATTTATTTGGCAGAAGGCACTAAGGGAGCGGAGATCTCGTCCGGCTTCCAAATCAGCTACGCGTTTAGCTATTATGGTACATTAAAGAATGTATTTGTAGGGTCGCAGTCGCCAAGCGCTCTATTTAGCACGAATAGCACAGAAAATGCTTCACTGCCATCACCCGGAGTTAAATTAAGATACATAACTAACCATGACGATGCCTCGTCTGATGGAAGTACGATAACAGAATATAAGGGTAAACAGGGAGCGTTAGCAGCATTTGTTGCAACTACTTATATGGGCGGCATCCCGCTGATATACAGTAGCCAGGAAGTAGGGTATTCAAACACGATTAACTTTTTCAATACGGTTCCGGTTGATTATACTGCAAACCCGGATATGGTTGCCGAATACACAAACATCCTGGCGTTTAGAGCAGCACACGAAGCTGTAAAAACCGGTACATTAACCCAATTTGATGATGCAAATGTTATTGCATTTGAAAAAAAGGCTGGAAGCGATGATGTATTGATTTTGGTAAACGCAAGGAACACTGTAGCCAACTTTACAGTACCGGCGGCTGTACAAGGCGGCTGGACTAACGGCCTGGCAAATGCAAGTGTAACGTTAGGCTCAACTGTGAGTTTGCAGCCGTACGCCTATTTGGTGTTAAAAAGGTAGTTAACTGATGTGCAGACACATGAGGATGCGGATGTGCAGATAATTTAAAATATTTAAAAGTTTTTCTCTCCGTACAATTGGTTTACAAGGGGCGGGAGCCCTCCCGCTTCCTTGTATTAATTTACTGCATAAATTCCCAGGCGCTTTTATACCCCTCTACCTCTTCAGCATACTTGATCAAATCAGCATAAAAAGGAAAATTCCCGAGCGTTGAGCTATCACCAATAACAACCAGCTTTTTCTTAGCGCGGGTTATAGCTACATTCATCCGCCGGATATCAGCGAGAAAGCCTATGTCGCCCGTTGTATTACTGCGCACCATGCTGATATAAACCACATCGCGCTCCTGCCCCTGGAAACTATCAATGGTATTTACCGAAATTTTATCCCGATAGGGGAGCAGTACGTCTGAATTAGATAATAATTCCTGCAGGGTCCTGATCTGTTCCTTGTAAGGAGAAATAACAGCGATAGTTGGGAAAATATCACCCACCGAAAGTATAGTTTCGGCTACTTGCGTGAGATGCTTAATCAGGAACGCCGCTTCCTCCGGGTTTACCGAACTTGTACCTTCCAGCTTTTCATCAAAACCGCAGCCCGCAGTATCCACGAATGTAAACGGCAGATCGTCCGGAAACAACAACTGCTGCGCCACCGATGGATGGGCAATTAGCTTATTACCGTAAAACTCCCTCGACGAAAAGCCCATGATAGTTTCATTCATGCGATATTGCTCAGTGAGCAGTGTTACAGCTTCGGAATGCAGGATTACACATTTTTCCAACAGCGTAGTGCTTAATCCACCCCGGGCAGCCTCGTTTGATTTTATGGTAGGAGCCAGCTGAAGATGATCGCCGGCCATGATTAGCTTTTGTGCCTTTAAGATCGGGATCCAGCAGGCCGGTTCAAGCGCCTGCCCGGCTTCGTCAATTACTACGGTGTTGAACTTTACATTTCGTACGGTATAGTGATTGGAGCCTACCAGTGTCGCCGTAATAACCTGCGCTTTTGCTACCAGGTCGTCAATTATGAATTGCTCTGTTTTATCAACCTCGCGCATTATTTTATGCGCTTCATCAAACAGGGCCTTGCGCTGGTCGCGTTCTGCTTTACCGAAGCTGCGTTTATATTTGTGCGCCATGTTTTTGTATTCGGACGCTTGCTTTTTTAGCTTTTTAACATCTTTTACATAACTGTGCTCCTGCATTTTGCTATCGAGTGTAAGTGACATTAGTTTTTCTGATACCCGTGCCGGATTCCCGATCCGCAATACGTTTAAACCCTCATTACTCAATTTTTCGCTTAACAAATCAACAGCGGTATTGCTGGGTGCGACCACAAGTATTTGATCTTTATCCTGGGTGATAAGGGCTTTGATAGCCTGTACCAGTGTAGTCGTTTTACCCGTTCCGGGTGGACCGTGAACTATAGCCAGGTCCTGTGCTGATAGGATCTTCTGAACCGCCATTTGCTGTGATGGATTTAGTCCGTTTAAAGCGGCAGTCTCTTTTTGATCTGCAAATAATGGCGTTTTCTCGCCAATCAGGACATTCACTAACCTGTCGTCTGGTTTTTCTTTTAAAATCGATGCCTGTTTAACGGCATTCTGCATTTCATCATAGCTGTTATTGTCAAACAAAAGCTCTAATCCAAGTTTGCCGTCGCGGCTCCAGTCAGGAAGCTCATCCGTAAACAACGTTATTTTAAGCCGATTACCGCCCTGGTAGGTAACGGTCCCTTCCAACCGGTCTTTTTTTGGATCGTGATTGGAAAATAACACCGCAGGTGCGCCAAATCTGAATTGATGTGTAAGATCCTGGTGTGTGGTTCGCTCAACCTCCACAGATAAATAATCGCCGCGGCTGGGTTCTGTACCACGTATCGCGATGGGATACCACGTTAATCCGTTTGCCCGCCGATCAGAAACTGATGAAGTTTCAGTAAGTTTTAAATAAGAGTTGCGGTCTTCATCCCGCTCGATTTTTAAAAGATCGAGCAGTTTTTTAAAATAAGGCATCTGCAAAGATGGAAGTTTTTTCTTTATGATCTCCATCTGATGATCGGGATCAGAGCCAGGATTTACCGTAAAAAAAGCGATATGTGTACGGTGTTATATCCGTTTTGAAAGGGTTATTTATCTACTAAATATTTAGTTTATCTATCTACTAAAGAATTAGTTATAAAAAAGAAACCGGAAAATACCTCGCGTATTTTCCGGTCACAATTAACTATATAACTGCCTTATTATTATCAATATTTTCTTACAGATAACTTAGGTAGTTGTGATTTTGAAACGGCAAATTACCGGTATTGTTTTAGTATTGTTGTGTAAATAATTCGTTACAGTTAAAAACGAAATTGTAAAAGAGAAGTTACAGAAATATATTTTAGTTAAACGAAAACTTGCCGTAGGTTTATCAGCTCGAATGCGTTTACTAAAAACGTAAATATTAACTCACAAACTGATTTATTAATGAAAAAAATTTTACTCATGAATTTGTGCTTACTCCTTATAACCGCTTCCCGGTTATTTGCACAAAATCAAACCGTGACCGGGAAGGTTACGGCCAAGGAAGACGGCTTGCCTTTGCCCGGGGTATCGGTAAGCGTACAGGGGACAACCAATGGGACGCAAACGGACGTTAATGGTAAATACTCACTCAGCGTACCGGCAGGCGCAAAGTTGTCATTTTCATTTTTGGGCTATACAACCCAAACACTAGCTGTAAATGGCACTACACTAAACGTTGTATTAACAACATCTGCCCAACAACTTGGTGAGGTTGTGGTTACCGGTGCGTTAGGTATCTCACGTACGCGTAATCAGCAAAGTTATGCGGCTCAGCAGGTAAACGGCGAAGAGGTGAGCAAACAGCGCTCAAGCAACTTTATCGACGGGTTATCGGGCAAAGTTTCAGGTTTGGAAATCAAGCAGAACAATACCCTGGGCGGCTCAACAAACGTTGTAATTCGTGGTGTTAAATCTATTTACGGAAACAACCAGGCATTATTTGTGATAGACGGAGTACCTGTTGACAACACAAACACTAATGGTAGCCACGGCGCAGGTTTAGGCGGGGCAATGGCTGCTCAAAGCACAGGCGGTGGTGGTTACGATTACGGAAGCCCTGCAGCAGACATCAATCCGGATGATATTGAAAGTGTAACTGTACTTAAAGGTGCCGGTGCAACAGCGTTGTATGGATCACGTGGCAGTAACGGTGTGATTTTAATAACCACTAAAAAGGCTAAAAAGGGTTTGGGCATTGTTATAAATTCAACCTTTACTGATAATTCAGCTGATAAATCTACTTTACCACAGTATCAAACACAATATGGTGAAGGTTACAGCACTGGCTTTATCTCTGCTCCTAATCTTTTTAACGATCCGAATGCCCAGGTTGCCCCAACCGGCGATGATGCATCGAATGGTACGGCTTTCAATAAAAATTTAAAAATTTACCAATGGGATGCATTTGTTCCCGGTTTAGCTAATTATGGTAAAGCTACCCCATGGGTTGCCGCGGCAAATAATCCTAATTCGTTTTTTATCAACTCGCTTTCAACCAATAACAGTATCCTGGTTACCAACGGAGGAGACAATGGGACTTTTAAATTGGGGTACACCCGTAGTGATGACCGGGATGTTGTGCCTGGTAGCTATAACCAAAAAAACAAAATTGATTTTGGTGCTACTTATAATATCAATTCAAAATTATCTGTTGGTGCAAACGTGAATTACACCAATCAAAATAATAAAACAGGTGAAGGTACAGGTTATGACGGTACCAATTCTGATAACAGGAACGTGATGACAGGTTTCAGGCAGTGGTGGGGCTTAAATAATGATATTAAGGAACTGGAGACAGCTTATTATCTACACCCTAACTTAAATACTACCTGGAATATGGCCGACCCGGCTAGCGGAAATACTGGCCCGGCTTACTGGAACAACCCATATTTTGTGGTTTTACATAATTATTCTACAGCCAGCCGTAACCGTTACCTGGGTAATGTTAATGCTACCTATAAAGCAACAGACTGGTTATCATTCACAGGCAGGGTATCGTTAGACTCTTATTCTGATTTTGATGAGGAACGTTATGACAAAGGCAGTATTGGTGTTCCTTACTATTCAAGGTTTAACAAGGATTTTCATGAAACCAACTTCGACCTGTATGCTAATGTCGATAAAAACCTTGGTTCTGATTTCAACTTAAAAGGCTTGCTTGGTACCAATATCAGGAAGGACTACATAAGTACTATCGAGGCCGAAACCAACAATGGCCTTGTTATTCCGGGCATTTACGCCTTGTCAAACACCGTGAGTTCTCCGCTTCCTGCAATAGAGGGGCTTCAGAAATCAGAAGTAGATGGGGTATTTGCAGATGCAACACTTTCATGGAAGAAATTATTCAGCCTGGAAGGTACCATCCGCAGGGATGTTTCTTCAACGCTACCTGCAGGAAACAATGCTTACTGGTACCCATCGGTATCGGGCGGCTTTATTTTCTCGGAGCTGCTTAAAAACCTCAATTGGCTTTCATATGGAAAGTTAAGGGCTAATTATGCTGAAGTAGGCTCAGATGCCCCTGCTTACAGAGTTCTGGATACTTACATTATTAGTCCTCCTTTTGATGGTAACCCTGTAGCGGTGCAAAATTTAACAAAAAACAACGCTAGCTTAAGACCAGAACGTACACGTTCAGCAGAAGGTGGATTGGAGTTAGACTTCCTTCATGGCAGGTTGCATTTTGACGGTAGCTACTATGTTACAAAAACAGTCGATCAGTTGATCCCTGTAAACGTTTCTACAACGACAGGTTATACAAGCTACTTTGAAAATGCGGGTACGGTGCAAAATAAAGGCGTCGAAATCAGCATAAGCGGTACCCCGGTTGCAACGCAAAATTTCAATTGGAAAATTACCGTTAACTGGGCTGCTAACCGGAACAAAGTTCTTAATCTATTCAAGGATGGCACAGGTAACGAAGCGAAGGATCTGTTGATCGCCAGTTTCCAAAATGGCGAGTCGATCAACGCGCCGCTTGGTCAGCCATACGGTATTATAAGAGGAACAGATTATACGTATGACAAACAAGGGCGCAAAGTTGTTGATGCTAATGGTGAATACGTTATCAATGAATCTCAAAATAACAATATCGGTAACACCAACGCAAAATGGACGGGCGGTATTAATAACGAGTTCACATTTTTCAAAAACTTTCATGCCTCGTTCCTGCTTGATTTCCGTCATGGTGGCGACATCTTCTCGAATGACCTTGCTTACGGTTTAGATGACGGTTTGTACAAACTTACTACTTATACAAATGATTTGGGCAATTCAGTTCGCGCTCCGCTTACCAACGATTCAAAAAGCGGTGGTTTCATCCGCCCTGGCGTAACAGCTACCGGGCAACCAAACACCGTAAGGGTTGATGGCAGTGCTTATGGCGAATGGGGTAACGGCCAAGGCAAGTTACCGCTTAAAGCGTTTGTGTATGATGGTAGCTTCATTAAATTAAGGGAAGCGCTAATCGGCTACGATCTGCCTTCAAGCGTGATCAGTAAATTGGGAGCTGTAAAGGGAGTTACCTTCCAACTGATTGGACATAACTTATGGATCATTCATAAAAACATCCCATACTCTGATCCTGAAGACGGTTTAAGTGCAGGCAATATACAAGGGATCCAGGAAGGTTCATATCCTACCGTACGTACCATTGCATTTAATTTGAAGCTAAGGTTTTAAGTGAAAAAATTCAAAAAAGAAGACATGAAAAAGAGAATACTAATTTTTGCTGCAGCATCGTTACTAACGGCCTGCACAAAAGATATAACAAAATTAAACATCGATCCGAAGCACCCCGTGACTGTGCCTTCGTATGCGGTGTTTACGCAAGCTGAAAACCTGATGGCCAATAATATGACTTCGGTAAGCGAAAATGATAATATATTTCGTTTAATTGAGCAGCAGTGGACAGAGGTGCAATACTTAACAGAGTCTCAATATAATATCCCGGGGCGTTCCATCGCAGACGGGATTTGGGATGAGTTTTATACCGGACCGTTGACAAATTTTGAAAAAGCCAAAGGCTTAATGAAAACAGATGTAACGGATGCCGCTACATTAAAAAACGAGCTGGCTATTACAGATATTTGTGAGGTTTATTCATTTTATTATTTGGTGACTACCTTTGGAAACATTCCGTATTCACAGGCATTTAGTGTAAGCACTACATTGTTCCCTAAATATGATGATGCTGCAACCGTATATACAGATCTGTTAAAACGCCTGGACGCTGATATTGCTAATCTTGATGCCTCCGGAGGAAGTTTTGGTAGCGCTGACATGATCTATGGCGGAAGCCCTGCGGCCTGGAAAAAATTTGGCAATAGCTTTAAAATTAAGATGGGAATTTTGTTGGCCGATTCAGACCCTACGACTGCCGCGGCTGTCCTTAAGTCAGCTACCACAGATGCTGGAGGTATATTCGCCTCAAATACTGATAATGCTATGTATAAATTTTCAAGCTCGCCGCCATATACTAACCAGGCTTGGGTTGGCTTAGTTCAAAGCGGCCGGTATGATTACGTGGCAACAGATACTTATATGACTTTGCTGGGTTCGCAGAATGCAACTGACGCATCAATAGGAGACAAAAGAACTAAATACTATTTCGCTCAAAACAAGAACGGGAATTATTTAGGTGCACCAAACGCGGTAACGGCCATCCTGTTCTCTAATTATTCATTGCCTTCGGGATCGGAGCTCACTAAAGGGAATTCAACCGGACAGGCTGCTTCAGTTGGCAACCTTGCTAACGCAGATACTCCCGGTGATCTGCTGGATTATTCTGAAACGCAATTTTATTTAGCAGAGGCTGTTGCAAGAGGTTTGCTAACACCAAACGGAACTACAGTAACAGATGCAGCGGCTCATTATGCAAACGGTATCACCGCATCATTCATATATTGGACAGGAGCGCCCACAGGTGCCAGTGACATTATTACAGCTAACCCAATTGGTAGCGGTCAGGCAGCCCAATTGAAGTCTATCGCAAAACAACAATACCTTGCCCTCTACAATAGAGGATATGATGCATGGACGGTAAACAGGCGATTGGATTATCCTGTTTTAATTCCGCCACCAGGTGCAATCAGCGCATTTCCTGTCCGTTTTACTTATCCTAATAAGGAACAACAGATAAACACAAGTAATTATGACGCGGCTTCTTCAGCTATCGGCGGCGATCTGGTTACTACCAAACTATGGTTTGATAAGAAATAGTTAGTAAAGCAATTTTAATAAAAACTAGTCCCCGGCCGTGAAAATGGCCGGGGATTTTTGTTATATATTATTTGATTGTTGAATATTATATCCCCGAAAGATGGATGTAATGAAATACCTGATTTGTAATTTGTGCTGAAAAGAAATATTTAATAAACTATTACTTAATTAATATCTTTAAATTAATATATTTATACATAAATTTATTTTCAGTATCCCTACGCGTTTTTAGTGCCCCCCGATTGCAATTCTCGGATCAACCTGAGTTTGTAGTGGCTATCCATGCCGATTGTTAACCTTTTTAACCAAAATCAGATGGACATTGTTACTGACCTTACCGCAGAGGCTGCTTCTTATCTTACAGTTATCCAGGATATCTGTAAAAATAATATGCCGGATGAGCTGAAAGAAAGCTCAAAAAATTACAAGCTTTGGGATGCTTTTCAGGATAATAACACGCCCGGCCATTGCAACCAGGTTCTTAAAAGAAGGATTGCTGAAATTGTATGGTCGAGTGCAGACGCGGATGCCGGTGATGAGCTGGTACACTGTTTCCTGTTAACAGCAGCTGAGCTGTTGAAATGGTTAAAGCGTTTAACGAACACTGCCCCATCACCTTCAGATGATGACAAAACACAAGTAATACAGCCTGGTAATTTATTTTCAAGCCCATATTTCTGGCGCCAGCTCATTAGGGATATTTTATATACCAACCCTGCTGAACGCACGCATCTGGTTATCATATTACAATATATGCCAGTTCAAATTATACTTGCCCTTGCTCCGAAAAGAACGGGAACTTACAGACTGCGGCTTTACCAGGTTTATAATCCCAGGCTCGAATCGCTGTTGAGCAAGCATGACCAGCATGCACTAACACAGTTTTGGCATAGTAAGGATGGTGATATTACATTTAGCGAGCGTGCATTTTTATTGTTAACAGATGACAGAGCGCTGGTGGGATGTTTAAATCAAAAAGAAATCCCATTGCCTTTTGAGAGCCTTTTTTACCAGGAGCTTACGGAGGTTAGCACCTCAAGAACCAAACGCTTTGGTGATATGGAGCCGGGTGCATCGTGGCAGTTTCCTCCTTCAGGTGACATTCATTCGAATGATCCGATGCAGATTGCCGAAAAATTAAATTTAGCGGGCCTGGCATTTTCAGGAGGGGGGATCAGGTCGGCCACGTTTAACCTTGGTGTTTTACAAAAGCTTGCGGAACTGGGCGTGCTTGCCAGGTTTGATTACCTGTCGACGGTATCCGGGGGCGGATATATCGGTACGTGGTTCAGTTCATGGATCAAGCGTTCAGGGTCATTATCAAAAGTTGTGGAGCGGCTGAATAAAAAGGAATCGCCCGATCCTTTTGCTGATGAGGTAAGGCCTATTAAATGGCTGCGCATGTTTAGCAACTTTCTTTCGCCAAACGCCAGCATTATGTCAACCGATGCGTGGACAATGGGAATAACCTGGCTGCGAAATACCCTGATAAATCAAACCGTGCTGTTACTGATCCTGCTGACCGTTTTATCGGCCATTGGCGCTTTGTTTAGCGGCTGGGATTATATTAGCAATCTTTCGGTACATATGACGCTGGCAAAAGTTTTAACCTGGAGTGCTGTTATACTTTTGCCGGGGGCATTTCTTGCCGGTAGCGGAATGCGTTCCTATAATGATGCTCATCCGCCGCAACGGAAATTTGTACTTGGCCGAAGCGCATGGCTTGCCCACTTACTTATTGTTTGGGCAACAGTCGCGGCATTTTTACTCACTATTTGGTTCTCAACGGTAACCCTCGCTTCGCATAATTTTAGCGCTAAATTTTGGCTGCTTGCCCCGGGCGTGTTATTTGGTTTTTTAGGGATGATGATAATTGCAGCCATGGGAAAATATCACCGGTTTGAGGAAGAAAAATTTGGTGCCAAACCGCTTTACCGGGTAAAGCTTGCGCTGGCTATCTTTTTAACGTCGGTAATTGCATCGATTTGCGGGCTGGCACTGCTGGCTGCAGCCTGGCAGCTGATAGAATATATTTCACTAACCACGTTCAGAGATTCCTTTTTTCAATCAAAATTAACGCTCATCATAGGGGTGCCAATTATACTGGAAGCGATAAGCATATGTGTTGTAGTACGGATGGCGCTGATGGGTAATTTTTTTCCGGATGAGCGAAGAGAATGGTGGGGCAGGATGGGCGCTTTGGTACATCGTTTTATGATTATATGGATGCTGGTGACATTCTCGTCATTACTGCTGCCTGATCTTTTTAAAAGGATTCCTATTAGTTATGTTGAAAAGCTGCCTGCGATCTTCGGGGGATGGATGGCTATTATAGCGTATGCTGTAAAACTTGCGTTTCAATCAAAATCAGCAGGCGATAAAGCTGTTAGTGGTGTGCAGCAGGTGCAGGAAATTTTTATTCGGTTTGCACCTTACTTGTTTATGCTCGGCTTTTTGCTTATCGGGGCATACACGATAGATTTTATGCGTTCAGCGGTCCAGGTGCACTTTCAGCAACAAAACAGGGTGTGGTGTTGTAGTGTATTAACTATAGCGCTTGCTGTTTTAACATTTTTACTAAGCTGGCGCATTGGGGTAAACGAATTCTCGCTGCATGATTTTTATCGTAATAGGCTGGTTAGGGCCTATCTCGGTGCAACCCGCCGCAGAACAGACCGGATGAACACCGCCAACAGCTTTACAGGTTTTGACAAGGACGACGATTTTCCACTTGCATTGTTGACCACTAACGAACATTATTACGGGCCTTATCCGATAATAAATACGGCGCTTAATGCCACTACAGTTTCAGAGCTTGACAGGCAAGACCGTAAAGCGGAATCATTTGTTTTTTCGCCACTTTATTGCGGGTTTGATTTTAGCCCGACCCGTTCTGCGGCATATAGTCGTAACCGGGTTTATGAATACGGATACCGGCCAACAGAACATTACTCGCGCGATACAGGGCCATTAATAGGGACTACAATGGCCATTTCAGGCGCTGCGGTAAGCCCAAATATGGGCTATCACTCATCACCCGCTACCGCTTTTTTACTTACAGTGTTTAACGTGCGGCTTGGCCGCTGGATCGGAAACCCGCGACTGGATTGCTGGAAGCGCTCAGATCCTATTGCAGGCTTAGGATACCTGATAAAAGATTTGATTGGTAAATCAGATATCAATACCAACTATGTTTGCCTGTCTGACGGGGGGCATTTTGATAATATGGGCCTGTATGAACTTATTAGGCGCAGGTGTAGCTACATCTTGCTGGGCGATGCTGAAGAAGATGAAAAATCAACCTGCGAGGGACTTGCCAATGCAATTCGGCGTTGCAGAATTGATTTTGGGGTCGAGATAGACCTTGATGTTTCGAGGATAACCAATAAGGACAAAGAAACCCGTTATAGCAAATCGCACGTGGTTCAGGGCACCATAAAATATCCGGGTAAAAAACAGGCAACCGGCACTATTGTTTATATTAAAACGTCTCTAACCGGTAATGAAACGGTAGATATAAGAGAGTATTTTGTAAATAATCCTGAATTCCCGCAGCAGTCAACAGGTGATCAGTTTTTTGATGAAGCCCAGTTTGAAAGCTATAGAAAATTAGGGTATCAGTCTGTACAAAATATTAAGCAGCTGAGATTGCCTTAGTATTCAATCGATTTTTACAACGGCTTCTTTTAATAAAAAAGCCTGTTCCCAAACGGGAGCAGGCTTTCAAAATGTATCGGTTTATCCAATGCTATTTGCCGCCACCATTCCTTGGGTCGGTTTTGGCTTTCAACACATACTCGTGAGGTGGCTCAACGCCCAAAAGGTTCTTCACAAAATAATCCCAGCGACGGCGCATCATGTATGGCGAGTATTGACCATAACCATGCGGCATGTTAGGGAACACTACTAAATCGTAATCTTTATTGGCTTTCTCTAATGCTTCAATTACAAGTAAGCTGTTGTATGGCGGAACATTATCGTCAAGCAAACCATGTGCAATCATCAGCTTACCCTTAAGGTTTTTAGCAATATTTTGGTTTGCCTGTGCTGCATAATTTGAATTTGCTGCCAATCCATTGTAGCGTTCGCCCCAGTCGTCCTCATAGTTAAGATTTTCATGATTTCCTGACTCCGAGATCCCTACTTTGAAGAAATCAGGGTAGCGGAACATTGCGCCTGCTGTTGCAAAACCACCACCTGAATGGCCCCAGATGCCTACACGAGTGGTATCTAAGTAACCGTATTTCGCGGCAAGCTGGCGAATGCCGCCTACCTGGTCAGGCAGTGTATTTTCACCCATGTTGCCATAGCTCATATCATGAAAGCTCTTTGAGCGTAAAGGGTTGCTGGTGCCTTCAATTTCAACAACAATAAAGCCCAACTCTGCAAGTGCTTGTCCATCGCCTCTTGAAGCTGCAAACGACCAGCTGCCTACGCTGCCGCCCTGGGGGCCAGGATAGATATAATCAATTACAGGGTATTTTTTGTTGGGATCAAGCGTTGTAGGCGTAATCATTAAGCCATAGATGTCGGTTTTGCCGTCATGTGCTTTTACCGAAAAGGTGGTAACAGGTTTCCAGCCGGTAGCCTGTAACCTGGATATATCGGTTTTCTCTAAAATGGTGATCATCTTGCCGCTCATATCGCGCAATACAGTAACACCCGGAACATCAGGTTTTGAATAAGTATCGATGAAATAACCACCTCCAGGAGAAAGCGTAACCTGGTGATTACCTGCTTCGGGTGTAAGGTTAGCAAAGTGTTTGCCATCAAATCCCACTTTGCATAACTGGCTGAAATATGGGTTTTCTGCCTGGCGGCCATCGGCAATAAAATAGATCATACGGGCTTTTTCATCAACCTTAAGCACACGTGTTACTACGTAATCGCCTTTGGTGATTTGATTTTTCACCTTACCTGTTGTTGCATCATATAAATAAAGATGTCCCCAGTTGTCGCGCTCTGAATACCAGATGATTTCGTTGGTTTTATCCAAATATTTCCAGTTGATAGAACCCTGGCCTGACTCAAACTGGGTAGGCACGGTTTCTTCAAATACTTCACGAACATCGCCGGTTGCGGCGTCTGCTATTCGAACTTTTTCATTTTTGTGATCACGTGAAGTTGATACAAAGGCAACTTTAGTATTGTCCGAGCTGAAATATACATCGTCCAGAGTTCCGCTGCTGGAGATATCGTCGCTTAGTGTGGCCCTGTGCGGATCCGGAGCAACTTTAGTTACAACAACTTTAGGATTGTCAACGTCGATGATTACGCGCTGGATCATGGCCACGTCTTTATCGCCGGGCAACGGATATTTCCAGGCTTTTAAAGTAGGCTTGCCCACGTTGGTGGTAACTAGGTACATATCGCTTACATTACGCTGGTCCTGTTTAAAGGTGGCAATCTTTTTCGAATCAGACGACCAGATCAGGATAGCTGCATCACTGTGTTTCCAGCCTGCGTTATCTGTGGCATAGCCATAATCTTTAACGCCATCTGTTGTAAGCTGGGTTTCTTTTTTTGTATCAACGTCACGTATCCAAAGGTTCCAGTCGCGGATGAAAGCTTCTTTTTTACCATCAGGTGAAAGGTTGTAAATATTACCGCCTCTGCCGCCACCGCGACGGCCGCCGCGTGTTCTTGCTCCTGCCGGAGAAGTGTCTTCAGCAACTTTGTAATTGCTTAAGTCGGCGCTCCATTGTTTGCCATCGGCCTCAAAGACAATGGATTTGCCATCTACAGAAAATGTAATGCTTTGGAACGGCAGCATGTTGGCGGTGTATTGTTTGCCGGTTGCTGTTGACAGCGCCGCCGCCAATTTTTGCTGATCGAACGCCTGGGAACGGGTTCCTTTGGTTGGGTCAACGAGGATAAATTCGCTTCCGGTAGCAGTTAGTGTGCGGTACCAAAATTTGTCGCCTGCGAGCCATTCAGGTCGAACGCCGTTGTTGTCGATCAGCGGTTCAACGCCATAGCTTAGCCGGCTTTCGGCGCGTTCATAATCTTTTGTGGTTAGCGGAGGGCCCTGCTGGGCATGTGCGCACAATACCAATGCACAAGGTATTGCCGTGAGTAAAAATTTATTCATAGCTTGTTTAATAAGTCAGTTACGTTTACAGCAAACCAAGCTACAGCAAAATAATAGCTTTCACAAATTTGATAGGTTGTGTAATATTATTGTGGCAGAGGAAATGGAGAGGGATTTTGGAATTCGGATGTTCGATGTCGCGTTTTTAAAGGAATTCCGCAGGGTATCCTTGAAGCCCTGCGGAATTTGTATGATATTATTTAATCAAATAACTATAGCTGCCGGCAGAAACTTTTAAACCGTTTACGGCATTTACCGGTGTTGAACGTTCCGTCACTTTTTTGCCTGCCGGAAAAATAATAGTACCTGTAGAATTAGCCGGGATGGTTACCGAGTATTCAACGGCATCACCTTTGTGTTTCCATGATGAGATGATTTTTCCGTAAGGGCTGATATGTTCTGATTCAAAGTGATCCAGCTTTTCTATAAAATGCGGGGTCAGCAGCACATTTTTAAAGCCGGGAGAATTGGGATCAACTTTTATACCGCCAATGCCCTTATAATACCAGGCGCCGATCTCGCCAAACATAATATGGTTTAACGATAGCGCGTCATCAGCATCAATGTTCCAGTTTTCATAAAGCGTTGTTGCACCCCTTGCAATCCACCAGCCCCATGACGGGAAGGTTTCCTGGGATGCTATCGAATAGGCAACATCAGCATACCCATTATCGCTCAATGCGCTTAATATGGCTTTCGCGCCTAAAATACCTACATCCAAATGGTTATTATCCTGTTTAACGCGTTCAGCCAGGTTTGCAGCAACCTTTGCTTTTAAACCATCCGGAACCAAGCCCCAGAATAGTGGTACCGATAGCTCAGTTTGGTAGCCCTGATCATAAACGCCGGTTGACGCATTCAAATATTTAGCGTTAAAAGCATCTTTAATTTTTAGCGCAAGGGCCTCATATTTTTTCTGATCTTCAGTCCTTCCAAATAATTTTGCCGCTTTTGCCAGTACGGTAACATCAGTAAAATAATATGCGGTTGATGTGAATTCAACCGGGGTTTTAGACTTAACCGGCACCCAATCTCCAAGGCCCCAACTGGTAAGGCCGGTAGGGTATAAGTCCGCTATATGATTTACATAGCGTTTAATAGCATCGTAGTTGTCGCCAAGGGTTTTGCTGTCGCCATAAAACATATACAAATTCCACGGTATAATGGCCACGGTGCTGGTCCAGTCAGGCCCATTACCCCATTCATAACCCCAGCCGTTGGACGGGATAATAGATGGTAATACGCCGTTTGGCTGCTGCTCGTCGCGGTGGTCGCCCATCCATTTTTCGTAGATGGTGATGCCATCGAAGTTGTATAAACCGGTTTCGCTGGCTATGTGTGCATCGCCTGTCCAGCCGTTCTTTTCGCGCTGCGGGCAATCGGTAGGGTATCCGAAGAAGTTAGAGAGATAAGATACGTTAGTTGCCGCCCAGATCTTGTTCAGCGTGTTGCTCGAGGAGCTTACGCTGCCAACCGGCACTACATCGCTGTGCATAAAATAACCTGTTACGCTTTCTTTTTTTAGTTCGATGGGCTTATCGCTGGTTACTTCTACATATTGAAAACCCTTGTAGTTAAACCGAGGCATAAACGTTTCTTCGCCTTTGCCGTTTAGGGTATAAATATCAGTTTGGAAAGGGTCTTTATCATCAGTAGGACGGTAATGGATATCAATGTTCGACTGGTCCACATAGCCATTTTTACCCAATTTCTCCGCGTGTTTAAGGCGGATAATCGTGCCGGCTGCACCGTTTACAGTTATGCTGCTCACGCCGGAGATATTGCGGCCCAAATCAAAAAGGTAGGTTTTATCGTCCAACTTTTTCATGCTTTGTGCAGAGAGCTTTTCTATAGCTCGAATAGGCTGCATGGTTTGCGCAACAATGTTAAGCGATGGTGCCTGGCGATTGATCACGCCCTTCCATGCCGTATCGATAAAATTGGCGGTGGCCCATCCCGGTTGTTCCAGGCGGGCATCGTAATGCTCGGCGGTATAAATGCTATTAAATACTACCGGGCTAAGGGCAGTTTTCCATTTTTTGTTTGACGAGATGGTTTCTGTTGTGCCATCTTCGTAAGTGACCCTTAAATCCAGGCAAAATGCAGGGCGGTTGCGCCATGGCGCTTTGTGAAAATCCCAAACGGCGGTACTCTGGTGGTTATACCATCCATTACCCAGCAATACGCCGACTGCATTTTTACCGTCTTTTACCTGTGAAGTTACATCGTACGATACATATAATGTGCGCCTGTCAAACCGGGTGTACATCGGGTCAAGCCTGTGATTACCTATCTTTTCGCCATTGATATACAATTCATATAAGCCTGCAACCGCAATATAAGCGCGGGCCGATTTTATTTTTTTTGTAAGATCGAACGTATGGCGAAAATAGGGCGCGGGCTTGGTGTTCATATCGTGCGTATCGCTGATCCAGGTGCCCTTCCAGTTGCTTTTGTCCATCAGGCCTGTTTCAAAGCCGGTAATTGCCGAGAGACTGCTTTTGCCATCCTTATCCCAAACAGCAACGCGCCAATAATATTTGGTGTATGGCAATAATGCTTTGCCATTATAAATTACCCTGTTAACATCTGATACCGTTTTTACTGTTTGCCAGGTGTTTGCTATGCCTTTGCTCAACTCAATCGAGTCTGTGCTAACTGATAGTTGGTAAGCAGTTTGCCTTGCGCCCTGCCTGTCATCATTCATCAGCCACATCAAGCGGGGATGAGGAGAATCCATGCCTATTGGGTTGTAAAGATATTCACATTTAAGCCCGGTGATCTTTGGTGCGGCGTTGGCAAAGCCCGCGCTTAGGATCAATATTATACAAACGAAGGTTTTGTTGATGGATGAGTTTTTTAGCAATGTGGTAGTCATCAATAGAAACAGATAAAATGATTTGAATCAGCAGGAATGAAATAATTGGACAGAATTGTCTTTACCCGCCAAATTTAGAGAATTAAAATAAACGACCGTCCTGCACCGTCTGAAACATAGTTCTAAATAATCAGCAATAAACCAATCTGGTTTAAACCAACCGATCAATATCATTAACTGGCACTAATAATTAAAATCGTCAAACATGTTTTCAAAGATGTCTTCCATCATATTTTGTTGTGCAGTCTGTTTTATGAAACCAACCTGTTCTTTAAACCAACCTTTCGGCCGTTTCTTTGAGCCGGTGAGAATAACTTTAAGTTGAGAGAGCGTTTTTTCAATCGCCCGCTTCTTTGCGTTAAATTTTTGAGTACTAAATTTGCCGTTCTTATCAATCAAGTCATCAATAATTGCACCACCGGCATAGCGCAATTGAAATAAGTGCGCATTTATATCATCAAGCTGTTTTTGCAAAATTTTGTTGTAACGCTTGATCATATCATCCGCAATTTTCACAGCTTCTGCTTCATTATCGTCCAAATAAGTGATTTGTAATTTCAGTAAACTAAAGAAATCTTTTTCCTGGTAAGCTTTAGTAACTTGTTTCACAATTTCATTTTTCTCATCTCTTATAACAGCGTCTTTTTCTAAATCAGGGTGGAATTTCTTGATCAGCCGCATGTATATGTTTCGCGCATCCTTAGCCAGAACGCTGTCTTCTTCCTCTGACTTGAGACTTTTAGCCTTCTTTCTTTCGTTGCTGTTATCGGGCTCATTTTCACTGTCGGCCCAAAAACTATCATCAGCTTCGAACTCGTTATTTATCTCCTGCCTATGATCCTCAAAATAAGCCCTTTCGCCCTTTTGTAAAAGTTCTTCAACATTTACCTCGAAACCAAATTTATCCTGTAAAGCCTCAACCAGTTCCTTAAGGTCCTCGTCTTCCGATAATTCATTAACCGTAAGCCCAGAGTATTTTTCGAGCAGATCTGATAAAACCTTATCCTGATGGCCAAAAAAGTCCAGCAGTAATTCTAACTCATCGCTCATGTACCCTTCAAACCACTCGCGATTGTACTTTCCTAAACCTATTTCTGTAGCAAGTTCATCCAGCCGTATCAAATAATCACGGTTAAGCAAGTGTACTTCTTTCTCTAAAGGCGAGAATTCTTCGTTAATTTTGGAGTGTGCCTTACGTAACCCATCTGTTATGTTTGTTTTAAATTGCTGCTGCTTTTCTATCTCCGAAAGTAATTTTTCATACCTGGCATAAGCTTTTGATTGATTGCCAGTGTCTTTTGCTTTTTTTATGTAAACAGGTTTCATGTATTAAAAATTTGCGATGATTTGGCAAATGTAAACACCACGGTGTATTCAATAAAGTATGAAATTTAAAAATGGGGCTGCCGCCAATTAAAGCCGATCAGCAAATAACTCGTCGAGGTTTAAAATAAAACCCGGAAGAACTGGTGTTGTTAAAAAATCACCGAAAGTTAAGGGCCTAAACGCTACATGTTTTCCATTTCTCAATTCATACCTGACCACGTTTTTACTTATGGAGTTAATTATCCAGTATTCCTGGATTCCGGCGTTTTCGTAAAGGTCAAATTTGTCTTTTAATTCTTTTCGGTTATTACCTGCAACTAATATCTCAATTACAATATCCGGGGAGCCTATGCAGCCTCTTTCATCAATTTTTGAACGATCACAAATAACACAGAGGTCTGGTTGTACTACGTTAAAAACGGCCTCATCATTCTTTAAATGTGTTGGTAAGCGAACATCAAAAGGCGCTGCAAAAACTTCATAAGGCTTACCCTTTAAATGATTACAAAACGAACTGGCGATTCTGCCCGATAGGCGCTGGTGTTCTGTTCCTGGAGACGAATCGAGGTTAAATATTTTACCATTTATCAATTCTACGCGTTCCTCAAACGTCCAGCTATAATAGTCTGCATATGAGTAGGTTTTATTTATATCAAGGTCAGTAAGCTATAGATCATCGGTCTAAAACAAATTTAAAGAAAATTATCAACTCCGTCAGAATTACGAAGTTTCAAAAACTTCGTAATTCTTATAGCACATAAATTTATTGTTGCTACCTTAGTAGCTGTGGATAATTTTATTGTTTCGGCACGCAAATATCGCCCGGTTACTTTTGAAAGCGTTGTTGGTCAGCAACATATAACCAATACGCTAAAAAACGCCATTAAGAATAACCAGCTGGCGCAGGCATTTTTGTTCTGCGGTCCACGTGGCGTGGGCAAAACTACCTGTGCGCGTATCCTTGCAAAAACCATAAACTGCGAAAATTTGCAGCCCAATGGCGAGGCTTGCGGTGTTTGTGCTTCCTGCCAGTCGTTCCAAAACGGAAACTCTTTTAATGTTCATGAGCTTGATGCTGCATCCAATAATTCGGTTGATGATATCCGCAGCCTGATAGAACAGGTGCGCATTCCGCCACAAGCTGTACGGTATAAGATCTATATTATCGATGAGGTGCACATGCTGTCGCAGGCAGCATTCAACGCGTTTTTGAAAACGCTGGAAGAGCCGCCTCATTATGCCATATTTATATTAGCCACTACTGAGAAACACAAGATCCTACCGACCATTCTTTCGCGCTGCCAGATCTTTGATTTCAACCGCATCCGTGTAGATGATATGGCTGCCCACCTGGCATCCATCGCACAAAAGGAAGATATCAGCTATGAAACTGACGGCTTACACATCATTGCCCAAAAGGCAGATGGCGGTTTGCGCGATGCATTATCCATGTTCGACCAGATCGTTAGCTTCTCTGGCGGTAATGTAACTTACCGTTCGGTTATCGATAACCTGAACATACTTGATTACGATTATTATTTCAATATTACCGACAGGTTGCTGAACGAGGATAATGCCAAAACATTGTTATTGTTTGATGAGATCCTGTCGCGCGGATTTGACGGCGCTCATTTTATTTCGGGCTTGTCTGAACACTTCCGGAATCTGCTGGTAGGTAAGGACCAGGCTACGTTGAAGCTATTGGAAGTAAGCGATGGAATAAGAAATAAATATCTGCAGCAATCACAATCCGCAACGATATCGTTTCTTTTATCAGCGATGAACATTGCCAATCAATGCGACCTAAGTTATAAGCTAAGTAAAAACCAGCGGTTACAGGTTGAACTGGCATTGCTCAAGATGTGCAACCTGCAATCCGTCTTTAATTTAGCGGTTACCCCGCTAACAGCAATGCCCGCATCAGAGGGGCAATTAAAAAAAAAACCTGATTCCGCAGTAACCACGCCTGAAAATGAGCAAAAACCGGTGGTAGAAACTCTGGTAGTTAAGCCTGCGATTCCTGTTGAAGCCGCTGTAAATCAAGTTATAAATAATGCGCCTGCAACGGACGTCCCTAAAAACGAGCCGCCCGCTGAAAAACCGAAAATCTTCATTCCAAGCTTACAAGCTACTTCATCCTCGGTAAAGATTCCATCGTTAAAAGATGTGGGTAAAACAAAGGATGCTGCGCTTGATGAGGAAGATCCTTATATTAAGGGTGACGCCAGGAATGAATACACGCCCGACCAGCTTTTAAAATGCTGGAGCGACTATGCAGCTATGATGAAGGCGGATGGAAAAAAGAATTTACTCACCATTTTTACCATCAATCCGCCAAAGATGCTTGGCCCGAATGTTTACGAAGTAATAGTGGAAAATAAGGTTCAGGAGAATTTGTTCCGCGATGAGCGTCCTAACCTGCTTAACTACCTGCGTACTACCTTAAAGAATTTTGATATTGAGGTTAATGTGCGGATTGATGAGGTTGCTGTGGTGAAACGGCCTTATACAGCATCAGAGAAGTTTCAACACATGGCTGCCAAAAACCCGGCGCTCGCTGAATTGAAGGCTAAGTTTAATCTTGATTTTGATTAGGTATTTTTGCTCCTTTCCTAAACTTCGGAACTGTATGTAATAACATTTTTCGGGGTTTAATGTAAACCCACTATATTTTTTAAATTAATTTCAACTTGTTGATTATTAATTAAATATATGAATGTAAATCCAAAACTATGTAAACCATGTAAACCCACTTTTTGCTTCTATGGCTAAAAGTTCATGATCGTGACTCCAGTATGTGTATCGATGTACAACCAGCAATACATCAGGCATTTTAGCGTTATTTTTATCGCTATTTATTAATAAGTTCCTAACTTTATAATATGGATTTTTTGAAAGCAATTTGGAACGAGTTTACCGGCTTCTTCGGAATGGGCGGGTTATACGATATCCTAAAATCGGGCAACTACAGCCAACTACTAACTTACCAGGGGATTACTGCCATAATGGGGCCGCTTCTCCCTATCATATTGATCCTCGAAATTATAAGAGGGGCGTTTTATAAGCGCTTCAAGGTAATCGATTACAAAATATCTTTCTTTACATATGTGCTAAATGCATTTATAGGCCGGGTTATTTCTATAGCCATGTTTGCGTTTTGCATAAAATTCTTCGGGCAATATGCGCTGTTAAAAACCACCTTTACCTGGTATTGGTTTATTTATGGCTATATAGTTTGGGAGTTTTCGCATTTCATATACCATTTCCTGGCGCATAAGGTACGGATACTGTGGTGCCTGCACTCAACACATCATGCACCGGCTAACATGAACCTGTCAGTAACCTATGCGCACTTCTTTTTAGAGGGTCCTTATGCAGATTTCATACGCACCACCATTTGTATAATGCTAGGTATTAACCCTGCTATGTTACTGGTTATTATGTTTATTGATGGTACATGGGGTGCATTTATCCATATTGGCGAAAATATTGCTGAGGATGCCCGCTTTGGGTTTGTAAATAAAATTATACTTACCCCATCACATCACAGGGTACACCATGCAAAAAATCCAAAATACATGGACACCAATTTTTGCAACCTGCTGAATATATGGGATAAGGTATTTGGTACCTATGTTGAAGAAGACAGGGCGATGCCTATTGAATACGGCATTTCGCGGCCAATGAAGCCGCATAGCTTTCTGGATGCATATTTTGGTGAGATAGTAGCATTAGGGAAGGACGTTGTAAAAGCCCCCGGACTTAAAAATAAGGTAATGTATATCATTATGCCACCAGGCTGGAGCCATACCGGCGACCACAAAATGTCGAGCGTAGTGAGGAAGCAGTATTTTGAGGAGTTGGAGAAGGAAAAGAAAGCTGGTCAATCTAAAGCTGACGTTCAGTTAGTTGAGGGGTAAGGTTAAGTACCTGATCTCCGCTAAACAAATTGGTTCAATATCAAAACACCAATCAACCCTACAACTGAAACTATTGATTCCATTAGCGACCACGATCTGATCGTATCCTTAATGGAAAGGTTGAAATACTCCTTAAACATCCAGAACCCCCCATCGTTTACATGTGAAAAAGCCAGGCTGCCTGCGCCTATGGAGAGCACCATTAAATTGGGATTAATATTGTGATTGTTCACTAGCATGGTTGAAACAATTCCCGCGGTGGTTAACCCTGCAACGGTAGCCGAACCCAAACTGATGCGGATAATGGCAGCGAGTAACCAGCCCAGGACCAGTGGCTGCAGATGGAAATCCATCAACATCGCAGTTATATCTTTATCAGCTCCGCTGTCTACCAATACCTGTTTGAAAATTCCTGAACCGCCTATTATAAGCAGGATAGCGGCAATGTCCTTTATCGCATCACCGTACAGGTCAGCCAGTTTCTTCATGCTTATCTTTTGCTTAATTCCCAATGAATAAGTGGCAAAAATAAAAGAGATCAGCATTACAATAGGAGCATCGCCTATAAACGTGATGAATTTATGCAAAACCCCGGTGCTATGATCTGTATTCAAATAAAAGGCACTAGCCATTAGCAGGATAACCGGAAGCAAAGCCGTTAGGAAACTGTTCGCCGCACCAGGAAGTTTATCGGCCGGCAACTCATCAGCTCTGAAGGTTGCAAGTGGGCTCGAGGGTATTTTCTTCAGAGTGCTAGCAAATACGGGCCCCGCCAATATAATTGCAGGGATGGCCAGTATTATTCCATAAATCAGCGTTTTACCCATATTGGCGTGAAACATACCAACAAGGGCCGTAGGCGAAGGGTGTGGCGGCAAAAAACCATGTGTGACAGACAAAGCAGCCAACATAGGTAAACCAATATATACAGCGGGCAGTTTATATTTGTATACTACTGAAAATATAAGCGGCACCATCAATACAAAACCGGTATTATAAAAAAGCGGGATCCCTACGATAAAGCCTACCACCACCAACGCCCACTGTATGTGTTTAACACCAAATAGGTTAACCAATACTTCGGCAATTTTTTGTGCTGCTCCACTTGTGGCAACAAGCTTACCCGTCATGGCCCCAAGGCATATTATTATTGTGATGGCGCCTAAAGTATCGCCCAAGCCTTTTTGTACAGATTGCGTGACCTGATCCAGCGGAATCCCTAATAGTATACCGGCAGTTATCGAAACTATCAGAAAGGCGACAAATGGATTTATCTTTGCCCAGCTCACCAATAATACCAGCAGGATGATGCAGAAGAGAATGGTTAACAGAGTCATTGTTTTTATTTATTGATGATGGATGCCAAACGTAAACTTTATTCCATGCGTTAGTCTGTAGCCATCTAAAGTAATAACAATATTCTATTTTGAAATTTTAGGGGATGAAAATCTTTGTACTTTAGTAAAATAAAACACTAATCGCCATGAAGCTAATACCATATTTAAACTTTGCAGGAAATACTGAGGACGCTTTGAATTTTTACCAAAAGGTTTTTGAAGGCACTGTTAGCGATGTAAATCGCTTTGGTGAAATGTTACCTGCTGAAGCCAATTACCAGGATAAAATCATGCACGCCCGTTTGGCATTTGGCGACAATATGCTGATGTTTTCTGATGGGATGCCCGGTCAGCCGGTTGACCATGGCAATGGGATTTATTTAAGTATTGGCCTTGATGACGAAGCAAAGGCGCGTTCGATATTTGACCAGTTAGGTGAAGGTGGGAATATTACCATGCCGCTTGAAAAACAATTCTGGGGAGCCTTATTCGGGCAGGTTAAAGATAAGTATGACGTTAGCTGGATGATAAATTGTGAAGCCCCCTAACCCCCTAAAGGGGGAACAGTGCGGAGAACTCTAAGACAAATAAACTCATTTTAGGGACGATACAGATATTTATTCTCCCTTTAGGAGGTTAGGGGGGCAAAGTAATGTACAAGTCATGTTTGCCGGTTCATGAGATAAACCGGACACTAACCTTAAAAAGCATCTATATCTTAGCATGCCGGTAAACACAGCCGGTTATTACTCTCTATGACTTCAAAACGTTACTTACTTCTTGTACTCATATTAGGCGCACTTACAGCCATTGCGCCATTTTCTATCGATATGTATTTGCCGGGTTTCCCGGCAATTGCTAAGTCATTACATACCACTACTGCGGAAGTATCACTTTCACTCTCTGGCTTTTTTATTGGGATTTCGGCCGGGCAACTATTATATGGTCCGTTACTCGACAGGTTTGGCCGCAAAAAGCCGTTATACATCGGGATGGTACTTTACGTAATTGCTTCCATCGGTTGTTTTTTTGTTGGATCGATAGAGCAACTAATTGTATTGCGGTTTATACAAGCGATAGGCAGTTGTGCCGCAACGGTAGCCGCAATGGCCATGGTTCGTGATATTTTCCCGGTGAAGGACAATGCCAAAGTATTTGCCTTGCTGATATTAATATTAGGGGTTTCGCCCATGCTGGCACCAACAGTTGGAGGTTACATTACCGCTGCCTTTGGCTGGCAAGTGATCTTCTTGATCTTGGCGGGAATTGCCTTTTTCGTCCTGTTGGCAGTGATCTTTTTATTGCCTGAAAGTTATCAGCCTGACCCATCGTATTCATTAAAGCCTGTTCCTATTATCACCAGCTTTTGGTCAGTGATGAAGCACCCTCAGTTTTATACCTATGCTACTTGCGGCGCGATAGGTTTCTCGGGTTTGTTTGCCTACCTGGCTGCTTCGCCTTTTGTTTTTATGGACGTTTATGGCATCAGCAGTAAAGTTTACGGTTGGATTTTCGCATTGCTATCGGTAGGCTTTATCGGCTCCAGCCAATTTAATGGCATGTTAACCAAAAGATATAAAAGCGAGCAGATAGTAAATGTGACGTTGCCGGCGATGGTAATCATCGGCATAATTTTCGTGGTAGGGTCAACCGGAAACTGGCTGGGGATCTATGGAACCATCGTTACGGTGTTTGCATTTTTGTGCTGTGTGGGAATAACGTATCCAAATACCGCAGCATTATCGCTTGCACCATTTGCCAAAAATGCCGGAACCGCTGCGGCGTTAATGGGAGCGCTGCAAATGGCGATGGGTACACTTACATCCATAGTGGTAAGTATGTTCAAAAGCCGCAGCACCATTCCTATGGCGGGGTTAATGGCCACTGCGGCGATATTGGCTTTGCTGGTATTGTTAATAGGCAGAAGAAACATTGCCCAGCCTGTTGAGGCGGTAGCCGATGCGGGAGTAGGGGTGCATTAATTTGGTTCATGGTTGATGGTTCATTGTTCATAGCCGAAATAGCTATGTTTAGGACGTATGATGGTTCATAAATCACTAACTGCTACTATTTACTACTGCCACTGCAACTTTCCAACCATGAATCATGATCTATGAACCATGAACTTCCCCCAACACCTCATCAATGATCCCAAAGGCTTTGGCTTCGCCGCCATCCATCCAAAAGTCACGGTCTGATACTTCGTGGATCTTTTCATAATCCTGGCCGCTGTGTTTAGCGAGGATAGTGTAGATTTCCTTCTTCACCTTTAATATTTCGCGGGCTGTTATTTCAATTTCAGACGCCTGCCCTTGAACGCCACCTAAAGGCTGGTGTAACATCACCCTTGAATGGGTAAGCGCGGCACGCTTGCCTGCCTTGCCCGCGCATAATAGTACAGATGCCATGGATGCGGCTAATCCCGTACAAATGGTAGCCACATCGGGGCTTATCAGCTGCATGGTATCGTAAACCCCATAACCGGCATAAACCGACCCGCCGGGGGAGTTGATGTACATCTGGATATCCTTTTTGGGGTCTGTTGACTGCAGGAACAACAATTGCGCCTGAATGATATTGGCCACATTATCGTCAACGGCGCTGCCAAGGAAAATAATCCTGTCCATCATCAGTCGCGAGAACACATCCATTTGAGCCACACGGAGTTCCCGTTCTTCTGTAATATAAGGAGTGAGCGACATTACTGTGCTGCTTTTTTCAACGGCAGAAATGTAGTTGTCGAGCGGCTGGGTTTTGACATAGCAACGCCCTGCCGCAAATTTGCGGAATTCATTTTTATCGATATTCATAAATTATTGGGTTATCGTTTTTTGAAGATCTGCCTTATCTTTTCGCTAAAACTTCTGTGCCGTGCCTCGCTGAACAGGCTTTGGTGAATGGCCTCAATTTCCTGTTTAAGCTGATTGCGGCCGTATAACTTAACCATATTGTAGGCACACTGTTGCCATTGCAGTTTATCGCGCAGCTCATCATCCAAAATAAGCTTTGCTTCGAATACCAATGCATCGCCGGGAGCGGAAAGCCCAAGCAGGTGTGCTTCTATCTGTTCGGTTTCAATTAAGGAAGTCCTCATAGGTCAATGATTTTTCTTTGATGGTTTCTCTTACTTTTTCCAAACATTTGTATTTCTGCACAGTAGCCGAGCGTACACCCGAAAAGCCAAACTGCTTTGCAGCATCGCCGAGCGGCACCTGGTCGTAGTAAAAGGAGCGGAGCAGCTCCATACATTTTTTACCTGCGGTTTCCAGGAAGTGCATCAACTTAGATTCCGATGGTTGTTCATCTATTTCATCGAGACTTATATCAATACCATCAATAGAAGTATTCAACATATCGCCCTTAAATTTCCTCAGCCATAAATGTTTGCTGATGCCAAGCAGGTAGGCTTTTTCATTGGTTTTTATTATAAGGTCGGAATTAACAGCCTTTTCATAATAAATTACCAGGGCATCCTGGAAAATATCCTTAGCCTCATCAAACGAGCCCCCCATTTTGCTGATGTAGCTTGCAATCGACGGAAATGTGCTCTTATATAAAGCTATAAAAAGCTGTTCTCTGCCTGCTGCTGTCTGAATCAAATTGTTCATCTCCGGCATAATTTTATTGTTTAATGATAAGTGTCGATTTTTAAGTAAGTATCACCATTTATTTTAAAAGTTTCCAGTTGGTGGTAGTCAGTTGGCAGTTAGCAGTTAGACTATAATAAAATGAAAGCACTGCCAACTGTTTACTGCTAACTGCCAACTATTCTTTCACCGCCGTTACCTTAGCATTCGTTCCCGTTTTTGTTTCAAACACAAGTTCCTTATCACTAGCTTTAGTTATATAAAACGGAAAACTCCGCTTCGTGCCGTCGGGCAATTCTTCGTTTATTATGATCCTGTCTCCAGCGGCCACAAATTTTCCATGGGATAAAGGTTTTCCGGCCCACATGATCACATAGGTACTATCTTTCAAAAATTCAACGGATGCTCCTTGTCGTTTTAATTCATCCGCCTGCAGATCCGGCGAGTCTCCTTTGGGGTGCTCAATTTTAATATAATCCCATTTGCCGTAAAGCCCGCCAAGATTTACCGACGGTTTACAGCCGGTAACATAAGTCGTAAAGATAAGCAACGCTAAGAATTTTAAATTTCTCATATCAGCATCTAATTTAACTTTTTAAATAAAATTTCGTTTATTTGTTTTAAGTGTTATTTTTACAATTATAAACCAACTCATCGTGAAGAAAATTCTTACCCTCTGTTTTGTTTGTATGGCAGTTTTTGCCTACAGCCAGGAAACCGCCACATTGGCCATCAGCAATGATTCGAAATTAACCATCAGCAAGTACATTTACGGGCAATTTGCCGAGCACCTGGGCCACGGCATTTACGGTGGCTTTTGGGTCGATAAATCGTTGCCTGTTGAAAAACAAGACCGCATCCGCCTGGATGTGGTGAATGCACTCAAGAAAATAAAGATCCCAAGCCTGCGCTGGCCGGGTGGCTGTTTTGCCGATGAATACCACTGGCGCGATGGTATTGGCCCGTCGGACCAAAGGCCAAAGATGGTGAATACCAACTGGGGCGGTACTACTGAAGATAACAGCTTTGGTACGCATGAGTTTTTGGAGCTTTGCAGCTTAATTGGCTGTGAGCCTTATATGGCTGCCAATGTTGGCAGCGGAACGGTTGAGGAAATGTCGAAGTGGATTGAGTATGTAAATTCAAACAGCACCAGCACAATAGCCGAGCTGCGCCGCAAAAACGGGCATGCCGACCCTTATAAAGTTACCTTTTGGGGCATAGGCAACGAAAGCTGGGGTTGCGGTGGCAGCATGACGCCTGAGTTTTATTCAGATGAGTTTAAGAGGTATGCATCATTTGCAAAAAATTATCCGGGTGCGCCGTTAAAAAAAATAGCGAGCGGCCCAAACTCAGACGATTATAACTGGACGGAAGTGATCATGAAGAATATTCCGGATTGGGATATGTGGGGCATTTCGCTGCATTACTATACGGTACCGACCGGTAATTGGGGTCATAAAGGTTCGGCAACGAAGTTTAGTGAGCAGGAGTATATTGAAACGATGGAGAGATGCCTTAAGATGGAGGAACTGGTTACCAAACACGCCGCAATTATGGATAAATACGATCCTAAAAAGAATGTGGCATTGGTTGTTGATGAGTGGGGTGTTTGGACAGATGTTGAGCCCGGCACCAATCCAGGTTTTTTATACCAGCAAAACAGCTTACGTGATGCGCTGATAGCAGCAACCAACCTGAATATCTTTAATAATCATTGTGATAGGGTAAGGGGAGCGGCTTTGGCACAAACTATAAATGTGCTGCAATCTTTGATCCTTACTGATAAGGAGAAAATGCTGCTGACGCCGACTTATCATATATTCGATATGTACAAGGTTCACCAGGATGCTAAATACCTGCCTATGCAGTTGACATCTCCTGATTATGTTTCGGGCGATAAAAAGCTACCTGCTATTAACGTTTCTGCTTCGCAGGATGCAGCTGGTAAGGTGCATATCTCATTGGTAAACCTCGATTTGCATAAAAATATCACGATAACTACCAGTTTGAAGGATATTAAATGGAAATCGGTAACCGGCCAGATCCTTACCTCGGCTAACATAACCGATATCAATACTTTCGATCAGCCAAATAAATTGCAGCCAGCTGTTTTTAAAGGCGCTAAAAAGGATGGTGATAATTTGGTGGTGGTAATGCCGGCGAAGTCGGCAGTGACCTTAGAACTGTTTTAAATTCTGTAAGCTGAAAGCTTACCATATGCCGCACCACGAGTTACGCTATCGCTAAATTCGCGGTAGCAACTGTAGATATAATCCTTTCAAAACTTGCCTTGTGGTAAGTTTTGAAAGGATTACTTGTTTTACCTTTGCCCCATGCGACAAAAACTCGACCTTGAAACCTGGGTACGCAAGGAACACTTTAATTTATTCAGCAAATTTGATGAGCCTTTCTACGGCGTTTGTGTGCGGGTTGATTGCACCGCTGCCTATCAATTTGCGAAGGCAAACGGCGTTTCATTTTATCTTTATTGCCTTTATAATTCCTTAAGTGCGGCAAATGCCATCGAGCCATTTAAACTGCGGATTGAAGACGGCGATGTATTTATTTACGACCGGATAGATGCTGCATCAACCATTGCCCGTGACAATGGGACTTTTGGTTTTGGATATATAGATTATAATCCAACGTTTACTGATTATATGGCGGCAGCCAGCGCTGAGGTTGAGCGTGTAAAAGGCAGGAATGATTTGGAGTTTGCAGCCCGGCAAAATATCATTCGCTACTCATCGTTGCCATGGGTTGATTTTACATCGATATCACACGCACGGGTATTTTCTGGTACAGATACCGGGGCAAGCATCTCGTTCGGTAAAATGACTGAAAGTGAGGGGAAAAGATCAATGCCAATGTCGGTTCATGTGCATCATGCGTTGGTTGATGGTTTGCACGTTGGCCAGTACATTGATTCTTTTCAGCAATTGATGAATAAGGAAGGTTAAGATACAAAGCCTTAGCCAGGGAGACGCAAAATATTGCGTCTTTACAAGATCTTTTTTCGTGACCTTCTCATTTTTTCCTCCGCCTGTTTTACTTCATCCTTTTCGCTAAGCGGGAAATCTGTTTTAAGCTGTTCGTGGCTATCACCGCTTTTTATATTTTCCTTGTGCCCGCCGGTTTTTTTGATGGTTGTTTTCATGGCCGTACGTTTTGGTATTATATTAACCTTATTGCAGAGATATTTGTTTACAATTGTTCAAATATTTATTTCCTGGTATGCTTGTGAATCTTGCGCGCAAAGGGCATATTTGAAAATAATTATCACAATTTTCGTAACAACCGATAACCTTTGTCATCTTATATATACTATACAGCCAAGGTACTACGGATTAATGCTGTAAGTGTTCGTAAAGGCCCGCACCTCAAGGGCTCCGGAATATTTCTAAAAAATTTTCAATCTAACAAAAATGAATCAACAATTAATTTTGTCACTGTGGTGGGTTTTGCCTGTCATTGTAATTTTAGTGATGTACAAATTTGTACTTCGCGTGTTCTTCGGTATGGTTATCGTTCCTGATGACCGCATTGGCCTTGTGGTAAAAAAGTACGCCCTTTCGGGCGACAAGCGTTTGCCCGACGGCCGTATTATAGCCATTCATGGTGAAGCAGGTATGCAGGCTAAAGCGCTTGCACCGGGTTTGTACTGGGCAATGTGGCCATGGCAATTTACCATTACCATGGAAGCTTTTACCATTATTGAACAAGGTAAGCTGGGCCTGGTTAAAGCTAAGGATGGTGCACCTATGGATACCGGTCGTGTACTGGGCAAGCCGGTTGATTGCGACAAGTTCCAGGATGCTATCGCATTTTTGGATAATAAAGGTCAGAAAGGTCCGCAGGCTGCATTCTTAACACCAGGTAGCTACCGTATCAATACCTTTTTGTTCGAGATCGTGATGGTTCCTATCACCCAGATCCACGAAAATAAGGTTGGTATTGTCACCACGCTGGATGGTGAGCCGCTTGATAAGGGCGAAATAGCCGGTGTATCGGTAGCCGGCCATAAAAACTTCCAGGATCCGATGGCTTTTATTAACGCAGGCGGTATGAAGGGTTTGCAGGAAGATGTGATACTGGCAGGTACTTACTACCTTAACCCATGGTTTGTAGTAGTTGAGCAGGTAGACATGATCTACATCCCGATTGGTTACGTTGGTGTGGTAAACTCCTTCGTAGGCCCTGAAGGTAAAGATACCAGTGGCGATGCATTTAAGCACGGCAATATTGTTAAACGCAATGAAAAAGGTGTTTGGGATCAGCCGCTTGATCCTGGTAAGCACCCGGTGAATATTTACACCCATGCCGTTGAAGTGGTACCAACTACCAACATCGTGCTGAACTGGGCGGATAGCCGCACAGAGGCACATGAACTGGACAAGAACCTGTGTACAATTACTGTGCGTTCGTCTGACGGTTTTACATTTAACCTTGACGTATCGCAGATCATCCATATCCCAAGAAACGAAGCGCCAAAGGTGATCGCCCGTTTTGGTAACATGAAGAACCTGGTATCGCAGGTGCTGGAACCTACCATCGCCAACTACTTCCGTAACTCGGCACAAAAGAGCGACGTGATAGAGTTCTTGGCAAACAGGATCCAAAGGCAGGATGATGCAAAGGAGCATATCAGCAAAGTATTGAACGACTATAACGTAGTTGGCGTTGATACGCTGATAGGTGACATTGTGCCTCCGCCAGCCCTGATGAAAACCTTAACTGATCGTAAACTGGCCGAGCAGGAAAAGGTTACTTATGAGATCCAGCGCCATGCGCAGATTGAGCGTAAGGAATTTGAAAGTGCCAAGGCTGGTGCAGATATGCAACCTGAGGTTGTAAAATCAACCCGCCAGGTGGAAATAAACACACAGATGGCCGCTTCAAAGGTCGCTGCGTCACGTGGTGAGGCTGAGGCCAAAACCATCAACGCGAAGGCTGATGCTGAAGTTAGGATCACAATAGCCAAGGCCGATGCTGAAGCCAAAACTGTGAACGCCAAAGCAGATGCAAACGCTACCGAAGTAAATGGTACAGCCGAAGCCGCCAAGATCAGGGCGATAGGTTTATCAGAAGCCGAAGTAACCAAGCAGAAGACCGAAGCCATGGGTACAGAGCAATACGCCATTGTACGTGTAGCCGAAGCCTTAGCTGCTCATGGTATCAAATTGGTACCGGATATATTGGTTAATGGCAAAGACGGGGGTGGCAACGGAATGATTGATGCCTTAATTGGTACCGAAATGCTTAAAAAGCTGCAAAAGGCTAATGAAGAACAAGTGAATGGTGGAAAAGTGAGCGGTGAGAAGTCTTCGAAAAAAGCAGAGGACGATAAATAATCCTTTCTGAATAAGCGCAGCCCTCCGGAGTTTAAACTTCGGAGGGCTTTTGTTTTTAATCAGCGCCCCACGTTTATCAACTAATCTTTAATTAACTAGTCTCTGATCTCTAACCCAAATGTTAAATATTGTTATCCCGATGGGAAATAAAAGCGGTTTAAACTATATTTACGCATGATTAAAAATTTACTCATCGTTTGTTTTTGTCTTTTCGCATTAGCTACGGTTAAAGCTCAATCGGTTTTTAGCGGACGGGTTTTGGAGGACAAAACCCGGATAACCCTTCATTCCGTCAAAATTGAAAACTTAACCAGCAAGTTGAAAACCATCAGCTTGAATGACGGTAGTTTCAGTATTGCCGCCAAGGTTGGCGACATATTGGTTTTTAATGCCTTTTCGTACCAACCGGATACGTTATTGATAACTGACATGCATGCACGCGAGATTTTCCTAATCTCGAAAACCACTATGCTAAACCAGGTAAACATCACGGATACAAGTGGCAGATCAAAAGCAAACCCGAATGCGGTGCAACATTACGACCCTCTGTTTCATGGGCAGGCGGTTGTTTACCAGCGCGATGCGGATTTTAGGCCCGTAGGAGGAATTGCCATTCGCCTGCATTACTGGTCAAAAGACGAAAAGAAACGGCGTAAGGCGGCCCAATCCGCCAAGGATCGGGAAATAAGCGAGCGGATTAGCGCAATATTTACACCACTCAATATTGCTAATTATGTGCCGTTAAAAGGTGTGGATATGGATCATTTCCTGATGTTGTATACGCCCGACGTAAAAGAATACACCGACAAAAAATTCCAGCTGGCTCCTTATTTGAGTGCCTGTTATGAAAACTGGCAAACGTTGACTCCCGAACAGAAAAAGGCAGGGGAGATATTTGGGGGTAGAGATTAGAGGCTAGTTGATTAGAGATTAGTTGGGAATGGCGATTATCTGCTGGCTGATTAGAGACTAGTTACTCTAACGGAGATTACAGGCTAGTTAATCTGACTAGGTTTTAGCATTTTTAATAAACCCTCGACCCCTGACAACTAATCTCTGATCTCTAGTCTCTAATCACTTTTTCTTCAAACTATCCGCTTTTGCCTTCGCTTTGTTTTTGAAGAATCCTTTTAACAGGAAATTATGCTGAACCGCCTCCAGGTCGTCATTTAGTTTAACGGAGCTTGCTTGCAGGTAATTCAACGTGCTTTGTACCTGGGTGGCTGCTTTGGGGTCATTTAACAAAAGGCCCATTGCATTGTCTGTAGTATTAAGTTTGTTGCTGGCCTTGTTCAGGTTATCAGTTAAGGTTGATGCATTTGTTGCTGCCTGCTGTAATAGAGCTACCGATGCTTTTATATGATTGAATACGGTGGTATCGGTAAGCATTTTATCGGCAAGGCCGCCTTTGGTATTCATTTTTGCGCTAAACTTATCGAGGTCGGTAGCCAGCCGGGCTGCGCTGGAAGTTGCAGCCTGCAGGTTCTTCATTGATGCGCGTAATTGTTCGCCCATCAGGCTGTCTGCCAATAGCGTTCCCACGGTGCCTTTTCCCTGCAGGATTTTATGACTTAACAGCTTGAAATCTGTAGTAATGGAAAGCAGGTTTTGGTTGTTCTGCTGCAAGGTTTTTAGCATGTCGTCGGTTGATACGAGCTTCTCTGCCTGTAGCACATCTCCGTTTTGCACCTCGGGTGCCTGCGGACTGCCACCATCAATCACGATGATTTTATTACCGATAAATCCGTCTGAACTTATCCGGACCCCGGCGTTGCGGTGAATAAATTGCTGAACATCCTCCGCAACCTTCATGTCAACATCTACCCGCTGGGTTCCAACAAAGGTTATTTTGGTGATAGTACCAACTTTAACGCCTGAAAACCAAACGTCATTCCCTTTTTTCAAGCCAGCCACGTCGTCGAAAACGGCGCTCACCTTAATGCTTTTGGCGAAGCTTTTTTGCTGCCCGCCAAGGGTAAACACACCCAGTATGAATATGATGAGGCCAAGCGACAGGAAGATCCCGACTGTTATTGCTTTTCTATTTTCTATTGCAGCCATAATATATGCTATAAATATCTATTGTATAAAGTTGTAGTCGAAAAATGGTTTTACCCTTTTGTCATCTGTATCAAATACTTCGTTAAAAGTTCCAACCCGTTGAAATTGGCCGTCGAGTAGCATTGCAATGCGATCGCCGGTTTCTTTGGCACAGGTTAAATCGTGCGTGATGATAATGGATGACGTGTTGTATTGTTGCTGAACCTGGTTTATCAGTTGATTTATTTCGATGCAGGTAATGGGATCAAGGCCGGCAGTTGGCTCATCATACAGCATAATTTCGGGATTCAGGATCAGCGTACGTGCAATCCCGATCCGTTTACGCTGTCCGCCTGAAAGTTCAGCCGGCATTTGGTTGATAGTTTGCAACAAACCGACCGAATCCAGCACTTCTTCAACAGCTTTATCGATTTCGGCCCGTGTGATGCCTTTGCGGTTACGCACTAAGGGGAACTCCAGGTTTTTACGTACCGTCATACTATCATATAACGCACTGTTCTGGAATGAAAAACCTATCCGAATCCGTAGTTCCTGCAATTCTTTCTCACTTATTTCAGTTACTTCCTGGCCCAATACTTTAATGGTGCCTCTATCAGGTTTTAATAACCCCGATACCAGCTTTATCAATACCGATTTACCCGTACCTGAACGGCCAAGCACTACCAGGTTCTCTCCCTGGAAAAGATCAAGATCGATCCCGCGCAAAACGGCATAGTCTTCAAAAGCCTTTGCAACACCACGAATGCTGATAACCGGGTTGTTGTAGTCGATTTTTGCTTTTTGCTTTTCCATAATTTATCGGAAGTTGCTGGTTATCTGCACAATAATTATCTCCTCAATAAAAACTAAAAACATGGCCGTTACAACCGCACCGTTTGCCGCCTTACCAACACCCTCGGTACCTTTGGTTGAATAATAGCCCTGGTAACAACCAACAATGCCTATGGTAAAACCAAATACGATGGATTTTATCAGGGACGCAGTAAAGTCAAGAAACTGCAGCGGTTGAAACACCTGCTGCATAAAGCTGGTATAACTGGTACCCTCGTTTTGTGCCACGTTTAAGTAGCCCCCCAATAATGCAATAAAACCGGTATAGGTAGCTAAAATGGGGATGGTGATAGTCGTAGCAATCACACGGGTACACACCAAATATTTGAAGGGCTTTGTGCCGGAAACTTCCATGGCGTCAATCTGCTCGGTTACCCGCATGGAACCAAGCTCGGCGCCGATGCTGGAACCAACCTTTCCCGATGCAATTAAGGCCGTTACCAACGGGGCAAGCGCGCGCATAATGGCAATTGAAACCAGCGACGGCAGCCATGATGTTGCTCCAAACTCCAATAACGAAGGGCGTGACTGTTTAGTGAATATTAAGCCGACAATAAAGCCGGTTACTGTAATAAGGGTAAATGAGCGTACACCCACTTCAAAACATTGCCTTATTATCTCCTTAAATTCGAATGGCGGTACAAAGGCCTCGCGGAAAAAACGAAGTATAAAAAGATGAATATTATATACGCTTGAAAAAAAATCAGATAGCTGCTGACTAAACCTCGAACGTTTTTTTTGTTTAGCTGGGGGAGTGCTGCTTGCTTGATCCATTAATGGTGATAAAAATTTGTGCTGATCATCATGTTAAATACAAACAAACCTAAAGGATGTTTGAAATGCTTATAATGGGTTTAAAAGTAAGGGGAATATTAAATGCTTTTAAACCGCTTTATAAACTTTAGGAATCTCTGAAAAAATGTAATAAAAGTATTACAAATTGAAAATGTAATTTATTTAAATATGCTTAAATTAGACCGTTTTATATAAACAAATGTTAATTTTAAATTAAGAAACGTAAAAATAATATTATACCTAACTTCTTAATTGCAGTTACTTTTGATGTGCAAACCAATTATAAATAAATTACTTAAGTAAAATTTAAAGCCGCATTCTAACGCTGTTTTTTGTCACTTCCAATAATCGGAGGCGTCAATATTAGAGCTGCGCAAAATGCTGGTTTTATACACCCAAAGTTTCGCGGTGCAAACCTAAGTTTTATTGCTGCAAAAAAACGCATATGAGCCTGAAAATTACATCCCTGAATTGTAAAATTTTGTTGCTTAGCTTCTCCATGCTGTTTATTACGGTTTTTTCGAGGGCTCAAAATAATCAATTCCAATTTTCGCACCTGGATATCAGCAACGGATTATCGCACAATAATGTAACCAGCATATTTAAGGACAACAAAGGCTTTATGTGGTTTGGTACCCTCTCGGGCCTAAACCGGTACGACGGATATAAATTTAAGGTATTTAAGCATTCTGTTAGCGATACCTCATCCCTGGACGACGACTACATTGTAAACATTATAAACGGCCCCGAAAATAAACTGTGGATAGAAACGCGTAACGGGTTTAATATTTACGACCCTGCTACCGAGAAATTCTGTCACAACATAGTGGGATATCTGCAATCAATTGCTATACCAGACAGGTTTCTGAGCGCCATAAAAAAAGACAGGGATGGCAATTTCTGGTTTCTCCATAGATATTTAGGTGTTTACAGGTATAATCCCCAAACAAAGAAAACCATCCATTTAACCCACAGCGCTACCGATACAGCGAGTATTAGTGGTAATGCAGTTTCGGATGTAGCACAGGACTCAGCCGGTAATTTTTGGCTCACCTACCGTAGCGGGGTAATGGAGCGAATGGATCCAAAAACTTTGAGGGTAACCTACCGTTCGCACATGTTCAACAAGTTGCCCGGTGAATTAAATTCATCCTACAAGATCTTCATTGATAAACAGGACGACATCTGGGCATTTGTGCCTACTTATTCCGCCGGCGTTTATTTCATTAATGTAAAGAAGGGCATTTTTAAACATATTGATAAGGGGAACGATCAAAGCCATTTGAATACCGACGTGGTTTCCAGCGTGATCCAGGATGATAAAAACAGGATTTGGATAGCTACCGACCACGGTGGCGTGAACCTGTTAAACAAGCAGGACTTTAAAATGCAGTTCCTGCTTAACCGGGAGGATGATAGCAAAACCATCGGCCAAAATAGTATAACGCTGCTTTATAAGGATAATACCGGCATTGTTTGGGTGGGTACTTATAAAAAAGGGGTAGGTTATTACCACGAAAGTATCATCAAGTTTCCACTTTACACACACCATTTGGCCGATCCATTTTCAGAACGGCAAAGCTTGAGTTTTGGTGATGTAAACAGTTTTGCAGAGGATAAAACCGGCAATATCTGGATAGGTGCCAATGGCGGAGGCCTGATTTATTTTGACAGGAAAAAGGGAACCTTTAGAACTTACCTGCACGATGCCAATAACCCCAACAGCCTTACCAATAACGTAATAGTGTGCATGTTTATTGATCATGAGCAGAAATTGTGGATCGGCACTTATTTTGGCGGCCTGGATTGTTTTGACGGCAGAACCTTTAAACACTACAAACATGACGATTCCCGGGCGGGAAGTATTTCGGAAGACAGGATTTGTGCCATAACGGAAAATTCTGATCATCAATTATTGGTTGGTACCTTGTCAGCCGGGTTCAATGTGTTTAACAGCTGTACGCAAACTTTTAGCCATTATATATACCACCAGGGAGATAATGCCATTCAATCCAATTATGTAAGCCGGATATTAGAGGATAAACGCAAGAACCTTTGGATAGTAACCTCATACGGGTTGGACGTTTTAATGAAGGAAACGAACAGGTTTATTCATTATGTTCATGATGAGAAGAACAGCAATAGCCTGATAAATAACAGTACCAACAATATTATGGAAGATATGGATGGCCTGATCTGGATCAGCACACATGAGGGCATCAGTATTTTCGACCATAAAACAGGTAAATTCACCAATATCAGTAAGCAAGATGGTCTGCCTGATAACGCGGTTATAGACTTACAGGAGTACGACCGGAATAACGTGTGGGTGAGCACACCTAACGGACTATCAAACATTATTGTTGACCGCAGTGGTAAAGCGCTTAAGTTTCGGTTTGTAAATTACAACGAAACGGAGGGATTACAGGGTAGGGAATTTACAGAGAACTCGTCGCTTAAAACCCGCGATGGGGAGTTGCTGTTTGGCGGTGGCAACGGCTTTAACATGTTCAGGCCATCAAATATCAACACCAATAAAAATCAACCTAATTTGATTTTTACTGACCTGCAGGTTTTTAACCAAAGCCTAAGCGTTGGTGAAAAGGTTAACGGCAGGGTAATTCTGCCCGAATCCATCACTGGGTTAAAATCACTCAACCTTAAATATAACGATAACGTATTTTCAATAGAATTTGCAGCGCTCAATTATTTTAACCCGGATAAGATCAAATACCAATACATGATGGAGGGTTTTGACAAGGGCTGGATAACTGCTGATAGTAAAATTCGCAAAGCTACCTATACAAACCTTGATGCCGGGGATTATACCTTTAAAGTAAGGGCGACAGATAACGAAAACTGGAACAATAAGGAACTTAGGCTGCACATTAGTATTTTACCGCCATTCTGGAAAACTATCTGGGCTTATATCCTATATGCCATACTAATCTTAAGCATCTTGCTTTATTTGCGTAGACGGGGTATCAACAAGATCCGTCAGCAATTTTCAATTGAAAAGGAGCGGGAAGAGGCACACCGCATGCACGAGCTTGATTTGATGAAGATAAAATTCTTTACCAATGTGAGTCACGAGTTCCGTACGCCGTTGTCGCTGATAATGGCGCCGGTTGACAGGATCCTGAAGCAGATAAATGAACCCGAAATACAACGCCAGTTACTATTGGTAAACCGCAATGCAAAGCGGCTATTGAATTTGGTAAACCAATTACTTGATTTCAGGAAGATGGAATACCAGGAGTTAAAGCTGCATGAAAGAAATGGCGAGATCATTGGCTTTATAAAAGAACTGTCGTATGCTTTTACCGATATAGCTGATCAAAAAAACATCCGGTTTATTTTTGATACAGAGATAGAATCGTTTTATGCCGCCTTTGACCACGATAAAATTGAACGCATTTTGTTCAACCTCCTGTCAAACGCTTACAAATTTACCCACGAGGGCGGCCAGGTAAGTGTGTTGCTGAATTTGGTTAATACTACCGAAGCAGATGAGCAGCAATTGGAGATCAGGGTGATAGATACCGGGATTGGCATAGCCGAAGATAAACGCGACAAGATATTTGACCCGTTTTTTCAGAATGATATTCCGGGCTCCATGCTTAACCAGGGCAGTGGTATCGGCTTGTCAATTACCAGGGAGTTTGTAAAGCTGCATCATGGTGAGATTTTTGTAGAAAGCGAATTTAACCAGGGCAGCTGCTTTACAGTTTTATTGCCTTTGCACGAAGTGGACAGAAAGATCTTTACAGATGTACCTGTACAGCTAAATCACGCAGGTGAATTTACTACTGACCCGGTTCTGCAGAAAAACGGCATAGAAAAGGAAAATCGCGATGTCAAGAAGCCAACTGTTTTGTTGGTTGAAGACAACGACGACTTCAGGTTTTATATTAAGGATAACTTAAAATCGGCTTTTAATATTATAGAGGCCGAGAATGGCAAAAGGGGATGGCAAAAGGCACTGGCCCAACATCCGAATTTAATTGTAAGCGATATCAGTATGCCCGAAATGAACGGGATCGATCTGTGCATGAAGATAAAGAACGATAAGCGTACCTCGCACATCCCGGTTATATTGCTTACCGCCTTAATTGGCGAAGAACAACAATTAAAAGGTTTGGAAACAGGCGCATCTGATTACATGACCAAACCCTTTAACTTCGAGATCCTACAATCAAAAATCAGGAACATCCTGAGCCAGCAGGAATACATGCGTAAAACCTATACCAAGCAGGTTGAGGTTAACCCGACGGAAGAACACGTCGAGTCGCCGGACGAGTTGTTCATTAAAAAAGTATTGCTGTTGATAGACAATAATATCCCGAATCCTAATTTCTCTGTTGAGGAGCTAAGCAGCGAAGTATTTGTGAGTCGTTATACGCTCTACAAGAAGATCCTGGCCATGACCGGAAAAACTCCGAACGAGTTGGTGCGTTCCATGCGGTTAAAACGTGCTGCGCAATTGTTGGAAACAGGGCATCTCACCATATCGCAGATCTGTCACAAGGTTGGCTTCAAGAGCCAGAAGTATTTTGTTAAAACCTTTAAGTCGGAGTATAACACAATCCCATCGAAATACACAACCGCTGAATTGGATGATTAATTTCAACGGATTGAAATCCGTTGTTACAATATCGGTCGAGGCTCTGCCTCTGATTTTCGGCTGCACGGTTCAGAGGCAGAGCCTCGGTCAATTTTATAGGGATGGATTTTAATCCAGCCGAAATAAGACGGTATTCTTTTTTTCAACGGATTAAAATCCGTTGCTACAATATTCATCGAGCACTGCCTTTGATTTTTTTATTTTGATCTAAACTCACCATTGACAACTCACCATTCACCACTCTCTATAATACTATAATACTATAATATCACTTTTAAAACAATTTCTCTTCAGCTATAGGTGCACATTTGTCAATTATTAGCATTAATAACGTGTTGTCAACAGCGTTACTGTTATTTAATTAATTGAAAATCAACTAAATAATACATGTTGACATTTGTACCCCCATTTATCCACAACCGGGCTATTAATAGCGTATAATTTTACCCTCAGTATAATGAAAAATCAGCAGGCGCCACAATTCGCCTGGTGAAATTAAGCCTAATAATTCGTTTACAAATTTTAGTGAAGATAGTTAATAGTAACCCGGTTGCTGATTAAACTGACGACGAGGATGAAAATCCCCCGATGTCACTTCGCTATTATTTGCCATCAAATTGCAAAGCCTTATACCACAATACCAGTTAGTACAACCAAAATTTAATTTAAATCAATTATCAATTAACCAATCATTATGAGAAAAATTCTACGAATGGCCTTGCTGTTTGTTTGCTTTATTCTTGTAGCTGCACTGGCCAACGCCCAGGACACAGGTACACTAATAAGGGGAACCGTAACAGATGATCAGGGCGTAACCCTGCCCGGAGTTACAGTAACCGCAAAAAATGTAAATGCCATTACAGGCGGTAATGGTAGCTACCTTATCCGGGTACCTGCGGGTACCAAAACCCTTAGGTTTACATACATAGGTATGACTGCCGTCGATGTTCCCATCGGCAACAAAACGGAACTGAATGTAACGTTAAAGGCAACCTCAAGCAATTTAAATGAAGTGGTAGTAATTGGCTATGGCGCAGTAAGGCGCGCTGATGTTACTTCATCTATTTCGTCAGTGTCTGCGAAAGACTTGAAGGATCTGCCGGTTGCCGGTGTTGACCAGGCTATACAGGGCCGTGTTGCTGGTGTTACGGTTAGTAACAACAGCGGGCAGCCGGGTGGAGGCGTTTCGGTGCGCGTGCGCGGTATTACAGGCGCAACCGGATCAAACGAACCTTTATATGTTATTGACGGCGTTCAATTCCAGAGCAATGGCAATAACAGCTTAAGCCAGGACTTTTTGGGTGGAGGCTCTGGCCAGACAGGTCAAAGCGTTTTAGCCACCTTAAGCCCGTCTGACATTGAGTCGATAGATATCTTAAAGGATGCTTCGGCGCAGGCCATCTACGGATCACTTGCTGCGAATGGCGTTGTTATCATCAACACCAAGCATGGTAAGGTGGGTCAGAGCAAAATAAATTATGAAGCTTATGTAGGCTATTCTGAAATTCCTAAAAAATTAAAGGTTATGAACCTGCAGCAATTTGCGCAGTATCAAAACTCTTTAGTAAATGAAGTACGCGCAGTACCTGGAAGCGGGCTCGACAGTACTGCAGAATTTAAGGATCCATCAGTATTAGGCCACGGCACCGACTGGCAGGATGAAATTTACCAGAAAGGTGTAGTGACCAGCCACCAGGTAGCAGTATCAGGTGGTAAGGATAAAACAACTTACTATTTCTCTGGTGGGTATTTGAACCAAATCGGTACGTTAATAAAAACTGGTTTCGACAGGTATAACATGCGTGCCAGCATTGATCAGCAGGTTAACAACTGGTTAAAGGCGGGCTTTACCACCAACTTAACAAAAAGTAAACAACAGATCGGGCTTAGCGATGGCTTTGACGCCGTGACAAGTACCGTGTTGTATAACACGCCTGTATCGCCGGTTCGCGATATCTATGGCAACTATATTACCAGCGCGAATCTTGGGGGTTACCAGATCAACTTAACCAATAACCCCGTTACGCTAGCGCAATCGCGTGATGTTTCAACAGCTAATACCAAGGCCTTAGGCGCGGTATACGCAGAAGTAAACTTTTTTAAGGGCTTAACCTTGCGTAACGAGTTTAACTACAACTTTAACCTGGAAAGTGACCACGCCTACCAGCCGTTTATCTCAAATGCACAAACCGGCGATGTAATTTTATCACCAAGCCGCATCAGGGAGCAAAGAACCCAAAGCTTTTATTGGGATATAAAAAATTACCTGAACTACGATCACATTTTCGCAGGTAAACATAGCGTAACTGCTACATTAGGTCACGAAGTTCAAAGGTCTGACTATGACTACATCAACGCTAACCGCGATAACCTGGTAGCAAACCTGCCATCGTTAAACGCAGGCGATGCCGGCCTTACACAAGGTATTGGCGCAGGTGCGGGCACCTGGAGCATGGAATCGTACTTCGCACGTGTGGGTTATACTTACGATAACAAATACGCAATTTCGGGTACTGTTAGGCGTGATGGTTCATCAAGCTTTGGCCCGGGTAAAAGATGGGGCACATTCCCTGCGGTTTCTGCTTCATGGACGGCTACCAACGAGTCGTTTATGAAGAGCCTTACCTGGTTAAATTATTTGAAGATCCGCGCAGGTTACGGAGAAGTAGGTAATCAGAATACTTCCAGCAATGCATTCGTTTCAAATATTACCTTATATGGCACCGCTCCGTTCGGGCCGGGCAGTCTTCCGTACAACGTTGCTAATCCTGACCTGGGATGGGAATCAGTAAAAACATATAACCTTGGTGCTGATATTACCACGCTGAACAATAAGTTGGAAATAAGCATCGATGTATACAAAAAGATCACCACTAATATGTTATTGTCAAACCAGCTGCCTTCTTTCTCTGGCCTGGGAACTAACTATAACGACATCCAGACCCCAATAACAAATGCCGGTAAAATGACCAATACAGGTATCGATATCGGTATTACCACATACAATATCCAGGGTAAGGATTTTAGCTGGAAATCGAACGTCACGCTGAGTCACTATAAAAACGTGCTTAACCAGCTTAATAACCCAACAGCTACTTTGTCGGGCATCTTTAATGAGTATGGCACAAGCAACTTAACGTCATTGACATCACCTGGCGGCCCGATCGGCACCTTCTACGGTTTTGTTACCGATGGCTTATTCAGAACACAAGCAGACCTGGCCAAAGGACCTATCCCGACAGGATTAACTGTTGCACCGGGATCATTATGGCTGGGCGATATCAGGTATAAAGATTTAAATAACGATGGTGTAATTGACGATAAAGATGAGCGCGTAATAGGCGATCCAAACCCTAAATTTACTTATGGCATCAACAATACCTTTAACTACAAAGGGTTTGATCTGTCGGTGTTTTTATATGGAAGTTACGGCGGTCAGATCCTGAACTATACCCGCAGGCAAACTGAGGCCGAGAACAGCGCCTTTAACAACCAGCTTGTTACTGTATTGAACAGGTATACGCCAACTAATACCGGTTCGGATATGCCAAGATATAACCAGTGGACCAACAACAACCTGAAGATCTCAGATCGTTATATTGAGAGCGCATCATACCTGCGCATTCAGAATGTAGCGATAGGTTATAATCTGCCTAAAAGCTTGCTGAACAAAGCTAAAATAGCTTCCGTAAGATTTTACGCATCCATCCAAAACCTGTACACCTTCACAAAGTACACAGGTTACGATCCGGAGTTAGGTGCACTTAACTCGCAGATAGGGTTTATGAATGTGGACAATGGTCACTATCCGGTACCACGCACCTTCACATTTGGTACCAATATTCAATTTTAACAAGTAAATACTAAGCAAGATGAAAATAAAGATCTTATTCTTAATGTTTGTAACGGTTTGCCTGGGAGTATCTTGTAAAAAAGATTTTCTTAGCCATCCGTCAACAACAAGCCCCACCACCGATAACTACTATACAACTGCTGCGCAGGTTAACGGTGCTACCGGTATTTTATACAATAACGTTTGGGGCGATTGGTTCGATAAAGCTTTTATATCAGTAGGTGATGTATTAGGCGGAACCGTAACGGGAACAGCGGGTAACTCCCAGTATAATTCGTTTTACAACTTCCAGATCCAAAGTACTGATGGATTGGTATCAAGCACATGGAACTCCTGCTATAAAGCCGCAGGCCAGGCATCGGTTTTGATCCAGACGTTTAAAACAAAAAAACAACAACTTGGTGCCAATACCGGCTTTTTAGATATTGGTATTGCTGAAGCAAGATTTATTCGTGGCTTTGCCTATTTTTATATTGGCCGCACATTTGGCGATGCACCGATAGTTGACAATCCGCTGGATTTGACCAAACCGGGTGCTTACTTAGTGCCCCGTTATTTCCAAAAGGATGTGTTGCGGTTTGCTTTAGAAGATTTGCAGGCTGCAGAAGCCGGTTTACCGGAGGTAGCTTACCAGGATGGCCGTGTTACTAAATATGCAGCTATGGGCCTTGAAGCTAAAATTTACCTGTACCTGAAGGATTATACCAATGCAGCTGCTAAAGCAAAGGCGGTTATTGACTATTCTAATGGCCCGGGCCACGGTGTAGTCGCTTTGAATCCTGATTATAACGGGATGTTCACGTCATCAACTATAGCAAATGTTAAAAATGTTGAGAATTTATTCTCATTAAGATGGTTGGCGTCAATGGGATGGAATGGTGGTAACAGGTATTCTATCTACGTTGCCCCTCAGCCACTTGTTCACCCCAAACCAACAGGCGGTAACGGTTATTCGGCTGTTGTGCCATCGTTCGATATGCTGAACAACACGACGGGTTACGAAGCTGCTGATAAAAGGCGCGGATGGTCAACCATGCAGCAGGGATTTCATAAGGATGCCTGGGTTAATGATAATTTTCCTAAAGGCTTCACTTATGATACCACAGGCAGAGCTACGGACGACCACTTTATTTTTACCGGCACCCGCTCAAATATTCAAAAATATGTAGTTGGTCCTAATCGTTCCGATGAACCGGTTACACCAGACGGGCATACCAGTATGCCAACTTACATTCTTCGTTATGCCGACGTGTTGCTTATTTATGCGGAAGCAGTATTGGCAGGTGGCAGCTCAACTTCAAATGCCGACGCTTTAAGGGCATTTAATGCTGTGCATAACCGTGCAGGCTTAACTAGTGTTACCACTATTAGCGAGGATGATATTTTGCATGAAAGAAAAGTTGAATTTGCATTTGAGGGAGATTATTGGTTTGACATACAGCGACAGGGTTTTGCCAAGGCTGCGCAAATCATTGCGGGGCAGGAACGTGGTACGGTAGACGGCAATGGCAGGCTTACCAGTTTTAAGGCTACGCTAACGCAGGCGCAAATGTTTTTGCCACCGCCGCAGTCAGAAACTGTGCAGGATCCAAAATTGCTTGAACCAGCAGTTGCCTATTATAAATAACGACACAAAATTTAATCATAAATAATATGAGAGATTCATTAAAACTTTTGATCGTACTGTTAGCGTTTGCCTCGGTCGCTTCAATTATTTCATCATGTACCAAGGAGGCGGCAAAGCCGGCTGCGGCATCGTCAAACCCGGTGGCCAACAAAATTGCGCCGGATTCGGCCAAGGGCGGCACTGTTTTAACGCTAACAGGAAGCGGACTTGGCGAGATAGCATCAATTACGTTTGAGAAGGGAAACGTTCCTGCACCCTTCAATACTGTTTTTAACACCGACAGAACGCTGCTTTTCAGGGTTCCTGATACAGCTAATGGTGGTAACCAAAACATCATTATCACCAATAAATTGGGTAAGGTGGTAAAAGTGCCATTCAATGTAATTGCCCTCCCGGTAATTTCATCGGTATCAAACTACAATTTTACCAGCGGCACAACCATTACCATTGACGGTAATAATTTGGGCGATGTTGCTTCGGTAAAATTTGTGGGATCAAACGATGTTATCACCGTAGTATCGGCCACCAAAAAGGAACTGGTAATAAAAATGCCAACGGGCAGTTCGGTACCGGGCGCACAACTGGTAATAACCAACTCAACAGGGCCGGTTACTACAACGCAGGTGTTTGAAAATTTAGATAAGGCATACAAGATCTTTACCGATGGCTATGGTACCGACGGATGGGCAAATAACTCATGGGGGCCGGCTACGATCTCAACAACGGTATCAAAATCAGGCACCAGCTCATTTGCGGCCACTTATGCCAAGGGTAACTGGAGTCAGGATGGTTTTTCAAACTGGTACCCCGGCTTTGCAAGCAATCCATCCTACAAGTATTTAACATTCTGGCTTAAAGGCGCATCAGAGGACTATACCCTCTACATAACCGGCGACAAACGGGCAGGCAGCTTTGGTAACTCGGATCAATCAACCCCGATAACTGTACCTGCTAATGTTTGGACGTACTTTAAAATCCCGATGACAACGCTTGACCTTTGGAATAAAGGCACCCCAAGCAACCAGTTAGGCTGGTGGATAAAGGGGCCGAATGACCAGGATGAGACTTTTTATTTTGATGACGTAATTGTTGTAAATCAATAAGTTTAAGTATAAGGATGAGTTTTATAGTAGTTAATTAAATTGGGCCATCACCGGTGAATTGTAATTAGCCGGTGGTGGTTTTTTGTTGGGATGGTGATAGTTGATTGAGTTGACTGAGTTATATTAAGTTGATTGAGTTAATTCACGAAAAAACTCAATCAACTTAATATAACCTAATCAACTTACTCTAACTTAATTTCAATAACTCCGATAAAATGTTAAATTCGTATCACCGATTTGATTTTTTTGTACACTAACTATATTTTATGATGACGAGTAATGTAATGCGTGAAATTACCCCGCTAACACCCAGCGATTGCTTTACTATTTTTTCAAGAGTTAAGAAGAAATTCGATTTTCCGCTTCATTATCATGATGAATATGAATTGAACCTGATAATAAATGCAAAGGGTGCAAAGCGCGTTGTTGGGGGACATATCGAAGTGATTGATGAGTTGGAACTGGCGCTGATAGGCCCTAATTTGTACCATGCCTGGTTTACTAATCAATGTACAAGTGAAGAGATAACGGAGATAACTATCCAGTTTCATAAGGATCTTTTCGATGAGAAATTTCTGAAAAGAAACCAGCTGAGCTTCCTAAAGAACATGCTGGAGCGTTCACAAAGGGGGATAATATTTGCTCCTGAAACAATCCTTTCGCTTAAGGATCGGTTGCTTAACCTGGATAAAAAGAATGGCTTTGACTCGGTATTGGAGCTGTTGTCCATCCTGCATGATCTTTCTATTTCACGGAATATGAAGACATTATCGGACCCGAGCTTTACCAACGAGAAGTTTTATTACAACAGCCGACGGATAGAGCGCGTGTTTGAACATATGAACACCAATTACAACAAACAGGTAACCCTTGCAGAGGTGGCCCGCATTGCTAATATGCCTGAAGCATCATTTAGTCGATTTATAAAAAAACGCACCGGCAAAACCTTTATCGATAGCCTGAATGAGATCCGGCTTGGCCATGCCTCGAGGATGCTGATAGACTCAACCACTACAGTGGCCGAGATTGCCTATAAATGCGGATTTAACAACATTTCCAATTTCAACAGGATCTTTAAACGAAAAAAGCTTTGCATCCCCAAGGAGTTTAGGGAAACCTACACCGGGAACAGGGTTTTTATTTGATGTGCGAATTTTTAATGTGCGGATGTGCGGATGAAAAAAATTATATCTGATAAAATATTAACTATAAAATGTTAAAAAAGTATCATGACAATATTTTGAGTGAACCTATTTTTAACTTGATTATTCGCACATCTGCATATCCGCACATTTGCACATCTTTTTCAAATTAGCACGTCAATGAAGTTACACCCTATAGATCTTGCCATAATAGCATTATACCTGCTGAGCACCATATTTATAGGGCTGTGGTATCGTAAAAAAGCTAAGGAGAATAAGGAAAGCTATATGCTGGGCGGTAAATCGCTGCCCTGGTATAAGCTTGGCCTGAGCGATGCTTCGGATATGTTCGACATCAGCGGCACCATGTGGATGGTAAGCCTGTGCTTTGTATATGGCATGAAGAGCATTTGGATCCCCTGGCTGTGGCCCGTATTTAACCAGGTATTTTTGATGATGTACCTTTCGCGCTGGCTCCGGCGGTCGAACGCTGCAACCGGGGCTGAATGGCTGGCCACCAGGTTTGGAAAAACCGGTGCAGGCGTAACCAGCTCAAACCTGGTGGTAATTGCCTTTGCGCTGCTGAGCTGCTTGGGTTTCCTTGCCTATGGCTTCATAGGTCTGGGCAAGTTCATTGAAATTTTTGTGCCCTGGGATTTGATAAAAGGATATATCCCGTTTGATGTGGCCCCGCAATATGTGCCGCATGTTTATGGCATCATCTTCACCTTGTTTGCCATGTTTTACTCCATTTTGGGTGGGATGCACAGCATCGTTGTTGGTGATATGGTAAAGTACGGCATCATGACGGTAGCTTGTATCTGGATTGGGATTATTGCCACCGCGCACATGAAGGGTAATCCATTGCATGTTCCTAACGGATGGTACAGTCCGTTCTTCGGGTCACATTTGGGGCTTGACTGGTCGGGGATAATAACGGAGGTAAACGCAAAAATAAAAAGCGACGGCTATTCCTTGTTCAGCCTGTTTTTTATGATGATGACCTTTAAGGGATTCTTTGCTGCCCTCGCCGGTCCTGCGCCAAACTATGATATGCAAAAGATCCTGTCGACCCGCTCGCCGGAAGAAGCCAGCAAAATGAGTGGCTTTGTGAACATCATATTGCTGCCCATCAGGTATACGCTGATCATCAGCCTGACTATTCTTGGCCTGCTGTTTTATCACCAGATGAATTTAAAGAATGGAGCGGGGGAGATTGATTTTGAAAGGATTTTGCCTGCGGTGATCAATAACTTTTTACCGGTTGGCTTAGTCGGTTTGCTGCTGGCGGGTTTGCTGGGTGCTTTTATGAGTACTTTCAGCGGCACCATGAATGCGGCGCAGGCTTATATAGTGAATGATATCTACCTAAAATATGTAAACCCAAAGGCATCCACCAAAAAAATAATTACCATGAATTATTTGGTGGGGATTGTAGTGGTAGCCTTAGGTGTGATGCTTGGATTTTTTGTAAAAGACGTTAACAGCGCACTGCAATGGATAGTATCCGCACTTTATGGAGGGTATGTAGCATCAAATGTTTTAAAATGGCATTGGTGGCGCTTCAACGCAAACGGTTTTTTCTGGGGGATGCTAACCGGGATAGTAACATCGATGGTGTTCTCACTGGTTGTGCCCGATGCGGAACTGTTATACTGGTTCCCGGTGTTATTTGCGCTTTCATTGGCCGGGTCGATAATAGGGTCCTACGCGGTGCCACCAACGGAAATGGCCGTTTTGAAATGCTTTTATTCAACCGTTCGTCCGTGGGGATTTTGGGAGCCTGTTAAGCATGCGGTTATGCTGGATGATCCGTCGTTTCAACCAAACAGGAATTTTAAGATCAACATGTTTAATGTGGTGATTGGTACAGCGGCACAATGCTGTTTAACTATTTTACCCATGTACCTGGTGCTGAGGCAAAAAATGCCGCTACTGGTTACCGTGGGAATTTTGGCAGTGATTGTTTTGATTTTGAAGAAAACCTGGTGGGATAGGTTGAAGGAGTATTGATCATGATTTCACCGATTTGCTTTGATTTCACCGATTTTAAAATGAATAGATAGAATAATTGAGATAAGAACACATGAATAAAGAGTTTGAAAAACGTTTAAACCTGTTGGAGACTGCTCACCGGCAGCTGATCAATAAGCCAAATGAGGTTTTGGGAATTGGCAACGGCGTTTTCGACCGATATAAAAACCCGGTGCTTACGGCCGCACATACGCCACTGTTTTGGCGTTACGACCTTAACCCGGGAACCAATCCGCACCTGATGGAGCGTTTCGGGATTAACGCTGCTTTTAACGCCGGCGCTATTAAGTTAGGTGATAAATATTTAATGGTGGTGCGAGTTGAGGGAGCTGACCGTAAATCCTTTTTCGCTGTGGCGGAGAGCCCAAATGGCATCAGCAATTTTACCTTTTGGGAATACCCAATTGATATGCCCGAAACCGGTGAACCCGATACCAATGTGTATGATATGCGCCTAACCGAGCATGAGGACGGCTGGATCTACGGACTTTTTTGCACCGAACGCCGCGACCCTACAGCGCCTGCACACGACCAAAGTATGGCTGTTGCCGCCTGCGGCATTGCCCGCACAAAGGACCTGCTGAAATGGGAGCGTCTGCCGGATCTTATCACCAAATCGCCCCAGCAGCGGAACGTGGTTTTGCACCCTGAATTCGTGAATGGAAAATATGCTTTGTACACCCGTCCGCAGGATAGTTTTATCAGTGCCGGAAAGGGTGGCGGAATAGGTTTTGGCTTAAGCGACACCATGGAAAATGCCCGGGTGGACGAGGAAACCATCATCGACAATAAAAATTACCACACCGTTTATGAAGCGAAGAACGGCCAGGGCCCAGGGCCAATAAAAACCGACAAAGGCTGGCTGCACCTGGCACATGGCGTGCGCAATACAGCCGCCGGTTTACGCTACGTGCTGTACATGTTCATGACGGATTTGCATGATCTGACGAAGGTATTATACAAACCGGCAGGCTATTTTTTGGCCCCGGAGGGTGAAGAGCGCGTTGGTGACGTATCGAACGTGGTATTTTGCAATGGATGGGTTAGGGATGATGACGGGGCGGTTTATATCTACTACGCATCGTCGGATACGCGGATGCATGTGGCTAAAAGTACGGTGGATAAGCTGGTGGATTATGTGATGAACACGCCTGCGGACGGCTTGCGCTCGGCATCATCAGTGAATACATTGAACAGGATTATTGATGAGAACAATGCATTGTTGAGTGCGAAGACAATGGTGTGAAAGAATGCATTTTTCTTTGTCATCCTGAGCGAGAGCGAAGGATCTTCTACTCGGGATAAGGGTACGCTAGATAAGTCGCCTTTATACCTTTCCGTCGTGAATATCGCTTACTGAAGATTCTTCACTATCGTTCAGAATGACAAAGGGGGGCTACTAATGTTATTGAATAGTTAAAGTTTTAAATGATCAATCAACCAAATATTAACCATCAACTTATAGCCTTTAAGCAAGAGCTAACGGATGAATTATCCCGCATTCTTGCATATTGGGCGGCTATTACGCCTGATACGGAGAATGGTGGTTTTTATGGTAAAATTGATAACGATAACAAGGTAGCCGCAGAAGCCCCGAAAGGCTCGGTTTTGAATGCCCGCATTTTATGGACGTTTTCTGCTGCATATAACCGCAAACCCGATCCATTATTTATGGTGATGGCAAAGCGCGCCTATCAGTACATCTGCGATAAGTTTATGGATGATGAGCGAGGCGGTGTTTACTGGTCGGTTGATTATAAGGGGAAGCCGCTGGATACAAAGAAACAGGTTTATGCCATATCGTTTACCATTTATGCGCTGAGTGAGTTTTACCGTGCAAGCGGTATTGAGGCAGCAAAGCGAAAGGCGATCGACCTGTTTCACCTGTTGGTTGAAAAGGCTTATGATCCGATAAAAACCGGCTATTTTGAGGCTTTTACAAAGGACTGGCAACCCATTGCCGATCTGCGCCTGAGCGATAAGGATGCCAACGAAAAGAAAACCATGAACACCCATTTGCATGTGCTTGAGGGTTATACCAACCTGTACCGCATCTGGCCGGATAATACGTTGAGCGAACAGATCAGCAGTTTGCTAAATAACTTTTTCGATCATTTTATCGATTACAAAACCGGGCACCTGGCGCTGTTTTTTGACGAGGATTGGAACTGCAAGGGCGATCTTATTTCATACGGACACAATATTGAAGCTACCTGGCTTCTGCTGGAAGCGGCCGAAGTGATCGGTGATGAAACAAGCATCCAACGGATAAAGGAAATCGCCATAAAAATGGCTGATGCCACTATTGCCGGGTTTGATGCAGATGGTGGCCTATGGTATGAATATGAACCTGCAACCGATCATTTAATAAAGGAAAAACACTGGTGGGTACAGGCTGAGGCCTTGGTTGGCTTTTTTAACGCGTGGCAGATCTCCGGCGATGAGAAATATCTCAACATCGCCATAAACAACTGGCAATTCATAAAAAACAAAATACTGGATAAACAAAACGGGGAATGGTTTTGGGGAATCAACGAAAACGGAGATGTAATGCCGGGTGAAGATAAAGCAGGCCTTTGGAAATGTCCTTATCATAACAGCAGGGCGTGTATGGAAATAGGAACCAGGATTTATCGGATGGAGGGGATTTTAAAAAGTAATCCGCTTGTAGAATGAATCTTGCCTTCTGACAAATCCTATAAATCTTAGTTTAAAATAAGAATCATGAAAAAAAATATACTATCAATAATATTAATCGCAGCCGTTGCCCTGCAATCCTGCAAAAAGGATGCGACGCCAAAAACTAACAATGGCGGAGGTACCGACAATGGAGACGGTACCATAATTGCCGGCACCGATCCGGGTATTGCCAATACGCAGGGCTTTTTCCTGGATAACTGGGTGGCAAAAACTTTTACTGCACCAAACGCTGTTAACGCGGCAAAGCCATCAGCAAGCGGGGCGGTTAGCGTAACGGTTGACCTGAGCCAGGTAACTACCAAAGTTTCCAAATACCTGTTCGGCAATAACACTAACCCTTATATGGGCCAGTACGTTACCGAGCCGGTGCTGATGGGAAACTTAACTGCACTCGCGCCTAATATATTACGCGCTCCGGGTGGCAGCTTATCTGATATTTATTTTTGGAATGGCGATGGCAACGCAGTACCTGCCCCGGCAGATGCGCCGGCAAATTTGTTGGATAATACCGGTGCCTCAAAACCTGCGGGCTACTGGTTTGGCAACAATACCCAAAGCTGGACATTTACTGTAGACAATTATTACAAGGTATTACAGCAAACCAACAGCACCGGGCTTATTGTGGTTAACTACGGTTACGCGCGTTATGGCACCGGCGATCATCCGGATCAAACTGCTGCTCATCTCGCTGCCAACTGGGTAAGGTACGATAAGGGAAAGACTCAATATTGGGATATCGGTAATGAAAATTATGGCAATTGGGAAGCCGGGTACAGGATCGACCGTTCGCTTAATAAGGATGGGCAGCCCGAATATTTAACCGGCACGTTATATGGCACACATTTTAAGGTGTTCGCCGATTCGATGCGCAAGGCTGCGGCCGAGGTTGGCAATACGGGTATTAAAATTGGCGCTGTGCTTACCTCATCGAACGATGTAAACAACAATGCCGGGGTAACCAACTGGAATGCTGATGTATTAAAGGCAGCCGGTAACTCGCCCGATTATTTTGTGGTGCATAATTACTATACGCCGTATAATGATAATACTACCGCCGACGGCATTTTGGCTACTCCATCATCGCAAACGACAGCTATGATGAATTGGGTAAAAACTTCGGTAACCACTGCAGGGGTTACGCAAAAGCCGGTGGCGCTTGATGAATGGAACATTCAGGCAACAGGCTCGAGTCAAAATGTATCGAATATTGCCGGTTTGCACGCAGTAATGACATTGGGCGAGGTGCTGAAAAGCCAGTTTAGCATGGCAAGCCGCTGGGACCTGGCCAACGGTTGGGACAGTGGCAACGACCAGGGTGTGTTTAATATAGGCGACGAGGTTGGCATAGCAAAATGGAACCCTCGGCCAGCCTTTTACTACATGTACTTCTTCCAGAAATACTTCGGCGACCGCATGGTGAGCGCCAGAACCGAAACCAGTTCTATTGCTTGTTATGGCTCATCGTTTTCATCGGGCGAGGCTGGGGTGGTGTTGGTAAACAAGGCCAACTTCGACCAGGTAGTGACCGTTACCATCAAGAACTTTGCAGCAGGTACAAAATATTACTATTATACACTTAATGGCGGCAGCGATAACGCACCATTTTCGCACCAGGTATTTGTGAACGGCGTTGGTCCGGCAAATGGCACTTCGGGCGGACCGGATACCTATGCTACCATGGCGGCAAGTTCGGCAAGCATTTCGGGTGGTATAACGGTAAATGTTCCGAAATATGGGGCGGTGTTTTTAGTGGCGGATAAAAAGTAGTATTTAGGCGAGGATGGTTAATTTTGATTTAAACCGATCAACAAAATGAAAAACCTGAAAACTCAATTATTGCTGATATTACTTTTAGTTTCATCAGCATTTGCAAAACCTGCCATAAACTATAATGTAAAGGATTATGGCGCTGTTGGCGATGGCGTTAACCTGGATAGCAAAGCTATAAACAAGGCCATTGATGCGGCTGCCGACGCTGGTGGCGGCACTGTTTACTTACCGGCCGGGAATTATCTGTCGGGATCTATTCATTTAAAAAGCAACGTCTCTTTGTTCATCGACCAGGGAGCAACCATAATAGCTGCCCCGGTTACTGCGGAGAATGGCTATGATGAAGAGGAAGCCAGCGTAAACACCACTTACCAGGATAGTGGGCACAGCCACTGGCATAACAGTTTGATCTGGGGCGAGAATTTGCACGATGTATCGATACTTGGGCAGGGGAGGATCTGGGGTAAAGGTCTGTATCGGGATTATGTAAAAAACAAGCAATCGGCCAATAAAGCCATCGCTTTGTATTTGTGCCGGAATGTGAATATCAGTGATATCTCTGTTTTGCAAGGCGGCTGGTTTGCCATTCTTGCAACCGGCGTTGATAATTTAACCATTGATAATGTGATACTGGATACCAACCGCGACGGGATGGACATTGACTGTTGCCGTAACGTGCATGTTTCCAATTGCAGCGTGAATTCACCCTATGACGATGGGATCTGCCTGAAAAGTACATTTGGCCTTGGTTTTGCCCGGGCCACTGAAAATGTAACCATTACTAATTGCGGTGTGAGCGGTTTTGACGTAGGATCATTTTTGGACGGTACCTATAAAAGATCGCTTAAATCGCCTACGGGCCGGATAAAATTCGGTACAGAATCGAACGGCGGGTTTAAAAATGTTACCATTTCCAACTGCACTTTTAACTTTTGCCGCGGCTTGGCTTTAGAAACAGTGGATGGTGCGTTGCTGGAGGATGTAACGATTACCAACATCACCATGCGTGATATTGTTAACGCACCCATTTTTTTACGCCTGGCTTCAAGAATGCGCGGCCCGGATGGTGTGCCTGTTGGGGAATTGCGGCGGGTGATCATCAGCAATGTAGTTGCTTATAATGTTGAAGCAGGACAGGGTGTACTGATCAGCGGGATCCCGGGACACAATATTAAGGACATCGACTTGAAGGATATAAAGATCTGGTTTAAGGGAGCAGGCACTGCTGAACAAGCCAAACGCGATGTGCCGGAACTTGAAAAGGGATATCCAGAGCCGGACAGCTTTGGCGTATTACCAGCCTATGGCTTTTTTGTAAGACATGCAGAAGGAATCAAAATAGATAACGTAGAGCTGCATACCCTAAGTGACGACCAGCGCCCGGCATTTGTTTTTGACGATGTGCAAGGAGCTGAGGTGAGATTTGTAAAGGCACAAACGCCAGGTGGGATATCACCAATCGTCATAAAAAATCCATCAGCAATAACTTTATTTCAATCATTAGCCATGCCCGATGGCAAAGTTAAAAACTAGATCATGAACACAAAATATATAAAACGCTCCCTGTTTGTCGCGCTGTTTTTTATAGCAGCCAGCACTTCATTATTCGCTCAAAAATTTGAGGAATTGGCGCAAACACCGCCAATGGGCTGGAACAGCTGGAATACTTTCCAAACCAATATTGATGAGCCTTTGCTAAAGGGAATGGTGGATACTTATGTATCGTCGGGAATGCGGGATGCGGGCTATACCTATTTTGTGCTGGACGATGGTTGGATGGCGATGGAACGCGATAGGGACGGTAATTTGGTTGCCGATCCTAAAAAGTTTCCGAACGGCATGAAGTCATTTGCAGATTATGTACATTCAAAGGGATTGAAGTTTGGGATCTACAATTGTGCCGGCACAAAAACCTGCGCCGGCTATCCCGGCACCAGTGGTTATGAATACCAGGACGCCCGCCTTTACGCCTCATGGGGCGTTGACTATTTAAAATTTGATTGGTGCAACAGTGAGGGAATAAATGCCAGGGAAGCTTATACCACCATGAGCAAGGCCATCCGTGCAGCGGGCAGACCGATGATCTTTAGTTTGTGCGAATGGGGGCAAAATCAGCCATGGAAATGGGCAAGTAGTGTTGGTCAGCTTTGGCGCAGCACCGGCGATATCTGGGCCGGATTCGACAAAAACCTTAGCAAGGGCAGCTGGACAGCCTTGAGCGTGCTTACCATATTGGATAAACAGGACAGCATAAGGCAATACGCCGGCCCGGGCCATTGGAACGACCCCGATATGCTGGAAGTAGGCAATGGGATGAAGTATAACGAGGATAAGGCGCATTTCTCGCTGTGGTGTATGCTGGCCGCGCCGTTAATGGCGGGGAATGATCTCCGCAAAATGACTGACGAAACCAAATCCATCCTAACCAATAAGGAAGTTATTGCTGTAGACCAGGATGCTTTGGGTATTGAGGGATTCCGTTTTTATTCGTTCGATGGGCTGGAGATCTTTATAAAACCCTTAGCTAACAACGAACTGGCTGTTTGCTTTTTAAACCGGTCGAATCATCCGCAAACGGTAACCTATAACTGGAAAGATCATGCCATCAATGACGCTATCTCCAAAACCAACATCGACTTTAACAAGATAACCTACAAGCTGCGCGACCTTTGGGCGAAGAAGGACCTGGGTACAACAGATAAAGTCTTTAAGCAAGTTATCGGGGCAGATGATGTGGTGATGGTAAGGTTGGGGAAATAATGTGCGAATGTGCAATTTTTGATGTACGGATAAACTTCGCAATGACGATAGCGGCGAAATAATCGTCGAAAAAATTTGTGTATATAGGAAATTTTTAAAGTGATTGTGTAAAACAAATAACGGAATAGGCCGTTAAAGAGCTGTATTGAAAAAGTAAGCAACCTGTTTTAACATATTTTAACGGTTGTGTAGATAGATTTTTTTATATCATTGCAATTAATGAAGATCAGGAGTTTCAGAATATTAACCGGCGCTTTTTTTATGTTCGTCTTTTGTGTAAAGATGGCCATATCTGTTGCTCCCGTATTTCTGAATCTTGATGGTAAGACAGCCAATGCGGTGATCAACCAATTGGAGCACGAGTCGAAAACTGATAAGGACGACCTGGAAAAGGATCTTACAAAAGAGAAAAAGGTCTTCGACGAATTTTATTTTCATTCTTTTGAGCATACCACCTTTGTTGCAGAAACAAGTGTGCTGCACAACTTAGAAAACTCCCTTTACAAACAGGTGTATCACCCTATTGTGCCCACCCCGCCTCCGAACGCATAAATGACTTTGCCGCAACCCTGCGGGTTTTAATTCATTTATAGTTTCATCAAATTTTTCCTTTTATGCAAAATGAGCACGGTGGGTCTGCGTCAGGCAGTCTTAACCTTCGTAAATATTTTTTATCTAAAAATTTAAAGAAGGATCTTCCTTCAAGTATAGTAGTTTTCCTGGTTGCCCTGCCGCTGTGTTTGGGCATAGCCCTGGCATCGGGTGCGCCTTTATTTTCCGGATTGCTGGCAGGTATAATTGGCGGCATAGTTGTCGGTACGTTAAGCGGGTCGCAGCTTAGCGTGGCGGGGCCCGCTGCCGGGTTAACTGTTATTGTGTTAACGGCCATTACCACCCTGGGTTCGTTCGAGGCTTTTTTATTGAGCCTGGTTATAGCCGGAGTTCTACAAATAGTTTTCGGGTTGATAAAGGCAGGGACCATCGCCAATTACTTTCCCTCAGCAGTAATTGAGGGGATGCTGGCGGCCATCGGGATCATCCTCATTTTAAAGCAATTTCCGCATGCCGTAGGCTACGATGCAGATTTTGAGGGCGATGAGCGCTTTAGTCAAACCGATGAAGGCAATACCTTTTCAGGCATATTGGGAGCGCTATCAAAGATAAATTATGGTGCGGTTATTATCACCATGGTATCGATTGCGCTGATGATATATTGGCCGAAATTTAAAAAACTGGCCATTGTTCCTGCTCCGCTGCTGGTAGTTTTGGCGGGAATTGGTTTAAGCATTGCGTTTGCAAATAGCGGGATCGCCCTGCTCGAAAAGCAGTTTGTTCATATCCCGTTAGTAAATAGCTCCGCAGAGTTTATGGCGCTGTTTAAAAGCCCCGATTTTAGCATGATAGGCAATAAACAGATCTGGATAACAGCGGTTACCATAGCCGTTGTTGCCAGCCTGGAGACCCTGCTGAGCCTGGAAGCAGTTGATAAGATAGACCCCATAAAGCGGATCTCACCAACTAATCGCGAGCTGGTGGCACAGGGAGCCGGTAACCTGATCAGCGGTTTGTTGGGCGGCTTGCCCATGACGGCTGTTATCGTCCGCTCGTCGGCAAATGTTAATGCAGGGGCACGTACCAAAGTCAGCGCCATTGTGCACGGCTGCCTGCTGCTGGTGTCATTACTGTTGATCCCGGTGGTTATTAACCTTATCCCACTATCATGTTTGGCTGCCATCCTGCTGATCACCGGCTATAAATTGGCACGTATAAGCCTGTTTAAACACATGTGGCATAAGGGCCTCGACCAGTTTATACCTTTTGTAGTTACCATTGCGGCCGTAGTTTTTACAGATCTGCTTATTGGTGTAGGCATAGGAATGTGTGTAGGGGTGTTTTACATCCTGCGTACCAATATGCGCAACCCGTATTTTTACCAGATAGACAAGAACGGTGATAAGAAGACCATACGGATAAGGCTTGCGGAAGAGGTTTCTTTTTTAAATAAAGCCGCTATTCAAATTACATTAACAAGTTTGCCTAAAGGCACGGATGTAATTATCGACGGCTCCAACTCCAGGTATATTGACCAGGATGTACTGGAGATAATTCAAAATTTTAAGCATAATGCTTATACCAAGGGCATTATTGTACAACTGCACGAGGTGCGGGAAAAGTATGATGTACCACCTTTAAAACAATTAATGTATAACCCCAATTAAATTTTAAGATCATGTTAGTTAAAGAAAATAAAGTAAATAACAATACCAGCTATATAAAACCGGCAATTGATGTTAAACAACTGAAGCCCGTAGCAACAGATAATTATACCTCCCTGCTTAAAGGGAACAGCGACTGGGTGGAAAGAAAACTCAAAGAAGATGCTGACTACTTTAATAAGCTGGCTGCCGGGCAAAGCCCCGAGGTGCTTTGGATAGGCTGCTCAGACAGCCGTGTACCTGCAAATGATGTTACAGGAACCCAACCCGGCGAAATATTTGTACACAGAAACATTGCCAACGTATGTGTACACTCTGATATGAACATGCTGAGCGTGCTTGACTATGCGGTAAATGTTTTAAAGGTGAAGCATGTTATCGTAGCTGGTCACTATGGTTGCGGCGGTGTCGCGGCTGCCTTAAGTAACAAGCAGTTTGGCCTGATTGATAACTGGCTGCGGAACATAAAGGATGTTTACCGGCTGCATAGCCATGAGCTTGACCGGATCTCCGACAAAACAACAAAGCTGAATAGGTTGGTTGAGTTAAATGTAATGGAACAGGTTTATAACCTGTGCAAAACCAGCATCATTCAAAATGCCTGGAAACAGCGCACCGATCTGCAATTGCATGGATGGGTAATTGACCTCGCAACGGGTTTGGTTAAGGATTTGAAAGTAAGCAGCGATGGGCCCGATAATCTGGGCTACGTGTATGAGCTTGATAGTGTAGAAGCCGTAGCAGCCGCACACTAACATGTGTTTAATCTAGCTTAAGGCAGGGGCATATTCCTGATATGTTACCCTGCCTTTTTGTATCTGTTGTATTTATACTATTTTTGCGCCTTATACGCCAACAGGCAAATATCAGCAGGTGCTAAGACAATCAAAGGAAGACAGGACTTTTAAGGAAAACCTAATGCTGGCATCGTCAACTGCGGTGGCATCGGGTATAACCAATGTTGCAGGGATGGTGGCCTTCCTGGCGTTTACGGCAAATATTACGGGCCACGTGGCTAACCTGGCCAAACATATTGTTGAGCAGAATTTTAGGGAGGTCATTGTATTCCTGATCTGGCTGCTGATGTTTTTTGCAGGAGCCTTTATATCCAGCTTTATTGTTCGCTCTTATATTCATATCAGTAAATACAAGGCGCATTCCATCCCAATTATCATCGAGATAGTAGTGCTACTGTTTGTTGCTGTTTATGGACATAATTTTTATAAGGAAACTATGCTGGAGCGTGAGTTGGTTATCGGCGCTATTATATTCGCAATGGGCTTGCAAAATAGCCTGGTATCCATTATATCCGGCGGTGTAATCAAAACATCACACCTTACCGGCTTATTTACCGATTTAGGCGGTGAGGTTTCAGAACTGCTCCACCCAAGGGGCGAGGCAAGCAGTGCGCTTAAAAACAAGATTTATATCAGGATCACCATTCTTAGCTTTTACCTGATCGGCGCTGTTGCAGGCGGCTTGCTGTTTGATGTTTTCGACTTTGCTATTTTTTACTTTGTGCCAGTTATTTTATTAACGATACTTTATTACGATTTGTCGCCGCTCGCATTGCATAAATTAAGCAGACTGTTTTCCAGAGGAGGTTGAGAATTAATACGGCTTCTCAGTAAACCAATCGCCAATAGGGTTTAATAATAAACAGTCCAATACCTTCAAATCTTTACCGTTAAAATTCAACATACCCCAAAAGGTTTCATCAAACTTGTCCCTGGTGAGCGCCACTTTTAAAAAATCGCGCAAATATTTCCTGGCTTCTTCTCCTTTTATAGTTGAAAAATCTGCTTTAGGAAACTTACACCCGCAAAAATAGATATAGGTAAATGGTTGAATGACAACTTTTCCCGAATGTTTCAGTGTCTTCATTAAAGCTGCATCACGGTTTAACGAATCTACTGCAGTTCTAAGCGCCTTAATAATAAATTGAGAAGTGTCCTTACTGAAAGCCAACCCGGAAATTTTCCCGTTAGCATTCACCTTAAACTTTATGAAAATACAGGCCTCCCTGCACGTGCTTGTTAATGAAGGCGTGTCAGGGTGATAGTTTTTCCTGATGCATTTGGAGATGTGTTCCTGTATTTGATTTGCGCTCAAAAACTTTCGCTGTGCAAATGCTGCAGATGAGCCAACAAATGCAATTAAAATAAAAAAAGCTACTTTCATAATTGTGGGCATTCGGTTAAGGGGAACAATATTATCAAACAACCATTTGATTGTATGAATTACGTTCAGTTAAAAATATCATCACATACAAAAAGGCAAATTAATCAATATCTTTATATTTTTGCTCTTACAACTAACATCATCCTAAATAACATGTGTGCTAAACTTATTGATGATAATGCACCTGCCACTACGCAGGAATTGTACAGCAGCCTGCTTGAAGGTAATAAGCAGTTTGTTAAAAACACTTTAGATGCCGACCCTGAGTATTTTGAAAAACTTGCGGCGGGGCAGACGCCTCCTGTGCTTTGGATAGGTTGTGCCGATAGTCGTGTTCCGGCAAACCAAATCACCAATATGCCTCCGGGCGAGATCTTCGTTCACCGCAACATTGCCAATATGGTGGTGCATTCAGACATGAATATGCTGTCGGTATTGGATTATGCCGTAAATGTATTAAAGGTAAAGCACGTAATAGTAACCGGGCATTACGGTTGCGGCGGCGTAATGGCTGCAATTACCAACCAGCAGTACGGGCTGATTGACAACTGGCTCAGGCACATAAAGGATGTGTACCGCCTGCATGCAAGCAAGCTGGAAACCATTACAGATATTAACGAACGCTGCGATAAGCTGGTGGAATACAACGTAATTGAAAACGTTTACAACCTGTGCAAAACATCCATCGTGCAAAATGCCTGGGCAAACGGGCAGCAGATAGGGGTGCATGGCTGGGTGTATAGCCTTAAAACCGGGATCATCACCGATATGAAGGTAAGCGCATACGATAATGCCAATATGCAGAATGTGTTTAAGTTCAAGTAAGAGATTCAAGAGTCAAGAAGTCAAGATTCAAGAAAAAAAACACTCGTTAACAAAATATAAAAGCCGGTAATCATTAACGATACCGGCTTTTTCTATCTTGATTCTTGACTCTTGCTGTCTTGGCTCTGTCTTACAATTCCTTCGCCAAAAACGGGTACCTGTAATCCTTAGGTGGGTCGAAAGTTTCCTTTATGGTACGTGGGGATACCCACCGTAATAAATTGATCATTGAACCTGCCTTATCATTTGTGCCTGAACCTCTTGCACCGCCAAATGGCTGCTGACCAACTACTGCACCTGTCGGCTTATCGTTGATATAGAAGTTACCTGCAGCATTACGCAAATGGTATGTAGCCTTTGCAATGGCATAACGATCCTGTGAAATGATGGAACCGGTAAGCGCGTAGATGGAGGTTTTATCAACCACATCAAGGATCTCATCAAACTTATCATCTTCATAAACATAAATGGTCAATACCGGGCCGAAAAGTTCTTCGCACATGGTTACGTAATAAGGATCATCAACCCTTAAAACAGTTGGCTCAACAAACCAGCCTTTTGATTTATCGTAACCGCCACCTGCAACCAGCTCAACGCTTTTATCGTTCTTTGCCGCATCAATATATTTTGCCAGTTTATCGAAGGATACTTCGGTGATAACGGCGTTAATGAAGTTTTCGAAATCCTCAACCGGGCCAATTTTGAACGAGGTAATATCGCGCTGCATGTTGGATTTTACAGCCGGCCATAACGAAGCTGGAATATAAGCCCTTGAAGCCGCCGAGCATTTTTGCCCCTGGTACTCAAATGCACCACGAACAAGTGCAGTGCTTACCACATCAGCATCGGCGCTTGGGTGAGCAAGAACAAAGTCCTTACCGCCGGTTTCGCCAACAATGCGAGGATAAGTTTTGTATTTGTGGATATTGGTACCAATAGTTTGCCAGATGTTCTGGAATACTTTGGTCGATCCTGTAAAGTGAATGCCTGCAAAATCGGGGTGGTTAAAGATCACCTCGCCTGCCACCGGGCCATCAACATAAATTAAATTGATAACGCCATCAGGCACACCAGCTTCCTTAAATACCTGCATCAATACGTTTGCTGCAAAAATTTGAGGGTATGCAGGCTTCCAAACTACTACGTTACCCATCATGGCTGCAGATGCCGGCAGGTTACCGGCTATAGCGGTAAAGTTAAATGGTGTTAACGCGAATATAAAGCCTTCAAGCGGGCGTTGTTCCACACGGTTCCAAACACCTTTGCCCGATACTGGCGGTTGTTGCTTGTAGATCTCGGTCATATACTCCACGTTAAAACGCAGGAAGTCGATGAACTCACAGGCAGCATCTATCTCAGCCTGGTAAGCGTTTTTCGACTGGCCCAACATGGTAGCTGCATTTATGGTTGCGCGGTAAGGACCGGCAATTAAATCGGCGGCTTTTAAAAATATAGCTGCACGCTGTTCCCATGGAAGTTCTTCCCAGGCCGCTTTTGCTGCTAAAGCAGCATCAATTGCCGCTGTTACATGGCTTGCGTCGCCTTCAGAAAATGTGGCCAGTAAATGTTTGTGATCATGCGGCGGACGGATCTCCAGCTTTTTGCCGGTGCGTACTTCCTTGTCGCCGATGTACATCGGGATGTCGATCTGATGGGCGCGGGCGTCATCCAAAGCAGCTTTTAGCGCTGCTCGTTCCACACTGCGCGGACCGTAATTCAATACCGGTTCGTTCTGAGGTGGCGGAACGTTAAAAAATCCTTTAAGCATGTTTGTCAGTTATTACATGGCAAAGATATGAATTGATGTGCAGATTTTTAATGTACCAATTTGCAGATTGCATAAGGTTGACAGAGAATGACTACGGATAAGCTTTGATACACATGCAACCCGAAAAAACACTAACGAGATAAGTTGTCAATTACGAATTAAAGAAAACCAAAAGCGCATAAAGGCAAAATCTTAAAGCAAATATTGCGATGGGGTTTAAACCATCGCAATATTTATTATCTGGACAGTGATTTACCCCGTCATATTATCTTGTTTCTACTCATCCGCCGGTTCCCAGAGCTCAATAATGTTCCCTTCCGGATCGAGCACATGGACAAACTTCCCGTAATCATATTCGGCAATTTCATCAACAATGGTCACGTTGTCCTTTTTTAACTCTTCGACCAGCGCAACAAGGTTTTCTACCCGGTAATTGATCATAAAAGGCTTTTCCGACGGATTGAAATACTTAGTGTCCTGCGGAAATGTACACCAGGATGTAGATCCTTGTTTCGACGGATCATCAGCTTCCCGCCATTCAAATGTGGTTCCGTATTGACTAGTTGGCAATCCCAGGTTTTTAACATACCATTCATTCATACCTTTCGGGTCATTGCACTTAAAAAATACGCCGCCAAGGCCCGTTACTTTTTTCATATTTAATCAGATTTTAATTTATGCGTTTACCAAAGCCGATTTAGGCTTACTTTTAAGTATCAGCGCGGCTATTATGGATACTATGATTCCAACCGGCACAATTTCCAAATAGGTGAACATCGCCCGAAAGGCTGGGCTTGTTTTATATTTTGCCATCGTGGCTGCCAATTCAGCTCCCTGCTTTTTTATTTCCCCGGCGCTTGCTCCGGCCGCTTTCATTTCTGCTAATACCTGGGCTTGATATTTGTCACCGTAATCGGGAACAAAATAGCTGAAATCTATCATCCAGACCACCACATATACAGTTGATGCAATAAGCGTTATTAGAAGCCCTATTTGAAGCGCCTTCCCAAAAGTAATTGCGCCGCTGTTGCCATTATCACGGTAGTTTTTTATTGCCACAAAAATGAGCGAAAAGGCCAATATCATAGATGCATAGCCAAGAACCATCCGCGTGTTTAAGCTTAAGCTATCGTTCAATACTCCGGCGCTGACAACGGCCCATGCAACGGCTATAAAACCACCTGCTAACCCGCAAGTCCAAATTGTCCTTTTCATTTTTTTTAATTGTTTAAGTTTAAAGTCCGGCTCAAAATTGAAATAATGGCCCGTGTTTTTAGTCATACTTTCGGGTGATTTTTGATAAAATTAGCGATTATCATGCTAAAGAACAATGCGAAGTAGCTGTAAAACAACCGTTTTGTTTTTTCAATTGTCTGCCTGCGACGTTATATTTAATTTATTTATTTTTAGCCCGTTATAAATTTAACCAACATGAACCCATCAAGACTTTTAACAATCGCAATTGTTTTTTTTACTGTCAGCAGCTATGCGCAAATAACACCGCAGCCTAGCACGACACAAACCATTACCCAGGATTTTGGATTAGGAAAGATCAATCTTACTTACTCGAGACCAAATACCAAAGGCCGCAAAATTTTTGGTGTAACCGAGCCTTACGATAAGGTTTGGCGCACAGGTGCTAATTCGGCAACGGTATTAAAATTCAGCGATGATGTTTCGCTTGAAGGGTATAAGGTACCGGCAGGTGAATATGGTTTATTCAGTATCCCCGGTGAAAAACAATGGACTATAATTTTGAGCAAAAACGCTAAGCAATGGGGCGCTTATACTTATAAAGATTCGGAAGACTTTTTACGCTTCACAGTAACTCCCGAAAAAACAGGGAAATCCGTAGAAACATTTACTATTCAGTTTGCCAATATTTATCCAACCAGCGGCGAGATGCAGCTGATGTGGCAAAATACGGCAGTAACCTTGCATTTAACCTGCGACATCGACTCAAAAATAATGGCGAATATCGATTCGGCTATGAAAACGGATAAGAAGCCTTATTATGATGCGGTAATATATTATTGGAACAACAACAAGGATATGACTCAGGCGCTTGCCTGGGCAAACGAGCTGGAAAAAATCCCGGGGATGCCGCCTTATGTGGCTAAGCTTTGGGTAGCACGGGTACAACTAAAAAAAGGTGATAAGGCAGCCGCAGCGACTACCGCTAAAGAGGGTGTAAAATTAGCCACCGATGGTAAAAATGATGAATATATTCATCTGAATAGTGAAGTAGCAGCCGCGGCTACAAAGTAGTAAACAGCATTGTTGATACAGAAAATGCCCGACTAGTCACCGGGCATTTTCGTTTTTATAATATCTGCTGAATTATCTGTGCCTGTCGTTTTTGGGATACCCTTCTTCGTCAAGATCGGTACGATCATCTTCGGGAGTGTGGCTTAACGCTTTATCTGCGGCATCAAGTTCAACAATATCGCCGTCATCAATGTGCATTCCCAGCTTATCTACGTCGGTCTCTAACGATTCGTTGGGGATATACTCTTCACCTGCATCGTAGGGGTTTGCCTCATCGTAGGTGGAATTCATATCCTCCCCATTTTTTACCGAAGTATTATATGGGTCGGCATGTTGGTATTCCGGATCGTCACTTTTTACATCGTATTCAAAGCTATCGTCATCGGCGTTATAGTTAAGGTCTTCCTTGTCGATAGTTTCTCCAAGTTCATCTTTTAGGGTGCGGTCCCGGTCTTCGCCTTCACTGTCAAAAACGGGGTCGAATGGTGCGTTACTCATGGTATTATAGTTTTTAGTTGTTGTAAAATATTAGTGTATGCAGATGATTGGCAATTTAACAGAACAATCTTTACAAACCCTTTCAACAACTATAACCGAACTAATAAGTGATTTGTTTTCGGTACGAGGTACTTGCTGACCCGATTGCAAATTTTACGCCCAGGGTAATTTGTGAATAGGCATCGTTGTGTGTTCCGGCTGTAAACCCATCCAGCCCGTCGCCTAAAATTATATTATAACCGTAGGCAAGATCTATTTTTGCGCTTGGTTGTGAATACCTGTTGTACAGCTTTAACTCGTAGCCAACACGCAGCGGAACAAAGGGTTCCTTGCTTTTATTTTCACCATCCGTATAAAATCCAGCGACTTTTTCGGAAGTCCGGCTGATCTGCGTTATATTATTGAATACGAACCCAATGCCGGCCGATACATATAGGTTTTTAAGCGCGTTATTGAACTGGCTGTTCGAATAATCCAGGAATTCGCCGAATTGCAGCTGCCCCCGAAAAATAAAGGCACTAAAATCATTGTTGAAATACCGGCCTGATTTGGTAAGCACCGAATCGCCGCCCCTTAGTTTTCCAAGCTGTGCCTCCCATACAAAATTTGTATATGGTGTTGCGTTATAGGTAAAATTGAAGTGGATGGAAGCGGTACTGGTAACGGTCTCAGCGTCGCCATAAACCTTATTGACACCCGCGCCTACGCCAATGTCATATTGTGCGTAGTTGTAGCCCAGCTGGGCTTTGGCCACAAATGCCGAAAAACAAACAATTAAAGTTATAAGCGATGTTTTCTGGAAGAATTTTATCATAATTTAAACAGCAGTGGTTGTTACCCTAACAAGTTTAACCAAAAGTTGATTTATATATTTTATAAAAATAGCATTTAGCTTCAATAAACTTGAATAAAGTTAAATAAGTTGATTGACCCGGATTAATTTGATCGGGTTGATTATCCCTGTAACGTTATTTTGACGTTCAGATTATGCAATCTTAACAAACAAGTCACCCAATCAACAACGTACTTAACCAACCAATTTTATATATTTGAAGCCATTAAAAAAATAATCGTATCAAAGATGTCGAAAATTAAAGTAGAAAATCCTGTAGTTGAGCTTGACGGCGATGAAATGACCCGTATTATATGGAAATTTATTAAAGACAAGCTGATAATTCCGTACCTGGATCTTGATATTAAATACTATGACCTTGGTATTGAGTATCGCGATGAAACCAACGACCAGGTTACCATTGATGCTGCAAATGCCATTAAACAATATGGTGTTGGTATTAAATGCGCCACTATTACGCCTGATGAAGAGCGTGTAAAGGAATTTAATTTAAAACAAATGTGGAAGTCGCCAAATGGCACTATCCGTAATATTTTGGACGGTACAGTTTTCCGCGAGCCAATTGTTATGGCAAACGTTCCGCGTTTGGTGCCAAACTGGACAGCGCCTATCTGCATTGGCCGTCATGCTTTTGGCGACCAGTATCGCGCTACCGATTTTGTTACTAAAGGAAAAGGCAAGCTAACCATTAAATTTACGCCTGAAGATGGTAGCCCTGAGCAATCATTCGAGGTTTTCAACTTTAAAGGTGACGGCGTTGCTTTGGCAATGTATAACACTGACGAATCCATTAAAGGGTTTGCACGTGCTTGTTTTAACCAGGCTTTGCTGAAAAAATGGCCTTTATACCTTTCTACCAAAAATACCATCCTTAAAAAATACGATGGCAGGTTTAAAGATATTTTCCAGGAGATCTACGAGCAGGAATTTAAATTGGAGTTTGAAGCTAACCAGCTTACTTACGAGCACCGTTTAATTGACGACATGGTTGCTTCGGCATTAAAGTGGCATGGTAACTTTGTATGGGCCTGTAAAAACTATGACGGCGACGTTCAATCAGACACCGTTGCACAAGGCTTTGGTTCATTAGGCTTAATGACCTCTACGTTGGTTACACCTGATGGCACTGTTATGGAAGCAGAAGCTGCACACGGCACCGTGACCCGTCACTACCGCGAGCACCAGGCTGGTAAGCCAACTTCAACCAATCCTATTGCATCTATTTTTGCATGGACCCGTGGTTTGGAATTCCGTGGTTTGCTTGATAACAACCAGGAGCTGATCAACTTCTGCAAGGCCCTTGAAGAAGTTTGTATCGAAACCGTTGAAAGCGGCAAAATGACCAAGGATTTGGCCATCACCATAAAACCAAAGGTGGAGCATGGTACAGATTACCTTTATACCGAAGAATTCTTAGCAGCCATTGACGAGAATTTGAAAGTGAAATTGGGTAAATAAAACCAATTCGATGTAGAGACGCAATATCTTGCGTCTCCGTATAATATTAAAAAGTCCGTGTAGAAATATGCGGGCTTTTTTTGTGTCAATCAAAATTGGATTTTCTGTGTGATAACTTTACTTTAAGCTTTTTCATTAGATATTTATCTGATAACTTAGCGGCTCAAAATATTTACTTATGTCAGCATTGTATCCGTTAAAATTCAAAACCATTTATAAAGACAAGATCTGGGGCGGCAATAAAATAAAAACTTACCTGCATAAAGATTTCGGCGACCTGCCAAACTGCGGCGAAACCTGGGAGATCTCGGGTGTTAAGTCGGACGTTTCAGTAGTTGCTAACGGAGCATTGGAAGGCGAATCATTAGCTGAACTGCTTGAAAAATTCAAAGGCGAACTGGTTGGCGAAAAGGTGTATGCGCATTTTGGAAACATCTTTCCGCTGCTGATCAAATTTATTGATGCTAACGAGGATCTTTCCATCCAGGTGCACCCCGACGATGAGCTGGCAAAAAAACGCCATAACTCGTTCGGCAAAACTGAAATGTGGTATGTGATTGAGGCTGATCCGGGATCAACCCTTATTGCCGGATTTAATAAAGAACTTACCCAGCAGGAGTATTTGGATAAATTCAACAGCGGCCATTTAACTGATGTGTTGAATAAGGAAGATGTGAAGGCTGGTGATGTGTTCTTTTTACCGGCAGGTCGTGTACATACCATTGGTAAAGGCCTGCTGATAGCCGAGATCCAGCAAACATCTGATATCACTTACCGCATCTATGACTTTGATCGTGTAGATGACAAGGGCAACAAACGTGAGCTGCATACCGAAGAGGCTCTTGCTGCCATCGACTATAAGCACTATGCTGAATACAAAACCCAATATCAACCCAAAAAGAACGAAACTGTTCACCTGGTGAGCTGCCCGTATTTTACTACTAACCTGTTAGATTTTACAACCGGTACCACAAAAGATTATAGCAATCTTGATTCGTTTGTGATTTACGTGTGCGTTGAGGGTGAGTTTACCGTTAAAGCTGACGGAAGCGAATACCCTGTAATAATGGGAGATTGTATTTTGTTGCCGAAGAGCGTTGATCACGTTGAGTTAGAAACCACTAAGGGTTTCAAGATCCTGGAAAGCTACATAGAGTAATGTCGGTAGGGGCGTATTGCATACGCCCTGATTGCGGTTTGCATAATGTTTGCAGGATTGTGGGTCAGAACGCGGACTTAACGTTGGTGAGGGCGTAAGCATTACGCCCCTACAGTTTATATTTATACAAGACGTATCGTAAACTTCGTACCCACATTCACAGTGCTATCTACCTTAATGGTACCACCCATTGATTCAATCTGGTTGCGGGTGATGAACAGGCCGATGCCTTTAGCATCGGTGTTTTGGTGGAAGGTTTTATACATGCCAAATACCTTATCGCCATAACGCTCCATATCTATGCCGATGCCATTGTCCTCAAACAGCATATAGATGTGGCTGTGGTCCTTTATGGTGCGGCAGGTGATAAGTGGTTGCCTGTCCATGTGGCGGTATTTCAGCGCGTTGGTAAGCAGGTTCTGGAAGATGCTTTCCAAATAGGCGGGGATATATTCAATAACCGGGCATTGCGTAAAATCGTATTCAATTTTAGCATCAGTGGCGTCGATATTGTTTTGCAGGGCCGACATTACATTTTTAAACACTTCTTCAAACGACAGGGCCTTGCGTTCCTTGTCGATATCCGTATGGATCATCACGATCTCGTTCAAATGCTCGATGGTTTGACTCAGGCTGTCGCTGATTGATTTTATGTGCGCAAAAACCTCTGCGCGGTCATCGGTGGATTCGCTTTCCTCGTGCAGGTTAACCATAAACCGCAAATTGCCAGAATGTGAGCGCAGGTTATGCGACACGATGTAGGCAAAGTTTTGCAGGCGTTTGTTCTGATCGTTCAGCGAACTGATGGACGTTTGAAGTGCAATTCCCTTCTTTTTAATGCTGTCAATATCCTGCAGAATTCCCCTTATTTTAACGCATTTTCCGTAATCGTCAATAATAGGAAGACCCTTGGCGCGTACCCAGAAAACATTATTCTTGGCCGAGCGGAAAAGCACTTCCAGGTCGTAAGGTTTGCAGAACTTTATAGCGTTTTCAATGGCTTCATTTACAACGGGACGGTATTGCGGCTCAAAAAAGCTTACTGCTTCCTCCAGGCTTAACTTAAGCTGATCATTCAGCTCATAAATATCGAAAGCCTCCTTAGAAAGTGACAGGCTCATGGTGGGCACATCTATGTCAAAACCGCTAATTTTGGCTATTGTGCCGGTTTCGTTAAACAGGAAATCATTTTGTGCCGAACGCAGGCCAAGTAATTTAGCCTTATTGATATTTATTAAGGAGCCGGTATATTTAGGTATGCCGTTGTCTTCCCATTTTTTGGTAACACTTTCAAACCACTGGTAACCGTTGGCTTTGGTTAATAACCTTATCTCTACGGTATTGGTTTGATCAGGGGTGCGGGATTGGATGGCTTTTAAAAATGCAGGCTTGTCGTGATGATAAAGCAAGTCGTCAAGAAATGAACTGTAGGAACACTCGATCTCCCCGGGTTTATAACCCAGGACAGCATAAAACCCGGCAGACCACTTAACCTCTTTCGTGTTAACGTTGTACTCCCAGATCCCAGCATTTATCTGATCAATTATTTGAGCAAGATGGGATGCATCATCACTATAAAAGTTGTTCCCTTCAATACTCATATTAATATCCTACACATAGTATAAAACCAATAGCTCAGGGTTCATAATAGAAAAATTTATGCCAAAAAATAAAAAAGCATAAAACGACAAGCTCACCTATTACGGAAACCATGCTAAAATGGTTGGCAATAATATGCAAATTGTCCCCAGCCTGATTGTTTTAACTGCCTAAAACCGTAAAAGTTAATTATTAATTACAGTGTCTTTGCCTGACAGTTCAATCAGCGCATTTGAGGCTATCCACCTGGCGCTTTTTGTATTTTGGGAGAGGATCCGCTGCGCGGTTTCAACAGCGTGAATTTTAAGATTTGAGTTTCTTTTGCCAATTTGCCGTAATGCCCAGTTGATCGCATTTCTTACAAAATTGCGGCCATCCCATGCTTCGCGTTCCATTACAGCGAAAAATGGCACAAATAAGTCGTCAGTGGCGGTTTTATTATGAACCGCAAATTCAGCCATTAGCACAAAGCCTGCACGCTTTACAAATTCATGTTCGCTGGTTGTGTATTCAAACGCCTTGCTCATGGCAAATGGCGTACGGTCTAAAAGGTTGCCGCAAACCTGGTCGCAAATGTCCCATGAGTTAAAGTCATGTACCCAATTGTCTGCCTGCTCTTCGGTAAATTGGCTGGCATCGGCAATCATGGAAGCAAGCAGCCTGGCCTCATGAATTTTAATTTTCCACAGGGCAAGTGCGAGAGGGTGATCTCTTTTAATAAGCTTCGCTAACTTCCTCAATTCGGGGACGGGGATACCCAATGCATGCACATCGTTGATGCCAAAACGCTTCATGCCCGCCAGGTATTTTGGGTTCGATTTTTCGTTTAGCAGGGCGATTATTTCTTCGACGGTCATAAAAAAAGCCGGACGTTTGTCCAGCTTAAAGATATGTAAAAGTCAGTAAAGACCGGAAAGTCAGTAAAGTCCGAAAGAGCATTTTTTCCGTCTCCGCAGGGTTCTTTTCAAGAAACCCTGCGGAAATAAAAATCCGAAATCGAAAATCCGACTTCCGAAATCCTATAAATTTCCCCTCAATTCCTGCTCTCTTTCAATCGCTTCAAAAAGCGCCTTGAAATTGCCGGCACCAAATGATTTTGCGCCCTTACGCTGGATGATCTCGAAGAACAGCGTAGGCCTGTCTTCCACTGGTTTAGTGAAGATCTGCAGCAGATAACCCTCATCGTCGCGGTCGACTAAAATGCCGAGTTTTTTTAATGGCCCCAGGTCCTCATCTATGTGGCCAACCCGGTCTATCAGTTCATCGTAATAAGTGGTAGGCACCGTTAAAAATTCAATGCCACGGCTTTGCAATGTGGTTACAGTTTTAACAATATCATCGGTAGCAAGGGCTAAATGCTGTACGCCTTCATCCTCATAAAACTCCAGATATTCTTCAATCTGCGATTTCTTTTTACCCTCGGCAGGTTCGTTGATCGGGAACTTCACATAACCATTCCCGTTGCTCATCACCTTGCTCATTAAGGCCGAATATTCGGTCGAGATCATTTTATCATCAAAGGTTAAAATGTTTTTGAAACCCATGATCTCTTCGTAAAAATTAACCCATTCGTTCATCTTGTGCCAGCCCACATTACCCACACAGTGATCAATGTGTAACAATCCTGTTGTGGTAGGATTATAGGTAGTTACGTGCTTTTCAAAACCGGGTAAAAAGGCCCCGTTGTAGTTTTTGCGTTCCACAAAAAGGTGCACGGTTTCCCCGTACAGCTTAATCCCGCTGGTACGTACTTCGCCATATTCGTCGGTCATGGTTTGAGGCTCCTGGTAAGGTTCGGCACCACGACGGGTGGTCTGCAAAAAGGCATCATAAGCATCATCTACAGACAGCGCAAGGATTTTTACGCCATCGCCGTGTTTCTTGATATGTTCGGCAATCGGGTGGTTGGAATGCAGTGGTGTTGTAAGTACCAGGCGAATCTTGCCCTGCTGTAAAACGTATGATACGCGGTCGCGGATACCGGTTTCGGGGCCCGCGTAAGCAAGGTCCTGGAAGCCGAATGCGGTTTTGTAATAAAAGGCAGCCTGCTTGGCGTTACCTACATAAAATTCAACATGATCTGTACCGTTAAGCGGCAAAAAATCAGTTGTTGCTTGTTTTTTATCTATGGTTAGTGTTTCCATTTTTTCAATTAGTGAATTGGTGAGTTAGTGAATTAGTGATTGATTGAATTTTTAGCTTTTAGCTTTCACCTCAACTCACCCAGCTTTTATAATAATTTTCGTCCTCTATTTTTATGGCGTCTTCGGTCAGCATTAACGGCCTGAACGGGTCTATCATTACCGCCAGTTCGTCTGTTGATTCCTTGCCGATGGATTTCTCTACTGAGCCGGGGTGCGGGCCATGCGGAATGCCGCCGGGGTGGAGAGTTATCTGGCCCTTAACCACGCTTTTACGGCTCATAAAGTCGCCATCTACATAATAAAGCAGCTCATCGCTGTCCACGTTGCTGTGGTTATATGGTGCGGGTATAGATAGCGGGTGATAATCGAACTTACGCGGTACAAACGAGCAGATCACGAAGTTGTGTCCCTCGAATGTTTGATGTACGGGCGGCGGTTGATGTAGACGGCCTGTTATCGGTTCAAAATCATGAATGGAAAAGGCCCATGGATAATGAAAGCCATCCCAGCCGATAAAATCGAAAGGATGCGTCCCGTAAATATATGGATAGATGAGCCCCTGTTTTTTGATAAGGATCTTGAAATCGCCCTTTTCATCGTGGGTTTCCAGGTTGGTTGGGCGTTTTATATCGCGTTCGCAATAAGGGGCCTGCTCGGTCATTTGCCCGTAGGAATTGGTATAGCGCTTAGGGATCCTGATAGGGCTAAAACTCTCCGTAATAAACAACCGATTATCGGGCGTATCAAATTCCATTTGGTAGATGGTGCCCCGCGGAATTACCAGGTAATCGCCATAAGCAAATTTTATATTGCCGTAGCCGGTTTTTAATGTTCCTGATCCTTCATGAATAAACACCACCTCGTCGGCCTGGCTGTTTTTGTAGAAATAGTCAGTCATCGATTTCCGCGGGGCAGCCAGGGAGATATGGAGATCGCTGTTAACCAAAACAGGCTTGCGGCTTTTCAGATAGTCATCTTCAGGCTCAATTTTAAAACCGATAAGGCTGGTATGTTTGAGGTGCTTTTCGCGGGCAATCTTCGGCTCAACCGAATACGGCTCGCCCAGCTCTTTTACCAGCGTTGGCGGATAAGCGTGGTAAACCAGCGAATACAGGCTGCTGAAGCCTTCGGTTGATACCAGCTCTTCGGCATAAAGTGTACCATCGGGCTTACGGAATTGCGTATGCCGCTTTGGCGGAATAGCTCCTAATGTGTGGTAAACAGGCATTTTTAATTGGTTTTAATAATTTAAAAACGTTGTAATTACTTGAGAAGTTGTAAGGGTTATAAATGTTGTAAAGGTTATAAAAGTTTAGAAACAATTATCCTTATTGCAACTGTGTAAGTGCTGTAAAAGTTTTAAAATGTTTTAATACTGTAGCGATTTTAACCTCTACAACAACTACAACTTTTACAACAAATCAACAAAACTTAGTACTGCGCCAGTACGATCTTAGCGAGCACGGCATCCCTGAAAGAAGAAGCGTCACTCATGGAAGTGAGGCCAAGGGAAAAAAGAAAATGCTTTTGTATGCTCATAATTTGGTAGTCAAATTTAAGAGGAATATGTGGGATTTGCAAGGGGGAGGGAGGGTTGCGTAAGTAAACGTGAATGGATTTTATAGCGCTTGGTTGTCAGTTACTTACATTGTGAAAATTTAATATCCTGATAATAAGGATGTTTCACAGCGTTCCGGGTGTTCCACGTGTAAAAATGGAACACTTTGCCTTCTGGAAAACCTAATCCAACTTATTCAATCCAATCTAACTCAATCAACTGAAAAAACACGTAGCTTTGAAATTAACCAACCACATAGCCCTATGAAATTAGTATCCTACAAAACTGAAGATAACGAGCATTTAGGCCTTTTTATAAAAGGCCATATTTATAACCTTAATTCGTGCGATAAGCTGATCCCTAATAATATGAACGAGTTTTTGTGGGGAGGGGATGAGCTGATGGACCGGGCAAAACGGATAAATTCGGATATTAAGTCGGGGAAAATGGAGGCTAAGGAGGAATTATTTTTCGAGATGATGGCGCCGGTTCCCCACCCAACTTCATGCAGGGATGCGTATGCGTTCAGGCAGCATGTGGAAGCCGGAAGACGAAACAGGGGAGCGGCTATGATACCTGAGTTTGATCAATACCCGGTGTTTTATTTCACCAACCACAATGCTATCCAGGGGATAGGCGAGATAGAATGTATGCCCGATCATTTTCAACAGCTGGATTTTGAGCTGGAAGTTGCAGTGGTGCTAAACAAAAAAGCCCGCAACGTTAAAGCTGCTGATGCCGACAACCTGATTGCAGGCTTCATGATCATGAACGATATGAGCGCGCGCACGCTGCAAATGGACGAAATGAAGTTGAACCTTGGTCCGGCAAAGGGGAAGGATTTTTGCACAGTGATTGGTCCATGGCTGGTAACTCCCGATGAGCTGGAACAATATAAAATTGAACCCAAAGCCGGGCATGCCGGCAATGCCTATAAACTGGAGATGAAATGCGTGGTGAATGGCAAGCAGGTTTCGGCAGGCAATATGGCCGATATGGACTGGACCTTTGCCGAGATCATTGAACGCTGCGCCTACGGCTGTGATGTGCTCCCGGGCGATGTAATAGGCTCGGGAACGGTAGGAACAGGCTGCTTTTTAGAGTTGAACGGAACCGGTTTACTGAATGATCCGAACTATCAAACCCAATGGCTGCAACCCGGCGACCTGGTTGAAATGGAAGTAACCGGACTTGGTATGCTGAGTAATGTTATTGAAAAGGCTGACAGCGATTTTTCAATTTTAGGGTTGAAGAAATGATAAAAACGTTGAAGTTGTCTTAAAGGTTATTGCGCTATGTTTTGAACCATGATTTATAGGATTAAGAGATGGAAGGATTATTTTGCGCGTTTATCAGAATCCTTTAATCCATTAATCAAGCGAATCATGGTTCAGGCAATTTGAAGCTCGACAAGTCTCCTCCTCAATTCCCCCGCCGATGTAAAATGTATTGATTTGATCCCCAGTTTTTCTGCGGCTAGAATATTGCGGTAGTTATCATCAATGAACAAAGCTTCATCGGCCTTAACGTCATGACGATCCAATAAGATTTGATAAAATTCGGGAGCGGGCTTGCGCATTTTTTCGGTGCCCGATACTACAATGCCATCAAACCAATGCAAAAATTCAAACCGTTCCAATGCAAGCGGAAACGTCTCTGCCGACCAGTTGGTGAGCGCGTAAATTTTGTATTTGCCGGTTTGCTTTAACTCCTTAAAGATCTCGACCGTGTCATGAAGGGCCTCCCCCAGCATTTCGTCCCAGCGGGAATAAAATGCCCGGATGTTCGCTTCATGCTCCGGGAACTGACTTACCAGGATCTCGGTACCTTCCTGTAACGAACGGCCCGCATCCTGTTCTTCGTTCCAGTCGGAGGTGGTGATGTTGGCCAGGAAGTGTTTCATTTCTTCCTTGTCGCTGAAGAGTGTGCGGTACATGTAGGTGGGATTCCAGTCAATTAAAACTGCGCCTAGGTCGAAGATGATGGTGTTGATCATAGAGATAAAAATAGTAAAATGCTATTAGTCGGGTGCGTCCTCCCACAAAATATTCACGGCCGAAAGTTGCTCGTCTTCCAGTCGCCTTTCGGTGTTGATGGTGAAATTGTTTTTGATATAGAAATTTATGGGCGACGGATAGGGTCTGCCGTCGGCTTTAATGTCATTATTATGGTCGATAGCCCATCCGAACAATTGTTTTTCGCCCTTTTTTAGTTCGTTTAATAAAGTCGTTCCGTAGCCCTTGCCATGTATCTCGCCCGAAATCATGATAAAAAAGCAGGTAACATCACCAATATAATATTTATTGCCCCAGCCAATTATCACATCGTCGTTATCAACCATTAAATAATGTTCTGGGTTAATCAGCGTATTTAAAAATGTGTCAAACTCAACCATTCCCGGCATTCGCAGTTTTACCGGGTATTCGGTATTCCAGATTTGCAATACGCGTTCTTTTTGCTGTTCTGACAGGGTGGGGGTAGTTATTATTTTCATTCCTTAAACATTTTCAAAGCCGGCTGTGGGGACACAGCCGGGGGCGGGCTAAAATAGATTCGGCATGACGGGAGGAAAGCACCGCTATTCATTCTCCAATAAATACTTTTTAAATCCCTCAAAATCTTTGCCTAAAGCGGTGGCCCGTTTTTCTTTTTTCTCCAGTTCTTCTACCTGTTCAGGTATATCAATTTTTGCTGCAATGCTTTCCGGGAAAACATCCGGGAACTTGCAGGGATGGGCGGTTGACAGGAATACGCCGGCGGTATCGGGTTTATAATTGTCCTGTTGCCAATCTCTTAACGCCTGCCAGGCTATTGCGGTATGCGGGCAAGCCACATAGTTATAATTATCATTAATGAATTTAATAGCCTCAAGGGTTTCCTCATCGTCGTAACGATAACCGGTTACCAAACCTTTCAACTCATCCATATCGTCCTTAAACAAGTCGGCTATGCGTACCCAGTTACTTGGGTCGCCAACATCCATAGCGTTACTGAGGGTAGCCACAGATGGCTTGGGCTGATAAACTCCTGATTTTAAATACTCAGGCACGGTATCATTTACATTGGTTGCCGCTATAAAATGTTCTACCGGCAAGCCCATTTTCCAGGCTAACAAGCCTGCCCCTATATTGCCGAAATTGCCACTCGGCACAGAGAAGATCACCTTGCTGATGCCTTGTTTCAATAGCTGCGCATAAGCATTAAAATAATAGAATGTTTGAGGGATCAGCCTGGCTATGTTGATGGAGTTGGCGGATGTTAAACGGAATTTTTCATTCAACTCCGCATCAGTAAAAGCTTCTTTAACCAGCGCCTGGCAATCATCAAAAGTGCCGTCGATCTCAACAGCCCGAATATTTTGACCGTTAGTAGTCAACTGTAGTTCCTGGATATCGCTTACTTTTCCCTTTGGGTAAAGAATGGTAACGCGGGTATTAGGAACGCCTAAAAAGCCAAGCGCGACTGCCCCGCCGGTATCACCGGAGGTAGCCACCAATACATCCAGTTGTTTTTCGCCGACTTCCAAAAAGTAACTCATCACCCGACTCATAAAGCGGGCACCGAAATCCTTAAACGCCAGCGACGGACCATGCCATAATTCCAGCACAAATATGTTTTCTTCCAGCTTTACCACCGGCGCTAAAAAGTTGATGGCGTCGTGGATAATCGCTTTAAGGTCGTTGGGAGGGATATCGTCACCGATTAAATACTGCGCTACGTGGAATGCTATTTCTGGTAATGTGTATTCATCCAGGTTATTTAAAAATTTATCGTCTAGTCGCGGGATGTTTACGGGCATGTAAAGACCCTTGTCCTGCGGCATGCTGTTAAAAACCGCGTCTTTAAAGGATACGCGGGTGGATGGGTTTTTGGTACTGTATAATTGCATTAATTTCGGATTTCGGAATTTCGATTTCGGATTTATTTTTTGATTTGGTTATTTAAGACGTTATTTGAGTGAAGCTTAATTTGCACATCTGCATATTTGCAGATCCGCACATCACCCTATCACTCTCGGCCCTTTATCATTAATAGTTGATACGTAGGTATTACTACCGATATTAATCCCAGTTAAGTGCTGCTGCAATTTTTGGGTGATGCGGTTGGCGGTATCCTCATCGCGTGCAAAGGCGAATACAGATGGTCCGGAACCGGAAATACCAAAGCTTATCGCCCCTAATTCCATGGCCATTTCGCGCATCTTATAAAAATCGGGGATCAGCATGGAGCGAACGGGTTCAACCAAAATATCCTTCATGCTGCGGCCAATCAGGTCGATGTCATTCATAAACAAACCGCTCACCAGGCCTGCGATGTTACCCCATTGGGTTACCGCGTCCTTCATCTGGATATTTTTGCGAATGATCTGCCTTGCTTCGCGGGTAGGCACGTCAACATCAGGGAACACGATGGCACAGTACAAACCCTCCGGGTGCGGGAGCCTGACAATATCCAAAGGGTCATAGCTTCTTACCAGCACAAAGCCACCAAATAGGGCAGGAGCAACGTTATCCGCATGTCCATGTCCACAGGCCATTTCCTCGCCCTTCATGGCAAAAGGCAAAAGGTTGATCGGGTCCGTATCATCGCCAAGCAAAGTTTTAATTGCAAACAAACCCGCCACCGTACTTGCCGAGCTGGAACCCAGCCCGCTACCGATCGGCATTTTTTTGTGCAGCTCAATATCCAAACCGATGTCTTTACGACCAATGCTGTTTAAATAATGCTGCACGCTAACACTCACTGTATTTTTAGCGGGATCGAGCGGTAAACGGCCATCATCGCCGGTAATTTTGCTGATGGTAATGCCGGGCTTGCCGGTAACACGCATAATTACCTCGTCGCCCGGCTCATTAACGGCGAAACCGAGCACATCAAAGCCGCAAACTACATTGGCGACAGTTGCCGGTGCGAAGACGTGAATTCCCCCCCCGCCCCCTAAAGGGGAGGCTTTAATAGCAGGGCGGCTTTTTTCTTGTATATTATTTTCCATTTTATCGTTTTTCATTCCCCCTTCAGGGGGCTAGGGGGCCTGGCTTAGGCTCCCACATTTATTAAATCAGCAAATACACCAGCCGCAGTTACTTCGGCACCTGCACCGGGGCCTTTTACCACCAGCGGGCGTTCTTTATACCTGTCGGTTGTAAAGGAAATGATGTTATCACTTCCTGACAGGGTAAAGAATGGGTGACTTTCATCAACCATTTGTAGCGTGATCTCTGCCTTGCCGTTATCAAGCTTGCCAATGTAACGCAATACTTTTCCATCAACTTCGGCTTTTGCTTTCAGGTTGCTGAAGAACGCGTCTTCGGCTTTCAAGGCGGCGTAAAAATCGTCTACGGTTTGTGCATCCAGGCAGCTTTGCGGCAGCATACTTTCTATCTTAACGTCGGCTTCCTCCATCGCGTAACCTGCATCGCGGGCAAGGATCAGGATCTTGCGCATAAAGTCCTTCCCGCTCAAATCGTCGCGCGGATCGGGTTCGGTATAGCCTTTTTCCTGTGCCTCCTTCACCACGTCGTGAAAGTTGGCATCGCCTTTAAAATTATTAAAGATAAACGAAATAGTGCCCGATAAAATGGCCTCGATCTTCGCTATCCTGTCGCCGCTGTTCATCAAATCCTTTAGGGTACGAATGATTGGCAGGCCGGCACCCACATTGGTCTCATAAAAAAAGTCGACACCATGTTGTTTGGCCGCATCGTGAAAAGTTTTGTATTGATTGTACGATGCCGAGTTGCCTATTTTATTGCAGGTGATAACCGAGATATTTGATTTAAAAACCTGCTCATAAAATTCAACCGGTTTAGGGCTGGCGGTATTATCAATGAATACACAATTCGGCAGGTTCATGCTTTTCATACGGGCAACAAATTCCTGCAGGTCGGCAGTTTCGTTCGATGCCTGTAATTCATCCTGCCAGCTATCTAACGAAATACCATCGCTGTTAAATATCATTTTGCGGGTATTGCTGATGCCTGCAATTTTTACTTGTATGCCGTTATGCTCCTGCAAATAAGCGCTGTGGGCATTCAGTTGCTTAAACAGTGTTTGGCCAATATTGCCGGTGCCCAAACAAAATGCATGCAGAGTTTTGGTCAGCTGGGTGAAGAATCCATCGTGTACAGCGTTCAAGGCCTTGGCAAGATCATGGGCTGATATAATAACCGAGATGTTATATTCTGATGATCCCTGCGCGATGGCTCTCACGTTGACCCCGTTGCGGCCCAGCGCATGAAATAATTTGCCGGAAACTCCCGGAGTTTGCTTCATGTTTTCGCCTACTATGGCAATAATGGCCAGGTTTTTCTCTATCACCACATCTTCCAGTTTTTTGGCGATGAGCTCCAGCTCAAATTCCTGTTCTATTAATTGGCGGGCCTTTTCGGTATCGTCAGGGGATATTGCAAAGGTGATGCTATGCTCGGACGATGATTGAGTAATCAGGATAATGTTAATCTGTTCCCTCGCCAGTAAAGAGAATAACCGACCGCTAAAACCTGATTTACCCACCATGCCGCTGCCTTCTAAATTAAGGATGCTGATATTGTTTATAGATGAAATACCTTTGATGGGCAGATTTGAAGGCTTGCAATCATGACGGATCACGGTTCCCTCAAACTCCGGCTCGAAGGTGTTTTTTATAACGATGGGAATCTTCTTTAAAAATGCCGGGATCATTGTTGGAGGATAGATCACCTTAGCTCCGAAGTAGGATAACTCCATAGCTTCAGTGTAGGTAAGCTCCGGTAAAGAAAATGCTTTCTTAACCATGCGCGGATCGGCTGTCATCATGCCGTTAACATCAGTCCAGATCTGTATCTCCTGTGCATTCAAGGCCGAGCCAAATATTGCAGCAGTGTAATCACTGCCACCACGACCAAGAGTTGTAACCTGTCCGGCTTCGTTAGCTGCAATAAAGCCTGTTACAAATAATACTTTATCGTTATGCTCTTGCAAAAATCCTTTTATCAATAATTCGGTAAGCTCAGTATTCACCTTTGCCTGCCCGAATGAACTGTCGGTACGGATCAGATCGGCGGCATCAACACATAATGCCTGCGGAATAAATTGCGCTGCTATCTTGCTGATCATCAAAGTCGAACAGCGTTCACCGAAGCTGAGCACCTGGTCGCGGGTTTTGGGAGTAAGCTCACGAAGGGTAAGCACGCCCTGCAATAGGTCTTCCAGTTGGTTAAAGAAAATTTTAAGGCGGGTAAAAGCCGGGTTTTGGTTTTGAACAGTAAGCAGGCTCTTTACTACATCAAAATGGCGTTTCTCCAGTTCGGCTAATTGTGCCGTAAACTCCACCCCGTTTGCAGCGCCTTCGGCCATAGAAACCAGCAAATTGGTTACGCCGCTCATGGCTGATAAAACTATCACCGGTTTTTCACCGCTGTTTACTTCAGCTTTTACAATGTTTAATAAGGTTTGGATGCTTTGAACTGATCCTACGGAAGTACCGCCAAATTTTAAAATTTTCATTATTCGCTATTAAAACAAAACGCCTTCCTCTTTTCGGAGGAAGGCGCTCATTTGGTTTTTATGTTTTTACACCATACGATTACCTTCCTCCCGGGTTTGTACCGGTGGTAGTAATTGTTGTTGATGTGGTGTTGTTAATTATCATATATATTATGTCTGTAAAGTAAGTAGATATTTTTTTAATAAGCAAATACAAATTGTTTTATTTTTTCAATGCCTTTTAACTTTCCTAACTTGCGCCAGAATTATGCAGGGATTAATCACAAAATCAACCGGAAGCTGGTACCAGGTGCAAACACCCGAAGGTGAGCGCATAGATTGCCGGATAAAGGGAAAGTTCAGAACCAAGGGAATCACAACCACCAACCCGCTGGCAGTAGGGGATGTGGTTAATTTTGATATGGAGCCCGATCAGGAAACCGGCGTGATCACCACCTTGCAGCAACGAAAAAACTACATCATCCGTAAATCCATCAACCTGTCCAAACAGGGGCAGATCATTGCCGCCAACCTTGACCAGGCTATGTTGGTGGTAACATTAGCGTCACCACGCACGTCTTTAGGCTTTATTGATCGTTTTTTAGTGACGGCTGAAGCCTACAGTATCCCGGCAAAGCTGATCTATAATAAAGTGGATCTGTTTAGCGATGAGGGCCTGGAGATTCTTGCTGAGTATAAAGCCGTTTATGAGAAGATAGGCTATCCCTGTTATGAAGTTTCGGCTTTAGAAGGAACCAATATTGATAAGATCCAGGAATTACTAAAGGGCAAAATAACGCTGTTTTCAGGTCATTCAGGCGTTGGGAAATCAAGCCTGATCAATGCCTTGCTTCCTGATCTTGATCTGCGTACACACCAGGTTTCCGACTGGAGCGATAAAGGTATGCACACCACCACCTTTGCCGAAATGTTTGAGCTACCGCAGGGCGGATTCATCATCGATACCCCTGGTATCCGTGAATTGGGTGTTATCGACATAGAAAAACAGGAACTCAGCCACTTCTTCCCCGAAATGCGCGACCGCATGCACGACTGCCGCTTTAACAATTGCCGACATATTAATGAGCCTGGCTGCGCCGTACTGGCCGCTTTAGAAGCCGGCGAAATTGAATTATCCCGTTATGAAAGCTATTTGAGTATTTATAATGGGAATGATACGCGGAGTTAGTTGATTAGAGGTTAGAGACCAGAGGTTAGAATGGAAAAGTTTTAGTTTTGTTATAGAAAAGTACATGTAATAGATATGAGTTATAACACATTTAGTATAATTACACTGGTTGGTGATGGCAAGGATTATTCAAAATTGCATACTGATATCGAAAGATTGTTTCCGCAGGCAAAAATCAGGAAGATCGTACATCCTTTTAATGGGATAGTCGGTCAAGTAGACCTTAGGAATATCGATAAGGTTGATTTTGAAGAAGCGTTGCAGCCTATCTCTGCAGAGATATCAAAACTAAATCCAGATAAAAAAATTGCTTTTGTAGAAGTGGATTGTTTTGGTGGGCAATGCACTTCTGAAGGGAAGGTTATGCTGGACGGAGAAGTAATCCTCGACGAAGAAATAGACCATATTGCGCATGTAAAACTGCTCAAATTAATCAGCGATAACTATCAAACCTGGCACTTTGAACCTTTTACCCGCGAGTATTTTGACAAAAAAGGGGGCATCTGGGGGCAAATAAATGACGGGCCGCTAAAGTTTTTTGGCTTGGGGCTGGCAGTTGCCTATAAAGACAATCCGCTATTCAGGGTTGATATGACAATGAATGAGCTGCTGATTCAAAAATTCGGGAAATTTACATTGTATCTAATGGAGCCGTTGGAAAATACGATAAAGGTTTTAGGCTCGGTATATGATGATTCCGCTGAGACCCTGGATGAAATAACAGCAATAATTAACGAACACATTTTATACACTAAGGCATACGTATTTATTGAACTGATTGACAAAGGTGAGATTGTTAAAATGGATAACTTTGGTGAAGATGGATTCCGGGAATCACTTTACAGATTTAAATCTTTTAACGACAGACCGTTTCCGGAGGCGAATAGCAAACCTGTTGCCAGCGTCCCTAAAAGACAGGAACGCCGGAAAGAAGAAGATCACGAAGAAGATGGTCCGTCCAAATCATTTTGGGAAACTATAAAATGGTTTTTTGGAAAATAACTACAACTCCTAAATATAGTATTTTACTAAACTGTCAGACCGATAAAAAGTCTCGGCAATATTTGGGTGGATCTCGTTGATGTCAGGAAAAAGTAAGGGGGAAGGCAAGAATCAAGAAAAGGCCCTTAACTCGGTTTTTCATCTTGAATCTTGTTTCTTGTTGTCTTGTATCTATTTTAAGCTAACGCGTTCTTAAAATCCTCAATCAAATCATCCAGATCCTCAATCCCAATTGATAACCGGATCATTGAATCTGAGATTCCCATTTCAGCACGTTTTTCAGCGCCAAGCTCATTAAATATGGTATGAGCCACTGGGATTGCCAGCGTGCGGGTATCGCCAAGGTTGCTTGATTTAATCACCAGCTTCAACTTATTTAAAAAGGCAAAGCAATCAATGCTGTTATCCAGCTCGATGCTCATCAATCCGCCGAATTTATAGAACAGTTTGGCGGCCATCTGATGTTGCGGATGGGATTCCAAACCGGGGTAGTAAACTTTTTTAATCAATGGATGAGACTCGAAAAAGGTCGCCAGCGCCAGCGCATTTGCACAGGCGCGTTCCTGGCGCAGGGCCAATGTTTCAGAACCTACAGAGATAGAGTGTGCAGCTTCAGGAGATAGTGTGCCTCCGGCATCGCGTAGCCCTTTTTTGCGGATCTGCGTCATGCCTAAAACTTCGGGTTTAACCTGGGTTTTAAAGCCTTCGAATATATTCGGGAAGTTGGTCCAGTTAAACAGGCCTGTATCAGTAACACTGCCGCCAAGTGCATTGCCGTGGCCACCGATGTATTTGGTTAAAGAGTTGATTACCAAACTTGCCTTTACATTAACCGGTTTAAAGTTGTAGGGCGAGGTCATGGTGTTATCCACTACATAGATAATGCCTTTTTCTTCGCACAGGTCGCCGATCTTTTCTAAATCTGCTATTTGGGTTGCCGGGTTGGCAATGGTTTCTACAAAGATCAAACGGGTGTTGTCCTTTAGCTCCGCCTTTATGTTGTCGACTGAGGTGGCATCGGTAAAAGTAATGTCCAGCCCCATATCCATAAACGATTGGAACACGCTGCGGCTGTTACCAAACAAAAAGGAGCTTGCCAATACGTGGTCGCCATGCTTAATTAAAGCGAGGATTGTGGCAGATATTGCCGCCATCCCGGTTGAAAACGCAATGGTCGACATACCGTTTTCCATATTGGTTACCTTATGCTCCAGCGCGGTAACGGTTGGGTTGCCCTGGCGGGAGTAAGCGTAGCCCTTTTTCTTGTTTTGGAAAATGTCAACAAGGTCCTGTACATCATCATAGCCGTAAGTAACGGAAGTGTGGATGGGTTTATGCAGGGCGCCGTGTTCAGGTTTGCCCAAGCGGTCAGAGTGTAATATGGTGGTGGTAAATCCTTTCGAGGCCATCGCAGAAAAAATTATTTATTAACAGATTGCGAAACTAATAAAATTGAAAGGGAGTTTTGATTAATTTTCACATTAGCGGTTTAAATGCTTGATAGAATTGCACTAAGTTGACTATGTTTGACTTTAACTTAATCAACTATTCACATAACCTAACTATTCAACTTATTCAATGAGAGCGGTAATACAAAGAGTAACTGAAGCCGATTGCAAAGTAGACGGTGAAATAACAGGCGCTATTGGTTTAGGTTTTTTGGTTTTACTGGGGATTGAAGACGCCGATACCGACGAGGATCTGCAATGGCTGGCACAGAAGATCTCGGGCTTACGTGTTTTTGGCGATGAAAATGGCTTAATGAATAAAGCTTTGGCTGATGTTAATGGCGACATCCTGTTGATCTCGCAGTTTACTTTATTCGCCCAAACTAAAAAGGGAAACCGGCCATCATTTATACGTGCTGCAAAGCCAGATAAGGCTATCCCAATGTATGAACAGATGATCAAAACCCTTGAAACGTTAACCGCGAAAAAGGTAGAGACCGGCATTTTTGGGGCCGATATGAAGATAAGTTTATTGAACGACGGGCCTGTTACCATTATTATGGATACCAGGGATAAGGACAATCATTAATTTTTTTGAAAATATTTTATGGAAATCAAGGACGCGCAGCATCTTGTAGATAACTGGATAAAAACAACCGGCATCCGTTATTTTAACGAGTTGACCAACACTGCCATTTTGATGGAGGAGGTGGGCGAGGTGGCCCGCATTATGGCCCGGCAGTATGGTGAGCAATCATTTAAAAAATCGGATACGGAAGTTAACCTGGCTGATGAGATGGCAGATGTGCTTTTTGTGCTGATCTGCCTGGCAAATCAAACGGGGATAGACCTGACTGAAGCCCTGGCAAAGAATATGGAGAAGAAAAGCATAAGGGATAAGGACAGGCACCGGAATAATGAGAAACTCAAACCCTGAAATATGAAAAAGCTTATTTGGCTCCCCGCTTTATGTTTTGTACTGTCAGCCTGTGGACATGGGAACGGCGGAGCTGAAAACATAAAAGCGATGAACGTTGAACTAAAAGCGCCTCCCGCTGCTGCTGATGTGATGGTCGGAGACAATTCCACAAATCATGATCAACCCGTTCGCGACACATCAAAAAAGATAATTAAGGAAGGAGATATCAGTTTTGAAGCGGGCAATATTGATGAAACGCGGAAAGCAATTTATAGTTCCCTTACAAAATTTGGCGGCTATATAGCACAGGAGAGTGAAACAAATAACAGCGACAACAATCGTAAAGAATATAGCATTGGAGCAAGAATCCCTTCAAAAAATTTCGATCAATTTTTAAGCAGCGTTTCATCTACTGCCGAAAGGATAGACTCAAAAAACATCAGGATCAAAGATGTAACTACTGAATATATTGATATTACGGCCCAGCTGGCAAATAAAAAGAAATTAGAAGCCCGTTATCTGGATTTGTTGAAGCAAGCAAACAAAATTACTGATATGCTTGAGATAGAAAACAAGCTTACCGAAATCCGCAGCGCTATTGAATCAACACAAGGGCAATTGAATTACCTGGTTAAGCAGGTAAATTATAGTTCACTGGATATTACTTTTTACACCAAGCAACTTGTCCAGGATAATGGCAAAACTTTTGGTTATAAACTAACGTCGGCATTTGCTGATGGCTGGGGTATTTTGGGTGCCATGTTTTTTGGCTTTATAGGTTTATGGCCTGTGTGGATAGTACTTATATTGGTTATTTACCTATTGAGAACATGGCGTAAAAAAGTTAAGGAAAGAAAAGCAAAGAATGTTTAATAGGGAGTAGCTGAAAAGTATTTGTAGTTAAACTAATTTCACCAGCTTCTCCCCATCTAACACAGGGATAGCGGTAGTTATATCAACCTGCAGGCAAAATTCTATGTCCTTTTCAATGCCCAGCTTTTTAAGGCGTTCGCCGTGCGAGGTTTTTTTAAGATAGGCGTTTATATCGTTTTTACCCACCTGGAAAAGATCGTTGGCGGCAATGGCGGCGTCGTCGAGCTTTAAACCTGTTTCCTTGAGTTGCTCAACAACGGCTCCTGCAAAAAGGCTGTCTTCCAGGTTGAAGTTGTTTTTCCAGCCTGCGCATACCAGCAGGATGTTTTCGTCCTGGGTTTTAAGCCAGTTACATAGAGCCGTCAGGTTTAAAAAGGAGCCGATAACAATCCTTTTAGCCTTGCGCGAGAGATGCAGCGCCTGTGTGCCATTGGTGGTAGTCAACACAACGGTTTTTCCAGCAACCTTTTCCTTTGTGTAGGAGAACGGCGAGTTTCCAAAATCAAATCCGGTTACCACTTCCCCGTTACGTTCGGCGGCCAGTAAATGTCCATGTGAACGGTAGGCTTCACATTCTTCAACTTCAGATACAGGGATTATTGCCACGGCACCATTTTCTATTCCATAGCAAATGGATGATGTGGCCCTAAAAATATCTATGATAACCACAACGCTATCCTCCACATCATAAAGCGGGATCAGGACAGGGGTGAGGCAAACGTTGAGAGCCCCCCGGTCCCCTAAAGGGGGAGTTTTTTGAATTTCTTCAGTAAGCATATTAGAATTTTGGTTCCCCGTTAGGGGTTAGGGGCAAACGGCGGTTTTACAATCTTCGCCTTAATTTTGTTGTCTCTTATACTAATAAAGATCTCAGTGCCTTCTTTCGCGAATTCGGTTTTAACATAGCCCATGCCGATTGCCTTTTGCAACGACGGCGATTGCGTGCCGGATGTTACTTTACCTATTTTGTTGCCATCTGCATCCACAATTTCGTAATCATGACGGGGAATACCGCGGTCTATCATTTCAAAGCCAACCAGGCGCTGCTTTACACCTTCTTGTTTTTGCTGCTGTAATGCTGTTGAGTTGTTGAATTCCTTGCTGAATTTGGTTACCCAACCCAGGCCGGCTTCCAGTGGCGACGTGGTATCGTCAATGTCGTTACCGTAAAGGCAGAAACCCATTTCCAGGCGTAGTGTATCACGCGCGCCCAGGCCGATAGGTTTAATGCCGAATGGCTTGCCGGCTTCAAAAATGGCATCCCAGATCTTTTCGGCATTTGCATTCTCGAAGTAGATCTCGAACCCGCCTGCACCGGTATAGCCTGTTGCAGAAACGACTACATTGTCAACCCCGGCAAATGTCCCTTTTTTAAAGGTGTAATATTCCATTGATGCAAGGTCGATATCTGTTAAGCTTTGTAAAGCAGCAGCGGCTTTTGGGCCCTGGATAGCTAACAGCGATGTGCGGTCTGAAATGTTTTTCATATCAGCGCCCATGGTATTGAATTTGGAGATCCAATCCCAATCCTTATCGATGTTTGAGGCGTTCACCACCAGCATATAGGTTTTTTCGTCGATGCGGTAAACCAAAAGGTCGTCAACTATACCGCCGTCTAAATTTGGCAGGCAGGAGTATTGTACTTTACCATCATATAATTTAGCTGCATCGTTACTGGTAACCTTCTGGATTAGTTCTAATGCATGGTCGCCCTTAATAATGAATTCGCCCATGTGGCTCACGTCAAACACTCCTACGCCGTTGCGTACGGTTTCGTGTTCGGCATTGATGCCTGCATATTGTACGGGCATGTTATAACCTGCAAAGGGAACCATTTTGGCACCTTCCTTTATATGAACGTCAGTTAAAGCGGTATTTTTCATTTATAGCTATATATGCGGCAAAACTAACAATGATTTACGAATTACGATTTACGATTTTAGATTTGCTTACCGGATAAGGCATTTAACCAATCGTAATTAAATAACGGATTCATAAAAGTCAACCAGTTTTTTGGTTACTTTGTTTACGTCGTGCCGTTCTTCCATTAATTTGCGGGCGTTAAGGCCGATTTCCTTACAGTACTCTTCGTCGGCTATACAAAGTCTTATGGCATCGTAAAACTCATCAAAATTGTTGGCGATAATAATATTTGTACCGTTTGTGTAATCAATTCCTTCGGCGCCAAGCGAGGTGGAGATGATGCATTTCTGCATGGCCATACCCTCTACTATCTTAACCCGCATTCCACCGCCCGACATTAGCGGAACTATCATTATTGATTTGCTGTTTACGAACTCCAGCGCGTCGTCAACCTCGCCCTGTATAAAGATCTTGCCCATTACATCGTAGTCATCAAAACGTTCGGGGATGTCATTACCGGCAACGTAGAATTTTACACGCAGCTCGCCATCTGTTAACTCCTTGTTAAAGTTTTCGATAAACCACTCAATTCCCTCGCGGTTTGGCAGCCAGTCCAGCGAACCGAGGAAGAACAGGCTCGGGAACTCGGTTTTACTGAAATCGGGCTTGTAATGATCAAGGTTAATACCCACCGGCAGGATCTCGATGGGGATTTTTGTGCCATATTCAAGCAGTGTGGCTTTATCCTGGGCAGTAAACACGGCTATCGCGTTAAAGCTATTCAACCGCTGCAGCTCATAGTTTTTTATCCGCTTGGCATGCAACTTCAGGTACGACTTTTTAAATGGATCATTTTTTTGATCCGATAGTCGCTGCCAAACCTGGTTCTCGATGTTATGTGAGCGGTAAATGAGTTTTGCCTTGGAATGTTTGCGCACCGCATCCAAATATAGGGAAACGAGCAGGCCCTCGAATTGAATAACGTCATAATCCCTTAGCCGCAACTCACGAATCAATAATTTCTCAAATTCCGGGTCATAGTACCTGTCAATGTTGAACGAGGTTTTACTGAATAAATTTATGGCTACTTCAAGCACGGACACATTGGTATCGATATCATACGCCCGGTAATTTATTTTAGAGAGCAGGTCCTTATCATCGTCGTTATTTTCGTGGTGATTCTTCTTGGCATTGAGGGCCACCAATGAAACTTCATGCCCAAGGTTTACTAATCCGCGGATGGTATTGCATACCACGATAGGGTATCCTCCGTTTTGTGGAAAAGGCACGCGATGGGTTAAAATTAGGATTCTCAAGCGTTAATCAGGATTTTAACAAAAATATAAAAAATGGGCTATTGGGAAGAGGTAAAATAATGATAAGATGGATTTTTCGAGAATAAATTATGATAGTTGCAAAGATTAATCAGAGCAATTAAGCGTTTTCTAATAAAAAATCTCCACTTATACCAAGTTTGTTGTGTACCGCTTTTAAGAATGTAACATCTGGTTCGCGTTTACCACTTAATATTTGAGATAATTTAGAAGTTCCCAGGCCTAACATTTCTGCAAGCTTTACCTGGGTTAGGTTTAGTTCTTTGATCTTATGCTGAATCACAGAATTAATAGTAACCGGCAGGGGCATAATCTTCAAAACATTGTCCTCATATTGTTCTGCCAATAGGCTGAGGTGATTTAACTCATCCTTTTCAGCATCACTTAAAAAATTAAATCCGCCTATATCTGTCGCCTTTTTTATAAAACCTTCTATTAAAGCCATCACCTGGTTATACTGGGCTTCATTCCTTATTTTATCAATCATCTCTCATCTTAAATAGTTGAACAATCAATTTTATCGTATTCGCTATGAGTGCCTACAAAACGTATATACAACGTACGCTTATCAAAAAATATCATTGCGACGAGCCGGAAATCATTACCTTTTATGTTAAACACATATCTGTCATTGCCAACGTAATCTACATTGTTAAATGCCTTTTTTATATCTGCGAGTTTATTCCAATTAGCAGTTTTTGCAAATATTATACCATGTGTTTAATGATGACGCAGATGCTGGATGTTTTTCTGCAAAATCCAAAAGCGTTCTTTTAATAATGATTACCACTGATCAAATGTAAATATTTATTTCAAATTTTAAAATAAATTTAATAAAATGAAATATTGTCTTGTTCAATTCTTTTACTGTGATAATCTTGCCTTAGTTCAGAACATCTCCAGTTGCGGATCACTCACCCTGAATGTGCGGCGGTGGTAGGGCGTATAACCTATCTTCATAACCGTTTCGCGGTGTTTGATGGTAGGGTAGCCCTTGTTTTTGTGCCAGTCGTATTCAGGATGTTCTTCGGCAATCTGTTTCATGTAGTCATCCCGGTAGGTTTTAGCGAGGATGGATGCAGCGGCAATGCTGAAATATTTGGCGTCACCCTCAACTATGCATTTATGCGGTACGTCAAGGTATTTGTTAAACCGGTTCCCATCTATTATCAAAAACCGCGGACTTAAATGTAGTTTTTCAATAGCGCGGTGCATAGCCAAAAAGGAGGCGTTAAGAATGTTAATAGCGTCTATTTCCACATTGTCAACAATACCTACGGCGTGTGCAATTGCCTTTTCTTCAATTTCACTTCTGAGCCTGTACCGCACTTCTTCTGATAGTTGCTTGGAATCATTTAATAACGCGTGCTCAAAATCGTTAGGTAAAATTACAGCCGCCGCAAATACAGGGCCGGCTAAGCAGCCTCTTCCAGCCTCGTCGCAGCCTGCTTCTAAAAATTCAAATTGATATCGGGATAACAGCATTCTTTTGTTGAAATGTTGTAAAGTTGTAACGTTGGAAAGTTGTTTTTCTTTCAACTATTGAAAAGTTGAGATGTTATTTTTTCTTTTTCTTATCAGCTTCGAATTTCTTAAGGTAGTCTATCAAACTCTTTGTTTTGCCGGAAAATTCGATACTTTTTGAGTATAAATCATTGAAAATAGTATCACCAATCTTATTGGCTTTATTAAGTATGAAAAGTTTGTTCCTGAATTCTCCCGATGATCCTTTTGCATAATTTAAAAATCGAATGAAATCAGGGTTGTTGTTATACTCGAAGCCTTCAGCAATATTATCGGACATTGAGCAAGCTGCTCTTCTGATCTGATCTTTCATCCCCCAATCGGATTTTAGAGGTTCGTTGTCACATAACAAATATACTTCAACCGCAATGGTAACTGCTATTTTCCAGATTTCTAATTCCTAAAATCTTTCAATTTTACTCATGGGCTTTAGTTTCTAATGTTGAAAGGCTTTAAGGTTGAAATGTTGTTTTTGAATAGTCTAAGTAGTATAAATAACCTGACGCTTCATTTAAATGAATTAGTCAAAAGCATAATTTAAAAATTAACTATCTTCCCCCCAAGGAACATTTCAACTTTACAACATTCCAACCTTTCAACAATCTTTAAAAAATCCTCAAAGTCAAAAGCGTCACATCATCAATAGGCTTACCCTTGATCACCAAATTAATATGGTTCATCAGTAATTCATTAAAATCGTTGGGCGAGAGGTGGCCTTTGGCCTTTACAAAATCTAATAAGGTATCCTCTGTCCAGTTTTTGTTGGGGTGCTCGTGGTCCATCAAGCCGTCGGTGTAATTCACTATCATGGTACCGGGCTCAATGTCAACTTCACCCTGGTTAATAAAGGGGAGCTCGTCGAAAACGCCGATCATAGTAGTGCCAAGCTTGAGCGTGATCAACTCGTCCTGCGAGACCAACACGGTAGCATTATGCCCAGCGTTAATATAATTCAGCTTGCGGGTATGCTGGTTGTACTTGGCCAAAAAGAGCGTAATGAAGCGCTCGCCTTTGGTGTTGTTGATAACGATCTTATTTAGCCTGTCGATAATATTTGTCAAATCATCTTCCACCGCGGCCCAGGCGTGCAGGCTGGCCTGGAAGTTTGCCATCAGCAATGCTGCCGAAATTCCCTTGCCGGAAACATCTGCAATACACCATAAAAATTCATTTTCGTTCAGGCGGATAAAGTCAAAATAGTCGCCACCGATATTTTGATGGGGAATATAGCGCGCGCTCACCTCAACACTGGTATCCTTGTATGTTTTCAGCGGGATAAGCATATTCTGCACCTCAACCGCCAGCTCCATTTCGCGCTGGAAACGTTCAGACAGGATTCGCTCCCGAAACAGTTTCTTATTCTCAAGCGCAACAACGATTACGTTTATTACGGTTTGAATAAAGTTAAGGTCGTTATTTAAGAGCTCGCCCGACGGGTTGAAATCGCCTATCAAGGCATAAGCCAGCACCTTTTTTTTATGGTAAATGGGAATAAAGTAGTCGTATTTGCAAAGCAGCGGGTCTTGATGGTTGGCCAGTGGGGTGGGCCATTTAAATTTATTCAGCTTAACGCAGGCTTTGTGTATAACGCTAACCGACTCAACATCGCCCCCGTATTTAGAGATCAGTACGAAGCCGCCGTCCTTTTCAATTAAAAACCTCAGTTTGCCTACCTGCAAGTAGCTTTTTAGTATCACTTGCAACATTTGCAGTAATGTAGATGTGGCAGTATCTTTATTAATAGCCTGGGTTACTTCAAGCAAAGCATTTAGCTCTGTCTGTCTTTTAAGCAACAACCGTATTAATTCGTCTTCGGCCGAGGTGTCGTCAATATTCTGCATCAGTATTTTACAAGGACAGCCTAAAATAAAGATATTTTTTTTTAAAAGCTGGTACTTTATTATTTTATATCAAAAGCATTAGTTAAAACAACTGTAACTAAGTGACTTTGTTTTAAAATGGTTACGCAAATTATTGTTAGGATTACACTAATTTTGGGTGAACAAGTTGGTTGCAGTTATACCCAACATTCTAACCTAATCAACTCAATCCAACTCAATCCAACTCAATCCAACTCAATCAACTTATTTAACCACCCTATCCTTCCATGTATATGTTTTTGTGTTGCCGATGATGCCCACGTAAATGAAATACATAATATGCAATGGAATAATGATGATCAGCAACCACACAAGTGATGGTCGCTTAAAGAACGAACTGATTGGATAAAGGAAAACAAGCTCGAAGGCATATTTCAATAGAAATTGGATGGCAAATACCTTAAGAAAAAAAATATCATATATTCCCAGTAATGCATTTATTATTAACGACACATTGAATAACCAGATGCCTACCGAAAACGCAATGACCGACTTATCCTTATATTTAATGGATTTGGAGGCCCATCTGCGGCGCTGTTGTAAAAACTCCTTCAGGTTGGGTTTGGCATGTGTGAATACCACTGCATCAAACAGTTTTAAAAAGCCTATCTTCCCGGGATAACGCTCAGCTACTTTTTGCAGCAGCAATTCGTCATCGCCCGATGCCAGGTCGTCTATTCCCTTAAAGCCGCCAACTTCGTAAAAAATATCCTTGCGATAGGCAAAGTTTGCACCGTTACAGGTGGACGCCCTCTTGTTGCCGATAAATGCAGCGCCAATACCTATCAGGAAGCTAAATTCCAGAGTTTGCATCCGCTCGAACAACGATTTCTCCTCAAAATAAGTCACCGGCGATGAGATCATTATCGGGTTATACTGTTCGTAGTACCCCACCACGGTTGAAAGCCAGTTTGGACCCATGCGGCAATCAGCGTCGGTAGCTACCATAAGGTCGCCGCTTGAAAGATCAATGGCTTTGGCAATAGCCTTTTTTTTGTAGGAATTGAGTGGTTTATCCTCATTCATCTGCAATAGCTTCACGCCACGATCGGCGTAGCTAAGGATGATCTGCGAGGTGCGATCGGTTGAGTGATCGTCGGCAATAATTATTTCTGTGAGATGTTTTGGGTAGTTCTGCGCCAAAATATCTTCGATGGTGAGGTGGATTTTTTCCTCCTCGTTTCGCGCAGCAATAAGTACGGTTACTTTTGTGGTAAACCCCGAGAGCTTGACCGAAGGCGGCTTTACGGCGGCCCAGCCTTTTATCAAGTATGCTAAAACGGCAAGGTATAAAACCGTAAGTAAAATGGATGGTATGCTAAGCAGTGCGATCAAAGAAATTTAATTTAAAGACAAAAACGGAGCCTAAAATAGCAGGAATTATCAGGTTTATAATATAAATGAGCGAAACCGCCACAATAATGGCGATATGCTGATCTGTTACATAACTAAAAAGTTTATCGGCAGTGATGCCCCTGACGCCGATATCAAAAATATCAAGCGATGGTATGGCCGACTGGATAAAGAAGAAAAGGAACATCAATAACGACATTTCGTACAGCGGGATCTCCGGGATAAGCAAATGGATAATAAGGTAATACTGAAAGGTGAACGTACAAAAGCGAGCCAGGCAAAACCACATGATGTTTAACAGTTCGCCGGTTTTATACTTGCCCATAATGTCAAAAAAGCGGTGGAACTTATGCAGGAATTTTACCCGGTTAAGTAGCGACACCATCCACTTGATGTTGAAGTAAAAGGTAAGCATGATCGCCATGAACCCTACGTTCACAACAACTATCCCAATCATCCACCAGGTATTAAGATGAAAGAAGGTAAAAATGAACCATATTGCCGCACCTGCCCCTAATACGTTGGTAATAACATTCTGCCCGAATGAGCCTACCGCCATGGCAAACACGCCGTGAATACGCTTGCGGTTTGGTAAAAACATTACCCTGCCGCCGTATTCGCCAATCCGGTTTGGGGTAAACACGGCCCAGGTTAAGCCACAAAACACAGATTCAATTGCCCGCCAAACCGACATTGGCGCCAGCTTGCGTGTTAAATGCCACCATTTTAACGATTCCAGCACCCAGTTAACTATCATCAACAGCACCACACAAATCATGGTGATAACCACCTTATTATAAGTAACATGGGCCACAAGATTTTCGAACTTGTGGATATTGTCGTGATTTTTTAAGTATGAATGGTAAATGAACCAGGCCGCGAGAACTAAGATGCCAAGTTTAAACAGGTAGGATAATAATTTTTTAGCGCGACCAGTCAAAGGGTAGATTTATTTTTTGCAATAGTACGAAAAAGTTCATGGTTGATGGTTCATAGTTCATAGCTTTTGAAAAAGCTCATGATTAATAGTTCATTAGTAAAGGAGCTTTAATTTTACTGCTTTTTTACTATGAACCATCAACTATGAACCATGAACTACTTCAGCCTCGCTTTAAAAAATGCAATGGTTTTTCCGTAGGCATCTTTGGTGGCATCGCTGCTGTATGCGGGATTACTGGGGTTGGCAAAGCCGTGGTCGGCGTCATATTTGTTAACGGTTAGCTTTTTGCCGGCGGTTTTCATATCGGCCTCAAATTTGGCTACTACCTTTGGGTTTATCCATTTATCTTTATTGGCAAAATTGCCCAATACATCGCAATTTAGCGCTTTTAGTGCGGCAAGGTTTTGCTCAGGCATGCCGTAATACATAACACAAGCTACCGCTTGTTTGCCTGCCAGGATGGTAGTTTGCAAACTCCAGCCGCCACCGAAGCACCAGCCAATGGTCCCGATATGTGCTTTTGGTCCTACGTAAGCGATAGCACCGTTGATGATCGCCTTTGCACGGTCTTCTGTTACGGTCTGCATGTATTTGCCAGCGTCCTGCGGGTTTGTGGCCACCTTGCCGTCGTACAGGTCAAGATCAATGATAGTTACATTGCCAAGATCGTTATAGATCTTTTCAGATTCCTTTTTCACCCAGTCGTTAAGTCCCCACCATTCATGCACCACCAGGATATAGTTGTTCGTCGGATTTTTTGCCTTTAGCTCATAAGCGCTTGCCGTTTTGCCATCGGCAGTTTTGTAGGTAATGGCTTTGCCAATGCTGCTTTGAAAATGCAAAGGCAGCGGTTTTTTGTGCGACATCACAAATTTGCTGTCGGCGGCCAGCATGGCAAATTGCTGCGTTGCTGTTGCTGGGCCATGGCAAACAACGGGCGCTTTAGTTTGGCTGAATGCAAGCACTCCGCAAAACAGGAGACCGGTTAGAAGTAGAAACTTTTTCATAATATGTTGTTTTATTTTTATCGATGGATGTTTGAACAACCAATATCGGGATAATTTTGTTTGGAGCAACATATAAACTAAATACCGGGAATGTTCAGTATTTTAGCTACACATTACAGTACAATTGTTGATGATGAAATTAGCGCTAGTTCAAACTCTTATTTATTTGTTTTTAACGTCTGCATTTCAAACGGATAATTATAAAACCGCTTTAAAATTAAATACAGGTAAACAATTTGAAGCATCGAATCGGTTATGTACCAGCGAGCTTGAAAAGCTGGATATTAAAGATAACCGGTACACCGAATTTCTCGCGTTGAGGGCAGATAATTACAGGGAGTTGAAGGATTTTGAAGCAGGAATAAGTGACTATCAAAAGTTAATAAGAATTCATCCTAACGGGACCCGCTATTACCTTGGATTGGGCTACCTTTACGGCGAATCAAAAGAATATTCAAAATGTTTAGCCGTGCTCAGGGATGCGATAAACATTAATCATAAAGATGTATACGTGCTAAACAACTTATCATATTACTCAAACCAAGCTGGCAATTTCAAAGCCGGCATTTCTTACGCAGATCAAGGGCTGTCTCATGTGTCTGAGCCAATATGGAAAGCTGCATTGTTAAACAACAGAGGATATGGTAATTTATATTTAAACAATTATAACCTGGCTTTAAAAGATATAAACGAAGCTATTAAATTAGATCCGAATAATTCATTCGCTTATGCTTACAGGGCGATAGCCAATGTAATGCTAAAAAATTTCGAAACGGTTTGTACAGATCTGCAAAAGGCAAAAAGCCTTGGAGCTGTGCAGCTCACCGACGGTTTGATAAGGCAATATTGCAAGAACTAACACTTTGGTGAATTAGCTTCCAATAGAACGATAATAACCAAAATCATATTCACCTAAACTAATCGTAATGGTAAAAAGACTATTAATTTTATTCACCCTGTTAGCTTCCATAAGCTATTGCTTTGCCCAGCGCGAAAGGCTTGACAGAATTACCGACAGCATCAGCAATGAAGGTAAAGCACTGTATAGATCGGAATGGGCCTCATGGTATGGTACAGATATTTTTGTTGCCAAATGCCCGGAGATAAGAAAGCATTCGGGCGGATACTTTTCATATGAGACCGCTGATAACTTAGTTAACCTATTTTTTTCAAAGGATGCTGAACCTGTTGTCATTGCCACGATAACCTTTGGAAAGGATTTTAATTCGGAGAATTATAAACTGGACACTCTCCCCAGGAAGCTAAATAAAACTGAGTATGAGTACTACGCCATCAGGACCGCCGCATTGAAGCGATCCCAAACGGATACCACTTTTAAGCACTTTAAAAATACCAGCCTGAATATGATTCCACTGGTGCAAAAGGATGTGAAAAAAGTATATGCTTTAACAGGGCCTGATGTAAACGGAGTGGTGATTTTTGGGAATGACTACTTAATCAACTTTAATAAAGGTGATGAAATCACATCGGTGAAAACATTACATAAAAATATAATTCCAATATACATAAAGACAGATAGCGGAAAAACTGCGGTGGAGACTATGCATAGTCACTTGCCCGAAACGGGAGATTTTATTACAGCGACTGATATTTGCACGCTAATGTTATACGAAAACTCCACCGGCTGGAAGCGTCATTCTGTAATTTCGAAAAACGATATTTCGATTTGGGATTGCAAAAAGAACACATTGCTTATTTTAACAATGGAGGCATGGAAAAGAATTGAGGATGACCAAAAAACGAGGCATCCTGATAAGCAATAAGATAGAGATACCAAGATGACATTTGATAGTTATCTTTATATTGCCGATTTAATTGGCGTTTCAAAAAAAGCATAATTCTATAAATGGATCCCGAATTTATAACCTATCAAAAATTTAATGACCTCGCATTGGCAAATGAACTTGCTGAATTGCTTGCCGCTCATAAAGTAAAGTATTCCCTGGAGGAAGAAGCGCAAAGCTTTAATCCATCATTTTCCTATACCGATATAAAGGAATACCTGGTGAAGGTAATGCCGGAAGATTTTGAGCAGGTAAATGGGTTGGTGAAACAAAACGCCAGCGAAAATATTGGCGAGGTTGAAAGTGACTATTACCTGCTTAGCTTTACTAATGATGAACTGATGGATGTTGTTACAAAGGCCGATGAGTGGAACCCGTTTGATGTGCAGCTTGCACGGCGATTATTAGCCGAAAAGGGAAATGTAATTAGCGACACGGATATTGCGGCGATTGAAGAGAAGAGGGTAGAGGAGCTAAAAGTTGTTGAACCACCGCAAACATGGTGGATCTTCGTAGGGTATGTATTTGCTGCGGCCGCAGGTGTATTAGGTTTTTTTATAGGATGGCATCTCTGGACGTATAAGAAGACATTGCCAAATGGAGAAATGAGCTATATGTATGCTGAGAACGACAGGAAACAAGGGCGGATCATTTTTTATTTATCGTTTGTGGGATTAGCGATTGCCTTTGCATATAAATTATGGCCAGTGTTTACGGGGGATAATTGACAAGCTTCGGGATAAATTCAGCTAAATCTGTTGTTAATATTCTTTTGTAGCTAAATCTGATCCAAACAAGCTTTCCAATAAGTAGCCTAAAAGCTTCTTTCCGACTTTCGGTCTTTACTGACTTTTCGGACTTCCGGACTACTTCAATATCTCCCTGATGTCATCCACTGAAAGCGATTTGATAAAGCTTTCCTCTGTAGTGATCAGTGCGCGTGAAAGGCTGAGTTTACGTTGTTGCAGGGCCAGGATCTTTTCCTCAACTGTGTCTTTGGTGATGAACTTGTAGATAAACACATTTTTTGTTTGGCCGATGCGGTGCGTACGGTCAATTGCCTGCTGTTCAACGGCTGGGTTCCACCATGGGTCGAGGATGAAAACGTAGTCGGCTTCGGTGAGGTTGAGGCCAACACCGCCGGCTTTTATCGAAATCAAAAATACCCTTGTCTTTTCATCCTCCTGGAACTGTTTCACCACGTCGCCGCGGTTTTGGGTGGCTCCGTCCAGGTAGGCGTAAGGGATCTTTTCAGTATCAAAATATTCCCGGTAAATGTTAAGCTGCTTTACAAATTGCGAGAAGATGAGCACTTTGTGGTTGCCCTCCAGCACGGTGGCCAGCGTATGCACCACGTTCTCGAACTTACCCGAATCGCCTTCATAATCCTGGTCGATCATGATGGGGTGGTTTGCTATCTGCCTTAACTTTATCAAACCCTGCAACACCTGGATCTGGGTTTTGGCAAAGGTGCCATCCTCCAAACTCTTTAACAGCTCATTGCGGTATTCCGATTTTACCTTTTCATAAACTTCGGCCTGTTCCTCGCTCATCTGGCAATAGAACAAGTTTTCTATCTTCGGCGGAAGCTCGGTTGCCACCTGCTCCTTCGTTCGGCGTAGTACAAAAGGTTTTATTAGTGCCTGCAGCTTGCGGGCTTTTTCCTCATCTTTTTTCTTTTCTATCGGCGTTACAAACTCGTTCACGAAAAACTGCTGCGCGCCCAGCAGACCGGGATTGATGAACGACATCTGCGTCCACAGATCATTAACCGAATTTTCTACTGGCGTGCCGCTCAATATCAGTTTAAACCGCGACTTTAATTGCCTAACCGCCTGGAACGATTTTGACGATGGGTTTTTTATATTCTGGCTTTCATCCAGGATCACATAGTCGAAAAAATAGGCGGTAAGCAGGTCAATATCTATGCGGCTGATGCCATAGGTGGTAATCACCACATCGTAATTGGCAAACACCTCCGGCGATTTATAACGAAACGTACCTGTATGCACCATTAACCTTAGCTGAGGGGTAAACTTTTTAGCTTCGTTCAGCCAGTTATAAATCAGCGAGGTCGGCATAATAACCAGCGAGGTTGCCTTTCCACCGGCTGCTTCGGTATCTTCCTTGTGTTTTTGCAGCAGGGCCAGCGTCTGGATGGTTTTACCCAAACCCATGTCGTCCGCTAAACATCCGCCAAAATGGTAGTTCTTTAAAAAGTGGAACCAGTTGTAGCCGGCCTTTTGATAGGGCCTTAAATTGCCTTCAAAATATTGTGGCAGGGCGATGTCTTCCAGCTCTTCAAAGTCCAAAAGCTTTTGCAGCTTACGGGTCATGGTTACGCTGGCCATTTCGCCTTCGGCGAGCTCATTTACCAGGCCGATATGATGGCGGCGAAGCTTCAGATGATCCCCTCCGTCGGTAAAATGCAGCAGGTTGCCATATTGCGAAAACCATTTTTCGGGAATAATGGCGATCTCGCCCGATGGCAATAGAAATTCCTTTTTATGATTGAGGATATGGTTTTTTAGCTGGATGAAAGGAATACTGTAGGATCCGAAATACACGATGGCTTCAATATCGAACCAGTCGTTGTTTTCCTTAACAGCCAGGTCAATTTTACTGGTACCGAAAACATAACGTTTTTGGCTACCCGAATCAGGCTGCTCAATTTCAAAACCCTGCTCAATCAGTTCATCATAATGCTGGTTGATCCATTCAAATACGGAAAATGAGTGGTCGGCATCCTCATCATTGGTGGCTACCTCCAGGTTTTTAAACAGCGACGATGCCGTTTTTAAACCAAGCGACTCTAAGTGACTGAACTTATTTTTCTCCCAGGTAACTGACCTTTTAATGCGGTGAAAGGTATAATCATCGCCTACGCGCTCCATGCGTACGGAGATAAGTCGCTCATCGCCATAAGGAAAAACGTAGCCTGCATATTTAAAATAAAGCTGTAGTTGCGAAGTGCCTCCCTCCACATAAATAGGTTTTATCACTGGTCTTGCATCGTATTTTTCGGTATTGATGGTAAAGCCTTCGGCATACACATGGTGCTTCTCGATAAGCGGTGCCACAAATTTTTCGAAGTAAGATTGCTCCGACGATTTTGGGATGGCGATATAACGTTTGCTTAAGAATGGGAACAGTTTTTTACCCTCTATTTCCTTTTCAAAATGGTACAGTGTGTCATCCAGTAACATCCATGCGGGATGGTTGCAGATGATCTCTGCGTTTTTAAACATAAACTCGATCCGCAGCCCCTGGTATTTTATAGTAGGGAAATACCTGATCTCCTCCTCATTCCGCCTGAAGTGGAACAGTACAGTGGCTACCTCAGGCGCTATCTGTAACTTACGCTCGGCGGGGTAGCCCTCCTTGCTCATTTGGTACAGAGGCTTGTCCTTTAATATGGCTAAGGCCTCGGCCATGCGCTTTTCTATTTTGGGGCGCAGTGTATCAAAAAGCTGTTCGTTAAAGATCTTTGTGAAAAACTCAAACGGGCGGATGGGCTTTTTATAGAACTTTTTGATCAGGTTGCCCTGCTCCATTTCCTCCAAGATCTTGATCAGCTTTACATCAACCTCATCAATACAATGGATAAACTCCTTTGCAGTGTTACTGAATAAACGCTGATGGGTTAAGGAGAATTCGCCGTTGGGATTTAACTGAACTATGTGTGGCTCAATAACGTACGACAAGTATTCATGCTTTGCAATAGCATAAATTATCTGGCAAGGTTTGCTGCTGTCGACGCGTAACATAGTTCTATAGTAAAAAATTAATAGAAGCTACATCAACAAAAAATTCAAACGTAAACAGAATTTGCAGTAAGTAAAAATGTTTTGTGTTAAATAGTTGTTAACAGTCGTGGGTGTTAAGAAGGTCGATGGTCGATAATCCATGGACAATAGCAGGTGCTTTTTCTATGGATTATCGACTATTGACCATCAACTAAATCTCCACCTCCCCCTCAAAAACCTTCACCGCCGGCCCCTCTAAAAATATGCTGCTAAACTTCTCACCGTTATAATCGAAGCGGATATTCAGATTGCCGCCTAAAACTTTTATGGGGGTATTGATATGGCCTGTTTGGTTATTTTGTTTGGCCATGGCAAGGGCAACGGCAGTTACGCCGGTTCCGCAGGCAAAGGTTTCATCTTCTACGCCGCGCTCAAAGGTGCGGACGAAATAGCCTTCGGCGGTAGGTTCAACAAAGTTGATGTTGATGCCCTCCTTGCGGTAGGTATCGTTATTGCGGATGGCATGACCCTCGGTATAAACGTCCTTATCTTTCAAGTTTTCGGCCATGGTAATGTAGTGGGGTGAGCCGGTGTTTATAACATAGGCCTCATCGTCGCGTTTTACCGTATCAACGTCTATCATTTGTAAGCTCACCCAATCGCCACTGGCTGAAATTTTGGCATAATGCAGGCCATCTACTGCCAAAAAGTTTGTCTCGGTGTCAATTATTCCGAGGTGTTTGGCAAAGGCAACTATACAGCGGCCACCGTTACCGCACATGCTGCTTGGCTGGCCGTCGGCGTTATAATAAACCATCTCGAAATCATAGCCTTCCAGGTTTTGCAGGAACATGATGCCATCGCCGCCGATCCCGAAACGGCGGTCGCACAGGCGGGCGATTAGCTCCGGATGATGGTGATCCATACTGTTATCGCGGTTATCAACCAAAATAAAATCGTTCCCGGCTCCCTGGTATTTATAAAAATGGATTAGCATTTTATATTCAATATTATAATTATGTATGATTTATGGGGTCAGATTTACAATCTTAAAATCCGTATTTAATGGATTATTAAGCTTAAATTCGTAAAACGTGATCCGTAAATCTCAACAGACCACACGGTTACCCGGTTCCTGTTGATTTGGATTTAACAAATTTTAACAAAAATACGGATAACTTAATATAGGTTATCACGTCTATATGGTATTAAATTTGTTTTACAAAAAAATAACATAAAAAGAAAAGTGAGAGAAAACATGAAAAAGTTTGGTTTAACATTATTGACCGCCTTTGTTGGCGGGGCCATGGCTTTAGGTGCGTACAAGGTTATTGAAAACAAGTATGCCGACAACATGAGCTTCGAGGATAAACAAAAGGTGTATTACGCAACAAGTAATCGTTTAACTCCAGCCCCTGCAGTTACGGGTTTATCGTCAGCCGGTTCGGTTGATTTTACCGAAGCTGCCGCTGCCGTTACCCCTGCGGTGGTCTATATCCGCACAACGTATTCTGATCAGTCGGACAACGATAAGCAAAGCAAAATGCAACAGATGTTTGGCGAGATGTTCGGTCAGCGGATGCGTCCATCGGGGCCCCAAATGGCCTCCGGCTCGGGTGTAATTATTTCGCCTGATGGCTATATCGTTACCAATAACCACGTGGTTGAGAAGGCTTCGAAAATTGATATCGTTACCAACGATCATCAAACATTCCAGGCAAAAGTGATTGGTACAGATCCTAACACGGATCTGGCTTTAATTAAGATTGACGGTCATAACTTGCCGATTGTAAAATTAGGAAACTCTGACGCTGTTAAGGTAGGCGAGTGGGTATTGGCTGTAGGTAATCCGTTCAAGTTGACTTCGACTGTTACGGCAGGTATTGTTAGCGCCAAAGGCCGCGGACTGAACCTGATCGGTAGTGAGGATAATCAGGATGAACAAAATCCTTTTGGCCGCACCCAGTATCAAACCCAGCAGCCTAGATTGAATAAGGCTATCGAGTCGTTCATTCAAACAGACGCTGCTATCAACCCTGGTAACAGCGGTGGCGCATTGGTAAACACTAACGGCGAACTGATCGGTATCAACTCTGCCATCGCATCACATACAGGTTCGTACGAGGGGTATGGCTTTGCTATCCCTATTAACCTTGCTAAAAAAGTGTTGGATGATATTGAGAAATATGGTGCTGTAAAACGCGGCTACGTAGGTATCAGCTTTGCTGAGCTTGACCAGGATAAAGCGAAGGAGCTTAAAGTTAACCGTACCTACGGCTTATATGTAAGCAGTGTATTGCCTAACAGCGGTGCGGCACAAGCAGGCTTGCAGGAAGGTGACATCATCACGAAGGTTGAAGGTAACACTGTTTATGAGTCGTCAGATTTACAGGAACGTGTTGGCCGTTTAGCACCTGGCGACAAGATCCGTGTTAGCGCGTTACGTGGCGGCGAAGAAAAGAACTTCACCATCACCCTTAAAGCTGATGCGCCTGCACCTAAGATGGCAGTAACCAAATCGGCAGAGGAACTTTACAACAAGCTGGGCGCAAGCTTCAAGACATTGAGTCCTGCTGAAAAAGCCAAGTTTCGCACCCACTCAGGTGTTATGGTAGCACAGGTTCGCGAAGGTGGTGTGTTTGATAATGCCGAGATCCCAATTGGTTCTGTTATTACTTCGGTAAACAAACAGCCGATCAATTCGACTGACGATATCGACAAAGTGCTTTCGAACATGAACACCAGCACGGTAGTATTCTCAGGCTTTTATCCTGACGGATCAAGACTTGTATTGCCTTTTGAAGTGCAGTAATTATTCTTAAAAGATTAAATAGCTAAAACCCGGCCAATGTGCCGGGTTTTTGTTTTACACCAGTTGTGATGAACTTTTAGCATCCCCCCAAATGTATCTTTATTCCCCACTTTTGTATAAATCCGTCTGCGTGCAGCGCTATACATTTGTCTTATAAAATTTAACAATTAAAACAATGGCAAAGACAATTTTTATAACAGGCGCTTCCCGCGGATTTGGAAAGATCTGGGCTGAAGCATTTTTAAAACGTGGCGACAAAGTAGTAGCAACCGCCCGTAACACCGATACCCTTAACGACCTGGTTGCCACTTACGGCGATGCAATCCTTCCCCTGCAATTGGATGTGAATAATCACGACGCGGTGTTTGCAGCAGTTGAAACAGCAAAGCAGCATTTCGGTACTATTGATGTATTGATCAATAACGCCGGTTACGGCTTGTTTGGTACGATAGAGGAAACTACCGAGCAGGAAGCACGTGCGCAAATTGAAACCAATGTATTTGGCTTATTGTGGGCTACACAAGCCGTGTTGCCGGTAATGAGGGCGCAAGGTTATGGGCATATTGTACAGGTTTCAAGTGTTTTGGGCATCACCACCCTGCCAATTTTAGGCATCTACAATGCCAGCAAGTTTGCTGTTGAAGGCTTGACCGAAACATTGGCAACTGAGGTTAAGGGCTTTGGCATTAAGGTGTCATTGATTGAGCCAAACGGTTTTTCAACAGATTGGGCAGGCGCATCTGCAAACAGCACCACACAAATGGACGTTTATAACCCGGTACGCGAAGCGTTCCAGGCCGGCATGGCAAATACAGATGCCTTTGGTATCCCGGAAGCTACTACCGAGGCAGTTTTAAAACTGATTGACAGTGAAAATCCGCCGTTGCGTTTGTTCCTTGGCAAAGTTGCCCTTCCTTGGGTGAAGGAAGTTTATGCCGGTAAATTGGCTGAATGGGAAGCCTGGGCTGATGTAGCTGCTAAGGCTCATGGGAAGTAATACTCGTGGCCTCACCTAAATCCTCTCCAAAGGAGAGGACTTAACTTCGCTCTTTCTAAGCCCCTCTCTTTTGGAGAGGGGTTTGGGGTGAGGCACGAATGAAGCCACAAACTATTACACCCAGATTACCATAAACACCAGCCTCCACCGTATTTTTGATTATACAAAACATTCAACATGAAGCACTTTAAAACACTGGCCGAACTGCACCGCGCGAATGGTTTCCCGCCGCCGGAAAACCCGATGCTAAGCTTATTCTTGTGTAAGAACACCTGCTCGATAGGGGAGGAGGAGTTTACAGGCGATTTTTATGCTATCGGCTTTAAAAAATTAAAGTCAGGGATGTTTTTGTATGGGCGGACCAAGTACGACCATGATTCGGGATCGATGTCGTTTGTGAAACCCAGACAAGCGATGCAATTGAAGCATTTGGAGTTTGAAGAAAATGGCTTTATGATCTTCATTCACGAAGATTTTTTAAACGGGCATGTACTGCATGATGACATTAAACGATACAGCTTCTTTGAATATGAGTCGAGCGAAGCGCTGCATTTGTCGCCGCGGGAAGAGGAGATAATTTGGGAGCTTTACCACAAAATTGAAACAGAATGTTACAATAACCAGGATGAGTACAGCCGCGGAATCATGCTTGGCCATGTAGACTCCATATTAAAATATTCCCAGCGCTTTTATAAAAGGCAGTTCATCAACCGGATGGATATGAGCGGCAAAATTGTTTCCAAATTTAACGATGCGCTGAACATTTATTTCGGCTCGGGCTTGCTTGCGGAAAAAGGGTTGCCTACAGTAAAAATGATGGCCGACCAGTTGAATTTATCAACCCGCTATTTAAGCGATCTGCTGAAACAGGAAACCGGTAAAACAGCTATCGAGCTGATCCATATCTTTTTGATTTCCGAAGCAAAGAACATCCTGAAGGGGTCTGACAACAACATCGCCGAAACCGCCTATGCTTTGGGCTTTGATAACCTGCCATATTTTTCAAGGTTGTTTAAAAAGGAGGTTGGGATTAGCCCGAATCAGTATAGGAAGCAGGTGGTGAATTAATAATTGTGTGGATAACATAAAAGGCTTATGTTGCAGACGACTTAAATTGAGTGAAGCAGATCTATTATTGCAATGTTGAAAATACTTTTAATATTCCACTTATTTACTCTAAACTTTATTAAAGAGATAGTGGGCGAGTATTCTGATTCAACTCAAACACTTTTTGAAATAACTTTTCAGGATTACTTTAAACATGATGTTGTAAGTTTAAAATTAAATAAAACAACAATATTTGATGGCGAGCTATTGGATAGCAATACTTCTGGCTTTGCCAATATTAAAATTGATTTGATAAGAAAAGGTCCACATTCCCTTACTATAATTTATTTAACTGAGAGAAAAACCATTTATTTTTCAAATCATGTGAACGTTACTATTTCTTTGAACGGAAAGCTAAACTTTTATACTATATGGCTGAATAAAGGAAAATATGTGGAATTGAGTAAAAAAGATAGCGATCGAATTTATTTTAACCAAACTAAGTCTCAGTCAATTTGGGATTAATCCATTATCGTCCTAACAGTCCAAGTGCCATACTTACAATGCAATTAATTTAAGATGAGACGCTTAAATTAATTGCATTGTAAAGACTTATGTACGGATGTTTGGCTAGATGGCCTTATTTTACACAGTAATCTCTTCCTTTGAATTCGGCTGTCCTTTCCCCGTAGTGATCAGGTTCCGCAAGCTGCCGATGATATAGCTGGTCCAACCATTAAGGCAAATATCATAACATTCATACGCCGGAACCAGGCCCCAATGCGTAAAATGCAATTGCGTTTTACCATCCTTTTCCGAGATCTCAAACGCTATTTTTGTGCCGGTCCACTCTGTTTTATCCTCGGTGAATTCAAAATAGTTGTCCAATACCAGCCAGACCACTTTTTTTGCCGGAACAACTTCTATTAATTTCATTGTACATTGATGAATGTCCTTTACACGATAAGTAAATACATCATTAAGTTTACTTGTGCCTCCTTCAATATTTTCTGACCACCACCCGCGTACATTGGTGATGGCATTAAATACCTCGTCCGGGGTTTCATCCACCGAAAAAGTGGTATTAAAATCTGTTGTAATCATTTTGTTGTTGTTAAAAGTCAATAGTTAAGTATAACCGTATGCTCTTGACCAGGAACGATTGCGAACCGGATGTCGCCTCAAAAACATCACGCTAAAAAAATCTCCTCGCCCTTACCCGTGGTAATCAAACTAAATAAGCCCTGGTGGATAAGCTGGCTCCATGCATTTGAACAGCTATCGAAACACTCAATTTCGGGAACCAATCCCATGTGAGTAAAACGGAGCTGAGTTTTGTTGTCCAATTCAGAGATTTCGAAGATCATTCGTGTGCCGGTCCATTCACTTTTGTCTTCTGTATAATTAATTTGGCTTTCGGTAACAAGCCATACTACCTTTTTACCGGGGACTGTTTCAACTATTCTTTGCTTTGACAAATGAAATTCTTTATAACGATAAGTGAACTCATCGTTAAGTTTTTCAGTACTGCCCGTAATTTCGCCTGACCACCAGGCCTGGGGATTATTAACCGCATTAAATACTTGTTCCGGACTTTGTTGTACTACTATAGTAGTTGTGAAATCTTGTTTGTTCATGATTTTTTTGGCGATATTTCAGTTGGGTAATTTGTTGTTTAACAGCGTTTCTAACTTCTTCAACTTCGATGCCCAGAATGCGTCAAAATATTCTAGCCAGGCTTGCAGCTCTTCGAAGCCATCTTTTTTCAAAGTGCAATAGCGTTCACGCCCAATGTCCTCAATCGATATAAACCCCGCGGTTTGCAGTATTTTAATATGCTTTGAAACGGCGGGGCGACTCATTTCGAAGTTATCGGCCAGACTGTTAATGGTCAGGCTATCTTCAGATAACAACATTAACATCTTCCGCCTGCTTGGATCGCCGATTACCTGGAATGTGTCAAGCGTTGGTATCGGCATTTTGCGTAGCGTTTAAAAGTTTGTTGATCTTTTCGAACTTTTCCAACCAGCCTTGAAGCAGGCCATTGTAAAAATCCAGGTTCTCGTCCTTAGCGAAACCGCTATGTTCCAGGAATACCTCGGTGCCTTTATCCCTCGGCTCCAGTTTCCATGTAACTACGGATTCAAGTGTGATCTTGCCATCGCCGGGGCCACTGGTCCATGAATAGGAAAGCCGGTCAAAAGGGTCTACCTCTAATACCTTGCAATAAAAAATCCCGTCGAAATCAAGACTCGGAATCGGCCCGGTTCTAAATTGAAAGTCGTGACCAACAATGGGCTGAAAATCATTTTTCATGAGCCATTGTGCCATCAGTTCAGATTTTGTGAGGTATTCCCAAACCGACTCCTGCGGATGAGGGAAGAAAAATTGGTGTTTGATAATCTTTGCCATAATAGGTAACTTTTAAGTTACTCAAATGTATGTGTAACTTCTGAGTTACGCAAATATTTTTGAAAATAATTTTAAAGCTAAATCAGTAGAAAAATAATTCACAAGATTTGCGAAGTTTTCAAAACTTCGCAAATCTAACCCACGCTTAATTTATATCGCTTTTATTACTTTTGCATATGATCACGGGCGGGGGAATTCCATTCAATTTATTAAACCAGGACTTGTTATTGTTACCGCAAAAGGCCATTTACTGGAAACAGGAAAAAGCGTTGATTGCTGCGGATGTCCATTTAGGCAAAGTGGGCCATTTCCGCAAGGCTGGTATTGCTGTACCGCGCGATATGGAGCAAACCGAGCTTGCCATTTTATCCGACCTGATCTTTGAACACAAACCAGAAAAGATAATTTTCCTTGGCGATTTTTTTCATAGCGATATGAATGCCGATTGGGACTGGTTCATCCTTTGGCGCAGCCAGTTCCCAAAACTGGAGATCATTTTGGTTAGAGGGAATCATGATATTATAGATGACAGTTATTATCGGCAGCTAAATATCATTCTGCACGATGAAATACTGATCGGCCCGTTTTTGATGCTGCACCATCCGCTAACCGATACTAACCTGCAAAATGCATCGGGCTATGTGTTTTGCGGGCACATTCATCCGGGTGTACGCCTGGTTGGGCGCGGGCGACAGGCTATTACTTTACCGTGCTTCGCCTTTGGAGACAGGCAGGCCGTTTTGCCTTCATTCGGTAAATTTACAGGGAAGGTCGCCATTCGAAGCAATAAAGCCGATAGGGTCTTCGCAATTGCAAACGACAAAGTACTGACTGTAAATTAAGATTCAGGACTTTTGTAACTTATTTGATACGATTGAATAAAGTGGTCGTTTATTCCCTTGGTTTTTTGAAGTCTGTTTAGTTTTTAATTAAATTTAGCTGTTTATTGCTTTACCCCTAAACGTACTTTATCACTTTATAATAATTTGATTTTATTGGTATGCCAGCTACTTTAAGTGTACTGGTCAACATATGTGAAAATACTTTCGTGAGGTAAAGAGCATGTGCTTTTAAACTACATGTCGCTTATGTTGCCGGGGCGAAAAATCGGCAATTATTTACTTAAATCTTTAATTATGAACAAACAAACAAAACTTGGCCGGCAGGAAATGAAAAAAGTGACCGGAGGCAGTTTACCAACCTGCACAATCACTTGTTATCTTGATTCGCAAATCTACACCACAGTAACGGTAACAAATTATCCTGTCGGTTCCGGTTGCGTCCATGCGCCTCTTACAGATTATTGTCCGGATGGATATGATACTTACGCAACCTGCAACTGTCAATCAGGTGGGGCGTTGTAAAAATTAAGAATTTCAGCATTCCTGTTGTTCTGTGGAATGCTGAAATTTAAACTTGTCGGCTATTGCTTAATGCTTCTTCAAATATTGCGAGATCTCGAACTCAATATTCTTAATGCCGATCTTAGGCACCACGATGTTCCAGTTTCCATCCAGTAAATAATAACTTGGAATCTCTGTAATGTTGTAGTTGGCCGCATTTGGCGAATCGTTGCCTTTCAGGTCGGACACCTGCGTCCAGTCCAGCTTATCGTCCTTTACGGCGCCTGTCCACCAGTCTGATTTTGAATCCAGCGATACACTTACAAAAGCCACATTTTGTTTGATAGCATCCTGGGCCATCAGTGATTTTACCTGGTCGTGGTTTCTGCGGCTTAATTCATTGCCGGCTTTCCAGAAATCAATCACAATTAATTTTTTACTGATGCTTTTGGGATCAAACGCTTTTCCATCTACCGTGTTACCTTGAATAGCTGGCGCCTTTTTACCAACTACCAGGTTGATCATGTGGCTTAATTTATCGCCAATTTCCTGGCCCTCATCGCTTTTTTGTGCTTCAGGAGTAAGAGATTTAAATATGGCATAGTAGGTAACCGGGTCGCCCTCGTAATCAAGTTTTGACATGATGTGCGCACTGATCTCGCTTTGCGGATATTGCTTTAGGAATTGCTTAAACGCTTCAGCGTCAACGTCACGCATTTTAGTTTGATTCGCCTGCAATTCGGCCAGTAAGTTATTATAAGCCTCAGGGGTCGACTTCATGTAAGTGTCTTTTAATTCCTTATTGATTTTGCCAATGTTTTTTACAGTTTCGTTGCTCATATTATCAGCAAGCGTATAAAAGGCCGACAACTGTTCCTGGATCTTTGATGAGGAGGTGATCTTTGGGTATTTGTAAAGCTCACCGGCTTTAGCTTCAATGGAGTACTTGCCATCTTCAAGGTAAACTTCGTAAGGCGTATGCTCATCCTTATTATCAGCATCGGTTATGTTCATACTATAATAACCAGCTTTGCCAAGATGCTTTTTGTCGACATTGAACTTGCCGTCTTTTATATTCTCACCAAAAATAGTGCTGTCGCCAAGGGTTTTAACGGTAAATACGCCGGTTTTTATTCCAGTCGCTGTGCCTGTAAATTCAACATAAACTTGTTTTTTACAGCCAGCCAATAATAAGCCTGCGATAATGATGTAGGGGAGTTTCATATGTGAGCAATAAGATTTTTTGTGTGAGGGTTGAGAGCCAAGAATCAAGAGCCGGGAATCAAGAGAAAAAGAAATTAGCAAATCGGGCTAAAATTAACCACGTTTTATCTTGATTCTTGCTTCTTTCTGTCTTGCCTCTTTCCTTCACGCCTCTAATATAAGTTAAGCGATATTATCTGCAAAAATTAAATGCAGAGATTGTATTTTAGATTGTTTCTAAATAGCTAATACATACTCAATAACCTGTTTCCATTTATATCTTTTGGCATTTAATAAATACTTTTGCCAAATAAATCTGAGATATAATGAGCGAATTTAAACAAACCTTTAACTCATCCTTGGGCAAAAAGCTGATCATGGCTTTAACGGGCTTGTTTCTGTGTACCTTTTTAATTGTACACCTTGGCGGTAACCTTTTGCTGTTTAGAGATGATGATGGTTTCGGCTTCAACATGTACGCCAACTTTCTTACACATTTCCCGCCGATAGAAGTTATTGCCTACCTGCTTTACCTTTCTATTTTGGTTCACGCGGTTTATGCACTGATCCTGACCATAAAAAACCGCAAGGCGAGGCCGGTATCTTATGCATCGGTAAACAAATCGCCTGCTACGTGGTCGTCAAAAAACATGGGTTTGCTAGGGTCTATCCTGTTGCTGTTTATCGTGATCCACATGAGCGATTTTTGGTTCGCTTATAAGTATAGTAATAAAGTGGCTTATAAAGAATACCGTACTGATTTGTCAACAGATAAAACAACTTCGGTTGATTACGTGCCAACATCGCCAAACTTTGAAAAATCGGTAACTACAGAAAACAACATAGAAGTTGTAAGGGTGAAAGACCTGCACGCGCGTGTAGCCCAGAGTTTTAGCAATGTGCTTTACGTTATTTTTTATGTGATAGCTATGTTTGCGGTATCGTTTCACTTGCTGCACGGCTTTCAAAGCGCGTTCCGTACGCTGGGGTGGGTACACCGTAAATACACGCCTGTTGTTTACTTTATAGGTACGTGGCTGTTCGCGGTAATTATCCCGATAGGCTTTGCGGCAATGCCGGTTGTTTATTTAATACATAGTTTGGGGAAATAGGTGAGTAGTGAGCGGTGAGTGGAGAATAGTAAGAGGTCGAATGCTCTGATTTTCCCCACTCACTACTCACCATTCACAACTCACTAATATAAATACGAAAAGAAAAATGGGTTTAGATGCTAAAATTCCACAAGGTCCATTAGCCGAAAAATGGAGCAAGCATAAATTTAACTTAAAGCTGGTTAACCCGGCCAATAAGCGTAAATACGATGTAATAGTTGTAGGTACGGGTTTGGCTGGCGGAGCAGCTGCGGCATCACTGGCCGAGCTTGGTTACAATGTGAAAGCATTTTGTTTCCAGGATAGCCCGCGCCGTGCGCACTCTATTGCTGCGCAGGGTGGTATAAATGCAGCCAAAAACTATCAAAACGATGGTGACAGCGTTTACCGTTTGTTTTACGATACCATTAAAGGTGGAGATTACCGTGCCCGCGAAGGCAACGTGTACCGCCTTGCGGAGGTGTCGGTAAACATCATCGACCAGTGTGTTGCCCAAGGCGTTCCTTTTGCACGTGAATACGGCGGCTTGCTGGATAACCGTTCATTCGGTGGTTCGCAGGTATCACGTACTTTTTATGCAAGGGGCCAAACAGGACAGCAATTGCTTTTAGGGGCTTATTCTGCGCTTAATCGCCAGATTCATTTGGGCAAGGTTAAAATGTACACCCGCACCGAAATGCTGGACGTAGTTACCATTGACGGACATGCCAAAGGTATTGTTACCCGTAACCTGATAACCGGCGCTATCGAAACCCACAGCGGTCATGCGGTATTGTTGGCTACAGGCGGTTATGGTAACGTGTTTTACCTATCGACAAATGCTATCGGATCAAATGTTACTGCAGCTTGGCGCGCGCACAAACGCGGTGCATTTTTTGCTAACCCTTGCTATACACAGATTCACCCAACCTGTATCCCGGTAACCGGTGATCACCAGAGTAAATTAACGCTGATGTCGGAATCGTTGCGTAACGATGGCCGTGTTTGGGCGCCAAAAACTGTTGCGGTTGCGGAACAATTAAGAAAAAAACAAATAACTGCCGACCAGGTAAAAGAGGACGACAGGGACTACTTCCTGGAAAGGAAATATCCATCATTCGGTAACCTTGTTCCGCGCGACGTGGCATCACGTAACGCAAAGGAAATGGTGGATGATGGCCGTGGCGTAGGTACTTCAGGTTTTGCCGTTTTCCTTGACTTTGCCGACGCGATTAAGCGGTTAGGTAAAGATGCGGTATCTGCTAAATATGGTAACCTGTTTGACATGTATTACCAGATCACCGACGAGGATCCTTACAAACAACCAATGCGAATTTACCCTGCTGTTCACTATACTATGGGTGGCCTTTGGGTTGATTATAACTTAAGCACAAACGTACCGGGATTATACGCCTTAGGCGAGTGTAATTTCAGCGATCACGGTGCCAACCGTTTAGGTGCGTCTGCATTAATGCAGGGCTTAGCTGATGGTTATTTTGTGATCCCTTATACCTTAGGTGATTATTTGGCTACTATCGGCCCGAAACCGGTTGACACCAAACATCCGGCATTTGAGCAAACCAAACAGGATGTATTGGCCCGCATCAATAAGTTGCTGGCTTTAAACGGTACAAAAACAGTAAACGAATACCACCGCGACCTTGGCCACATTATGTGGGAATATTGTGGCATGGCGCGCACCGAGGAAGGATTGACCAAAGCAAAAGGTTTGATCCAGGCTTTGCGGGCTGATTTCTGGAAGAATGCCAAGGTAGTAGGGGAGAACGAAGAAGTTAACCCAGCGCTTGAAAAAGCAGGTCGTGTAGCTGATTTCCTTGAACTTGGAGAACTGATGGTTGATGACGCCCTGATGCGCAAGGAATCATGCGGTGGCCACTTCCGTTTGGAGTCGCAAACTCCGGAAGGCGAGGCATTGCGTGATGACGATAACTTCGCTTTCGTTGGCGCATGGGAATACAAAGGCGATAACCAGCCGGAAGTATTGAATAAGGAAACGCTTGATTTTGAATTTGTTCATCTTACACAGCGGAGTTATAAATAGTGAGCGGTTGATTGAGTTGGATTAGGTTGATTAAGTTTTAACAGGTCAATAACTCAAGATCGAATAACAAGAAAACACATCTCAAATCTAATAAAGAATGAGTACTGGAAATATGAATTTAACGCTTAAGGTTTGGAGGCAGAAAAATGCTGAAACTAAAGGCGCATTTGTGACTTATAAGGCTGAAGGAATTTCGCCTGATATGTCATTCCTTGAAATGCTTGACGTGGTTAATGAGAGCCTGATCCTTAAAAATGAGGAGCCGATTCACTTTGATCATGACTGTCGCGAAGGGATCTGCGGAATGTGTTCGCTGTATATCAATGGACATCCGCACGGCCCCAAAAATGCGATCACTACCTGCCAGCTGCATATGCGTACCTTTCACGACGGTGAGATCATTGTGATTGAACCATGGCGTGCTGCTGCATTTCCGGTTGTAAAGGATTTGGCTGTTGACCGCTCTGCGTTCGACAGGATCCAACAGGCTGGTGGCTTTGTTTCGGTAAACACCGGTGTTACTATCGATGCCAATGCTATTCCAATTCCTAAGGTAATTGCTGATGAGGCATTTAACTCTGCAACCTGTATTGGATGTGGTGCATGCGTTGCTGCTTGTAAAAATGCATCGGCAATGCTGTTTGTGTCCGCAAAGGTTACTCAGCTAGGCATGTTGCCGCAAGGCCAGACCGAACGTTACAGCCGCGTACAAGCCATGGTTGCCCAAATGGACGAGGAAGGATTTGGTAATTGTACCAATACCGGCGCCTGCGAAGCGGAGTGCCCTAAAGAAATAAAGATGACCAACATCAGCCGCATGAATAACGATTATTTCAGCGCGAAGCTGTTCCGCGAGGAAGCGACGCATGAGCATGCCAGCGGCGAGTAAAGACAAACAATGTTTAACTATTAAGGCTTTGGGAGAAATTTCAAGGCCTTTTTTGTTGACGTAAATAAGCGGAATATTTAAACGCTCCCGGAGGCATGGTTAACAAGTTTTACAAATGGCTGAATGATTAATTAATAATTTCATATTGCTTGCTTAAATTGAAACATCGATATAAGATTACGCGTATACTCGGTCAAAGCCATTTAATCTTTTGTTAATGCCTATAAGCTATTAATGATAGTTAATTTTCATTCCCTTGAAAGACAAGCCTATACCATCCGTATCCCGTCTTAAGTTGTTATTCAAAAAAACTACGTTTACTTTATTGTTGATAGTCGTGATTGCTTCTGCAATAATGATCTTCCTGAACTTTTATACAATCAGGATTTTATCAGCTGCACGAGCTTACATCAATGGCGAATCGCAATATTCCAAGGGCCAAAAAGACGCGTCGGCTCATTTGATAAATTATATTTATTTAGGAAATGAGAATGATTATGCTGCTTTTGAAAAGGAGATCAGCGTGCCGATCGGCGATCACATAGCCAGGATCGCGTTGTCATCTGGTGAACAAAACTATCAACAGGCAGCAAACGGTTTTTTACAGGGGAAAAATCACCCCCAGGACATTGACGACCTGATTTGGCTTTTCAGCAACTTTCAGCACTTACCCATGTTTAAGAAGGTGATTGGGATTTGGGCCGAGGGTGACGTGCTTGTAAATAAGTTGCACCAGATTGGATTGCAATCACATCCTGAAGTGGCGGAGGGCAAATTGTCACCGGCCAGAAAGAAACTTCTTATAGTGTCTATAAGCAATATTTCAGCGGATCTGACCATTAAGGAGCAGGCGTTTTCGGATACGCTTGGCGTAATTTGCCGCAAAATAAATTTATATCTTTTTATAGGGAATGTTTTAATAACGCTGGTTATTTTATCCAACTCGTTAGCCTACGCCGGTATTATGATCAGGAAGCTGTCAAACTCCCGAAAGAAAATTGTTGAGCAAAATAGCGACCTGCAGCTAATAAATGCAGGATTGGACAAGTTTGTATTTAATATAACGCACGACCTCCGTTCGCCGCTGGTTGCACTTATCGGCCTGATTGAACTGATCGATGAGGAATCAGACATCGTGCAAATTAAATTGTATATCCTGATGATGAGGGAAAGCCTTGAAAAGCAGGATCATTTTATTAACGAAATGATGCTGTTCATTCAAAGCAAGCATGCCGGGCTTATTAAAAAGGAATGTCATTTAACTTCAATTATCGACAACGTAATAGCGCAAAATCATTACAGGAGTAAAGGGAAGGAGATCTCATTTCATAAGGAAATTGAACTGGATAAGATTGATAGTGATGCCCTTAAGCTACAGGTAATATTGAACAACCTGGTTTCAAACTCGATAAAATATAGCGACCCTAAAAAAGAGGAGCAATGGGTGAAGGTAAGGACGTATCTGCGCGACATAAATGCAATAATTGAAGTGGAGGATAACGGTTTAGGGATAAGACAAGCAGATCAGGAACGCATCTTTGACAAATTCTATATGTCAGGTAATAACAAAAATAGCTCAGGTTTAGGGCTTTACCTTGTTAAGGACGCGGTAACGCAAATGAACGGACGCATCGAAGTAAAATCGGAACCGGGTGTTTATAGCAGGTTTATAATCACTATACCCAGTTGAGCATGTGCTTATTTTTTCTTGCCTCTGCTTATCGCAAGCACTTCGTTTTCGTCGATGCGCGTTAAAACGATCTTTTTGATAAGGTCTACAGGTAATATTTCACCGGGCCTAAAGTGGATAGTAGCACCGGATGCCTTGTAGCCTATTAGTTCCTCCTTCATTTTCTTAATTAACGGCGGGCTCATGGTATACAAGCTGCACGATTCCTTTGTTATGCCAATGCCCACCAGCATATAAATATGCTTAAAGCAATGCACCTGGTAGCTGAAACTTTCTTCGGCATCGGGAACGATTGACAGGATTAGTTCCCTCAATGCAACCAGGCCGGGTTTGAGTTTATCATCCTGCCTCTCCAGGTAAGCATTGAATATTTCCAGGCCGTTGGGTTTCATATTATTTATGAGTTGATAAAAAGTTATTTATATCGTCTTCATTCCCTAAAAACGGCCCTGCGGATTCCATCTTGAGGCTGGCCATGGCTGCAGCAAATTCACCGGACTGCTGAATATCATCACCCTTGATTCGGCGGTACAGGTAGCCTGCCATATAGGTATCCCCGCAGCCTGTGGCATCAGCAATTATGGCTGGGCGAAAAGCTGGGATGGTGTAAAATGTATCATTACTATAAATTACGGAGCCGCCGCTACCATTGGTAACCACTACCTCCTGTACACCCCATTGTGCAAGCAGCCTGGCGCCTTCTTCTGTTGTGGGGCAGCCTGTTAGGGCCTCGAGTTCGGCAACATCGGCTTTTACTATGGAGACGTGTTGCAGCGCTTCCTGTTTGGCAGGCCAATCGGTGGGGTATACTTTTTGGTTATCGAGTTTGCGGAGGTAGCCCTGAACATCAAGGCTAACGCGACCCTTTGCGGCAAGGGTTTTTATCAATTCAGTGCTGATATCATCTGCAAGCAGGGGGCCGAGGTGAAAGATCTGCGCATCTACATCATCCAGCTGCGCTACATCAAACGGATCGGCGGTGGCGAGTACGTTTTGGGTGCGGTGGTCCTGGTCCTCGGCATAAATGTTCTCGAAATATACGGTATGGGCGCTGGGTTGAACTTTAATTTTAATGCCCTTATCGCGCAGCGCAGCCACATAATGCATTTCGGCGGGGGCGAGGGCGGTGACGAGCAGGTAGCTGAGATCCAACTTGCTGACAGCGCATGAGAAGTAAAAAGCGGTGCCGCCGGGCATGTGCATGGTAGCTTTGGTGGTAACCACCTTGTCGGATGTAATGTGGCCTATACAGCAGAGTTCGGGCATAATGGTATGGTTTGAATTGGGCAAGATAATAATTTATGCGGGCAAAGCGTTCCATTTTTACACATGGAACAGGTGGAACACCATGAAACATGCTGATAATCATAGTGTTTCACTTTTGCTTAATGTTTAATAAGTGTAAATATTGCACCTTGTCCGCTTTTTGGTTTACACTTGACAGGTGGAACGCCCCCACATACAAAATCCCATAAAAAAACGTTAATCAAAAATGCGCCGCATCATCCCCTTTACCCTGCTCATATTCAGCCTTACCAGTGTGGTCGCCCAGCAGCCGTCACCCATTATTGCCTTTACCAGCGATACCCAGGAACCCATGTGGGTGGAGAAGCTCCTCCTTAAATCAAACCATAACCTGAAGGCTACCGAAATGATCTTTAAGGATGTAGATACCCTGCGGCCGCGCGCGCTGTTTATCCTGGGCGACGTAGTTTCCCTCGGCTATAAAACAAAGAAGTGGGCCCACATCGACAAATACATCAAACAATGCGCCCTCGACTCCATTCCCGTTTATGCCACGCTGGGCAACCACGAGGTGATGCTGAATGCTCGTCGCGGAACCCAAAAGTTCCGGGCCCGCTTCCCCATGTACAATCCCGCAGGCTATACCGAGGTGATAGATTCTGTGGCCGTGGTGCTGCTCAACTCCAACTTTGCTAAGATGACCACCGCCGAGATCCTGGCGCAGGACAACTGGTATGCCGCCGCTATCAAAAAGCTGGAGGCCGATGTTGCCATCAAATTTATTATTGTTGGCTGTCACCATTCGCCGTATACCAATAGCAAGATCGTGAAGCCATCCATGGAAGTGCGGCAGAACTTTTTGCCGGCCTTCATCAACTCAAAAAAGTGCGTGCTTTTTGTTTCGGGCCACTCGCACAACTTTGAGCGGTTTAATGTGCAGGGCAAGGATTTTTTGGTGATCGGCGGTGGGGGCGGTCTGCACCAGCCGCTGTATGCCAGCGCTGTAACGCCCGATCTTGCGGACAATTACAAGCCCATGTTTCATTACCTCGAACTGGTCCGCAACCACGATTCCCTGCAGCTGATCTCGCGGGAGCTGAAGCCTGATTTTTCGGGGTTTAGAGATGGGTTGGTGTTTGGGGTAAAGTGAGGGGTTTGGTGAGATATTAGTATAAAAAGCTCGAGCCCATCAAAAAGCGTGGCCTTGTGCGATTCCCGCCTTGGGGCGGGTGCAGGGCGGGGTTTCTACGCCATGCTCAGCAGTATTGAGCCCACGGGTAGCTTCGAAGTAATATGTATTCTTCAACGTAATGATCCCCCCGCTCAATTGCCGCGGGGGCTAGTCCTTTTTGTCTTGATACAAAAAGGACCAAAAAAATCAAGTCAGCAGAAAGGCCTCTTTGCGCACGGGGCCTTTGGCGCACAAATCCGGAAAAACCACGGGCTGGAATGTTTTTCGCAAGTTGTTTGTTTTTTATAGGCGCTCAAGAGGGCTGCGCCGTTTTTGCCGGATGATTCTGCTCCTCTATAAATCTACGCAAAAACTTCCTATGCCCCAACCCACCGCTGTAGGCCGGCAGCGCTTCCGGATTTCTTCCGAGGCTTGTCTGCTGACGGGGGAAATCCTTTTGGAAACCATGATATGATTCAAAAAGCGTGGCCTGGTGCGGTTCCCTCCCTTGGGAGGGTGTAGGGAGGGGTTTCTACGCCATGCTTTTAGCTTGATTATCGGGGGGATTCTAGTTCGAGAAACCCCACCCTTCCCCGCCCCAAGGCGGGAATCGCACAGGGCCGCGGCTTGCATGATTTGTCCCCGAACATCGATGGACTCCTCACGAAATTTAAATATCGAACACTGAATGCCGAATAATGAAGTAAAACTTCGGAGTTGGACATTCGAAATTCATTATTCGATATTATTTTCAACAGCCATCAAAGGCCATTTCCAACTACCTCAACCTGTTTTCCGGCGCAATAATGCGTTCTATCACCTGGCTGCGGGATTCAGCGCCGCCGGGGTTTTCTTCGGTGGCGTTAACAGCTACGGCGCCGTAGTTATTCAGCACGTCGACCGCTTCCTGCGCCTCCCTGGCCGAGATGGCATGCACGGTGACCACCGTGCCTTGTCGCCCCAGCGAGGCGTAGTGGGCAGCCTGCCGTCCGTCTGCATAAATATGGTTGAAAAAATCGCCCACCCGATCCTGTTCGGCAGCATCGCTTCCGCTGGTATGCACGTCGATATTTTCGTTTTCAAATTCATTTGCCAAAAGGTAGGAGCTGGCCTCATCTGCCAGTTCTGCGTTTTCAAAAATGCCGATCACTGTTATCATAGCTATTCAATAAATTGACGGGGAAATTGTTTTAAAAATTGAGAGAGAGGAAGGGAGAGGGGATTTTGTTTGTAGATGGGTTTGTGGTTTGGAAGGCATTATACTACATAGCGCGTTGGCTACTGAACGCGGGACATCGGTACGCATTTACGCTCTTGGCCAACGCTACATATACGCCAGGTTCGGAGAGGACATAAGATGGTTAAAAACCGAATAAATATTATTTCTAATAAATTGTCAATCGAATTATTTAGCTTCACGCCTATAACCTTATACAATGCCAAGTTTTACTGACCAGTTTCTCGACGAAGAGAATTTTTTTATTGCATTTAAAAAGATCAGTTCTTTTCTTAACAAGGCTAATGAATGGTATGATCCAGTTGGTCTTGTAAAATATGAAGCCGGATTGTCGGAACGGATTCCAATGTTAATAGCTGAAATTAAAGCTGGCAATTACACGCCTCGACCGCTTCAGCCACTACCGTTTCCCAAAAAGGATAAAGAAAACGGAGAACATAGGATTCGACCTTATTACGTTGTCCATCTTGATGATCAACTTATATCTACGGCTGCGGTAAATATAATTGGGGATATACTTGAAAGGAAAATGCCGCAATGGAGCTATGGCAACAGATTATACCGACCAGTTTGGTACGAAACGAATGCTGATACTGGTAAAAAGACTCTAAAGCGGGGTAATTGTAAGAATACATCCGCTAACCTTTTTAGATCCTGGCAGCAAAGTTGGCCAAGATATAAACGGCACATATCGATGACCATAACGATAATGTCTAAATCTGACAAATTTTCTGTGAGTGACTTCAATGATCCGGTAGAAGTTAGATTATTTGAACAGGCACAGGAAGATGGTTTTACAGATACCCGGTACCTTGATCAGAAAAGCTGGCAAAGGAAGGAACTGAAGAAACTTTATTGGGCCGGACTTGATTTTAAAACATTTTTTCCGTCAATTAACGCGGATAAGATCATAGACAATATGGTTAAGTACCTAGTGAAGGATGATGGGGAACCTAGGGACGATGTGGAAATCATAATTAAAGTTCTTTCCCAATTGCTAAGTAATAAACTGGACACCACGGGATGGGAAGCCAGCGCTCTCTCTGCATACTATAATTATCATGAGAAGACCGCATTACTCTATCGCGGCTTGCCTACAGGGCTTCTTGTTGCAGGATTTTTAGCTAATGTGGCTTTAATGGATATTGATATTGAGCTTCAAAAGCTAATCCGGGAGAGAAAAGATACAGCTATTTTTAAATATGTGGATGACCATGTGGTTATATCACAGTCTAAAGAAGCGCTGCTAGAAACCCTTGGTATATATCATCTCCTGCTTAAAGAAAAGCAGCCCACAATCACATTCCAGTCCGATAAGATCGAACCGAAAGACGGTTTAAGTTATAACGCGGATATAGGATTTACTGTTGAAGATGAAAAGGCAATCGAACTTGATGTCGAATATCCCGACCCTTTAATGACTAACACACTACAAAAGGTTTCTGCTATCGACCGGACGGATATGGATCTTTTGCAGAAGGATGAACTGCTTTCTATGGAAGCAGATCTTAAGCATCTTTTCCTAACCGATCTACCGGGAACAGAAATAAGAAAAGATACGAAAATGTCTTTTGCTGCAGGAAAAATCTGCGCCCTGGCACGACAAATAAAACCCGACTTTGGCAAGCTGGATCCTTTCGCTCCCATTAATCAGATCATACTTGACAAAAAGACGGCGACACTTTTTGACAATTATAATGGTGTAAAGCCTGATGACGGAAAAGGCGTGTCAAAACTATTGATTACTTTGAGAAATATAGCCGCAGCAGATATAGTAAGTTCAAATTTACCTGATGCAATCACGGAAGTTAAAATTAGACAGGAAAGGCTTTTTAAGCTGCTTTTAAAAGCATTAAGAGAGAATCCTGATAAAGTAAAATTATGGCGGCGATGTGTCGAATTTTGCTTTATAACCGGCTATGATGGACTTAGTATATTACTTGGCGAGATTGAAGAATGCAGTGTGCATAATCTGAGCCGATCATATTTATATGCCTATTGTTTACTTAACGTACAATTATATCTTGAGCGGGCTTTTACAGACATTCAGAACAGAAACGGGCTTTTTTGGAAAAATCATTGCTCCTGGTTATATATCACAAATGTTTGTGCTTTAAATATTGATCCAGAATATAACAAATTGAATTTCCCTTTTAGAACAACTACTATTAATAATCTTCGATCTATAGCATTTTTTATCAATGATCAGTGTAAAAGTTTGCCGGCGATATTGGATTCATTCAGCAGTTTTATGGCTCGGCCAGAAACCGGTTCAATATGTTCAATAGCGAATGACACGGGCAGTGAGATATTTGCCGAGCAGAAATATGATCATGAAGATATTGTCTGGTATTGTATTTCGAGAATTACCTGGTCCGGTAAACCGGCTTTTATTGAAAAAATCGGAGCCAGCCTGAACCTGTCATCACCTCTCGCGTGGAGCATTCTTTCGGTTTACCCTGGTAGTATATCAGGAGAACAGTTCCTCCAAATAAGGCAAATCATATCAGAAAATAGCGGTAAAGAAAGAAGCCCTCAGCATCAAATAATATTTGCCAAGGATAATGCGCTGACACTTGAACTGTTAACCTCGCTTAAAATTAAAGACGTACAGGTCTTTGAGAAGTTTATAGATTCATATCCGAAAATAAAAAATGTCCTCAATCGCAGGGAAGGACAGTATATAGGCCTTGACAAATATATTGAGCATCTTGCCAACCATCCCTCAAAGCGAGGTTTTATAGAAGTTAAACTTTCTGAATGGAGCCTTATTGAGATTGTCAGACAGGTCGTAGTTCTGACAAGAGCCGCTCTTAAAAAACGAGAGAAGGGCTTGCGTGCAATGTTTACTGCGCCGCCTGTGCAGCATTTGTATCTGCATCCTACAAATTACCTTGTTCCCGAATCCTGGCTTACCAGCGATGTGAAAGATTGGGCATCGTGGAAGGCCTTAGTTAAAAAAGATAAGGTAAAGCTGTCACCGTTGTTCCAGCGTCTCGATGACAAACGCTACTTCCCAGTTTCTAACCTCTGGGATCTTAGAGCGATTCTGTTCATGGGTAATTATGAACTTCCTCTTGTTATTGGTTATTCCATGTTGCTGATCAAATTACTTTCACGGTCCTTTGAGTGGCCGCCGGCAGCTAATAAAATTGTTTTTATTGACCAGTTATTCTCGCAGGCGCACAGAATCCTGGAGACAGAATCGCTATCATCCAACTCGAGAATATTGCTTAGTGCGATTTTTTTCAAAAATAAAGTCGACATATTTTATAACGATATTATCGAATTATCTGATAATGCGAATATTCATGGATTGACTGACTTTATAACCCGATTAGTTAATATACAAACGGCGCTTGCCGACCAGCAAATGAACCTGAAGGATCATCAGCCTAGGCAGTTAATTTACATCAATCTAGATGATCTTGAAGGTCCAAAGGATGAATTTTTTAAAAGAATATGAAAGATTTCGTAACAATAGGACTTATCCAGCCTGTCATTGATCCTGATACATCTTGGGGGACAGAAGCACCTTTCAGTTTGAACATAAACCCGATTAGTGCGGAACGTGTCTGGCAGGAAATAAAAACGGGATTTGCAGAGATGGTCAAGCATGATAATCGGCCTGACGTAATTCTCATACCTGAACTTCATCTGCCGCCATCCCAGCTAGCCACTATTAAGGAGTACAGCAAACGATATAAAATAATTGTGATTTGTGGTATTGACTTCCAAAGGAATCCGAAGGACGCTAAAAGAATAAGAAATCGGGGCGCAATATGTCTTCCTAACGGTATAGCCACTCGTGAAAGCGCTATTCGCGTTACATCTTTACAATTCGGTAAAACTTTTTTTACTTATATGGAAAGAAGTATGTTTAAGCAGGGGATTGAGAAAACAGAAGAGCATTTTCCTGATCCTGAGCAGTATATGTATGTGTTTGAATCTTCGGAACTCGGGAACTTCGGCGTAATGATATGTTCTGATATATTTGATATAGAACGTATCATGCTTTACCAGGGCCGCATCCATCACTTGTTTATTATTTCGCTTAATAAAGACCTTAATACCTATTTTGCGATGGCCGAATCTCTGACAAGACTATTGTATTGCAACGTTGTGATCTGTAATACCGGTCAATATGGTGGGTCAATGGCGGTTTCGCCATATAGCGATGTGAATTCGAGGACTATATACAAGTATATCGGTCAGAGAATGTTCAATACACATGTAATCAATGTTCCTTTAAGCTCTTTAGAATATGCACAGGTTTTCGATTTTGCGAAGGAAAACAAAAAAGGCATTTTATTCAAGGCGAGTCCTCCGGGTTACCAAAAATATCCTCCATCCAATCAACCGGTAAATGCGACCAAAAGAACAAGTTAAAAATTGGCAATAACTTATGAACACGTATTTATTTTCATGGAATCCTGATAACTGGCCCTTTGACGAGCGTTTTGACAATATTGAGGAAATTCGCATAACTGGAAGTACTAGGCAGCGTTGGAGCGTTGCCGCCCACAAACAGGTGCGTCCTGGCGACAGAGCATTCATCGTTAAAGTTGGTAAAACTTTTGGTCGTCAAGGGATTTTTGGGTCAGGCAAAATTGTTTCCTGGCCGTTTCTTTCACCGCATTGGCAGGATCAGGATAAGATGGTGGAGCGGATAATAATTGAATTTGATACCTTGCTAGATCCTGAAACTCAGAGTACGTTATTAGTTGATGTTATAAAAAAGGAGATTAGGGAACACCAGGTATGGATGCCTCAGCACTCAGGTATTGCCATTAGTAAAGATGTAACCAATAAATTAGAGGTGTTATGGATCGCTTTCAACGGCGGCAGGGCACAGATAGAAAAACCCTCCATACTTCCGATATTTCGTGAAGGGAATCCCCATCAAGTTATACTCACGCGTTATGAAAGAGATCCTAAGGCTAGAGAAGATTGTCTCTTACATCATGGTTATAATTGTGCAGTTTGTAAATTTAATTTCGAAGTTGTATACGGCAAAAGTTACATTCACGTGCATCACAAAGAAGAGCTTTCTCGTTCAGGAAAAAACAGGTGGACTGACCCTATAAATGATTTGTGTCCGGTATGTCCTAATTGTCATGCTATGTTGCATAGCCAACGCCCCGCTATGACAATTGAAAAATTAAAAGAAGTTATAGAAATCTGTAAAAAGAATAACAATTAGAGTTGACATGGAATTACAAAACTTAGGTTTGGCCTTTGGTCGGAGTTATCCCCCCTCACTGGACGAAGTTTACCAACTTCGACCTAAAATATAACAAGCATTCTGCTTGTCTGTAAACAAAAAAGCCCCGCCGGGTGATAGTGCTGCGCTAACCCAAACATCCCGGCTGATAGTGCCTCGCATTTAGGTAGCCAATATGCCCGGCACCAAAATGCTTGTCCTATCCAAAAAATATTTATCTTGTTTTGCTGAAAGGAAAAGGCGTTTACACAACTTGAAAAGAAAAATATATTATCATAAGGATCGTCCGGCTCCAGTACTATTTGGTACAAAAGCAAGGCTTAAACGGATTCCGTATTACTATTTAGCTGTTTTGCTATTTACTGTATCGCCAATAATTTTGAGCACAATAGGAAGTTTGATTGGGAATAGCCTCGGCTGTAATATTAACGAAGCAGGAACAGACACTTGTGTTCGTTATGGTATTCAACTTGGAGAAACGCTTAGTATATTATTCACTTGTTTCTGGCTCGTGTTTATTACAGTGCCCTTAGGGTTTATAGCGTTATTGGTACTGATCTACGCCATATATCGCGATAAAAAATATCATTCCGAAGATAGTAAATGAGCACGTACTCAGCCGGGCGCTCCCGCGTTTAGGTAGCCAACATGCAAGTTGCAAAATGCTTATCCTATCCAAAAAATATTTATCTTGTTATGCTGAATTCGAGCAAGCGACAAACCATACTGCATCCAGAGGTGAAAATTATTGTACCTTAAACCCGAAATAAACCTCGCGGCATCACAATGAGTTTTTTATATTTTATTTTAGGAATTGTCCTGGTTGTATTTGGCATATGGATTACAATATACCAAATGAAAAATGAGGATAAAGATCAAACTGACGCACTTGGTCTAAAATCTCGCTTCTTCTTTTTAGGGATAGGCTGTATTGCCGGGGGGACGTTATTAATAATGCAAATATTTTATTAGTACAAGTTGAAAGGCAATCAATTATAATAAATGGAAAAGCTAAGCAGGTTTAAAACTATTGCGTTGTTTTTAAATGCGTCCGCGTCTAAATTGGCAAATAAGGGGCGGTACAAGGACGCCTTTTACGATATAACCGAAACCACAACCATAATTCTGCTCTGGTGCCCGGAATTTTCGATTTTTAAATTATTAACGCTACATACTGCCCGCCTTGATTCAACGTCTGAAGCTATCCTGATTCTGGCCCCAATTGTTATTCATCTTAGCATTGCTTACCTATGCTCCGGCGATTTGAAATTGATTGAAGCGGACTATCCGCGGTACTATGGAAGGTACAACTACATTGTTTACTGTATTTTGAGTATCGCTGCAGTGATTTATACCTTGTATTATTTTTTATGGGTATTTTGAGGAAGTAGTGCCAAAGCCAATTAAAAAAACGCTGTAAAATACAGCAAGCGTCGCTTGCAGCGGAGAATACAAAAGACAAAAAAGTGGGTTTACATATAAACCGATAATTTCCTATGAAAAAAGTATTAAATGACTGACTATCAATTATTTATACTATTGGTTTACATCAAACCATGTAAACCATGTAAACCATCCAGCACGTCCTAAAATAGCTATACAAATTTGTGAACAAATCCTATATTAACTATACAACTGTTGCAAAAAGTGTAAACCATGATTTTTTTTAAGTTGATCATAATCAATGAATTAAAAATTTGTTTTTTCAAAAGTGTAAACATTTGTAAACCCGGCATCTTCCATCTTTTCAGCGCGAAACGCCAAACCTGTCACCCGTACCTGGGTCTGCCAAAAAAATAAATAACTGTAAAAATCACACTACAATTAAACATATATCTATTAAACTTGTATTTTACTTGGAACAAACAAAAACCGACAATATGCTTTCAAAACTTTATAAGCCGTTAATATTGGGCGCCGCCCTTTTATCGGTAACCGCAGCTGTTAGGGCGCAAACCGGCCCGCCTGTTGAAACCAAAAAGGCCAACAGCGATTATAAGCCAGCCTTCGCGGGGCAAACCCGCATCGGCAGTGTTAAAACCAAAACCCCGTATACGGTTACAGTTATCAATACCGGGCTGAATGGCCCCTGGGGCATGCATGTTTTGCCCGACGGTCGTTTGCTCATCAGCAGCAAGCCGGGAGCTATGCAAATCCTGACTACCGATGGCAAGGTCGCGAAAACCATTACCGGCTTCCCAACCGTACAGTACGGCGGCCAGGGCGGCTTGCTCGACGTAAACATCGACCCCAATTTCACCACTAACCGCATGGTATACTGGACCTACGCCCAGCCGGGTGAAGGCGCTACACTTGCTGTGGCAAAAGGTAAACTCTCTGCCGATGAAACAAAGCTGGAAAATGTAAAGGTGATTTGGGAGGCGTTTCCGCGCTATAAGGGCGATGGCCAGTTCGGCTCGCGTTTATTGTTTGATAAACAAGGCAACCTGTTCGTCACCTCCGGCGACCGCCAGGCGGATGATATCCGCGTAAAGGCGCAGGACCTCAGTACAACCACAGGTAAGATCATCCATATCACAAAGGAGGGAAAACCGGTTGCCGGTAACCCGTTCATCGGCAAGGCTAACGCTAAACCTGAAATATACGCTTTGGGTTTCCGTAACCCGGACGGCTTTTCCATTAACCCCGTTACCGGTGGCCTTTGGGAATGCGAATTTGGTCCCCGTGGCGGCGACGAGGTCAATTTGATAAAACCGGGTGGTAACTATGGCTGGCCTTTTGTTACCTATGGTATTGAATACAGCGGCAAAAAGGTTTATGACGGCATCCAGCAAAAACAGGGAACTATCCAGCCCGTTTATTATTGGGACCCGGTTATTTCACCGGGCTGCATGATGTTTTACACAGGTAATATTGCCGAGTGGAAAAATAACCTGTTTCTCGGCGGATTGAGCAGTCAGTTCATTACCCGGCTGGTAATCAAAAATAACAAGGTAGTGGGCGAGGAACGCTTGCTTGCCGATAAAAACGAACGCTGGCGCTGCATGGCTACCGGCAAGGACGGCGCTATTTACGCTGCTACCGACGGTGGGAAACTGTATAAAATAGCCAGGCAATAATATTAAATGATGCTATTGAAGGCGCCCGGGTGTGATTTCCCGGGCGCTTTTGTTTTTCAGTCGCTTAGACAATATCGTTCACCTGCTCATTCTTTGCGTTGCGGATTTTCCTGTTGATCGACAGGCCGCTGAAAATGTAAACCACGCCGATCACAAAGTAGATCCACAACGGGATATTTTTTCCGGCGATGATGAGGTAAAGGTAAGGCAGGCTGTACCCAATTGCCGCACATACCAGTGGCAGCAGGATGGGCCTTCCCGCCCTTAGGTTTTTGATGGCCCGGGCAACAAAAATTACGATCAATACTTTGCTAAGCAGGTAAAGACAGCCAAACAATACCGGGTTTACCTCGTGGATCCTTGCCTGTTCCACCAGGAAGTCTTTAAATTCAGTTAAATAGTTTGCCATCTGTTAAGTGAACCTGTTAAAAAGAGGTTTTGTTTTTTAAGTGACTATTAGCAGGGCCCTAATCTTCGTACCTTTGCCAGGTTTACTTATAGGATCAAATAAATAAAGAAAAAATGTCAATCACAACAACCGGGGATTTAACAGGCATGAAAGCGGTGAGCGAACTTGTGGCGCTTGTATTGCGGCAAATGATGGATCATGCAAAGCCGGGAATGACAGCCAAGGAGCTGGACGATTTCGGCGGCGCTATATTAAACGAACACGGCGCTAACTCGGCACCGATAAAAACCTATAATTTCCCGGGTTATACGTGCATCAGCATCAATCACCAGGTTGCGCACGGCATCCCGAAAGCGGAGGTGGTATTACAAAGCGGCGACCTGGTTAATATCGATGTCTCTGCCGAGCTGAATGGTTACTGGTCAGACAATGGTTGTTCCTTTGTTTTGGGCGAGGATGTTAATGGCTATCAACCGCTGGTAACCGCGTCGAAGGAGATCCTCCGGAAGGCGATCAGCAGTATCAAAGGCGGGGTGAAGGTACAAGACATTGGCCAGATCATTGAAACCGAAGCGAAAAAACGCGGCTATACGGTCATCAAAAACCTCACCGGGCATGGCGTAGGCCGGAGCCTGCATGAAGAGCCCCATGAGATCGCCAATTACCGCGACCGCTTCAACATGCAGCGGTTTAAAAAGAATTCCGTAGTAGCCGTTGAAACATTTATCTCTACCGCATCCACCATTGCCGAAACGCAGGAAGATGGCTGGACACTGGTCGGTAATAAAGGCGGCTTTGTTGCCCAGCACGAACACACCATCCTGATTACCGGCGGCGAACCCGTCATCCTTACTGCGGGGAACGGGGTATGGGATTGAGGCGCTGCTATTGTTATTATCTTTCCCAATAATTTTATAAAAATCAGAAACGCTAAAAACAGTCATAGCAAACCCGCCGGCTTATTTTATACAAACCGGCGGGATATTAAAGTGTGAAATATTTTTGGATCGCTTAGAAGCTAAAGCTTTTGTTTTTGGTGGTGGCTCTCAGGATCTTTTCAGCGATACTGGTAACCTTGCCGTCCTCTCTAAGCTGCTCGGTAGAAACATCGTATTTCTTAGCCCAATATTCATCTTCCGAATTGGCCTTCATCTGGGAGATTTCCCTTTTTTGATTTTCGATCTTTACGTTAGTTTCCATGGTTTTAGTTTTATTAGTGCAATTAACTGAACTGATTAAACAATGTTAGAAAAGTGTTGTAAAGGTAGCTGCTTAAGGTTAACGCAGAATTATCACTGTGTTAAGTTAATGTTAACCAAAGGAAATTGACCCGGGGTTGACTGTTGGTGAAACCAGGAAAAAAATGTCGGATTGTGCAAGTATCTTATCTTGTTTTGACGTTTATTTTTAGCTCTCCATGCCAATCAAATCTGCCTCTGCGCTTATTGCTCTGTAATTTTTGTTGGTAACGGGTTTGCTGATAAACTCCTTCACAAAACCGTAAGCTTTGGCCCGCAGGATATCCTTTAGGGCGATAGAGGCAGAAATTACATATACTATGATCTCTTTGCAGGATGATTCGCTTAATGTATTAAGCTTTTCAAGCACGTGCCAGCCGTTAACATCGGGCATTTCCAGGTCCACAAACATCATGTCGGGCAGATGTACGGGATTGTCCTTGTTGGCATCTAAATAATTGATAAGCGGCTTGCCATTATTATAATAAGTTATTTCTTCAAATGCCCCATACTTCTCGAGGTTAGTTTTTATAATATATTGGTCTACGGTATTGTCTTCAAGAACAAATAGCTTACACATAAATAGTTTAATTTCTAATTAAATTTCTTACGCTAAACGACTGTTAACCTTAATTGTTTGGTGTTAATTTAGTTCATATAGGAATATAGGGTTAAATAACATGATTTTTTTGGGCTCAACTTGCTAATTTTAGAATGACCAGAAATTATTAAAAATTCAATATCCAATGTTCGATATTTAAAGTATTCCTATAGTTTGGCTCTTTTCTCAGCTTTATGCTTTAATCTTTCCGCTTTCAGCTTCTCCTAAATTGCCATTTTCCACATAAACACTAATTTATTTTAAAAATATCTTAAAAAAAATGATAAATAATTCGTTTTTATACAAAAACACTTCATAAATTACCATTTTTTAAAAGTAACTGGTTATCATATTTTATTTTAGGTATTTTATTTATGGAAGAATCAGGTTATTTTGATAAATACAGCCCCATTGGCGGCGTTTGGGACGAAATGTACGGCGCCGACGCCAATGTGCGCGATCATTACCGCAAGGTGATCGAATACATTTCGGGTGAGTCGGCAGACGATTTAAATAAGAAGGAAGAGCTGGCCAAGCGCCTGTTCATGAGCCAGGGCATTACCTTTACGGTGTACAACAGCGGCGAGGGCATTGAAAAGATCTTCCCGTTCGATATCATCCCCCGCATTATTACTGCGGAAGAATGGGCCTTTGTGGAGCGCGGTATCAAGCAGCGCCTTACCGCCCTCAACCTGTTCCTGAAGGACGTTTACCACAACCAGTTCATCATAAAGGATGGCATTGTGCCGATAGATATTATCTACTCCTGCCCGCATTTTTTGCGCGAAATGTACCAGCTGCAGGTGCCTTATGATATCTACGTCCACATCAGCGGGATCGACATCATCCGTGATTACGATGGCACCTTTTATGTTTTGGAGGATAACCTGCGCACCCCCAGCGGCGTAAGCTATATGCTGGAGAACCGCGAGATCACCAAGCGGCTGTTCCCCGACCTGCTGCCGCAATGCGGTGTGCGGAGCGTTACGGAATACCCGACCATATTATACAAGAACCTGCTGGCGCTGTCGCCAAGGCAGATCGCCAATCCTACTATTGTGTTGCTGAGTCCGGGCATTTATAACTCGGCCTATTTTGAGCACACCACGCTGGCCCGCCTGATGGGCGTTGAGCTGGTGGAGGGGCGCGATTTGGTGGTAAACAACCATAAGGTATACATGAAAACCACCACCGGCCTGCAGCAGGTAGACGTGATCTACCGCCGTGTGGACGACGAATACCTTGATCCTTTGGTGTTCAACCCGTCGAGCATGTTGGGTGTTGCCGGCATCATGGGCGCATATCGCAAAGGCAACGTGGCCATAGTAAATGCTATTGGCACCGGAGTGGCTGATGACAAGGCTGTATATGTTTACGTGCCGGAGATGATCCGCTATTATTTGAATGAGGAGCCGATCCTCAAAAACGTACCTACTCATCAGCTCGGCAATCGTGATGAACGCGAGCTGGTTTTCAAGGACATCAACAAAATGGTGATCAAGAAGACCAACGGCAGCGGCGGCTACGGGATGCTGATGGGCCATGCCGCCACGGAGCAGGAAATTGAGGAATACAAGCTGGAAGTATTGAAGGACCCGCGGAATTTCATCGCGCAGCCCACAATAAGCTTATCTTCGGCGCCATGCTACATGCAGGGCGAACTCCAGCCCCGCCGCATCGACCTAAGGCCTTACGCGCTGTACGGTCCCGATGGGATTGAGATTGTGCCCGGCGGCTTAACCCGCGTGGCCCTGAAGGAAGGCTCGCTGGTGGTGAACAGCTCGCAGGGCGGGGGTAGCAAGGATACATGGGTGCTGGCCCCCTAACCCCCTGAAGGGGGAACGGAAGCTTCCTAAATGCGGGTATAAAAATAAGAGAATGACAGATAGAAATATGATATCAATAACCAACCTTTCGGCTCCCCCTTCAGGGGGTCGGGGGGCTAATTCCCCCTTTAGGGGGCTAGGGGGCCTCACATGTTAAGCAGGGTAGCAGCAAGTTTTTATTGGTTAAGCAGGTACATTGAGCGCAGCGACGGGATGCTGCGGATGCTGAAGATCAACTACGCATCGAGCCAGGATACCATCCAGGAGTTTACCTGGGCGCCGGTGATCCGTATTTTTGCAGGGCAGGATGAGGAAGAGGCCGAAAAGCTGGATAACAACAGTCGGGCGGTATTGAAGTATATGGTTACCGGCAAAGATAACCCCAACTCCATCCTGAACATCATCACCCTGTCGCGCGAGAACGCCCGGGGCGTGCAGGAACACATCCCCAAGGATTTGTGGCAATGCCTCAATGAGTATTACCACACAGTAAAGGACCCCAAAATTGAAAAGGCCCTGCAACGCGACGACCCTATCGGGGTGCTGGACGTGCTGATAAAGCAGGTAATGCTCTACTACGGCACCGCGGAGATCACCATGGAACGCGGCGAGGGTCGCAGTTTTATGAACATCGGCAAATATTTGGAACGGGCGATTCAGTCGGTGGATATTTTGGATACCAAGTTTGGCTCCGTAAGCGATAACCCCGACCTGCTGACCGACACCAGCTACTGGAAGCATTTGCTGCTGTCGTTAGGCGGATATGAGCTGTACCTGAAAACTTACCGCGAGGGCTTCGAGGCAAGCAACATCCTGGAGCAGGTGGTGCTGAACAACGACTTCCCGCGATCGGTGATCTATTCGGTAAACAATATCCAGCGGTATTTCGACAGGCTGAAAAACAACAGCAATGCCGATGATTTCAGGGAGCTATCGTTCCGAATAGGCCGCCTGCAGAGCCGCATCAAATACAGCTCGGTAAAAAGCATCGAGCAGGACGGCCTACACCAATACCTGACCCAGATCCGCAGCGAACTTTACGGAATAGGAAATGCATTGAATGAACATTATTTTGCGAATAGCTAATTTGAAGAATTGGCAATTTGATAATTTGAAAATGAATAACAATTTGAAGATATGATTATTTAAAAATTTAAGATGACTTCTAAAAGCGACAGGCATCTTCAAATTTTCAAATCATCAAATTAAACAATCACTCCCCATGCCCGAATTTGAAATTCAACATATAACCCGCTACATATACGAGGGACCCGTGCGCGACAGCGCTAACCAGATCATCCTGTTCCCGATAAAAGATCAGTTCCAGGACGTGATCAAGCAGGAGCTTACCATAACCGGTAATCCGCAGGTGGATACGCACATCGACTATTATGGCAACGAGGTAGGCAGCTTTACCTATAGCGAACCACACTTTGCGCTCACCATAAATTCAAAAATTTGGGTAACCACCAGGCACCGTGCATTGCCCGTAAGCGATATCTTCCCGTCGCAGCAGTGGGAGGATCTGAAACACCTGCAATTTATTGTGCCTTATATCGATTTTCTGCGGCAGGAGTATTTTGAGGGGATAGATGAATTGAAGGCAATTGTTGATGAAGAACGCCTAAAGGACGAGACGCCTTACCATGTGGCCCTGCGCTTTTGCCAGTACGTGTACGATAACTTTAACTACATAAAGGGAGTTACCACCGTAGAGACTAGGCTTGATGAGATCTGGAAGCTGAAGGCCGGCGTTTGCCAGGACTTTGCCCATATCCTGATGGAGATGCTTCGTATGGTGAACATCCCGGCCCGCTACGTAAGCGGCTATATCTGCACCAGTCGTAACAACATGCGCGGCGAGGGCGCCACCCACGCCTGGGCCGAAGCCTATATCCCTGACTACGGCTGGCTCGGCATCGACCCAACAAACAACTGCGTCGCCAACGAAACTCATGTGCGCCTGGCTGTTGGTCGTAATTTTTCAGATTGCTCCCCGGTTAAGGGTGTTTACAAAGGCTCATCCAACCACAAGCTGGAAGTAGCCGTATCCGTAGATGATGAAAATGTACTGAACAACAGCGACGTTCACTTTAACGAATCACCTGCCGTTACCGCAGTCTCATCCGCACAAAAAAACAGCTACCAGCGTTATATGGAGATCATGCAGCAGCAGCAACAGCAACAACAGTGAGGGAGTTCATGGTTGATGGTTCATAGTTCATAGTAAGAAAGTGGCAGGGGTAAGTAGCAGTAGCAGGGGGGGGGCAAAAAAAGGTGTCATACTGAGGCATAAGCCTGTCCTGAGTTTATCGAAGGAAAGCATGAGCGCCGGGCTGTGGACGCACTAAGCATAGTGGTAGCAGTAAACCGTCAGCTATTCAAAAGCAATAAGAGGTGCCGTTAATAAATTCGAAATGGCGCATGTTGGTGGTTTTTTACGACTGCCAACTGCCCACTAAAAACTGCTCAGCGCTTTACCTTATTCTCCCTAACGCCTCGTTAAACCCGCTCGGATCAACCTTATCTGTAAACACCTTCAGCTTTTCATCGTATACCATTGGCATACCATCCTGTATGGTGCTTATAATGCCATTCTTATCTACAAAAATATTGATTGGGAAATCATTTGTAAACTGCTGACAATAGGCAAGCTGGTCGGGCAGGTGGATGAAATCGAATGGTATCTTTCTTAAAAAACCGCTCACCTTTTCGCGGCTGTCGAACGTCATGGCGATGAATTGCACATTGGCATTCGCCGGATCATGGCGGATGGTATTTAATTGCGGCATTTCGCCAATGCAGGGAGCGCAGGTAGTAAACCACATATTGATCACAAGCGGCTTACCCTTCAGCTTATCGGTGCTAATGGTAACGCCAGTCAAATCCTTTGTGCTAAACGGCGGCAAAGGCTTCCCGATAAAGGCTAAATAACGTTTGGCGTTGGCAGCTGCGCTGCCATTGGCGGCATTCAGGGTAAAGCTGTATATAAGGGAATCGCCCGAAATTTTCTTATCGGTTATGGTGCGACTGATGGAAAACCCCAGCGGCTTCAGCTTTTTGTCTTTTGCGGCAATGATAGAGTCCAGGGTGGCGGCCGGAATAATGGTGCCATTGCCTGCGCGATAAAATACCTTTTGCTGCGCCTTAACGCTTGCCGCAACCATCGCCAATAAAAATACCAGCGCTATTCCTGTTTTTTTAAGCATACCAGTAAAAGCAATGATAGGGAAATATGTTTTGGAAAAAGCGAACGGAAAAATAAAAAATCTATCATGCTGAATTTGTTTCAGCACCCTACCTGCTAAGTCTACTCCATACAACTATGCACGCTGTCGCGCGGAGACGTGTCCTGTGGGGTGCCGAAATAATTCGGCATGACGGGGATATACTGTTTGAATATGCGGATACCGCAATATATACCCTCACAACCATGGACTATCGACCATTGACTACGGACTTTTCCCCCACTGCTACCCCGCCTTCCTCACCAGCACATTAAAGTCAACTCCGGCAACAGGCGTTTTCTTCCACATTCCTTGTTCAAAGCGGTAAGTGCCGCCGTTAAAGAGGCCGATGGCAAAATGATTATTCGCGTTATAGCTCTTCACCCACTCAATGGCTACCAGGATCTCCTTTTTGGCGACGATGTTATAAGGCTCCAGGTCAACCGTTATTTTGTTTTTACCGCTTGGAATGGCGCCGTAAACGTTCTGCTTTACCAGGTTTGGGCCGGGAGTAACGTCGTTAAACTCGTATATATTTACTTTGAATTGCAGGCTGTCATGGCTGTCGTTATCCACGTCGAAGCTAAGCTTCAGGAGTTGCACAGGCTTGTGGCCGGCATTCATTTTTATGCCTACCTGGTTGCCCTTCACCATGTCGAAACTGCTGTTTGATGAGCCCGACCGCGGTTTGTTGCCGATGGTTTTAGTCCCCTTTTGCGCCATTGCGCCGCCAATTGTTGCGATAGTAAACACTGCCACGAGTAGCATGTTTTTTATTGAAGTAATAATTGTGTTCATTGCTGTTAAGATTTATTTACGGCAAGACGTAAAGTTTTCTGCAATGGTTGCAGGGAGAGGGAAATTTTGATGAGAGATAATTGTAAGGCGAGTCCATGGTCCATGGTCCATAGCCCATAGTGGGGAAGGAACAGTGGTGAGTAGCAGTAGTAGGTGAGTCAAAAACGGGTGTCGTGCTAAATAGTACCGCACGCAAATCTAGTATAAACGCAATAAAATACTAAAAATATTAGTATTTTATTTATATTTGAAATACTTTTGTAGAATCAATAAGCCATGAAAAAGACCATTAATTACCGGCTTACCCTGCCGGAAAAGCAATTGCTTAAAACCAAAAAAGTGAGCCAGAAAATGTTGCAGGATTACGCGCCTGACGAAATTGCTGCACTGCTGGAGGCATCAAATGAACGTGCCAGGGAGCTGAATGCGCTAAGCGTATTTCAAAGTATCCCCTCGCTTGGTATCAACTTTGCCGAAGAACTGATCAGCCAGGGTTACTATTCGCTGGAGCAAATAAGAGGAAGGGCGGCGGTGGAACTTTTTGATGCCTTTGAGCGCCATTGTGGCGCGTGGGCTGATCCCTGCGTAGAGGACTCCTATCGTTTGCTGGTTCACTATATCGAAAACCGCGACGAAAACAAGCGCTGGTGGCATTTTACCGCCGAACGCAAAGCCTACCGCGAACAATACGGTTTTCACGCCGACCGGCCCCAAAAGCCCTGGTACCGGGATGAAAAATATCCCAAAATGAATGCTTATCAACGTGATTAAATAATGGAACAGTTAAGTTTTTTTGCAGAAGCAGGGCAGAGCAGAGGATTGCCAAAGGAACTATTAGCATACCACCCAGGGTTTGTGGATGAACAAGCCGCCAACTATTTATTACAAAAATTTATCACCAAAACACCGTGGAAGCAAAGCACACAAAAAATGTGGGACAAGGAATACCTTACGCCGCGGCTCACTTCCTGGCATGGGGATATTGGCACGGACTATTCGGTATCGGGGAAAATATCCAACCCCAACCCGTGGACGCCGGAGTTATTAATGCTGAAGGAAAAAGTAGAAGCCGTAGCCGGCATTCATTTCAATAGCGTATTGCTCAATTATTACCGCGATGGCAACGATTCCGTCGCCTGGCATAGCGACAGGGAAAGTGTGCTGGGTAAAAATCCGGTAATTGCATCGGTAAGTTTCGGGCAGGTGCGCAGTTTTGATATCCGTAATAAGGCCAGCCACAACGAACATTATTCCGTCCGGCTGGAGCATGGCTCCCTGCTGCTGATGAAGGCCGGCCTGCAGGAACATTGGGAGCACCGCATCGCTAAATCTGCAAAACCAATGAAGGCGCGGGTTAATTTGACTTTTCGGTTGGTTATTTGATCATTCAAAATTCGTTATTCCCTAATCAACGCTACCTTGCCACCGCCAACCTGTATTCCTCCCTCGATGCCAGCACCGCCGGCATATTCTCAACCGCCCATAAAGTTAAAGTATGAATAGCAGGCAGCAAGCTTTCGCCGAGCGGGGTGAGCGTGTACTCCACCTTCGGGGGGATCACCGGGTAAATTTTACGCGAAAGCAGTCCGTCGGCTTCCAGGGTTTTCAGGGTAACGGTAAGCATCTTCTGCGAAATGTTACCGATTTTATGGTTGATCTCGTTAAAACGCAGCGTTCCGCACTCGCCCAAAAGCGAAATGATGAGGATTGACCACTTATCGCCGATCCTGTCCAGCACGTTTCGCACGGGGCAATCGTCAAATGAATCATATTTTTTTAAATCTTCTTCAATCATAACTAACTGATTTTCAATATTAGTCACCCGCAGGTAAGTGACTGATTTTAAAGTGCCTTCTTGTTTGGTGTCCAGTAACTATTTACTTTTAACTCTCCAAAAGTAAGTAACTATTTTGGAAGTATAAGAAAAATAATATTTAAAAATAACAACATGAGCAACATTTTAGTAACAGGTGCCACCGGGCCGCTTGGTAGCGCAGTAACCGAATCATTATTAAAAAAAACAGGTGCAGCCGGCATCAGCATCCTTGCCCGCAGCGCAGACAAGGCCGCAGCTTTAAAGGCCAGGGGCGTTAATGTACTGATCGGCGATTATAACGACTACGCCTCCCTTTTAGCCGCATTTAAGGGCATCGATAAACTGTACATGGTATCGGGCAACGATATTACTAACCGCATTGAGCAGCAGGACAACGTGGTAAAAGCTGCGAAGGAAGCAGGAGTAAAGCATATTGTATACACCAGCTTCCAGCGAAAAAACGAAAGCGCATCGTCACCAATAGCGTTTGTAGCCGCAGGGCACCTGAATACCGAGCGCAAGCTAAAGGAATCGGGTTTAACCTATACCATTTTGCAGCATAGCATTTATGCCGATATGATCCCAATTTTCGCCGGCCATCAACTGCTGGAAACCAATACCATTTACCAGCCCGCAGGCGAGGGCAAAACCGCCTACGCCCTCCGCACCGACTTCGCCGAGGCGGGCGCAAACGTGCTGCTCGACGAAACCGGCAAGTACAACAACCAAAGCATCGAGCTAACCGGCCCCGAAGCCGTATCATGGAGCGAGGTAGCGGCAGACATTGCAGCCATCACCGGTCATCCAATCGTTTATGTATCGCCTACCGAAGAGGAGTTTGTTGAAACCCTCACCAAAGCAGGCGTACCGGCAGAATACGTCGGCCTTTTCGCCGGCTTCAGCAAAGCGAACAAGGAAGGTGAGTTTGCTAACGTCACCACTGACCTGGAAGCGATATTGGGTAGGAAGCCGGTAACAGTTGCGGAGTTTTTGAGTGGGGTGTATGGTGATAAGTAATTCAATCTAAGTCTTTTGTCATCCTGAGCGGGAGCGAAGGATCTTCAGGAAGCGACACTTACTGCTAAAAGGTATGCGGACGACTTCTCTGGTGTATACTTTTTCGAATGTATAAGATTCTTCGCCGTCGCTCGGAATGACAGGACAAAAAAAGACCCGCAGTAACAGCGGGTCTTCGTTTTGTAGGCAGATAGAAAATATTTTATCCTTTCCCTTTCACACCTCCGGCTGCAGGCGAACCGCCATTTCCGCCAGCCGGGGCAGCACCACCGCCATTATCATCAGGCATACTGTCCTGTTGATCCTGTTGGTTGTTGTCCTTTTTCTCCTTGCGTTTTTGCGGGATGCCGTTGTTACCAAAGCGGTACGAAAGCGTGAAGATAGCCGTGCGGGTTGAAAACCTGCGCTCGCTAACTTGTGAGCTGGTAAAGTATGGGGTATTGTAATTAATGTCTGACCTGAACTTGCGGGTGTTAAATATGTCACGAACGTTGGCGCTGATGTTCAGCGTTTTGGTGAGGTCGTACTTAACGCCGCCGTCAACGCCGTACATGGCACGCATTTTTCCCTGCGGAATTACCTGCGGACCCTGGTAATCGGCACGGATCTGGAAGCCAAGCGGTTTAATAGGTTTGATATTGGCAGTGATATTACCATTCCATGCGTAACCGCTGGTAGCGGCAAGGTTCAGCGCTGCATCACCGTCTATATGACGGTAATAGATGTTCAGGTTGCCGGTTAAATCAAGCAGTGCGCTTGGGCTCACCTTGGCAATCAGCTCATACCCTGCATTTGAAGCCGACTTCAAATTCTCGAAGGTGGTGATCGTCGTATCCAGGTTAGTCGGGCTAAGTGGTGTGGTAATGCGCTGGATGTTGTCATTAGTCAGCCTGTAATACACCGAAGAGGTGAGTGTTACGCTTTTCCAGTAGTTAATATAGCTTAACTCGAATGAGTGGGTGTCTTCCGGCCTTAGGTCGGGGTTACCCTGCTGGTAATTCAAACGGTCGCTTTGGTCAACAAAGGGCGATAACTGCCTGTCGCGCGGGCGAGATACACGACGGCTGTAGCTCAATTGTAATGTCTGATTTTCTGAAAGTTTGTCGGTTAAAAACACGCTTGGATAAAGGCGCACATAATCTTGTTTATGCGGCACATTAACACTGTCGATCAGCGAGGTACGGATGTGCGCGTCCTCCAGCCTTAAACCCACCTGTAAGCCGAAATTGCCAAACTGGTGCTGGTAATTGGTATAGGCGGCGTTTACGTTTTCCTTGTAAATAAAACGGTTGCTCAGGTATGGGTTATAATCATAGCCGCCGGTATTGTTCAGCGTGTCCGACACGAAGTTGTTGTCGCTGTTATTGATGGTGCTGCGTACGCCGGCTTCCAGTTTGCCATTGGTAAGCGGCAGGGTGTAATCAACCTGGATATTCCAGTTTTTGCCGGTGCCGGTTGTTGTGTTATGTTGATCGGTGCGGGTGTAAAGTGGTGGGGCATAGTCGTAATACTCACTAAACAAGTCGTCGAAGTTGTTGTTCTTATCGGTGCCGTAGTTAACGTTTGCGGTAAGCTCCTCGCCCTTCTTTTTGTATTTGTGATCAAAATCCACATTAAAATCAAGATTGGTGCCGCTGCCGCTTGATAAGTTGTTTTGATTGATCTGTTGCAGGATACTGCCGTTCTGATTGGTAATGGTGCTGCCGCTTTGGTTGCGGTCGCGATCGCGGATATTGACATTGGTTGAGAAGCCCAAAGTTGTTTTAGGATCCAGGTTGATGTCAATCCCACCGCGGATATTTTGCCCGGTAAAGGTAAATTGCTGGTTCTGGGTTTGATTTTGTGTTTGGGTTAATGAATCAGCAATGGTGCTTTTGTTGGTAAAGCCGTCGCCGATCCTGGTGCCCTTGCGGTAGCTGTAGTTACCGTAAATGTTTATCTTGCTGTTTTGATAGGCAAGCGCAAAGTTACCGTTGTAAGTGTTTTGCGTACCTACAGACGCACTTGCCGAACCGGTAAAGCCCTTTTGCACGTTCTTTTTTAGTACGATATTAATAATACCAGATTGTCCCTCCGCATCGTATTTTGACGATGGGTTGGTGATCACCTCGATGGTTTCGATAGAGCTGGCAGGGATGGATTGCAGGATGTCCGCAATGTTACCACCTGTTAGCGCTGAAGGTTTGCCGTTGATCAATACGCGCACACTGCTCGATCCGCGGAGGCTTAAGTTACCATCCACATCCACCTGCACCGATGGCACATTAGCCAGCAGGTCGGTAGCCGAACCACCCTGGCTCACCAGGCTTTGCTCCACGTTGAATGATTTTTTGTCAATCCCCAGCTGGATCTGGCTTTTCTGTGCTGTTATCACCACTTCCTTCAATACGCCTTTACCCTGGCGCAGCTTGATATCGCCCAGGTTGATCACCTGTTTTGCAGGGGTAACGTTGATGCTATCCTTTAAAAAGGATAAATAGCTCACATAGGTTGCGCGCAATTGGTACTGACCGTCGTCTATACCTGTTAATGAGAAGTTGCCTTGCAGGTCGGTCTGCATGCTTTTTATAGGGTGATTATCTGATTTACGAACAAGAGATACGGTAGCCAGCTCGAGCGGTTGGTTATTCACCGCGTCCACAAGCCGACCTGATATGGTACCGCCAGCCGGGGTTTGCTGTGCCTTTAAACTGATAAAAGAAAATATGCAAAGCGAAAAAAAGATCGTTTTTATTACATTTTGATTCATTCCGCAAAAATCACTTTTTTAGATTTTATACAGCAATAAAGCATGTAACTATATTGATATGAACGGCGCATTTTTGGAAGATTGGATGAAAACTGGTGTAAATGTTACACTTAAGTGAATTATTGCTGTTGATTTGACTGCAATGGCTTAAACGCATGGTGTAGTGAACTCACCTCTATGGGAATCCTGAGGACCGTCATTGCTTCGCCCGTCTTAGCTAATTGCAGCATAGTATGTTGCAATTAGCTAATTTATATTCAAAATTGCTTAACTTTTGCTGAATTTGCCAAGTGATTACCTATGTTAGTAACCTGTCTGCCGGCCACAAGGCAGGAGCCGGGCTCAAGCAGGATAATTAAAGCTTTTAGACGAAACAATTTGAATAAATGAAATTTGTACACAATGAACAAAAATAAACTTCTATTAGCCATTGTTCCTGAAGTGGTGGGTGTGTTGGGGGTATTATTAGGCTATGACGTAGTAAGCCTATGGCAAAATTTTTATTATAAACAGAAAAAGCCGTTAATTGATTTCGTTCCCGGGGGTGGATTCATTTTAATTTTTTGTTTTCTTCTTTTGGCAGGAGTAATTCTTCAATTTATATTATTTCGATTTTTATATAAAATCAAAGGCACGGCAAGATTTTTAATTGTTATAACTGCCGTTGCAATTTTTCTTATCTTTTTTTTGTATATATTTTCTAAGTCTTTTTCGATGGGGGTGTTTCTATCACCAGGCTTTTTGCTTTATTCTTTATTGAATTATGCTACTCACAAAAAACTGTCCAGTTCTTAATACCGTGAGGAATATCAGTCCAGCTACTGCTGCGTTTTGTCGCTGCCGCTGCAAGGCAGTACCTTGCAGCGGCAGCGAATTTTAACAGACAGTGTTCGTAGAGGAGGCCGAAAGAACCCACAGCGTTACAATCAGCTTACAGCTTCTTCACATCAGTAACCAATTCTTCAACTCTTGGCGGCTTCTCGTAGTACTTAAACGGCTTGCCGCTTTTGTCGTAAATTGCGATGTATGGGGTAGTTGCAACGTGGTAGTATTTCTGAACCACTAAGGAATATCCTTCAGTGCCCACTTTAAAGTTAGGGAATTTCTTCAGGTCGTAATCGCGGTAAAAAACCTGTGAAGCCTTTAGTGGCTGGGCAAAGGTGATCATTACCACCTGCACGTTCTTAAAGTCCTTCATGTATGGCTTCATCTCATACATCAGGTGCTGGCAATGGCTGCAATCCGGCGAAAAATAAATAATCATGGTGGCCTTGTTCTTCTTCAGGTTGGCCGGGGTTTCGTAAACGCTGTCGGTAGTTAATATTTTATATGGAGGAATGGTTGGCGGCGGGGTAAATGTTTGTGCACGGGTGCAACTAACCACTGCGATAAAGCCTAACAGGAATAATATTTTTTTCATTGTATTTAATTGCAGATTAATCGGGGACATATATACGATATTTTTATGCTTCAAGCAATTCTAATTGCCAGGCGATATGCTCTTCCGTTACCGGATATAACGCGTTATCGCGGACTGTATGATAAACGGTTTCAAATAAATTGTTATAGCCACCCCTTAACGGTTTCAGCCATTCGCTCTCTCTTTTGTTATCAGGGCCCATAATTACCAGTTCGCCATCGCTGCCCTCGGGTTCCAATCCGTAGGCTGGGTCATTTGGCATCATGCCTTTGTCCAGCTCGGTCTCCTGGGTGTCGCGTCGGTCCTTAACAAAGCTGCCCAGCGTACCGTAAATGGCAAAGGCGGGCATCACCTCAGCCATCAGTAGGCCTGCGGTTAAATAAACATTCAGCTGATTTGGGTAGGATAGATGGTAATGAAAGTAATCCGGTACCTCCGAGTTCTCCCGGTAAATGCCTGTGGTTTTTGTGAAGCTTAAGGGCTTGCCAAACAGGGCGATGGCATTGTCTATCAGGTGAGGTCCCAGGTCGTACACCAGCCCGTTTGCAGCCGCTGCCTTTGACTCCTTAAATGCCTTCGGACTAAGCGCTGTTTTATACCTGTCCATCCGCATATGCACTTCTATCAGTTCGCCAAGCCTGCCGCTTTCAATTACCTCCTTCACCAACAAAAAGCCGCTGTCGTACCGGCGGTTTTGGTACAGCATCAGGTGCAGGTTTTTCGCCCGCGCAAGGTCGTACATGATCTTCACCTCGGCGCCCGTTGCTGCTGCCGGTTTTTCAAGCAATACGTGTTTACCGGCGTTAAGCGCCCTGATAGTAAAATCGAAATGCGTATTGTTGGGGGTGTTTACAATGATAAGCTCGATCTCATCATCGGCCAGCAATTCGTCTATCGAGTTATAGCTGATCACATCCGGATATCTTGCGGCGGCTTTTTTCTCATGCCGCTCCACCACAGCTTTAAATTTAAATTCGGGTTTAGTACCCAAAAACGGTGCATGAAATATTCTGCCTGACATTCCGTAGGCCATCAGGCCTGTTACTATTGGTTTTGACATAGGTTGTTTTATAATCCTTGTCATTCTGAACGTAGTGAAGAATCTTTATCAATTGATAAGTCGCCGACATACTTGTCCTGCGTTTCTATCCCATGTTGAAGATTTTTCGCTAAAGCTCAAGAGATAGTTCTTTGCTCTCGCTCAGAATGACAAATAAAGTAGTTTTAATTTAATAAATCCGAAATCGAACATCTGACATCCGAAATCAATCCTCTCCAATCGGGCTGCCATCCGGCATTACCACCGGCGTTGCCGGTTTAAACTGCGCAGGGTCCTTTTCAAATGCTTCGATCTGCGAAAGGCCAAATGTAAGGTTTGCTTTATAAGCCGTACCCTCGCCCGCCAAACGCAGGTGAATGATTAACCATGATTTCAGGCCGTCAACCTCCATAAGCGCAATTCCGCGCACGCTTTCAGCTGCATTGTTATCGGTTGCCAAAGTTAACAACTGCTTCAATGTTAAATTGTTCACCATGCGTTGCAATTCGCCTTTGTAACCGGCAAGCTGCGGCGTTTTCCATGTCTGGGCAATTAACTTATCTATCACCGGGATCAACCCTGGTTGGCTGTTATCTCTTGAATTATATTCAACCAGCCTTGCAGCACGCTGTGGTTGCAGCATAAATTGCAGGGTAGTAGCGGCGGCACCTTCAGCAGCAGCCATCGGGTCGAATGTTAAGCCGGTGCGCGATTTAAACAGCTCGCGGGTGCGCGGATAACCGGGCGGCCTCGGCGGGATTTTTTCAATCAATGCTTCAGGCAAAGCAAGCGCATCCGGGCTAACCGAACGCATCAATGCGTTAAAAGCCTTCCACTGCTCGGCAGGCGGAATAAATCGCGTAGTTGGCTGGCCGTCGTTTTTAAGGGTATAGGTGTAATAAACACCACCCAGCATTTTTGAGGCAGCTTCCACCTGGTAGCGGTGCAATAAATATATCGGCACCAAAGGCTCCTCTATGGTTGCCATTGGTGCATCCTGGCGGATGGCTTTTTCTGAAAAATTGTCCAGTAGTTTCCTGCGGATGTCAAGCAGGCGGTTCAACTCATCGGCGGCATTGGTGCCATTATCCCACAGGTGGGCGAGGGGGTGGGCGCCGCTGGCCGGGCGGGCGTCTTCATCTGTTATATATACCTGGCCCTGTTTCAGGGTTTCGGCCAGAATTCCTTTTAAAGCCTCGTCTTCGTTTGTTCCGGCCGGGAAATCCTGGTAGCCGTATAAAATGGCGCGCTTGTCCCAGGTGCCTATTTCGGTGGTGTAGGCGTTGGATAGGTCGACAGTTCCATCGGCATTTAAAGTAAACGCAGGTGGCGGGTAATCCATAACCGATGCTCGTTTGTTGGTACTGGCTGCAAAATTATGCTGCAGGCCAAGCGTGTGTCCAACTTCATGTGCGGCCAGCTGGTGCAGACGGGCGATGGCCATTTTTAACATTTTATCACTGGTGGGCTTGCCGTCTTCATAAGGCTGCAAAAGTCCCTCGGCAATTAAAAAGTCCTGCCTGTCGCGCAGCGAACCTAATGATACCTGTCCTTTAATGATCTCACCCGTACGCGGATCGTTGATCGACTCACCATACGACCAGCCCCTTGTAGACCTGTGGATCCATTGGATCATATTATAGCGGATGTCCATCGGGTCGGCATCTTCCGGCAACAATTTCACCTGGAACGCATCCTTATAACCCGCAGCTTCAAATGCCTGGTTCCACCATGCTGCGCCCTCCATCAGTGCGGTGCGTACAGGTTCCGGTGCGCCACGGTCAACATAGTAAATAATCGGTTTCACTGCCTCGCTCACGGCCGCTGTCGGATCCTTCTTTTTCAGGCGATGCCGGGTAAGCATATGCTTTACTATCGGCTGATCTATCGGCGTAGCATAATCCATATAGCTCAGATCATAAAAACCTGAACGCGGATCAAACTTGCGGTTCTTATAACCATCATCGGGTAGTTTAATAAACGATTGGTGCATCCTTACCGTAACTGAATTAGGATCGGGCGTTACGGAGCTGATCTCTGCACCCTTTGCCTTGCCTGCTATGGTAATGGTAGCTTCAAATTCCGAATTCTCAGGGAAACTTTTGGTATTAGGCAAATAGATTGCCGAACGCGTTTCGTCTAAACTGTAGCCGCCCTGGTCGCTGTTTCCCAACTTGTCGGCCAAATGGTGGCTATCACGTAGCAAAAAAGGGGTAAAATCTATCAAAACCTTGTCGCCATCCCGGGCCTCAACTTTAAATCCCCAGATAACCGATTGTGCAAACGCTTCTTCTACCGATTTTCGTTCATCAGCATTATTGCTCACCGCGCGGTACGAATAATTAGGTTGCATCAGCATAACCTTTGGGCCGCTTTTTATAAATTTTACAATACGGCTGTCGCCAATTTGCCCGCGGTCTAATCCTAAATCATTCGATCCCACTCCCGATGGAAGCGAATTCACATATAAAAATTCAGTGTTAAATTTATCTACCTCCAGCAGAATCCTGCCGGTAGCCTCATCCCAATAAAAATTAAAATACCCGGTGTACTTTGTAAGACCTTTTGTTGCCGACTGAATGTCAGCGGTTTTCTGGGCTTTTGCTATGGTTGTCAGGTTAACTATCAGTAAAAAAAGTAGGGAAATTTTTTTCATGGACGAGCTATTGGAATGTTCAGCCTAAAGTATTAATTTTAATCAATATTACCCAATCAAGCCCTCGATTGAGCAATTGAACCTAATAATTACCGTTTAACTTTTATCGTAATTTTCTTAAATTATTCGTAAAAGGAATATAACCTTTTAAATTTTTGTTGCGTATAAAGCATATCATAATTTAGTTATATGGAGTTTAATAGCAGATCTGTTAGTATTTTACTTGTTGATGATGATGAAATAAATAATTTCATTTCCATCAAACTGATAAAGAAGGCGCTCTCGAATACCGAGATCATGGCTTGCCTTAACGGTAAATATGCTATTGATCAGTTAGTGGAATTGCAGAAGGAGTCGCCCGAAAGATTGCCTGATTATATCCTGCTGGATATAAACATGCCGATAATGAATGGCTGGGAATTCCTGGATGAGTTTAAGCGCCTCAACCTCGATCCGCTTAGCAAGTGTAAAATATATATCATCTCTTCATCTGTATTCAGTAACGACATCAATAAGGCACGTTCATACCCGCTTGTAAAGGATTTTATTTCAAAACCATTAAACGTTGAAAAGATAGTTGAACTTTTTAAAGTTGAAGATCCGGCTTAAGCAGGGATAACCTTAAAATGTTCGTCGCTATAAACTACCTTACCAACGCATAAGGATTTTGCGTGATAAAATAAGCAGGTCCAACCCTGTGCTGCCGCTATTTTGCCATATTCTTCCCTAAGCTGCATAGCTTTCCGCCCATCATAATCATATTTTGCTATAAATTTCCTGATCAGCTGTTCAGGTTCAGGTAATTCATCGCCTCCAAAAAAGCATTTTTCACCTTCACTTTCCATCCAGATCACCATGTGGTAAGGCGCATGTCCGCCCGACAGGTCATAACGGATTCCCGGTTTAAATTCACCGCTGCCCTCAACAAGGGTTAGTTTAATATTGCCCTGTAACGCCTCAAAAATCTCTTTATGGTAGGATGATGAAGCGCCGGATAAGCCTGTTTCCCATTCCCGCTTCTGGATCACGTGTTCCGCATTTGGAAAGCTTGGTACCAATTTATCGCCGCGATCTACTACTAAACCACCGGAATGGTCATAATGCAGGTGCGACATGATCACCAATGTCACTTCCTCAGGGTCAAACCCGGCGTTGCGGATATGCTGGTGGATAAATAACTCGTCGCGGGTATCCTTGTAGCCAAGGCCGGTGTCTAAAAGTATCAGGTCGGTATCAGTTTGAACCAAAAACGGATTTACATGAATAAAAAGCGAAGCCGGCCTGTCCTTAGGGCTATCAATTTCGGGGTTAAAAGGGATGAACTTTTTAGTAGCATCAACAGAATAAGAGCCCTCGGCTAAGGTGAATATTTTCATTTGTATAATTATTATATAGCGATAGGTTTCAACCCCATCGCTATCAAAAAAGCATTGTTATGACCGCCCGTTCAAATGTAGGCGCTTGAGCGGGTGATATTTTTTATTTCTATTTCAAATTTCTTGCTATCCGGAAACCAAGATCATCAATTTTAAACGAAGATGGATGGCTACGCCTTCGGTTAGTGGCAAGACAGCCTCTTTCTTCATCACACCAGCCGCCGCCCCTGATGATCCGATATGAGCCATACACCGTTTCATCATAGATATCTGAACACCATTCCCAAACATTACCCAGCATATCATGCAGGCCCCATAAATTGGGTTCCTTCAATCCAACCTCCTGTGTCATTGCCTTCGAATTACCCTTATACCAGGCTATCGCATCAATCTCGCCGTACCTGCTTCCGGTAGTTTTCGCTTTACAGGCGTATTCCCATTCTGCTTCAGTTGGTAACCTGTAGCCATTCGCTTCCTGGTTAAATGTTATTTCGTCGCTATCATTACTCAAATAATAGCATGGCTGTAAATTTGCGCGTGCAGAAAGTAAATTGCAAAACAGGATCGCGTCCTTCCATGATACCATTTCTACCGGCTTTTTATTTCCTTTAAAAGAAGCTGGAGACTCGTTGGTGATTTCAAAATACAAATCCTGCGTTACAGGAAATTTAGCGAGCAAAAAAGGTTCCAGTTCAACGCTCCATTTATGCTTGATCCTGTCATCCCTCAATTCAATCTTTCCACCCGGTATTTCTACCATTTGAGTATTTATTGCTGAAATATCTGTTATGCTGAAAGTGCCCTGGTTCAAAATTCCTTACGCGTTAATTTTATAAAGTTTTTCTTAGTTTTTGATCTATAACACCTGGTCTCTTATCAAAATTTTTCTAACCGCAAATCTCCAACCTTTAGTCACTAAACCCTATCTTTATCGTTTTTTAAGCTACAAAGATATGAATAAACGGTGGGCAGTACTGCCAGATGTTGATCAGGATGAAGTAAAGAATTTAGCTGCCGCATTAAATATTGATCCGATTTTAAGTACACTGCTGATCCACAGGGGGATTAAGGATTTTGACGAGGCAAAGCTGTTTTTCAGGCCCGACGAGCGCCACCTGCACGACCCGTTTTTAATGGCTGGTATGGAGCACGCTGTCGTGCGGATAGAAGCTGCAATGGAAGCCGGGGAAAAGATCTTAATTTATGGTGATTATGATGTGGATGGCACTACTGCCGTATCATTGGTTTACAGCTTCTTCAAAAAATATTACGATAATTTAGAATATTACATTCCCGACCGTTACCTGGAGGGTTATGGCATCTCCACAAAGGGGATTGATTATGCTGCTGACAGTAATTTCAAGCTAATCATTGCGCTGGATTGTGGCATTAAGTCGGTTGATAAAATTGCGTATGCCCATACAAAGGGCGTTGATTTTATCATTTGCGATCACCACCTTCCGGGAGAAGAACTACCTGCCGCAGTTGCCATCCTCGATCCAAAACAGGCCCATTGTGAATATCCCTTTAAGGAACTTTCCGGCTGCGGCATCGGCTTTAAGCTGATCCAGGCTTATGCCGAAAAAAATGACATCCCATTTAGCGAAGTGAATTGCTACCTGGACCTGGTGGCCATCAGCATTGCTTGTGACATTGTACACATAACCGGCGAGAACCGGGTGCTTGCCCATTTGGGACTGGCTAAAATAAATAGTAACCCCTGCATGGGCGTTAAAACCCTTATGGAAGTTGCCGGGCGGGGAACGTTCTACACTATATCCGATGTGGTGTTTTTGCTTGGGCCGCGCATTAACGCTGCCGGACGAATTGACGACGCCAAACATGCGGTTGAACTACTGATAGCGGCAGAAGAACACATCGCAAAGGACAAAAGCGAAATGATAAACGTCAGGAATACCGAACGTAAAGGGCACGATGTTTCCATAACCGATGAAGCCTTGGGGATGATAGACAACGATGTCGCACTGATCGCGAGAAAATCGACCGTTTTATTTAACGAAAACTGGCATAAGGGCGTTATCGGTATTGTTGCCTCGCGCTTAACCGAAAAATATTACCGCCCAACAATTGTGCTTACACGTTCCAATGGTCATGTGGCCGGTTCGGCGCGTTCCGTATTGGGATATGATCTATATGAAGCCCTTTGCGGGTGCAGCGATCTGTTGATCCAGTTTGGCGGACACAGATATGCAGCAGGCTTAACCATGCTGCCCGAAAACGTGGAAGCCTTTTCGGCAAAGTTTGAGGAAGTGGTATCTGCAACAATAAAACCTGAACAATTGATCCAGCAGATACAGATTGACGCAGAATTACGTTTAAGCCAGGTAGAACCGAAGTTTTTTCGCATCCTGAACCAGTTTGCACCCTTTGGGCCCGAGAATATGGCGCCGGTTTTCATAAGTAAAAATGTGTATGTTAGCGGTTATGCAAATATGGTGGGCGCTAATCACGTAAAAATGACAGTAATGCAGGAAGATTCGGCTATGTTTGATTGCATTGCATTTAACCAGGGCGAACACCTGCCTCAATTGTTAAAAAACATGCCATTTGATATGTGTTACACCATTGAGGAAAACGTTTGGAAGGAAAAAAGAACGATCCAGTTGAATGTAAAAGGAATTCGTTTTAGAGACTAGAGATCATAGGTTAGGGAAAAGTCGATAGACGATGGTCCATAGTTCATGGAAAGAAAGTTCATAGTTGATGGTTCATAGCTCATGGTAGGAAGAGTCAATAGACGATGGTCCATAGTCCATGGAAAACGAGTCTTAAATTATAAAGAATCAGATAATACTCTAATCAGGCAAATCATGGTTCAGAAACAAAATCGGTGAAATCAAACAAAAATCGGTGAAATCCAATAAATAAAGTGAACTTAAGAGCAGAAAATCTATTAAAAAAATATAAGCAGCGTACGGTTGTAAACGATGTAAGCTTCAATGTGTCGCAGGGCGAGATTGTGGGTTTGCTTGGGCCTAACGGTGCGGGTAAAACTACGTCGTTCTACATGATCGTAGGATTGATAAAGCCTAACGAGGGCAAGATCTTTTTAGATGACGTGGATATTACCGGCGATGCCATGTATCGCCGTGCCCAAAAGGGGATAGGTTACCTTGCACAGGAGGCATCCATATTTCGCAAACTTTCTGTCGAGGATAATATAAAGGCCGTTTTGGAAATGGGTACCATGCCAAAGGATCGCCAACAGGACAAGCTGGAAGAATTGATAGACGAATTTAGCTTGCATAAAGTACGCCGTAATCGTGGCGATTTACTGTCGGGCGGCGAGCGCAGGCGTACCGAAATTGCCCGTGCGCTTGCTGCCGAGCCTAATTTTATTTTACTGGATGAGCCTTTTGCAGGTGTGGATCCAATCGCCGTAGAAGAAATTCAAACCATGGTGGCTAAGCTAAAAACCCGCAATATAGGCATCCTGATAACCGACCATAACGTACAGGAAACACTTTCGATCACCGATCGCGCCTACCTGCTTTTTGAAGGCAAGCTACTGGAATCAGGCGTACCCGAAGTACTGGCCAATAACGAGATGGTGCGCAAGGTGTACCTTGGGTCGAATTTTGTTTTAAAAAGAAAAGTTTTCAATTTTGATAAGCCGGTTGTGGAGACTAAAGATTAGAGGTAAGAGATTAGGAGGGAAAGGCCGGATTTAAATTAATAATTCAATCACTAATTCACTAAATCACAAATTCACTAATTTCCTCCTATGACCCTCTTTAACTCTGTTTTTACCTGGTTCATGAAAAAGCGCATCCACCAGATTGAGCTTTTTATGAAATATCCCAATGAGGTACAGGAGGAGTGGTTTGAACAGCTCATCTCGGGTGCGGAGAAAACCGAGTGGGGTCGTAAGCACGGTTATAAATCTATTACCCATTTAGAGCAGTTTAAGGAGCGGGTGCCTATCCAGAATTACGATACGCTGAAGCCCTATATCGAGCGGATGCTGAAGGGCGAGCAAAATGTACTTTGGCCCTCGGAGATCCGGTGGTTCGCCAAATCATCGGGCACCACCAGCGACAGGAGTAAATTTATCCCGGTTAGTGAGGAATCATTAGAGGAATGCCACTTTAAGGGTGGTAAGGACTTGCTTACCATCTACTTTAACAATGTTCCTAATGCCCGCATGTTTACCGGCAAGATTCTTACCCTTGGCGGCAGCTACCAGGTAAGTGAGCTAAGCGCCGATACTTCCTTTGGCGATCTATCTGCCGTGCTCATGAAAAACCTGCCCCTTTGGGCCGAGCTGCACCGCACCCCGCACATGGACATAGCCCTACTGGATAACTTTGAAGAGAAGATAGAAAAAATGGCCTATGCCACCAAAGACGTGAATGTAACCAGCCTGAGCGGCGTGCCTACCTGGAATATATTATTATTTAAGCGCATCCTCGAGATCACTGGGAAAAAGAACCTGCTGGAGGTATGGCCCAACCTGGAGCTTTATTTCCATGGTGCGGTAAATTTTACACCGTATCGCGAACAGTTTAAAAAGCTGATCCCGAATGATAATATGTATTACCTGGAAAACTATAATGCGTCAGAAGGCTTCTTCGGCATCCAGGATACGCGCGAGCCGGGCGAAATGCTGCTGATGCTGGACTACGGCATCTTTTACGAGTTTTTACCTCTGGAACATTTACACGACGAGAACCCGCAAACATTAATACTGGATGAAGTGGAACTGGATAAAAACTATGCACTCATCATCAGCACCAATGCGGGTTTATGGCGATACATGATCGGCGATACCATCAAGTTTACGTCGCTTTCACCATTCCGCATCCAGGTAACCGGGCGTACAAAACATTTCATTAATGCCTTTGGCGAGGAACTGATCATAGATAATGCCGAGCGTGCATTAGATGAAGCCTGTCAGCAAACGGGCGCCGTTATCCGCGATTATACTGCTGCCCCTATATATTTTAACGGCGACGAGTGCGGTGCCCACGAATGGGTAATTGAATTTGAAAAGAGACCGGCCGAGTTTGAGCGTTTTATCGACATTTTAGATGAAACCCTTCGCCGCGTAAACTCCGACTACGACGCCAAGCGATTTAAGGACATGGCCCTGCGCCGCCCGATAGTTCGCCGTGCGCCCGAAGGAACCTTCTTTAACTGGATGAAGGAGAAAGGTAAGCTGGGTGGTCAGCATAAAGTACCGAGGCTTGCCAATAACAGAGAGTATATTGATGAAGTGTTGAGGGTGATGGAGTTGACCAGTCAAGTCTCTTTAAATTGATTTAATGAAAAAAATATTACTATTGATCCTCCTTTTGCCGTTATATATGTCGGCACAAACAGCTAAAAATTATTTTAAACAGGGAAATCAAAAGTTGGATAGCGCCCAATATACAGATGCTGTTATCTGTTATTCGCATGCTATTATTCTCGATTCGGTATATGTTGAAGCATATATGGCAAGAGTTAAGGCGAAATTCTTTTTAAAGGATTATAAAGGCGCTATTGAAGATCTGGATAAGGTCACCACTTTAAAGCCAAATGATGCTGAAGCTTATATTGCCCGTGGGCGCGCGAAATATTTTCTTAAAGATTACAATGGTGTAATTGACGATTGCACGAAACTGATCTCCTATCAGCCAACAAATACCGCCGCATATATTAACCGGGCAGTAGCGAAACAAAGTACTAAAGACTATACCGGTGCGATACAGGACTATACTACCGCCATAATTATAGGCGATGATAATAAATGGTCGTATTATAATAATCGGGGAATATTAAAAAATCAAATAAAGGACAATGCCGGTGCTATGGATGATTTTTCAAAATCTATAGAGCTAAAACCGTCAATTGCGGCTTATAAGAACAGAGCTTTGGGGAAAATAAAAGAAAAAGATTTTAAAGGCGCGATTGAAGACTACACTGCTGCTATTTCTTTTATTTCGCATAGCAGGACTACACCCAACGATAAGGCGAAAGCAGGTATCTATCAGGAAATAGGAGATGCGAAGCAGTCTTATGGTGATTTTGACGGTGCGCTCGAAGCCTATGATCAGGCATTGTCGTTAGATGCCACATCGGCTAAAGCCTATAGTGGCAGGGGGGATATTAAGAACCATAAGGGAGACAAGGAAGGCGCCTGCACCGATTGGAATACGGCAGTAAACTTAGGGTATAAAACAGCTATCAATCAGATCAATAAATTCTGTAAGTAATTTAGATTCGACAACTTTTTAAAAGTTGTCAAATCTTTTCTTTTGGATTTAATTACTCTCCTTTTATCTTCTCAATAGCCGTTTTCCATTTATCCCTGTTATAAACAACAAATTTTTCTTCGCTGCCGGTGGTGGTTTGGATCTCCAAACCTCTATTGATCACCCCGAACAGGTTGTAGAAACTTACTCCCCTGATGCCATCAATGGCAATTTGAAGCTCGTGATTTTGGGCGTTGAATTTATGGGACTTAAAGTAAAGCTTATCATTTAACAGGTATAATTTGCCACCAACCGCTTCTCCATTTAAAAAATGATTTGCACCGCCGGCAAATATGATTGATTCATCACTATTGATGGCGATATTGGTTTGCCTTTGAATGATTTTAGAAGATGAAAAGAAATATACCGCCGCAGCAAAAAGTAAACCTGCAACTGCCCCGCTTACGGTGCCAATCAGCAACCCTTGCTGCAGTACAAAATATGCACCTATAAAAATCACAAGGATGCCACCCGGAATTATTGCATTTTTTCTTTTCATAATCGTTTTCTATAACGCTTGTTGTTTTACGTAAATGTAATGATTTGACGGATGCAACGCCAAATAGTTACAAAATTTATCCTGCAATGTGTGGAGTTAGGGAGGGCAAATGGGATGACCTATGGTTCAGGTGTTGAGATGGAAGTGCTTATAGAAAAACACAGCGAAATAAAATACCAGTCATTTATTATTTATAACCTGCTGTAGCGTTGTTAATTATATCGCCGTAACAACAATAAATAAACCGGCGTGAAAATATTTTTATTTATTATCTGCGTATCAGCGAGTATTGCCGGCTGTAAAAAGGGCAACCTTATTCCAGCCGGATTAACCGGCACCTGGGAATTGAGGCATTATTCAGGCACCATTGCCGGGGTTAATAAGGATGTGCCTGTAGGGAATGGTACTTTGATGCAATTTAAGTCGGACGGCACCTACGCAAGTTTTACCGACTCCAAACAGAATTCGCAGGGGCCTTATAAAATTATAAGGAACAGTATAACCGTTGGAGATAAAAAATACGATGGTTTATATCTTAATGGCGGAACTATAGGTAGTTTTATAATTTTAAAATCGGATACTTTAACCATTGGAGATACTTTTCCTGATGGTGTGACATCCTTATATGTCAGGCAATAATTATAATTTAACGACTATGAAAAAAATTGCATTGGTTTTATTTGTTGCTTTGATAGTGGCAGGATGTAGAAAGGATAAGATAATTAAGAAAACTACACCCGCCACCAGCACCGCGTTGTTTGCTAAATGGGAGCTGTGGTACCAGGATGGCGGCCTGCAACCAGGGGTGTCCTTTGCGCCGGGTAATGGCAACATCGTGCAGTTTAATGCCGATAGTACCTATGTTTTTTATCAAAAGGCTGCGGTTATAAAACAGGGAACCTTTCATATCCAGGAAAATGCGTACTCGCTTGGCGCCGGCAAGGTGGCTTATATTTACTACGATCACAACGCTTCAGGCGAGGTGCTCCAGCTTAAAAAGGACACTTTAATTATCGGCACCAACATCGCAGATGGGCTGGCATCAATTTATTTAAAGAAATGATCAGGGTTGATCTGTTTTGGCGCGCAAGGCTTTTATATCATCCCAGCAGATCCAATGCGGGTTTAAATGCACGCCGCCGTATTTTAGGTAAAAGGCCTGGTAAGGGTTATGGGGTTCAATTCCAACGCAAAGGCTTTTGGCATTTTGGGTAGCTAACCAGCTTAACAAGCTTTTCAGTAAAAGCGTACCAACGCCACTGCGCTGCTGATCCCGCAAAACATAAAACGACTGGATCTCCGCATCCTTATCATACCTGCCGGTTAGGTGACCGGCTATATACCCGACTATTTGATCGTGAATAACAGCTTTGTAAACTACGCGCTCCGGTTTGGCGCTTGCGGGAGATAATCCTCTAAAATAGGTGTTCCAGCGGTAAAGCCGGGTATCATAGTCAATAGCCACTTCTTCATTGCTCACAAATGACTGTAGCTTGCTGTCAATCTCAACTTTGGTGAGCGCTTCAATATCCGCTATGGTTGCGACAAGTATTTCCATCTATTTACACATTTCCCAAATCTTAACTGCTTCAACGGCTTCCTTAACATCATGTACCCGCAATATATTTGCGCCTTTTGTTAGGGCGATGGTATTTAGTGCCGTGGTTCCGTTTAAAGCTTCAGCGGCAGTAATGCTTAGTTGACCATAAATCATTTTTTTGCGGGAGATGCCCGCCAAAACCGGTAATCCAAGCATATCAAAATCCTGCAAACGGTTCATTAAGGCATAACCCTGCTCAGGCGTTTTTGCAAACCCAAAACCCGGATCGATCACTACATCATGTACACCCAACTGCTTCAATTGGTAGTATCTGTTAGCAAAGTAATCATACACTTCTCCAAAAATATCTTCGTAATTCGTAAGCTGCTGCATGTTTTGCGGGTTTCCCCTCATGTGCATTAAAATATAAGGCACCTGCAAGCGTGCAACAGTGGCAAACATATCAGCATCCAACTGCCCGCCGCTGATATCGTTAATAATATGTGCGCCTGCCCTGATAGCAGCCTCTGCAACTGGTGAGCGGAAAGTATCGATAGACAAAATAGCCTCCGGAAAGCCACTCGCCATCGCCTCAACCACGGGCAGCAACCGGTCGGTTTCTTCCTGCATGGAAATATCGTCCGCGCCGGGGCGGGAAGAGTAGGCGCCAAGGTCTAAAAAGTCAGCGCCTTCGGTAAGCATTTTTTCTGCTTGTTGTAATGCGGCATCGATACCTTGCTTACGGCTGCCAGCGAAAAATGAATCGGGCGTGAGGTTGATAATGCCCATCACTTTCGGCTTACTTAAATCAATAAGTTTCCCGCCCGCATTCAGCGTTACCTTTTTACGAAAAGATGTATCTTTAGCCACTGTTGTTGTAATGTTTGAAGGTTGTAATGTTGAAATGTTATTTTTTGGTTTCGCAACCTTACAACTTTTCAACTTTACAACATTACAACTTCTAAATAACAAATGAAAAACAAAACATCACCCCTGGTATGGGTTGCCCGCATTTTGGTTGGCCTGCTTTTTATATTTTCCGGCCTTGTTAAAATAAACGACCCGCTCGGCTTCTCGTACAAACTGGAAGAGTATTTTGAAGTATTCCATATCACGTTTTTGAGCGGCCTTGCGCTTACCATAGCCATAGTATTATGTGCGCTTGAAATTATCCTGGGCTTTGCCTTGTTGATAGGGGTGCGCGCGGTATCGGTTGCCTGGGGATTATTGCTGCTGATCATTTTCTTTGCATTTTTAACCTTTTACTCGGCAGCTTTCCATGTAGTGGAAACCTGCGGATGTTTTGGCGATGCCATCCCATTAACGCCATGGCAGTCGTTTAGTAAGGATCTGGTTTTATTGTTGTTGATATTGGTGCTGTTTCGCAACCGTCGCAATATCGAGCCTTTGTTCAGCCCCAAAACGGGAGATAGCTTGCTGATTGCTGCTACTGTTCTGTCAGTTGGCTTCGGTTTATACACTTATAATTTTTCGCCTGTTGTAGATTTTCTGCCATACAAGATCGGCGCTAACCTGCTTGATGAAATGAAAACCCCGCCGGGTGCAAAGCCGGATGAATTTGAGCTTACCTACAACCTGAAAAATAAAAAGACAGGTGAAGCTAAAACCATGACCAACACTGATTACATCAAAACCAATATCTGGAAGGATAATAATTGGGAGGTTGTCGGGCAGCCGGAAAGCCGGCTGGTGAAAAAGGGCTTTACCCCGCTTATCCGCGACCTTGCAATCCAGGATGCACAGGGTAATGATTATACAAAGGAACTGCTGTCAAACCCATACACCAACGTCATCATTGTAGCTGATAATTTGGATAAAACCGATGTGGAAGCAATAGACCGCCTGAATGCGATGGCCATAAACCTGGCGCAAAATTTTAATACCCGCACGGTAATGCTTACCTCCAATTCGCACCAGTACACCGAGGCGTTCAGCAAGCAGCACCACTTAATGTTCGAGATATTTTATGCCGATGGCGTGCCGCTGAAAACCATGGTTCGCGCCAACCCGGGCATCCTGCTGATGAAGAACGGAACGGTGATTAACAAATGGCACTACCACTCCATGCCGAAATATGATGATTTGGTAAAAGAATATTTTCAGCAGTAAAGTAGTCCATGGTCCATAGTCGATGGACGATAGTAAGAAAAAGTAATGAGTAATTCGGAAGATAAAGGTTTAGGTTTGATATTTTTGATTGGCTTTATGGGCTGCGGCAAAACTACGCTGGGGCGTAAACTGGCATCCCGACTGGGTTATGAGTTTATGGATCTTGATCATATCCTTGAAGCACAGGCAGGCATTAGCATAGCCGAATATTTCAACAGCTTTGGCGAGGATGCCTTCCGCAAGCTGGAATCGGAAGTGTTGAAGCAAACCAAATACCCTGAACATGCCGTGATCTCAACGGGTGGTGGCCTGCCCTGTTTTTTTGATAATATGGAATGGATCAACGCCAATGGCAGATCCCTATATATCCAGCTCTCGCCCAAAACCCTCGCCGACCGCCTGGAGCATGAAAAGGTCACCCGCCCATTGCTGCGCGACAAGCATGGCGATGCGCTGATTACCTTTATTGATGAAAAATTGCTTGAAAGGGAACTTTTTTATAAACAGGCTACTGTTATTGCAAACGGTTTGAGTTTGACAGCTGAGAAGGTGGTGGAGATGCTGTTAGTATAAATTACAGTTTGTCATTGCGAACGAGGTACGAGTGAAGCAATCTCGTCGCCAATGCATTAACGCTATGCAAATTCTACACTTTTCTATTCGCCCTGTCTAGCTACGAGGTTGCTTCGTCGCTGCGCTTCTCGCAATGACATAATTTGTTAGTTTCTCTACCTCAAATAAACCCCATCCTCTTCGCCTTCCTCATCCAGGATAACATCCACAAACTCTTTCAATACCGTTGAAAGGGCCATACCGGCATAATCTGTGGTCATCGGGAATTTTTTGTGGTTGCGGTCGATCAATACGGCGGTGCGCAGTTTTTTCAGCGGTACATCGCGGAAAACGCCAAAACCATAGGCAAGGGTTTTGCCGCTGTTTAAAACGTCATCCACCAAAACAACTACCTTGTTGCTGCAATCCTGCACATCAAAGTTGATCTTGGCCTTAAGGCTGGTGCTTTGTTTATCAAGCTCGATGCCGATAAAGGTGCTTTTAAAGGGCGCGATATTATCAAGGATGCCTTTTATACGGCGGGCAATTTTATCGCCGCTGGGCAGGATGCCGGCTATCAGGATCTCTTCCTCTTCAAAATTATCCTCCAGGATCTGGTAGGCAATCCGGTCAATCTTCTGCTGAATTTGCTGCTGGTTTAATATAAGGAGGTGTTTGTCTGACATTGTTGAAACGTTGGAATGTTGTAAAGTTGGAATGTTCCTTGTTTAGTTGCTTACCACACGGTAAAGATAGAATTAACCTTTCAACCTTACAACATTTCAACTTTACAACAAAAAAAACAACCTTCCAACAAATTATTTCGAGTACGGTACATAAACAAAATTCGCACCCTCGGGTACAACCACAAACACACACATATAATCGTGCGGGTTTTTATAGCTGTTGATAAAGCGTTCTTTTAAGACCTCCTTTATAACACCTTTCTCAACAAACTCCTCGAGGGTTGAGGCGTGGATGCTCCATTCGGTATTAAGGTCGAAGCGGTCAAGGATCAATTCGCCCAGCGCTAATTCGTGCTGATGGGCTATAAAGATGGGATAGCTGGAAAGCCCTTCAACCATAATCTCCACCGCAACCTCGCGGATGGACTCATTGAAAAATTTCAGATCCTTTTCCAAACTCAACAGCGGACTTTCCTTTTGTGCTCCCTCGTTGTTTCCCTTATTTTCGTTTAAAAGTTCTTCCGGTTCCATATTATTATTTTTGATTGCACCGATTTCTTGATTGATTACACCGATTTTGACCGCTGATTTTATTGATTTAATTGATGACGCTGATTTCAAGTCTAATTTTAATCCTCACTATGGACTATTGACTATCGTCCATGGACCTTCCTACTATCAACCATGAATTACCTACCTCAACACCAAGAGCACCACATTCTCCACATGCTGTGTATGCGGGAACATATCCACCGGCTGAATTTTTACCGTGTCGTATTTTTCCTTTAATACCAGCAGATCACGGGCCTGTGTTGCAGCGTTGCAGCTTACATAGACGATTTTTGGCGCTTCAATTTCCATTAGGCGGGCCACCACATCCGGGTGCATTCCTGCGCGTGGCGGATCGGTGATGATCACATCCGGTTTGCCATGTTCTGCTACAAAATCAGCCACCAGCACATCCTTCATATCGCCGGCAAAAAATTTGGTATTGGTGATGTTATTGATAGCTGAATTAATCTTCGCATCCTCAATAGCCGACGGCACATATTCAACTCCCACAACCTCGCGTACATGGCCGGCAATAAAGTTAGCAATGGTGCCGGCACCGGTGTACAAATCGTAAACCAGTTCATTGCCGGTAAAGCCCGCAAAGTCGCGGGTTATTTCATATAGCCTTAACGCCTGGATGGAGTTGGTTTGATAAAACGACTTCGGCCCGATACGGAATTTGATGCCGTTCATTTCCTCGTGTATATATTCCGGTCCTTTAAAGGCAATTACTTCCTGGTCGAAGATGGTATCGTTCTTTTTTTCGTTGAGGATGTACAGCAAGGAGGTGATCTCCGGGAAGTTACTGTCGATGTAGGTCATCAGCTTACTCACTTCTTCCTCCGTCGCGTAAGCAAAAACTACGATCACCATCACCTCGCCGGTTGACGAGGTACGGATAATCAAATTCCGCAATGCGCCGGTGTGCGCCTTCAGGTCATAAAAAGTATAACCCTCGCGGATCACAAACTCACGGATGGTATTCCTTAAGGTATTTGATGGCTCGGCCTGCAGCCAGCAATGGTTAACATCCAATATTTTATCAAAACGCCCTGGGATGTGAAAACCCAGCGCGTTCATGTTCAATTCCTCGTTATCGCGGCTTTCGCCATCATATAGCCAGCGCTTGTTGCTGAAGGTGTATTCCAGCTTGTTGCGATAGTATTTGTAGGCAGGAGAGGGTACAATGGTATCCATACCGCTTACATCTATCTTAGCCAGGCGGGTCAAGGCATCTTCTACGGATTTTTGCTTAAATTTCAGCTGCGCCTCGTAGGTCATGTGCTGCCATTTGCAGCCGCCACAAGTGCCAAAGTGTTCGCAAAAAGGTTGGGTACGATATTCGCTTGGTTTTTTAAGCTCGGTTATCCGGCCTTCGCCGAAGTTCTTTTTGCTGCGGTAAACCATTACATCGGCAACATCACCGGGTACAGCTTTGTCAACAAACAACACAAAATCATCGGCCTTACCTACACCTTTGCCTTCTTCGGCAATGTCGATAATGGCAACATCTTCAAAAAACTTCTTTTTAGCAACTTGATTCATCAGGGTGCAAAGGTAGGGAAATGTTGATTAAAGTTGTAAGGGTTGTAGAGGTTCTAATTGTTGTAAGGGTCGGAATGTTTACCGGGAGAACGGGCAAAAAGCATCATAGTTGGCTGCGGACAGCCAACGGCGAAAAGAATAAACTTACAGTTAAATAAACATATTCACTACCTCTTGCCAGAAATTATCCGGCTCATCGATGAATATATCGAACTGCTCATCTATCATGTCTGAAAATTCCAATAGCTCCCGACTCATAATAAATTGCCTTTAAATACAAATAAACTAAATTATATACCAAAAACCAAATTGGTATTATGTATTTTAAACAATATTTTCGTTAAATTCTGTTAAAGTTTTGGGCGATGGCTCCAGCTTATAAAACCAGGAACCGGCGGCGATGCAAAAACAGGTGCAAAGCGTCAATCCGCCAAAGCCTCTTGTTACATTAAATGCATCGACCGGCGTTAGGATCACCATAAACGTTCCCATTGCCAACAAAACACCCGAAATGGATATTATCGTCAGGCGGGTGATCCGCTGTTTAAAATAGGTAACAGTTAATTGAATAATGATGAGAAATATTACCCAGGTTATAAACGAAAACAGGAGCTCAAAAACTAAGATCATCCCGTATTGATAGGCTGCTCTGTTTATCTGTTCATAAACACTGTCATTCAACACATTTCCCCCTGAATATGCGAGTATGGAAAACACCAACGGCGTAATAGCTACGCTGGTTAACCAAACTTTTAGACTGTATATGAATGATTTGAAAAGCATAACTATTGTATTTTGATTTTTATTAGATAAGTAATTGACGTTATAGCTTTAGCTTTCTATTTACCCCAAATAAGGAACCGAGCTATTACACTAAGAATTAACAGGATCGGTAAGGCAAAGGAAAACCAATACCCTATGGCAAACAATCGCTTCCTGAATAGCAGGCTGTTATTTTTATTAAATGATGTATCAACTATCCACCCTAAGGTGTAAAAAACATTCGCAACGCAGATCATTATTAAATAAGCGAAGCCCTGGAAGGCTATCTCAAAAATGGTTTCCTCAAATTCTTCGTGTGGTGCAATAATTATGGGGCCAAGCACGCAATAAAGTGCAAAGGCAATTATGCCGGCAATAACAAGGCCCTTGTTGTATTCTATTCTTTTATATAGCCACCACTGGCTGGGTTTGGTTAATGCGTCTGTGTTCATGGTAATACGTTTTGCTGATATCGTTAATATTAATACAGGCCTGCGACCTGCTGATATATGCCGCCCTTTCAGGGCTCAGTGAACGGAGTTTTCTATCTTAATGCAAAAGCCCTGAAAGGGCTAAACCCATCAGCGCAGGTCGCAGGCCTGCACCGAATGATCAGCGAGGTTTTCATTCAAAATTCCGCCTCTTTTTCAATTCCGCCAAGCAATAAACCTTCCTTTCAACCACTTTAAGGTCATTCCATTTTGGTCCGGTTTCCATGCCATGTTCCCGTTTCTCCACCAAAACCTTATCGCCCTTAATTGCACAGTGAATGTAGCCGCGCTCATCATCGAATGTGCCCAGGTAAACCCGGAAGTTGGTGGAGTCGGTAAGGTATTCGGCTTTAAGGTTGCCTACCAGGCCGGCGCTGTAAACTTCCACATACAGGTTGCGGTAGGTGTTAAAGGTGTAGCGGTAATTGTTTTTATCGCGGATCTTAATGTAACTGATCAGCAGCCCTATGCTTGCCAGGATTATATATCGTTTCATGTTGTTTTTGAATTAAGTTAATTGCATTACCAGCGGACTGGTTATCTTTTTAATGGTTTTATTATACTTCAGGTGCATTTTGTTCATGTAGCCTTCAAATGTGTTGCCGCCTGCTTTGAATAGTCTGCTGTTGGCGTACCATACCAACAGCGAGGTGCAGTAAAAAAAGCATTTGTAAACCGACCTGCGCCAATTTTTTGAAAAGGTGGATTTGCTGTAATAGATAGCTGCCAGGTGCTCCGTTTGGTAAGTGATGTGGTAAGCCTCGTCGATCAAAATATCGGTACAGATCTCCTTTAACAGTCCGCATCCTGTAGCATCTTTAAGCGACTGATAAAAGATCTGTGCCGTGCTCTCAACAACGATAACGGCCAACGTCCATGATTCCATGCTGGTGTTCAGGTGCCGTACCCACCTGAACAGGCTGTCGCCCCAATTCTTCTTAATGCGCGGTATGCCAATCCTGTCGAGGTACGTTCCTAAATTATTGCCATGCTTTTGTTCCTCCTTAATGAATAGCCTGGTGGCTTCCACAAATTCGGGTTCGCCGGTTTTAAGCGCGTACTTTTCTGCTGCTGCTATCAGCTGCCGGCCTTCGGATGTTTCGCCCAGTTGCCAGGCCTGCAGGGAGTGCAATATGGTGTTAATTTCATTTTGGGTGATGTTGGGTTGCTGGTCCCAGTTGATCCGTTTTTGGAGGAGATTTACCTTGAAATGCCCTATCCAGTAAGCGCTTGTATGCATGATAGTTTATGTTGGAATATTTTCGGATTGGATTTAAACCCCTCTCCAAACAGGCTACCCCTTACCCAAATTTTGGATAAGGTTGAAGTCATTGTTTAGAAAACCATTGCTGCTAAAATGGGGAATAATAGGTTTTGTACACGATGTTAATAAAAAAGCGGGTTTGTTTTATTAACGAGT
>JALYIP010000084.1 GCA_030775685.1 Bacteroidota bacterium
CTCGTCGCTGGCACCAAGGTATCGTACATAATCCAGTTCACGACGTTCAGGCGTTTGTCCGCGGGTAAGCGCATAACTTTGGTCGTTAAAATATGATTCGCCTAAAAATGCCGGGATAATGGCAATAAGCAATAAAATGATCAGCCACGGATTAAATGCCATAAGCCCTGCAGCCAGGAAACCCATGGTGATCAGGTCCTGCACCTGGCTCATTACCTGCGACAATAGCATAGTTCGCCCGATGGTTTGCTGCCGTGCACGTTCCAGCTTATCGTAAAATACAGAATCTTCAAATTGGTCGAGATCAAGTGTTGCCGCATGCTCCATTATCCTCACCGAGGTATGGTTGCTAAAAAGGTCACCAAGCAGCGAATCAACCAAAGTAATTGCGCGGCTAAGGCCGTCGGTTAATATAGCCAGCGCAAATTCAAGCCCTACCAGTTGCCATAAATGAGCAGTGCTTGCTCCATGATGATGACTGAGTGCTACAACATTATCAATAATAAGCTTACCTGTATACAATAGCGCCACAGGCATAGCCGAACGCGCAATGCGCAGCACCGCATTAATAATGGTAAGCGAAGGACTTGTTTGCCATACCAATTTAAAAAAAGCAGGCAGGTTCTTGAGCGCGGCAAGTCGTTCTTTTAAAGTTATCGGTTCGGTGCGGGTGTTTTTTGGCGGGCGGGTTGGGTTCAACAGCGTATCTTTCTCAATTTTATTTAAGTAAAATTAAGAAAATAATGAGTGGTAATTTAATAACACCCAGCATTGTGAGGATGCAGTGACAATACTACTAATTGTAAAAGAATAGTTAATTTGCTGAACTAAACATAAAGTCATGCCCGAATTTATAGCCTTCACCATAGTTGGATTAGTTATCATACTAATGAGCTACCTTATCAAGTATAAAAAGATGGCTTACCTTATTTCTGGTTACGATGACAATGAAGTTGCCGATAAAGATGGTTTGTGCAACTGGATGGGCGGGATGTTAATGTGGCCGGGTGTTTATGCGATAATTGCCGGCGCAATAATGTGGAAATATCCTGCTGCGGTTTTGCCCCTGGGATTATCATTTGGGGTGGTAACAATTGTAATTACAATAATTGCTATAATAGGAGCCAGGAAATTTAAAAAGAACCGGGATTAAAAGGTTCGACGGATTTTAACGGAGGGAAATTTTGAACCATGATTCGCTTGATTAGAGGATTTCATGATCTTTTACGGCAGACAGGTATCATGGCCATCCTCTTATCCTGTAAATCATGGTTCAAAAAATTATCGATAGAATCCTTAAAATCCATAAATCCCGGTTATTTTTGCCGCTTAAACAGCGCGCATGGACTCCTTATTAAAAAACAAATTTGACAGTATAATTTTTGATCTCGACGGTACCCTTTGGGATAGCACTAACAACGTGGCCCTTGCCTGGCAGGCCGCACTGAACGAAGTTGATTACATTAATGAGCTGATGACGCAAGAACGGGTGCGGTCCATTACAGGGATGACGTACGATTCCATCTTCGATAAACTGTTTCCTAACCTTAATGCCGGGCAACGTGCCGAAGTACAGGCGCTTTGCGGCAAGCACGAGTTGGAAATTTTACATACAAAGGGCGGGGAGCTTTATCCTGAACTAGACGAAACGCTGGCCTATCTGTCGAAAAAGTACAAGCTGTTTATTGTAAGCAATTGCCAGAGTGGATATATAGAGGTGTTTTTTAAGATCAGCCAGATGGAGCATTATTTTATGGGGCACCAGTGCTACGGTACCAAGGGAAACCCTAAGGCTGAAAATATAAAGGACATTGTTAACGACCATAACTTGCAATTCCCCGTTTATGTAGGCGATACCATAGGCGATTACGACTCGGCCACCAAAGCCGGCGTGCCGTTTATTTTTGCTGATTATGGCTTTGGCAAGGTTGATGAAGACCAGGTGGCAACCATTAGCAGTTTTGGGGAGTTGGTAGGGTTGTTGTAATAAGGTGTTTTTATGTAGAGGGGCTATACTTCGCGGCCCCGATAGGTGATTTTACATTGCCAAATTTTAGAAGTGAAGTATCGCGCACAATCTTCTTATAAATTTAAAACCCCATTTTAAATCATTATTTTAGGGGGGTATTAAAAATTTAGAAAGTTTATGGCATCATCCCAACAATTTTCCCGGCGCAGTTTCATTCGTTCGGGCTCAATAGGTTTAGGAGCAATAGCTTTATCGTCGTTTGTTCCGGCATTTGGCAGCGCGAAAAAGAAATTGGGGATTGCCCTGGTTGGTTTAGGATCATACAGCAACGGCCAGCTTGCACCCGCTTTGCTGCATACAAAGGATTGCTACCTGGCAGGGATTGTGACCGGCACACCGTCTAAGGCAGTGGATTGGGCGAAGAAATATAACATCCCGCAAAAAAATATTTATAACTATCAAAACTTTCACGAGATAGCTAACAACCCGGATATTGATATTGTATATATAGTGCTCCCGGTGTTTATGCATAAGGAATATACCATTAAGGCCGCCCAGGCTGGTAAACACGTGATCTGTGAAAAGCCGATGGCGCTAAATGCTAAGGATTGTGAGGAGATGATTGCTGCCTGCAAAAAAGCAGATAAATTGCTTTCGATAGGTTACCGACTTCATTTTGAGCCGCATAACATGGAGGTAATGCGTATTGGTCAGCAGCATGTGTTGGGCAATATTAAACATATTGAAACAGGTAACGGCTTTACCTATAACGGTGACCCTAATGCCTGGCGTTTAAAAAAAGCAATGGCGGGCGGTGGCGGGTTAATGGATATGGGTATTTACAGCATCCAGGGGACGCGATATACTTTGGGGCAGGAACCTGTGGCGGTTAAGGCAACTCAGCAGAAACTGCGCCCTGATTTTTTTAAGGAGGTTGATGAAACGGTGTTCTGGGAACTTGAGTTTCCGGGCGGACTTAAAACCACCGGTAAATCAAGCTATAATAACGACTGGAGCTACCTTAAGGTTGAGGCTGAAATGGGAAATTTTGAGCTGGGTCCTGCTTATGGTTATGGAGCCATTGAAGGCAGTGTAAACGGCAACCCCATGAAGTATCCGCAAATTATACAGCAGGCTGCCCAAATGGACGACTTCGCCAATTGTGTAATAAAAAATAAACCATCCCGCGTTCCCGGCGAGGAGGGACTGAAGGATATGAAGGTGGTTGATGCCATTTATAAGAGTTTGGATTCAGGGAAGTGGGAGAGGATAGAGACTAGTGATTAGAGAACAGAGATTAGTTTTTTGAAATAGGAAGAAAAAATATTAATGTTTTTCTCTAAATTTATCTATTAATCATTTTTAACTAATCTCCGATCTCTAACCTCTAGTCACTAACATATACCTAATCTCTGATCTCTGGTCTCTAATTAACTAAAGCATGCTTTTCCCCGAAGATTTTTTACATTATGTATGGAAGTTCCGGCTGTTTGAGCGTGCGGATTTACTGACTACTGACGGTGAAGAATTGGAGATCTTTTCGGCCGGGATGCATAATTCAGATTCGGGGCCCGATTTTCAAACTGCAAGGATCAGGATAGGGGACACCGTTTGGGCGGGAAATGTGGAAGTGCATGTATCATCATCCGATTGGCAGAAACATGGGCATACCACTGATAATTCCTATAGCAACGTGATTCTGCATGTGGTTTATAAGGATGATAAGCCGCTGATCCTGCCTAATGGACGCCACGTACCAACACTTGAACTGCAAAACCGTATCCCTGACGAATTATATGCAAAGTACCACAACCTTGTTTTCGGCAATCAAACCATCATTCCATGCGAAGCTAACATCGGTTCGGTTGACGGTATCACTCTGCAGAACTGGCTTACCCGGGTGTTAATTGAACGGTTGGAAAAACGTTCGGCAGCAGTAATTGATGCACTTAATGTTAATCGCGGTGATTGGGAGGAAACTTTTTACCAGTTTTTGGCGGCAAACTTCGGTTTTAAAACCAATGCTGTTCCCTTTGAACTGCTGGCAAAATCTATCCCGCAGATAACCCTGGCTAAACATAAAAACAACCCATTGCAAATAGAAGCCTTGATATTTGGGCAGGCTGGTTTTTTGAACGGTGAGCTTAAGGACGAATATCCGTTAAAGCTTAAAACTGAATATGAGTTTCTGCAAAAGAAGTATAAGCTGGCATCGATAGAAAACCATTTATGGAAATTTATGCGGCTGCGGCCCCAGAATTTTCCAACAATCCGGCTTGCACAATTCTCTTCATTAGTTTTTCATTCAAACCATTTGTTTTCGAAGGTGTTAGAGATAAAGGACGTGAAGGCCTTGCGGAATTTGTTTACCGAGATAAAGGTAAACCCCTATTGGGAAACGCATTATCGCTTTGATATGGAGTCGGCCCCGGCGGAAAAGAATCTGGGCGTAAAATCTATCGACATATTGTTGCTGAATACCCTGGTGTTGTTTTTGTTCAGTTATGGAAAGCATAACCAAATTCAGCATTATATTAACCGCAGCCTGAAGCTGTTGGAGAATTTGCCGAAGGAGGACAATAATATTATAACAGATTTTGTTAACTTAGGAGTGAAAATAAATACTGCGTTTGAGTCGCAGGCTTTATTGGAGCTAAAAAATAATTACTGTAATTATAAGAAATGCCTGCAATGCGGCGTTGGAAATAAAATACTAAAACTGGCCTGATATGCTGCAAAGAATCCTTACTTTTTTTGAACGCTACTCCTTCGGGGTTTGTACTTACCTCGGCGAAAAGTTTAATGTTTCTATCGGTAAGATCAGGCTGTTCTTTATTTACTCATCATTCCTGGCCGTCGGCTTCCCGCTGATCTTCTACATATTTGCCGGCATCGTGCTTGATATTCGCAAGTTTGTGAAAAGGGTGCATACGAGGGTGACGGATCTGTAAGAGACTTCGGAATTCGGATTTTCGATTTCGGATTTATTTTTTGAACCGCGATCAACTTGATTAAAAGATTTCCTGATTTGTTTAAACGTCATGAATCATGTAATCATAAAATCCTTTAATCAGGGTTAAATATTTTACTTCTCCACCCTTAACCGCATAACCTGCCCGCCACCTGATGCCAACAACATATTCATTACAGTATTTTTATTAACCCGTTTTACCACTTTTACGAAATGATTCAGGTTAGGATCGGATGCCGGGGCATCGCTGTAGATCTCGGCAGTGTAATTGCCGGCTGGTAAAAAGTCTAAGGCGTGGGTTACTGTGCGTGATTCATGATTAGTAATAGCGCCAACGTACCAATCGGTTCCCTTTCGGCGGGCAATGGCCAGCCATTCGCCAGGCTTGGCGTCGATTACCCGGGTTTCGTCCCAGGTAGTTGGGATTTGTTGAATGAACTCAAAACCGGGTTGGTTGATGTATCTTTCGGGCGCGTCGCAAACCATGCCTAAGTTGTTTTCCAGTACCACGTACATGGCCAGCATGTGGCAGCGGGTTCCGATCACAAACGGCCGGGTATAATGCGCCTTAAACTGCTCAGGCGATGCAGCTGCAAAGCCGCCCAAATGATAATCAGTGGAACCGCCAAGCATGCGGGTAAAGGGGATATTGATATCTGCATCCGGCGTTACGCTGTCGTTCCATTTATCGTTCTCATAGTTCAAAGTTCCCTCGCGGGTAAACTCGTTGGGGTAAGTGCGACTGGTGCCGGTAGGCTTGTATGCGCCGTGGAATTGGATGTGCAGGTGATGCTGTGCTGCTTTTTGCAGGATCTCTTCCTGCATGTTCACCATTTCCTGGTCGTCTCGATCCATAAAATCGCACATCAGGCCTTTTATGCCCCACTTTTCATATTGGGCGAATGTTTCATCCAGCTTAGGATACAACGCATAAAAATGCACCCATACACGGATGCCCACACCTTTTTTTGCCGCCGAATCGCAAAGTTTCTGCATGTCCAAACCGGGAACAGCCCTTGACGGATCGGAATGTGGCCCCGGCTGAAAGCCTTCGCCATCGCTCACATACCATTCATGCAGGCCGTACTCTACTACTGAGTGATACTCAATACCATATTTCGCGCAAAAGTTTACGTAGTACATATTGGTGTCGTAGTTATTACCGGGAGCGAAGCTGGTATCAGGGATAGCATTCCCGTTCCACCAGGGGAAGGTTGTTTTGCCGGGTTTTAACCACGAAAGGTCCTTTATCTGACATGGTTCGTTTAAGTTGGTCAGGATGTTTGATTCGATGAAAGTGCCGGGTTTGTCGCTGATCATCATTATCCGCCACGGGCTGTTGTGCGGCAGCGTTGCTTTTACTTTTAGCTCCGTTTGATGAGGCAGGGGGGAAAGCCGACTTTCCAGCACTCCGTTGTGTTTCATTAAGTACATGCCCGCGTAATCACGAAGCGAAGCTTCGGTTATTGCCATATAGTTACCATTCGGAAACTCAAACAGGGCGGGCATATCCATCAGGGTATCAGCCTTTAAATCATTTAGGCTGGCTTTGGTATAAATGCCCTCATGCGAAGTGGTATAGTTTTCGCGAAGCAGTGCTGTAATTTTTGGGTTTCCATTGAGATTAAAGGAATCTATCTCATCGGTAACATTCACCATATCGGCCCAGCCGCTTTGTTTGGGGATCACATACCTGAATGCCGCGCCATCATTAAAGACCCTTATTTCGATATTTAAGGTCCTTTTGCTGCCTGATTTTTCAGTAACGGGAATAATAACCCGGTTGCTCTCGCTGTGGATCTTGCTGGCTTTGCCGGTCAACAGCTCATAATCTTCTGTAAGTCTTTCAAATTTTGTAGCTGTAAGCTGCAGGGCATGATTAAATGAGCCACCCTCTTTAAAGCTGATGTTGAGCCGGGAATTATCGACCATTAAAACACCTTTGTATGCTACTTTATAATAAAGCCCGTTAACATCAGTACTTAGCCAGAATTTTATTTTCCGGTCAGGAGATTGAATAGTTATGATTGGTTTTGCGAATGAGCTTACAGCAATCAGCAAAAGCAGGCATATTATTGAGCGTTTAAAAATTAGCATAAATACAGGTTTACCGTGAGGGGAGATCTAACGATAAATATAGGCTGAAAAAATGTGGGATTTCTTAATAAAAATGAAAAACCATTACGAGGTACGCGGCAAACTCCCTAAATAAAGATCGCTGCAAGCTGATCATCTATCCGTTGGCCCATAGGAGCTTGCCTTGTACCTCGTAATGGCTTGCCTGTTTACAGGCTTATATTAGTTTTCCGCTTATTACAGCGTCCTGCAGGTTGCTTACCCGGAAACGCGGTTTGTAAATACGGTTTGATAAGCGTTTTACCCAGGTTGCCTTGTAACCGAACACCGTGCGAATTACCTTCACACTTGCCGAACCGGTTGGATAACCATATTTATACCAGCTGAATTTCGACTGGTCGATGCGGAACTTTTCTGCGAATTCTGCTAAAAAGAGATCGATCTCTATATCAACAATATCCAGATCAAGGTCAATACTGGTTTCAAGGCATAACGTATGCGGATCAACTTTCCGGATCTTATACTTTGTACAGTAATCTACTATAAATTCCTTTAATTGAGGGTGTATTTCGTCCATCTGAATAAATAGTTTCCGTGTCATTTGTGTTATAAGACGACAACTTTTTCATAAGGTTGCATTAAATCTTCCTTTTTTAATTATCCGGTTGCCGGTAGCTTGTAACAGGTAAAAGTTAATGTTAGGCCTTATAGAAAAGCTTCTGAATAAATATACGAACATCTTCGTATATTATTGTATGGAATGGCAATTTTTTTTGAAATTTAATCTTAATTATCGCAAGCCTGTGACCTGCGCTCATAAATCGCGGCATTTCAGGCCTATAGAATTGGAAAAACAAAAACCCTGAAAGGGCGAAACACAAAAGCGCAGGTCGAGGGCCTGCGACAAAATGAAGTTTAAATCATCAGATATTTTTTTCCAGCACAGCCAATTCTATCGGCTGTTTGGCAATACCGAATTTTTTCTCAACATGAAAGGGAAGCATCTCGCCGGTAGCCTTATAACCCCTGCGTTCATACCAACTGATCAACTCATGTCTTATGCTGATAACCGTCATGGTAAGCGTGTGGCAATCTGCCTGTTTTGCATAGGCTTCGGCAGCAATTAACAACTCCCGGCCAATTCCATTACCCTGTGATAAAGGGGATACGCTGAACATGCCAACATACAATTTAGGATGCCGCACCTCTAAATAAACACAGCCATTTATTTTGCCATGCTCATCCGTGTTTTTAAGGATAACAATAGCGGGATCATCAAAGTAACCGGCAAGAGTTTCTTCGTCAATGCGTAAGCCATCCAATAAATTAGCTTCGGTTGTCCAGCCTTGTTTGGAAGTTTCGCCGCGATAGGCGCTGTTTACTAAAACGTAAAGTTCAGGTACGTCGGTGGCGATAGCTTTGGTAACGGGCATAATTTTGGTATGAAAGCGCAAACCTAAACTTTTTGCCATACAGTATCAATACCTATGGACAAAGCCGTTCCGTACAGTGGGGTTGTAACATTACAATGATACCAGCATTGGCGTCACCATTGCAGATATCGCCATTACTAATTATACCAAACTGCCTATATCGGCAGGGCTGTTTTGATTTTACAGGTAACCCAGCCTTATTGCCGTGAGCATAAACACATCATACAAAATGTGAAAGAAAATCAGGTACCACAAATTACCCTTGAAAATTTTATAAAGCCAGGTGATAAAGAGGGCAAATATAAATATGCTTATTATCGAAGAGGGGCCCTCCTGGTAATGATACAGAGCGAAAAGTATGGCTGTAACTAACCCGCTTATTTCAAAGGCCCATTTTGACGTGCCCGCCATTTGCCTGACTTTGGTAAGGATAAAACCCCGGAATACAATTTCTTCGTAAGGAATAACAAGCACCGCAGCCAGCAACAGCAGTAACAGGTAATTAACCAGGTTATGTTTTATAAAATCGAAATCGTGGTAACTAGCCGGTTTAAATTGGAAGATCTTATCTATTAACGGCCCTATGGCCCAAAATTGTAGCATTGCATATGCTAATCCTATTGCCCCGCCAATTAAAAAAGCTTTGAATGACAGATCTGAAAAGCGAAAGCCGATGCTGCTGAAGTTTTCGCGGTAAAGCTTCAAATAAAGCCATAAAATAAGCAGCACCACAAAGGGATACACAAACATCGGTAGTCCGCCGAAATGGGGGAACAGCATCAGGAACACAATCATTACAGTGTCCAATAAAACTGTTTGCCATTTTGCGGTTATCATACCATTCAGACTCTTGTTTATTTATATAGTTACAAATTCCTGTAATCTTCCCTAACCGGGCTAAAAATATCTATCAATTTGCAGTCTGTTATGGCCTTGCCGCCGTGCCATACATCTGAGGGGATAACAGCGAACAAGCTTTTATTAAGTAATTGCGGCACATCGTTTACCGTTAGCTCAAACTCTCCCTCAATAACAAATGAGCATTGCTGGTGGATGTGTTTGTGCCTGGGTACTGAGCAGCCTGCTTTAACTTCTATAAAGTTGATGGTGTTGGTTTCGGTATGGATTAGCTTGGAGAAAAAACCGGGTGCTATTTCTTTGGTGTTAATGTCATCAAAGCGTTGAAAAATCGATTGGTCCATATGATTTAAGTATTCACAATATTAAAGATTAAAAAACACTTATCTTTATTAAATAAAACCATGAGGCAAAAATTATGGTTATTCTAACATAGGTTTTACAACCAGGTACTATGGCATTTATTGATTACTATAAGATTTTAGGTGTCGACAAAAAGGCATCAGATAAGGATATTAAGAACGCTTACCGCAAGCTCGCCCGCAAATATCACCCCGATCTTAATCCTAACGATGCGGAGGCTCACAAAAAGTTCCAGGAACTGAACGAAGCAAATGAGGTTTTAAGCGACGCGGATAAACGGATAAAGTACGACAAGTACGGCGAAAATTGGCAGCATGGGGCAGAATATGAACAAGCCCGGCAACAGCAGCAAGGCAGGCAGCAACCAGGTGGATTTGGCGGAGGTTTTGGCGGTGGCCAGTCCGGTGGATTTGAGGATTTGGGCGGCGATGGATTTTCTGACTTTTTTCAATCAATGTTTGGGGGCGGTGGTGGAGGTTCCCGAAGCGGACGGCAATCAAAATACCGGGGACAGGATTTAAACGCAGAGTTCAAGCTCAGTTTAAAAGAAGCGTATGAAACGCACAAACAAACATTAACGGTAAATGGCAAAAACATCCGGATAACAATACCCGGCGGTGTTGAGAACGGGCAGAATATTAAAATTGCCGGTCACGGCGGTCCGGGAAAAAACGGCGGTCCGGCCGGCGATCTGTTCATTACATTTTTAATTGCCGATGATCCGCGATTTAAAAGAATTGGCAGCGATTTGTACGCGAGTACAAAACTGGATATCTATACAGCTGTACTCGGTGGCGAGGTAACTATCGAGGCTCTTGATAGCAAAGTGAAAATAAAAGTAAAGCCCGAAACAAAGAATGGAACCAAGGTAAAATTAAAAGGTAAGGGTATGCCAGTTTACAAAAAGGAAAACCAGTTTGGCGACCTGTATGTTACCTATGAGGTGCAAGTGCCAACAAACCTTACCGATAAACAGAAAAAGTTATTTGAGGAGTTGCGCGATGAGGTGGCCCCCAGTCCCTAAAGGGGAGTAAAAGTTGGCAGTTGCCAGTATGCGGTTTGCAGTCAAATACCAATAAACTAATAAACCAGTGAACTAATAAACCAAAATGATGAAGACGAATTTAATAGCAGCGAGCGATATATGCACCTATCATGATGTTGAATATACCTTTATCAATTCGTTAGGTGAGGCGGGATTGGTACAGTTAAAGGTGGTAAAAAAGAATGCCTTCATCCCCGAAACCGACCTGCAAAAGCTCGAGAAGATGATCAGGATGCACCAGGAGCTTGATATAAATGTTGAAGGCATCGAAGCCATTATTCACTTATTGGATAGGGTAGAGCAAATGCAGGAGGAAATGAGGGTGCTGAGGAATAGGGTTGGATAAAATGAAAAGAGTTACCGGATTTCGCACCTGTAACTCTTCAAACTATAATCACTTGTAAATTCTTCTTGCTACAACACGTATTTTCGTCTCAATTCCTCGCTTACTATATAGGCGTCTTCAACAACGGTTTCAGGATAGCCAATTGTTTCCAAAATAGCTATACCATTTTTGTTTTTCAGTACGCCTGTCTTCATCTTATAATCAAACACCAGGCGGGTATCATTTACCGATTCTTCGAACGAGTAAACCGCATAGTCGTTATCCAGTAACTCAGCCAGCTCCAAATCGTGGGTTGATACGTACACAAAGTTCTTATTATCTGTTAAGTAGGTGAGTACTGATTTTGCTGCCGCGATCCGCTCAATGGTGTTTGTTCCGCGGAAGATCTCATCGATGATGATCAGGCTCTTAATTGGCTCATCGCCGCCGCTTTGGTTAATGATGTCAAGGATAGACAGTGCCTCTGCCTGGAAATAGCTCTTGTGTTCACCCAAATCATCGGTAGTGCGGATGCTGGTCTGGATCTTTAATAATGGCGCTTTATAACCAGCGGTACAGGTGGTGTAAATGGTTTGTGCCAATAAAGTGTTAATGGCTATCGACCTGATAAACGTGGTTTTGCCCGACATGTTGGAACCGGTGATCAATACACCCTCATCCGTACGGGTATGAATAGAGTTTGGTACACAGTTGTAAATAAGCGGGTGATACATATCCACCAGGTCCATCTGCTGGTTTTCGGTATAAAATACCGGCTTGCTCCAATGCGGCAGGCCAGCCCTTACCGACTGAATGGCTATCAGCATATCAATTTCGGCAACATATTTATACAGTACCTCGATATCAGCGCGATACTTATTAACCCGTTTTACTGATGTGATGAACATCAATGGCTCCAGTAAAAACAGCAATTTTATAAATTTATAAACTGCGTAGCTAAAGTTATCAGGATTGTCGGCAATCTTGCTTTCAAAGCTTACCAGGTTAAGGGTACGGTTTAAGCCGGCCAAAAGATTTAAGCTGATCCTTACCTGCTCATCATTTTCTGTTGTGAGTTTTTTGGTGAGCTTTTTTGCAACACTATGAAGTATCATTAACTGCGGGAGCGAACGGGTGTACGACGAGATCTTGTTACGGGTACCGTAATGCAGCGCCACGTTACCAATCAGTAATGCGATCAGCACCATGAAGCACACCAGGTTTGGCTCTATAAACAGTGATGCGATTAGCCCGATGATGGCAAGGCCGGAGATCCGGATGTAAATGCTCATCAACGGAACCAGCAAAAATTCATGCTCCTTTAAAAATAGTTCGGCCAGGTAATAGGCATCGGGGCTGTTTAACTTTGCCAGTTCCAGTTCAATCCGTTCCTGGTCGGGACGTGGCATGTTAAGTGCATCTATTTTTTTATCGAACTTTAATAACGATTCGAAATTGGTTTCGGGTGTAAAAAGCTTTTTGTAGAAATATTGCTTACCAGGCTTGGAGTTTGTTCTGTCGAGATAATTGAAAACGTTGTTCAGGTCAAGATCGTTTGCAATTACATTAGTTATTTTATTGGGGCTATCGTCTGCATTTAAATAGGCAGCAATTAACTTAAAATTACGGCGGGCATTTACCGGCCGTCCCCATTTGTTCTGGATCCGCTCCAGGTTTCGCCTGGTGGTACTTAGCTTATCAAAATAATTGTATATGTAAAAGCCAATCAGGATTGCTGCAAGTACTACAGCGGTAAATAACCAATAAAACATATTTTAAAAATCAGGGTGTGTTAAAATAAATTCCTAATAATCACAACGTAAATCTATCAAACCTTTAGCGATAACCAATAGTTAATTGGACAAATAAAAGTAAGATAATATTTCCGTAACGAGCCATTTATACGACTTGCAGCGCCAAAAGTTGTTGTATTATTTTTGATTTAAAGTGCGCACGTTTATCGTTAATTGGTTATTATGCAAATGGATGATGCACAGTATTTTATGTTTTAGAACCTTATTTGCTTAAAAAACTATGCAACGCCTGCTGGGTAAATTCTGATAGTACCAATTCGCCGCTTATGGCTGCACGCTCTGCTAAAAGTGCGTCCCAATCGTCGGTGCCTTCCCACAAAATCTGCTTTAGTCCTTTCAATGCCTCAGGGTGGTAGGTGGCCAGCTTTTGGCTCAACGTTTCAAGCGCAGCATCAAGAGAGGGGATATCGGCATAAACCTCGTTATACAAGCCTTTTTGCATGGCCCATTGCGCAGTTTGAAAGTCAGTAGCGCGGATGGTTAATTGTGAAAATGCCGGTAACCCAATTTTGCGGGTAACAGCCGGCGAGATCACAAACGGGCCGATGCCAATAGCCAACTCGCTTAATTTTATCGACGCCGCTTCTGTAGCCAGGCAATAATCTGCCGCAGCAGCCAAACCTACTCCTCCGCCAACGGCCTTTCCCTGAACGCGGGCAATAACAATTTTTGGTGATTTGCGGCAGGCATTGATCACTCTTGCAAAGCCCGCGAAGAATATGGCGCCCGCCTCCTTATCCTTTATCTGCAGCAACTCGTCAAAGCTGGCGCCTGCACAAAAGGTACGGTCGCCGCCGCTTTTCAGTATGATTACCCGGGTGCCGGCATTGTTACCTGCTTCAGTAATCTTGGCTGTGAGCTCGTCAAGCAACGCGGCTGGTAGCGAGTTTTGTGCTGGATGATAAAAGCTAATGGTGGCAATACCATTATCGCTTATCGTTAGGCTTACGTTTCCGTTATCGGTGGGCATAGTTAAATGGTGTGCGAATGTGCAGATATGCAAATGTGCGGATGAAAAAATTAATATCTGATATGTAGCGTGAAATTTATTAAATCGTGTTTGATTTGATGTGTCCGTTTATCGTAAACACGCAAGCACACTTATTGGGAAATGATATAGTGCGTAAGTTAAATAAATAGCAGCGATACATCGATACTTAAGATCTCTGCAATTTCCATAAGCCGTGATACTGTAAGAATGGTTCCTCCTGATTCTATTTTACTGTAAGCATTTTGGGAGATGCCCAATTTTTTTGAAAGTTTACTTTGTGAGATTTTTTTTAGCCCGCGCTCGGTGCGGATCTTCGAAAGAATAACGGAAATTATTTTATCGGTATTAGTCAGCATATTTATCCCGAAAAAAAAATTTTACTGTATAAAGATGCATTATTGTTGTACTTAAAACGAGAAAATTGGTCGAAATATGAAAATATAGCGTACGGGAATATTTGGTTTTACCCTGTTTTTTGAGGGGAGCTGGACAAGTGAAATCAGCGGTGGCTATATTTTTTTCTTATATTAGTATTAATTAAATAGTCAATCTGCCCGCTATGTTTAATTTTCAAAACCTTTACCTGTTTTTCATTACCTCGCTGTTGCTTAACCTTGCGCCGGGTAACGATATGCTGTTTGTGGCATCGCGCAGTGTATCCTATGGTGTAAAAGCTGGCATAGCATCTGCAGCAGGCGTTTTTGCGGGTTGCTTTGTGCATATTTTAGGTGCAGTGCTGGGCTTATCTATTATTATATCAAAGTCGGCTTACTTATTTGGGTTGATAAAATATGCCGGTGCAGCCTACCTGGTTTATCTTGGTGTAAGAGCCTTGCTTTCCAAACAGGCAATCGACCCTAAAAAAGAAAAACCTGGAAGGGCGGGCTACATGAGCCTGTTTAAACAAGGAGCTTTGACCAATGCGCTGAACCCCAAGGTTGCCATTTTCTTTTTATCTTTTTTGCCGCAGTTTGTCGAGATCCATTCGCCGTTTGTTAAAGTGCAGTTGCTTATACTGGGCCTGTGGTTTGCATTGCAGGGCACACTGGTGCTGATAATTGTTGCATGTATCCTTGGCAAAACGAAGGACTTTTTCAGCAGGAACCATAAGGTTTGGCAAATCCAGGAAAAGGTTACCGGCTTTATATTGATAGCGCTGGGTATAAAAATTGCGTTAACCACCAAACAATAGTATTTTATATGGTTAATATTGAAACCGCCCGTGAAATTGCCCTCAGCCTGCCGGGAGCTGTTGAGCAGGATCATTTTGGCAAACCAGCGTTCCGCACTAAGCGCATTTTCTCAACCTTATGGATCAGTGATCGCCGTATGGTGGTGATGCTTTCGCCCATTGATCAATCAGTATTTCATTCGTTTGATGCATCGGTATTTTACCCGGTGCCTAATAAATGGGGGTTAAAGGGTGCCACCGTTATTGAGCTTGATAAGGTACGCCGAGATATGCTGGAAGACGCTTTGAACCTTGCCTGGGAAAAAGCAAAGTGAATAAATATATTAATGATGCCGGCCGTAGTTCCGTTTCCTGTAATACGGCTGTACGGCTCCAAAATTGTAGGTAAAGCCTATTGAAATTTGCCGGTATTGGTCAACATCCTGGTTTTTAAACCTGGCAGTAGGGTCATTATAGCCGTCCAACCCGTCGCCGATGTCAAAATTATGCGTGTAACACACGGTAATCACATAGGTCGCCTCGCCAAAGCCGTTGTATATTTTCAAGGCATATCCTATTTTTCCCATCGCAAGGAACTCCTGGCTCCTGTCTTTACCCGGAAATACGTAATGTGAACCATCCGGCTTAACCCTGTTGGTTAACAAATTGTTGTAAATGCCTCCGGCTCCAAAACCAACATACCAGTTTTTAACAATATCCAGCAGGTCGTTATCAAAATCAAGCAGCGAGCCTAATTGAGGGTCGATGTGGAGCATTAAGGCAGTATAGTTATTTTGGTATTTTCTGAGGTTTAGATCAAGAGCTTTGGTGTCGCCGCCGCCTGACAGTTGTCCGTGTTGCAGCTCAAGGGAGATTGGAACGTAAGGGCTGTAGTTGTAGTTAAAATGGAGGTCGAAACTGTATCCGGGATTTTGATGTACAAGGTCGGTGAATCCCCGGGTCGAACCGACGTCGAACCCTGCCCCGAATGTTGTGTAGCTGTTATTGCTTTGCGCCCTAACCTTTATTATAACACACAAAAAAATAAAGAGAAATAATAGAATTTTTCTCAAGAAAATGCCCTGTAATAATTTAAAATCAGCCGAATTTAATAAAAAGATTATTATTTCAGTAAGCTCAAGAAATATTATTACTAACACTTTTATAAACAATACTACAGGGTAATATTTATGTCTTAATACTTAATAAAAGGAGAAATAATGTATTGTATGTTAAATCGGAGATGGGATGAGGCCACCTGGTAAGCTTATAAATATTGTACCCACTTAAGGTGGCTGAAAGATCCCGTTAACATAAAGTTTCGTTGATTGTTCTTAGCAGAGTTGGCTTCGTTCCTCGCCATGACGTACCGAATTTTTTTTAACATCTTCCCGTCCGCACACCCGCACATCTGAAATCCGCACATCATTTAATTATCTGTCCCAATACCGCTTCCCTTAAATACTTGCTAACCGGCACCTGGTGTTTTTTAACATGCAGGGTATTGCCTTCAATGGTATCCACCTTGTTTATGGCCACCACGTACGATTTATGGGTTTGAATAAATTGCCCCTGCGGCAACTTATCAACCAAAGCCTTAATGGTGGTATGGGTTATCAGCTTGCGGTTTTCAAGGTGGATGGCCACATAGTTCTCCATCCCCTCTATAAATAACATCTCATCAAAATTTATTTTTTCCAGCTTGCCGTTTACCTTTATAAAAATGTATGGGGTATTGGCAGCCGGAGCGTTTTCTCTCAACGCGAAGTAATCCCGCGCTTTCCATGCTGCTTTTAAAAAGCGCTCGTAGCTGATGGGCTTCAACAGGTAATCCATCACATCCAGCTCGAATCCCTGGAGGGCAAATTGTTCAAAGGCGGTTGTAAAAATTACTTTGGGTGGATTGGGCAATGCCTTTATAAAATCTATCCCGCTGATGTGCGGCATCTGGATATCCAAAAAAAGCAAGTCGACCGGTTGCTTTTGCAGCAAGTCGCTTAATTGCAAGGCATCTTCACAAACCCCCTTCAGGTCAAGGAAGCCGATCTTCTCTACATAGCCCTGCAAACCCTTGCGTGCAAAGGGCTCATCGTCGGTTATTATGCAGGTGATGTTAGTCATATTGCAGCGTTAATTCGGCAGTGAATTTATCGTTATCGGCATTGGTAAGCATTGTGTGTTTGCCCGGATAAAGCAGGTCAAGTCTTCGTCTTAAATTTTCTAAACCTATCCCGCCGCTTTTAGCTATTGTTTGTTTGAACTGTGGCACCGAGTTTTTAACGGTAAAAACAATGTTGTCACCTGATAATTGTGCCGTTATGGTCATTTTATAATCGCCGCCGATAAATTTAAAAGCATTTTCAACAAAGGGCAAAAATAATAGCGGGTAAACCATCTGACTGTTCAAAGCCTTATCAAAGGTAACTTCCAGTTTCAACTTATCTGTGCTTCTTATTTTTTGCAGGTCGATAAAACTTTGCAGGTATTCCAGCTCATTTATTACCGGCACCTGCTGCTGCTGATCGTACAGTTGGTACCGTAATAGTTCTGAAAACTTTTCGATGCTGTTTTTTGCCCCGTCAATGTCCTCATCCATCTGGAAATAAATAGTATTAAGGGCATTGAACAAAAAATGCGGATGATATTGTGCTTTTAAAAATTTAAGCTCGGTTTCCAGGTGATCGTTTGTTACTTTTTCCAGCTGAACTTTATTATCAACGTAGGCCCTTAACCACGTACTGCTGCGTGCAATGCCATAATAAACAATAGCATACAAGGTGGGTATCATATTAATATCCGCTACGTCTGCCCAGGAGATCCACCAGGGTTTCCACACACCCAGGTGCAGGGCCATATCCATCGGAACGAATATCACATTCACCAATACCAGGTTAGCTCCTACCAGTATCACCAGTTCCCGCACTACACCACGATAGCTTAGCTGCACAGGCCAGTGTTTATCGTAATACTTAAAAAGCCGTTCAAACAGGGATATGGCTATATAGCCGACCATTATTGTGCAGGTCATTTCAACGGCATTGATATAAAAACGCCGCTCCCAAAAATGTTCACCAACATCGGTATCGTGTAACAGCCTGATGGTAAAATATACCAGCAGACCGTACAAGGCAGGGAATATGTATTTTTTGAAAAAATTCATATTGTTAAATTACAAATTTATGCAGATAACACTACCAAAGGTTTAACATCTTCCTTTTCCACCTGCATCTCCGGCTTCGGTTTGTCCTTAGGCTTCATACCAAACAAAAACCTTGTCAAAGCATACGGGCGGATAAACAGGTGATAGATCAGCACACTTACAAAGAAAGTGATCCCAACCGTATAAATATATTTCGACAGGATGCTTTCATTTTGGGTTTGCACGATGTAATAAGCCACCAGCACAATCACCGTTTGATGCAGAATGTAGAACGGATACACTGCCTGGTTCAGGTAATTAAGTATGGCATGCTTGCGATTGAGGTAATGCTTACCATAGCCCACCAATGCCAGTACCCATCCCCAGGCAATTGTTGGCCTTAAGGCTATAAACAAATAATTGAATAAGTTGCTTTGAAATGGCCAGTTCGCATACCCGGGTTCAACTTTATTCCACCTCATGCATTCCCAAATCATCAGGGTCAAAAAACCTGTACTCAAAGCAAAGCGACGGTTGCGCTCCAGGCTGTCCATCAGTTTGGGCTGCAGGATGCAGACAAAGCCCGCCAGCAGGAACAATAACCAGTAAACAAAGTAGCATCCATCATGTGCCAGGTCGTTGGTTTCGGGTAATTTCTCACTCAGCAGTGTAAACCATATAATACCGGGCAACATCAGCAAATAAACCCATTTACCGTTTGCCAGTGCAGCCAGTTTCTCTTTAAAGGCCACGCTTTTGGGCGATATCATCCAGGCAAACACGGGTGCAAATATCAAATCATAAACAAACAAATAAGCAATAAACCACAGATGGTGCCAGCTAAAGCTGCCGCCTTTTGGATACGGAACAAAGTTAAATACACTTGGGTACCAGTCCCAAAAACTGCCTTTATAACCTTGTGTCAACCGTTCCATATAAATTTGCGGTGGCACAATAATGAACATGCCCACCAGCAAGGGAATGAAAAGCCTGCGGAAGCGTAAGCCTATGAAGCAGAGTGTAGAGCGCCGCTGCATCATGTAGTAACTCACGGTACCGGAAATGAAAAAGAGCAGCGGCATGCGAAAAAGGTGCAAAAAATGATTCGACTCCATCAGCAGGTTGCTGGTTTCGTGGTTCTTGATATGCCAGCCATCCTCGGCTACATAAGGCATGGCCGAATGAAAAAATAATACCCCCAGTATGGATAAGATCCTTAACCAGTCGAGATAGGTTTGGCGTTGTGTGGTTTCCATGGTTTTGTTGTTTTTTATGTAAAGAAACCATGTCACAGCCACCTGGTAAAACTATTTTGACCACAAGCCATTTTTTGGTGACCAGCGGACAAAATCATGTTACCTTTAACGTTAATTTTGTAGCGTAATAACCAAATATTAAAAATGAAGAATATAAAACCCCTGCTTACATTCTTATTTTGTGCGATTATAACCTCCGGCCATGCTCAAATAAATATCGATACTGCTGCTGCTGTTAAAAATAACAAGCAGTTGTACGCAATAGTGGTAACTCAAAATGACGAAGTGACCTATAACCACTATTATAACGGTAAATCCGCAACAGACCTGTTCAATAACCAATCGCTTACAAAAAGCGTAATGTCATTATTAATTGGGATAGCTATTGATAAAGGTTATATAACATCTGCTGACGAAAAGATCATAAATTTCTTCCCGCAGTTAGCGCAGGACACCGATAAACGCAAACAGGACATTACCATCCGCCAGATCATGAACCAGACGTCCGGCCTGTGGCATGAAGACCTCGGCCCCCATGGCAACCTGGGTAAATACTTGAGCTTTGCTGATCCATCAGGCTATGTACTGCATGCGCCGCTGGTGAGCCAACCGGGGAAGATCTTTCAATACAACAACGCTGCTTCGCATCTCCTATCGGTAGTACTTACAAAAGCTACCGGGATGAATACGTTTGAATTTGCCTACAAATACCTGTTCGACCCGCTGGAAATCAATGAAGTAAAATGGGGCAAGATGCGAGATGGTTATTACGATGGCTGCGGCTTGCTAAGTGTTCAACTGCACACTGCAGATATGAATAAGCTAACCTCTTTACTGCTTCACAGGGGTAAACTCAACGGTAAATATATTGTGTCTGAAAAATGGGTAAATCAGCTGCTTCGCCCCATAATCTATAATGGCACTAACTGGGGCTTTCCAGGATCGATGTATGCCCTGTGCTTCTATCATTATGACTATGAAGGCCAGCCCATAACTTATGCCCTTGGCTGGGGTGGTCAATATTCATTTGTTATTCCGGGTAAGAATGCGGTGATTACGGTTAATGAAAGTGTGGATGATGCTACCGCGATAAAAGCAGCCAGCGTGTTTTTGGAGAAAATTTTCCCGCTCATCTATCATCAGCTACGCTAGTGGTAGCTCAAAATAAAACGTCGATCCCTTACCCGCTTCACTTTCAACCCCAATTTCTCCATTATGGTAATTGATGATCTCTGCGGAGATATAAAGGCCCATACCGAGGCCGCTTGTCATATGTTTCTTATCTTCAACGCGATAAAAGCGTTCAAATATGCGGTTCTTCTGCTCGTCTGATAATCCTATACCATAATCGGTTACGGCAATCCGTACGCGGCCATTTTCCGCAGTAGTCTGAATGATCACCTCCTTATTTTGAGGGGAGTATTTTACAGCGTTACCAATCAGGTTATTTAAAACCTGTTCCAGTCGCTCCGCGTTGCCATTGATCAGGTAATCGTGGCCGTCGCGTATAATGAAATTATATTCGGGGTAAATGTGTGCTGCGTTTTCAACGGCGGTTTTTACCAGGTCGGTTAAATTAACCTTTGTAAAGGCGTATTCCAACTTACCCGCCTGGATCTTGCTCACATCCAGCAGGTCGTTTATCAGTCGTTGCAGTTTATTAACCGCGCTGTTTGCCCTGTCTACATATTGTTTAACAGAGCCAGGCATATCATCCTTTTTGTAGGAAGATATTAATTGCAGGTAGCCCTTTAAGCTGGTTAATGGTGTCTTTAACTCATGGCTTGCAATACCAATAAACTCATCCTTGCGATCCATTTCCTTCTTCTGGTCCTCTATATCGGTAGCTGTGCCCACCCAGAAAACAATCTCGTCCTGTTCGTCGCGTAAGGGGATGGCCCGGTTTAAATGCCAGCGATAGGCACCGTCTGATCCTCTTTTATACCGATTTTCCACCTCGAAGATCTGACCCGATTTCAAAGAGGCTTTAAACCTGTCCATTGTAAGCTGAAAATCGTCGGGATGAATGGTTTTTTCCCATCCATATTTCCTGGTATCCTCGGCGCTCAGCCCGGTATAAGTATACC
>JALYIP010000085.1 GCA_030775685.1 Bacteroidota bacterium
ATGAGCTCCTGGAGCTCTTGTGTCGATAGGGTAGTAACGAATGTTGCGTTCATAAATTAAAAAATTTGATGAACACAAAAGAGTATGAAAATAACCCAACGTTAGTGAACGAAGTTGAACGTCGTTAGGATCTGAGTATATAAGTTGGTACTTTCTTTAAGACTTCGTAGGCTTTTTTAGCATAGGTTCCGCTACTTTTATGGACAAAGTCAATGGCGGAATCTTTCTTCTTGGTCATGTTCCGCTGAATGTCACCAACTGATTCGTAAGTATCAAAGGGAGAGAAGTTGAATCTAAGCAATTCACAGTATTTCATCTGCGGTACTTTCAGATAAGTTGTATTCAGTTTATAGGTAGCGTGCATCAAAAGGCATAACAGATTTTGATATCCCGGTGCCATTTGATAGGAGTGTTTGCTATTGCTAACAGGCCAAACTTGTTCCTGGTCATCCGCTTTAAAAAGTCCTCCCAGCAGTTCTTTAATCTCATCTTCAGTATTAAAAGCCTGAGGTACCTGCATCAGTTGACAAAGCTGCGTATCCAATAAAGCACACCAAAGGTTAAATATATCGGTGGCTGGATATCTTAGTTGAATATGATTATCAGAATCATTCACTATCGTCGGCGATTGTTGTGCCGATTCTACCGGCACCTCAGGTACCCGCTCCTGTTTTACTTCCGGCTCTGGCATTTTCACAACGGGATAAACATTTACTATGGGCGGCAGCGGTTCTGTTTCCTTTAGGTCTTTTAGATTACTGTAGTCCTGGAATCCTTTGACCAGTGATGCTTGGATGTAGCCTAATGCATATAATACCTCTGGAATGGCAAACCCCTCAAAATATAGGTTAGTGTGGCAGTAAATAATAAAATCCCGGAGTGATTGCTTCTTTTGCTCCAGCGTCAGCGATAAAAAAGTTTGGCCAAGCTCTTTATAAAATCGAGCCATACCGGCGGAAAACCCGTTATAGAATAAAACGGCCAACTCTTCGGTGTAGTTTTCTTTGATTGGCGTTATATTATTAATCAGAATATTGTTTTCATTCAATCCAGTATTCTTAAAAACCTTAAGGAGATTTGGCTCACTTACATAAAATGATTGGCCAGAGTTCAATTCGATTCGCTCAAAAGGAAAGCTACGGTTGAAGTTAAATTCAAAATCATCAGGTTCGAACAATCCGTCAGTTGATTCCACAAATGGGTATTTGCTGTGGTTATTGGTATTGATACCTGTAACGGGATTGAATGATTTTAGGTTTAAGAAATACATAGGCTACTTAAAATTCCTTAACGACAAAACCGTGTAAATAGTTTTAAGCAGCTTTTTGTAGCGTCTTTAGTTATTATTAATCTTATCATCTTCATTCGAAAAATTTAATTTCAGTTTTTCCCGCTCAATTTCGGCAATCAGTTCAGCTTCAGTGGGTAGATAAGGCATGTATTTGGTCGCAAATAGCCTTGGATTATCGTTAATCACTGAATACTTAACCACAGTCTCGCTTTTCTCTGTGCAAAGGATGATCCCAATCGTAGGATTGTCGCCCTCCGGTTTTTTGAGATCGTCAAATAATCTTCTGTACATATCCATCTGACCAATATGCTGATGCGAAAGTTTCCCCGCTTTCAGGTCGATTAAAACGAAACATTTAAGCAAATAGTTGTAAAATACTAAATCGATATAAAAATGATCGGTTTCTGTACTGATTCGATATTGTCTGCCTATAAAAGAAAAGCCTTTACCAAGTTCCAATAAAAACTGTTGGAGATTTTCAATTAAGGCAGTTTCAATTGCGGATTCTTTAACATCAATTGGCTGTTGGATGTTAAGAAACTCAAAAATATACGGATCTTTTATAAAATCCTCCGGCTGTTGGTGCTCATTCAATGAGCTTAACTCCAATTTATTTGACAGTTTACCCGAAGATAATATTCGATGGTAATAAAAAGTCTCAATATTGCGTTCAAGCGTTCTGACACTCCAATTTTGTTCAGCAGCTTCTGTTAAATAATACTTTCGTGCTTCTATATTTTCAACCCGCATAATTAAGCGGTTATGGCTCCATGTCAATTTTCTACACAGTGTGTAGAATTTGTCCTGCTCCGAATAGGTAAGGTAGAATTGTCTAAAATTATACAGATTTGAGTAAGAAAATCCTTTACCAAATGTGCCTGTGAGACTTTTGGAAAGTTCTTTTAATATATTTTCACCATAGGCTGCGCGATTTTCACCATGTTGTTCTTGATCAACAATTCGCTTTCCGATCATCCAATAGGCTTCCACCATTGCTGTATTAACTGTGGTGTAAGCTTTCTGTCTCGCTTGTAATAGTATAGCTTTAATTTCTTCTATATAATTGGTCATTGCTCAAAGTTATTGAAATATTTAAAGTAGCCGCGAGGTTCGTGTAAGCTAATAAATTATAACGCAGCATTGATCAGAGCATCCAAAACGGGATCTCCGATATCATCTAAATAAATATCTGTTGTTTTCAAGCTATCGTGACCTAAGGATTGGCTAATGACCTCCTTGGATATACCATTAGTTCTTAATATAGTAGCATAGGAGTGGCGAGCTACGTAGGTAGTAACCGTTTTCTCTATTCCAACAGACTTGGCAAGCTCCTTAATGTCTCCATTTACTCTTTTTAGTATTTTTTTCTTCCTATCTCTTATAGATGCCGATGTGGCGTGTCGCTTGTAAAGTATAGGGAATATATAACCTGCATCACTATTGCCATCCATGTTTTGATAATGGCTAATAATATCGAGCGCCAGTCCATGCAGTTTAAAGCGGAATTCCTCACCTGTTTTTGCGCGGGTATAATTTAACTCGCCGTCTACAATATTGTCCCATTTTAGACTTGCCAGATCTGTAAAATTTAACCCCCTGCAATAAAAACTAAACATGAAATAATTACGAGAGTTCAGTATTGCATCATCTTTGGGATCAATTTTTATTTCAAGTATTTTATCAATTTGTGCTTTGCTTATAGCCCGTTTTTTAGTTCGGGGAGCATTATATTTTGAAAAAGCAAAATCTTTGAAGGGGTAATGTTTTTCTGGACAAAGTTTATCTTTAATTGCTGTCTTCCATAATGTCCGAAAGGTACGGAAGTACACGCTCCTGGTAGTTATTGCACAATTTCGTTCAATTAAGTGGGCCTCAAATTTCCGTAAAAAGTCTAATTGAATGTTAATGAAAGCATAATCTCGTTCGTTAGTAAAGCGCTTAATACAATTCAAGGTTGATTGATAAGTTTCCGCATAACCTAACCTGTCTTGACCTTTCAAACGTTTGATCTCTTCTTCAAAGAATGTAAAAAGTGATTTAGTTTTAATTTCTCTATCCGTACTAGTTAGTCTTAAAACGATTTGCTTTATGTCATCAAAATTAACGACACTTTCCTCCTCACCAGCATTAAGCAAATACAGATCAGTTTTAGAATTAATGTTTTTCAGTAAGGGATTAATTGTTTTGTTATCGGCATGTGTCTTTTTAACGGATTGTGCCTGTTCATCCCAATTATCAAGCGAACTTGTCTTTTTGGTAGTAACAAATTGACTTTGCCTATTTATTGTTATCCTAAGCATAATAGGGTGTTCACCATTGCTCAAACTCTTACTTGTCCTTAGAATTAATTTAGTTGATACTGACATAATTTATTGTTTGCATATTTGGGTACAACATAGGTACAACAAGTTGTGTATAAGTTTTATTAAGCAAACCTAATAAAACTTATATAAAATGCTGTTAATCATAAAGATAATAATAAATTTACAAACTGCAAAATATAAAATAACGTCGAAAATCAGGCATGGCATGCAAGAGGTCATCGGTTCGACTCCGATATTCTCCACTTGATAATCAAGGCTTTACGAAACATCGTAAAGCCTTTTTTTATACTGGGAATACACACCACCACCCTTTATAATAGCATTCAATAGGTTTAGCAATTTTTGTTTTACGGCAGACATAATCTACAAGCATAGTCGTCTCAAATTGCAAACCCGGATATCGGGCACCGGTCTCCCGCACAAAACGCCCGGGATCGAATAAAGTCGAAAAGCTGAAGATAGCCGAACGCGGGAAGACCGGCGTCTTCCGGGATTAGGATAATTAGCAAAACTGAAAATTGTTTGTAAGTTTAGATCATGAAGAAAGCACCTATTGTTTTATTTTTTTTTCTCTTCTGCGCAATGCTTGCTTCATATGCTGCAAGCGCACAGGAACGGACGTCCCTTTATAAAACCATCCTGCACATGGACAGTGTTTTATTCGACGCATTTAATAATCATCAGATCGGGGTGCTACAAAACGTTTTTTCCGAGAACGTTGAGTTCTACCATGACAGGGATGGTATGGGAGATTACAAGACGACCATCTCAAATTTTAAAAAGATGTTTAACAGCACGCCAAGCCTGCATCGGGACTTGATTGCCGGTACGCTTGACATTTACCCGCTACCTGGTTACGGCGCAGTGGAATATGGCGAGCACCGCTTTACGCTCATCCGCGACGGGCAGACCTTTTCCAGCGTGTATAAATTCACCAGCATCTGGCAATGGAAAGATGGGCAGTGGAAAGTCACCCGAATGATTAGTGTCGGCCATTAAAATAATAACTATGAATCACTAAACTTTATTTATTGATCGAAGCCCGACCAGAACGAAAGTCGAACCACCGCGCCGGTTCAGGCGTCCCGCTTGAACCCAAACAAATGTAGGCGTCCCGCTTACAATACTTTCTTAAACAGAACAGCCGCAATGCTAAAATCTGATTATTTAGTAACGCCAGCGGGACGCTGACCAGGGATAAAGTTCAAGCGGGACGTATGAAGCGGCGGGGTTGGCTCCAGCCAATTAGTGTGCTATTTTAATTGTATTTTTGATAATTGCACATACTAGAGTTAAATCATCTTTACTAAACCCAAAATTACTTAGCTATGAAGGAAAAGGCATCGACGCCGTTTGATAGTGCAGCCAAAGCATTTGAAACGGTCACTCAAGAGGGTGCAAAGTCGTTGTTCCAATTGGTGTGGTCCTTAACAACGGCTTACGGAAAAAAGATAGTCGATAAGGTTAAGATAGCTGATGCTTTAGAAAAATATTCTGCTAACTTCATTCGAAGGCATGGTGAGGTCAAGGTATTAAATATGTCATCACCCATCCCGCTTACACAAATTTACACGAAGGTTAGGCTAGTCCATACGCGGGCAGAGCAAATTTCCAACATTGAAGAACATGAATTACGTTTTTGGAAACGGGCCGAGTATTATGTGCATCATCAGGAATTGGAAGCAACAGAAGTTGTTTATAAGCATGACAGACTAAATGTATTAGGCGCACCGGGTGCCGGTAAATCAACTTTGTTAAAGCGTGTAGGGCTTTATTTTCTTGCCGAGAATCAAAGCGAAATATTTGGGTTAGAACATACATTTTTGCCGATATTACTTGAACTCAAACAATTTAACGGCAATACTACTATTCGGCAGGCCATAGAGCATGAATTTGAGATTGCAGGTTTTCCAGAGAGCAGCGGTTTTGTAGAGCGTGCTTTGAAGGATGGAAAGTTAATGATCTTGCTAGATGGACTGGATGAAGTTCCCCGCTCCACCCTGGATTCAATTATTACCTCAATCCGCGATCTCACCCATCAATATCCCTTAAACCGATATGTTACATCTTGTAGAACAGCATATTACAAGAATTTTTTAAAAGGATTCAGCGATATTGAGATCGCAAATTTCAACGAGCAACAGGTTCGAACTTTTATCAGCAATTGGTTCAACTCAGAGCGGGATGTGACGACGGGCGCGGCGGAGCGGTTGTCGTCGTTGCTATTTGATCCGATAAATATTGCCACCCTGGAGTTAGCCCGTACACCATTATTGTTGACTTTCCTGTGCATTGTCTATGATGCCGGCCAGCAATTTCCCGCAAATCGCAGCAGCTTATACCGCCGGGCTTTAGACATATTATTGGAACGCTGGTCGGCTGAAAAGCGAATTCATAACGAAGATATCTACCAAAATCTCAATTCCGATCTGGAAATCCAGATGCTTTCTGACATCGCAGCGTATTTCTATAATAAAGACAAGACATTATTTTATGCCGATGAATTAAAAGAGCAGATAACCAAGTTTGTAGAAAATACAATGGGTGTTAGTCTACCACCTGCGTCAAAAATATTAGAAGCCATCGAAATACAGCAAGGCTTGTTGGTGGAGCGAATGATCGACGTCTATTCTTTCTCGCATTTGACAATTCAGGAATACCTCACTGCGTTCTATTATCACTCTCCAGTACGTATGCCTTTATTTATAGAAAAGCACTGTTTCGACAGGAAGTGGCGTGAGGTATTTATTCTGCAAGCGGGTATGTCCCATTCGGAAGATATGTTATTGTTATTTAGCCGTTTCTTAAAATCATATTCCGCTAAGAATCTCATCCTACAGGAAGGAGTAAAGTGGGTAAATAAAGTGGCCAGATCGGATAACTCACCTGAAGGCGTATGTAAACGAATCATGCTTCTTTCGTTCTTGATCAGGTACCGTCGCAAGGAAGTGTCGGGTGAATTTGAGCTTAATTCTATAGGCGCTAGGGTGAAAGATTTCAATGAAATTGTAGCACCAGAATATTATGCTGAATTCACGTCCTTTCCAAAACATTCCGGAAAACAAAGCGCACCAAGGATTTTAGAAGCATTGACCGAGTTAACAGAAAAGAAGCAAAAAAGCGTTTCGATCTTACGCGAAATAGAAGCATTAACACCAAGTCGTCCATTAAATACGATGTTGCCAGGATCGAAACTTTCGTTCAACAAACAAGTGTTGACAATTATTTTGAAAGGATTTGATGTGCCCGAGCATTTCACGAAACCTCGTGTTCATACATTCAATATCATTGAAAACTACCTTGAGGGTTTAGCGTTGCTAGCTGAATGCAAAACATCGGCCCTCAGAGTGTCTCCTGCTGTTTGGTCAGAAATTCTGGCATCAATTATTCGGTAACTAAAAACATGATTTCAATTTTACCCCTTACATTGATAGTAAATGGGCCCATTTCGTAAAAAACAATAATTAAGTTTCTGCAATTGCAAAAGCAATCGAATAGGACTCGGAATGGGTAATTGTGAGATGCCATTTGTTTATTCCCCGTTCAGCAGCAAGCTCTTTAACCGCTCCTGTTAATTCTATTACAGGCTGGCCCTTATCTGAAGATCTTATATCAATATTTTTCAGTGAAATCCCATCCTGCATCCCGGTTCCCAATGCCTTTAATATAGCTTCTTTAGCAGCAAAACGCCCGGCGAGAAAAGTGTGTTTCTTAGTTTGGGTATATGTGACCAGTTCGGCATCTGACAGTATTCGATTAGGAAGTTTACCTTCAACATCCCATTCCAATAATAAGGTGTTCGTTTTATGTTCGACAATGTCACTACCAATTCCAATAATCATATTTTTGCGAAAGGAATCGTCAATTAATTGGGGAAAATTGAATTTCCTTAGTATGCAAATTAAAATCTACTCTACCACCATTATTGGTGATCAGTAATCGAAATATTTCGTAAGCTTTGATAATTGCGTTTTCCCACTCTTTAGTTGTACGGATTCGTACCTCATAGTTTTCGGTCATTTCTTTCACAATTTTCAGTGTTGTCCTCGAAATTTTTGATGTACCGGCAAAATAATCTTTCCGTTTTGCCTCGTTGAAAATAATCATTGATATTGCTTCTTCTGTAATTGCGGCTCTTGCACCGTCTTCCACCTCGTCGAGTAGCTGATCACTTTTTCGCTTGCGGCGCATCATTGCACGGGCACAGGGAGACCACCCAAGTAGAGTAGCAAATGAATAATGAAAAATATCATGATAACGATAGAAGTCATTTTGATATGCATTGTCGTTAATGACATCCCCAACCTGGTTCCCATCATCAAAAACTACGCGCACTCTCGCCATATCGCTATTCCCGACCTCCTTGAAAGAGACCGAAAAATGGCGAGGGATTTGCTCCCCAGCGATACAGGAGTCATCAAAATTGCTAGTGTTCTTTCTTGTTCGTATCATCCTTATCTTTAGCTAAGATAGTATCTATTTTTCTAATAGTAATACTGTCTGTTAACGTTTTACGAAGATCTTTTAATATCTCTTCTTTTAATTCTTTTGCTTTCTTCCCTTCTTCATAGCCTTGTTTCCGCGCCGTCCAGTCCCAACCAACTTTTAAAACAATCGCTATTAATAGGCCTATGATTATTTTAAACAGCCAATCGTTCCGGTCGTTTTTTTCGTTTGTCCGTGCTATCTTTTCATTTACCGACTGCTCAACGGCAACAATCTTTTCTAATAATGCTTTAGGCGAAGTCAATTCACCGCGCTTTAGAAACTCTATATACTTCGCCGGAATATGGTCAAGCTTCTTGTAGTGATCATTATTATCGTTATAAGCCTCAGAAGCGGTAAGTTCGTGTTTCATTTCTGCAAACCAAATCGGGAAATAGGGCTCGCCGATGTTGAGAATTATTGTAGAAGGCCCCGCATTGTATACCGAAAAAAGTAAATGATCATTAAATCCAGGATCAACGTGAAATCCCGAAACATTGATCAGGCCTTTTAATTTTTCGCCTGCCTTAATCGAAATGAACGCAATTTTATCTTTAGGAATATTTACTTTTTCCAGAGTAAGCAACAATGCAAACTGCCCCGGATTAAGATCAACTTGACGATTGTTATCAGTTGCAAGAACCTCTACCTTACCAGTTGTTGAGTCCGTTAAGTAAACTTCTTTACCTAATGATAATTCGTAGGCGCCATTTTTAACGCGCTCTGGCAGAAACGGGTCGATGATTCGCTTCTCTTCCTGTAGCTTTAATATTTCTTTTACACCTAAAAATGACATATCCAGTTTTTAAAATGATCCTATTGAATGATTATTATATATTATGCGTTCACGACACCAACCTGTTGGTTTTTCGTAATCTTTTCGTTGATACCCCATTTTGGCGGGAACCAATAATCGATAATTGATTGCTTGCCCTTAAACATTTGTTTGATTTTAACCCGATCACTTGATCCTTTAATTTCAGGGTGAAACACCCTTGCATATTTATCTACTTCACAAAAAAGATTTTGGCAATCTATAAGTTGAAGTCGCCTACTCCACAGGTCGTGAAACTTTAATCCAAATCGTTCAAACTCAAGTTCCTGCCGATCAGTCATGAATTTTATTATTTCCACATTCGTTAGACCGCCAGTATCGCTAAAACATTTGCTTATGCCTCCAATAGCCCCCGGTCCCGGTACAACAAAGGAAGATTCGGAAAAATCTATTATAGTTGAATAATTGATGTCAATTACTAATTGATAAGCTAGGAAATCGCCCAAGCCAGGAAATCGTTTGATTAATTCAAATGCCTGCTGAAGGGACTTGGCCGCCATAAGGTGTTCGTGAGTATCTTCTTCAATAATGAACTCGATTAGTTTTAAATGATTTGAATGTTTCTTTTTCAAACCAAAGTAAGAACCGCCTGAAGGCATGATATAAGCAGCAGAGTAGATGCGTTCACCCGATGCCATGGCTAAACTTAAAAGCCTATCATAGGCATCAAAATCATATTCCTCATATGTTAATGTTCCAAACTCAGACAATAACAACTCCCACGTTTCAATTTTATTAAATAACTTGAACAGTAAGATTCGGAACAAAGTTTCTTTAGGGGAGGCCGGAAATCGGTCATTATAAATTACATTTCTAATTAAATATTGGCTAACACGGTCGGCTGCCCGGTAGGCGTTTGTAAATTTATATTTGTCAATTATGGCATCATTTGTCCAGGGTTTTTCCATCCCGTAATATCGATTAAAAAAAACCTCTTGTCGCAAGGCGGCGAATCGCCAATAACTTGCGTAAACCTCTGTTACCTTAGCAGGGGAAAGCGAAATATGAATATCTATTTTTTTCTTTAGCGACATAGTATTAGTTGATCCATCTTGTTCTTCATTTATCATGCTGCAAAGTTATTGCGCTATGCCAGTAATGCACCTATTTTTTCAGTTAGTTTCTTAGCTTCAGCTTTTGTTATATTATCCAGATGCTCAACGCCAACAAAACAGTTCAATCTTTCAAACTCTAAACCACTTTCACGCGCAACAAATTTGCCAAGGTTTACTAAGCCAAGCCAATTGCCATAGGCACGACGATAAAAATATTGCATGGCATAAAAACTGTTAAGCACTAAACCGCCTTTTTCGGATTTATAAAACGTGACATGCTGCAAACAAGGGAATTTTTGAAACATACCAGTCGTATGATCTTTTGTAGGGTCAAAAATAGAGGCTTGTAATTTAGACCGGCGCTTTACTGTTGAACCTTGAAGCGATGTAATGATCATTTCCAATTGATTTATTGGGTCTGCTCCATTTTCAAACGCAGTCAACCGCTGAAAATAAGTGCCTTTATTGTTACCTGGAGCGCCTCGAATAAACCTATAATTTTGTAAATATTGCTTATACAATACAACGCGATCAAAATCGCAGAATTGATAAAGCGATTGAGGAAATATTGTTTCTGAAACTGTTTGAATCGACGGTAGATTATGTTTCCGTAAGTCTTCATCTAAAAGCTCCCTAATATTTGATGATTCTTCAAAGTCAGTTATCGTTAAGACCAATGGACTAATCTCATTACCGGGATTATTCGACAAGTAGTCTAAGATTTCACACCATGATCCTGATAAATTTGCACCTTTGATTACTAATGGTTCCATTTTTGTTAATTTAGTCATTTTCTAAATGTCGGTTCTCTGCGAGACCGACGTAATCGTTATTTTGAATTCTCACAAATGTTCCAAAGTCATGTTTTGCTGAGCTTACGCGTACTATGCCCGGTTTTTTTGAAATAAAAATATTCCCTGCTTTACTTTCACCGATGAATTCCAAATGACCACCCTCAACATCGGTATCTGCCGGCAGAAATAAATAATTCGATACCTCCATATCAACGGTTTTCGCGGCTGAAAATCCATCGATAATCTTAAATGGCGCAGGAGCAACGGAGGTACCCTCAATGCTTTTAAGCAACTTGGCGGGGGTTGTGCGTAATAAAGAAGCTGCCTTGGGTTCGGATATCAAAGCATTCAAGCGGCAATGCGATATCAGGGTCTGATAGCCAACACCGAAGAAAGAAGAAATGATGTAATAATTCAATTGTGTCGCAGTATCCATGGCCCAGCCTCGTCTCCTAAATTCTGCAAGAATCGAAGCTATCGGCATTAATAATACGCCGGCAAAGGTATCAACTAACCTTTCCTCGTGATTATAGCTTCCGTCACCGATTTTGTGTTCCGCGAGCATATCCATCCTGCTGCCATGCCCAAATGTATGATGTCCAAGTTCATGAGCGCAATTGTAAACACGGCGTGGCATCGGCCGTTTATTTGAAAGAATAATGGTAGGATATTTGCCGCTACTCTGGCTGATATACATGCCTTCCATGTTGATATCAAAAAAACGAACGGTAACTTCAAGTTTTTTGCAGATATCAAATATGTTAATTGGTTCAAAACTATTCAGGGATAAATGAATCCGAATTTTTTCGGCCTTTTTAGCAGCGGCAATATAAGTTGGGTTCATACCAGTCAATTATTTGGGAAGAATTTTTAATACATCAAAAAGCTTTTTGACATCTTCCGGACTTAGTTTACTTAGCTCTCTCGCAGCAAACTTCATTTGCTCATTCATTTCAATATCACTTTCGTCTTCCTGGCATAAAAGCCATGTTGTACTGACTTTGTATAACTCGGCAAATTGTACCAACTCATCCGCACTAACTTTCCTATTGCCCGACTCAATTTCTGAAATCGCAGGCCGCTGGAGGTTCATTTTATCTGCTGCGTGGGCCTGTGATAAGCCTGCCAAAGTGCGTGCTTCTTTTAACCGAGCAGCTATTTTCTCTCTATCTGACATCTTTTACTTTGTTTATTATATTAAATAATTTTTCTGAAGATTCTCGCACTGTCAGTTGCCTTAGACTAGTTCTATCGTGAAAAATATAACAATTGTCGGGTAACGTAATATCTAATATACCCTCGAGACGGCACATAACCGTTACCAGCACCTGACTGCTAATACCGGCACTGCCGGGTGCGCAGCCAGCATCCACGTCAATTGCTACACCCATGTGATCCGCGGCTTCTTGTACCACTTTAACAATTTCTTTTTCGATAGCATCAATACTAAGACTTGACATGTTGTATGATTTTAATACAAATGTAGTAAGAAAATCTTACAATGCAAATTAATGATATTTTTTTTCTACAGATATGCGCAGCAAATACTTGAAAACTAGCTTCTCCGCCAGTTCAACCCTCCCGCTTAAACCAAACAAATGTAAGCGTCCCGCCTACAGTACTTTCTTAAACAAAACAGCCGCAATGCAAAAATCTGATTATTTGGTAACCTCATCGGGACGCTGACCAGGGATAAAGTTCAGCGGGACGCTTGAACAGGCGGGAGGAAAGGCTTTTTTTATACCCGCAGGGCAGGTTTTTCGATAAAAACACAACGGATAAATCCGGGTTTTTGCACGAAATTCGGCTATCTGACCAACAGAAACTACTCCAACCTGAATACTTAACAAAAAATCTCTAACGCTCATTTAAAACAGAGGCATTAGAGATTTTTAGCAATTGGTGAAATAACTTTATTGTTTTCTTTGTATTTTACTTATATGTGCACAAACGCCCATTGCTGGTTTTTGCCGCTGCTGTAAGTATATTGGTCGACCGCACTACCATTTCTGAATGGAATTGCCGCATTATTCCCTAACCCAACTTCGAGGGCTTTTCCGCTATTTACATTGATTATCTTATAATATCCATTGTCGGTTGGTTGAATTAACCAGTTTTGATTGGGGTTGCCAGTACCTGTATAATCCCAAATATCCACGGGACTGCTGTTAGATTGAGACCAACCCCACGCTTCCAAACACCTGCCGCTAACGTGCATAGGGGTTAACAGGTAGCTGCCATTTGCCGCAGCTTGCACTTTAAATTGCTGATTTGCTCCGCCATTATAATCCCATTGATCTGCCAGCGACCCATTAGCACTTAACCAGCCACCGATCTCTAAAGGCTTAAAACTATACCTATTGATAATCTGGTACACACCACCAACCTGGAATGCAGGGGACGCGCCAGTTTGTGTTCCTTGCAGAAGGGCTGCTAATTCCCGTTGATCTTGTACCGTGTAAGTTGACCTGTTGATGATCGACCCGGTGTCCCAAAGAAATGGAAGGATCCCGTTCCCCAAAGCCTGGTGCATGGTGTAATTATACCAATATGCTTTGGAAGCAAGGTTGAAGTTTAAAGAGTCTCCGGTAAGGTTTCGGTTTACTACTGCAAATTCGCCCATTATTACCGGGATCCCGTTATTAACGAATTTTGTCTTCATCTGCCCAAACGATGTATTCACAGCCGACTCTTCACCGTAGGTGGCATTGCGCGTAGGATCGAACGTGGTGTGATACCCCGAACCCCAATAGTAAAACATGTTGCCCCATGATGCGTCTGAGGTTATTATACAGAAGTTGATTGGAGTATAGTAATGTATTTCCACCATCAAACGATTAGATGCCGGATCGGCAGGCATAGTGTTCATCAGGTTGTTTGTTGTTGTAATATCGGTACTTGGCCCCTGAATAACCAAAGTCCTGTAGCTGTTGTGTCCGCCGGTTGACCTCACCGCGTTGATAAAAGTTTGATGATAAGAAAGCAGAACTCTCATCCCTGTGGTATCCGATACGCTAGGTTCATTCGCGCTGGCAAAAAGCAGGTGTTGATCAAAACCACGCATTTGTGTTGCAATTTGTTCCCAAAGTGCTTTTTGTTTGGCATTGACGGCCGCCTGTGCGGTGGTTGTAACGTTATTCTCCAACCATCCGTTGTCCCAGTGTATATTTAATATCACATACATGCCATCGTTAATGCAGTATTGCACAACCTGCTGCACGCGGCTAAGCCAGGCCGGGTCTATTTGCTCGGTCGAAGTATTTGAGATATGCGACCAATCCCAATTACAAGGGATCCTTATGGCGTTAAACCCCCTTTGTTTATAGCTGTCAATGAGTGCCTGGGTAATATTGGGGTTTCCCCATCCATTTTCGTTGTTGGGGGCTTCCATGGTGTTACCAATATTAATACCAAAGGTCATGTTTGCGGCCAGCTGAGCTGCTGTACTGGTCATCCCTGTTTGATCCGGTGCGATCGGGTTTGTGTTCCAGCCCGGATACGAAGCCAATGATTTACTAATGTTTTTTGAAATAATCGGTTTAATGACCGGATTGGCGATCTGTTGCTTCGTGCATTTTGTCAATGCCAGAATTGCCACGATGCATAAAAGATTAGTTAAATTTTTCTTCATAAAAAAATTGGTTAGGTTGGCGATATTTAAATCTGCCGCTATTAATAAATTGGTTAATTGCGTGCGAAAGTGTCAGACAACCAGGCAAAACGAGGAAATATTTATCATTGCCTTTAAGGTTTATATAGCTATTGGTATAGGGAGTTGTGTTGACAACTGCTTTTAGCCAACGAGGTATTAAAAAAAATAATGATAAGGCAGTTGCCATTCCGCATAAGGCGGAGCTTAACATTAGTTTCATTTTTCGATAGGATAAAACGGGCCTGAGCCGGTTTATTTATGTAATTGGTTAAATCTTGTTTTTCAGAAGCAGAAGGACAATTAGTAAAATAGTGCAATTAAAGTCAACAAAACACAGCCGTTGAAACAATAGGCATATTTTAGTTAGCAATATTTGAATTGATACCAGGTTTATTAATTGAGTAGTAAAACTACAGAAGAGATAATTTAGTGATGGGAGATAAAAGTCAGAAAATAGGAGGCTAAATGTTAACTTTTTTAAAAAAGCAATGCGTCTGTTAGCACTTTGTATAATAGCTGCCGCCGGTTCAAGCGTCCCGAACCCAAAAAATGTAAGCGTCCCGCTTACAATACTTTCCTAAACAAAACAGCCGCAATGCTGAAATCTGATCATTTGGCAACTTCAGCGGGGCGCTGACCAGCGATAAAGTTCAAGCGGGACGTGTGAACCAGCGGGGGTTTATCAATATATGATTTATGTTTTTTACCTGAAAATATTTAATTAGTTTCAGCTTTGTAAAAGGTACTTATTAAATTATACGTTTTACGAAGCAGCTTTTTATTAAATGAAAAAGGCGAAAAATATTTTCTGGTTGCTTTTGCCTGTGGTGATTATAGGCTACTTTATTTACAAAGTGGCAATGAATTCTTTTACCAGTCATTTTTTAGGTTCTAAACCACAAGTTGTTAAAGCAATCGCCATTGATGAAAAGAATTTTATGGGCAACCAACCAGTAGACCCCAAATTCTCATATTCTTACTCATTTGAAGTCGATGGGAAGCAATATAAAGGAAACTCGCATGATACAACTTTAAGGGTTGGAGATACAATAGAAGTGGAATATAATAAAGACCATCCAAGCATCAATAAGCCTTTACATCCCCAAAATTAAATCTAACCGAAGGCTACTTTAGCTATAGTTAATAGCTGCCGATTACGCAGGTGTTTGCTGCCAGTGTCGCTACAAAAATCTCAATGCATCTTAATTGTAAGTCGCCCCGCCGATTTGCGTTATCACTTTAAAAAATGGCAATTATTAATCAATGAATTGATATAGTCAAAGTGTTGCAGAACTAACGGTTCGCTATTCCGGAACGCGGTGATCAATGGCTTCGGAATGTCCAAACAGCCCTATCATTTATCAAAAACAAACAAAGCCCGCAAATTTTTGATTTTGCCGGCTTTTGTTTTTGTGTAGGTAGATCCCGTTAAAATTTATAAGCCAATGTTGTTAACAACTGGCGGGGGGCAATTGGTGTAATGCTATAATTATCATGGATCAGGTAATTCAATGTATTGGTAACATTAGTTACACTTGCCAGCAGCGAGAACTGTTTATAAGTATACCCGGCTGAAAGATCGAGTGTTGTAAAGCCCCCAACGGGAACCAGCCGGCTGTAGGCCTGTGCCTGCCCAACCGTGTTGTTGTAACCCGCCATCCTTTTGCCTGTGTAAAACGCTGTTGCCCCAACTTTAAACCCCTTTAAGGTTGGATTGCTAAATGTATAAAACAGGGTTGCATTAGCCGTACTTACCGGGCTAATCACTAATCGCTCGCCCAATATAGGCGATCCTTTTAAACCCGACACTTTTGTATAGCGCGCATTGTTGTAAGAATAACCGGTAATAAAGTAAAAATTCTTTGAAAGATGCCCCGTTACATCAACATCAAAACCATCGCTGGTAGTTTGTCCGTTAAGCTGTTTAAGGGTGTTGTCGCTGTTAACGGTGCCATCGGCTTTAAAAGGGGCTACCACAGCCAGGTTGCTGTTAACAATACGGTATACGCTCAAATTAGCAATGATCTTACCGTCAAACAATTCATTTTTTAAACCGGCTTCATACTGATTCACCAGCGACGGCTTAAGGCCCTGGCCCGTGCTTACATCGGTGCCGCTATTAACCATAAAGTTATTGCTGTAGCTTATATATACCGAGCTTGTACTAACCGGCTGATATATGAACGCTACTTTTGGTGAAAATGCGCGATCATACCGGGTTATGGCCGTTCCGTTACCTGAAGTTTGTTTTAGCAGGTATTGAATATTGGTTTGATAGGTTTGCTGCCATGACCACCGGATCCCGGCCAGTACTTTAATTTTATCCGTAAGGCTCACCAGGTCTTGCACATAGGTGCCCAAACGATATACAGGGGCTGTTGTTCGCGCTGTATCAGTAGCGTTTGGAATATCGGTACGCTGGGTATATTTATTCAGGTCGATGGTGTTTATCTTATCATAAATATAAGTGCTGATGTTTTTGCCGGCAACGCTGTAGCCATTGGTAATGTTTACAACTTTGGTAACATCAGTTCCAACTAATATTTGATGGCTTATTGAGCCGGTTTTAAATTTACCGGTTAAGTTTACCTGGCCGGTATAGTCATTTTCAATAGTTTTTGCGCGGGCTAGTCCCCTGTTCCATTCGCCTGTTGCGCTTACCGTATTGGGTAAGCTGGCCTGGTATGAGTCTATGTGGGTCCCCTGTCCGGATATAATAGCATTTAAGTGCCAGTTATCATTAAACTGGTGGTTTAAAGTTGCCATACCCGAAAACTGATCCATATGGCTATATGCCCATGAAGTGTTAATGTATTGCGAGCGTGGCACCATTGTAGGAATAGCCTGTCCGTTATTTAATGATCCTATACCAAAGTCGGGCGTCAGGCTTTCCTTTAAATAATCCCCTTCAACAAGGAGGGTGGTTTTTTTTCCGAGGTTGAATAATAATGAAGGATTTACATATTTCCGCTCCGTGTAAACATGGTTGCGGTAGCTGCCGTCGTTTTCATAAACCCCAATCAATCTAAAGGCCACATTTTCACTAACAGGCCCATAAATATCTACACTGGGCTTAAACATATTGTAACTTCCGTAGCGCATGGAAACCTCGCCGCCACTCTCAAATTGTGGCTTTTTAGTAACCATATTAATAATAAGGCCGCCGGATACGTTACCATAAAGCAGTGCTGCACTTCCTTTCAATATTTCTACAGATTCCAGCGTACTTGCTTCGGGGAAACCTGCCGTATTGGTTAATACACCATCCTTAAAAATACTGCTTGATGCACCGGTTATACCAATGCTGTATCCACGGGCCGAAAATGTTTCACCTACGCCGCCTCTTGTTTGCGTTAACGAAACACCACTTACATTTTTAATGGCATCACCCAAACGGTTAATCTGCTGGTCTTCAATTACCCTGCTACTTACCGTTCCGGTACTTTGAGGGAGATCAAGGGCGCGAATATTCGCTTTATCCAATGATACAGGCTTAGGCTTCCTTATCGCACTTATAACAACCTCATTTAATTTCGACGAGCTTTCTGTTAATATAAAATCTACCGTAACTGTTTTTGATGCAAGCACCGTAACCGGCTTTTCCTGGCTTTGTGTTCCAACAAACGACACTACCAAAGTGTAGCTGCCGGGTTTAATATTACTGATAACAAAGCTACCATCATCCCTGGTAGTGGTTGTCCTGTTTAATTCCTTTACAGACACAATTACAAATGCCGCAGCCTGGCCATCAGATGTTTTAACCATCCCTGAAATTTTGCCGGTTGTAAGGTCGTCGTCTGCTTTAACGATGTTGCAAACCAACACCAGCATCAAAAAAAAGAAAGTTGTAGATAAGTAATATATTTTTTTCACGCTTTATTTAGATTAAGTCTAATTAAGCGCAAAGATATAATCACGATCTGAATTATGAAATATTATTTATAATTAGTTTAAATAAGTATTATGAATATTAACGCACCCGCAGCGATCACTCTCCGGCCTGGATCGAATTAAACGTCTAAAAATGATCGGCAATTGATTTTGGTCATTGAGCGCATAGGTTAAGCCAAACAAAACAGCCACAATGCTAAAATCTGATCATTTGGTAACGTCAGCGGGACGCTGACCAGGGATAAAGTTCAAGCGGGACGCCATAGCCGTTAACCTAAGAAAAATTTTAAAATCTTTTTTTAGAATATGATGCGGTCGGGGCTTCGCCGTTGGGCAAAACCACTTAGATTTTCCCATATTTGTATAGTTTTATCTTTAATGAAAAG
>JALYIP010000086.1 GCA_030775685.1 Bacteroidota bacterium
CACCTGGTTTAAAAGCCATTTGGACTGGATACAGGCGATTAATAGACGCTGTGAAAACTTATCAAATCCTTAACCAACAAAATTTGGGTAAGGGGTAGCCTTTGGAGAGGGCAGGGTGAGGCAACCATGTTTGTATGGGACCATTTAAAGAGACTCAACCCATCACCATCCTTATGTAATACTTACGCTATTTGTTTTGCTTAAAATATAATTGCGGTATTTTAGCTGCTCAAAATACTTTTTCAGCATTCATGGCTTACAAATCAACATACCAGGCGGCAAGTGTGGCAGCGCCGGCAATAGAAGCTCATTTTATAAAGCTTTTGGCATCCGCCCTGCAACAGGGCGGACAGGATTTGGCGCCCGAACCATCTGCAAAAGTTATTGAGGCCATTATCGACCTGGCATTTTGGACGAGCCTGCGCCATGAAGAGGGCCGCTCGCCAAAGGTGTCGCTTACGTACCTGCCGCCGCAGCTTGCCGGGCAGCCGCTTATTTTTGAGGAACGCATTTTAGTTACACCGCACGTGCTTACCAAATTGGCTCCCGCCGTTGAACGCTCCGGTATTCACCTGGGTGTTTGGGATGAAGATGGAGAATTATATGTTTGGGGAACCACCCGCTCTGTTCCCGATTGCAGTTTTGTGCTGGAGGTAGTTGAATCTGGGTTGTTGGTTATTAAACACCGCCGGATAAAGGGATTTGGCAAATTTATAAACGTTGCTGTGATAAAGGGGGATGAAGTAAAAATAATTGACGAACACAGCAAAAGCCTGCCCGATTGCTCGGCGATGCTTACCTCGCTGCTGGATTATAACTCACCTACCGGCTGGAACGATTCGGTAAATGTATTGGTACAGTTGGCTGCATCTATGCGGCTGCATGGCCATGGGGGCACATTATTGGTTGTGCCAAATAATAGTGAGGCATGGCGTGATTCCATCATCCATCCAATAACCTATCCTGTTACCCCGGCCTACGGCGAACTCAAAAACCTGATGAGCGAGGTGGTTAATGAACGCAGCATGATCCTCTGGCAGGAGGAAGTGAACCGTGCCGTTGACAGCGTGGCCGGCCTTACTGCCGTTGATGGTGCGACCATTATCACCGATCAGCTGGAACTGCTGGCCTTTGGCGCAAAAATAGCCCTGTCATCAAACGGGGTGCCGGTTGAACAAATACTGGTTACCGAGCCTGTTGTTGGCACCGCGCAATCCATCATTCACCCGGCGCAAAATGGTGGCACCAGGCACCTGTCAGCAGCGCAGTTTGTTTTTGATCAACGTGATGCCATTGCGCTGGTGTCATCACAGGATGGCAGGTTTACCATATTTTCATGGTCGCCCTGCGAAAATATAGTGCACGCGCATTTTGTTGACTCGTTATTGCTGTAAAAATTTTTAGATAGAAGAGAACATGTTTTGGGCCGTATCTCCTAAAAGCGGGATAGGCTTTTTCTCCCCCTGGATCGCTCCGATAAGCCCTATCACCCAAATAATAAAAAATACAAGGTCAACCAAACGCAAAAGCGAATACAACGAAAGAAACCCGGTTGATAACCACACGGCAGCTAAAAAAATGCTAAGGCCCCATCTAACTACCATCCAGGCGATATGGAAAAGCAATGTTTGCCTGAGCTGGTAACTACCTAAACTTGTTCTGTTGTTTTGATGAAATGCAAAATACGCAATAAGCCAGCCCACAATGGTAAAGTAGCTGATTATTCCAGCTGTTTTGCCATTGTCAGACGTTCCGAAATTGTTAACTGGTTCCATAAAAATTGAGGTTGGTTTATAATTGAAATTAAATGTAAATCAAATTATTATAACTTGCTCATTTAATGGCAAATAAAAATACTGGCTTAGGTTGGTAAATGCAGCGCCACATTTGACGAGCTTATGATTGGTCAATCATTATTCCCGGGATGAATATTGTTCAAATAAATTAAAAGAACTTTTATTAAGTTATTTGGTTTAACTATTTTGTTGCCCGGTGCCTGCGTGTTTGCATCCATTTGCGGGCAGCAAGGAACCTTTGCAATTGAGGATTAATTTAAAGTTTTATCGCGAAAACATCTACCAATGAGCCAACCAGCGCCGCTATTAAGTAACGAGCAATTATTACAGGTTTTATCCTCATCAAACAATGCATTAGCCATTCATATCGGTGAAAATGCTGTAATACAATACGCCAGCGACCGGATGATCACTATCTGGGGAAAGGACCGGAGTGTTATCGGTAAATCGCTGGAGGATGCGCTGCCTGAACTTAAAGGACAACCATTTATTGACTTGTTTAAGCAAGTTTGGAATGAGGGCATAACCATTAGCGGCACAAACACCGCCGCGCAACTGGAGATTGACGGCGAGCTGCACACATTCTATTTCGATTTTGAGTACAGGGCTGTAAAGGATGAGCATGGTAAAACTTATTGTATACTTCATACAGCAACCGATGTAACCGAACGTTATTTAAATTCAGAACAGGTGCAGAATCTAACGGAGGAGCTAAAGGCATCTAACGAGGAACTCAGAGCAGCCAATGAAGAACTGAATGCTTCAAACGAGGAATTAAGCGAATCGCAGCAGAGCCTGCGTCAGGCATATGAGGAGCTTGCAGAAGGCGATCTCCGTTTCCGTAACATGGTTAAGCAGGCACCTGTTGGTATGTGTATTATCAGGGCAAAGGATTTATTTATACAGGACGTAAATGACAGCTACCTGGAATTGGTTGGACGACAACGTATAGAACTGGAGAATAAAACCATATGGGAAGCCATCCCGGAAGCTGCGGCTACCTATGCGCCTATAATGAACGAGGTTATCACCAGCGGCGTACCTTTTTCTGCAAGGGAGCACGAGCTGGTATTAGTTAGAGATGGCGTGCCTGAAACGGTATTTGTTGATTTTGTATACGAGCCCATAAAAAACGATGGCAGCGTAACCGCAATAATGGTCTTAGCTATTGATGTAACTGATAAGGTTATTGCCCGGCACACTGTTGAGGATATGGAAGAACGGATAAGGCTGGCTGTAGAAGCTGCAGAAACCGGGACATTTGACCTTGACCTTGTAAAGGGTATTATGCTTACTTCCGACAGGTTTAATGCCATTTTTGGGTTCGACAGGCAGGTGTCATGGGAGATGTTTGCGTCTGTGATTCATCCCGATGATCGTGGAAATCGCACCGCAGCGCATGAAGCCGCTTATATAAATGGGAAGCTTTTTTACGAAGCCCGGGTAATGTATAATGATGGGTCAATTCATTGGATCCGGGTGCAGGGCAAGGTTTACTTTAAGGAAGAAAAGCCGGTGCGAATTTTAGGCACCCTGCTTGATATTACCGAGTTTAAGCGCCTGCAACAACAAAAGGACGATTTTATAAGTATAGCAAGTCATGAGCTAAAAACACCCATCACCAGCTTAAAGGCGTCGTTACAACTGTTGGAAAGGGTAAAAAATGATCCCTCGTCTGAGTTACTACCGAAGCTGATAGATCAGTCGAGCAGGAGCATGCATAAAATAAGTGCGTTGGTTGAGGATCTGCTGAATGTCAGCAGGGCAAGTAAATCAGAACTGCACCTTAATAAAACGATGTTTACCGTTGCCGACATGCTGGATGTTTGCTGCAACCATGTGCGTATTGCAGGGAAGCATGAACTTATTTTGCAAGGCGACAGGCAATTGGAGGTTTATGCAGATGAACACGGGATTGACCAGGTAGTGGTTAACCTGGTGAACAATGCGGTAAAATATGCACCCGAATCGAAGGAGATCTATTTGATCGTATCACGTGAGGGAGACAAGGCTAAAATAGCTGTAAAGGATAATGGACCGGGGATCCCACCAGAAAAAATCCCGCATTTATTTGATCGTTATTACCGTGCGGAGGCATCCGGCTTTCAAAACTCGGGGTTGGGATTGGGCCTGTTTATCAGTTCGGAGATAATAAAGCGCCATGGCGGCGAAATTGGTGCGGAAAGTGAGTTGGGAAAAGGCAGTACCTTTTGGTTTACCCTGCCGCTAAAATAGAATATTCCCCCGGTGCATGAGTTTCACCGGGGGAATACAAAATATTAATTGAATTTTACTTTTATTTTTCCGCTTGACGCTCTTGCCGTAACGGCAATACCGCCACCGTTAATTTTTCCGTCAACACGATCTTTTTTCCATTCGCCCGTAAAGTTTGATGGCTGGTCGCTAACCTCATCAGCCCTTAAAGCAATGTCATAACCTTGTTTAGAAGGTAATTTGAGGTCGATATTACCAGAACTCGCGCTTAGTTTCAAATAGCTGCCCACGTGTTTCATTTCTGCGCGTAAGTCGCCTGCGCTGGTGCTGGCTTCCAGGCTGCAGCTTAATGCGCTCAAATCAATGCCGCCGCCGGATGTTATGGTATTTAATTCGCCTTCAATATTCCTACCCTCAATACCGCCGCCGCTTGTGTGTGCAACAATGTTTCCCTTTAAATCAAAAAGCTGCAAGCCTCCGCCCGATGTGATCAGCTTTATTTTGCCGGTACAATTCCTGGCTTCAATGCCGCCACCGCTGGTCGACAGGTCAATATCTTCACTTGAATTTGAAACCTCGATGCCACCGCCCGAAGTACGGCCGTGGATCATCCCGGTAAGGTGATCGATCTGCAAACCGCCGCCACTGGTTGAGAAATTTTCGGTTCCGCTTAAGTTATCCAGCTGGATCCCGCCGCCGCTGGTTGCTAAATGGCTGGAAACCTGCTTAGGGACATAGATCTTAAACGAAATGCTCATTTGGTTTCTCCAGTTTGAAAAGGTGTGCTTGTTTTTTACTGTCGCGCTCAGTTCATGGCCGTTAACAGTTATGTTCATGTCATAATCCTCAGCAAGGCGTTTTTCTATTTCCTGCTTTGATAATTCCCTGTCATTGTTTCCCCTGATATAAACTTCTATTCGCGGAGATTGGCCGGCCTCGCCGCTAACTTTAATGCCGCCTGCCGATGTGCTTACCACAACGCTGTTGATGGCATCATTGGATAATGATTTAGTTAAGTAAGGTTTTTTGCCATCGTTATCCTGGGCCAGCGCCACAACGCTTTGGCAGGCTACTATGAATAAGGTTAAATAAGTTTTCATGATTTTAAGTTTGTTTATCTAACAGACTTAAAATTGTGCGGATGCGTTGCATGAAAAGCTAATTTTATTTTAATGGAGCAGCAGCTCATTAAATTGCTTTTATAACCCTGCAAGGGTTACCGCCGGCAAATACCCTGGCCGGGATATCGCGTGTTACTACACTGCCTGCGCCAATTACGGCTTCATCGCCGATGGTAACCCCGGGGCAAACAATAACACCTGCACCAATCCAAACCCGGCTGCCGATAGTTATCGGCTTGCCTAATTCGGTGCCTGAAAAATTACGCTCTTCGGGATTAAGACTATGAGTAGCGGCAAGCAATTGCACTTTTGGGCCGCACATTACGTTATCGCCAATGATTACCGGCGCGACATCCAAAATAACGCAATCAAAATTCATGTAAAAATCCTTACCTACCTTAATATTGAACCCGTAGTCACAGTAAAAAGGTGGTTCAATCCAGCTGCCTTTGCCGGTTTCGCCTAAAATACCCCGCAGCGTATTGCTGATCTTATCCGCATCATACGTGGGTTCATTGTTATAGGGTGCCAGTTTTAGCCGTACCTCACGGCGCAAGGCTACCAGTTCAGGGTCGTTTGCGCGGTATGGTTCACCGGCGATCATTTTTTCTTTCTCAGTCATATAATCAGGTCTTTACTTTTTGGTGCCGATAAATAATAATGCCATAGTATCATAGTGGCAATTGTTCTGTTTGGCTGCCATTGGGCGGCTATCTCCATCAATTGTTCCTTTGTTGTACCCGCCGACAGGTGCTTTACACGCTTCATGGCATTTACAGCCGCAAGATCACCAATTGGGAAGATGTCTGAATGTTGCAGCACAAACATCAGGTATACATCAGCCGTCCAGTTGCCAATGCCTTTTAGCGCCACCAATTTGCCGCGCACCTTATCATCGGGCATGTCTTCCAGTTCAGCAAGATTAAGCTGCCCGCTTAATAAAGTCTCTGCCAAATATTTTATATAGCTTGTTTTTTGGCGACTGCAATAGCAAGCCTTCATTTCCTCGTCGGTAAGCAGCAGCAACCTTGCGGGTGTTAATTGCTGTAAACGCTCCTTTAATTTATTTAATGCTGATAAGGCAGATGCTAATGAAACCTGTTGTTCCAAAATAATATGCACCAAAGTTTCAAACGTATTTGGCCTCGACCAAAATGGCGGATAGCCATAGGTTTTTATGATGGCAGCAAGGTCAGCATCAATGCTGCCGAGCTGATCGCAAATGGAGTGGTAATTATCGCGGGTAAACTTATTGGTCATATTGTTGTTTTAAACTTACTAACTTTTTTAGGATTTAGCATTTAGTTTTCTGAAATTTACCCAAATGAATAACCTGCCCCCATTAGCCGAGCGCATGCGCCCCAAAAACCTTGACGATTACGTTGGGCAAAAACATTTGGTGGGCAAGGGTGCGGTTTTACGCAAGGCCATTGAATCGGGCGCTTTGCCATCCATGATATTTTGGGGGCCGCCGGGAGTTGGTAAAACAACGCTGGCATACATCATATCGCAAACATTAGACCGGCCGTTTTTCGCTCTAAGCGCCATCAATTCCGGCGTTAAGGATGTGCGGGAAGTTATTGAAAAGGCATCGCTTTTAAAGCAAGAAGGCCAGGTACTGCCGGTATTATTCATTGATGAAATTCATCGCTTCTCCAAATCGCAGCAGGACTCGTTGCTTGGCGCTGTTGAGCGCGGCATAGTTACACTGATTGGCGCTACCACTGAAAATCCTTCGTTCGAGGTTATCTCGGCTTTGCTGTCGCGATGCCAGGTGTATATCCTGCAATCGTTAGACGAGGACGATTTGATGAGCCTGCTTGCCAAGGCGATGAAGGAGGATGAAGTGATCCGCAAAAAGAGCATCACCATAAAGGAAAACGAAGCGCTATTGCGCTTATCAGGTGGCGATGCCCGCAAGCTGCTCAATATTTTTGAGTTGCTGGTAAACGGGTTCGACAGCAAGAAGATCACCATAACCAACGATGCTGTGCTGGAGCACGTGCAGCAAAATATGGCGCTGTATGACAAAACAGGCGAACAGCATTATGATATCATTTCGGCCTTTATCAAATCCATGCGGGGAAGCGATCCTAACGGAGCTGTTTACTGGCTGGCACGAATGATAGTTGGGGGAGAGGATCCATTATTTATCGCAAGACGAATGCTCATCCTTGCATCGGAAGATATTGGCAACGCCAATCCGAATGCCTTGTTGCTGGCGCAAAGCTGTTTTGAGGCGGTGAATAAGATCGGGATGCCAGAGTCGCAGTTGATCCTGTCGCAAACGGCTATTTATTTGGCAACATCGGCAAAAAGTAATTCTGCCACTACTGCAATTGGTGCGGCAATAGCCATGGTTAGGCAAACCGGCGATCTGCCTGTGCCGCTGCACCTGCGCAATGCGCCAACCAAACTGATGAAAAACCTGGGCTATGGTAAGGATTATAAATACGCCCACAGCTACGATGGGAATTTTACCGATCTTGATTTTTTACCCGATGCCATAAAAGGAACCAAACTGTACAATCCCGGCAATAACCCACGCGAATTTGAGGCAAAGGAAAAGCTAAAAAAACTTTGGGGCGACCGATACAAGTATTAGGCTATTGCCAACATTAATCCAGTCCGGGTGCAAGTTTAGCAGGATCAACAGCGCCATCATTGGCCTTTGTAATTTTGCTTAAGTTATAATGCATAACGCCTGCTATATCGGTTCCTTTAAGTAAACCCTTATCATAAAATGCGCTTAAAACCTGCCCGGTAATTGCCACTAATTGTTTGTCTTTTATACCGGGCTCAAATTCTTCCAACTTATCGATCACCTCTGCCTCTGTGGCTTCGCCGAGTTCGCTCAAGGCAAAAATTATCTTGTTCTCTTGTGTGTCGCCCGGAAAATATTCGGATGGCACCTGTATGGGTTTATATTCTTCCCTAAATTCTTCGTCCGACAGTTCCATGATCTTCGTTTTATAACTTAAATGTTTAACCGCAATTGCCAATCCATTGTTTTACTAATTTAATACACCGTTTTCAAAGTCGCTCATAAACTGCTGGTAATCCTTCTTTACCTTAGCGCTATAATCGACACAATATTTTAATAAAGGCTGCTGCCAGTCGGTATTATCGCCAAAGGCTTTTAATTCATCAATAATTGCCGAACCATTCATGCCGCCGCTTCGCAACTGGGCCGAAGCAGTAAGTGCCGCCATGTCATCAATCACCTGGTAAATATCGCGGTATTGGTCGCGGATCAGCTTAAACTTTATCGTGTCCTTAACGGGTTGTAATTCTTGTAACACATAAGGCTCGTCATGAAAAAGGGTTGCGCTTAACAACGATGCGGATACATTTTGCATCCGCTGCTGTACGGCTAAAATCCTTTCCGCCTCTGATTCCCAGATTGGTTGTTCGGAACTTACGTATGGAGATAGCGAAGATGGTCGCGATTGCTTCATATCAACCAGTAAGTATTTATCCCGGGTGTTGGTGCTTTTCAATAAAAACAGGTAACGTTTTTGCCCGATACTGCCCGTGCCTGCCAGGCGAAACACCGCATCCTTAACCTTATAGTTATAAGGGCTGTCGCTGCTGTGTTCAATCCATTGTTGAATATGATCCATCAACACCAGTTTCAAATGTTTCTTTATTTTAAAATGGCGCTCGTCGTCTAACGATAATACTACCTTCTTTTTTTTCTTGTCCGTGCGCTTCCTTAGTACTGTTATATATTTATTTTCAGCAGCCGCAGTTAAAAAATTGCAGACTATACCTTTAGCGGTACGCGGCTCAATACTGGTTGCCTTTCCCTTGCTTAGGGTAGCGGCGTAGGTTTTTATAAAAAGCTGAATCATTTTATCTGCCTGTTCAGGTGCGATATCCAGCGTGTCAAAAGCGATACAAATACTGGTGAGCATCCTGGCTACTTCCCATAAGGCAGGCGCAAGAATACTCTCATCAAAATCATTTAAATCAAAATAAACCAGCTTATTATCCGCCTTGTAACTGCCGTAATTTTCAAGGTGCAGGTCGCCGCAGACCCAGGTTGGTGGTGATGCCGGGAATTTTTTGACAGACGACAGGTCCTCATAAAACAGGTGACAAGTACCCCGGTAATAACGAAAGGCGTTTTCAGTCATTGCTTCATACTTCAGCTTCACCATTTCGGGCAGCAGTTCTTTATTAAATGATTTTAATCGTTCGGAGAGTTTTGACATTTGTTTTTGCGAATAGTGGTATTAATACACTAAAAGGGTAGGAATAGTTTGAATGAATTTACGGTATTCTGCTGCATTTTCCGCCAACCTGTAGAATAAGGCTACAATTTTACTTTAGGCGGGTTTTTATTAATCGTTTGATTTTAAGTTAGATAATTACATCGAGGGTGTTGTGGCACCATTATGAACCTGTTATTGGCATCATACTTAAAAACAAAAATTAAATTATGAAAAAATTCATTTTATCAGCAGCAGTAATAGCGGTAGCAGGATTAGCTACAGTTAAAGCAAACAACCTAAATACAAATATGCACACTGTTGCAATTGTTAGCCAGGCCGACAGCGTACAAAAAGCGCCAATAAAATTAGAAGCTCTTCCTGATCCGATAAAAACCGTTCTGCAAACAGACGTGTTTAAAACCTGGGTACCATCAACTGCCTTCGCAGTAACAGCAGGCACTACTCAATATTACGAGGTTGATGTGAAAAAAGGAACAGAAACAAAGGCTTTAAAGTTCGATAAGGACGGAAAAATGCTCCAATAAACGCGCAATCATATTGTTTTATCAATCAAAAGGCTGGATTTACTCCGGCCTTTTGTATTTTTGCCATACATCCACACAAAATACCTATGGCGAAAATACTAATCGTAGAGGACGATCTTACGTTCTCTCAATTATTGCAGGGGTTTTTGCAGAAGCATCACCATGAAATTTTTACAGCACAAAATATAAAGGCCGGTCTCAAACTTATCACGCAACATACCTTCGACCTGTTATTACTTGATTACCGGCTGCCGGATGGGATAGGCCTCGACGTGCTCATCCAAATCCGAGAAACCGGCTCAATAGTCCCGGTTATCATCATGACCAGTTTTAACGATGTACGTACCGCGGTAAAAGCCATCCAGTCGGGAGCATTTGATTATATCACCAAGCCGGTTAACCCGGATGAGTTGCTGATGATAATGAGCGAGGCGCTTGGAGTAAAAAAGGAACCTGCTGCCGATAAAACGGGAGAGCAGCCGGATTTTGTAAAGGGAAACAGCCACCATTCAGATAAATTACACGAACACATAGATGTAGTCTCGCCTACCGATATGTCGATCCTGATCCAGGGCGAGAGCGGAACAGGGAAGGAATACGTGGCCAGGATGATCCACCGGCAAAGCAAACGGGCATCAAGGCCGTTTGTGGCAATTGACTGTGGCGCTTTGTCAAAGGAGTTGGCCGCCAGTGAGCTGTTCGGGCATATCAAAGGTGCATTTACCGGTGCTATAGGCGACAAAAAAGGCATGTTTGAATATGCCGACGGGGGCACGTTATTTTTGGATGAAGTGGGCAACCTGAGCTACGATGTGCAGATGAAGTTATTGCGCGCCCTGCAGGAAAAAGTGATCCAACCGCTTGGTACCAATAAAACAATCCCGGTTAATGTGCGGGTAATCACTGCAACCAATGATGATTTGGTGAACAGTGTAAGCGAAGGCGATTTCAGGCAGGACCTTTATCACCGTATTAATGAATTTAAGATCCAGCTTTCGCCCTTGCGTGTTCGCGGGCATGATATCGATATTTTCATTAAACATTTCATCAAACTGGCCAATACGGAACTTGATCGTAATGTTGCTGACATTGCGCCCGATGCGAAAGGCATCCTGCATAAATATGATTGGCCGGGAAACCTGCGTGAGCTAAAAAATGTTATCAAACGTATGGTTTTATTGAGCCCCGGCGAGATTGCCGGAGCGGATACATTACCTGATGAAATGCTGTTCGCAGTATCGAACAATATTCCTCAAAACCGCGAATCTGATCTTAAGGCACAAAACGAGGTTAACGAAAAACAGCTGATCCAAAAAACGCTGATCCAGGTTAAATACAACAAATCAAAGGCGGCCAAACTGCTCAATATCGACAGGAAAACACTTTACAGTAAAATTGAACGGTACGGGTTGGATAGTTGAAGAAGTTGCCTTTTTGAGTTCTCTGTGTATTCTCCGCGATCTCCGTGGCCAATTTTTACCGCAAAGTACGCAGAGATATTCGCAGGGTGTCGCGGAAATTTAAAAACAGATCCGTTAAACTGTTTCAATAAAAGTATAATCCCGTGTGGCAATAGCCAAATCATTTAGCTTTTGGGCGAGGCTTAAAATGGTCTTGATTTTCTTTGACGATAGCTCCCTATCCACATTCAGTTCCATTTCAATTAACCGGAAGCTTTCTGCCAGTTCACGTGCACCGGCTTGCGCTGTACGCCCGGCAATGCGATGGGTGAGCAATAGTATCTTTTCGATATTTTGGCGCTCGATAGCAGCCTTCAACTCCTGCGCATCATTGATGCTGTCGGCGGCGAAACGGGCCAGGATCTTAGCGGTTTGTTCCGGGTCGCCAAAGGTCATTTTCTCAATTGCTTTGATATTGATCTGCGGCACATCACTATAATCTGCCGGTTCGCCTTTTACCAAAGCTACCAGTTCGCTTTCCCTGAATGGCTTCATCAGCAAACCGTTAAAGCCCTGCTGCAAAACAGATTCGCGCTCACCAGGGAGTGCCTGTGCGGTAAGTGCGTAAATCTTTACATCCGCGGGAATCTGCTTACGTAACAGCTGACAAAGCTCTATCCCGCTCATGTCCGGCATCCGGATGTCAAGCAGCAGGTATTTTACATCGTCATCCCATGGTGTGTTCAGCATTTCGTGGGGCGAGGTGAAACAGCGATAGGCGATTTTATTATGATCGAAGATGCGTGAACACAGTTCTAGGATAAATGTATCATCATCAATTATCCAAACTTTTCCGGCAGCTTGTTGATTTTCCGATGCCTTGCTATTTATATTATTACTAATAGGCTGTTCAGCTTTTTCAAATTCAAGATCAAATATAAAGCTGCTGCCCTTTCCCGGTTTACTTTTTACCTTAATAGTGCCACCCTGGCTTTCTATAAGTTCTTTAGTTATGGGTAAGCCAAGCCCGGTGCCCGCTTGATTTTGTTTTTCGTCAGCCGCCTGTTCAAATTCATTAAAAATCCGTTCAATATCTGCGGGTGTTAGGCCCAGTCCTGTATCGGTTACGTCAAAATGGTAAGTTATTTTATTGTCAAGCTGTTTTCCTTTAACTGATAAAATTACTCCGCCCTGTTGTGTAAACTTAATAGCATTACCCAACAGGTTAAACAGGATTTGTTTCAGCCGGAATGGGTCGCCGGTTATATAAGCAGTTACAGTATCATCATAATCAGTTTTTAGGGTGATCTCCTTTTTGTCGGCCTGCAGGGTCATTACTGCAATTACATCATCCAGTAACTCCTGCATCTCAAATTCCTGGCTGGCAAAGCTGAATTTGCCGGAGATGATCCGGTTATAGTCAAGCACCTCGTTTACTATCTGCATCAAATGCCCCGACGAACGATAAATAGCATCAATGTCTTTTTTCTGCGGATGTTCCTGCTGCTTCATCATTTCGGCATAGCCAATGATGGACTGCAAGGGCGTGCGGATCTCGTGGCTCATGTTCGAAAGGAAGCGGTGTTTGGCGAGCGCGTGGTATTCTGCCTCGTCCTTAGCCAGCTCCAATTCCTTCCGATATTTGTTTATCCGCGAAATATCCCTCAAAATGAAATAAACCAACAAAACAGCGAGGCACACAAAAGCCAGCATGATCAGGCTGATGCGCTTGATACTGCCATGCACCATGTTTTTAGCTGCCAAACTGTTTTGGGCGGTTTGCGCAACAACTTCAGCTTCCACCTTTTTCAGGATGGCCATTATTTGGCGGATGATGTTGGAGCTTGATCGCGTAAGTACCGCCTCCCGGTTTACAAATAGGGCGCTTTTACGCTGTTGAATAGCTTCCAGGTCCTTCATGGTTTTACCCAGGCCCTTCAACAGGCTGTCCTGTATGGCCATGGCTAAGGTGTCATGCTGTACATGGAACTCTTCGTTAACAATCTGGTAGGGTTTGTTTAACGAATCAACCCGCTTTGTTTTCTTCCTGCCAAAAAGTTTATTAAAAAATCCGCGATTATCGCTCTCTGTTTTTGCTGTATCTGCTGCGGGATAAACGGTAGTTGTCGATGTTTTCTTTTCCGTAGTTGTTACGGTGCTGTCGGCTTGTTTAGCGCTTTCGTCTACAATATTATTTAAGTTTTCTACCTGGGCCGAGAATGATTTATTGTTGATCAGTCCCTCTCTTACCCTCAGGTAGTTTACAAATAGACGGTCCCTGTCCTGCAATAATTTCTTAAGCGTGCTAAGCCTCACGACCTGCACAGATGCCGGCGGATACAAAGATTTTAACGTATCTATTTTGGAACTGAGCTTTTTGGTCTCATCAAAAAAACCGGAATAGCTGACAGGGTTATTTAATAAACGCGCCCGCTGCACCTGGTCTATTCTTGCCAGCCCGTTTGAAAGCTCATTAACCAGCCGCAGTTTCTCGTTTGGCGCAGATACATTTTCAAAGGCATTTAGCATGGCTGTAAAAGCATCCTTGCTGGTGCTCCACGCCAAAAATAAAGCAAAGCAGGCCAGGGTGGCTGCAATGATTATTTTCCCTTTTACCGATGTAATGAACCTGGGTTTATGCATCTAAAATTAAAAACTCCCTATCCATTAACGCAAAAATTGGAAAGATGTGTTTTTTTAGATGAAATAGGGGAGATTAGGTTAATTAATCCGATCAAATTGCCTCACCCAAATTCACAAAAAGCCATGCGAGTGATAGTTACCTACTAACATGTGAGATACAATTTAAAAATCCTGTCATTGCGAGGAGGAACGACGAAGCAACCTCGTAGCTATTCTTGTTCGCCGTGCAGATTTTAAACTCGTTCGATTAGCTCTGTATAGCTACAAGATTGCTTCGTACCTCGCAATGACAAGGTTCTTTTTTATTCCCCAGCCGGCTTCTGCCAGAAATAATCCGGGTTATTTGAAGCATACACTGTTTGTCCGTAAGCGGTTTTTTTAGGTAAACCATGGATAACGCTGAATCCACCGGGATAAAGATCAACATACTCCATATTGGCTTTACCAGCTTTGTATGTTTCCAGGTCCCATTCACTTTTAGCGGAACATTTTAACCAATACAGGTTTTTAGACATATACCTGCCTAAATAATCTTCCTTGGTTTGTTTTACCTTATTGTTCCAGTTGGCATCATCATTTAAAACCAATGGCTTATCGGTTACCAGGCGCTCGCGTACTTCCTCAATATTCAGCAGATTGCCTTTGTTATCGCTTACATAAGCATTAAATGTAGGGTCCATCCAAACCCACTTGTTTAGGGTTTTTGACCAAACCACGGTTATCACATGGCAATCAAAATCTGCAGTATCCTTCGGCATACAGGTTACCAACCGGGCTTTAAACCCCTCGGCCTGGTAAGCATCCTTTAAAATAGTGGCCATCATGCGGCAGTTAACGCCACGGTCATCCTTTTTGCAAACCGAGATTAAATCTATTGCGTTTTTTGATGGTGGATTATTTGCACCACCGTCATGCCTTACCACATTGTGCGCCCAATGAAGCAGGTTTTTGATCTTGCTAATTTCATCGCCATTGCCGCTGATAGAATCCAGGTTAAAAAGTTTCCTGAAATTTGCCAGTTCCGGTGCATCCGCAGATTGGTAAGTGAACACCGGCAAATCGGCAGTTTTTGTATGATTGTAGGTTCCTGCTTGTTTAAGCACATAGTTATAATCACCTTTTTCACGGATCTGCGCTAAAGCTGCTTTGTACCTGGGTTCATTATGCAGGCTAATAAGATCGCTGTCTTTAACCATGTCGGCATAATCGGTACAACCAGTGGCGGCGGCTTTTTCAACGCAGTCTATCGCCCTGGCTTTTTGTCCGTCGAGCGCGGTATAGCAAGCCATGTTATAATACATCACAGGTAAATAGCCGGGGTTGTTTTTCTTAAAATCAGCAGATAATTTGTCATAACGGCTAAACCATTCATCGCCTATCGTTATGGCTTGTTTGTATTCCTTTTTGGTATAATCCACGTGCATATTGGTCATTACGGTTGTGGTGTAGGCGCTGAAATCGTCAGCTTCTTTATTTGATTGCGCATTAATTATTAAGGCGAATACGCAAATAGCGCAGGTTAACAGTAGTTTTTTCATTTGTGATATTTTTTATTAAGATGAAATATTCAGACAAAGGGTTGCAATGGGCGGAAGGAATTTCTTTTATCCGGGTTAATTTGTTTTTTTGAAATTTGATGATGTTTTGGTAGAGGCGTAAGCTTTACGCCCTTATGGATTCTGCATTTATCAACCCGTCTCCAGCGCCTTTTTTACCGTGTCTTTTTTATTCCGCGATACCGGTACTTCCGATCCGTTAAGCAATAGCAAAAAATCGCCGTATTCCTTTTTCCAGCTTTTAACAAACTTTTTGTTTACCAGGTGCGATTGATGGCAGCGGATAAACCCGTAATCCTTCAGGATCTCCTCGAATTCGTAGATCGGCTTGCAGACCAATAGTTCCTCATCACCCTGCAAAAAGAAAGAGGTATAGTTATTTGACGATTCGCAGCGGATGATCTCAGCAGTTTTTACAAATCTTGTCTCTTTGAGCGTAGTAAGCGCAATACGTTGCTCTTCTTTACTTTGCTGACTCTTTAACAAAAGGATCAGGTTTTCCAGTTGCTGGTTCTGCACCTTCAACCGGCATTTTTTAATAGCCCTATCCACCGCCGACTGTAGTTCGTTTATGTCTATTGGCTTTAATAAATAATCAATAGCTGCAAAGCGCATGGCCTGGATGGCATAGTTATCAAAAGCGGTTACAAATATCACTTCGAAATCGTAATTGCTTAGTCCCCGTAGCAGATCGAACCCGGTTTTATTGGGCATCTGGATGTCAAGGAAAACAATATCAGGCTGGTTCTTCAGGATGATAGATGCGCCCTCATCTGCATTTAAAGCGGTAGCTACAACTGTTAACTGCGGACAGTATGCCTTCAATAATTCCTGCAAGTTATCCAGGTTATGCTTTTCGTCGTCAATTAAAACTGCCTTAATACTCATAAAAACCAATTATTAAAGGTAAGGGCTATTTTGGCTCCTGTGGGCTTGTTGTTTGATACTTCAAACGTTATTGGCTGACCTTTGGTAAACTCATTCAATAGTTTTATCCTATCGTAGGTAAGCTTTAAGCCGAAGCCATTATTGTTTGCATTCGCTAAAAAACCGTTGCCATTATCAGTTATGATAACCAGCATGTTGTTTTGATGTCGGGTAAAATCAATTGTAACAATGCCTTTATCCTGCAAAGCAGATACGCCATGTTTAACTGCGTTCTCGACTAATGGCTGTAGCAGTAGTGATGGAATCTCCGTATCATAAGCATTAATACTCTCATCAATGTTTATATCGTATTTAAACCCGAACCGCAATTGCTCCAGCTTCAAATAGGTATCAAGCGTCACCACTTCTTTATCCAATGATGTTTGGTCCTTATTGTTGTTGTTTAACGATTCGCGCATCAACCTTGCAAAATCCGACAGGTAGCTGTTAGCCCCCTTTATGTCCCGCTTGTTGATCAATCCCTGGATGGAGCTGAGCGCATTGAAAATGAAATGCGGGTTAAGTTGGGCATAGATGGATTTTAATTCCAGTTGCAGCTTTGTCTTTTTAGCAAGTTCCTGCTCCGCCTGTTGTTTTTGCCTGATGTTCACAATTACCGAAAGAATCGCTCCCAGGAAAGCACAAATCAAAATGCCTGCAACAATTTTAAACCACGTTGACTGGTACCAAGGCGTTGTTACTTCAAACGTAAAATTGGTAACGTTTTGCCTTTGCGCCGTGTATCTTATTTTTAACTGGAAATCGCCCGTTGCAAGCTCTTTAAGCCACACGAAATTGTTGTCAAAATCATTGAACTTCCAGGGTATAGATACTTCGCCGTTTCTCAAAAGTTCATACTCCAGCTGATCCCGGTTATAAATATCCTCCGACAAATAAAATATCAGGTTGTTATCGGTGGGTTTAAGTATAAGCTTATTTTTTACATAGGTTAGGGTAGAGGGTTCATCCGTTGCCCAGGAGTGCTGCAACTTTTTCAAAAACGCATTCAGGTGGTTTGTGGTGTAAATATTCCTGATAACAGGTTTAATGGGCATCCATGCTACAACGGCAGTTGTCACTATTTTTTTTAGATCTTTCAACCGTACATCAACCACAATAGTACTGGCGACGTTTGTGCTATAACCGCCAAGGTACGCTACCGGGGGAACGCTAAAAGGCTTTGTTTTAGTTGCGGCTGTAAATTTTGTAATGCTGCTCCAGGGCACAATTACTTCCTTATAATCTTTTAACACCCTGTATTCATAATCATTCGCATTGCTTTTGAATACACCATGCAAAACAAAATGGGCCTTTGAAGTATCAAAAGTGGTAATGGCCACAGAATTTTCGGGTCGGCGGTTATTTGTAAATGAGGTGTCTTTTCCCAACCTGCGCCCCAAGCCATTATTGTCCTGGTGCTCCCAAAAAGAATTATTTTCTTCTTTAACCATAATGACTATCCCGAAGTTATAGGGTTGGTCGAGTGTGCCGTTTGGAAAGCTTTGCGAATATTTGGGCCAGTCAATTTGTGCCGATGCATGTTTTACTATCGCGATGGTTAGTATTAAAAGAAGCAATGACCTTTTCATATCTGTTTATTATAATTCAAAGATCAATGGTTTCCTGTTGATATTTTTCGGCACTGTGAATCTGGTATGGTGGGGTGTGAATTTGGGAATAATTAATCGCCTACGGTTATTACAAACCATGGCTTAGCCAGAAACATTCTCCCAGCCCAATACCTTATAATTGCTTCGTTCCTGATTTTCAACTCCTCCGTAAATAAGTGTTTTATTTACCTTTTCGGGAGCTGCTATTTCGGCAAAGCGGTCAAGCTCTTTAAATAAGGCCGATGTAATTGTTTGTGTGGCCTTCACTTCAAAAATATCAAAGCCATTGTGTTTTTTTATCAAGAGGTCAACTTCATGACCACTGCTATCCTGCCAAAAATAATAGTCCTGGTGTAAGTAGAGGTGATGGTTCTTTTTTTGATACTCGGCTAAAATCATATTTTCAAATATGTTGCCTTTTAACCGGTTCTCATTTAATTCCTCAGCCGTTCTAATCCCAAGCAAATGATTTAACAAACCGGTGTCGTAAAAATATATTTTAGGACTTTTAACCAGTCGCTTATTAAAGTTTTGATGATAAGGTTGAAGCAGGAAAATAATGTAGCTGCTCTCCAAAATAGACAGCCACGCTTTTGCGGTAGGTTGGGATATATCGCATTCATTAGCAATGGCGCTTACATTTAGCAGTTGTCCTGCCCTTCCGGCGCATAAACCTAAAAATGTGCGAAACAATTTCAAATCTTTAATATTCAGAAGTTCCGTCACATCTTTTTCGATATATGTTTGAATATAGTTGGCATAAAACACAACCGGATCAATATCCCTGTCGAAAATTGCCGGGTAAAACCCTTTCACTGCAGCTGATGTATAGCTATTTTCTAAAAGATCATTTGCTTTTAATTCGGTGAAATCCAGCGGCAACAATTTAAAAAGTGCAACCCTGCCGGCCAGGGTTTGTGTAATGCTGGTCAATAAATGAAAGTTTTGCGAACCGGATAAGATGAACTGTCCCATCTGCCCCGATTCGTCAACCCGCGTTTGAATATAGGAAAACAAGGAAGGCACACGCTGTACTTCGTCAAAGATTACCTTCTTATCGTATTGATTTAAAAAGCCAACCGGATCATCGATAGCAAAAGAACGTGTGTCCGGATTTTCCAGGGAAATATAGCGGTAATCAGAAAATAATTCTTTCAATAAAGTAGTCTTACCCGACTGCCGTGGCCCGGTAACTGCAAGAACAGGGAATTTGGATTGCTGGGCTTTAATAATTTCAGCAATCTGCCTTTTAATGTATCCGCTCATATAATCAAATATAATACTTATTTTGAATTTACATGGCTTTCATTTTGAAATTACACGTCTTCTATTTTGAATTTACATGAAATCCACGCATAACTACTTGATAATCAATATTGGCTTATTACAACAAAAAAGGCACCTGCAAAATGCAGATGCCTTAAATTTCTTTTGAAACGATACGATTATAACGTAGCCATATCTATCACAAAACGGTAACGCACATCTCCTTTTTCCATACGTTCGTATGATGGGGTGATGTCCTTTATATCGATAATTTCAATGTCAGACACGATATTGTGTTCTGCACAGAAATCGAGCATTTCCTGGGTTTCGGCTAATCCACCAATTCCTGAACCTGCTAAGCTTTTACGACCAGCCAATAAACTAAACGCAGCAACTTCTGCCGGTTTAGGCGGAACGCCAACGCAAATGTGAACCCCGTTTGTACGCAATAACGACAGGTACATATTAAAATCGTGCTCGGCAGAAACAGTATCCAAAATAAAATCGAATGTTCCCTTTGCTGCTTTTACCTGTTCAGGATCAGTAGTGACCACAAAATGGTGGGCGCCTAATTTTTTCGCGTCTTCCTCTTTTTTAGGTGAAGTACTTAATACAGTTACTTCAGCGCCAAATGCAACACCAAATTTAACAGCCATGTGGCCAAGGCCGCCAAGGCCAAGTACGGCCAGTTTATGTCCCTTGCCAACCTTCCAGTGCCTTAAAGGCGAGTAGGTGGTGATACCTGCACATAACAACGGTGCGGTTGCAGCAAGATCCAGTTTATCAGAAATGTGCAGCACAAAATCTTCGTTTACTACAATAGTATTTGAGTAACCACCGTAGGTTGGTGTTTTGTGGTCCTGCTCTAAACCGTTATAAGTTTGCGAGCTGCCGTTTAAACAATATTGCTCCAGGTCCTGCTTACAGTTTTCGCATACGCGGCATGAATCAACCAGGCAGCCTGTTCCGGCAATATCGCCCACTTTAAACTTCTTAACGTGATCCCCCACTTTAACTACGCGCCCAACAATTTCGTGGCCAGGCACCATCGGGAAGATCCCGGGGAACCAGTCGTTTTTTATCTGGTGAAGATCGGAGTGGCAAACGCCACAAAATAAAATATCAAATTGCACATCGTGCGGGCCCACGTCACGACGCTCAAAAGTCCAGGGGGCTAATGGAGTGTGTTCGTTTTGGGCAGCATAAGCTCTTGTTTCAATCATGGTCGGCTTGTTTTTATTGTAAGGTAAATTTATCAGGCACTTGGAGATGCCGGAGGCAAATATACATGCGCCCCCGTAAAATGCATCGCGCTCCAATGATATTTAATGTATTGTTAATGTCAGATTTTAGCTGCAAAAAAAGCTTTATCAACCGGCTTCGGTATGTTTTTTAAAATTATCCATTATGGCCTGCCAGCCGGTAAGCTGCTGTTCAATGGAGTGTGTGCCTTCCGCTTCAAATGTTTCAACCACTTTGGTTCCATCATCCACGCTGCTGAATGTGATCTTCACTTTCCGTCCATCGGCTATTTCGTATTCAATAAGGCCATGTTCCATAACATCGGTGTAAACGCCTTCAAAATCGAAGCTAAAGCTGCCGTCTTTTGCGGCCATAGTGGTCTTGAACTTGCCACCGGTTCGCAAATCGTTTTCAGCATGTGGTGCATGCCAGTCATCTGATGCAAAGGCCCATTGTGTAATATGTTCAGGTTCAGTCCAAAATTTCCACACCTTTTCAATGGGTGCCTTAACTATAGTTTCTACGGTTATTGTTTTGTTTGCTGCAGTTTCCATTAGTTCGGTTTTATAATTTATGATAAAGGTAGCATAACATTTTGGGCAAAAAAAAGCTCCCGGGAAATTAAACCGGGAGCCTCCTTGAAAATATTTTTTGTTGATTTTTAAATTGCCGCAAATATAAGCTGCGCCGGTTTCCCTAATACAGGGATCGGTTTTTCCTGCCCGTTGCTCGCGCCAATTAAACCGTAGATCCAAAGGAAAACGAATGTTAGGTTTACAAAAATGACCAGGTTACTTAATGAAGACATACCGTTAAGCACACTGCATTTATCTAAAATTATCAGCACACCATATCTTGTGGCGATATAAGTTAAATACAATAAAAGTGTTTGACGTAAGTGAAAGCTGCTTAAGCTTGTTTTTTCGGTCTTGTGATAGCCAAAGTAGGAAACCGTCCACCCTAAAACAAAAAAATAGCTGCACAAGCCCGCTATTTTACCTTCATCCTGAACCCCGAAAATGTTATTCCCCCTCATAATTTTCTCCGTACTGCCTTTGGTTATAAGCCTTTAATAATAGTCAGTTATTTTGCCGGGAATCATTGTGATCCGGCAATTATTACTTTGTACGAAATATTTATGCTTTTTGTTTGCCGGATTTTAAAGAAAAAGGAAGAAATCTTAATTAGCCAGGCTGTTTGCGATCTGGCGCGTACTGTTCTTTTTAAACTCTGTAGGATTCATTCCCTTATACTTTTTGAACAGGCGGTTGAGGTGGCTTTTATCCGTAAACCCGAACTCGTCGGCAATTTCGTTAACACGCATGTTGCTATGCATTAAACGGTTCTCCACCAATTTAAGCTTGTAATTTAGAATGTATTGCTGCAGACCTTCGTTGGCGTGCTTTTTAAAATAGCTGCCCAGGTATGTTTCGGCAATACCAAAGTGCCGGCTTATTGCACTGGCCCGCAATTTCTCAGGATAGTAAATATTGGTTTGAATATATTGTAAAATATCAACAGCCTTCTTTTCACTCGTCTCATCTATTTTGCCGGGAAACGACTCGCTGATATTACGGGCGATAAGCACCAGTAAAGTATTAACCAGCTGACTGATCAGTTCCTTATGATACAGATCGTGATTTAAATGCTCGCGGATGATCATCTCCATTAAACTAGCAACAGAGGCCTTGTCAGCTTCGCTTCTTAGGATACAGCCGGGTTCGTGCCGGGCGTTCTGCAAGATAATCTCCAAACGATCTGCCAGTTCCTTTTCCTGTTTTGACGATTGAACAAAAACGTTGTTGAAGCGGATAAAGAAAAATTGCGTTGTTTTTTCAATCTTAAAGATATGGGTGTCATTTGGCGCCACCAGGAATAGATTACCTGGCTTATAAGCAAATTCAATCTCATTGATGCATTGCCGGCCGGTACCTGTTACAATATAAATCAGCTCAAAAAAAGTATGCGTATGCAGGCCGCGGGGGCATTCGTCCATAAATTCCTTTAAAACCAGTTCGAAGGGTTCACGCAAATGATCTTTAACCATGCTGTAAAAGTACACCATTATGATGTATAAATGCAACATTTAGAAGTCAAATTATACCCATCTTTGGTGTATAATTTAATCATGGACAAAATGAAAGCGCTTATATTAGAAGAATACAATGCCCCTTATCAATTAAGGGAGATACAAAAACCTGCAGCCGGTAAAGGCCAGGTACTGGTGAAAATTAAAGCCAGCGGAGTTAACCCGCTTGATCTGAAAATTAAAGTCGGGCAGGCTGCTCATGCCCAAACAAAGCTGCCCGCAGTGTTGGGTATAGACCTGGCCGGAATAGTTGAGGCGGTAGGCGAGGGTGTAACCGGTTTTAAGCCCGGCGATGAAGTTTACGGAATGCCCGGCGGCATAGCCGGGATCCAGGGATCTCTTGCAGAGTACGCAGCTGTAGATGCAGATTTGCTGGCCATAAAACCGAAAAACATAAGCATGCATGAAGCCGCTGCATTACCTTTAATATTTATAACCGCATGGGAGGGTTTGGTTGATAGGGCAAATGTGCACGAGGGACAAACCGTATTGATTCACGGTGGTGCAGGCGGCGTTGGCCATATAGCTATTCAGATAGCTAAAGCAAGAGGGGCAAAGGTTTTCTCTACTGTCGATCCGGGTAAAAATAGCTTGATGAATAGTTATGGCGCAACTCCCATCGACTACACAAAATATAGTATGGAGGAATATGCAAAAGAATACACCGGTGGCGAGGGCTTCGATATTATTCTTGACACCGTTGGCGGAGCAACGCTGGATGCATCATTTAAAGCAGCTAAGCAATACACCGGGCATGTATTAAGTGCATTGGGTTGGGGCACGCATAGCCTGGCTCCTTTATCATTCCGCGGAGCTACGTATTCTGGTATATTTACCTTGTATCCGTTGATCTCGGGTAAGGGTCGTGCACATCACGGTGAGATACTAACGGAGGCAACTAAATTGGTTGAAGCAGGTAAGCTAAAGCCATTGGTTGATCCCCAAAAATACACTTTTGATACAATTGCAGCTGCCTACGAGGCGTTGGAACAAAGGATGGCTAAGGGAAAAGTTGTTATCGATATAAATGACTAATCTGTCACGGGCTTTAAACAGAAAGAGCCCGGAATACACCCGGGCTCTTCTTTAAACTCGCAACTTTCAAGCTGCCAATAAAAATCAATTCTGCTTTTCAGTCAAAATAGTCACTGGTCCAAGTAATCCGCTCGTTCTCAATTTAGAATCTTTCGGCGGTCCGCTTATCGTCCATGTTTTTCGTTTTTCTTCCGGCTGTGCCGCATCATAAGCCAACCTGTTAAACCAGGTGCTGGTAACTTCCACCTTTATGGTGTTTTTACCCGGTGTAATTCCTTTGGTAATATCCACCTGGTAAGGATTTGCCCAAACCGTGCCCATATCCTTACCATTTACAGTAACTTTTGCAATCATGGCAACTTTACCCAAATTAAGGATAAAGCTGTTGCCGGCTGCCGGGGTGCCTGCGTCAAATGTGGTTGTATAAGTTGCGGTGCCTGAAAACGCTTTGCCTTCATCCGGGAGATCCAGGTCCTTCCATGCTTTTAGTTCATCTACCTTAACGGACTGCGGCGCACCCCATCCATCAGGGAAGGCAAGCGTCCAGTTACTATTAAGAGGCGTGGTGGCGATAACCTTAGTAATTACAGGATCCGCCGTTTTTTCATTATGATGAAAAACCACAAAGCATGACCCAGCCTGTGGCAAATCAAATTCCACCGACGAGCGGCCGTCTTTTTCTTTACTAACCACCGGTTTAACAGCGCCTGTAACTGCATCCCATAACTCGGCGCTGCCATTTGTCCTGAAGTTTAAGGTGCCTTTAAATGCCTTGCCCTTCGGTGCGGTAACGAAGTACCAATCGGCACCCTGAATCTTCCTGTGCAACCAAAGCGCGGTATCGCCGCTCACATCGGGTGTTATTTTTAAATCATTTAAGGCAGCCTGTAATGATAAGCCAGCAATGATCTTGCCTTTTCCAAGCGTGTGAATGCCCGTCGGCCGGTTATTTCCCCAGATATTTTTTACTGCCGAGTTGAAACGGAGTTGCGCGCTGTTGCCACCGCTTAAAGTTCCTATTTCTTTCGGTGCATCGCCAATAACAAAAGCTCCTTCATTTATCAATTTACTGATTTTTTCGAGCGTTTTTGGCAGCATGTGCGTGGTTTTTGGCAGCCACAGCACTTTATAAGTAATCCCTTCCGGGGTAGTAAGCAGACCATTTTTAACGCTGAGCCCGTTAAGCAAAACATCAGGATTACAATAATCGTATTTAAAACCAGCCGGAAAAGGTGCATTTTGATCTGGTTTATGATCTATCTCGTCACCCAGGTACCATAACACATCAGATACCGGTTTGCCACGCTCAAGCAGGTAGCTGCATCGTGCAAAATAAGCATTGAGCGAAGGCATGTGCCTCCACCATGTTTCACCTCTTAAGAACGGCGTGCCGATAAATGCACCAAACGACGTTCCCGGGGGCAGGAAATTGGTTTGGGGGTTATGTGTATAGGTGTGATATACCAGGTGTGTTACCCCTTCAATCATGTTGATGTTCGCAATCTCTTTAAGCATCTCCCATTGCTCGTCCCATGAAAGGCTAATATTGGTAAATGATTCTGCCGCTACCCGGTTTTTTCCATAAAGCCGGGAGGCAGACGCACAGGGTTTAATCGGTTTAAAATTCAGTGAGCCAACAAATCCATCTGTCATCGGCTGCCAGAATTCGCACATCGGCACATCGGCAAACTTATAATACTCCATAATATCCGCAGGGAATACATCACCTGCGGCGGTTTCATAAGTAACCGCCAGGTTGTTTTGCTTAGCCAGTGCCGACATTCGCCCGAAAAAATTATTGGTATACAAACCGTTGATCACAGATTTCCAGTCGTGCAAAAACCGGAACGTTGTTTCCTGGTCTTTTAAAACATAGCCCATCAATGCAGGCATCCATTTTCTGAGCTGATAACCCGCCCCTTGCTGAAAATCGGCTTCCATATCGCTTGTCCAGGTTTGTGAACCGCACTCCCAGCTATCCATGGTCATACTGGTAAGCAAGCCGTTTTTTAACGGACCGTCACTCCCTGAAAGGCGACCGATATACCCGGCGAAATGAGCGTTTGCCCCGTTTTGCGAGAGTTTGTCGCATTCCCATCCTGTCCCTTCCGGCGGCGCGGGGCCATTTTTTTTACCAGCATTAACATGCCCTATGCGCAGGATGGTCCAATCTCCGGCAGGGGCGTTCCATTCCAGCAGACCTGCTGCGTTTACGAAGGCGGTAAGATCCCGTATTTGAGCTGGGTCGATATAGGCTTTTTTATCCTGGTCATATTTTCCGTCACTTTTACCCACGCTTCTTAACACCCAGGCCGCTTCAGTTTCCCAGTTGTTTTGGCGCGCTGCGGAAAAGAAACGACAAAATGCAACGTTGATATCATGTTTATTAATAAAGGTTATTTTGAATTTTTTGGCCCGGATATCCTTTGAACAGGCTAACATAAGCGGCACATCATCCTGCCAGTTGCTTTGCGGCAGGTCTGTATTTATGATTTCTTCCAAGCGGCCATCGGGAAGAATAGCTTCAACCTTTACCTTAACTGCCGGTTCATAAGCCCATGCAGGGTTTAAGCTATTTATGCTTGGCAACTGGACCGTCCTGATCACCGTGGCATCAGCAAATGTAATTTCAAACCAGTTTGGTTTACCGGCCGTTGTCGCGCTAAGAGACACAGACTTTTTAGTTTTTCCTGTTAACAGACTCTCCCATAAAGTATTTTCACTTTTCACCGAGACTCCCTTTAGCGTATCCCCGTTATCGCCAAGAGGCCGGGGGAATGCCAGTACGGCAATGCTGTTATAATCGCGCCATGGCTCGCTGCTTGGCTGCGGCATAGCTAAGGGTATCTTTATTTTACCCTTGCCGCCGTGTATGTCGGTACGCGACCAAACCAGTTGGCGCATCGCTTGTGAAGGCTTTATCCAGGGGCCGCCTGCCATAGCCCAGCCCGGGCAATTTTCCATGGAAAACTTTAAGCCTAAGCGCTGGCATTCAAGAGCTGTATATTTAACGGCATCGTCCCATAGCGGGCTCAGGCACGTGATCGGCGTATCCACACCGGGCCACCTTCCCCCAAATTGGCCATGGAAAAGCGTTATACCCGAGGTGCCCGCACCTGCAATAGCTTCCAGGTCGGCAGTGATACCCTTTTTTGAAACATTGCCACCAATAAAATGGAACCAGGTTTCCGGGTAATAAACCTTTTCAGGAGCCATAAAGGCCGTTTTATCCCGGCTTCCGAAAACGGTATCTAACGCCATAGCAGATGGCTTAACAGGAGCTCTTGGGGCTTGAGCTATCGCTGAATTCAAGCTCACGAGGGTAAAAAAGGCTACCGCCGATAAAAACGTTACTTTGTATTTTTTCATATTTTCATTGTCATTATCTGCTTCGTCGTTAATATCCCGGAGTGTTGTGCATATGACATTTATAAGGCTTTAGCTTACAGGTTACTTCAATGCTGAATTTACTGCAGCCTTTGCCAAAGGTTCCATCACTTTATATCCCGGCACATTGGGGTGAACACCGTCCTTAGCATAAACGGCTTTTAAACCCTTCTGATCATCTACCAGTGCTGTATAATAATCTAAATAGAAAAGGTGTTTCTCGCCGGCATAATTTCTTATCCATTTGTTTAGGGTAATGATATCGTCCATTGGGTTTAAATCCGGCCTCCAAAAAACAGATCTTGAGGGCAAAACGGAACAAAGCACCATCTTAATATTATTTATTTTTGCCAGTTCGGCCATCGTTTTAATATTGTCCTCAATCATTTCTATCGATGATGGGCCGGTGTTACCTGCTAAATCATTTATGCCGCACAGCAGCACAACTACCTTCGGTTTCAGGTCGATCACGTCCTGCCGAAACCTGAGCACCATTTGCGGCGAAGTTTGCCCGCTTATCCCACGGTCGGTATACCCATTCGTCAGGAAAAAATCGGGCAACGCGGTCATCCAGCTTTCTGTAATAGAATCGCCCATGTACACCACCTTTACTGCATGTTCGTCCCTTACTTTCTGATTAGCCGCCTGGTAATATTTAAGGTTTGGCCAATCCTGCGCTTTTACCATATAGCCACAAAAAATGAAGCTCAAGGCCAAAAACGTTTTTGCTCTTTTCATAGATCTATATACTAAATGTGTCCATTAAAAAATTTGGTTAACACCTACCCAAAATACATTAAAAACACCGCGGAAGTTACCAGAACCCTTCCGCGGTATGAATTTAATTTAATATCCCGGTGTTTGAGTTAAGCTGCCCCCGCTCGAACGGATCTCCTTAGTCGCAATCGGCAGGTAATATAGCTTATCAGCCCAGGTGCGCGTAAATATATTTACCCTGTTATAGCTAAAGTTGCCACCACCGTTATTGGCAACTAAAACACCTTGCAAAGGTGCAGCGTCTGTTTGAGGGGCAATTTTTAGCCTCCTTGTATCGTAATAGCGCTGCGCTTCAAACGCAAGCTCTACCTGGCGCTCATGAACCAAACGGTTAAATAAGGCGGTACCGGTTTCGGTAATTGCGGGCATATTAACCCTGGCCCTAACTTTATTGATATAAAGCCTTGCATTGGCTTCGTTGCCTAAATTATATTGTGCTTCAGCATAAACCAGGTATACCTCTGCAAGCCGGAAAAAGATCCACGGATTGGTGTATGGGGTAGCTAAAGAAACAGGCTGGGTTTCGTCAATAAATTTGTACATACCATATCCGGTGGGAGTAGCGTCCTGGCCAGTAAAGTCGGCACCTCCCGGATAGGGCTGAAAAGTTTTGCCCTTAAACGTTGCGCCGTTATACAGCACCGATGCGTAAAAACGCGGGTCACGGTTAGCGTATGGATTGGCCGCGTCGTAAGTGTTTGCAGGGTCGGGGTTAACTACGCCGTTAATTACCGGGATTACCCCGTTTTTCATCTCATAGGCATCTACCAAATTTTGCGTTGGTGCCCGTTGAGCTGCTCCGCCACTTGACAGCGGAGCGCTGAAAAAACCCACGTTGTGCGAATACGTTGATGAATAGTATTTGCCAAAAATAACTTCACTGTTTGCTGCTCCTATAAACATGCCATGATAGTCAGGAGCAAGGGTGTAACGGTTGGTGTTGATCAAATCGAGCGCTGCGGTTGAAACATCCTGCCACCTTTGTGCAATATTGGTAGGGTTGTTTAATGGGCTTGCGTAGTAAAGCAAAACCCTCGCTTTAAGCGCCCTTGCTGCATCTGCTGACGCCCTTCCCAAATTGGCCCCGGTTTGCTGGCCCGGCAAGATGGCTATCGCATCGTTTAAATCCTTCAGGATATAAGCCACACATTCATCATAAGTGTTCCTTTTTACACCCGTTAAAGTTTCGCTTAGTGTAAACGACTTGTCAATAATAGGCACACCGCCATAATTCCATATTAGCTTTGCATAAACAAAGGCACGTAAAAACTTAACCTCCGCTATCATTTTGGCTTTTGTATCGGCATCTGCAGGCACACCATCTATTTTTGAAAAGAAGATGTTGAAATTTGCAATAGCCGCATAACCGGTGTTGTAGTAATTGAAGTAGCCTGATAAAGTGTTTACGTTATCTGCTGTTAACGCAGCTTTGCCTATAGGCGCTTGATAGCCACCAAGATCGGCCCTGCTAAAACATTCGTCGCCATAGTATTGGATGTCGTTAGTAAAGCCATCTTGTAGGTAATTGTATTGAGCGTTGATAAATAATTGTGCAAGTGTTGCATCAGACCAAACGGTTGTTTCAGAAATTCGGTCTGTTGGCGTAATATCCAAAACATTTTTCTTACAGGCCCCTAAAAGCAGGCATGATACTAGTAATATATATATGTATTTCATGACAATATTATAAAGTAAAGTTTATACCTAAGTTTAAAACACGCTGCTGGCTTAATCCCCAGCCCCAGTTATTTAATTCGGGGCTCAGGTTAATATCTTTATAGTTGTCATGTATAAAGAAAAGGTTGGTGCCGTTAGCGAAGATGCGGGCACTCCTGAAACCGCCTTTGCTTAGTAATTTATTAGAGAAAGTATAGCTTAACTCTGCAGTTTTCAGTTTCAGGAAAGCCATGCTGGAGTAACGCCAGGTGGTACTTGTGGTACCGTTTGTAAAGTTTTGGCCGGGCTCGGGATTGGTGCCGTTAGGATTTGATGGCGACCAAACATTTTTTGCTTGTGCCGAAGGAAAGTCGCCCCAACCCAACGGATCGAATGGTAAAACGCTATATTTTTCGCCGTAGGCATGTGCCTGGCCCTGGAAGCCTAAAATCAATTCGAAGTTTTTGTAGCCAAAATGAAAATTAGTGCCATATACAATTTCGGGCGAAGTGCTGTATTTCTGCCTCACTTGGTCTAAACCGTTAATGACGCCATCGCCGTTGATGTCTCTGTAAATCAAATCGCCTGGCTGAACGCCCGCCATGTGCGGAGTGCCATCAATTTGTGCCTGGCTTTTAAAGATACCATCGGTTTCGTACAATACCGGAGCACCAAGCGACTGGCCGGTTTGTTGCTGGTAGCTTGGCAAACCGGGTGTTTCGTCAATAAACAGTACTTTGTTTTTAGCATAGGTAAGGTTTCCTTCGATAGTATACCTGAAATCACCTGTTTTACCTGATGTGGAAAGATCAAATTCAATCCCTTGATTTTGGATCCGGCCAATATTCTCAAAAGGCAATGCTAAACCGGTATATGCCGGCACAGAAGCACTCCTCTGCGCTAATATATTGCTCCTAATGGTTTTGAATACATCCACAGTGGCAGTTAAGCGACCATTAAAAAAACTGCTCTCCAAACCGATATCGGTAGTTTTGGCTACTTCCCAGGTGATATTCGGGTTGGGTACATTTGTTTGTGATAAGCCCTGGTTGGTAACGCCATTAAACGGATAATTGCTGGCGTATTGGTAAGAGGTAAGGTATTGGTAAGCGCCAACCTTATCATTACCTAATTCGCCCCATGATGCTCTTAATTTAAGGTTATCCACCCATCGTACATCCTTCAGGAAATTCTCCTTTGAGATTATCCAGTTACCAGAAACGCCGGGGAAAAAGCCATAACGTTTGCCTGGCGCAAAGTTTTGCGAACCATCATACCTGAACTGGAACTGTACATTATATTTATCGTTAAACTCATATAATGCACGGCCAAAAAGGTTTTGCCTGCCGGTTTTGCTGGACGATCCTGTATTGGATTGATCTGCAGCATTTGAGCTGCCTGCAAACAATTCCTGGATAGATCCGCTTGCAAAATTCTTCCTGGTGGCGCTTAGCGAGTAACCATCGGATGTGCTTTGTTCAAATGCAATGAATGCGTCGATCAAGTGGACTTTATTAAAAGTACGCGTAAAATTCAGCTTAACATTTGAAGTTACCGTGTTACCTGCCGGGAATGTTACAGTTAGTTGCGGGCTGGCCACATTGGAGCTTTGCAGTTTGGTGTAAGTATTGGTTGCCTGGTCATAGGTGTAGTAATAGGTGACGCCATCAAAACTTTTGATATAGTTATTATCATAATCATATGCAAAGTTGGCCGACAATGATAGACCCTGCACTCCGGGTATATTGTACACAGCGCCTAATGTGCTGGTTAGGTTCATAGCGTTTTGCAGCGTATTGCCATAATTAGGGTCCCTGCCCATTGGTATAGCGCTGTAACCACCACGGCCCGAACCTGGCAGGCCGTTAGGATAAAAACCAACTCCTGTAGGCAGACCTAAAAAGATGTGGGCCCAATCAAAATGCGTCGAAAGGTTATGCCTTACCCTGCCGGATATATCCAGCGAAACTTTCAAGTCCTTAGTAACTTGCGCATCGATGTTTGAACGGATGTGGTATTGCTTATCATACGTGTAGCCCTCTACAAATGGTGAATTATCGTGCAGATAACCGGCGGCAACAAAATATTTTGTTGCAGTGTTACCGCCAGAGATGGAAACGTCCGCGCGTTGCTGCTCCGACCAATCCTTGAGGATAAGCTTTTGCCAGTTGGTATTAGGGTGCCCAATTGGATCGGAGCCATTGGCAAAAAGGTCAAGGTCATGTTGCGTGTATACCGGTGGTAACCCTCTACGCAGGTTCTCTAAATTTGCCATTTGGGCAAATAATGGAGAACCGGCTGATTCAGGGACTCTTTCGGGCTGTACAAACGCCTGGTTATAACTCGCATTCACTTCAGCTTTTCCGGCTTTACCACGTTTTGTGGTGATCAGGATAACACCGTTAGCGGCACGCGAACCGTAAATAGCGGCCGATGCATCTTTTAAGACGGTGATGGATTCTACATCGCCCGGTGGAACGAAATTCAGCCCATTATAATCGCGCACTATACCATCTATAACGTATAATGGCGACGCATCACCGTTGGTGCTTTTTCCACGGATAAAAACTTCCACGCCATCGTTACCGGGCTCGCCGCCACGGTCATTTATGGTTACACCCGGGATACGCCCGGCAAGACCGACTGCCAGGTTAGGCGATGGGCTTAACGATACATCCTTTGCCACAACCGTAGTGATAGCGCCGGATACTTTTTCCTTTGTTTGCGTGCCGTAGCCTACAACAACAACTTCATTTAATTTATTATTACCGGGTTTAAGGCTAACGTTAATGGTTGAGTTGCCATTTACCTTAATCTCCTGCGTTTCATAGCTTATGAAACTAAAAACAAGGGTTCCGTTTGGGTCAGGAATAGTAAGTGTGTAATTTCCGTTTATATCGGTTGGGGTGGCTATTGTGGATCCCTTCAGTTTTACCGTAACACCGGGAAGCGGGTTGCCTTTTTCGTCGGTAACCTGTCCGCTTACTTTTAATGCCTGAACTATCACTGCTGTATTTGCGGCATCGTTGCTTTTAAGGGCGATGGTTTGCTGTATGATAGTATAGCTTACCGGTAAACCGCCCAGGCACTTGTCCAGCACGCTGTTTATAGTGGCGTTATCTGCATCGATGCTTACCGATTTGGTTTTAAGAATTTCAAGCTTACTATCGTATATAAAATGATAGGCAGTTTGTTTTTCAATTTTCAGCAGGATTTTTTCAACGGGAACATTGTTCTCGTGAATAGATATGGTTTGCGCATAGCCATCGGCGTGTGCCTGCGACAGTGCAATAAATAGGAGAACGGCAATTAGCTTCATAGCCAAAAATATTTTGGACACGCCGGGCCATATAGCCACCGGCTTTAATTTAAATTTCATACTTTCGTTAAGTTTGGGTTAAACGCTTAAGTTCAATTCGTCAGTTCTGATTGATTGGGACCCAGATGACAGCCGGTTAGTGGGTGAAACACTTGCCGGCATTTTTTATGCACGCTATCCTTGCGGCGTAATATAAATTACCCTTTCGTATAGCGCTAATCATGGATCCCTGCTTTTTTAAGTGGTTCGAGGTATCTTTTTTTTCATGCTGAATTTTTTAGGTTAATATTGGGTTAATTGGCTTTTATTTAAGTAAACCTTCTCATGAGTTCGCTTTTCTTAATTTATTATCGTCACGTTTCTTCCCGCTATTCTGAATTTGACACCCTCAAATTTTAACAGGTCTATGAGGCCCGAAAAGTTGACATTGCGCGAGATTCGTCCCGAGATCTTCAAATCGGGCACCTTGTTTTCGTAGATGACCTTAAAATCATACCATCGGGAGGTATTATTCATCACCTGTTTTATATCAGCGTTATTGAATTCAAACAAGCCATTTTTCCAGGCCATGGCCTCGTCCAGGTTTGCATGGCGGATCACTTTTATAGTCTGTTGCCTGTCGGCATTACTAACCTGCGCCTGTTGTCCTGGTTTTAGAAAAACATGCTGATCATCAACCGAAACCTTTACCGCGCCTTCCAGTAACGTGGTTTTCATTGCAGGTTCATCGTCATAAGCACTAATATTAAACTTGGTGCCGATATCTTCAATAACCTGGCTGCCGGTTACTATCCTGAATGGAGCTGCATTGTTATGCACAACTTCAAAGTAAGCTTCACCTTTTAGTTCAACCCTCCTTTCGTTCCCGATAAATGATGCAGGATAGCGTAGCGATGAACCGGCGTTTAAAAACACCCGGGTTCCATCAGAAAGGACTACCCAATATTGGCCCCCCATTGGAGTAGTTACCGTATTGTAAGCCAATTCATTTGAAGCAGGTGCCTTGGTTGTGGGGTCAACGGTATAAACCAATTGTCCATTTGCAGTTTTGCTTATAGAAGTGTTCCCTTGATTGCCAAATTTTCCGCTTCCTGCGTTGGTTAAAATCACCTGCTTGCCATTTGCCAGCGTAAGTATAGCCTTGTTACTGCCCGGCACTATTTTATTAGGATGATTTTGGGTTAATTGATTTTCCTGTTGGCGGGTATTTGTGATATAAAGTTTACCCAGGTAGAAAAATAATAAAAGACAGGCAACGGCGCCAAGCCATGGCCAAACGGACTTAATACCAGGGCGCTTCTCCGCAGGATGAAGTTTGTTCCAGATAGCTTCTGCATCTTCCAGTCGCTCTTCAAGCGAGACGGCTGGTTTTTTATCTTCGTTATGTTGCAGGTACCAGCTTTCAAGGAATGCAATTTCCTCGTCAGTGGCGGTGCCGCTTTGATATTTGTGCAGTATTTCTTTAAGCTGTTCTTCTTGCATAATATTTAAGGTTATTATTCCCCTTAATTATTAGTAAGACAAGCTGCGAAAGCATAACAGGTAGAAGAAAATGAAATATTTTAACTATGGGCGAAAAACCACACCAGGTAAATAAAGGCGCCCAATTTAACGTGTAATATTTTAAGGGCATTCGTTACATGTTTGCTGACTGTTTGCTCAGAGATCTCTAATTTTTCAGCAATTTCCCTGTGCGACAGGTATTCCTTTCGGCTCAATTTAAAAACTTCGCGCATTTTGGGCGAGAGGCTTTCTATTTCGTGATGGATCAGATCCATTAGCTGGCGTTCCCTGATCCGGTGATCTGTTATAACCTGTCCCTGTGCCGCGAATTGTTCCAGCGACAATAAATATCTCGACTGCACCTCCTTTTTTGCGACCTGGTTTAGGAATGCGTTTCGTACACAGGTATATAGATAGCCCGACAAATTAACAGCCGGATCAATTGCATCGTGCTTTGCCCATAAATGGGTGAACACTTCGTGCACAAGGTCTTTTGCCTCTTCGCGGTTCCGTGTTTTATTGTAAGCATGATTTAACAAAATAAAGATATAGCGCTCGTAGATCTCTTTGAAGGCGCTATGATCCCCCGATTGAAGCAACTTAATAAGTTCGTTGTCCGGCAGGTTAGTATAAATTTCCATTCAAATACATTTTAGCGTATAATCACTTGTCTTCAGCTACTAAATATTATAACCAACCACGGCTGATGCTTTTAGGCTACCTCCGGCACGATTTGGAAATAATAAAATTTTTAAAAGAAAAACAGGTTTGTATTTATAATTGACAGCCAAACTAAATAATGCAAATGGCATAACTATCATGAACTGTCTTGGTTACAGGCAGATAATAACAAAGGAAGCAACGGGATATATAATTAAAGCCTTGGGTTTTGCCGGCCTGGAATTATCCGTGTTATTTAAAATAGCGAACAAAAATATCACGTTGATTATTAAACTATTCAGCTTGCAAATTTTTATTTATGTTTACAAAAGCTAATTTAAGCCTCCTGGCTAAATAGACCCAATTTCGGCGGAACGTACAGATTAAATGAGAATTGAAGATTATAGTGAATCCGAGCTTGTCGCATTGTTGCAAATGGACAATATAAAAGCGTTCGATCAGCTTTACAAAAAATATCATGCCTCGATTTACAATAATATTTTCCGGCTTTTAAAAGATGCTGATGAATCAGAAAATATACTCCAGGATCTTTTTGTAACCCTTTGGGAAAAACGCTTTTCCATCGATCCTCAAAAACCATTAGCTAACTGGCTTTTCCAGGTAAGCTATAATAAATCAATAACACAATTAAAGAAGAATTTAAAGCAGGCCTTAGCCTTTAAGCATATTGAAAACGACATGCTGTTTGCAGATGAAAAAGATGTCTACTTTAGAGAGGCAAAGATAAAAATACTTGAAGAAGCCCTGGTCAACCTATCACCACAAAAGAAGCGGGTATTTGATTTATGTAAGATCCAGGGTAAATCCTATGAAGAAACAGCCCGCGAGCTAAATATTTCCAAGCATACCGTTAAAGAATACTTGTCTGTTGCTGTTAAAGATGTTAAACATTATGTTGAACAACATCCTGTTAGTAACATCGTATTTATCTATATTATAGTGGCTTTGAAAATAATGATGTAATTTATTTTATCAGCCTTAAAAAAAAGTTTCGTCGTATCCCCCCCTTTTCTTCCTTGCGGGTGTATTAACACATAATAAACCACTGTAAACTACTTTTTATCTTTTTTTTGAATTGCCTGAATAACGTAATGGTGTATTCTGCAATATTTTTTATAAAACCAGCTTAAAAACACAATTTCATGAAGGACGACAAAAAATATCTGTTGCAATTGCTTGATAAGAAGGAGTTGTCTTTTTCGGAAAAAAGCTGGCTTTTAAATTATATCGAGAATACTGATCAGCAGGTATTAATGGAGATATTGGAAAATCAGTTTACAAACAATTTAAATGATCCACAGGAATTAAATTCAGAAAAGAGCATCAAGATCCTGTCCGAAATCCATCAAAAAATACGCATCCCTGAGGCTCCATCAAATGTTTTCCAATTATGGATAAAACGCGTTGCAGTAGCTGCGTGTTTTATCGGTGTAATCTCCATAGGGATTCTTTATTTGACTCAAAAAAACAATAGTAATCTTGCTGCCAATCATCGTAAATCTAAAACGTTTTCAAATGATATAAATGCAGGGGGGCAAAAAGCCACACTTACCCTGGCAAACGGCACTAAGATATTGCTGGATGATGCGAAAAATGGTACGCTGTCCAACCAAGGTAGTACCAAAGTGATCAAAACAACTGGAAAGCTGGCTTACAACGCTAACAATAGTGACTTAATAGCTAATGTTTTTAATGAGGTATCAACGCCGAGAGGCGGCCATTACCAGGTTGTTTTGCCGGATGGCAGCCAGGTTTGGTTAAATGCAGCTTCATCAATCCGTTTTCCAACAGCCTTCACAGGTAAGGAACGAAAGGTTGAAATTACCGGGGAAGCTTATTTTGAGGTGGCGAAAAATAAGACCTTACCCTTTATAGTAAAAGTTAATAGCTCGGAAGTAAGGGTATTTGGTACCCATTTTAATGTGATGGCTTATACCGACGAGGCAGCCGTTAAAACAACCTTATTAGAAGGTTCTGTACAGTTTAGTAACGGTTCGTCAAGTTGTATGCTTAAACCAGGCGAACAGTCGGAATTAAATAGGAGCGGACAGGTTAAGGTTGTCTCAGGCGTAGATGTGGACAACGTTATTGCATGGAAAAATAATGTGTTTGAATTTGAAAATGCTGATATAGAAGTTGTAATGCGCCAATTATCCAGGTGGTATGACGTTGATGTGGTCTACAATAAAAAAGTCAACGATCATTTTTTTGCGGAGATTCCAACTACAGCTAAATTATCTGAAGTGTTAAGGGCGCTTGAACTAACAGGGAAGGTGAATTTTGATATCCAGGGCAGAAAAATTATTATAAATCCTTAAATAAAAACTAACCAATTAAAAATTTATAAACCTAAAAAATAGCATATGATGGAAAACACATAACCCACTTTTGCTGATCATAGTCAGCTCCCCCTTTTCAATATTAATTGGTCTGAAAAATTAAACCGGAAGTGTTGGTACCACCCCCGGTCGCTGTTCAGGCTATCCAATATTGACGTGTTGCGCACTCTTTATTCTCGAACCCAAACAAAACAAATTTATGGAATTAATTTCGAAATGTAACCCCATGCTTTTCGGCCGGGGCAACCTTCTCAAAAAACTTCTGATAATGAAGCTTACTTTAATAATACTTTTAGGTTTAACGTTGAGCAGCTATGCTAACGTGCTTGCTCAAAAGGTTAATTTAAATGAAAACAACGCTTCGCTTAAGGTTATCTTTAAAAAAATCAGGAAGCAAACTGATTACACATTTGTATTTACTGAAAGCCAAATAAATAAAGCTGATAAGATAAGTATCCACATAGAAAATGCTTCAATTGAAGACGCACTCAAGGCATGTTTCGCGAAGCTGCCGTTGAGCTTTACCATCTACAACAAAATAATTATTGTAAAGGAAAAAGAGGAAACTCCTAAAATCTCCAATAATGAAAAACAGGCCCCAATAGTTATCAGCGGAAAGGTAATTGACGATAAAGGCCTTCCGTTACCCGGAGCAAGTATTAAAGAAAAAGGAACCGCAAATGGCACCACCAGCAATGAGGATGGCTCCTTTACGATCAAAGTTGCCGGTGAAGGCTCTGTGCTGGTAGCTTCTTTCCTTGGTTTTCAACAAAAGGAGATAGCAATAAATGGGCAAACCAACATTGTAATTGCTTTAGCCCCATTGGATGCAAAACTAAATGAAGTAGTTGTTGTGGGTTATGGTACCCAGAAAAAGGTAAACCTTACGGGTTCCGTTTCATCTGTTACCGGCGAAACAATGAATAAACGCCCGGTGGTGAACCCGGCCTCCATGCTGGAAGGTTTGGCGCCTGGCGTTCAGATAAATACCGGCTCTGGTGAACCAGGTAATGAAAGTGTATCTATCCGCATCCGTGGTAACAGCACATTTAGCGGTGCCGGTTCAGACCCATTAGTATTGATCGATGGTGTTCCCGGCAGTTTTAGCGATATTAACCCAACCGATATAGACAATGTGTCTGTACTGAAGGATGCGGCTTCTGCATCTATATACGGTTCAAGAGCAGCCAATGGCGTTGTGCTGGTTACCACCAAACAAGGTAAAGCCGGACAAATGTCAATTACCTACGATGGCAACGTGGGCTTTTACAGTGCTACCAAAATGTTTAAACTGGTAACCAACTCGGCCCAGTACATGGAGATGTTTAACCAGGCGCGCATTAACAGCGGTACAACAGACCCTGGTTCGCTTTATCCGCAGGATCAGATCGATCTGTACCGTAACAGTACAGACAAACTGCATTACCCCAATACGGATTGGCTAAGCCTTATATTCAGAACAGCGCCAACGCAAAATCATAACCTGACATTTACCGGCGGTAATGACAAAACCACTTATAATGTATCATTGGGTTACGTTAATCAAAATGGTATTGAAAGAGGCTTTGATTATCAACGATACAATGCCCGGATCAATTTAACTTCAAAGGTTAACGATCATATTAAATTCGGAACCAATGTACTGTTAAAATCAGGCACAAGGGACGCTGTTGCGGGTACCCCTTCATCACCCGGCCAATGGGACGGTTCTTCCATGGACCTCTTTCTTTCGGCCATGTCACAAGCGCCTACTTATGGGCCGTACCTGACTGATGGCAGCGGACATTACACCTACAAAGCTTATGACTTTGAGTATAACAATAAGAACCCGATAGCTGTACTGGATCAAAACTTTACCCGGGTTACCAATGATTATGCCGTGAATGCACAAGGCTGGGTTGAAGTTCAGTTCAGTAAGGATTTTTCCTGGTACACTAAAGGGGCTGTAAACTTTAATATGGATAAATACAAGGATTTTAAAGCAACCCTTGACGAATACAATTTCAAGACCAATCAACTGGAAACCTCGCTGGACCTGGGAAAAGGCTTAACCGACCAGGACGAACAAACGGTTTACACCAATTTATACAGCTACTTAAATTATGCGCATGATTTTCACGGGCATAATATTAAGGCGCAATTTGGCTATAGTATTGAGCAAAGTAAATATGAATACTTATCCGGCTATCGCAAAAATTTTCCTGACCTGGATCTGCAGGAGCTGAACGCCGGAGGTTCAGACATACAAAATGCCTATGGTACATCTAATCAATGGGCTTTAATGTCATACTTCGGCCGTTTGAATTATGACTATAAAGGCCGGTACCTGCTAGAGGCTAACATCCGTGATGACGGAAGTTCAAAATTTTCGGGTAGCAACAAGTGGGGGGTATTTCCATCGTTTTCAGGAGGCTGGCGGGTCACCGAGGAGCCTTTTGTAAAAGCCATGAATTTAACCTGGCTGGATAACTTTAAGCTCAGGGGATCATGGGGCCAATTGGGTAACCAGAATGTGGGTAACTATCCATACCAGGCCTTGTTAAACCTGGGGTATAATTATTCGTTTGATAATTCAACGCTAACAACCGGCATTGCACAGCAGAACCTGAACAACCCGGCTATAAAATGGGAAACCACCACCATGACCGATATTGGCCTGGATCTGACCATTCTTAAAAACTTTAATTTAACTGCCGATTGGTATAATAAAACCACGTCTGACATTTTGCGAACTGCGCAGGTTACCGCTGTGGTGGGTTTAGGTGCGCCTACCATTAACGATGGCGTTGTAAATAACAGGGGCGTTGAGCTTGGTTTATCGTACAACAACGTTATACGAGATGGCGCTTTAAGAGGCTTTACTTATAATTTGGGTGTTAATGTTGATCATAACAGCAATAAGCTGGTGAAATTTGGCCAGCAGGAAATTGGCGGTTATACCATTAATCAAAACGGGCAGCCCTGGAACTCCTTTTATATGCTGCAGGTGATCGGGATATTCCAATCAACTGCGGAAGTGGCCAGTTCACCCAAGCAATTCACTGACTCTACCTTACCCGGTGACCTGAAATATAAGGACGTTAACGGCGATGGTAAAATTGACCAGAATGACCGCACCATTGTTGGTGGTGTTTATCCTAAATTAAACTATTCATTTAACCTTGGGGCAAGTTTTAAGGGTTTTGATCTTTCGGCCATGTTCCAGGGGGTTTACGGCGTAAAGTCATATGTATCTGGTTGGGGAACTATCCCGTTTGTCCAGGGCGCTTCACCAACTACAGACTGGTTAAATGCCTGGACGCCTGAGCACCCGTCAGCCACTATGCCGCGCATTTATTTCGGGCAGAGCGCGCCGGATAAGATCGGCCGTCCATCTACTTTCTTCCTGCAGGATGCATCGTATTTAAGGCTTAAGAACCTGGTGTTCGGTTATACCATTCCCGCACAGGTCACCAAAAAGATAGGTGTTAACAGGGTACGGGTTTATTTTGCCGGCGATAATTTGCTAACTATAACCAAGTTTAAAGGCCTTGATCCTGAGCGTTATGGCAGCGGAGACGTGGTGCAATACCCGCAAAATAAAATATACTCTTTTGGTGTAAATGTTTCTTTTTAATTAGCCCAACATGAAAAATCGAATTATAATAACCATCATATTAATTACATCGCTGTTTGCAGGCGCGTGTAAAAAGGCGCTTGATCTGAACCCTTCAGATCAGATTGCCACTTCAACCTTTTTTAAGTCGAAAGCCGATTTTGATGAGTCTCTTGCTGCTGTGTATGCTGCTTTGCAACCTGAGGAATTTGCCGTAGGCATTGGCTTCAGGGATTGCTTTACCGATAACGGCTATAACCAGTTTAACTCGGGTAGCTCTAAGGATTTTGTCCAGGGTAATTTTAACCCAACTACCGGCGGTTACGAAACCGGCATTTACGATGATAGTTATACCGGTATTGCCCGGGTAAACTTATTCCTTCAAAACCTGGCTAATTACAAAGGCGGCGAAATTTCTGACGCGCAAAGAAAAGTGTACGAAGGTGAAGTAAGGTTCGTCAGGGCTTTTTTCTACTTTCAGCTGTATAGCATTTATGGCGATGTGCCATTGGTGCTGCAACCGCTTGACCTGAGCAACCAAAAGCAACCAAAAGTACCGGCTGCCCAAATTCTGACCCAGATAACGGCAGACCTGGACTACAGCATTGCCAACCTGAATACTGCGGCTTACTATGCCAATGGCGGCCATGCGGCTGCATCTTCGGCAAAAGCTTTAAAAGCAAGGGTGTTGTTATTTGCAGCTTTCGGTAATACAGGGACACCTGACCCGGCTGTACTTACGCAGGTGCGGGACTTGTGCCTTGACGTGATGGGCCAATACAAGCTGAGTACCAATTTTGAGGATATATTTCGGGATGCCACCCAAAAAAATAATACCGAGATCATTTTCTCTATTAACTTCCTTGCGCCAAATAATACAGCGCCCTGGGATTTGTACTATGGCGATTATGATGCTTGCGCGCCGTTGCAAAACATGGTTGATGCCTTTGAATGTACTGATGGTCAACCTTATGGCACCTCACCATTAACCGATCCCAAAAATCAGTTCAACAACCGCGACCCAAGGCTGGCGAAAACCGTATATGCAGATTCTGTTAATTTTGGTCCGGGCAAGGTATATCACCCGTCAAACCTGCGGCCTACCGGTTACGGAACCATTAAATTCCTGGAGCCTAACAATATGCCTTATGGCTTTTCTACCCTGAGCCAACAGGACGCTGTTATATTACGTTTGGGCGATGTGATGCTAATGTATGCCGAGGCCCAGAATGAGATCGCCGGCCCGGACGCTACCGTTTATAAAGCAATGGCCGATCTGCGTGCGCGCGTAAATATGCCGCCATACCCGGCAGGCTACACTAAAGATCAGATGCGCGAAAGGATAAGACATGAACGCCGCATCGAACTTGCTTTCGAAGGCTTACGTCATTATGATTTGTTAAGATGGCATATTGCCGGACCGGTACTAAACGCGGTAAAAACCTCCCTTATCAATTATCATTTTGAAGATAAGTTTTATCAATGGCCGCTGCCACAAACCGAAATTGATAAGAGCGGTGGGGTATTGAAGCAGAATCCTAATTATTGATAGTAAAAGTTTTGATTGTACAAGGGGCTGTCCTTTTGGGATTGCCCCTTGTTTTTTAGGGGGAGAATCCTCCGCCGGTTCAAGCGTCCTGCCATAGCCGTTAACCTAAGGATTAAAGATATCATTAACTATAGTAAAAGCAGCCTTTTTCCCTTTTTTAGGCTCAATCAAAAGGCTTTTAATATTAAGTAAAAAGACTTTGCACCAATCTGCAAA
>JALYIP010000087.1 GCA_030775685.1 Bacteroidota bacterium
CACCTGGTTTAAAAGCCATTTGGACTGGATACAGGCGATTAATAGACGCTGTGAAAACTTATCAAATCCTTAACCAACAAAATTTGGGTAAGGGGTAGCCTTTGGAGAGGGCAGGGTGAGGCAACCAAGGTTTGCGGGAAGAATTGGCTAATCGCTATCCCTTAACTTAATGACATTGGCCGTAGGTCCGTAACACCGCATGTCTGAGAGTTTGCGTACCTAAGGCACGCTAAAAATTACATGTCGATGTTTCTACCAATATTTTGCTCCTAACGGAGCATTTCGATGGGGTCGATTTGTACTTATTCCGCGCCAGATTAAAATCCGGTGCTACAAAATGTGCCTAGCCGATGGCTTTTACTGAAAACAAATGTTATTTAATATTATCGACAATTCAGAGGCAGAGCCTCGGCCGATATTGTAACAACGGATTTTAATCCGTTGAACTTACCAACCTAGTTCCATTTTGATAAATCACCCCTATCAAAATGATACCCCCAATAATCTTCTACAAATCATCCACTCAAAAAATCTCTTAAATTTTAGCTTAAACCCCTCTTTCCATCCAATTCAGCTTTTGTGGTATGGCAATTGATAAATCCCCGGTACATATAATTTAATCAGACATGACAGCGTTTTATATTATCCTTGAAATAAGTGCCCTAATAGCGATCATCATCGTTCCATTAGGCGGCCCTAAAAAGAAAAAGAGCAAAAGCCCGGCCGGATTGAGCGCAATTTTGGTAAACGAAAATGGTTACCTGGAATATTCCGGCACTGCCCGGGAAGATCATCACCCCGTAAATTAGTCTTTAGTCTAGAGTCTTAAGTTCTGAGTCGAAAAAAGAAAATTTGACTTTAGACTTCAGGCTCTTGACTTAGGACTTTCGACTAAATAATCTTTTTTTGAAAATAGAGCCTTTCATTTTGAGAGGCTTTTTTATTTCCGAAAATCGCCATAAAAAATAAAAATCGGCCTTTAAATGCGCTAAACACTGAATTGCGGAGGTATTGGCACAATGGGCATTCTTTTGGTACAAGGGTTTGTACAGTTAAAAAACTTTCGGGCATTTAACTGAAATAAACTAAAAAGAAATGGAAGATGAACGAATTATTGTGAGGCCGGCCATTGCGTCGGACGTGGTTTTTGCTGACCAGATCATTCATGAAATGGAAAGTTCGGCAATAGCAAGGGGCTCAGGGATCTCCAAAAGATCAGCAGCCTCGGTAATAGAAAAAATAGACAATGGAAAGGCAATTGTTGCCATAACTGAAAATGGCGAATGGGTAGGGTTCTCCTACATCGAAACCTGGGATAACGAAAAATTTGTATCAAATAGTGGTCTTATCGTATCCCCGCAACATCGCAACCAGGGTGTTGCCTCGCAAATTAAAACACAAATATTTGAACTCTCGCGCACGCGGTACCCGCTGGCAAAAGTATTCAGCATTACGTCTGGTTCGGCTATCATGAAGATGAATACCCGCCTGGGTTTTGAGCCGGTTACCTATGCCGAAATAGCGCAGGAATCTGCCTTTTGGGACAGCTGCAAAAGCTGTGTGAACTATGATGTGCTGCAAGGCAAAAAGAGGACTAATTGCCTTTGCACTGCCATGTTGTTTGATCCTCAATTAAACTAAAAAAACATGATTAAAAATCTCAGGGCAAGAGAACTTTCGCCGGTGCGCGAAAGGATGCCGTTAAGCAATCATTTGTTTAGTGAAGCTGTAACCTTGCTGCAGAAACTCATCCGCACACCGTCGTTTAGCGGGCAGGAAGCTGATGCAGCCGACCAGATCCAGGAATACCTGGCAAGTTATGGTATCAAAGTAAAAAGAAAAGGAAATAATATCTGGTGCTACAATAAATTTTATGATCCGGAACGCCCAACCATCCTGCTCAATTCTCATATTGATACGGTTAGGCCGAACGAAGGTTATTCCAATGATCCATTTTGCCCGGAGATCTTCGCAGGGAGGTTGTACGGATTGGGAAGCAATGATGCCGGCGGTTGTTTGGTGTCATTGATTGCCACATTTCTTCATTTCTACAGCTACCAGGGACTGGGATTTAACCTTTGCCTGGCGGCTACTGCGGAAGAGGAAAACTCCGGCATAAATGGCATCAAATCTGTTATCCCGCTTTTAGGTAAGCTGGAGCTGGCTATTGTAGGTGAGCCTACGCTGCTGCAAATGGCGATAGCTGAAAAAGGAAACCTGGTATTAGATTGCATCAGTAACGGTCGCCCGGGCCATGCGGCGCGGGAAGAGGGTGACAATGCAATTTATAACTGTATGAAGGACCTGGAATGGTTTAAATCCTTCAAATTCCCACAGCAGATTGAAGGCCTGCCGCCCGTTAAAATGACGGTAACCACCATAAAGGCAGGCTTGCAGCACAACATCGTTCCCGGCAAATGTGAATATACTGTGGACATTAGAAACGATGATACCTATACGCAGGAGTACATCCTGAATACTATAAAAAACAATGTCGGTTCAGAATTTACCGTACGCCCGGGTTCGCTGGGTGCATCTTCGGTTCCGCAGGATCATCCCATCGTAAAGACCGGTATCGCGATAGGCTGCAAAACCTATAGTTCGCCTACTACGTCAGACCAGGCATGGCTGACTATTCCGTCGGTTAAAATTGGCCCGGGTGATTCCGCGCGTTCGCACTCTGCTGATGAATACATCTTCCTGGAGGAGATCAAGAACGGGATCAACCTTTATATCAAATTGCTGGATACGCTTCCGCTTATGCTGATCAACAATCCAAATAAGTATAAAAATGAAATTAAATATATTAATAATTGACGATGAGGTAAAGCTCAGTGCACTGCTTGCACGGATCCTTGAAATGGAGGGCTACCATGTTTTACAGGCCACCAGCGCAAAAGCTGGATTGAAGCAGATAGAGCATGAGGATATCAGGGTTGTACTTAGCGACGTGAAGCTGCCTGATGCAAATGGCGTCGAGCTGGTAAAGAAGATAAAGCAGGTTAAACCTTATATCGAAGTTATAAATCTTACTGCTTTTGGCACCATCAGCGATGGCGTGCTGGCGATAAAGAACGGCGCTTTTGATTACCTGACCAAAGGCGACGATAACGAAAAGATCATCCCGCTGGTAAGCAAGGCTATGGATAAGGCTAACCTGCAATACCGGGTGACCGAGCTGGAACAGCAAATAGAAACGCAGCGGGGTTTCCAGGTAGTTTTAGGAAAGTCACCGGCAATTATTGAGGCGATTGAACTCTCAAAAAAGGTATCTAAAACCGATGCCACCGTATTACTGCTGGGCGAAACCGGCACCGGCAAGGAAGTTTTTGCTGAAGCCATTCACCAGGAGAGCCTTAGAAAAAACAAACCATTTGTGGCCGTTAACTGCAGTGCATTCAGCAGGGAACTGTTGGAAAGCGAATTATTTGGCTACAAGGCCGGTGCCTTTACGGGCGCCGTAAAAGATAAAAAAGGCTTGTTTGAAGAAGCTAACAGCGGCACCATTTTTTTAGATGAGCTGGGCGAAATGAGCCTGGACTTGCAGGCCAAGCTTTTGCGGGTATTGGAAAATGGCACTTTTATGAAGGTGGGCGAAACAAAAATGACCAGGGTGGATGTACGCCTTATTGCCGCTACTAACCGTGATCTGCAAAAAGAGGCCGAGGAAAATCATTTTCGCCTTGACCTGTATTATCGTTTATCCGGCTTTTCAATTGTGCTACCCCCGCTGCGTGAACGTACCGGCGATATAGAAATACTGGCCCGGCATTTTATAAAGATCTATACCGGAAAAGTGAATAAAAAATTGCCCGATATCGACGAGAATTTCTTTAAGCTATTGAATCAGCATAAATGGAACGGCAACATCAGGGAACTAAAAAACGTGATTGAACGCGTGATTATCCTGATGGACGAACCCATGCTTACACCGAAGCTATTGCCTTACGAATTTCAAAGTCGGGGTTACTATGACCTTGTTGCGCTTGATTTGGACAGCGTAGAGAAACACCATATCCGCCGCATCCTGAAATATGCAAAGGGCAACAAATCTGAAGCGGCCCGCATTCTCGGAATTGGGCTGGCAACGCTTTACCGCAAAATAGAAGAGTACCATTTATTGAATTGATCATTTTGAGAAAATGGCCATAACAAAATGAGAATCTACATTGACTATACACCGGATCAAACATTATAAATACAATCTATAATATTAATTTCCAACTACTTATAAATAATATCCTTAACAAGGAACATCAATTGCCATACCCGGCACAAATTACCCGGCCGAAAAGATAAACTGTTTTGAGGCCGGGTAATGAACATCCAAATTATATAAAAAATGAAAAAAGTTTTCTTATCAATTATTTTAGGTGCATCGCTTACCTGTGCTTTTTCGCAGGATAAACCCGTGCTTGCATCCACAGGAAAAACGGAGGACAAAACTCCCGCATTTTTAAAAAGCGATACCACAGTTAAAAAGGACACCGTTGTTGCCAAGAGCGAACCATTTGCCTTTGGCGATTTTACCTGGCTAAACGGCAATGACCGCAGGCATACCCCGCTGCTGGATTCTAAATATTTTACCGGCCGCATTTTACTTGATGTGAATTATACCGCGTCAAACAATAATCCTATCGACCACACAGTTGTTGGCTCAACAGCGCTGGCCCATGATCATGAATTTGAAATATCAACTGCAGCATTTGGCGGCGATTTTCATTACAATAACATAAGGGCAACTATACTTACCCAATTTGGTACCCGGTCAACAGTGGTACCGCGTAACGATTTGAGCGTTACCCGGGGGCAGTTTGACCAGGCTACCGCTTACCGTTACCTAAGCGAAGCCAACGCAGGTTATCACTTTAATGTGCTGCATGGTATTAACGTTGATGCTGGGATCTTTATGTCGTACGTTGGTTTGTTCTCCTATTACAATGCGGAAAACTGGGCCTACCAGCCATCATTCACTTCGGATAATACGCCATGGTTTTTTAACGGTGTACGGGTGCAGATCTTCGTTTCGGATAAACTGAAGATTGAGCCGTGGTTAATAAACGGCTGGCAGTCGTATGGTATGTTTAACAGCCAGCCCGGCATAGGTGGCCAGATCTTGTGGCGTCCTGTTGAATGGTTCCAGGCGCTTACCAACACTTATTACGGCGCTGACACGCAGGACAAACCAGGCAGAAAGCGCTTCCACTCTGATAACAGCATTGAGGTGCGTTATTTTAAAAGCACCAACAAAAATAGCTTTATAAACAGCATGGCATTTTCATTAACCGGCGATATTGGTTTTGAAAAAGGCGATGGTGTAAATGGCTTTCATGCCGACCCGGTTAAAGGCCCTGCCCAGTATTTTGCAAGCGGCATGGTATATAACCGCGTAATATTTGGCAAGGGACATTATGGTTGGACAATCGGCGGGGGCGTGATCAACAACCCTGGTCGTTACCTGGTATTGTATCCTACGGGTGATGCCAACCCGATCCCTGCTATCAATACAGGTGCAGTGGGTTCACATCCGTTCTCCGCAAATCCCGGCGATCAGTTTCATGGCTATGATTACTCTACCACGTTCGATATCATGCCAAGCGACTACCTGACCTTCCGTTTAGAGGTGGTACACCGCCATGCCAGCGTACCTTATTTTGCAGGCCACGGTGGCGTAACCTCGCCCGATGGCTATAACACCACCCCGGTACCTGCAGATTTCACACCGGACCTGGTGCCATCAGAAACAAGGTTTATAGCAGCGTTACTTGTAAGATTTTAATTTAAAAACAAAAAGGGCCGATTGGCCCTTTTTGTTTAATTTTAATAAACATATAATCAGATGCTTACTGACAGTATTGGCTTTATTGTTATCTTCCTTATTGCTTTAATTTTGGCGGTGCCGCTGGGCGCCTACATGAAGCAAGTATATTCCGGAGAAAAAAGCTTACTGGATTTCCTAAATCCCTTAGAGAGCCGGATTTTTAAAATATGCCGGATTTACCCGCAGCATAGTATGGATTGGAAACAATACCTGCTGGCGCTGTTAACAATTCAGTTAGTATGGATCTTCCCCGCCATTGCCATATTGATGTTGCAGGGAAAGTTATTTCTAAACCCGGCGGCAGTACCTGGTATGGATTGGCATTTAGCCATTAACAGTGCTATCAGCTTTTTAACAAGTACCAATCTTCAACATTATTCCGGCGAGACCAACGCCAGCTATTTTTCGCAAATAGGCGTATTTACATTTTTGCAATTCCTTTCTGCAGCATCCAGCCTTGCCGCCGGTGTGGCCGTAGTAAGAGGTTTAGTGCAAAATCAAGGTACTGGTTTGGGCAATTTTTATTATGATTTTCTAAGGTCGTGCACGCGTATTTTATTACCACTATCAGTTATTGTGGCTTTGTTTTTTATTATTGGCGGTATGCCCATGACCTTTAATGGGGCGCATAAAATAACAACGTTACAGGGAGATACAGTTAATGTGGCAAAAGGCCCGGTGGCCGCTATGATCCCGATAAAAGAATTAGGCTCTAATGGCGGCGGTTTTTTTGGCGCCAATGATGCACATCCCTTCGAAAACCCGGTCTTTGCAACCCTCATATTGCATTTTATAATTGTACTGCTATTGCCTATGGCTTTTATATTTTTCATAGGATATTATCTTAATCAAAAAAAGTTCGCATGGATGCTTTTTGGTGTAATGACAGCCGGATTGGCACTACTCGCTATCCCGATAGTAAAAGGAGAAGCAGCCGGCAATCCGAAGATAACAGCTATGGGGATTAATCAGTCGGCTGGAAATATGGAAGGTAAGGAAGTGCGTTTTGGCGCCAATTACTCGTCGTTTTACTGTGCTGTAAACGTTGCCATTCCCGCGGGCACGTCAGTTTCCGTGCACGACAGCTTTATGCCGTTATCTGAAACAGCCATGTTGATTGGGATGCAGGTTGATGCTTTTTTTGGCGGCCTGGGGACCGGCTGGATCAATATGTTTATATACCTGATTATTGCTGTATTCATAAGTACGCTGATGATCGGCAGGTCACCTGAATTATTCGGAAAAAAAATAGGTACAAGGGAGATGCAGATTGCGGCTATAGTAAGCGTTTTGCAAATACTTGTGCCTGTAGTGCTGGCCGCAATAGCTTGCCTGGTATATGTTAATAAAAGCGGCGGTGGCGAAACACTAAATTGGTTGAGCAATAAAGGCCCTCATGGTTTTACAACTATGCTTTATGAATTTATATCTTCAGTTGCCGGCAACGGCTCCAATTTTGCAGGCCTTGGAAATAATACGATTTTCTGGAATTTAACAACAGCTGTCGCAATGCTCTTTGGTCGATTTATACCCATTACAGGTGCATTAATGCTGGCAGGGCTGATGCGCCAAAAAATATATGTACCAGCATCCATGGGCACATTAAAAACAAACTCTGCAACATTCGGCATTTTCCTTTTTGTACTTATCATTATTCTAAGCGTATTATCCCTCTTCGTAATCTTTATGGCCGGGCCAATAACCGAACACTTTACTTTGTACAAATAGTCGGACCTGATCAATTCAGTACTCTCCTCCACTATGATCCTGTCGATATCTCATAACCAAAAACATTTGTTTTTCTATTAAATGATCGCGGTATTTTAAACCGGAACCTGGTAAATCCCGGAGGGGTATTAAGCGCACGGAATTTCTCTTTTTGACAAAAGCACCTTCCCAAATTGAACGAAAACAGCAAGCGATTATTAGGGTAAAAAAACAAAAAAGCCCCAAATAACGCTGATTTCGTCGTTTTTATGGAAATAATTTTAATTGGCATTCAATTGGTCTTAGGGTAAATGTGATGGTCTTTATATAATAAAAAGTAGGAAACAACAATAAAGCACAGCAATAACTTACCCTTCATTGTTTAGGTAAGTTAAGGTTGAATAAGAGAGGCCGGGTTTTGCCGCCCGGCCTTTTATTAAACAGAACAGGCAAAAACAAAAACACTTAATAATTTAAATAAAATGAAAACTTTGATCAAAGCGCTTATCGCAATAGCAATCATCAGCTTAAACGCAACATTCGTACATGCACAAAACTCAAAAAGCGTTACCGGCATTTACCTTACCGAACAGGACTACAAATTAAACAAGCTAACCTATGTTTTAGGGGATAATGACAAACTGCAGCTTAATGAATTTTTAAACGGAAAAAACATCAGTCTGTATTACCAGGGCAAAAAAGTGAAAATGGCAAAAAGCGATATTTATGGTTACAAGCTGCACAACCAGGATTATCGTATTTTTAATAACGAAGCCTATGGCATTATTGACACCGTTGGTTTTACCATCTATAAAAAACAAAAACTAACCCAGCAGGGTAAGGGATACGCCCCTGTTGAACGTTACTTTTTTAGCGCCGGCAGCAAACAAGCCGTATTAGCCCTAACCATTGAAAACTTGTGGAATAGTTTCCCTTCGCAGCCAACTTTTCGCTACAGCATTCAAAGCACCTTTAAACAGGATGCTGAACTGATGGCTTATGATAAGTTATCCAACCAGTACAAGCTTAAATACATCTACCTGCACCAAATGCAGGCAGCAACAGGCAGTATGGCTTCGAGGTAATCAATATGGTTTTATGGCGCTGGAGTTTAAACTATGCGCATTAGAAGCATTAAAAAAATCCTTTTGTTATACTGAACGAAGTGAAGGATCTTCATCGCAAGCAAAGTATCCGCCTGATAAGTTTTCAGCATACTTTTACGCAATGGCTATCACGTGCAGAAGATCCTTCACTTCGTTTATGGTGACAAAATAGTGTCAGCATAGATCCCAGGGAAATTGCTTATATTTGAATTCATTCGAACCTCAAAAGCTAATTGCCTTCGCTTCCAATTGAGCGAATTGATTATGTAGAGATTCCCTGGATTAATCTTTTCTTCCACCACGTTCTTTCACATCCAGTTACAGCAAAAAATCGGCTTCCAAGCAGCAATTTTTCTGCATTTTCACAGGGGCAAAAGGGGGTTTTGGTCTCGTAATCCCATTTTTTATCAGGGCCAAAATGGTGCTTTACCCTCGTAACCCGATTTTTTATCAGGGGCGAAATTGTAGTTTGGCTTCGTAATCGTTTTTTTTTCAGGGGTGAAATCGCGGCTTCCCTCGTAATCGATTTTTTTACCAGGGGCAAAAGGGGGTTTTACTTTGGTAATCGGATGATTTTTGAGGAAAAAAAGGAGTTTTTTCGCGCCGCAAAAAACTTACCAGCGTAACTATTGAATGTAAATATTTAAATATCAATCAGTTAATAAAGGCGCATGATATTTGCCACTTTCCCCTTTCTCAATTAAGTACCGCAGGCTTTAGTTCCTTAAAGTATAGTCCGCCGGGATTTTGAAGATCGAATCATCTACCCTTCTTGCTTCTACTTTTGTGGCCACGCGATTTATTTGCCCATAAGGCGCCTTCCCTGAGATCACCCGCATAGCAAGCATGATGTGATCATCATAAAAAAGCATGCTCTCGAAAAAAGATCCGATGGCTATATGCGGCGGTAATTTAAAGTATAAAGGTTTAGCCTCGTAAAGGTCGACATGGCCGTATTCCGGATGGCCTTCGGTAGTTAAAAAATTGTCAAACACATCGTATCCCACTATTTTTTTAATTGCAGGATTTACGGCAATCTTATCCATTCCCCACGGAAGTCTTCTTACTGGTCTTTTATCCGGGTCATATTTCCAGGCCAGGATATAGGTTTTATCTCGATGATCTATTACGTATTGTTTAGCAGAGTCGAGCAACATGATCTGCTCCTCCCAAAGGATTCCCTTTTGGGTAAAGCTTTGTACATTTATGGCATGTTTACCAAAGATGATCTTGTATGAATTGCCGATAGTGGTGTCTTTTTGACCTTCTGAAAGGCCATACATTCTATAATCTATTTCACCCTCAAAATTTTTTTGAGCGATTGTGGTTTTTACAGTAAGGAGTATAGTAAAAAGGATCAGGAGTTTTTTCATTGAGGCTAATGTAGCTATTTAGTTTATAGTGGGTGGCAGCTGCATCATTATCTTAAACATCTCGGGATGATCAACGGAATATTTTATTTCAAATTTTTCACCAGTTAAAAACTCCCCCTGTTGCTCGTACCGGCGGTGTTCAATATTTTTGAGTCCTGCTTTATATTCAAATATGGCGTAATAATGGATACCGCTTCGGGTACTTTTGGTTTCTATTCTGTCGACGATTGCAATTGCACTTTGCGTGGGCTGGTTGTCAAGTATCGCGGCCCGCCTTGCATCGCCCAAATCTGACATCCAATAGGCATTACCTATTCCAAGCCCAAACACTGCCAAAAAAACCATCGTTTTAAGCGCACGCTTTGCAAAAGGCTCGGGATTTACTTTTGAAAACTCATCTGTCTTATCTTCTAAAAGAGTGCCCTTTATAGCCATAAAATACAGCAATATCCAACCGCCAATCACCGAAAAGTAAGCAATCGTTGAAATAATATCATTGTTGCGATAGCCTTCGAAATAGATGAGCATTGAGCCGCCGAATATTAGCGTGATACCTGCTATCCAGGGGTTAATTTTAGTTAGGTTCATTAGATAACGAAACAGGGAAACACAATCACTGTCCCGTAAATATAGGGGATTGTGGTGATCATTAATAAAAATAATTTGAGTGGTTACTCGGCAGTCGTTGGGTCGATAATGGTTTTCACCTCGCTTACCGAATTGGCCGGGAAGCCGCCCTGAGACGCATGTTCGCGAACCATTGCCTCGTTCGGTGCAATATAAATGCAATAGATCTTATCCCCGGTAACATAGCTTTGCAGCCATTGAATCTGCGGGCCCATATTACTCAAGACACCGCATGAGGTTTGTGAAATTCCCTTGAGTTGTTCCGGAGTAAGGTTGCCCGCACCTGGGATCTCCCTTTCAATTACATACTTTGGCATGTCGCTTTAATTTAGGTGAACGTTTATAGGATTGAAGAATAAAATTAGGAATTAATATTTTCAAAAAACATAATTATTTAATTTTTAGGGGATTGCACCGCACAAATTTTAACCGGTCTATTAAAAGTGCCATTTCGTCGATGTTTGGCAGGTGGTTGTCTATCGCATTTTCTACACTGGATTAATTATCTTTATTTTGTGTCATATCGACACAATAACAAGACACACAATTCTGATTGGCTTAAAATCATTAGTTCAATGAAAAATGTTACCGCCCTTGAATTGATCATAAAGTATACGCAACGCAAATGCACCGCCGAGGAAGCTGGGTTGGTAGATAATTGGTATGATTCCCTTAAAGGTGAGCCAGACTTCGTGTCTATGTTAAGCGATGCGGAACGACAGGAATTAAAGGAAGATCTTTATAAAAGGATTCTTGCTGACATCGGATTTGCATAAGGATAAAGATTTGATAACTTTTAAAAAAATGTCAAATCTCAATGCCAATCATACCCGCACTCCCTGCACTGCTTTGCCAGTGGTGTACGCGCAAGCGTTTTACATTTAGGGCATAAGTTAAAATAAACAGCGTCCTGGCCTTCTTTTAAAATCCTTTCTGCGCAATTAAGTGCAAATTGTTGATAGCCGTTTTCCAGGTATTTCAATATTAAGGGATCATTGCTTAACCATCCCACTCTGTAATACATGTTAATTTGCTTTTCATTATTTTCATCTGCTGTTTTTATTATCGATGCATAGTGTCTTAATGCTTGTCTTTCTTCTTTAGTCAGCAAATTCATATAATGAGCAATTATGTAATCTACTTTTTCTATGGTGATGTCATCCATTCTATAAATATCTCAAAAAATATTAAAATATTTTTCACTGCGCAAATACACTGCGCACTAGCTCTCAACCTTTGTATCAACAAAACAAAAAAGGGAGGTTCCCAATGAAATTTAATTTACTAAGCAAGGCTAAAACACAGGTTACCAATTACGAAGGCGCAAAGGCGTTTGTGATGAGTGCCGAAATGGAACTCTACACCACCGTAGTTACCTGGAGCCTCAATGATTCGTTTTACGAAAAGAACGAAGATCGTTTAAACCGTTTACGTGCGCTAATTGCCAAATGCGATCCGGTATTTACGGGTAAGCTGGCAGTTTACGCCCGCACCAAAATGTACATGCGTTCGGTGCCGTTGGTTTTGGTTACCGAACTGGCTAAGGTGCACTCGGGCGACAATTTGGTTGCCCGGGTTACCGATGGAGTAATTAACCGCGCCGACGAAATAACTGAGCTGTTGGCTTGTTACGAATTGCTGAACAAACGCACCGGCACTAAAAAGCTGAACCGTTTATCAAAGCAAATGCAAAAGGGTTTAACAAGCGCATTTAATCGCTTTGACGAATACCAGTTTGCAAAGTACAATCGCGATGGCAGTATAAAGCTGCGTGATGCGCTGTTCCTGGTTCACCCTAAGGCAAAGGATGAATTGCAACAATTACTGTTCAACAAAATTGTGAACGGCGATCTGCAAACACCATATACCTGGGAAACCGAGTTGTCGGCGTTAGGTCAGATCAATTACGATAGTGAAGAAGCAAAGTCCGAAGCGTTCCGCGCGAAATGGGAAGAACTGATTGACAGCGGAAAGCTAGGATATATGGCCATGCTGCGAAACCTGCGAAACATACAGGACGCGGGAGTAAGCTATGCGCACTTTCAAAAGGTATGTGCAACCCTTGCTGATGCAGATAAGGTTGCAAAGGCTAAGCAGTTTCCGTTTCGTTACCTGGCGGCTTACCGCGAGTTGATAGCAGCGGATACGCAAGCACGAACAAAAGGTACTGTAAGCAAATTAAGCACCTTATTGTTTGGCAACAAAGGTTACACAGGCGAATTGCTGGATGCTTTGGAAAAAGCGGTACAGGCAAGCGCGGCCAATATAAAGGGGTTTGATTACGATACCCGCGTATTACTGGCCTGCGACGTGTCGGGTTCGATGCAAAAGCCTGTTTCGGCAAAGTCGAAGGTGTTGTTGTATGATATCGGTTTGATGCTGGCCATGCTGTTGCAGTCGCGTTGTAAAAACGTGGAAGTAGGCATGTTTGGTGATACCTGGAAAACCATAACCGTACCCCGTAATAACATATTGGGTAATGTGCAGGAGTTTTACCGCCGTGAGGGTGAAGTTGGTTATTCAACCAACGGCTACCTGGTGATAAAGGACCTGATGAGCCAAAAGGTTAAGGTGGATAAGGTATTAATGTTTACCGATTGCCAGTTATGGAACAGCCAGTCAACAACCGGCGACCATATACAGCCTTTATGGTTGTGTTACAAGGCAGAGGTTGCTCCGCAAGCTAAACTCTACCTGTTCGACTTGCAGGGTTACGGCCAGGCGCCATTGCAATTGTTACGCAATGATGTTTACTTAATAGCCGGCTGGAGCGATAAGGTGTTTGAGGTGTTAGCTGCATTAGAAAACGGTGATACCGCTTTAATTGAAATAAATAAAGTCCCCCTAACCCCCTAAAGGGGGAACTTTAATTGCCCCCTTTAGGAGGTGGGGTCTTATAAGGATGCCGTTAGAAACGGGTTACTTCGCACCAAATTGAAATGCTGAGGTCAGTACAGTGTTAACTGTATGAGGTTCGAGTCCTCACAAATATCCCGGCTCGCCAGTTACTCCTTATAAAATATAAAAGAAGGTGCCGTAAATAAGCCCTACTTCGTTTGGGCGCTGGGGTTGATGGTTCGAATCCGTCTCCGTAAGGATAGCTCAATTGGATAGAGCACAGTATTGAATGGTTTATTGTTTTTTGCCCTTCTTTTAAAGAAATTGAAAATAAAAAGGTGTCGTAGATGAGTGTTACTTCGCAGTTAACGTCCAGGTCGCCGGTTCAAGTCCGGCCTTCGGCGTCACGCTTATGCGAACGCTGTTGTAGCTCAGCTGGTTAGAGCAGGAGCACCGCAAGGTGCATTTCACTTGTCGCTTTTTACCCTTTTTTAAGAAATTAAAATATTAAGGTGCCGTAAATATGTGCTACTTCGGGTCGCCGGTTCGATTCCGGCTGTTGGAGCAATCCAATGTAGCTCAGCGGGTAGAGCAGTTAAGCATTTTGCTTTCGCACATATTGACCGTTGCCCTTAAGAAATAAAGAAGATGCCGTAGGCTTGCGTTACTTCGCCTGTTAAGCAAAACCACAACGTAGGCTACCTGTTGCTCTTCTTGCCCTTTAATCCCCTAAAGGGGAAATAAAAAAATTGCTCCCCTTTTGGGAGCCGGGGGCATAAGGTGTCGTAAACCGGTGATACTTCGGTATGACGTTTCCGATTATTTTCGGGAAAGCTGCGGGTTCAAATCCCGCCTGCAATTTATTGCAGTGGTCTAAATTTAAAAAACTCACCGGTTGCTTTTTGCCCTTTGCCCCCTAAAGGGGGAATAAGAAAATTGCTCCCCTTTAGGGGCCGGGGGCATAAGGATGCCGTAAAACGGTGATACTTCGGTTAGAACATCCGCCGCCGGCGGAAGGACGCTGGTTCAAATCCAGCCGGTAATTAATTTTACAGTAGTTCAGTTTTTGTTCCTCACCGTTTGTTTTTAGCTCCTTTAAATAAAAGATGCCGTAGGGAAGTGTTACTTCGCTGGTGAAACCGTTTAACGGTTCAGGTTCGAGTCCTGGTTAGTCACTTCCCGCTTGTTGCTCTTTTATTTTTTGCGCCACTTTACCACCGTTTCTATTTTATTGTGGCTGGTATTTTCCAAAACGCTCCGTTTAGCCTGCTACCCTCATTCATAATGATCTTAAAACCATACCATCCTAATTTATATCTTTGAAAATCCCTGCATCTATGACGCATATTACCATTTGGATTATCTCCTTCCTTGCAATAACCGGTGTTATTATCCGCCCGTTCAAAGTAACTGAGGCTGTTTGGGCCGTTGCGGGTGCCGTGATCCTTGTGGTGTTTGGATTGATCCTGCCGTCTGACGGATTATCAGGCATCCTGAAGGGTACCGACGTTTATTTGTTTTTAACAGGTATGATGCTTTTAGCTGAAACCGCCCGGGAGGAAAAACTGTTCGACTGGCTTGCCGCCCACGCCACTAAAATGGCAAAGGGCTCGTCAAACCGGCTATTTTTACTGATCTACCTGGTTGGGATTATTGTAACTGCATTTTTATCAAACGATGCCACGGCGGTTGTGTTGACACCAGCAGTTGCGGCGGCGGCAAAGGCGGCAAAAGCCAAAAACCCGCTCCCCTTTTTATTGATATGTGCTTTTATTGCTAATGCGGCCTCGTTTATTCTACCTATTTCAAATCCTGCCAACCTGGTGATATACGGAAGTCACATGCCACCTTTGTTACATTGGCTGCAGCTATATTTTTTACCCTCGGTGGTTTCAATTGCAGCAACCTTTATTGTGCTCCGTTTTACCCAGCGAAATGAACTAAAGCAGCACCTGGAAACCAACATCCCTATCCCAACGCTTTCCACTGGCGGAAAAACAGCAATGGCGGGCATTGCAGCCACTGCCCTAATTTTATTGGTTTCCTCGGCACTTGATCTGCAGCTGGGTTTGCCAACAGCTATTACCGGTATTATTACATCTGCCATAGTTATCATCAGGGCTAAAAAAAATCCGCTGGTAGTAATCAAAGGTGTTTCCTGGGCAGTGTTGCCGCTGGTAGCCGGACTGTTTGTAATTGTGGAAGCACTCAATAAAACAGGCCTGATCCAGTCGCTTACCCTATTTTTACAAGAACAAACCGCCCATTCTGTAGCTGGGGCTACCTGGGGCAGTGGCTTGGGTATTGCATTTGCCTGTAATTTGGTGAATAACCTGCCCGCCGGGTTAATCGCCGGAAATGTGATCCAGGCAGGGCACTCGCCCGAAATGGTTAAAAGCGCTGTGTTAATCGGTGTTGATCTTGGGCCGAATCTTTCCATAACCGGTTCGCTGGCCACCATACTTTGGCTGGTTGCCTTGCGGCGCGAAGGAATAAGCGTAAGCGCATGGGCATTTTTAAAACTAGGGTTGGTGGTAATGACAGTGGCATTGTTGTTTACTTTGGGGGTCTTATGGATTTAGTGCCAACCTTAATCTATTGTAAATAATTACTTATTTTAGCCAATAATGAAAAGACGCTCATTCGTAAAATCAACCCTGATAACTGGCGCTGCCGCTACTATTTTACCTGCTGTTAGTAATGCTATGGAAAATAAAAAACCTTCTATAGGTACTGAATATTATGAACTAATGGTTTATAGCTTAAAGGATGAAGCGCAGCAAAAACTGGTTGAAGATTATTTGAAAAACGCAGCCATCCCGGCGTTAAACAAACTTGGTGTTAAACACGTGGGAGTATTTACAGAAATGAAGCCCGCCGGCCAAGCCCGGGTCTTCGTTCTTACCCAATATAACAGCTTCGCACATTTCAGTACCGTTGAGGATGGCACGGCTAAAGACCCTGTGCTTATGCGGAAAGGTGCCGCTTATCTTAACGCACCTGCCACGAACCCGGCGTATGAGCGGATAGAAAGTTCACTTTTAAAATCATTTACACACTTCCCAACACTTACTGCACCCGAAAAAAAGTCGCGCATTTTTGAACTGCGCCAATACCAGAGCGTCAGCGAGGCGGCAGGCAAAAAGAAGATAGAGATGTTTAATGATAAAGGTGAGATAGATATTTTTAAACGCCTGGAATTCAATCCGGTCTTTTGGGGCGAAACGGTGATAGGCCCGCAACGCCCGAACCTTACCTACATGGTTACCTTTGACGACCTGGCCGCCAAGGATGCACATTGGAAGCAGTTTGGCAGCGACACCCAATGGCATGAAATAAGCGCCGTACCCGATTATGCCGATGCCTTACTGGTGAGCAAAATAACATCTACGCTTTTGATTCCAGCCGATTTTTCGCAGATTTGAAAACATCTCCAACGTAAATGTTATCGCAATGAAATTTAGTGCCTTAATAATTTTATTCCTTTTTGCAATAGCTGGCACTGAACGGGGACGATTTGCCGAATCTGCAAGTACCCGAGCTGATACAACAGGGGTTTTAATTTCAAAAATTGAATTCGAACTAAAAGCCACCCAGGAGGATTTAAAAATATTTGAAGATGGAATTGTTCCCTGGATCAGTATTGAAAACCCAAGTAACGGAATAGATAGTCTTATAGATGCAGACGAAATTGTGCTGCCATTTTCACAGGCGACGCTTATTATAGATTATCCCTTAAGAAAACCTGTTACTTTTGATCTGGCTACTGAAAATGGCTTTTCGCGAAAGCAATTGATCATGCTGATTAGTGAAAAGTATCACGAAATCTATAAGGGAGAAGAAACTACTGCAAGCACTAAAACAGTCCGAGCTGATGAAAGAAAAGATTTGTTAAACAGGAATGAAACAAATGGGAAATATGGTATTTGGGGACATGACCTATCCGACCTTGATTTGGGCACAATTGAAGTTCATGAAACCTCTTCTGGAAAAATATATCTGGTTCTTGATATAGAATCGTAATTTTTACGCAAACGACCTTTCAAATTTAACACTCATTATTCAATTTTGTATTAGTTGAAATAGAGGTTGTTTACTAAAAAAAAATTGTATAAACTTTCAATATCACACCTATGAAAAATGATGCAAAAAAAGTATGGTTCATTACCGGCGCGTCCGGTGGATTTGGGAAATCATTTGCCGAATATGCTATTCAACAGGGATATAATGTTGTAATTACTGCCCGCCGTTTGGATAAGCTGGAGAGCATAAGGGCAACGGCACCAAGCCAGGTTGAGGCAATAAAAATGGACGTAAACAATGGCGCTGAAATTGCCGATGCTGTTAAACAGGCAACCGGTCGTTTCGGCCGGATTGATGTGCTCATCAACAATGCCGGGTTTGGTATCGTAGGCGCGGTTGAGGAAACGCCCGACGATGAATTGCGCGCACAACTGGAGACAAATTTCTTTGGTGCTGCAGCAGTTATCAGGACTATGCTACCGGTTTTCAGGGAGCAAAAATCAGGGGCCATTGTTAATATCAGCAGCCTGGGCGGGCAACTCTCTTTTGCCGGGTTTGGCGCTTATTCCGCATCAAAATTTGCTCTTGAGGGACTTTCAGAGGCATTAGCCGCCGAAGTGACGCCGTTGGGCATAAAGGTGCTTATTGTTGAACCGGGAAGCTTCCGCACAGAATTGGCAGGTTCGGCTATGAAATATATGCCGGAAAACCCCGCCTATAAAGACACGGTTGGACAAACAAGAAATTTCGCCAAAGGCATGAACGGCACCCAGGAAGGCGATCCTTTTAAGGCTGCGGCAGCAATTGATAAGGCGCTTAATTCAGAAAAAACACCCTTAAGATTACAACTCGGCAAAGATGCTGTAAATGCAATTAAACAACACGCTGAAAATTTATTAAACGACCTTGCCGGGTGGCAAACTGTTGCCATGGATACCAAAATAGATGCTTAGCAGTACCATTTAAAGCTGACCATCAGGAGTTAACACACAGCCTGTAATTTTCAACCAGATCTTTTGTATATCTTTAAATTCCGGTTATCAATTATTCATGAACGACAAAACATCCCGCGCCGCCGCCTTACTTTTTACCCGTGCGCTGCTCGGTATAATTTTGCTGATGCAGGGCTACGGAAAGATTTTCACGTATACGCTACCCAAGGTGTACGGCATGTTTTTTAAGGATTTTGAAAAAACGTTCATCCCAAAATGGCTTATCTGGGGCACGGCTTATTATACTTCATATGTCGAGTTGATCTGTGGCCTGTTACTTATTATCGGGCTTTTCCGCAAATGGGCCTGTTACCTTATGGCAATTGATCTGCTGGTGGTTTCGTTCGGGCACGGACTGGTGGAGCCTATCTGGGATCTGCAGCACGTTATACCACGCGCTGTTTTGCTGATCACTATCATGCTGGTTCCGCAGCAATGGGACAGGTGGAACGCTGATGCGATAATTTTTTCAACTACTTAGATAAAAAGTCTGCCTATTCTTCGGCCTGCCATCACCGCCGAATTTTATCAACTGACTAATTCCGTTAATTAGTCATTACTCTGCATATTTATAAAAATTGAAGTAAAAAAAGGACAGTTTTTTTACTCCGTTCTCAACTTCAATTTACCCGAAAAATCTCGAACAATCAATATTCTTACAACCTACATTCTCTTAAACATCAGCACTATTAGGCGTTTTTTAGCAATCCTGGCAGAGTGGCGTTTTAGATTTGGTGGCATTACAATTGTCTACGGCTATTCGATCTTAACATTCAGATCAATTATTTAATACATATTAAAATGACACGATCACAACTTAAAAAAGCCTCATTATTATTAACGGGGCTTGCTATTGGCGGCAATCTATTTGCCCAAAGCCAGGACAGCACAAAAACAATGTCGACCGATTACGTTCAACCATTTTCAAGCGGAAGTGCATTTCGTACATGGTCGGTAGGCTTTGAAGGCGGTGTTTTAACTCCTTATTCTATCTTCAGTATCAAGAACCAGGACTTTCATTCTCCTCACGAAAAAATAGGATACGGCGGTTTTATTAAAGATCAAATCCTACCATCATTTGGCTTACAGTTAAACTTCATGAAGGGTAATGTTGCAGGCGCTGTAACTCCTGCTAACGAAGCTAATGGAACTTACACATCATTTAACACTGACATTAATTATTCAGTCGACTTAGCAGCAAACTTCACGCTGGCTAATATTAACTGGAGACACAACAAATCAGGCATCCAGCCTTATTTAACATTGGGCGGTGGTGTTATTGGTTACTCTGCTGTTGTTAATGACAACGGAACAGTTACCCGCCAACAACGCACACACGATTTTTACTTACCCGTAGGCGCTGGCTTTAAAATCGACCTGGCTAAAGGTGTAAACCTTGATTTAGGCTACCAGGTAAATTTTGTTAATGCTGATGACTTTGATGGCATTGTTGGAGGTTCAACTAACGACAGGTTTTCATATGGTCACGTTGGTTTAGAGTTTGCCTTAGGCAGCCGTTCAAAACCGCAATTGGCTACACACAACCCCGTATCGTCAATGCGTACCGAGTACTTAATGGACGAGCAACGTCTGCAATTGCAGGTTGATCGCCAGAGAGCGGAAAACGAACGTCTAAAATCAGACTTGAGCGCTACAAATGCCAAAGTTGACAAGCTTACCGTTGACACTGATGGCGATGGTGTACCTGATATTTTTGACAAGTGCCCTAACACCCCTGCAGGCACAGCAGTTGATGGTTCAGGATGTCCGCTTCCGGTTAAAAAACCCGATGTTAAGGTATATGTAACACAGGAAGATAAAAAGGTAGTTAACGAAGCCGTTAAAAATCTTGAATTTGATTTTGGCAAATCTACTATCCGCGAGCATTCCTTTGAAAGCCTGAATAAGCTTGCCCAGTTATTGGTTAGCAAAGGCTTCAATTTAAAATTGGCCGGCTATACTGACAACGTTGGTTCAGAAGCTGCTAACTTAAAATTATCTAGAGAACGTGCTGAAGCTGTTAAAACTTACCTTGCACAACAAGGTGCAGATGCGTCGAAAATTCAGGCTGAAGGTTATGGTAAAGCAAACCCTATCGCCACAAACAAAACAGACAAAGGTCGTCAGATCAACCGCCGTGTTGAGTTTTCAATGTTTTAATTGTTGAAATAAATAACGCGATAATCTCAAACGAAGTCCCGTAGTTTAATTACTGCGGGACCTTTTTTTGGGGTGATAAACCTAAACCCGGTAACGTGTTATTTCCCGTTTTCAAATTGGCATTTAGATACATATTGCGTATTTTTGTTTAGCCTCGTTTTAAAGTGATATATGTATTTCGATTCATTTAAGGATTTCCCGGATGCACGCATTAATCCATCTCTTTTATGGGAATACGATATTTCCCGTATCGATTATGAAGGTATGCGGGATATTATTGTACAACGTGTTGTTGAAAGAGGCTGGCCGGATGATTGGTACGCTATGTTAAACCTATATGGTGTTGCCGGGGTAAAATCAGCAATAAAAAACATACCTTATCTTAATAAGAAGGACATGAACTTTGTTAGCCATCAATTTAAAATCCCTTTATCTGCCATGAAATGCTACAAAAACAAACAGTCAGCCCAGGCACACTGGAACTCTTGATATCCTTAATGAAAGATGAGGAACTCTGGGAATTTTTCCTTGTTGGAGGCACGGCACTTTCATTGCAAATTGGTCATCGGGTAAGTATTGATCTTGATCTTTTTTCAATTAATCCTTTTGATGAAAATCTGTTGCTCGCCTATCTTGAATCTACCTGTAAATTCCAGTTGGATTACCAATCGAAAAACACTTTAAAGGGCCAGATTAATGGCGTAAAGGTTGATTTTATTACCCATAGCTATCCATTGGTTTATCCAAAATATTCTTGGAAAAACATAAAAAAACGACTGGGGCAAATGGCAGCTCATCCTAAAAAGATATTTCCTGGTATTGAATAAAACTCCGCAATTTTCGGGTCGGTTTCCGTGTGAGGCTGCTGTACTTTTGTTATGTACAATTAAGGAAAACAAAAATGAAGGACCAGGAAATAACAAATTACAGCCGTATTGAAGATGCAATAGGCTATATCCGCAACAACTTTAAAAACCAGCCTACCCTTGATGAAATTGCCGAAAAGGTGCATTTGAGCCCTTTCCATTTTCAGCGCATTTTTACCGATTGGGCAGGTGTAAGCCCGAAGAAATTTCTGCAATATATCAGCCTCGATCATGCCAAGAAGATGTTGGCCAGCCAGGCAACATTGTTTGACACTGCTTTTGATACCGGCCTGTCGGGCACCAGCCGTTTGCATGACCTGTTTATAAATATAGAAGGCATGACGCCCGGCGAATACAAAAACGGCGGCGAAAACCTGCAGATCAATTACAGCTACGCTGAAAGTCCGTTTGGGAATATCATGGTAGCATCTACTGAAAAAGGCATCTGCCACATCGCATTTGCAAGCAGCGAAGCCGAGGGAATAATAGAACTACAAAAGGTATTTCCTAATGCCGCTTACAAACAGGTGGTAGATATGATTCAGCAAAACGCGCTGTACATTTTCAAGCACGACTGGAGTAAACTCGACGAGATCAAACTCCACCTAAAAGGCACAGACTTCCAGCTTAAGGTTTGGGAAACGCTTTTGAAAATCCCCGTTGGGAAATTATCGACCTATGGAAATATAGCCGCCCAGCTTAACCAGCCAACCGCATCAAGAGCAGTAGGCAGTGCAGTGGGCGATAACCCGGTAGCGTTTTTAATCCCTTGCCACAGGGTAATTCAATCCAGCGGCCAGTTTGGCCAATACCATTGGGGCAGTAACCGTAAAACGGCGATGATAGGATGGGAAGCAGCGCAGGTGGAAGCGGTTAATTAATTCCATTTCGTGTAGAGGCGCAATACTTTGCGTCTCCCGCTTACAGGTTTTTAAATTCACAGATCAGTCAGAGACAATTATTAACAATGAAAGACACAACAACAAACATCGCCTCCATAAACTGGCCATCAGTAACCGAATCCATGAATTCTACAGGATACGCAATTATACCCAGCCTTATTTTACCGGACGATTGTAAGGATCTGATCGAAAATTACAGCAATCCATCTGCTTATCGCAAAACCGTTGTGATGGAAAGATACCGTTACGGCCTGGGCGAATACAAATATTTCAACTACCCCTTGCCGCCACTGGTACAACAAGTTAGAGAACAGGTATACCCCAGGCTTGCGCCAATAGCCAATAGCTGGATGAAAGTGTTAAACATTGATAAAACATTTCCCGATACATTCGCAGAATTGCAGCAGCTTTGCCACGCCAACAAACAGGAAAAACCAACGGCATTGATCCTGAAATATGGTCCCGGCGGATTCAACACACTGCACCAGGATCTTTATGGCGACATTTATTTCCCCATGCAACTGGTGATGTTTTTAAATGAGCCTGACGAAGATTATACCGGTGGCGAATTTGTACTTACAGAACAGGTCCCGAGAGCACAGTCAAAGGCTATAGTTTTAAAACCGCGAAAGGGAGACGTGCTGATATTCACCACCAACTTTAGACCGGTTAAAGGGACAAAAGGTTATTACAGGGTTAATATGAAACACGGCGTAAGCGCGTTACACAGCGGCGAACGTTATACACTGGGTGTTATTTTTCACGATGCGTTGAGTTAATGATCAAACACACCCACATTACTGATGACGAACTGCGAAAACTCATCAGGCATAAACAAATTTTGTTTGGTGGCAATCGAAAACTCAAAATTTACGGCACGTTAATTTGCAAGTCGGGTAAATGGATGAAAAGAGAGAACCGGGTATTTTTCACATCAGGAAATGAAGCTATTGATAAAGGATACCGCCCCTGTGGACATTGCATGATTGCAGCATATAAAGAATGGAAGAATGGATCTGTTTAGTAACGACGAAATTATAAACCTGCTCCCGTATGACGGTATTGTAAATTATCATGGTCGCGTTATGAGTGCGGAGGCAGCATTAAATTATGCCAATGTACTGATGGATACCATCGCCTGGAAAAACGATGAAGCCGTTATTTTCGGCAAACATATTATCACCAAACGTAAGGCGGCCTGGTATGGCGACGATGGCTACTTATATACGTATTCCAACACCACTAAAAAAGCGCTGGCATGGACACAGGAATTCTCGGCGCTGAAACATCTGGTGGAAAAAATCACCAATACAACCTTCAATTCCTGCCTGTTGAATTTATATCATAATGGCGATGAGGGAATGGCATGGCACAGCGATGATGAATCATCCCTCGGAAAAAACACCACTATCGCATCCCTTAGTTTCGGTGCTGAACGGAAGTTCAGCCTCAAACACAGATCATCCAAACAAACCGTTTCAACCCTACTTGAAAACGGCAGTTTGCTGGTGATGAAGGGTGCCACACAAACCAACTAGCTGCACAGTTTACCAAAAGCAAAGCGCATTACAAGACCGCGGATAAATCTTACCTTCCGCACCATTATTACCTGACAAAAACAGGGTTAATTTTTGGATTAATTGCGCTAAAAATGTTACCATCCAACATGCTAAAAAAATTATAATTTAGCTTTTAAATTAAAACTACTATCCCTCTTTTATTTTAAGGCATTAAATGGTAAGAAAAAGTAAAATTTTAATACCTGTATTCGGCGTATATAGAATTGTATTTGTTTTTATTATATCACTAATCGCCCTCAAGAGCGGGGCACAAGGGTTGCAATTCAACTCGAACGACAGCTTGCTCAGCAAGCGTACATCTTACCTTGTTTTTAAAACTGATCCGCCTACTTTTAAGAGCCATCTTTATATAAATTTTGACCTTTCCCTTTGGGATAATGAGCATTTGGGGTATATCCTTAATATAACCGACGGTAAAAACAACTCCTATAGTTTAAGCTCCATTTACAATGGCTCTCCGTTCCTGAACTTCAACATCGATAGCAAAAGCAATAAGATCACCATTCCGCTAGCGCCTAAGCAGTTAAAGAAACGAAACTGGATGCCGGTTAAGATCGACATTGATCTTAAGGCTAATACTGTTGGAATTTTGATAAACGGCAAATGGTACAAGGCCGGCGATTTTGGATTCGACAACGCCATCACACCCAAAATATATTTTGGAAAAAACGAACATTACTCCGATGTTCCGAAAATGGCCATCCGTAATTTGACTATTGGCGATGGGGTAAAAAACTACTCCTTCCCGCTTAACGAATGGAGCGGAAAAAATGTATTCAGCAGCGATGGGGATGATTTGGGATCGGTAGATAACCCGGTTTGGCTCATCAATGAATCATACTTCTGGACACCAAGATTTACCCGCGACTTTAAAGAGGTGACCGGGGTTAATTTCGATGAAGCTACCCAAAGGTTATTGATGTTTAAAAGCGACTCGCTCATATTTTACGATGTACAGCGCAATTACCAGGCGGCGCAGGCTTTTCAAAACCCCTGCCCCGTACCGCTGCATTTGGGCAAAAGCATTATTAATACCAAAGAAAATAAACTGTATGCTTATGAAACTTTAAAGTCCACAAAGCAGTCACCGATGCCATTACCAAGCGTGGCCTCACTTGATCTTACAGCTTTAAAGTGGGATGTGATTGGCAAATCTAACATCAGGGAGCAACGGCATCACCACAATATATTTTATGATAACAAGCAGGAAAATTTTTACCTGTTTGGCGGATACGGCTCATATTCCTATTACAAGGATTTTTTTGAGTACAATAAAGCCACAGATAGTTGGGATAAGATCGAGTTTGCCGGCGACAAAATTATGCCACGCTTTTTTTCAGGCTTTAGCCAGGCTGATGAAAATAACGATGTTTATATTTTTGGCGGATATGGCAACCAATCGGGCAACCAGGTTGTTGGTGGCCAGCATTTTTACGACTTGTATAAGGTTAACTTAACAAGCCACACCATAAACAAATGCTGGCAGATTAACCCACCCAGCGAAGATTTTGTAGCAGCCAACAACCTCATCATATCTGCCGACAAAAAAAGCTTTTATGCAATCTGTTACGCGCATGATAAACCGAAAACCAGTTTAAGGCTTTACAAATTCTCTATCCAAAATGGCTCGTACGAAGCTGTTAGCGGCAACATCCCGGCAAAAGGTGAGCGGATTGAAACCGATATTAATCTCTTCTATAACCATACGCAGGATGTTTTTTATTGTGCCATACAGGAATTTACCACGCCGGATTATTCAACCGTAAGAGTTTATTCACTGGCGTCCCCGCCGGTTAAGGAAAAGGATTATTTGGCATCACAACAGCCGGAAGCCACTACACATTTGAGATCCTCATATATTATAGCAGTTGCGCTTGCAATAGTAGTTGCGCTTGCTTATTCAAGGCGAAAACGAAAAAAAGCAGCTTTAGAGCCTGAAGCTGCTGACAGAGATTTGGCAGCCGCTGCTGCGTTCCCTAAAAAGGAAGATGAAAAACGCCCTAATGCCATTTATTTATTAGGTGAGTTTACTGTATACGACAAACAAAGCCGGGACATAACTTATATGTTTAGCCCCAAAATAAAGCAGTTGTTTATCCTGGTGCTATTAAACAGCAAGGGCGAAGGCGGCGTAGTTTCAAAAAAAATCTCGACAACCCTATGGCCTGATAAGGACGTTGCTAAAACAAAGAATATAAAAGGTGTTACCATCAATCACCTGCGCAACATCCTCGCCGATATAGATGGAATTGAGCTTAACTTCTCAAACGACACGTATAGCTTTAAGCTAAGCGACGACCTGTTTTGCGATTATTTTATAGTAACTGATGCTATTGAAAATACTGACAATGTAAACAAGCAAAGCGACGACACCATTTTAACCCATTTCGACCTGGTAGCCCGGGGCGGCCTGCTGCAATATATTCCTGAAACCTGGCTGGACGGTATCAAGCTGAACTATGAAGAGGCCCTGATGCCGCTGATCCTGCCCGAAGTAAGAATTATTTACGAAGCCGGCGACTTCCGCAAAACCCTTGAAGTAACCCGTGTGGTTTTAAACATCGACCCATTTAACGACGAGGCAATAAAGTACAAGCTCAAAGCCCTCAGGCGCACAAAAGGCGTTGAATACGCTCACAAGATCTATAATGATTTCGTTGCCGAATATGAAAAATCATTAGGCGAAGTTTATACTATTCCTTTTGAAAAGATCTGCCCGGCGAAGTGAGGGTTGAGTTTATTAAGTTAGATTGGGTTTATTAAGTTCCTATACTCATTAGGTAATTTATCTGACATACATCAAGCCACCCCTTTATTATCTTTATTCAATCCGGCAAAAATCTGTGCCACTTTCTTCTTTAGGACTTTTCCAACTTTCGGACTCCCACCCATTCCTTAACTATTAATAAATGGGTTAATTCGTCACGGTTAATAAAATTTATAGGCTATTAACCCCAATTTTAACCCTTTCTTTAATACTCCACGTTCTAATATTGTTCAGCCAATTGAAGAACATACAGGTTTTACCAGCCTGGCTGATCACCTGTAATTCTGATGCGGGCTGTAATTATTATAAACCAATTAACCAATTACTTTATTTATGAAACAAACTTTTACCAATTATGGTGGGTGTCATAACGTCCATCATCGGGGTAAGTTCATGAAAGTGTTGTTCAGATTTGGAACAGTGCTCATGCTTTTACTTCTCTCCTTCTCCACCTTCGCGCAAAGCACGGTACAAGGTACTGTTAACGACGAAAAAGGACAATCACTTCCCGGTGTAACCGTAAAGGTTAAGGGTGCAGCGGGCGGCACGGTAACAGATGTTAACGGTAAGTTCTCCATCGCCGCAGACAAAGGTGCAACCCTGATTTTCACCTTCCTGGGTTACCAGGAAAAGAGCGTTGCAGTTACCGATCAAAAAACTTACATCGTTTCGCTCGAGCCTGCTTCATCAACACTTAACGAGGTTGTAGTTGTAGGTTATGGTACACAAAAGAAAGCATCGTTAACCGGGGCCGTTACTTCGGTAAGCAGCCATGAGATTGTTACCACCAAAAACGAAAACGTGGAGAACATGCTTACCGGTAAGGTGGCAGGTTTGCAGGTGGTACAAAACACTGCCGAACCGGGCGACTTTTCAAACAATATCTCGATACGCGGCATGGGCAACCCGCTCATCGTTATCGATGGTATTGAGCAGCCTGATTTCGGAGTTACCGGCGGCAACGGCGATAACAGCGTAGGCTCAAGTAATATATTCTCAAGGATTGACCCTAACGACGTTGAAAGCGTTTCAGTTTTGAAAGACGCATCGGCTGCGGTATATGGGGTTAAGGCTGCAAATGGCGTAATCCTCATCACTACCAAAAGAGGCAAAGCCGGTACGCTTCAATTAACTTACAGCGGCACTTATGGTTTTCAGAAACCTTCAGGATTGCCAAAACCTGTAAATGCTACCGATTATATGACTTTGGTTAACCAGCAGGCCCTTCATCAGGCCAACGGCGGTAACCTTGTATATACCCCTGCTGATTTTGCTGCTTATGCTAATGGCACCAAGCAAAGCACCGACTGGTACGACGCTACCTTCAAAAAAACCGCTATGCAGCAGCAGCACAACTTAACTGCAACCGGCGGTACCGAAAACACGCAATACTTGATAAGCGGTGGCTATACCGACCAGGACGGCATCCTGCAAAGTAACGATCTGAACTACCAGCGTTACAACGTGCGTTCAAACATCACCAGTAAAATTGGCAACAACCTTACTGTAAACCTGAACATGAGCGCTATTTATGATAAAAAGAATTCGCCTGCACAATCATTCTGGTACACCACCAGGGAGGCATGGCGCGAATTGCCTACCCAGCCATTTTATGCCAATAACAACCCGATGTACCTGTTTAATGGTACGGTTGATGGCGGTAACCCCATTGCTTACGGCAGTTCAGATATAAACGGTTACAGTACACAAACCAACAAGTTTTTTGATGGGTCGTTAAGTTTGGAATATAAGGTTCCATTTATCAAAGGGCTGTCGTTAAAGGGCTTGTACAGCTATGACGAGCAGATCCAGGATAACAAGCTGTTCCAGAAAACATATAACCTGTACAGCTATGACGATGCTGCAAAATCATATATTCCGTCAATAAATAACTCTCCGTCGTTTGTTCAGCGTCAGTATTATGATTATCCCAAAAACACTGACCAGTTCTCTATCAACTATGCACATAGCTTTGGTAACCACAACATAACTGCTTTGGTACTTTACGAAGGCAACCAGCAAAGCGGCGATAACTTTGCAGCCTACAGGCAGCTTGCTATCCCGGTAGACCAGATTGGCGCAGGTAATGCAACTAACCAGAACGCTACGCAGGATCAGGGTAACGGTGCACTATATCAATATAATACTAACTCAATCGTAGGTCGTGCTACCTATGATTATAAAGGTAAATACCTTGCTGAATTCAGTTTCAGAGATGATAAATCGTCCCGTTTTGCACCGTCACAGGGATGGGGTTTCTTCCCGTCAGTTTCCCTTGGATGGCGTGTTTCTGACGAGGATTTCTGGAAAAACTCATCGGCACTTTCATTTATCGATAACCTGAAACTTCGTGGCTCTTACGGAGTATTAGGTGACGACGGAAGTGTTTATTATCAGTTTTTAACGGGTTATAATTATCCGGCAGGAGGGTCTAACAATCAACTACCAGGCGGTTCTGTTTTCGGCAATACTTTCATTAACTCCATTCAAAACAAAGGCATTCCAAACCCTGATATCACCTGGTCGACGTCGCACACGTTTGACGCCGGTGTTGATATCGATGCCTTCCACGGGTTATTCAACATTACATTTGACTACTTCATCCGCGATCGCAGGGGCTTACTCGCATCACCCATTTTACAGGTACCTGACGTGCTCGGAGCACCGTTGCCACAGGTCAACCTTAATGGCGACAGGACCCAGGGCTTTGACTTCGAGATTGGTCACAGGGGCAGCATTGGCAAGTTCAAGTATAACTTAAAGGGAACGTTCCTTTATACCAATACCCATAATACTGCATTTGCCGAATCGAAAAAAGGAAACTCTTACCTGGATTGGCAAGGTTTGAATACGGGCAGGAACGAAGGCATCCAAATGGGTTTAGGTGGTTCAGGACAATACCAGAACTATCAGCAAATTTTAAACAGCCCTACGTTTGTGAACAGGGCAACAGTTGTAGGTGATTATATTTATGAAGACTGGAACGGCGACGGCCAGATAGACGGTAATGACAACCATCCGATTGCTTATGGCGGCGGCCCTAACGGCGGCCCGGCTATCCCTAAAATTACCTACGGCCTTACCATCGGCGGCTCTTATGGGAACCTCGACTTTAACCTGTTGTTCCAGGGCACCGGGATGTACAGCGTTTCGTACATCGAGCAGCTGAACATCCCGTTATGGGGCGGTGGCAGTGCGTTAACGCAGTTTAATAATGATTTCCATCCGGCTGATCCAACTGCCGATCCTTACAACCCGAATACCGTATGGGTACCCGGCAAATTTGCCTATACAGGCACAACCGCTAACGTTAACTCATCATTCAACTTTGTTAATGCTGCGTATTTGAGGCTAAAGAGCGCCGAAATTGGCTACAGTGTACCAAACAGCGCATTAAAGGTAATAGGTGTTAAGGGAGTAAGAATATTTGCAAACGGTTATAACCTGCTTACTATCACAAGTGTAAAATATGTCGATCCGGAGCATCCGTCAGGTACTTACGGCTATTTATACCCGCTCGACAAATTGTTTAACATTGGCTTGGATGTCAAATTCTAATCAGCAACAGATCATGAAAAAATATAAATATTTAATATTAATGGTATTCTTACTGGCGGGTATCTCGGCTTGCAGAAAGCTCAATATCCCACCTAAAAATATCATCCAGGACCCTGACGTATTTGGGTCGAACGGCGGTATCCAGGCATATATGGCCCGTCTTTACAGCGAATTACCTATTGAGGATTTCAGGTACTCGCCACAGCGCGGTTTAAACTTCTTCTGGATCATCAGCCCAACCCCGGCCACAACAGGCGAAGCATTAAGCCGAGATCAAACAGGCTCGATGCAGGAAAACCTTGGCGGATGGAGCTGGGACCTATGGTCGGGCTCATACACCGTAATTCACGATTGCGATTACTTTATCCAAACAATGCCAAAGTACGCAAGTACTTACAGCACTGCACAGGTAAACGCCTGGATCGGTGAGGCATATTTTGTACGCGCCATGACTTATTTTGCATTGGTAAAACGCTTAGGCGGCGTACCAATTGTAAATACAGTGCTTAACTACACCCCGGGTTCGGATGTTACCGATCTTAAAGTTCCACGTTCGTCTGAACAGGCAGTTTGGGACCAGGTAGCCAGCGATTTTGATTTTGCAATTGCAAACCTGCCTGCAGTAAATGCCGATTATGGCGATGGCAGCCGTGCCAACAAATATGTGGCAGCCGCATTTAAATCAAGGGCAATGCTTTATGCAGGATCTACAGCAAAGTATAATACTATTACTTTGTTTGATGCCAATAAGAACCAACTTTGCGGCCTTCCGGCAAGCTCGGCAGCGGGATATTTCCAAAAAGCTTATGATGCGGCAAAAATGCTTGATGGTGTTTACAGCCTTTATTTAACCGGTTGGTCGGCAACAGATAAAGCTGCACAATATCAGAACTTCATCAGTTTGTTTTTTGACGCTGCGAGCAAGGAAAACATCTTCGTTCGCGAATACAACTATCCAAACTCGGTACACGGTTACGACGCGTACAACGTGCCGCGCCAGTTGATTGGGCCAAACGGTTACTCATCCGAAGTAAACCCTACGCTTAATTTTGTTGAAATGTTTGACGGCCTTCCTAAAAACGCCGACGGTACACTTAAAACACTGGATGCAAGCGGGCACTACAACCTGTATACCAACACCATGGATTTGTTTGCCAATGCCGAACCAAGGCTGAGGGCAACCGTAATATTCCCGGGCGATGCGTTCAAAAATCAGAACATTGAGATCCGTCGCGGTATTTATACCGGCACAGCTACAGGCGGTATCAGCCCGTTATTACCTGCCGGCTCAAAATCGCAATACCCGCTTACCAACCTGCAAATCTCATCAACATCTACTCAAACAGCCTATAAACTGCCTGACGGTACTTTGATGAACCCAGCCGGGTTAAGCGGTATTTTTACAGGCGATCAAACCTGCGCTATTTCAGGCTTCTCGGTTCGTAAATTATTGGATCCAAACCTGGCAACTTCGCAAGCCAAGGAAAATAATGAAACCCAAACCTGGATTGAAATGCGTTACGCCGAAGTATTGTTAAACCGTGCTGAAGCAGAGCTTGAGCTAAACGGGGCAGGCGCAAACGGCGCTACCAATGCTGATGCCTTTACCATCATCAACCAGATCCGTTCAAGGGCAGGTGCTATTCCGTTAACCGGGGTTGGCGCGCTTACTATAGACACTCTTCGTAAAGAAAGAAGAAAAGAACTTGCCTTCGAAAACAAAACCTACTGGGATTTGAAGAGGTGGAGAATTTTCGACAAAGAGCAAAACGGAACCATTTACAAGATCCTAATGCCGTTCTATTCATCACAAGCAGGCAAATACTTCTTTGATGCCCGCACCGACGAAAGAAATGACACTTACACTTACGACCCGCGCTGGTACTACGAACAAATACCGCAGGGCGCAATAACAAAAAGCAATAACATAATTCAAAACCCAGGTTATTAATACATAAAAAATGAAAAAGCTATTTTATACAGCAATGTGCCTGGTAGTGGTTGCGGCCAGTTCTTGCAGCAAGGTGGATAACTATGCAGCGCCGTCGTCCACACTATCGGGCAGCACTATTGATGCAGGCACCGGGCAAACCGTGCAAACGGAAATTGGAGGAGGCGGCACACGCGTTAAACTGCTTGAAATAAGCTATAGCGCTAACCCAACACCCTATTATTTTCAATCGAAACAGGATGGCACTTTTAACAATACCAAGTTGTTTGATGCCACTTACAAAATCTCTGTAGAAGGGCCGTTTGTGCCTATCGTGCAAACAGATAACACAGGTACAGTAACATCAGACGCAAGCCAAACCATAACTTTAAAAGGATCGGCTACTGTCAACTTTAAAGTTGAGCCATTTTTAAGGGTAGAATGGGTTGGCAAGCCCGTGTTTAATGCCGATAAATCAGTTACCGCACAGGTTAAAATTACCCGTGGTACGGCTAATCCTGCTTATCAGCTTGATGTAACCAACATTAACCTATACGTAAGCAACACCGAGTACGATGGTAATAACAACTACGATCCGAGGTATTCAACACTTACCACTTATAATGGTTCAGATGGTACCAGCCTTTTAGGACAAACAATTACCATAAAAACTATTGGTGGAGCATTGCCTGCACAGGATGTTTACTTCAGGGTTGGCGCCAGGATAAATTCCGGCCTTGATGAATACAATTACAGCACGCCTGTGTCAGTGCCATATCCGTGATCAAATTAATTTGAGGAGGGCTTCGGCCCTTCTCTTTTTCGCCCTGCATCTATCCTATTTATAAAGTATTTATTAATGAAAAGATCTATCCTATTTTACAGTTTTTTGCTGAGTTCACTTGCTGTATCTGCACAAACTGCAGGGCAGCTTCCGCAAAAAACCGCCTTCCAAACCAGCAGCCCGTGGATGCCCGAGATTGATGTACGGTCAGACATTGCCATTGTTTACGGCACCAACGATCGCCCCGGGATGACCTTTGAGCAACGTGTACAATCATGGCGCGACCATGGCTACCAGGTAAATTTCATGACCGGCATTGCCTGGGGCCAGTATTATGACTACTTCCTGGGCAAATGGGATGGCAAAAACCATCTTGGCGTTGGCCAGGTTACCATTAAGGGCGATACCATTATGCACGGCAAAAACATGCCTTATGTAGTTCCCGTGCAGTCGTTTATTGATTACATGAAAACGGCTGTTGTAAAAAGGGTGATTGATGCCGGCATCAGCACCATATTTTTAGAGGAACCCGAATTTTGGGCACGCGCCGGCTACAGCGCGCCATTTAAAGAAGAATGGCAAAAATACTACGGCTTCCCCTGGAAACCGCAGGATGCTTCAGCAGAAAACACTTACCTATCGAGCAAACTTAAATACCATTTGTATTACGACGCCATTAAACAGGTGTCATCATACGCCAAAGAATATGGTAAAAGCAAGGGCGTTGCTGTGAAGGTTTTTATAGCAACCCACTCGCTTGTTAATTACTCGTCATGGCAAATTGTTAGCCCCGAGGCAAGTTTGGCTTCGCTTCCTGGAATAGACGGTTACATAGCCCAGGTATGGACAGGTACCGCCCGCGAGCCTACATTTTTTAACGGAGTGAAAAAGGAGCGCGTATTTGAAAACGCCTTCCTTGAATATGGTTCAACCGAATCAATGACTGCCCCAACCAAACGCAAACTATTTTTCCTGACCGACCCGATTGAGGATCGCGTTCACGATTGGAGCGATTACAAACGCAATTACCAGGCTACGTTTACCGCAAAGTTACTTTACCCAATGATCTCGAATTACGAAGTAATGCCGTGGCCCGAAAGGATCTACACCCACCCTTACCCGGTGCCCAACAGTAACGAAAAGATCCTGATCCCGAATTTTTATTCCACCCAAATGCAGGTAATGGTTAATGCACTAAACAGCATGCCTAAATCTGATAATAAAGTATCCGGCGTAAACGGCATCGGTGTGTTGATGAGCAACTCGTTGATGTTCCAGCGCTTCCCTACGCATAATGGATTTGAAGATCCGCAATTCTCCAACTTTTATGGGCAAACTTTGCCGCTGGTAAAACGTGGTGTACCGGTACAAACCGTTCACATGGAAAATTTGGGTTATGCAGCATCATTAAAGGATATAAAAGTCTTGGTGATGAGCTATTCGAATATGAAACCTGTATCGGTTGATGCACATAACCAGTTAGCCGCCTGGGTTAAAAAAGGCGGTGTGCTGATCTATTGCGGTAAGGATGACGACCCGTACCAATCAGTAATGGAATGGTGGGATACTAAGGGCAATAAATTCACGGCACCATCACAACACCTGTTCAATTTGCTGGGTATCAACCCAACAAAAGATAACGAGCATTTTAAAGTTGGGAAAGGCGCGGTATATGTGCTAAGGCAAAATCCGAAGGAATATGTAATGCAGGCCAATAACGACGGCGGTTATATAGATGCGGTAAAACAGGCCTATGAAAAGGATGCGAAAGCAGGTAAGCTTACTTTTAAAAACAACCTTTATTTAGAGCGCGGCCCTTACGATATAGTAGCCGTAATGGATGAAAATGCCGACAGCAAACCTTACGTAGTGAAAGGCCCGGTTATCGATCTGTTCAACCCGCAATTGCCGGTGCTTGCCGAAAAGACCATTAACCCAGGCGAACAATCATTGTTATTCGTGGTGAACCGCGTTGCGGGTAAAACAAAGCCACAGGTGCTTACATCCGCATCAAGAATTTATGATGAACAGGTACAGGCCGGCAGCTACACGTTCGTAGCTAAAAGCCCGGCGAAAACAGTAAACAGTGCCCGCGTATTATTACCGGCGCAGCCGAAAACTATTACAGTTACCGATAATAAGGGACAAGTTATTACCGATGTTAAATCATCGTGGGATCCATCTTCAAACACCCTTTACCTCGGCTTTGCCAACAGCCCCGACGGTATTAAGGTTGATTTAAAATGGTGATAAAAAGAGCTTTTTTGAGGAAAGGTTGGTTACTTCCGTGCACGAGCAATTGTGCGCGGAAGTTTTTTTGGCTTATATAAGTTATTAAACAGTATTACAAATAATCTAATTCACTAAATATAAAATCAAGGCCTTCTCATAACATTATGAAAAAAGTCACCCTACTTGCAACCCTATTTCTACCTTTTACATTATTGGCCCAAAAGGCGGCTGTTGTCTCAGATCCTGTGGAGCTGATCAACCCGCTGATGGGCACGATGTCCAAACCAGCACTGTCAAACGGCAATACCTACCCGGCAATTGCTTTGCCCTGGGGCATGAACTTCTGGACGCCGCAAACGGGTAAAATGGGCGACGGCTGGCAGTACACTTACGATGCCGACAAGATCCGCGGGTTTAAACAAACGCACCAGCCATCACCATGGATGAACGATTATGGCATGTTTTCCATCTTTCCCGAAACCGGCAAGATCGTTGTTGACGAAAACAAACGAGCCAGCTGGTTCTCGCACAAGGCGGAAATAGCGAAGCCTTACTATTACAGCGTTTACCTGGCTGATTATGATGTTACAACTGAGATCACGCCAACAGAACGTGCGGCAAGCTTCAGATTCACCTTCCCAAAAAGCGACAGCTCACATATTTTGATAGATGCATTTGACAAGGGATCTTACGTAAAGGTCATCCCCGGCGAACAAAAGATAGTTGGCTACAGCACCAAAAACAGCGGCGCCGTAACCGATAATTTTAAAGATTATTTTGTTATTTATGTAGATAAGCCATTTGAGTTCGCTGCAGCCTGGCACGACAAGCAGGTTGATAAAGGACAGCTGGAATACACCGGCGACCACGCAGGCGCAGTTATCAGCTTTAAAACAAAAAAGGGTGAGGAGGTGCATTTACGGGTAGCATCCTCATTCATCAGCATTGAGCAGGCCGAGCTTAACTTAAAACGCGAGCTGGCTATTGACAGCTTTGACGCAACTGAACAAAAAGCAAAAGCAACCTGGAACAAAACCCTGAACCATATAAATATCGAGGGCGGCACTATTGATCAAAGCCGCACATTTTATTCGTGCCTGTACCGCATGTTGTTCTTCCCAAATAAGATGTATGAGGTTGACGCCAAGGGACAGAACGTACATTATAGCCCGTATAATGGCAAAACAATGCCAGGGTACCTGTTTGCAGGAACTGGCTTCTGGGATACTTTCAGGGCGCTTTATCCATTCCTGAACCTGGTTTATCCGTCCATCAACAAAGAGATGCAACAAGGCCTCATTAACGATTACAAGGAAGGTGGCTGGTTGCCTGAATGGTCGAGCCCGGGTTACGCCGATTGTATGATCGGGAATAACTCCGCATCGGTAGTGGCCGAAGCTTATTTAAAAGGGATGCGCGGGTATGACATCAATACGCTGTACGAGGCTTTAAAACATGGCGCTAATAACGAGGGCCCAAATGCTGCTGGCCGTCGTGGCGTTGAATATTACAATACATTAGGTTACGTGCCTTATGATGTAAAAATCAATGAAAACGCTGCACGGACTTTAGAATATGCTTATGACGATTTCGCCATATACCAATTAGGGAAAGCACTCGGCAAACCTGCATCAGAAACCGACATTTACAAAAAACGCAGCCAGAACTATCACAACCTGTTTGACAAACAAACCGGCCTGATGCGCGGTAAAAACAAGGATGGTTCGTTCGAAACGCCGTTCAACCCGTTTAAATGGGGCGATGCATTTACCGAGGGCAACAGCTGGCATTATACCTGGGGTGTATTTCACGACATCCAGGGCCTGATAAACCTGATGGGCGGTAAGCAACAGTTTGTAGCCAAGCTCGATTCCGTGTTTACCCTGCCGCCAACTTTCGACGATAGCTATTACGGAACTGTTATCCATGAGATCCGCGAAATGCAGATCGCCAATATGGGGCAATATGCGCATGGCAACCAACCTATTCAACACATGATTTACCTGTATAATTTTGCAGGTGAACCATGGAAAACCCAATACTGGGCACGCGAAACCATGAACAAGCTTTACAAGGCAACACCTGACGGCTATTGCGGCGACGAGGATAACGGCCAAACATCAGCATGGTATGTATTTTCGGCAATGGGCTTTTACCCGGTAACCCCAGCCAGCGATCAATATGTACTGGGAGCACCCCTATTTAAAAAGTTGACCATTAATTTGGAAAACGGCAAAACCATTACCATAAACGCAGCCAACAACAGCGCCGAAAATAAATATGTAAACAGCCTGAATGTTAATGGCAAGCCTTATAATTTCAATTGGCTAAGCCATAAGGCTTTGTTGAGCGGCGCAAATTTAAATTTCGACATGTCGGCTACGCCAAATAAAAAAAGGGGGATTGATAAGGCTGATGTGCCTTATTCAATGTCGAATGAAAAGTAAAATCTGAACAATAATAAAAAACAAGCAGGCCGATTATTTAGTGCATTGGCCTGCTTGCTTTTTACAGCGGCAGCGTAAACCAAAACGTTGATCCTACACCTATTTCACTGTCAACCCCTATCGTTCCGCCGTGTCGTTTAATGATCTCTTTACAAATATATAGCCCAAGACCCATGCCCGAATATTGCCCGCCTCCATAATCGGCGCGATAATAGCGATCGAACAGGTGCGGGATCTTATCTTTAGGGATCCCTTCGCCGGTATCTCTAACAGATATCTTAGCAGAATTACCGTCCTTTTCAATTATTAAATAAATCTTTTTCCCGTCAGGAGCGTATTTAACGGCATTGTTTACCAGGTTAACTACAACCTGTTCAATCCGGTCCTCATCGGCATTTACCGGCAAGGTTTCATCGCCCTGTACAACCAACTCATGCTCACCCGCCGCCCGTACATGGCTACAGCATTGATCAAGCATCGTTGCAATAATAAAGGGTGCCTTATTGAGCCTTAGCTGGCCCTCCTTCATGCTGTTAACGTTCAGCAACTCATCAATCAAATGAGTAATTTTCGCCATGCTCCTGTTAGCCTGATCCAAAAACCGGGGCATCATTGGCGATGGGTTATTTTTCATCCTGTCCAACAACTGCAAGGAAGCCTTCAGGCTGGTAACCGGTGTTTTCAGCTCATGGCTGGCAATGCTAATAAATTCATCCTTCTTTCTTAACATCTCTAAAGTACTTTGCTCCAGTTCCTTTTCAATAGAAACATCAAGCACGGTACCAATAAACCGGGTCGCTTTTTTGTTTTCATCAAAGTAAGCCTTACCCTTTGATTTTATCCAGCGCAGCTTTTGGTCGTTTTTTCCAACGGTCCGGTATTCCACATTAAACTCACCGCTGTTCTTTCCTTTTAGCGCTTTATCTATAGCATCCTCCACAGAATGGCGGTCATCAGGATGAATATGCTCTAAAAAAACAGCAAAGTCGACTGTATCTTTAGGATCAAGGCCAAATAGTTCCCTGTTCCTATTATCCCAGATAAGCTCCCGTGTTAAAGGGTTAAAATCCCAAGCGCCTATCCCGGCAGATTCAATTGCAAAATGCAGCCGCTCCTTACTTTCCGCCAGCAGGCGCTCCGCTTCGGCAAGGCCCTCTTCCACCCTCCGTTTATCTGTTATGTCATGTATTGCAAGCAGGGTTAATTTTTCGTTGGTGTAGGTATCAAACTGCCTGGCGGTAAGCTGCATTATTCTGCGGCCGATTGTTTTAAAAACATGGTCCACTTCGAAAGCTTTAAAAAAGCCATGTTCCGGTAATATAACTTCTAACTGATGCCTTAACGCCGGAATGTCCCATTGTTTGTTGCCTAAATTGTATACAAAATTACCTTCTGTATCCTCTTCATTCACCCTGAACATGTTATAAAATCCGTCAGTTGCCCTTAGTACAGTAAGTTCCTTATCCAAGATAACCAAAGGATCATGAATGGTGTTGAAGATCTCCTCTGTGTATTTTCTGGAATTATTAAGCTGATCATTCCTGTCAAGCAGCTCATTATTTACGATCGTTATTTCCTCGTTGGTGCTTTGCAACTCCTCTGTAGAAGTTTCCAGTTCTTCATTAAGGCTGCGCAGTTCCTCGCTTCCTGATAACAGCTCTTCATTAGCGCTCTGCAATTCCTCATTGGCCGCCTCCTGCATTTCTGTTATCGACCGCATATCCTCGCGGGTTTGGTTCAACTCCTTTTCCAGTTGCTCAATTCGTTGTACCCAGGCATTGATATTTTCCTGAGGATGCAGGGACGACGCCCCGTTTTCAGCTAAAAATGAAGTCCCCGAAAGAATACTGTTTTGAAAAAGTATCAAATAGTAATCCTCCTCATTGTCTGAGAGTGGAATTACCTCTATATTAACATACTGTTGTCCCTCATCCACCCTAAAGGAAATCCCCTCCTTCCGAACTGGAGTCTTTTTGGTTTTAGCCATGTGCAACAGGTTCCGGATCTCGAACGAAAGACCCTCACGGGCCATTTTCAGTACGTTGAAGCTTGGTTTGCCCGGCGACACTGCGAGCCAGGCATCCGTTTTGCCGCGAAACTGGATAATATCATACGCCTGGTTAACCATAACACCCGCAGGTGTATATTTTGAAAGTAATAATGCATCGGCAATTTTATTGATATCCCTTTCCCCGCCGTTATCAAGGTTTACCTGGTCTATATCCTTTAATGTTTGCTCGCTCCGTTCAGATGTCACGTTCCGGAACTTCCCATGGGGGCCTTTTGATTGGTAGATCTTTTGATTTTTATCGATGGGCAAAAACAGATCGGTGCTTGACCCAATTGTTTCCGATTTACCCATCATTAAATACCCTCTTTCGTTCAGTGCATAATGGAAGGTATTTAACGCTCTTTTTTGAAGTACCGGCTCCAGGTAGATCATCACATTCCGGCAGCTCACCAAATCTATTCTCGAAAAAGGAGGATCCTTTAGTAAATTATGATGTGCGAAAACGCACATATCCCTTATGGATTTATTTACCTGGTAGCTGCCATCCACCTTGTTAAAAAATTGCTGTACCTGGAACGAAGAAAGGCCATCCAGTTCCGTTTGGCGGTAAATACCCGTCCTTGCCTTTGAAATGGCCATTTCAGATACGTCCGTAGCGAAAATCTGGATTTTTCGGGCAGACATCTTATCCCCTAAAAACTCCTGGAGGCAAATGGCCATCGAATAGGCTTCTTCGCCGGTTGCACAGCCAGCAACCCAGATCCGCAACGGTTCAGAAGGGTTTTTGTGAAGTAAAAGCCCGGGGAATATTGAGGTGCATAGCAATTCAAAGCTTTGTGGATCCCTGAAAAAATCGGTTACCGATATCAGCATATCATTATACAAAGCATCCTGTTCACTTTTATTTTCCCGCAAAAAGGTTAAATAATCCCTGGGCTTCTCAAATTTATTAAGGGCCATACGGCGTACAATCCGCCGCTTAATGGTACTTTGTTTATAGTTGGTAAAATCAACTCCCCGCCTTATGCGTAATACAGTAAGCAATTGTCTAAAGATCTCCTCATCCTGTTCAGGCTCATTGTGTTTGATCTCTGATTTCGTGTAGTTTGTACGAAAGGGCTGATTGATAGAAATAAGCTTTTCGATGATCTGATCGGCAGGCAAAATAAAATCAACAGCTCCCGATCTGATAGCGCTTTTGGGCATACTATCGAAAATGGCAGTATCTTCACTTTGGGCAAACGTTAATCCCCCGTACGATTTAATTATCTGCAAGCCAAGCGTACCATCATTTAAAGCACCCGATAATACTACCCCAACAGCAAAGCTTTGATGAACAATGGCCAGCGACGAAAAGAAAACATCAATGGTTTTAACCTTTTTGTTCTTTATGGGGTCAAGTTTTAGCACCCCGTCTGTAGCGGTAAGGACATTACCGGGAGGGATAACATATACATGATCGGGTTCTAAATGTATGTTGTCGGCTATTAAGCTAACCGGTATTTTGGTAGATTTTTGAAAAATTTCGGGCAGATAACTGTCATATTCCGGGTGCAGGTGCTGAACAAATACATAAGCCATACCTGTTTTTTCAGGTATCGACTTCAAAAAAAGCTTAAATGCCTCTATGCCCCCTGCTGAGGCACCGATCCCAACCACAGGAAATTGCTTTTCTGAGTTGACATTGTCGGGAAGGGTAGAACCATGTAAGGACATATTGGAAGATTTACAGAAGTAAGGGAGCAGATGGGATAAGAATTAGCTATCTGAACAAGCTAAAGGTATGCATTTTAAGTAAAGGACGGTTATATGATTAAATGCACAGCCTACATTAGGGATAACACTTTATTGTTCAAAGTGTTTCAATATAAACAGTTATACATTTTATAATGAACCTGTCGCGTGGTTTATCGTCAAATTCATCAAAAAAAACACCCCCTTACCGTTCCGGTAAGAGGGGTTTCCAACTTTACTTAAATTAACCAATCAATATTAAGTACCTTAGTTTACCTGCCACCACAAGGCTTTATATGGGCTGTCAACACCGCCGAACTCCTTAGCTACGGCAGCATCAACCTGTGCCTTTGAAGCATTGGTGAATGATGTTGTATAGGTGAAACGCCTGATGAAGCCACCTGCAGGGATCAAACCACCGCTGTTATTAACCTTAACCGGATAAAGTTTAGGGTAGCCCGTTCTTCTAAACTCGGCCCATGCCTCGCAGCCTTCAGGGAAACCAGCGATCCATTTTTGAGTAATGATACGCTCCAGTTTTTTATCCGGGCTATCTGCATCATTCCATTTAATGGTAATGCTTGATAACGGCGGCGCGTTGTTAGCCGCATTTTTCGGATCAACGTACGCAGCAGGAGTTGATGTAGCATCGGCAATATAAGCTGATGCGCTCCCGGCTGATGTTTCGTCAAATGAAGTCTGGATCCCTTTCTCATAAAAGCTTTGAACTGTTCCGGCACCCATGTTCCAGCCTCTTAACAAGCCTTCGGCGCGTAAAAAGTAGCTTTCAGATTTGTTCATGATTACTATCGGTGTGGTAACCTGGTTAATCATTAGCGAGAAGTCTTCATAAGTACCTTTATCAGCAATTGCAATACCCTGGCGAATTCCTATGATCTTTCCGCCGGCAGCAGGATCTGCAGCAGGGGCAGCATACTTAGGTAAACGCGGATCGTTATAACCACCAAGTATTGAGCTTATAGGCGCTCCTAAACGGATATCACCCCAAGCATTTGTAATAGTGTATAACGGATTTGCATCAGGCGGCACCACGCTGAATTGAGGAGTAGTTGCGTCCAGCAAGCCGTATTTATTTGAAACTGCCGATTCAGCTTCAGTTTTTGCCTTGGCAGCATCAATAAGGCTGATGCGGATTGCCAAACGTAATTTTAAGGTATTTGCGGCTTTGATCCAGTTGGCATAGTCGCCGCCAAAACCGCTTTTGTCAACCTTTTTAAAACGAATCTGGTCGGCATCAGGCGTTACATCCTCAACTTTTGAAAGTGCGGCGATTGCCAAATCAAGGTCATTAAAAAATGCATAATAGGCATCCTTAACCGAATCAAACGGAACGTCAGTTGATTCACCGAATTTGCTGTATGGGATAGGGCCAAATGCATCGGCAGCTCTTGAAGCGGCCCAGGCCTTACAGATCAGCGCGATTCCGTACAGATCGGGGTATTTGGTATCGTACTTTAAAAGCTTCCATTGCAGCCAGGTATTCAGCACGTTTCCCTGCGGGATGTCCCAGATGGCATTAACCCAACCGTCAACTAATGAATAGGTAACGTTATTCACGTTCCCGATAAACGGCGTAGGCGTCATTAAATATCCCCCATAAATATCCTGCCCAAGGTTTTGCTGAAGCTGGTACAAATAATCTGTGGGGGATATAATATTAGTGATCATACCAGGTAATAATACACTCGCCTCATTACCGTCAATTGCCAGTGACGCACGCGGTATTAATTTCTGATCCTGGTTGAGCCCCGCCATATCCTTCCTGCATGATGATGCAAACGTAAGCACCATCATTAACGCCATCGCAAGCTTTCCGCTTGTTTTATTTCTAAATTTTTTCATGTTTTTATTAATTATTATAAACAATTAAAGTGTTGTCTTTAAACTAAACCCAAACGACCTTGTAGCAGGTAAACCGAACGAATCGATGCCCTGTACGTTGGTACCTGTTGAAATTGCCTGTTCAGGATCAAACGGTGCATCCTTGTGGAAGAAGAACAGGTTACGGCCAATTACCGAAACGTTCAGATTTTTAAATACGCCGCCAACTAACGGGAACGTGTAACCGAATGCAAGCTCTCTTAAACGGATGTTGGTTGCGCTATAGCGGTATTGTTCAACTGCGGGATAGTTACCACCACCGGAGATACGGCCATAGTACGCCTGGGCGTCAACCTTTTTACCGTTCACATCAACACCGCCAGCGTTCCTTGCATCGGCAGTTCTTTGCGACATACCCTTATAATCAAACCAGGCCTGGGTTAGCGAATAAGCATCGCCACCAAAACGGCTGTCGATCAGGAATGACAAATTGAAGGCCTTATAAACGAAGTTGTTATTAAAACCTAAAAGGAATTTAGGGTTTGGATTACCTACGTAAGTTTGGTCAACGTCAGACAAAACAGGTAAGCCCTGGTCATCAACCTTAACAGAACCATCTGCATTCTTTTCAATCACACGACCATACAAATCACCGAATGAACCATACTTGCCATTAACGGGCTTGGTAAGGAACGAGGCAACAAGGCGTGAATTGTCTGATGAAGATACAACATACCTGTCGGCAGTATAAAGCGGACTCAACTGGCGAACCTGGTTTTTGTTATGCGAGAAGTTTATTGATGGATTCCATTTTAAGTTTCCAAAATCGGCACGATAGCCGATGGTTCCTTCAAAGCCGAAGTTGCGGATCTCGCCACCATTCAGCACAAAGTTTTGAGCTCCCGAAGCGGTAGGTGCCTGGATAGTTATAATCTGATCGTTTGAGCGGGCATCATAGTAGGTCAGGTCGATATTCAATTTATTGAACAACGTTACCGTTGCACCAACTTCTGTTGATTTGGTACGTTCCGGCTTGATGATGGCTTGTGTGCTGCCACTAAAATATGGCAAAGTGTTTCTTGGATCTGTTGAACCTGTTGTATGGTTAATGCTATACGGAGGGTCGGTATTGTTGATACCTTGTCCCAGGGGGGCGCCCACCTCTGCGTAAGATGCCCTGATCTTTGCAAACGTTAATACATTCGAAGTTCCGATGGTGTTTGTCAGGATATATGACAAACCAACCGAAGGATAGAAGAATGCCTGCGGAGAGGTGTATGCCCATTCGTTACGTGCAGTAACGTCAAGGTATACGGTTTCCTTAAATCCAACAGTTGCCGTGCCAAATGCTGCCTGGCTGATGCCCTTGCTTTCGCTTTCACCATAGTTAAAAGGGTGGGCAGAATCAAAATTATTGATACTGAAAAAGTTAGGAAAAAGCATCCCGAAGCTATTGCTGCTTGAAAAACCCTCGCTGTAATCATAAGTACGGTCATCGCTTAAACCTAAAGTACCTGACAGGGAAAAATCTTTGCTAACCTTGCCGCTTGCGCTTAACAAAACGTCTGAATATAAATGCGTACCGAAGCCGGTATATACGCCGTAGGTGCCAGTGAAATTACCACCATCCCCAACGTCAATCGGATCGGTTCCTGCGGCATTTTTAACGGTATTTTTATAGTTATACTGATCCAGCGTGGTACGAACCTGGATATTTAACCAACTGGTAAAATCATATTTTGCTCTGAATGATGAAATACTGCGCGCAGTAAAATTTTCGTCCAGGTCTTTATATTGAATCCAGTAAGGGTTTTGGTTGGTACTTGCCTCATTCCGCTCATATGGCCAGTTCTGATCATACAATCCACGCACCGAGTTAAAGGTTTCATACTTATTACCAACCTTTCCGTAATTGTTGAAATTATCGTCTGTAGGAAATAAATATAAGCTGAATATCGGGCTCATATAAAAACCGGCACGCGGTGGATTTTCCTGCTTTTGATTGATATAATTCACAGATCCGTCAACCGTTAATTTACCCTTAAAGAATTTGGCCGAACCCTTTACTGTAAAATTGTGTTTGGTTAACGAGTTGTTAGGTACAATACCTGTTGCCCGCGTATTGGCATACGATGCGTAAAACGTGGCAATATCGCTACCGCCGCTTACCGTTACGCCATTGATATAGCTTTTACCCGTATTGAAAAAATCCTTGATAAAGGCATCGCTTCCGTTTGACACCTTTGCTCCCCACATATCGTTTTGTGTTGCCACGGTACGACCATACTGTGTTTGCGTGCTTGGCAGAGCAATGGGATTCTCAAACGAAGTTGAAGAATTGAAATCGATCCTTGTTTGCCCGGCTTTTCCTTTTTTAGTGGTAATTAAAATTGCGCCGTTAGCTGCAGAGCTACCATAAAGTGCAGCCGCAGCAGCGCCTTTTAATATTTCTGTGCTTGCAATATCGTCCGGGTTGATTTGAGAAAGCGGGTCAGGGCTGTCGCCGCCACCAAAGCCTGTCATTGACCCGCCTGATGCCTGGCCAATAGGGATACCGTCAATCACATACAACGGTGCACTGTTACCGCCAATTGATTTTTGACCACGGATTTCAACCCGGGTAGGGCTACCCGGGCCACCTGTGCCCTTGGTAACTACCACACCAGCTGCCTTACCTGCCAATGAGTTGATAAAGTTGTCGTCCTTTACCTTGTTCAACTCATCGCCCGATACATTTTGCGTGGCGTAGGTAAGCGTCTTGGTTTTTTGCTCAATACCAAGCGCTGTTACCGTTACGGTTTCCAGAACGTGCTGATCGTTTTGAAGTGTAACGTTAATTACTGTTTTTCCACCAACCTTTACAGTTTGGCTTGCATAGCCTATGTAGGAAAACACAAGCGAGGAATTTGCCGGCGCGCTGATGGAGAATGCTCCGTCGACACTGGTTGAGGTACCGTTGGTTGTTCCGGCTACCTTAACGTTTACCCCCGGCAGGGGCTGGTTGTGATCATCTGTCACAGTACCCTTTACAGTTACATTTTGTGCCGATGCATACATAAAGCAGCCAAGCAAAAACGCAACTAACGTGTAGAGTTTTTTCATAAAAAAGTTTTTTTTAAAGTGAGAAATAGGATGTTAGTTTGACCGAACTTACAATGAAATATTTGTGATTACATAGCTTTTCAGGGCTGGTAGTGGTAATGTAGGGGCATAGGTAATTCAGTTGATATGCAGGTTTTTATGTTTCAATTTGTTCAACTTTTGTATGGTATTTGAACGGGCGATTACCTATTGAAACACTTGCACTACTTTCCCTCTACTTTTAGCGATAAAGGCTGTTAAAACCGAAAGTTTAATATATAATTGTCACAGGTGGCAAAGCCCCTGCGTCATATATAAAGTAAACCTTAAATGAAAAAAATTGCCGTATTAATCGTCTTCTATTTATTTATTGCAGGTAGTGAAAACCTGGTGGCGCAAACAGCGCAGGGACCCAGGTTTAGAGCCATTGCTATCGCCGAGATTGGTGGTGGCCACGCTCAGTTTGATGTGGTCGCAAAAGTGTGGTTAAATAAGCTGGCTGCCGATAGTAATTTCACCATAGATTATATAAGCGACACCAAACAGATCAACAAGGATTTTTTAAAACAATATCAATTGTTTATCCAGTTGGATTATCCGCCCTATCCGTGGGGAAAGGATGCCCAGGATGCCTTTCAGGATTATATGGAAAATGGCCGCGGTGGCTGGGTAGGTTTTCACCACCCTACATTGCTTGGCGTATTTGATGGCTACCCTATGTGGCAATGGTATTCGGGCTTTATGGGCAGTATCGAATTTAAGTTGCATATCCCGGGCGGCACAGAAGCTAAGCTCACCGTGGAAGATGCCACACATCCTGCAATGAAGGGCATCCAACCAGCATTTATAACAAAAGATGAATGGTATATATATAATAAGAGCCCCCGGGCAAATGTACACGTGCTCGCCAGCATTGATGAAGCAACCTACAATCCGGCAAAGGACGTTAAAATGGGCGATCATCCGGTAATATGGACCAATGAGCACGTTAAGGCAAAAAACATCTATATAGCCATGGGCCACTTCCCCGAGTTATTTGACGACAGCAACTTCACTACGCTGGTACGCAACAGTATATTTTGGGCGGCTAAATAAGATTTGAAACGTGAGATATGAGACGTGAGATTCAAAAATCGGTGTAGGAATAAGAGCTACTCTTAGAGCTATGGATAAAACTATGGACTATCGACTAGTGGCTATCGACTCTTTCATCCCTCTACATCACCACTACAACAATTTTCGAAATACGCCTAAAAAGGCACTAATAAAGCCACAATTGGTATTTTACCAATATTGAACAACACTACAATGTAAAATCTTCATTAACTTTCGGTTCTAATTATAAACCGGGATGTTGATCAGGAAAAATATTTTATTGCTGCTCCTGCTTTTTGCATTAAGCTGCCCGGCTATTGCTCAGCCGACCATCGGCATTCCTGCCATAAAAAATTATACCCATACCGACTATAATGCGGGCACAGAAATATGGGGCATTAACCAGGGCAAAAACGGCATGCTTTATTTTGCTAATGACGAGGGTCTCTTATCATTCGATGGTAGTTACTGGAAAATTTACCAGATGACAAATAAAGCGGCTATTAAGTCGGTTGCTATTGACGCAGCGGGCAGGATATATTGCGGCGGACAGGATGAGGTGGGTTATTTTTTTCCTGATAATAATGGCATCTTAAAATTCCATTCGTTAAAAAACCTGCTTCCGCGAAAGGCCAGGCAATTTGCGGATATCTGGGACGTTGTGGTTATAAATAATGAAGTTTTCTTCCGCACTATCGAGTGTATTTTTGAATTAAAGGATAACGAACTAAAAACTTTTGATGCACCGGGCGGCTGGCGTTTATTGGCGAAGGTGGGCTCACAACTGTATGCTGAAGACAGGGATTCCGGGTTGATGTTTTTTAAGAACAACCAATGGCAGCATTGTTGTGGCACATTATCAACCACCGGCCTGCAGGTTACGGGCATCACCGATTATAAAAAGGATACGCTGCTGCTTACCACCCTAAAAAAAGGCTTGTTTTTACTCACCGCATCCTCCCTCACCCATAAGAGTGTATCCATCGATAATATTTTATCCAAAGACCTGGTTACCTGCACAAAAAAAATCGCTGACGACAGGTATGCAATAGGTACGGCGGCAAACGGCGTTTTTATTATAGATGGAAGTGGGAACCAGGTCGGGCGCTTCTCCATTAACGAAGGGCTGCAAAATAATCATGTGCACGCTATCCTTACCGATCACGACAAAAACCTATGGCTCGGCCTCGAAAACGGGCTGGGGTTTATAAATTACAATACCTCTGTTAAGCATATTTATATCGATAAGGAAAACCAGGTAAAAGGCAATGCGGCCATTGTGTTTGACAAAAAGCTGTTCGTAGGCACAACAAATGGACTATACAGCATTCCACTAAACGGGCAGCAAACAGACATCAGCAAAGGCAAAGGTATATTCACCGAAGTTGATAACACGCGGGGACTGGTATACAATTTAAGCGACATAACCGGCAGCCTGGCCATAGCACAACAAGAAGGCGCCATGATCCTCCGTGGTAACCGCGCGGAGCCAATCGCCACCGGGCATGGTGCATGGATCTTTAAACCAATCCCCGGCTCACCTGATATTGTTATCAGTACTTACACCGGCTTACAACTTTTGCAAAATACCGGCGGTAAGCTTACTGACGCAGGAAAAATTCCTGGAATTTATGAATCGCTGCCGGTTCTGGCACGTGATAACACCAATACCATATGGGCATCGCATCCGTACCGGGGAATTTACAGGATCCAGCTCTCTCCCGACAGGAAGAGAATAGTGATCTATACGCAATACACCGATAAAAATGGACTGCCATCGGTACTGAATAACCAGGTATATTTTTTAAGGAATAAAATTATCGCAGGTACCGAAAAGGGTGTTTATGAATATAGCGGTGCTAAAAATAAATTCGTGCGCTCGGCATATTTTAATCCAATCTTCGGGGATGCGCCTGTTCAGTATTTAACAGAAGATAAGTCCGGGAACATCTGGTTCATCAGTAACCAACGCGTTGGGGTTGTTGACTTCAGCAAGCCAACTTCCACAAAACCGTATAACGTTATTTATTTCCCCGAACTGTCCGGGCAAGTGGTAAAGGGTTCAGGGTTTATTTATCCTTACGATGCCGAAAATGTTTTTGTCGGGTCAACAAATGGCATTTATCATTTAAACTATCGCCAATACGTTGCCACTGAAAATAAGCTGAACGTTTTGCTAACCACCGTTAAAACAATTGCTGAAAAAGACAGCCTTATTTTCGGCGGGTATTTCATGAAGAATAATAAGGTTGCCAACGTCCAGTATCTCAAACAAACGCCAAAGCTTACCAATCACTGGAACTCCTTCCATTTTGAATATTCCTCGACCTTGTTCGCGCAAAAAGGTAATGAAGAATTCAGCTATAAGCTGACAGGCTTCGACAAGGAGTGGTCAAAATGGTCGGCAAAAACAGAAAAGGACTATACCAATTTACCATATGGTACTTACACATTTTCAGTAATAGCCCGCAACAATCTTGGCAACGCCTCGGCTCCGGTAAATTATACTTTTAAGGTTGAACCCGCATCGTACCAAACTGCATGGGCTTATTTCTTTTATGTCCTGATCATCGCAGGTATTATTATCTGGGCCGCTAAGGCGCAGCACCGTAAATTTGAGCTGCAACAAAAAATGCACGACGACGAACAACGCCGCCTGCAATACCTGCACAGCCTTGAACTCGACAGGAACGACAAAGAGATCATCGCCCTGAAAAATGAGAACCTTGAAACAGAGCTCAACTATAAGAACAAGGAACTGGCAACGCTCACCATGCACCTGGTTGACCGGGGCCGGTTGCTGCTCAATATCAAGGATGAATTAATGGTGCTTACCAAAAAACTAAATATCCCCGATCCGGCGTACCAGTTCCGCAGCGTTTTCAGGATGCTGAGCGATACAGATAAAAAGGATGACGACTGGAACCATTTTGCCATGTATTTCGACCAGGTACATAACAATTTTCTGAGTACCATGAAAACCAAGTTTCCCGGCCTCAGCTCAACCGATTTAAAGTTGTGCGCCTATTTACGGCTTAACCTTACGTCAAAGGAAATAGCCCAGTTGCTGAATATCTCGCTTAAGGGCGTCGAGATCAGCAGGTACCGGGTACGCAAAAAACTAGGCCTTTCAACAGAAGTGCATTTGTATGATTTTTTGATTGAGATAACGAATTAAAAACACATTAGCATTGCAATGACAATGTGGTTTATTTACTTCTATTTCCCAGCCACATAATGGCATCTTCAAACATCATATTCTGCGTATCAGACTCAAAATTCTTATCACCATGTCCCATATTCATGTATAGCATTTTGTATCTGGTGTTAGTCCATACAACTGGTATATCACCGCTGGTGATGATGTCTTTTTTGCCAAGCGGGTAATTTTCCGGGGATAATGTAACCAACACCTTAACATCCTTGTTATCCCGCGGATTTGGTTTCCAGCCGTACCACTCGCATATCGGCGCTACGTAGGTTTTGGGCATCCGCTTTGTTACCGGGTGGGCGTTATCGTCCACTATCATTTTGGCAGGCAGCGGCGGCCAATTATTGTTGTAAAATGTGGCTCCTAAAAAATTCACGAACCAGGTCCATTTGGTGTACCTGTCGTTGTAGCCGGATACATGAAAACCCAGCCATGCTCCCCCATTGGCCATAAACTTTTCAAAGGCATCACGTTGTTGGTTGTTATGCGGAAACTCATTCAGCCACACCACTACCTGGTAGTTTTTTAACTTTTCATCATTCAGGTCATCCCAATGCGAGGTAGTGTCAAAGGCAAAGCCTTTTTCCGCAGCAAACTTTCCGTAAAACTTCACAGCTTGCATAGCAAAATCTACGTGGTCCGATTCTACGTTGGTGGAGTACAGTGCCAGCACCCGAAACTTGGGTGCCTGGGCAAAGGCCAACACATGCAGGGTTAAAAGAATTACAAGTGTAAGGTTTGTTTTTAGCAAATTTCTTTTCATTGGTTATGTATCGATAGGTATTCATTCAACAGCTTTGTACTTGCCTCACCTAAATCCTCTCCAAAGGAGAGGACTTTAACTTCACTCTTTTTAAGAACCCTCTCCTTTGGAGCTACCCCTTACCCAAATTTTGTTGGTTAAGGATTTGATAAGTTTTCACAGCGTCTATTAATCGCCTGTATCCAGTCCAAATGGCTTTTAAACCAGGTGGACCATCGGA
>JALYIP010000088.1 GCA_030775685.1 Bacteroidota bacterium
GCCTGTACGAATCGTTATATAACTGCGTATATTCCCTTCCCCAAGCGATATAAATAGGAAATGGAGATGAGAGCATCATTCCAACTGCTGTTTTTAAACAGGATGGCCAGGACTGCGGCTCATTCAAGGGTGTTGCAGACCAATCGATTGACCGTATGAGTTTTCCCATTTCGCCTCCGCCTTGCAAAAAAGCTGGGGTATTTTGATTTTCTTTCAAGTTATAGAAGGTTTCCTAGTTAGACGGTTCAAAAGTATAATTTTTTTATAAAATTTATTTTACGATGTCATAAGAATCCCAGGGCATTAGTGAATGCCCTGGCTAACGGATTGTTGTAAATAAAACTTAACCAAGCTAGGTCCTATAAGTTGCTCCTTCGCCAGTTATGTCTAAACAAAGGAAAGTGAGATTAACATACGCGATAATGGCGTCCATACTAATAGCCAGCATACCCATTGTACTTTGGCAATGTATGTGCTGGAATTGTTGACCAGAAAGAGGGGAAGTCATCGGTTATGTTTAAGTTCAAAGCTAATTAAAAAATGTCGTTGAGTTAGCGATTTCCAATAACTCGGTTTTGACATCTTTTGTTTTTCTTCTCAGACATCTTAGAGAATTTTAGAAATTAACAATTGCCTAGCTAGTTTTAGAACATGTTTAAATATTTGCAAGCTTTTATTCAGATTGTTTATTCTGATCTATTTATTTATTTAAATTCATCAGATATTTCCTTTTTAAAAGAAAGAGTCCCGCGAGAGCTTTGTTTAATTGTCGGCAAGGCCGACAATTAATTAAAACTATTAAATGCGCGATTTGTATATATAATCCAGCTAATCCTAAACATTTGAAAAAAATTGCAATTTTTGATGATGATGAGGATATCCTGTCGATTTGTTCCTATATCCTGGAGGAAAGGGGCTGGCAGGTATATATCTTCACCAACTGCAATGGCATCGTTGAGCGTATAACTCAAATAATGCCGGACGCTATCCTGATGGATAATTGGGTGCCGGACGATGGCGGCGTCGCAGCTACGCAAAGGCTTAAATCAAATCCGGCGTTGGCGGTTATCCCTGTCATTTATTTTTCCGCTAATAGCGATATCCGGCAACTGGCGGAAACAGCAAAAGCGGATAGTTTTTTAGCCAAACCTTTTGATTTGGATGCGTTAGAAGAAGTGATCCAGAGTGTTCTTAAGCAATAAATTAAATGCATAGTTTGAAATCTACCTGAATATAACGCTACAGACAATTTAAAACCAGCGAACTAGCCTTTTATTCAAGAAGGGATAAATGCGAGCACTAGTCAGATCTGTTAACTGGACGAAACTCCTTTGCGCTCGGCACATCAGTGGCCAGAGCCTCGTCGTTTAGCTGTAAGTCTTTATTTGCTTTACTTATTTTCAGTTGCTAAGCCTTTATCTCCCGCGAAGCCTGTGACGGTGCCGATTCTTGCCGTATGCGGCTTCATCGTCCACATCATCGGTTATGTTGATGTGAATTTGTTCGCTTAAATCATTATACGGCGTTTAGATATTAGTAGTTTGGTGGTATACGATTTGTTCATTCATCACGCTATTCGAATGAAAAAGAATTTCCAGTTCCATCGTATCCATTTGCATCCGTTGATGCAGGCTGCCGTTGTTTTGCGCGTAGGCGTACGCCATAGTCTGTTTAACGGATTGTAAGAGTATTCGATAATCTTTCAAAACGAGAATGAAACACTCATTTTAACCTTTTTGAGGTTGACTGGTAAAAATGAACTAATTTTATTGTCAATAAATACAAAGTTCAAATAACTTTTTCATTGCCTAATCCCGGTAAAGCAATGTCAGGAATTAACAAAATTATTCTAGTGGGTCATTTAGGAAAGGATCCCGATTTCAGGATTGTAGACAACAATATTCCAATAGTTAGTTTCCCATTAGCGACAACTGAGACAATCAATAAAAATGGGGTAAAGATTGAGCAAACAGAATGGCATAATATTGTAATGTGGCGCGGATTAGCGGAAGCAGCCCGGAAAATTTTGAAGAAAGGAAAATTGGTTTATGTCGAAGGAAAATGTCGCACACGATCATTTGAAGACAAAACAGGTCAAAAAAAACACACTACGGAGGTTGTGGTTGAGTCCTTTACCATATTAGGCAGAAATACTGATTTTGAGGAGGATAATTTGCTAAGGAACACCTCAGAAGGCTATGAAAGTTGAAACTTAAAATGATCGATCATGTTGGCAAAAAGATAGTCCCATTCTCTGACTTAACAGCCGCTAATCATGTTTTGAAAATAATGCCGCACATGATCTTATTGGACGAGTGGCTGGGTGCTAACAGAGGAAGTGACTTTTGTACGCAAATCAAAATTAATCATTTGACCGCTGGTATTCCAGTGATATTGATCTCAACAGTTTCCAATGTTGAAGCTTTCGCAAAAAACTGCAAAGCTGATGCTTTTCTTTTGATATTAATGTTGTGAAACGTTTAATAAAATAATATTGACAATCTATAAACCAACATCTTAAGAACAAAAAATATTAAAAATTTGATGCCAACTTAAGTATTGTTCATGACAAAATTACTGTCCGAATTATTATAAGGATCTTTTTTTAAATGGCGGAGGCCTAATGACTGAAGGTAACTTCTAAAAACTCCTTTTTTTTCTAAACGTCGATTTCGGTGTTTTTTAAAAAGGAGCTTTTTTGTATAATTACATAAAGCGGTTGATTTTTAAGTATTTATTCCTTTGTTTGTTCATTATTGAGCACACGTATCCCATGATTTAAGCTATTTGCAATTTTCTAAACATATTCCAAGTCAAATTCATAAGGCCGACTATTGCTTCAATGCGTTTTATCCCTATTGCGTACAGATACATTCCGTTCATGCTCATCTCCATAAACCCAAAAACATGTTCTACACGGGCCCTTGTCTTTGATTTCTCTTTATTGCTTTCTTTTTGTTGATCCGTTAGAGGGCTGTTTTTATAGCCTTGCTCACCCACCTTATTATTCATCTGTTTTTCTTTGATGATTTCCAGTTGCTTCTCTCCCCCGTAAGCGCTGTCGCCATACAAATCTTCCCCCTTGTCTTTACTGGTGTCCAGCAACTCGCCCAGTACCTGGCTGTCATGTCTACTGGCATTGGTAATCAGATAACCTGTTATCAGTTTGCTTTTCGCATCTATTTTAACATGGCTTTTGTAGCCAAAATAGACAACGTTGTTTTTCTTTGTCCAACGTGCATCAACATCTTTTTGGGACTTTTTATGAGGATTGTCCTCAAATGACGTTGGTGTACCTCCATTTTTTATTTCTTCGTTTTCATCCTTTGTGTTTCGCTGAATAGGCACTTCGATGAATGAGGCATCGACGATCTTTCCTGCATTGATAATCAGGTTTAGCTTTTAATTCTTTAATAAACCTATCAAATAATAATCCAACTATTTCCAGTTCTACCAATTGTTCCCGGAAGTTCCAAACCGTTTTGCTATCTGGAACATCGTCGGCTATGGTTAAAGCCAAAAAACGCATAAAACTCATCCGATCGTTTATCTGATACTCTACCTGGTCGTCTGATAAATTATAGTATCGCTGCAGGATAAGGATTTTGAACATGAGCACATAATCGTAAGCTCGCCGCCCTCCTTTTCCCTTGGCTTGTTTCGTAAGATGCTGTTCGAGTATCTCCCTAAATATCTCAAAATCAATTCCTTTATTCAGCCGTTCTAATGGATCCCCTAATTGACTAAGCTTACTTAACCGAATATCCTGGTCAAAAAAGCCGTAATTCCTATGTCGTTTATACTGCTTCATTATTCTAATATACTGAAATTCAATATATTATAAAATAAATTGTTTTAGCCAGTTTTTAGAGGTTACCTGAAGTCTCCTGAATGGCGTTTAATAGACGAAGATATGAATAAATCGCTAATAGTTTTTTAAGCGGGCGGTTTGGTACCACGGGCCTAAATAATGGTCAAAGATCAAAGAGGCCGATCATCCGGCGCATCCATTAAGTTTAAAAAATCAAATATCTTGTCGTTTGTTAAATGAAATACTTCGTCATATTCCGTTAACTTAAATCTATCCATATCCAAGGCCATTGTCCAGTTAGGAAAACTTCTACGATTTATTTTGCCGCTTTTTAGAAGCGTTACATCTTTATGGCGCTTATCTTTCTCTATATTAGCGTAAAGTTGCTTTATTGCCACGGCAGGTCCCTCTATTAATTGAATGAAGGACTGGGGCAGGCAAACAAGCATTCCGGTTACGTGATGACTTACATTGTTTTCCCTGGCGTCGATCAATAGTTTTTGAATATCTGGTTCGCTAAATGTTTGCGCGTGCGTACTTGTATAAATAATATGAAATAAATCAGGCATTGCTTTATGTTTGTACTATTACGTTCTAAACGCAAATATATTAAGTTTCCGGGCAAAAAACACTTAACCTATTCAGCTACGAATTAGCAAGTTTGTGCATCTTAACATAGATTTGCACAATTTAGTTATCTTTTAACAAGACCGTTTACCGTTGTTTTAAAACAAATAAGAAATATTTTTATTTATCTTGGTACAACTACTTTTTTCATGCCAACTGATTATTCCTCTCAATTAAGTAACTACTCATTTTTAGCCGGTGGGGGCGAAATGGGAGAATTAATACGTTCATTCAATTGGAATGAGTCCGGAATCGGTAACCCCGCAAGCTGGCCCGTGGCATTGCAGCAATCGGTTAGTATGCTGATGAACACATCATTTCCTATATTAATTTGCTGGGGAGATGAGTATATACAAATTTACAACGATGCCTTCCGGCCCATTAACGGGGCCACTAAACACCCGCACGCGTTAGGTGCAAGCGCAAGTGATACTTATGCAGAAATTTGGGATACTATATCTCCCATGTTCCAAAAAGTTATGTCTGGTTCATCTATAGGCTTTGCTGATTTTTTGGTAAAACTGAACCGTAACGGCTACTTCGAAGATTGCTATTTCGATTTTTCTTACAGTCCGATCTATACCGATGACGGCAAAGTTGGAGGTATCCGCGTGATCTGTGTCGAAACTACCGCTAAAATTAAAGCACAACAAAAACTTGACGCTGTTAATCAAGAGCTCGCATCTACAAACAAAGAATTAGCGTCTGCTAATGAAGAGTTAGCCGCTACGAACGAAGAACTTACTGCCACAAATGAAGAACTACTACGGACACAAGGACTGCTTAATCAAACATTGGCTAACTTGTCTGAAAGCGAGTCCCGCTTCCGTAATCTCATAAAGGACGCTAGTGTTGGCGTCGTTTTACTAATAGGCGAGGAATTTCGGGTGGACATAGTCAATGAGGCTTATGGACGTTTAATACGGCGCACGGCATCCGAACTAGAGGGAAGACTTTTATTCGAGGTTATTCCAGACGCTGAAGATTTTTTTCGTCCTTTGATAGAGGGAGTTCTAAAAACTGGCGAACCTGTATATCTGTATGCTACACCGTACATGGTATATAATGACGGGGAACCTATATCTGGTTATATCGATGTTGTCTACCAACCTTACCGCGAAAATGACGGACACATCTCAGGCGTCCTTGTACTTTGCCAGGATGTATCGGCCCAGGTAGAATCGACAATGAGGCTTCAAAAGGCTAACGAGGAACTTAGTGCAAAGGAAACACGCTTACAGATGGCTATTGCAGCTACCGATCTTGGGATCTGGGAATACCACATTAGCACTGGTGATCTATATTGGTCGCCGGAATGCCGTCGAATTTATGGAATTTCGCTCGGCGACTCGCCGACTATGGCGCTTTTCGCCGACCATATCCATCCTGAAGACCGTGATTATGTTCAAAATGAGATCGACCAATGCATCGCAACTGGCAGCAGCGGGAAATACAATATCATCTATAGAATATTACGTTTTGATAATGGAGAAATCCGCTGGATCAAAGTTCAGGGGAATGTATATGATGATGTGGAAGGTAAACCGCAACGGTTTATCGGAACAGTGTTGGACATAAGCGAACTTAAACAGGCAGAAGAAGAAAGTGCTAAATTGGCAGCCATTATTACCTCCAGTGACGATGCTATCATTAGTAAAACCTTGGAGAGCGTTATTACAAGTTGGAATTACGCCGCTGAACGTATCTTTGGTTATACCGCTGAAGATATGATCGGCGAAAGTGTTTATAAACTGATACCAGTAGATCGACACGATGAGGAGACAACAATACTCGAACGTCTTCGCAAAGGTGAAAGAGTAGAACACTTCGAAACCAAAAGGGCGAGCCGTGATGGGCGACTCATTGATGTCTCACTAACAATATCTCCAATCAAGGACAATAAGGGCAATGTCATAGGGGCATCCAAGATCGCCCGGGATATTACCGAACGGAAACTAGACGAAAGGCGAAAAAACGATTTTATAGGGATGGTTAGCCACGAATTGAAGACTCCACTTACATCTCTCAATGCGATCCTGCAGGTTGCCGCTGTGAAATTAAGGCAGCACGACGACCGGTTTTTAACTAATGCAATGGATCGGGCTAACATCCAGGTAAAAAAGATGACCGCAATGATCAATGGTTTTTTAAACGTTTCACGCCTGGAGTCCGGAAAAATAATAATAGACCGTCAACAATTTGATATTTATGGCCTGATCGACGAGATAGTTACCGAAGCCAGGTTAACGATAGGTTCCCACGACATCTCCTTACATAAGTGCGATGGCATCATGGTCAATGCGGATCGCGATAAAATTGCGTCTGTGATCGTTAACTTTATCAATAATGCAGTTAAATATTCACCAAAAGGGCACTTCGTTGAAGTCATTTGTGAGCGAATGCCTGACCACATTATTGTTAGCGTCCGGGATGAAGGCATGGGTATTCCTAAAAAAGATCTTCCTTACGTGTTTGATCGTTATTTTCGTAGCGAAAATGAGAATACACACCATATCTCAGGTTTTGGTATAGGCCTATATCTTAGTGCTGAAATTGTTAAGCAGCACAGCGGCGAGATCTGGGCAGAAAGTATAGTTGGGACAGGAAGTACCTTTTACTTTAGCCTGCCGATAGAAATAACTGAAGCCATCTCTAATTGATAGCTTTTTAAATGACGGGGGCTAAACACCAACGATGCCTATATTAAATTTGCGGCCCAACGTTTGTGTTAAAGGCGGTGTGAGGGCCCGGATTTTAATTCAATAATTAGACGGAAGCTCGGTTTAACCGGCAAGAGCGTTCTTTCGGTCGTATAACTTGGTAAAGGCCACTTTAGCGTAAGTATCGATAAATGTTTGCTGATAAATAGGGCCAACACATTTAATGTTAACTACATAGTAAGTGTCCTGGGCACTCAGATAGCGAGGGTGTTGTGTTTCTATTTCACCTTGTGCTTTCTTCTTCTTTAGGATTCTCCGGGAAAATTACCTGTGCTTCGGTTAACACCAATCCTTCCTGTGCAGACTTAGCCTCGACTGCCTTTAAACGAAACTTGAAGATTTGCAGATCGTGGCGCAACCAAATACTTCTTACTCCTCCGGGAGATATTAATAGCAAAAATACTGTTTTAGTGGAATGACAAAAGATATAGCTTTAGGCACCGAGTTTTTGGGATTCTTGATACCAATTGGATTGACATTTTCTACGTCCAATTTTTTTTGTAACAATTAATATGTGTTGCAAGATAAGCCACTTATAATGGGCTTCGGACAATTAGTTTAAGATTGCCTGTTTTATGCGAAAAATGTTTAAATCACTGTGTGGAATTTGAATGAGATGGTGATTAGGTTAATCTTGAATCAGTATCATTTATTGTATCTGTCAGCGGTTACGTTTCCCCTTATATTTAAATCAGACAGCCCAATTAACCAAGACTACCTATTTACCGCATCAACTCTCAAAAAAATGATTGATGGGTGCCTAAAGTTATGAGTTAGTGACTTCACAACGGCATCATCAATTCAAAAGTTAATTACATAATTGGCGAAGGGATGACCGTAAATGGTGGTGGTACATCTTTTACCTATAAACCTAATGCCAAAGATTCATTTCAGGAATTTGGAAGAAACTTGTTAAGATTACCTGATATTCAATTATAATACAGTTAAAGTAGTTTACAATAAGCTTAAGAATCCCTTATTTGAAGTTCAAAATCAACAAATTCATAATGTGAAAAAAGGGATTGAAATTTAGGGGTAAACGGTTTTTTGGGGTGGTTTTTGAAAATAAAAGTGCGTTTAAATGCAAATAAAGCATTTTGCTGCATTTCTCAGGTATCATCTACGGTCACACCCATTACGCCTGCACCCTGTTCTACCCTTGCTTTTACCGTGCCTGTCACGAATTCCTGCTTGATATCGCCAACTACACTTTTAGCGCCTTCTCTGGCGAACGCGGAAGCGTTCGCTATTCCTATCCACCACCGGCACCGATGATAAAAACTACTTTTTCTTTTAAGTTCGCGATTTGTTTATATCTCTTTAGAGTAGGTATCTTTAATGATGAACACTTTTTAACGCTCAGTACGAAACGAAGCATATCTTTGCAGGCACTTATTTACAGCAGATTTAATAAAAATCTAAATGAGCAATCGCTAGTCAACCAAACCTAATTGTTGGCTTTCCGTAAAAAGTCTATATATAATAACGTAAATGGACCATTACCCCCAGATCAACGCCTTTTTAAGAGATTCGTCATTTTTTTATACGATCGCGATCGGCATGGACAGCCGCTATTCCTATGTAAGCAGGAATTATGACCGCAACTTCGGATTCACTAATAACACGCTTTTAGGCAGGCATTTCAGTGTGACGCTACATCCGGAAGACGTTGCTATCTGTGAACACATAGGCATCCAATGTTTTATGAACACAGGGCAGTTGTTACCGGCCACTTTGCGTAAGCATAATGGCCGCGGTGGTTTTGTGACCACCCAATGGGAGATGCAGGCGCTTTTTGACGGGCAGGGTCAGCCCGAAGGAATATTTTGCATGGGTTATAATATAACGGAATTTGTAGAAACTCGCAGCCAACTGAATTCAGCTCATACCCAGCTGAATGAGATCGGTTTCATACAGTCGCACATGGTGCGCAAACCGCTGGCTAACATTATCGGTCTAGCCGACCTAATCCAACAGGAGGCAACCGACGAACGTCTCGTTCAGTTTTGCGGCATGATGAAAGATAGCACGGCAGAGCTGGACGAGGTGATCAAGGCCATTTCTAATAAGACGGACGAAAGCACGGAAACCTCAAGCTAATTAGCTAGATTTTTAGATCACAATATCGTCTTGCCATTTATTTATTTGAACTAAACAATGGTCATACCTACCTGCTTGTAATTTATCAATTCAAAAGCCGACCTTTACGAATTTGTACGTGTACGTGGAGCACGAGACCTAATTTAAACAACATAAGCCTGGATATCCAGGCGATGCGTTCGTTGAGTTTACCGGTATTTCCGGTTTGGGATAGTTTTCACTGGCTTTTGTTACTTTATATGCCGACCCATAACGGTGCTACTTAAAATTGGTATCCCCTTACGCGCGGTTTTTGTTTAACCAAATGGTTATTCCGGAGGTGGACGAGATCGAAGGATTGCCGCCTGCCGTAGCTTTATAACAGCAGCGGGCCTTGTCAGCACACGCTCTTCGATTGGCATGTAACCACGCTCACAAATTTATTGGGAATGCTCGATTCCCGTGCAGGTGACTATCCGCTCGGGCGAGGCATTATCTTTGCGGAGTAGCTCTCTTCTAATACTCCGGAAGGCGCTTGCCCGGAATGTCATGGATCGAGGCGGGTATGCGAAGTCACAGAAAAAACCATGGTACCGGATGGAATAAGTCATTGCCTATAAAGCAACTTTGAATAAGGAGTTTCACTGAAAGATTACTTTTGTGTTTTGATGTATAACTTTTAAGCAAAAATTGTTAATTTTCGATAATATTTTCAAAATAAGAATTCGAAAATATTTTAGCTTTGTTTTTAGAAGCAGCTAATTTATAACTTCATTTTATGTATACGAAACTTGCGATTTTTCTGGCGTTTATTACTACTATGAAATATGCCTATAAATTGATAAATGCGCATCAAATACTTGCAAAAATCGATAAGATTACTAAAATACCACGTAAGGCATCCGGTGAAATAAGGATAAAGGAATTGGAGCTTTTTGCATCTTGTGTAAACAGTGAAAGCCGCTATGAATTAATGGAAGCTATAGGATTGCTGAAAAAATGTAATTATGATATTTATTTGTTAACATTTTTACTTTTCATTATTATAGCTACTGACTTTTCATTGTCAATATCCCCGATTTTGCGTTATATACATATTATCAATTAGGTTTGTAGTTGCCATTGTCTTTTATTTATTAATAAAAAAAATCGTTGAAACTCCATTAACAAAATATTCAACGAGGACTGAACCGATAGTTGGTGATTAATATATTAACACACTCAAAGTGCGTTCAATTTAGCGGCGCTACCTCGTTCATTTCGAAGGTTTCAACTAATTTAGAAAACCGGCTATCTAATAAATATAGATAACTTTACGTAGATGCTACAAGTTGCTGAACGATAATTTGGTTGATCCTTGTCAAATGAGACCGAAAACCGACAAGTGCATTACCAGTGTCATGCAGTACCTCCGATGCGATCTCGAATTTTCCTTGGACAAGTGCTTTTTCCAATTCATGTCTCTGCTTGCGATCAATTGCTCATTCAACGTTTTCAAGTCTTCGGCCAGACTTTTTAATTCTAAACTCAGCTTCCGGGACGCTTCGTCATCTATTTTTCGCTGCGTAATATTATGGCCGGTCCCCGCAGTTGTTCATTACAATTCAAATAACCAGAATCTATGTAATATTACCACGCCCGAATACTTGAAGCAGTAATCAATCACGATGATGCCAGTGTTTCCCTCAAGTGCTGTTCACTTTCTGCCCCAGAAAAATAAGTGGTCTTCATTGGATACATCGCCGTTAACGAATAGGGAGCGTTACAGTAAATACCGCGCCACTATTATTATGAACCTTTACGGAACCACCGTGGGCTTCGATATACTGCCTTACAATCGCAAGGCCCAGCCCGATACCCGCGGTCTTGTTCTTGGTGACGAACGGTTCGAACATTGTTTCGGCTATTTCCTGGGGAATGCCCGGCCCATTGTCTGCTATGGTGACCTTGATCGAACCCTGTGTTTGCGTTACTGTCACTGCAATTTGTTTAGCGGCAGCCGTTGAACCGCGCAGCGCATCAATGCTATTATTGAGTAAGTTAACGAAAGACCGCCTCAATTTACCGGCATCCCCCAAAAGTTTGACGCCTCTTCCTGCGTCCAGTATGAAATTGATTCCGGCCGCACCCTCTCGTTTTTTTGCATTTTCAAACGCTTCGCTGATCACATCATGAAGCGACACTTCTACTTTCCTGATCTTGGTCTCTTTGATAAAATCTAAGAAATCATCGAAAATTTCCGAAGCCTGGTCAGCTGACCTTTCAATCATTTCTAAAAGTTCATCGGAACACCCCTCCTCACGTATCATATCAGTTATTAGGCGGATATTCATCACTGGCGTGCGCAGATCATGCATAACCATGCTGATGACCTGACCCACAGCAGATAACTTTTCGTTCTCCAGGAGTTTTCCCTGCAACTCGGCGTTCTGGATAGCTTGCGCCGCATTTTGGACAAAGAGCTTAAGCAGATACATTTTTTCCGTTTTCAACCTTTCCTGTTTACTCAATAGGGCGAATACGGAATAATTTTGCAACCTTGCGATCACCAGTTCCCCTACTTGTAGCACTTCATTCGACGGAACAGGCCGGCTCCTGACCAGGTCGATCAGTTGGCTAATATCGACCCGCTCTTCAAGCGCACCAATACTGAGGATTTTTTCATACCGAAAATCTTTATGTAATTTGCCTATCAGCGCAAGATCACTGTTCAATGAGCCGGCAAGCTGCTCAAGAATATTCCGTAACAGGGCGGTTAACTGGTTTTTATTTGAGCCGAGGAAGGAGATGGATTCGATCAGTTTTTCGAGGTTTCGGAGTTTATCATAATCCGTCACCGCTTTTGTAGCCAGCTGGACGATCTCTTCAGGAGCATAAGGCTTGCAATGATAGCCGACATTCTGTCCAGCTTGTTCCACAATCTCTTCAATGGAGCGGTCCCTATAGGCGCTGACAAAAATGATCTCAGCCTTTTCGTCGTACTTCCTGATCTCTCTCGAAGTTTCCAACCCGGTCCAGCCTGGCATTCTCATATCAATAAAGATCACGGCATACGGACGCCCATGTTCTAATGCGGTGACTACCATTTTGAGGCCCTCCATCCCGTTAGCAGCCTTGTCAACGCTAAACACAGGGAGGTGAGGCGCACGCGTAGCCGACATAGGCACAGGCGTGTCAATCAAAACATTTACAGCATCCTGTGTCGATTGCAGGCTCGGGTGCAAAATATCCGGAATCAGGATTTCCGCGATATTGTCTCTGACCATTTCCTCATCATCAATGACAAGAATGGCAGTATTTAATTCGTTCATAATTAGGGGTGATAATCAATAGTCTTTTGGCTTTTACGAGTTTATAATAAATAGGTTCTGAAAAGCACGCTGTTTTTCCAACAGCCTAAGATGGAGACAGTGCTATTTACAATCGAAACTAACTTTTTTATTTTAATACCGTAGAAGTAAAGGTAAAATTAGTTATTAAACCGATGAGGAGACAAGGGGAACGGCCCCCTGCATTGCGTAAAATTGACGCATTTTATCGTAAACTGTGGGGCAAAAATAGCTTTGTAACGGCGAACGTCCCACAAACTTAAATGAGCTTATTAGGAATAATATTTGCAATGCTTAAGAATGATGGAAATAGAACAACGATGGTATCGGGAGGATGTAGGATGGAAGACGATCAGTGGAAAAAGTTCTGACAGGTCAACTGTCAATATAGTAATTGTCTTTGCCAGCATAAAAGTTTTAAAGAATGATCAACTATTCCCAGCCTTGGTCGCTGACTATCCGACGGCAGAGATATTAATATGCTCTACAGCCGGAGAGATCGCGGATATACAGGTTTTTGAAGACTCTTTATCACTCGTTGCCATAGGTTTTGATCATACTACTGTTTCAGTTGCCAGTGTCCACATTGAGGATTTTGAGAATACTTTTCAGGCGGGTTATGATCTTGCTCTCCAACTTCCTGCTGAAAACCTAAAGAGTGTTTTGGTGATCTCAGACGGGCAACAGGTTAATGGCAGTGAACTGATGCTTGCCCTGAATGAATTTTTGCCTGCCGCAACGCTGGTTACGGGCGGTATGGCTGGTGATGGTGAACGGTTCCAAAGCACACTCGTTGGCTTAAATGAGATACCTGTAAGCGGCCTTATCGCCGCTATTGGCTTTTACGGTGACAATATTCAGGTAAGCTCTGGCAGCGTTGGCGGATGGGATGCTTTCGGCGTGGAACGGCTGATCACACGTTCAGATAAGAATATTCTATTTGAACTGGATGGTAAGCCGGCATTAGATATTTACAAACTTTATCTTGGTAAATATGCTGCGGAACTGCCCGTTTCGGGATTATTGTTTCCTTTGTCGATCCGAGTTTCAGCGTCTGCCGCTCCGCTGGTAAGGACCATCCTTTCGGTAAACGAACAGGACAAAAGCCTGACTTTCGCCGGCAATATGCCGGAAGGAGCTTATGCACAGTTAATGAAAGCAAACCACGACAGGCTCATCGATGGTGCCGGGGCAGCTGCAGAGGAGTGTCTATCAGGCAGTACAAGAGCACCGCAATTGGCATTATTGATCAGTTGTGTAGGACGAAACCTTGTTTTAGGCCAGCGGATTGAAGAGGAAGTTGAAATTGTCCGTTCTGTTTTTGGCGAAGAAACGATCATGACGGGCTTTTACTCCTACGGGGAATTTGCGCCTGCCGTTGCTTCTTCCCGATGTGAGTTACATAATCAGACCATGACGATCACTACGATAAGCGAAGTATGATAGAATGGAATAAATTGCTCCAAAGACAGCTAAAAAAACAGTATGGGTCATTGGAGAATATCTCTGAGAATGTCCGGCCACTCTTTAAGATCATCAGTGATACCTACGATCATCATGATAAAGACCGAAAAATGCTGGAAAGGTCGATCGAGTTGAGTTCCGAAGAAATGAAGGGGCTCTACCAGAATCTACGTAAGGAGATCGACAATAACAACAAGGTATTATTGGGGAAGTTAAAAGAATCACTGGACCTTTTAAACGAAGAACCACCAGTTGCCCAACCCGGCTCAGATCAATTGACACTAAGCTATATTGCCGATGCGCTGAAAAATGAAACCTTGAAGAGAAAGGCAGCAGAGGAGCGAAAGAGCATGACCGAAAAAGAACTGATCAATACGAACCGCATGTTCCGTCTGATCAGTCAGATTAACCAAATGATCATTCGGGTCAGTAACGAGGAAGACATTTACACAGAAGCTTGCCAGATCGCGGTCGGCATCGGTAAATTTAAAACCGCCTCGGTAGCGATTGCCACACCGGATAACTCCATGAAGAACGTGATCGAAGGTGTGATTCAAGACCTTTCGGTCTTAGCTGAAGTTACCGGTATCTTACAGCGGGAAGTATTCCGTACCGGCAATCCATATGTTTGTAATCAAATTAGTACGGAAACGCTGTTAGTTGGTCGAGAATCATTACCAATAGAACGCGGTTACAGGTCCTGCATTGTAATGCCGATTCGCCGTTCAGGCAAGATTTTAGGGACTTTCAACCTGTTTTCCGATGAAACAAATTTTTTCAACCCTGCAGAAATAGCTCTTTTAAACGAGGCTGCCGGCGATATGTCATTCGCTCTGGATGTGCTGGAAAGAAACCGGCAACGCACTGTGGCTGAACAAAAGTTGCAGAAAAGTGAATGGCGGCTCCACCAAGCTCAGGCCATTGCTCATTTAGGTAGCTGGACACTGGATTTTGGCACAGGAAAAGTGCTGTGCTCAAAAGAAGCACTAAAAATCTACGGTATTAATACGGCTGAAGTAGAACAGTCGTATAGCGCGTGGTTGTCATACATTCACTGGGAAGACCGGGAGTCAGTTTCACAAGCTATTAAAAAAGGAACGGCCGATCAGAGCCGAATGTCCTTTTTTCATCGAATTATCAGAAAAGATGGCGGCGTCAGGCATCTATATTCACAGTCGGACTTTGAATTTGACCAGCTAGGCAAGCCGATAGGACTGTATGGGGTGGTGCATGATTTAACCGCAATAATAAAGGCAGAACAGTCATTGCTCAGTTCCCAGGCGGACCTGCAAGCCATATTTGACAGTACCTCAGAAGGCTTTATCCTAGCTGGTTTGGATTGCTCTATAAAAACATTTAACGCCAAGGCCAGGCAAATCATGCTTTTGAACACAGGCCAGGAGATCCGTGTTGGTGATGACCTACGGGTATTTGCCCACCCGTCGCGTAAAGGAAATTATGATCACATCGTTGGAGAAATCATGTCCGGGAAAACAATTCATTACCAGTTCCCGTTTGAACGAAAAAATGCGGCTGTTCACTGGTTTGACTTTACGGTTAGTCCCGTTTACAGTTCTGGCACTGTTAGTGGACTGGTCATTACCTCGTCAGAAATCACAGAGCGAAAACTTACCGAACTAAAGCTGGTGGAGTCAGAAAGACGATACAGCAATTTGTTCCAGATGAGCCCGCTACCCATGTGGGTTTATGACCAGGAAACGTTGCGCTTTCTGGATGTGAATAAGGCCGCTATAAAAAACTATGGATATACCAAAAAGGAATTCCTGGCTATGACTATTAAAGATATTCGACCTGCTGAAGATCTCTTGTCATTAGAAAAGACAATTATAAAAAATAAGTCACGAAAGAGCGCAGCCAATCTTTATGACTTTCGGCATCTTAAGAAAAATGGGGAAATCATACTTGTAGAGCTCCAAAGCAATGTTCTGATATATAAAGGCAAAAATGCAAAACTAATCATAGCCAAAGATATTACCGAGAAAGAACGTTACATTAAAGCTATCGAGCAGCAGAATATTAAACTCAAAGAAATTTCGTGGATGCAATCTCATGTGATCAGAGCGCCGCTGGCCAGAATCATGGCGTTGGTGCCAATGATCCATAACACTAATAACTACGACGACGAACAAATTCTGGTAAAAGAATACCTTAAAATATCAGCAAATGAACTCGACGAAGTAATAATGAACATCACCGAAAAAACTGTTGGTATTGATATAACATATAACAAATGAAGATTTTAACCCTTTCATTGACTACAAGTCGATAAATCCGATCAACCGTCAAATGATAATTCAACAATTCTGTACCGCGGAAATCGTAAAAGAGATAATTTTCAAATTCGATGACGTCCTGTGGTGTAAATGATAAGTATTCTAGTGTCTTCAGCCCTTCATCTAGCTGGCTGTAAAAATTCGTGAGGCTTTCAAACAGCGGAAGTTCCGCATTTGACACTGGCTGGCGGAAGTGCAGCTTATGAGATATTGATTGCTTCTGCATATAATGTACCTTGCCGTCAACTTGCCTTGCCAGGGAAATTTCCCGCAAGTTGCGAAATGCGAGCAGATTGCGCCCGCCGGCATTCTTGAATGCTTTCGCGGGCGAAGGCCAGCACATCGTTGGCTGCCTGGATCATGGCGCTTACTTCTGCAGGTTGGCGTTGGCGATCTGGTCGTGCGACAGGTTGGTCGGCCGGGTTCGTTCATCCACCAGTGCAAACAGTTCATCGGCTTTCGGGGGCTCCTCTTCCTCTTTGACCTCAAACACAGATACAGTCTGAGCAAGAAAAAAAACGCCGTTAAAAACGTTGCTGTATGTATGTTTGATTCCCACATTAAATTGCAGGTTGGATTCGAAAAAGGGACGCGATAAATTAAACCCGTATGAGAACTCTGGTGATTTACGTCCAAGGAATTTCAGGTCCGGTTCATGCTGCCAGGAATTGATCTGTATAGGATGCATTTTAATTAATTTCAACGTTAGAGATATCCTTATTTCGTGTCCAAAGTGGGGATAAAAGGGTATTGGCCCGCATGTAAAGTAATAAATATGCAACTCTTGGGTGTTAGTTTCTCCGGGAGTTTTTTATATACGATAGCATGAAGTATATAACTGTGAGGCACTGATTAACGTAGTTGGATGCTAGGCGTGCAGCAGATTTCAACAAATTTGGGCTTACTTGATTTTTCAATGGCATGGCTGTGCCTGTGGCATTTTAATATTGTCTGGCTTTTGCTTTTTTTGTTTGCTGCGTATCTTTATTTTGTGCGCCGTAGCCTTCGATCAAATTATATTATGGTTATACCTATGAAAATTTCCCGCGACCTTGCGCCGTATCAAAACAAATCCCTAGTTAATATGTCCGATGAGGTATGGAAAGACATTCCCGGCTTTAGGGATCGTTTCAGGCATCAAACCTCGGGCGGGTAAATCGCTTGACCGGATTATCGATCATCCCCGCATTAAGAAGCAGTTTGTAAAGGGCCAGATACTTAGCCAGTCGGTCACCAGGAACCGGAATATTTTTACCGGAGAGCCGATGATCGATTTGCGGGTGACAATCTCAGTTGGGCACAGCCGCATTATTTTAATGTCAGAAGGCTGATTTATATGACATTTATCGACCCCCATTTGGATTACCGGAAAAACGGACTCTATGTCAACAACATTGGCGGTAACGGATATAATTGCAAATCCGACAATGTCAGACTGGTGACCAAAAGCGAAAAACGGCAGCGGGCTGCGAACGGGGCCGTTTGTTTCCGTACCTGAAAACAGCAGACCGCTCGAACTGGAAGAAAAATATGTCCTTGTGTGATTATTCCGGGGAAAGTATACCACCATTCCGCTGCAAAAGGGGCCAGGGATTTGAGGTGTAAACGAGTAGTCAGAACTCCATCACCACTAAGCAGTATGATGTGCAGTAAACTTAGTGATTTTTCTTGTTTCTCATAGATTTACCCGTTAAAGCAATTCTGTGCGCAGAAGCTGCCAATCTGTCCATGATCGCATCGGCAAGCGTTGGTTCATCAATAAAGTTCCTGATCCATTTGAGATAGGTGCCATCCAGCCGGGCCTGGGCCAGTGATTCCAGGAACTTGTTCATGCTATAGTAAAGGGTTCGGTAGCCCAGCAAGCAGGCGCTGCGCCCCATAGCACACGCCAGAAAGCTTTTACCACAACCTGTGGCACCGGTGATCAGGACATTTTCACCTTTTGCAATAAACATTCCATCAGATAACCGCAGCACCTGTTCCCGGGTGATTCCCCGGTCAGGCGTACAAAGAATATCCTCGGGTAAGGCATGGTACCGGAGCTTACTGTAGTTCAGGTACTTTTGCGTTCGGGCGTGTGGTCACGGTATTCAACCTCTGCCTGTGTGAGCATCCCGACAAGGGAGTGTACGTCCTGAAGTTCCTGTACGGGAAGCAATAGTGTCGCCTCATACCGGTTAGCCATACCGCTTAGTTTAAGCGATTTCAGCTGGTCTAATGTGTTTTCTGTGTTCATTTGATTATGGGTTTTTAGTTTTCATTGTATGCTTCCGGGCCTCTTAAGTTGACATGAATGGGGATCCGGTATTCTTTGGTAGCTTCTTGTTCCATCAGGTCCATATTGTTTGCCAGGATGTTTTTAATGGCTGTATAGCTAAACTTACTGCCGCTTAATCCTCGTGTGCAAGCCGCCTCGATCCGCACCGGGCCATAGGCACTAATCAGCCTGAGCAAACCCAGGCAGGAGGTATAAGACTGTTCAATAACCTTTTTGCTTTCCATCAGTTTTTGAAAGAAGGCATGGGTTCAGGGCCCAACCTCCGTTGCCTTTTGCAGGTAATATGCCGAACTGAAGCCCCTGGTTGCCAAATGAGCCTGATGGCTGGCGGGCATATGCTCTAAGATGGTCGTGTACTTATGGTTTCTGTAATCCCGTTTATGCAGGGCGATGCGCTGGTTATTGTAATAGATCTCCACTGTATCCAGGCAATAGATGAGCCGCACCTCCTTGCCGATAAAGCGGAAAGGAACACTGTAGTGGTGCCAGTCTTCACCGATCAGGACATGGTAGCTTTTCTGAACTTTAGCTTTGGTATAGTGCCGGATATAATAAGCGGTTTCAGGCATCGGTTGTAGCAAGGCTTTTTCCTGCCCGGTGAATAACTCCTGGCGGCTGAAGGTCTTCTTATGGAAGTTGATCTGGTGATGCTGGTCCAGCTTGGCCCATATGGCCCGATTGAGTTCAGCCAGGCTATGGAACGTTTCGTTCCTTAACTTGGCGTAAATGCGCATGTAGGTGATCTTGACCAGGCCCTCTACCGGCGGTTTACCTTTGGGTTTATTGGCCCTGGCAGCGAATAAGGCGATATGGTTATGGTTAGACCATTGCTGAAGCATCTCGGTAAACAGGGGTTCGTACCGGCAGGTCTTAGATACCCACTGCCTCATGTTATCCGACTTAACCCCTAATGGCACCCCGCCAAGGTAATCCAGGGTATTATTGAGGGCTTTCACTACCTGAAGCAGTTTGGCGTTAGGCAGGGCCTCTACATAGCCATAGCCGCTAAAGGGAAGCACGGCAATAAACACAGGGCAGGCGATCAATTCGCCGGTAGACAGGTCAACATAATGAAGCGGTGCCCCGGCGAAATCTACTTGCAAAAGCTTGCCGGGCTGATGCTCAAAGTGCATCACGGCGCTGTTCAGCTTCTGTTGCTCCTGTAAGAGTTCACAGAATCCGGAATACTGAAACCCTTCCGGAAAGTCCTGGATATATTCTTCCCAAAGTAGTAAACGGGTAACACCCTCTTTGGCCAATTCGTGCGTATGGAGCCCGATCAGACTATTAAAGTGAAGCTTGCGCGGGTCTGTTTCTTCCGCCTGGGCTTTAGCCAACCCTACGATCTCATCGAGTTTACGGTCATCCAAGGCCAGCAGTTCGCTAAAGCCCAAGCCGGTTTGACCAAACTTACCAAGGTAGTTAGCGATGGTTTTTCTGTTCGTTCCTGTTTCCCTTGCTATGGATCTTTGTGATGCTCCGCGCTCCAAAAACAGGAGTATTTGCCGTACTTTATTCATATTAAGCAGCTTGTTTGCCATTCCATTTGGTGATTAGTGTGACCTGATCAAACCTATGATTAATGGCAGGTTAACCTGCTTAGTGGTATACTTTGGAGCGGAATAAGTGGTATACTATTGCCGGAATGTCAGCTTTTTTACCGGCTCAACGAAGAAGAAAATCTTCCCCCTCACGCAATCTTCAGCAACTCCTTATCCATGACTGGCCCCTTTTGCAGCGGAATCACTGGTACCTTTTGCGTCGGAATCACTGGTATACTATGGAGCGGAATATCCACTTGTGTAAGCCGATTGAACAATATGATCTGAAAGGGAACCTCATCAACCTATATGTCAGTATCAAAGAAGCATCGCGGCAAACACGAATTGATGAAAAACACATTATCCAGGTAGCCAAGGGGATTTACAAGCAATGGAATGGCTTTGTGTGGAAGTATGCACGACAAACTGAAGCTGTGAGCGGCTTTGGCAGTCCACAAATCTAAGACCAATACCCGAATGCTGATTTGAAATCAGCAAATTGAATATCGTCTGTCATTATCGCCAATCGACCTATAATGCTGATATAGCTGTGAGGCACTGATCGGTATAGTCGGCTAAGTGTGTAGCGGCTTACGTTCTTTTCCATTGCTGAACTAGCAAAAGTATTGGTCGCAGAATCCAAAAAATTATTAGACTTTGCGCAGATGAAAGCCTTTAATATTATAATTTGTTATCTTAAAATCGTTTGATCCAATACAAATGTGAGGCGATATTTATTTTTTCAAAAACTCATTTTTCTCCCGCTCACTTTGCTATAAGCGTTCTAATAAAGCAACTTTCTCATCGTAAAGTTCTACTATCTTATCAAAAGGGTTAAATATGAAAGAACAATTGTTACTAATCGATCCAGCAATTATCATGTAGTGTGCTTGCAATTATATTAATCACCGCTTCTTCGTTGAAGTTTTTAATCGCTTCGGCAGGAACGCCTAATACTTTTGCTACTTTTTCCAAAATTTCATCTTCCACAGCCTCGCTTTGTTCCATACGGGAAACTGTTTGCTGGCTCACACCCAATTCAGAGGCGAGGGTTTCTTGTTGAATACCTTTTAATTCACGGATACGACTATTTTTCGCCCGATATGTGTATTGGTTGGTTTCGTAAATATTTCCATAGTTTCAAATATACAAAGTTTTCTTTTTGATAATAATAGGGGATGGTATATATAGACACATGTAGAATCCCATGCGCTTCGGCAGACGGCTTCATTGCACCACGCACTCCGTGCCAGGTTCCATTATGCCGTCCGCCTCTTCGCTGCACCGCAAAACTGAATTTCGTTCCTCATAACAGATTTGCACCCAGCCCCCGCTCATTTACGGGACACATTCCATATTCACCTGTACAGCGAAGATAACTCACGCCGGGATAAAAAGTAAAGGCTATACGGAGCAGGCAGCAGTGTTTTGTTTTTTAGCGGCTTGCCTGGCCTTGACTTTTTACCCGGCTACGCGCTCTTGGTTGCTTAACAGTTGAGTATGGCCCGCGTGTTCATCACCTCTTTCGGCTCACCTGAACGCAGGAGAGCACCAAGCGGGTAAGCAACACGGCCATATAGGTAAAATACCAATGTTATGGGTTCGGTACGGCTTTACCCGCGCCGAAATTTGAATATCACGTAAAGTAAATTCACCATGAAAGTCATTATTAATAACATCAATATCTATTTTAACACGGGTTATAAAAGCACTATTAAC
>JALYIP010000089.1 GCA_030775685.1 Bacteroidota bacterium
CGGTTATATGATCATACTGGTATTTGGGTAAATCAAACATGATGTTTTTAATTGTTTTTGGTTTTCTAACATACAATTTATAGCAACCTAAAACAATCTTTATTTAAAATGATTTATTATGCTTGACAAGTGATATAAATCACTATATTTGAGGCATGAACAAATTGCCAATAGCAAAGAAAATCCAAATCATTAATTGTTTAGTTGAGGGTATGTCATTACGTGCAACCTCTCGTTTAGTTGATTGCAGTATCAACACAGTTACTAAGCTATTGGTTGACACTGGTAAAGCCTGTCAGGCGTTCCACGATGAAGCAGTGCATAGCTTAAACTCTAAGCTTATTCAATGTGATGAAATTTGGTCGTTTGTTTATGCCAAACAGAGTAATGTTGATGAGATTATGAATAGCGACATAGTTAAGGGACAAGCGGGAGATATTTGGACGTGGACGGCGTTAGATCCAGAGAGTAAACTAATCGTATCATTCTATGTAGGCCCGAGGTATGCAACAAGCGCACACGACTTTATGAGGGACTTAAAGAGCCGTTTAAACAACAGGGTTCAACTTAGTACAGACGGGCTTAAAACGTATAGGGATGCGGTTAAAAACAACTTTGGTGATAAGATTGACTTTGCACAGATTATAAAGAACTACGAGAGTGATAACCCTAAAGGGGCTAAACGCTATCAGCAAGCATTTGAACGTACTACAGAAGCTAAATACAGCCCACCAACGGTTAAGAGTACAGAGAAGATATATATTACTGGTAGCCCAGACCCGGAGCATGTTAGCACGTCAATGGTAGAGCGCCAAAACTTAACTATGCGTATGCACATGCGTAGGTTTACCAGGCTAACCAATGCCTTTAGCAAAAAGATGGATAACCACTGCCATGCAATAGCCTTACACTTCGTTTATTACAACTTTGCTAAGATACACAAGACGCTCAGGGTAACACCGGCCATGGAAGCAGGGATAACCAAAGAGCCCATGAGCATAGAGGACATTGTTAAACTGGCTGATTAATTTCAGCCTTTTTTGTTGGGTTTTATATCAATAAAATAATGTGTTTATTTGATATAGTTTTGTATTATGATAATTCAAAACAGTAATCTTGACTTTGATAAATACGGATTAATTAAAACAAGCGAAGATGGCGAAACAATGACTTATCAAAAATCTTTTGATTATGATATTTTGATTGAAGTGTGGCACTATAAAAATGTAGTAACCATATTTCAAATAAACCCCATTGGCAGATTTAAAGAGGCAAATAAATACTATTGTCCAACTCAAAGGGAATTGGATTTTTTGTTATTTAATGGCTCACTGGGTGCTATGTTTGATCCGTTGTATTTTGTCGAAAATAAAAGATCGAATGTCTTTTAAAAATTCTTGATAATAGTAAACGTTTAGCTTTTCATTATTGGGATGCTTTTTCTTCTCTGATAAATAAACCCTCGCTTCTTTCAGTATATTAGGACTTTCAAAAGGGTTTAATTCAAATTCATCAATAAATAGATTATACAATTCATCAAATGACTTGTCATCATTTTTTGATACATCTATTTTGTTTAATAGCTTTTCTAATCTAAGTATTTCAAGTTCTTTATCCATAATATTAACAAATTGTTTACTCATACAAGTTAATGTTTATTTATATCCCGCCAACATATTTTCCCAAAACAACACAACACAGAAATATCTTTATCAATTAATTGCTATTTATCCTACCCACCATTTCAAACTGAGACACTATCACTATTTGTTATAATGACTGCTATCGAAATAAATATCAGCCTATTGGTAGAATTATTTAATTAGAGAATTGATGTGCAGTTCAACGATGTGCAGATGAAAGGCCGAATATGCAGATCTGCAGATTTCAAATGTGCAGATGAAATGCCGGATGTGCAGATATGCAGATTTTCAGATGAAACGCTCTATCCCTCAAACCAAAAAATCGAGGGTGTAAAATAAACTGTGTCAAAGCGTAATTAGTTACCTTTAACATAGTTTAGAAATGAAACAGGAAGAATCGCTCGAGTACGAGCAAATGAAAAGGAAAGCCCTGGAGCAACTTCGCTCGGGCAAGTCGCTTTATGGTAAGGATGGTGCTTTTGCTCCTTTACTCAAAAGTTTTTTAGATGCGGCATTGGAAGCTGAATTGGAAAGCCATTTGGATGAAGCGGAACGCAGTTCCGGCAACCGCAAGAATGGTAAGACCAGTAAGGATGTACGTACGTCAGACGGCACAATAACCGTTAATACGCCTCGTGACCGTAATTCTAGCTTTGAACCCGAACTGATCCGCAAGCGGGAAACCATCCTCGCTGAAAGCCTCGAATCAAAGATTATTGGCATGTACGGCTTAGGGATGAGCTTGCGTGATATCTCGAAGCATATCAAAGATATGTACGATACGGAGATCAGTCACAGCACCTTATCAGCTATTACCGACAAGATCATCCCAGAAGTAAAAGAATGGCAATCAAGACCGCTGGAAGAGCTTTATACGATCGTTTGGCTGGATGCGATGCACTATAAAGTAAAGGAAGACCACCGGATGGTGTCCCATGCCGTTTACAACATCCTGGGCATCGACAGGCATGGGCACAAGGAACTTTTAGGCATGTATGTTTCTCAAAGCGAGGGCGCTAACTTCTGGTTATCGGTATTGACCGATTTGCAGAACCGTGGCGTAAAGGATATCCTGATCGCGTGTATTGACAATCTTACCGGGTTCCCGCAAGCCATCAATACCGTATTCCCTCAAACAGAGATTCAGACCTGCATTGTCCATCAGATACGCAACACCTTGAAGTATGTAGCATCCAAAGATCAAAAAGTGTTTATGAAAGACCTGAAGCCGGTTTACCAGGCAGAAACATTGGAACTGGCTGAACTGCGCCTGGATCAGCTGGAAGAAAAGTGGGGCAAGAAATACGAGAAAGTATTGGAATCATGGCGTAATAACTGGTCAAAGCTAACCACCTATTTCCGGTATGATGCGGCTGTTCGGAAGCTGATATACACCACCAATACGATCGAAGGGTTCCACAGGCAGGTCAGAAAAGTCACCAAAACAAAAGGTGGATTCACTTCCGATATGGCGCTTTTAAAACTAATTTATTTAGCCCATAACAACATTAAACAAAAATGGACGATGCCGCTTTCAAACTGGGCTACTACTGCTCAGAAGCTGGCCATTTGGTTTCCCGGAAGAATGATATTAGATTTGATGTAGCAATCAACCCTTGGCAGGCCCCCATGGGGGCCTGCCAAGGGTTGACACAGTTTATTTTACAGACCCAGCTTTTTGTCTTGATTCTTGACTCTTGACTCTTTTTCAAACTGCAAGTTCCTCCTTTACCTGCTTTTCTTTTCTGTACTTACTCAGGTTAATAAGCAATACACTTCCCAAAATGATTACCAGGCCGCCTACTTGCAGTAGCGTTACCCCTTCATGAGCGAAGAGTACGCCCAATATTACAGCTATAACCGGGTTAACATAGGCGTAGGTGCCTACCTGGGTGGCGGGCCTAACCTGTAATAACCATACATAGGCGCTAAAGGCAGCTATCGAACCGAAAACTATGAGGTACAATAATGCATACCAGCTATGTGCCGGGATGGTGTGCCAGTTAAAGCTTTGTACCTCATGGTGAAAAAAGCTTGATGGGATAAATACAACACCGGCAAACATCATTTGCCAGGCGGTATTTACCGATACCGAACCTTTGGTATTGTAATGTTTTGAATATAACGAGCCAGACGCCCAGCCTAAAGTACCAACCACCAATAATAACATTGCCGGCAGTTTTGAAGGCCCTGCAGATGGGCCAACCATGCCTTCAATCTGCTCGCTGAATAACAGGATTACGCCAATAAAACCTATTACCAGGCCTATCAGCGTGCTTTTACTTTTAAAGTTGGTGCTCCAGTTTGGCTTATCCAATAGTACAAACCAAATAGGTGGGGATGAAACCATAATGGCCACCATGGCGCTGGGTAAAGTTTGTTCTACCCAAATTACAGCGCCATTGCCTATCACCAGCAATAAAAAGCCGCTTGCTGCGGCATGGATGATGTTACGCTTCACAAAAATCTGTTCGCCTTTAATGGCACACCATATTAATAGTAGTGCCCCCGCTGTAAAAAAGCGCAAGGCACCTAACAGCAA